>NZ_CANMAO010000004.1 GCF_947495845.1 uncultured Endozoicomonas sp. | reverse complement strand
TTTCATTGTTCTATCAAATAGTGCTTACGACAATTTTCTGATAATGGATTGTGTCGCATATTCATCGGGAGTGGCTGAAGATGCCCGTTTCTTGGGAGAATCTTGCTGCGTAGAATTTCCAGACAAAATTAGTGTCATCAAGGGGATATCTTACGGTTATTTTTTTGCAACTAGGATCAGAGTTATCAAAATGAATTTCTACATGACAGTTTTCAGGGTAGAGAGAAAAAATTTTATCTGCACACGCTTTTATTTCGTCAAGTGCTTTCAAATATGATTTTTCTAATGATCCATTACCATTTGGATCAATTATGAACCATTCAGACTCTACATGGTCAGGTAGCTTACTTAGCGTTTCGGTTGTTACTGCAAAGATTGAAGCTAGTCTTTTCAATGTCTGTGGGCTAGTTAGGCCACCTTTTTCTATTCGCTGATATTGCCGAAGCGAAAGATGAACCTTGTCTGCCAGTTGTTGCTGGGTGAAATTTGCCTTATCTCTGTAGTGAGTAAGCATGATAGGAGATATCGTACAGGTTTGCTGAGGCATTACTTTATCCTGATGTTTTATAGGAATGGACACAGTAAAATATAATGATGTCGCCTTGTACGACATCATACGACATCATCGGTTGCCTTTATGATTAATATTTTCAATGCAACAAAAATGCTGCCATGTTTCGAGTATCCTCATGGTTATACCTTCCAATCCAAGTGTCCAAAAAGTGTCCAAAAAATAGCGGGAAACAGCGTAAAATTGCGTAAAAACGGCTGTTTTGTAGTTTTGGTTTATCTCTAACCTACTGAAAAATAAGAAGAACCCTGAAGTGATATCAGGGTTCAAATCCCGCCGTCTCCACCAATCAAAAACCCTGTAAGTCACTGATTTACAGGGTTTTTTCTTGTCTGAAATTCCACTAAAAGTGAGGGGTGTCGAAAAAGTGTCGAAAAAGTGTCGAAGCGAAATTGAGACTAAATTTTATTATCTGTACTCTGTCGTTCAAGACTGGAGATTGGGTTCTTAATATTTTCATGATCAGGGTACAGCTTGTGTATGATAGCTCGAGTCGTTAAATGAGACTCCCAGCATGAATTTATCGCAAATTGATTTGAATCTACTGTTTGTCTTAAAGCACCTTTTGGAAGAAAAACACGTTTCGAATACGGCGATGGCTTTAAATATGAGCCAGTCGGGAGTCAGCCGTGCATTACAGAAAATGCGCGTGTTTTTTGATGATGAGTTATTGGTTCGTAAGAAGTATGGTTATGAACTCACTCCGAAGGCGGAATCCGTAAAACATGACATAAACAATGTCATTACCAGCCTGGAAAAGTTGGCCCATAAGCAATCCTTTGACCCCGGTATTGTCAGTAGCACGGTTAAAATTTATGGGCTGTTACCCCAAATCAACACCCTCATGCCGAAAGTCATTGCAAAGATCCGGCGGCAAGCCCCTAGGCTGACCATCAGTTTGGACTCAACCCCTAAACGACACTTTGATGCGCTGGTCTCCGGCGATGTGCATTTTGCGCTATCTTCACATCAGCCTCCGAGCTCTGAACAAAACATTTATCGTATGGTGGTAGCCAAACGAACATTTCGTTTACTGATGAATCGTGATCACCCGCTCGCCAACCAAACGCTGACACCCAAAAAACTGTCGGCTTACGACTTTGGTCAGATCTCTTTGCAAGGGGAGACAAAACTATCTTTTGAACACATGTATAAAAATCTTGGGTTAGCCAATAAGACAAGACGCCTTTCTGCCCCCATTTTGTTAAACAACTTCAGCTCAGCACCCAGCATTGCTGCTGAAACTGACATCATTTTTCATTTGCCCACCCCCTTTGCAGAGGCCGCTTGCCAAGACTCACGATTGATTGTGAGAGAAGTCCCTCAAGAGTTGCAGCTTGATTTTCAGGAGGTCTATTTATACTGGCACAAACGCTTTAATGATGACCCAATGTGTGAGTGGGTCCGGGGGATTTTCAAAGCGCTGTATGTTGGCGAAGACATCCTTGCATGAGTAGCAATGTGTCGTGACCATTATGCATTTTCAGGATAGTGATATTCTAAACCTGTGATATCGATTTACTTGTCACTGACAGGGTTAACAGGCTTAATTGCGAACCATTATTAAATGCAATTAAATCTTAATTAGAGCCACTATGTCGCTACTTTCTCGTTCTCAGCTTGCCCGATCGATTGCTTCCGCTTGTATCACTGTACCGATGATGGGCGTCGCGAATGACGCTGCAGAGGTAGGTACCACGACAATGATGGAGGCTGTGGTCGTGACAGCGGCAGGTTATGAGCAACAGCTCACTGCTGCTCCAGCCACTATCAGTGTGATGACCCGCGAGCAATTAGACACTCGCGCTTACCAGGATTTAACGGACGCATTGACCGATATGCCCGGTGTGACCGTGACCGGTGGTGGTGATGGGACGGATATTTCTATTCGGGGTATGCCGGCAGAGTATACCGCCATTTTAGTGGATGGCCGTAAGCAGTCAGGACGAGAAACTGAAACCAATGGCAGTACGTTTACTGAGCAAGATTGGTTGCCACCATTGAACGCCATCGAGCGAATCGAAGTGGTTCGCGGACCAATGTCTACGCTATACGGCTCTGATGCGTTAGGCGGGGTGATCAACATCATCACACGCAAAGACTATCAGCAATGGCAGGGCAGCCTGCGCGTTGAAACCACGCTGCAGGAAAACTCCGATTCAGGTAATGGTTATCAAGGCCAGTTATATTTAGCGGGTCCGCTGGTGGACGGTCTGTTGAGTGCATCGTTTTCAGGCTTGTATCAAGAAAGAGCGGAAGACGATATTGAAGGCGGTTACGCAGGAAAGACGTTGGACAGTTATCGCGGGTCTGTGTATCTGACCCCCACAAAGACAGACACCTTTTCATTAGAGTTTACCCAGCATGATCAAGAGCGTGTCACCACGTTGGGCAAATCGGTAATACGAAACTCTCAAGTGGCGGAGCGTCAGTATAATCGTCACTCCATTGGTCTTTCCCATTCAGGCAATTACGACTGGGGAACGGGTTCCTCCTATGTAAGCCGTGAAACTGTTGAGAATAAAGGCGCTGACAAGGAAGTGGTGAATGATCTTTTCAATACCCAATGGGGCATCTTCTTTGATGAACACCATCTGACGGTGGGTGCATCATTTGAGCAAAAAGCGTTAGATGATAAGAAGCAAGGGCTGTCTTCAAAAAATGATCAGTGGGCACTGTTTGCTGAAGACGAGTGGTATCTCACCGATACGTTTGCCTTAACGTTAGGTGCACGTTATGACCAGAACGATACCTTTGACGGTCATTGGAGCCCACGAGTGTACGGTGTGTGGTCAATGCATCAGGATTGGACGCTGAAAGGGGGCGTTTCGACAGGTTATCGCGCCCCAAGTTTGACTGAAATGGACAGTGACTGGATTCAGGAAAGCTGTGGAGGCTGGTGTGAGGTGTACGGTAATTCCGACTTAACACCAGAAACATCAGTGAATAAAGAACTTGGGCTGTATTTTGCCAATGGTCGTGATTTGTCCGCCAATATCACGGTGTTCCATAGTGACTTCAAAGACAAGATTGAAAGTGTCAATCTGGACCCGACCTGCTTAAGCAGAAGCTGCGACCGAACGTATGTCAACATTGATGATGCCACGAGCTACGGCACCGAAGCATCGGTGGTAAAAAAAGTGACCGCGCAGATTAATGTGGGCGCCACCTACACTTACACACGCAGTAAGAAAAATACCAGCGATGCAGATGATGGCTTGCCCGTTGTGCAGGCACCTGAACATGTTGTGTCTCTCAATGGTGACTGGGCGGTGAAAGACGACGTCAATTCATGGTTGCGTATAAACTACCAAAGTGAAGAAAAAGACAATATTTCCAGCAGTAGTACACGAACTCTGTCGCCTTCTGTTACCTATGTCGATTTCGGTGCCAACTGGCAAGTGACAAAAAGCACGAAATTAATGGCTGGTGTCTACAACCTGTTTGATAAGCAGACGACCGAAGAAGAGTTTGGTTATGTGGAAGATGGCCGCCGTTACTGGTTAGCTGCTGAAGCGACGTTTTAATCAGGCGTAAGCACCCGAGCATATGACTTTATATATGGTTGGGTGCTTAAGGTTTAAGATAGAGAAATGAATTTGAAGATTAAAGCGTTAATGACCTCCCTTTTATTGTTTTCATTCGCCACCATGGCAGGGGATTTTAAGGTCGAGAAAAACATCGTGTTTAAGGCGGTGGGAGAAAAAGAGATTAAATTAGATCTCTATACACCCACCACAAACGCGGAGGCTAAATTTCCGCTGCTTGTCTGGGTTCATGGCGGTGCCTGGAAGCGCGGAAGCAAAGATGCGATTCCTGAGAAGAACCCATTGTTGCTCCAGTCCGTATTGAAAGCAGGCTACGCTTTGGCGTCGGTGGATTATCGACTCAGTGGTGAGGTAGATTTTCCGGCGCCGGTTCAAGATATCAATGATGCGCTTAATTATCTGAATGAGCATGCTGACCGGTTAAACATCAATGCCGACGAGTTAGTGATGATGGGGCGTTCGGCTGGTGGTCACTTGGCAGGTTTTATTGGTGCGACCAACTCAGCCTACAGCAAGGTCAACTTTTATGAGCCACCCAAGTACCAGGTCTTAGGGGTTGTCAGCTTTTTTGGGCCGACGGATCTGCTGGCGCTGGGGAGTAAAAGCGGTAAGAAAACCAGTAAGAAATCGTCAGTGTCTCGCTTTTTAGGGGATATCCCCAGTCATATCCCGGAGGTCGCCAGGCAAGCGTCAACCACGACGTATATTAATGAAAATACACCTCCGTACATTCAACTTCATGGAACGGTGGATAAACGCGTGCCTTTATCCCAAAGTGAGATTCTGAAAGCCAGGCTTGATGAATATGGCATCGCGAATCAACTGTTTATCGAAGAAGGTGTTGGGCACAGCGCGCCCGTGTTTGATACAGAAAAATACGTGCCCCATGTGATGGATTTTTTAACCAAATACCTGCCGGTGCAGCATCATTAAGGAACTGTCTCTGAATAACTTTACTGCCCAGAGAAGTGCTTTCCATTTGCCGTTATCCGTGAAAGCGCAAGCAACAAGGCTTTACGGATAACGGTAAACGGATAACGGTTCTGGCTAAATGTGTAAGTTATTTCGTGACAGTTCCTAAGCACGATTTAGCGTCATTGAGCCAAGAGGATTGGCCTTTCAATGTTTAAATAACTGTAACGTGACATGCTGAAATATATACTCCACTACCCTCAACCTATTATTGAGCAGGTTCAGCGCCTGATCTCAGAAGAGCGTTTGGGTGAATGGTTGTTAGGAAAATACCCTGAGCCTCATGGAGTAAGGAATAATAAAGCGCTCTATGAATATACGATGACGCTTAAAAACCAATATCTTCGTAAGTCAGCACCACTCAACAAAGTGCTGTTTGATGGCAAGCTCAGCCAGACGTATCAGGCGCTGGGCATCAATGTTTCCCGCACGATGGCCCATGGTGGCAAGCTGAAGGTTCGTAAAGAAATTCGCATCGGCACATTGTTTCAAAATGCGCCGGAAGATTTTTTAAGAATGATTGTTGTGCACGAACTAAGTCACTTAAAAGAGGCAGAGCACAATAAATCGTTTTACCAATTATGCTGCCATATGGAGCCACACTATCAACAGCTGGAATTGGATACTCGTCTCTATATGACGCAGCTGGAATTATTTGGTTCTCTCTACTAAGACTATTGCCCCAAAAAGCATTTTTCTTACCTGATCTCAAATAACCGTGTTACTAAGAAAAAGAACCCTGAGGTGATCTCAGGGTTTGCCTCCTTTCGCATCCACAAAATAGGTATTTCGAAGGTTTTGAGCCCTAGGTTTTATATTTTTTGTTTATGCAACTTTCATAGCAATATTCGCTTTGATTCAGAAAATATCAGGTAAATCGGTCTGATACATTTTGTTACCATAGTTCAGTATTTGCACATATAGCACTTCGCAAATCGCGAATACCTTTGATCGTATAAAAACTATACATTGCTCGGCGTGCAAAAAATATGCACGAACATACAATAATCCTGAAAGGAAAAACGATGAAATTACGGACTCAAATTGCTTCCGTTGCTGCAATTACAGCCTGTTCTTTTAATGCTATGGCTTCTGAAGCTTCATCATGGACCGATGTTCAGTGGAGTTTTGCAAACGTCAGCGTGAACCAATTGGATTGGTCCAAAGGGACGGAGCAACGTAACGATGGCTTTAAAGAAGATTTTGTTTTCCTGGAAGTTGAAGGGGGCGCTGGCTTCAACTGGGGCGAAGTGTATGGATTCTACGATCTGGAAAACCCATTCAATGATCGTGAAAATGAAGATGGTAAAGAGAAGCGCGTAGCTACCAAGGGTACGATGCATTATTATCTGGGTGACTCAAATTTCACCGTTTATTCTCAGGTCTATCACACTAATTCAAAGGCATTTGTCGAGACTAATACGGTTGTAGGTTTGGGTTACCGTTACGCTAATGATTCTGGACTGTGGATTAAACCATGGGTTGGTGCTCATTATGCAGATATTGAAACTGGCTACAATGGCTCTAATGGCATCATGGCTGGCTGGGTAGCCGGTTATGGCTTTTCCGCTGCGGGACAGAAGATGTCTGTGACCAACTGGACCGAGATTGAAATGCTCCGCGCTGATGAATACAAAGACTCTAATGGTACAACTGGTGTTAATGGTGCGGTTGCTCTTTGGTGGCACCCGATCACTCAGGTGAGCGCTGGCGTTCAATATCGTTATGCCAGCAACAAACTGGGTTTGGCTGGCAATAACAACGCAATGATTTACACCGTTAAATACAACTTCTAAGTTTGATCGCTGTGGTAAAAACCCGACGGATGTCGGGTTTTTTATAAGTGATAAATAACTAAGGATTTACTCCATTTAATCGAATGATGTTCTCGATCAGTCGTTTACCTGGGAAGTCAGTCATAATGATCCCAACAGGTGTATTGTCTGGGTAGATGATGTAATTTGCTGTCAGGGTATTGGTGCCTTCAAAAGCAATGGTGCAAATACCAATAAAGCATGACGTTCTGGGGAAATCAGGGTAAACATACCACCAGCCGGGTGTTGTTAAACCCGTGGATAGGCGCGGAGCTGAAGTGCCGTGAGAGCTGTGCCCACTGACAACGAAATACGGGAATGAACCATAAGACCCTGTCAGATAGTTCATAAAAATACGTTGCTGATGGAATACTCTGGCGCGGTTGATATGCTCTTTTATGGCAGTCCATTTGCTATGAAGATTCCAGTTAGTGCCCATCTTGTATTGATCCTGAATGTCCAATGTTAGATAGAAAATACCGTAGGGCTGGCGATTTGGTGTCTGTCCGGTGAAGTCTTGAAGAATAATGAACTTACCGCGTACTTCGTCCAATGTTGGGTTTTGGGACGTAGGTATCCATCGTTTACTGCCGTAAATTTCCAAATAAGCGTTTAACGTATCGGTAAAACTGCGGGTGTTGTTCGTTTCTGAATATTCAGGTTTAAGGCGAAATAAGACGGTTTCACTGGGGAAGGCTTCCAGAAAGAAGTTGATGACTCGCAGCACATCCTCTCCAAACCAGGTATTTTGCGGCACAATACCATGGTGCATTCGAAATTGGTTGTCGATATGTCGGGCTCTTATATCAAATACTCGAACACCTGAGTACAACTGCTCTAACAGATTCATGGTCTGATTCTGGGCAATATCGCCACCATTGACAGACATGGAGTCGTGGGTGCCGGGCAGGGAGAGCTCACTGATTCGTTTGTTGCCGTCTACCCGTGCCATCCAGTTGGGATGATTGGCCGCTGGGCCATAGTCATGGTTATAGGCTTCATCGTAGTGGGTTGCGCCGCGGTGGCTTAAGACCGCAATAAATAGCATTAAAAAGACAGTAGGAAGCTGCATCAAGAAAGTCCTTTTTCTTATGAGACTCTAGTCTTTGATGATTGGTTCCATCTTTTTTTATTTACGCTTATTTATTGGTGGATCGATTGGGTTTTGGTGGTGAATGATTGGCAGGTGGAGGAGGGAAAGTTAGAAAGGCGGGTGATCCGCCTTTCTTGCTAAGTACCCGGCCATATGGAATCGAATATTTCTGGCTTGTTGATCAGGTTCTCTGCAAGGCGCAACGGCGGGAGCATAGCGAGCTATGTGACCAGAGTTGCAACGCAGTTAGAGGGTCTGATCAACAAGTCAGAAAATATGATTTCATATGGTTGGGTACTTATGTTTAGCGCTGTGGAGCAGGTAGCAGGTTGATCTCTACACGACGATTTTGTGCACGACCAGCCGATGTGCTGTTGCTGGCAATCGGGTCGGCAGAACCCTGGCCGAATGCGCTGATGCGAGTCGCTGGCACGCCTTGGAATACAAGGTAATCTGCAACGCTTTCAGCGCGCTGCTGAGACAGTGGCAGGTTGATCTTATCGCCACCGGTGCTGTCGGTGTAGCCAACGATCTCGATCAGGTTACGGTCATACTCTTTGAATACTTTGGCAACGGAACCGAGCACTGGATAGAAAGCCGATTTGATCGCGGAACGGCTGGAATCAAAGGTGATGTTGGAAGGCATGATCAGGCTTAGCTGATCACCCTGACGATAGACTTGAACACCCGTTCCCTGAAGTTCTGAACGTAGCACGGCTTCCTGCTTATCAAGGTAATAGCCGTAGCCTGCACCTGCAGCACCACCCAGTACGGCTCCTTTAAGAGCGCCGTCTTTACCATCGGCAAGAGCGCCCAGAGCAGCGCCGGCCAATACACCACCAAGACCATACTTCGTGGACTTATTGGTTTGCTGTTCACCAGTGTATGGGTTAGTTGTCTGACAGCCTGCCAGTAGTGCACTTACCATCAGGATTGCAGTGGCAACCATCTTGTTTAATTGCATGGATATTTCCTTCATCAGAATTTAACCGCGGATAATACTATTTTCCCGGATTTCTTCACCAATTGTTGTGTCCGGACCGTGACCCGTTACCACAACGGCTTCTTCATCCAGAGTGTAGAGACGTTGTTTGATGGATTTTTCAATGGTTTTGTAATCCCCGCCCCACAGATCGGTCCGGCCAATGGATCGACGGAACAAGGTATCGCCAGCAATCAATAGCTTGGGTTCTTCAAACCAGAAACACATGGAACCGGGCGTATGGCCGGGCGTATGCATGGCGACGCCTTCACAGCAGGGTAGGGCTTCATCGTCTTTCAGCCAATAGTCGGGATCTGGCACCGGACGATAGGGAACGCCAAACATGCGGCACTGCATTTCCAGGTTATCCCAGAGAAATTTATCGCCTTCATGGAGGTAAATAGGCGCACCGGTTTTTTTCTTGATATCGCCGCTGGCCAGAAAGTGGTCAAGGTGTGCATGGGTATGAATAATGGCCACAACCTTCAGCTCAAGGGCTTCAAGTTTGGCAAGGATGATGTCCGGATCTCCGCCGGGATCTACAACAAAAGCCCTTTTGGTGACCGGGTCACCGATAATTGTGCAGTTACATTGCAGCGGACCAACCGGGAATGTCTGCCGAATAAAGGTTGTCTGGTCTGTCATCGAATCTTCGCAGTGGTTTGTCAGTTCTGCGGTGATTCTAATCTTATTTCTTGCTGGAGTCTTTAGGAGCTATTGACGTTTTGTTACGAGACTCCTGGCTGTTTTTTTCTGAGCTATTCCAACGAGCTATTTTTGAAGGTCTGTGTTTACCAACACCCGAGATGGATAAACTATAAGCGCGCTTGCGACTACAGTGAATACCAACGGCTGCCTTCAATCTGACAGAAGTGAGCTTGCTAACGGTTGTGGCATCGGAAGAGTCTACGAGTAAGGCTCGATGCTCTGGGTAAGGGAAAAACCATTCCTCAAGATACTCTTCGCTTTCTTCGGCCTCTTCTGACAGCAAGAGCTCTTGAATGAAGAAGCGTCTTGATACCTTGTGCAATGGTACGCACTGACCGTCATTTTCAGACCCGATAAAGGAAAAATATATGTTTTTCAGCATTTTACTGCTCCTGAGTCATTCAGAGGGCAACACTTAGGCGTTTTATAATGGTGAAGCCGCACACGCACATGCCATTGGCGGGAGAAGTCTAGTAGATATTAAGATGGGCTTTTGTCCCAAAAGTTCCTGCCCGGATAAAATGAAAATTTGTCTTCATGCCTGAACAGCCCAAGCTAATACCAAAATAAGATAAGGCGTTATGTGGACTCTGTCTATCTTGTAAGGTCTGTTTAATTAATGGGTGTTGACCACAAATGCAGAAAAACCCTTGTCGGTCCGGTCGGACTTTCTTGTTTCTTAATGGCTCGCTTTTTACGGGAAATAGCGTTCTGATTTTTGCCGGCCTATTGGGGATTTTCACAGGCTGGCTTCATTTACCAGAGTTTTATCAGGCCAGCCAGATTGTTTCTGACCTCTTTATCCGAATGCTGAAATTAATAAGTCTGCCGGTTATTTTCTTTTCACTGGTTTCTACGCTGTCTGGGGTCGGTGATCTTTCTACGGTGAAAAAAATGGGAGGCAGTGTCCTTAAATACACACTAGCGACGACGATTATCGCTGCCACCATTGCTCTTGGGTTGTATCTGTTGATTGATCCACTGGGGCACTCACTGTCAGGGCAAGCGGATCAATTTGTGCAAGAGACAAGCGTTAATTTATGGACGCATTTTGATAAAGTAATTCCTTCCAGTTTCATTGAACCGTTTCAAACGCACAACGTAATGAGCGTGTTGTTTTTAGCGCTGTTGTTCAGTTTTTCGGTGATTTGTTTGGAGCCGAAGCATCGCTCAAACTTGAATACTTTTTATAACAGCATGTTCGCCGCTGTGATGAAAATGACGTCATTTGTGCTCAAGTTGATGCCTTTAGCCGTGTGGTCTTTCGTCAACCAGTTTGTTCAAGATCTTCATGGGCAAGAAGTATTAACTGAGTTGGCTTTATATCTGGCCTGTATTTTAGCTGCCAACGTGATTCAGGCGGGCATTGTTTTGCCTGTGTTTCTCAAAAGTAAAGGGTTTTCCCCATGGCAAACCGCTCGAGTGATGTGGCCTGCATTGACCATTGCATTCTTTGGTAAATCATCGGTGGCGGCTTTGCCCAGTTCTGTGGAGTGTGCGGAGAAGTTGGGCGTTCAAAGCAACGTTGCCCGTTTTAGTCTGCCGATTTGTACCACGATTAATATGAATGCCTGTGCTGCGTTTATTTTGATTACGGTACTGTTTGTGGCTCAAAGTAGTGGTGTGGCGTTTTCAACTTTTGAGATGGTGGTGTGGATTGGTATTGCCACCGTCGCAGCCATTGGCAATGCTGGTGTACCCATGGGCTGTTATATGATGTCCAGTGCTTTTCTGGCCGCGATGGGGGTACCTCTGCAGCTACTGGTGATCATTCTGCCTTTTTATGCTCTGATTGATATGTTCGAGAGCGCTGTGAACGTTTGGTCTGATGCTTGTGTCACCGTCATGGTGAATAAAGAGTTACAGGAAGGGCTTGTAGAAGATATTGTAGAAAAGAGCGGTATGGTGGCCAATAAAGAGGCTACTCAGGAATCTTTGTAGCCTCTACTGACAACTCACATCATTTTCAGAGCTGGTGAATCCAGTTCAACAGTTCTGATGTAGCATAGACGGCTTCAACGCCTTTATTCATATGGTTATCGCCAGAACGTTTGTGGGCATCTTCGATACTGGTGACACCAATAACTTCGTTAATCACCGGTTTGCCAAAACGCTCAGTGACATTCTGGAAGCCGTTAACAACGGCGTGAAGCACACTTTCATCGTGGCTGGTAATGCCTTCCAGAACCACACCAAAGGCTAGCACTGCATCCAGCTCTGGATCTTTTTCAAACAGCAACCTTGCAGCCAGTGGCAACTCAAGAGAACCCGGTACTTTGTGTACAGAGATGTTCTCGGATTTGACGTCAAGCGCCAACAATTCTTTCTCAGCTCGGTTGATCATGGCGTCAACACAGTCGCTGTGCCAGCTACTGCCAATAATGGCAACACGGGCGTGGGGGATTTTATGGAACTGCTCCGGGGTTTTTGGAAGACCTGCACCCATTGTTTGTACTCCTTTAAACGACTTAATAAATTGTTGTGAAACTGAAAAATAGCGTCATTTTAAATCATCTGCCAACACGATGAAGGACTCTGCAAATACTATTGCAAAGAGTTTTCAGTTCTTCAGGGGTGATGACATAAGGGGGCATCACATAAACCAGTTTGCCAAATGGGCGCACCCAGACGCCTTCTTCCACAAACAAAGGTTGTATTTCAGCCATCACCACCGGCTCTTTTAATTCCACCACACCAATACCGCCGAGCACCCGGACTTCAGAAACTGAGGCCATTTCGGCACAGGGCATTAGCTCATTTTTGAGGACTGTTTCGATCATGGCCAGCTGAGGTTGCCACTCTCCTCGAGAGAGTATTTCGAGACTGGCGTTACCTGCAGCGCAGGCCAGAGGGTTGGCCATAAAAGTAGGGCCGTGCATGAAAGGTCCATGTTCTGAAATGGTTTTGCTAACTTGTTCTGTGCAAAGCGTGGCGGCCATGGTCATGTAACCACCGGTCAGCGCTTTGCCAACACACATAATGTCAGGAACAATATTGGCATGTTCACAGGCAAAGAGTTTACCGGTACGACCAAAACCGGTGGCAATTTCATCGTGGATCAACAGAATGTCATATTCATCGCATAGCTGACGCAGGCGTACCAGGTAATCTGGCGAATAGAAATGCATGCCGCCGGCGCCTTGCACAATGGGTTCAATAATGATGCCAGCAAGCTGGTGGCTTTGGAGATCCAGAAACTGACGAATTTCTGCCAGATGGCTGTCTTCACAGGGTTCATGAAAACCACAGCCAGGCCTTGGGACAAAATAGTGCTGAGGAAGAATCCCGGTAAACCAGTGATGCATGCCTCCGTCGGGATCACAGATAGACATACCACCGGTGGTGTCGCCGTAATAACCACCACGTACGGTAAGCATTTTGTTCTTTTCAGGGCGGTCTTGGGCGATCCAATACTGCATAGCCATCTTGATAGCCACTTCCACCGCGACGGATCCGGAGTCGGCAAAGAAAACCGTTTGAATCGGCTCTGGCGTCATCGCTACCAGCTTTTTGGCCAGATCGATAGCGGGTTTATGGGTCAGCCCGCCAAACATAACGTGGGAAAACTCATCGATCTGCTGCTTCAGTGCCAGATTCATTTCAGGATGGTTGTAGCCATGCACCATGCACCACCAGGAAGACATGCCATCAATCACCCGGCGACCATCGTTCAGATGAAGATAAACACCGTCAGCCCCGGTCACTGGGAACATATCCACCCGATTAACCGTGGTGCTATAAGGGTGCCAGATATGATTGGCATCAAAACTCAGTTCTTCCGGTGTGATCTGGCTGCTCAAGGCTGGCTCCTTGGTGGAGGGTTCCTGGTCCACTGTCTGGCCCATAAAGACTGGCCCATAAAGTTGATTCTCTTCAGGGTGCAGAAGATAATCGTCTGGCACCGGTGCTGGCAAGCATAATAAAAGCTTTGCGTAGGTATGAATGCGTATAAATGTAATAAATAGATACTGGATGTGGATAATTTCACTATTAGCTTCCAAAATAACGGGGCTTTTAATTTCTATTAACAAATCACTTAAAAGCCCGGAAGTACTATGCAGGCATTGTTCGTCAATAAGCTCACGACCCTTGATTTCAGCTATCTCTGTCCAGAGCGGGGTGTGGTTGGTGAAACATGGATTGTCGATGTAACTCTGTGGGGAGATCTTGATGAGCAGGGCATGGTGTTTGATTTTGGTCATGTGAAAAAACAGATCAAAGCGATGCTGGATATCATGGCGGATCACCGATTACTGGTGCCTTGCAAGTCAGAAATGACGTCTGTCAGCCATGAAGGAAATCAGCTCACCGTTCAGTTTTCAGCGCAAAGTGGTTTGGTTTCCTGTGTTGCGCCCGCTCAGGCCCTACTACTGGTGGACAGTGAGAGCATTACCCCTGAATTATTAACACCTTTCCTTGAAGCCGCTGTGCTATCAGAGTTGCCAGAGAATGTTCAGAAAGTAGATTTGAATTTATACCCGGAAGATATTGGCGGTGCTTATTATCACTACAGTCATGGCTTGAAAAAGCACGATGGTGATTGTCAGCGAATTGCCCATGGGCATCGTTCGCAGATACAGGTTTATGTGGATGAGCATCGAGATCAGGCGCTGGAAGCCTGGTGGGCGGCTCAGTGGCGGGATATCTATATTGGAACCCGGGAAGATCTGCTGGAAACGTTCCGGGTGGATGGCACAGAGTACTACCGGTTTGGTTATCAGGCGAACCAGGGCTACTTTGAGCTCAGCCTGCCAGTCACACAGTGCTATTTGATCGATACAGATTCAACGGTTGAACTGCTGGCACAATATATTGTTCGTCGTTTGGCGGAACAGAAACCAGATCGGCAGATCAAAGTGTTCGCTTACGAAGGCCTGGATAAAGGCGCCATGGCAACGGTTTAAACGTTTGAAAGTTTGGGCTATGACCTATGCTGCGACCAAGGTCTTGTTATGCTTTGGTTCAGTCTTTTTTATGCGGTTCCACACCTTTTCATGGAAGTAAAAGGCAACAGTGTTGACTGCAGGTTCTACCAAGGCGAGCGCGCCGCCAATCACGATGTCGCCGGTCATTATATAACCTACTGAAAAAGCAACAAAAAAATGTATTACAGCAAAGGAAATAGTCTTGATCACGGTGAACTCCGAGGTCTGAATCGTTGATGACTTAATTATATGAGAATGAATCTCATTTGCAAATAGATTTTGCTAATCCTGACCGATAGAAAGAGGCTATCGCTTTTCGACTAGGCTTAAATAGTTAGCAATAAAGGAATAGCAATAAAGGAGATAATGCTATGACCTCGTCGGTACAAGAGACTATGAATGAGCGCTCTTACCAGCCTGAGGCTCTGAAGGATCCAGAGTTTGGTGTTTCTGCTGAAGTGAAGACAGATAGCAATAATGAATTGGGTGTGAATGAAAAGCTGGAAAAGCTAATGAAAATGATGGAGGTCGATTTTAATAAAGTTGAAAACCATCTGGTCAATCTAGCGGCCACGCACCTGAATCGCCCGGATATGGCATTTGGCAAGCAGGCGGATATCGCCATTATCGATAATGTGCGAGAAGTACAAGCGGCACCGGTTGCCCCGGTCAGCAAGACCGCAGCCAGTGGTTATGCCAATGACTTGAGACATGTGAATACCGCGTTGGCCGTGCACGATGCCAAATTACAACAGATCTTTGACCTTCTTGCGCTTTCCCGTGCTGGCAGAAAGCCGGACATGTTTAACCCTGCGGTCGAATATGATCGACTGTTGTCGTTTTTTCGGCAAACGGAAATGCACTGGATTAATCTCACTCGAATACTTCCGGAAAGCTTACCGGACAATACGGAAGTGCCTATTACGGAGTTGATTCCAGAGTTTACCGACAAGCTGCTGCGTTACGATAGTGAGTTCGGATTACTCCATGAAGCGATTGAAAAGGAACTTAAGCAGGCAGAGCTTGCCGTTAAGAAATTGAATTAAACATCACAGGCTTCCCGCACTTCACTATGCTGAGGCGTAAAGCTTCAGCTAGACTGAAAGACAACCTTCGCTATGGTTCAGCAATGCTTTGAAGGGAAAAGGAGGCGGCTATGAATGCGCATATTCAGGTTCGTGATTATCTGCTTTACGACCCCCCGGTTATCTATGGACATACTCCCCTCAGTGAAGCAACAGAATTGCTTTGTCGGCACCATCTGACCGGCCTCCCGGTCGTTGATGAACATAAAAAACTGATCGGTTTTCTATCAGAGCAAGACTGTATTCAGAAACTGTTGGGCAGTAGTTATCATTGTGATTTTGATGTTCTGGCCAGTGATGTAATGCGTAAGGAAGTGCTTACTGCAAGTCCATCGGAGAGTATCATCACTCTGGCCGAATCCATGCAAAATAATAAGCCCAAGATTTACCCGGTGGTGGAAGAAGGTCGATTGATCGGGGTGAACGGACGCACACAAATTCTTACCGCGCTTCGAGAGCAATTGAAGGCTCGTCAGGTACCCGTATGAATTATCTGTGAAGGTTTGTTAAAACTGCGTACAAGTTTCTCAGGCTTGTGTAAAATGCAACAACAATTGATAAGAACAACTGACCAAGAGGTAAAAGTATGTCAGAGCATCCCGTTAGTCGCTCAACCTTCGATCAGGTAATGGTTCCCAATTATGTGCCACAGTCCATGGTGCCTGTTCGAGGCAAGGGATCACGAGTGTGGGACCAGGAAGGAAAAGAGTATATCGATTTTGCCGGCGGCATTGCGGTCAATGCCCTTGGTCATTGTCATCCGGTATTGATTTCGGCTCTGCAAAAGCAGAGTGAAGAGCTTTGGCATCTCAGCAACATCTATACCAATGAACCTGCGTTAGCGTTGGCGCAACAGTTGATCGATAACACCTTCGCAGACAAGGTTTTCTTCTGTAACTCTGGAGCAGAAGCCAATGAAGCGGCATTCAAGCTCGCCAGAAAGTACGCATTTGATAATTTTGGTCCAGAGAAAAATGAAATCGTTTCTTTTACCCAGTCCTTCCATGGCAGAACCCTCTTTACCGTAACCGTTGGTGGACAGAAGAAATATCGTGAGGGTTTTGAGCCAGTTCCTGGCGGTGTTGTTCACACCACTTATAACGATCTGGATGCGCTGAAATCGGTGATGTCTGAACGCACTTGTGCTGTTGTACTTGAGCCTATTCAGGGTGAAGGTGGCGTATTACCAGCGGATGCTGATTTTATCAAAGGTATCCGTGAACTGTGTGATCAACATGATGCACTGTTAGTGCTGGATGAAGTTCAATCGGGCATGGGTAGAACCGGCAAATTGTATGCGTATATGGACTATGGCGTCACACCGGACATTCTTACCAGTGCCAAGTCTATGGGCGGTGGTTTCCCAATTGGTGCGATGCTGGCCACTGATAAAGTAGCCAAAAGTTTTGGTTTTGGTACTCACGGCAGCACTTACGGCGGTAACCCACTGGCTTGTGCTGTGGCTCTGGAAGTCATCAAAGCAATCAATACCCCAGAAGTGCTCGACAATGTCGGCAAGAAGCATGCTCGTTTCCGCAAGCACCTTGATGCGATTCAGGAAAAGTACGGCATTTTCAAAGAAGTTCGTGGCAAAGGTCTGTTGATCGGTGCGGAGCTGGTGGAAGATTACCATGGTCGTGGTAAAGATTTTCTGGCTGCTGCGGCTCAGGAAGGCACTATGTTGCTGGTGGCTGGACCTAATGTATTGCGTTTTGCACCATCACTCATTATTCCGGATGAAGATATTGATGAAGGTATGGCAAGACTGGAAAGGGCAGTTGCCAAAGTGACTTCAGCCTGAGTGAACTCTCGCTAACTCATACCCCCGTTAGCTGAGCGGGGGGTGTATAAACACGATGAGACGTTCTGGATGCAACATATAAACGACACTGTTATTGATACACTCCCTTCCGAAATACGTTCCCTGCTTGATTTGTTAAATGATCAGCAGGATGACATGCTTTCCCGCACCATTGAACTGGCAGAAATCAACTCAGGTACCCTGAACCGTGATGGTGTTAATCAGGTACTGGAAAGCCTGCTCAAACTCACTGCTAACCTATCTTCTGACCATGAACGTATACCTGTTGCCCCTTGGGAAGTGGTGAATGATCAGGGCGATATTGTTCATAACCCGTTAGGCGATGCGCTTCGAATTCGTAAACGCCCGGAAGCCCCTTTGCAGGTTTTTCTTTGTGGGCATATGGATACAGTTTTTCCAAAAGACAGCCCGTTCCAAAAGGTGAAGTGGCTGGATGATGAAACTGTTAATGGGCCGGGTGTTACCGATCTTAAAGGTGGCATTCTGGTGATGCTCAAGGCATTGGAAATACTTGAGCAAAGCCCTTGGGCTGAACATATTGGCTGGGAAATCCTGTTCAATCCTGATGAAGAGATTGGTTCTCCCGGCTCTGCGCCTTTGATTGCGGAATCGGCAAAGCGTGTGCATCTGGGGATGATTTTTGAACCCAGTTTTCCAGATGGGAGTCTGGCCGGGCAACGCAAAGGCAGTGGGAACTTTTCGGTTGTCAGTCATGGTAAGGCTGCCCATGCCGGTCGTGAGCATCACCTTGGTCGTAATGCCATCAGAGCTTTATGTGACTTTGTTTCTGCCATGGACGATCTTAATGGACAGCGGACGGGTATTACTTTTAATCCAGGCTTTATTCATGGCGGTGGCCCAACCAATGTTGTGCCGGATAAATGTGTGCACAAATTCAATATCCGTTTGGAGCACCCGGATGATGAACAATGGTGTTTGGATAAACTGAATGACATTATCGATGGAATAAACACCCGCGATGGAATTCATCTGGAGCTACACGGCGGCTTTACCCGCAAGCCAAAATTATTGAGCCCTGCCAATGAAAAGCTATTGGCATTAGCGCAAAACCTCGGCGCTGAGCTTGGTTTGAGCATCGATGTGAAACCCACCGGCGGTTGTTGTGATGGCAACAATCTCGCATCCGCAGGCATTCCAAATATCGATACTCTGGGTGTTCAGGGTGGGGCGATTCACAGCGAACAAGAGTATTTGAAAGTAAATAGCCTGGTTCCGCGAGCGAAACTCAGTGCAGCTTTATTACTGACGCTGGCATACCGGCAAGCTAACGGTGATCAACTGGAGTGGCTGAGAGGCGCGTAACAATGAAGCTCACAATTCATGAATTGCTTGATGCCATGTGGCAGGATTATTTGACACTGACTCCGGATGCCCAACCCATCCATCAGCTCTTCGATAAGTTAAATCAAGGCAATGTGATTAATGACCATATTGCCTTGAGAACTTTTAACCTGAAAAAACTCTCTTTGGAAAAAGTGGCGCAGCCATTTGTTGATGCCGGTTATCAGCCCATGGATGAGTATCATTTTCCGGCTAAAAAGCTGTTTGCCAGATACTACAAGCACCCCGATGATACCCTGCCTAAAGTGTTTATCAGTGAGCTTAAAGTGGAAGAGCTGCCTGAAGATTGTCAGACGATCATTAATAGCCTTGTTGATCAGGTGAACGAAGAGAGTGTGAATCAGCAAAGTTTCTGTTGCTCTGGCCGTCCGTGGACAGTGACTCTGGAACAATACAAGACACTGGCCGCAGAAAGTGAATACGCTTCATGGTTAGCCGCCCATGGCTTTCGAGCTAACCATTTCACCGTTTCGATAAACCACCTGAAGGCACCGGCAGACATCAACGGCGTTAATCAGTTATTGCTGGATAACGGTTATGAACTGAACACCAGCGGTGGATTGGTGAAAGGCTCACCGGAGGTGTTTCTGGAGCAATCATCGACCATGGCGAAAGAAGTAAATGTCAGCTTTAACGATGGCGAACTGACCATTCCCGGCTGTTTCTACGAATTCGCCATGCGTTACCCGATGCCTGATGGACAACTCTATCAGGGCTTTGTCGCTGCTTCCGCAGATAAAATCTTTGAAAGTACCGACGTTAAATCTTAGTATTTCGAAAACAGCTGCTCAGCAATGGAGCCTGCTGGCCAATTTCTGGCAAAGCGGGCTTCATCTTTTTTAAGCAGTTTTTCCGCCGTATTCCCGGGGCTGAGTATCATGGCCTGATCCAGATCGATCACCAGTGGATGGCCATAGGCAAACAAAAAGTTGGTGGCTTTCATATCACCGTGGAAAAACAGTGCATCCTTCAACACCTTCAACGTGTCTTTTAATAACTTCGACCGGGTTGTTGCTTCAGGCGTGATGGTTTTCAGCTCATTGAAGTAATGCAACGCATCTTCCGCTTCAACGAACGCTGTCACCAGATAACTGCAGGTGACAAAAGGCCCGACTTTATACTCCATTAAAGCAATAGGCTTTGGCGTGTCGATACCCAGCAAGCGCAGCAGGTAGTGGGCAGTGTACCAGCCATTTCTGGCGCGGGATTGCCTGAAACCACGGAGAAACCAGTGCAGCAAACCTTTGGTGCTTTTGTAGCGCTTTACAAAGACCTGGGTCTGATCGCTCAGTGTCACAATGGACACGGTATTCGTGCTGCCACGCTTGAGCACTTTTCCGGCGTTGATGAGTGGTTCCGGATCAGCCATAAACTCTGTAAGAGCAGGTCTGATTTCCGTTCTGTTAATCACCTGAAACTTATTAAACTTGGATTCAGCGACAAAGTCCGTGCAGGTTCTGAATATCTTCTCCAGATAGCGTTCACGCCATTTTCGTCGCTTGCTGATGGCCATACCTAAAACTTCTTCGGATATATTTCCAAGCGGGAAAATTTGCTGATATTCCGGCAGGCACTGCACAGAAAGGTGGTCGAACCTTGGAAACAGTACCGACAGGAAAAAGCCCAGGTTATCCAATGCTGTTGCCGTGGATAACGGATGGCTTTCTTTTTTTGTGCCGCCACCATCAATCAGATAGAGCGCACCATCTTTCATCAGAAAGTTATCCAGATGAGGGTCGTTATGGACAATATTGTGCTTATGTAAGGTGGCGAGTGTTTTAACGGCCTGCTTTAAAAGCGACAGTCGTTGTTCGTCTGCTAAATCCTGTTGCCAAAGATCATCAAGAGATTGCGAAGCATCCAGAAATTCAGTTGTCAGCAGGCAGCCGTTCTGAGTTTGTAGCGTGTTATAAATGACTGGCGTGGCAATGCCTGCTGCAGTAAACGATTCCAGCCCATCCTGCTCACGCTGCATATGGCGTTTGGCAGATTCTCCAAGAAAGCACTTGGCCAGCACCACTTGATTATCCAATATCGCTTTTGCGACCAGGCGTTTACCCGGTAAAAAGCGCAGCACGGATTCAATAAGCAATGATTTGTCTTGAATCTGCAGATATGACCCGTTGGCAGGTGCTTCCTTTAAGGCGATGAGCGCCTCAACGGTGTAAGTGGTAATCCCTGTGGTCATTGCCTTTACTCAAAAATTCATGAATTCGATGGAAGCTTTCTAGCCATACGTTGATAAAGCTTCTGAGCTTTTTTCTCAATGGCTTGCCACATGGACTCGTATTGAGTTAATGCTTCTCTTAAAGGCAAACCTGTATAGATTTTGATAAACCGGAACAGATCTTTACGGGTAATACCAACGTCCATGGCTGAATAATAAAGTCCGGACAGGTCTTTAATCCGCCAGCGCAGAGGTGTTTCTGTCCGTAGCTGCGCCCGGTGCAGGTCGATCATGTAAAACGTCAGGTTGTCAGGATCTGGTGATAGGACATCCGGCATCATAAAGTGGCAGAGATAATAATCCCGATGATTTAAACCGTTGTTGTGAATCGTTTTACTGATAGTGGCCAGTTTTTTAACCATGGCCAACTTTAATAAAAAAGGAGGCGGCGTTTTATTCCAGGGTTTGCAGAAATCCTCCAGAGTAATCATCCCTTCGAGTTCTTCTGTCACGAGAAATGATCTTTGGGTTGCTGGATTGCTGCCAGTTTCACCGTAGGCGACGGGCGTCATGGTATCAATATTCAGACTGTGCAGGCGCTCAAGCGCTTCCCACTCATTGCGGGCGCCTAATACGGGCGCTCTGAAGTGGAGCAGGTTTTCCAGAATTTCCATCCAGCCAACACCGCCATGCACCTTGGCGAAGAATCCATTGCCATTCAGTTCAAAGCGGTAGGTGCGACGCGCTTCCAAGGCTCGGTAGACTTCGCCATCCATAGTTTCTACTACATCCTGAGGGTTTTGACCTTCCCAGGCTTTTTGGAAATCTTCTCTCAGGTACAACACTTAGTTCGTGACCTCAATCGGTTTCTTATCCGCTTCAACTGTGGAGGCCCCGGCGGTTTTGAACGCCTCGGCGATAATGATGTCGGCTGCCCGCTCCGGCATGCTGTATAAGTCGGCCTGCTTGCTGAAGCGCACAGCATTGTCGGACCACTGTTGTTTCTGCTCAGAGGTCAGCATTGATAATGTTGCCTTATTCAATGCGTCTTGGGAGAACGGCGATTGGATCACCTGGCCTGCTTCAGCATCCAAAATGTAATGGGCATAGCCACAGACATCTGTCGTTAATACCGGAAGGCCTGATACCAGAGCTTCCAGCAACACTGTGCCGGTGTTCTCGTTGTAGGCCGGGTGAATTAACAAATCGGCACCCAGAAGAAAGCGCGGAATATCATCTCGACCAGCAAAGAAACGAACGTTATCCAGAACGCCAAGACGTTTAGCCAATGCGATGAATGGCTTTTGATTATCCTGACCAATAATATAAAACTGAGTACGAGCCCTTGTCGCTTCTGGTAATGATGCGATGGCTTTAATGGCTCTGTCTAATCCTTTGGTTTTGAAACCCGAGCCAACCATCAGCACAAGGTGATCCTCATCGGACAAATTGAAGGACTGACGAAACTCTCTGCGTATATTGTCAGCATTCTCCGAGCGGCAGCGGTCTTTGGATATTCCCGGCGGTAAAAGGTGAATCCGGTCGTCGCTGGTAGCGTAAATATCCTGGAAGACCGGTTTCTGTAACGCGGAAATTAATAATGAAACGGTGTGACTTTTCTGGCCGAATACGGACGCTTCAAATGCACAATACGCTTTGTATCGAGCCGTCATTTTATACAGAAAGGATTTGCTGTCCGTTTTGGCTTTATAACAGGTGTCTGCTGCATAGTAGACATCCAGCCCGGGCATTTTATTAAAGCCGACCAATAAAGTAGCAGGGGAACTGCTTAGTTTCTGGTGAACCTGCTGGGCAAAATCTGACATTTTCTGGTGGTTAGAGAACCCTTTGGGCTTCAGAAAATGAATGCTGAAGCCTTCCGGCTTTTCTCCCTGCCATTGGGTCGTATAGACCTGAATCTCATGACCTTTTTTCTGGCATTCAAGGGCAATGCGCAGAAAATCCCGCTGTAGTCCGCCATAAGGGAAATATTTGTACAGAGCAAAAGCGAGAACCATGTCAGTCCGTCAGGAATCGATAAAGGAGCAGAATTTTACCGTCATATTGCGGTAATGGAAATGGGAGGCGGGCAAAGCAGCCGGAACCAATGTGTTTCAGTGATTCCAGCTGTGTTGAAGGTTAGAGTTTTTCTAACCCCGGTTTTTCTCCAACAGAACGATTATTCAAACTGCGCAATGCGGTTTGCAGATAGGCAGAAAGCTCTTCATACAGCGTGGCTTCTGTTTCCGACGATTCAATTCGGGTAGCGGTCGGATTTTTCCCCAAACTGTAGCTGAACAGCTCTGGCTCGATATCTGGCTGTTTTACCAGAACCTTGTCGCCTTTCACCATGGCAACCACAGGGCTGCTGCCTGAAGGTTTGAATATTGCAAAACCATGGTCGTTTTTATCCACAGACAGAATATCTCGTCCCCAGCAATGCTGAGCATAAGGCTTGCCAAAAAGGCTGGCCGCTGTTGGCACGACATCGACCTGAGACATAACGGTCGACACCGTTTCCCCTACCGCTTCCTGCAAGCCCGGAGCAATCATTAACACGGGGATTTGATGGCGTAACATATCGATTGGCGTGAGGATATCATCCACACTGAAGCCATGATCGCCCAGCAGTACGAACAGTGTGTCGTTATACCAGGAGGTTTTCTTTGCCGACTCAAAAAATTGGCCAAGAGCCCAATCCGAATAACGCATTACCGTTAGACGCTCGTTTTTTGAACCCTGATCAGTGACAGGCTCAATGTAAAGTTTTTCCGGTAGGGAATAAGGCATGTGATTAGACAACGACTGCAGCATGGCAAAGAATGGTTCGTCTTTACTGGCCAGTCGGTCTAACTCTTCCAGAGATTTGTCAAACATGTCTTCATCAGATACGCCCCAGGTTGGGTCCACATGATGAGGCTCATCCATTTGATCCCGGCCAATGAACCGGTTGATGCCTTGATTACCAAAGAAGCCCTGCTGATTATCCCAGTTAAAGGCACCGTTATAGACGTAGACGTTGTTCTTGTAATCCAGATCGTTGAAGATCGGCGCATAACCACTGAAGTGGGTATCGCCTTCAGGGCTTTGCATCAGGTATTCATTGCCGGGTGTATTCGGGAAGCAGGAGAATGTGGCGAACATGCCCTGATGGGTATGAGTACCGTTGGAAAATGCCCGGTTGAACAACACGCCTTCTTTGGTCAGGGCATCAAAGTACGGTGTGATATTAAGAGTGCTGCCTTCTGAAGCGGTATAGCGGGAAGAAAAACTCTCCATCAGAATTATGACGACATTCTTCACATTCTCAGGAAGCGTGCGCTGCTTTGGCGTGGTTTCGCGATACAGTGCCAGTTTTGTAGGATCGAGGAGCTTATCTTCCGGCTCCAGAACCATTTGACGGGTGATATTCAGAGCATTCTGATTATCCATAGCTTCCAGCCATACAAGGTTGGCGCCTTTTTTATCGCCCAAACCTTCAACCGCTTTGATGAACGTATACATCCCATTCAATGCCAGCTGATTGGCAAAAGTATCCTGGCTGTGAACCGCATCTCCCCAGCGCAGTGGTGCGCCACTTCGGAGAGTTCCTCCTCGGACACCAACGCCAAGCAGAAGTATTAATGCTAGAAAAGCCGGCAGTCTTGGTAGCCATGCTTTGAAACCACTGTCGTCCATTGTGCGAAACTGACGGTCAAACCATTGAAGTGCGCCGAACACCATGGCAATACAGGCTATCCATACAAACAGCAGAGTGAAGAATGGCGTACCATTGATTAACATGCTTAAAACGGTAGCTGGATCTTCATTCAGGTACTGAATGGCAATGCTGTTTAATCGATTGTGAAATTCATCGTAAAAGATGGGTTCAACCAACGCGGTTAATAGCATCATGGCAGAAACCAGCGTCAGCCAAGCCTTCCAGACCTTACGATGATAAAGCCCACTGGGCATGACAATGGCCAGTGCCATTGGGATAATGGCTGCGCAGCTAATAATTAAATCAAAGCGCATACCCACGAGAAATCCCATGGTGAGATCGACAGTTGCAGAGGTGGCGGCAACGTCTTTATTCCAGAAAAAAAGTAACAAGCGAGCCAGGGTGCTCAGAATCATTAAGGTGAAAAACGCAGAACCCGTAAAGCACAGGTCGGATTTAAGCGAATATCGTTTCATCGATTGAAGCTTCCGTGGGAAGTGTAGAAAAGTCTTGGCTGAGATTAGTACATAAACAAACGTTGTTTGGATTCTCCTCCATGAAGGGTAACCATGAGGTGAAAAGGGTTCTTTTCTACCGGTGTTACCTCTGAACAACAATGTTGAATATCAACAGCGCCTCAGTTTATGGGGTGGCGATGCTATCAGGATTTTTTACAAGAGATAACGACTTCTGGAGACAATTTCTCAAAAGCGAAATGCAATCTTTACAGAGTGGGACGTTCTACTAACAAATTTCACTTTTACGTATGCCTTTAATCCGTCATTATAGGGCGACCTCTCCCAATAGCGGGTGGAGATCGTTTTTTAGTTGAGTTAGGCACGGCAGTTAATGACAACAGCAAACAGTAACCATTCCGATCAGAAGGACCCGCAGGATAATAACCAGTTGAGCGCTGAAGAGAGCCTTTCTCCGACAGCTGGTGTGGTTGAACTTCCTGAAGAAGCCCGGGTTATTCTCGCCAGACTGGAGAGCCGCCCTGAAAACGATGTGATGAATACGGAAGCGCTTCGTTTAGTACGTATTCTCTGGCCGGAAGCATTCAACGTTTCTCATCCCAGACCATTGAAAATTGGTATTCATAAAGATATGGCAGAGGGCGGATTATTGCCTGAAAATATTATTTCTATCGCGCTTCGTTTCTTTACGACCATGGAACGCTATTTGGAAATTATTAAATCCGGCGCAACACGAATTAACCTGCAAGGCAAAGCTGCCGGTCGGGTGAAGCTTCGGGAAGCGGTGGATGCAGAAATTAAGCTGTATACCCAGAGTAGCGATTTCATCATTACCCGAGATCGGGTAATCATCAAGCAGATCCGTGTGTTGGCGGTGAAAAAGCAGTCAAGTTAAGGAATAACTTCACTGCTTCGAGAAGTGTTTTCCGTAAAACTACAAGCAGCAAGACTTTTACGGACAACGGACAACGGACAACGGACAACGGTTACATCTGGTTATTCGGGTGGTCAAAAAGTAACCAGTTGTATTTGAAGAGCCGTTTTAAGTGGATTTTGAAAACTATCCCTCGCGTTATCACAAGTTTATCCACAGAAGTTGTGGATAAACTTAACGCGCGACAATGGTTATGTATTTTAACTGTTGACGATGGAGCATCCAGCGGATGAACCAGGTTTTCAGAGTGAGCCTTATCCACATTTTGGAACGCGTCAAAGAAGAAAGTTCTTGATAGTGTTGACCGAACCAGAAGCAAAAACCGGATAGCACGTCGTCAGTGATGTCCATGATGTCAACTTGCTCAAAACCCTGCTGATTAAGAATGTTTTGATAATTCTCTTTCACCGGCATGTCTTCAGTCATCACACCAGATATACGACCAAAAAAGTTTATTAGGCGCTGTTCGCGGCGATCGCGGAAAGGGCGGGAAAGTACCATGTCAGTAAATGCCAGTGTGCCTTCTGGGCGGATCACATTTCGGGCATGGGAAAAGAAGACCTGCCGTTTTTTAAAGCGGTACACGCAATCCAAAGCAAGTAACTTATCAATACTGCCTGCTGGCATTTGATCCAGAGAGGTTTCGCTGCCGCGGAGAAGCTTGAGGTTGCTAAACTGGCCGCAGGCCTCAAGTGCATTGACGATCTGGTGCTCTTCGCTGGATATGGCAGTCAGCTGGTTAACCTGATAATAATCCAACCAGATTCTCAGCTGGTCATGGCTGGTGAAGCCAATATCCAGAACACTGTCCTGACTGGATATGCAGCTTTTATCCGCAAGCAGGCCGGCCATTTCAGAGCAGGCCTGACGATATTGTGAAGTGTCTTTCCAGTAACCCAGAAGGTTCCAGGATGAAGAAGGCTCCGAAGTATTATTCAGCAGCCACTGATCCACTTTCAATTCACGTTCACGGCTGGCGGAAGGCCACCAGATACGGACGAGGAGAGCAAAACCCTGAGCGAGCAATCCAGACATGATCAGCCATGTCACCAGCACCCCAAGGAGAAATGAAATAATTGGCATAAGCTAACTTTCAGTTATATCCATGCTTATTCTAATTGAATGCAATCATAGATAGATAGGTGGCGCTTTACCAGATTTCATAAGGGTAATTCGTTATTCTTTGATAGATGATCAAAGGATTGATTGACGATTTGTTGGTTTCTACAGGTGATTGTTTGTTGCGTTGTTTTAGTAATTTAATTGTCTGCTATTATCTTATTTCGAAATAATAAATATTCTCGGACAGCCTCCTAGGGTTAATGGAACTATCCAGCCTGTCTACATAGTAATACAAGCATGATATAGAGTGTCCGAGGTTTGCAGGTCAATTATCAAATAAAATCAGGAAGGATTCTCAGGATTTGAAGCTTCTTAGGTGGAAATACTCACTATGTAGGGTTTATTTCCTAATGCTATAAATGCCGCTTTCAAATAAGAATCTACATTACAACATGTGCCGGGAAACGTATGAACGCCATTATTGATTCGATCAACGGGTTGCTGTGGGGCAGCATTCTGATGTATCTGCTGTTGGGAGCAGGTCTTCTTTTCACCGTAAAAACCCGGTTTGTGCAGTTTCGCCGTTTTTCTTTGGCGATGAAGGCAATGCTGGGCAGTCGGGCGACTGAGTGTTCAACTCACGTATCCCCATTCCAGGCATTTTGTACCAGCCTCGCTGCCCGTATTGGTACAGGTAATATGGCCGGTGTTGCTGTGGCTATTACCATGGGCGGTCCTGGGGCTGTGTTTTGGATGTGGGTCATCGCTTTGTTGGGTATGTCTACCAGCCTTGCGGAAAATATTCTGGCGCAGCTTTATAAAACCAATAATGGTGATGGCACCTACCGTGGTGGTCCGGCCTATTATATCGAAAAGGCTCTGGGTCAACGCTGGTTAGGCATTATCTTCTCCATTTCCTTGATTATTGCTTTTGGCTTTGCGTTTAACAGTGTGCAATCCAACTCAATTGCTGCGGCATTCACGGGCTATGGAATTCCCGCAGAAGCCATTGGTATTGGTCTGGCGATGCTGAGTGCATTGGTTATCTTCGGTGGCATTCGCTCTATTGCGAAAGTAGCTGAGATGATCGTGCCGATTATGGCGTTTGGCTATCTGGGTATTGCTCTGGTTGTTGTGTTTATGAATATCAGTGAGCTGCCTGCCGTATTTACTCTGATCTTCAAGAGTGCTTTTGGTCTTGAAACCGCTGCTGGCGGTGGTGTGGGTTACATGGTTTCCCAGGCAATGCAACAGGGTATCAAGCGTGGCTTGTTCTCCAATGAAGCCGGTATGGGCAGTGCGCCGAATGCGGCAGCAACTGCACACTCCAACCATCCTGCTAGCCAAGGTCTGATGGGGATGCTGGGCGTATTCATGGATACCATGATCGTGTGTACTGCCACCGCTTCGATTATCTTGATGTCTGGAGCTCTGGATGGTTCAACCGTTACGGGTATTGAACTGACTCAGATGGCGCTGGTCAGTCAAATTGGTCCTATTGGCAAACACCTTGTGGCCATGGCAATCTTGCTGTTTGCCTTCAGCTCAATCATTGCTAACTATTACTACGGTGAATCCAACCTGCGCTTCATTTTTGATAATCGCTGGTTGGTTAATGCTTACCGTGTTGGTGTTCTGGCGATGGTCATCTGGGGTGCTACCAGTAACTTGCCAGCTGTATGGGCATTCGCTGATGCTTCCATGGGTGTCATGGCATTGATCAACCTGGTGGCTATTCTGGTATTGTCTGGCATTGTTTCCCAGATATTGAAGGACTTTGATGAACAGATTGACGCGGGTATAACTCCGGTATTCAATCGTCGAAAATTCCCATTCCTGGATAAAACAATAGATG
This sequence comes from uncultured Endozoicomonas sp., assembly GCF_947495845.1. Lineage (GTDB taxonomy): Bacteria > Pseudomonadota > Gammaproteobacteria > Pseudomonadales > Endozoicomonadaceae > Endozoicomonas. The sequence goes on along the minus strand of NZ_CANMAO010000004.1, from coordinate 243,580 downwards.
CTGACGTCTGGACTGAACACAGTTCCGGGCCTTCATCTGTAGCCGATAGCTCTGAAGGAAAGAAGCCAGCCGCTGGCGCGTAGTCTTTCAGTCCGCCTTTCAATCCAGCTCTGCCCTTTAACAAAAGCCGCTTAATTTAAGCGGCTTTTGTTTTGTTCTGGATTTTGTTCTGGATTTTGTTCTGGATTTTGTTCTGGATTTTGTTCTGGATTTTGTTCTGGATTTTGTTCTGAAGTGTATAGCCAAAAGCCAGCGAGTTTTCATCAGGCGACCTTGAATATTGCTTTCATAGCAACCCAGCGGGATAATACGCTTTCTTACCCATTTGCAGGCTTCTTCATGTCCAAGAACGCATCGGAAACTCAAGGATTTGCTTTTGAGCAGTCGCTGGCTGAACTGGAATCGCTGGTTCAGAAAATGGAATCCGGTGATATGAGCCTTGAAGAATCCCTGAAGGCTTTTGAACAAGGTGTGCGCCTGACCCGTGATTGTCAGAAAGCACTGTCCGATGCGGAACAGAAAGTTCATAAGTTGCTAGAGCATAATGGTGAAATGACCTCAGAGCCTTTTAATACCCCGGTTGGAGAAGAATAGAGATGGCCGAAGCGGTACTGCTTTCTCTGACTGATTATATTGACCAGTGTCGTACAAGGGTGGATGCAGTATTGTCTGCCACATTGCCACGGCACAGTCCGGTCAGTCCAAGGTTACTGGAGGCGATGGATTACAGCCTGTTTAATGGTGGTAAACGCATCCGGCCGATTCTTGTATACGCGTCTTGTTGTGCAGTTGGCGGTTCCATGGAGCAGGCTGACCCTGCTGCCAGTGCGGTTGAATTTGTCCACGCCTATTCTCTGGTTCATGATGACCTGCCAGCCATGGATAATGACGATCTGCGCCGGGGGAAACCAACCTGTCATCGAGCCTATGATGAAGCCACCGCCATTTTGGTGGGAGACACGCTGCAAAGTCTGGCCTTCGACGTCTTAAGCAACCCTGATCTTCATTCGCAAAGCCATCTGACCGAATCAATTCGTCTTAAGCTGGTAAGATCCTTAAGCAGGGCTTCGGGTCTTGAAGGCATGGCAGGTGGTCAGGCGATGGATCAGTACGCCACTGGGCAGATTCTTGATCGTCAGCAACTGGAGCTGATGCATTCCCATAAAACCGGCGCGTTAATCAGAGCCAGTGTACACATGGGGGCTTTGAGTGGTGGATGTCATGAGCAGGAAATGCTGGACGCACTAGAGTACTATGCACAAGCTATTGGCCTCGCTTTTCAGGTTCAGGATGACATTCTGGATGTGATATCAGACACTGTGACGCTGGGTAAACATCAAGGGGCCGATATCGCTTTGGATAAACCAACCTATGTTTCCCTAATGGGTCTTGATCAGGCAAAGTCCTATGCGCAGGAATTGCACAATCGTGCTGTCGGCGCCCTGTCTGAATTCGGGGAAGAAGCTGATTTTCTAAGGCAGATTGCCGATTACATTGTTCGAAGAAGCTACTGATTCGCTTCTGGGACAATCCGCTATTCAGTCAAATTAACAGGAAGTACTGGGCTGGTTAAAGATTGCGAGATGCTTTGGCTGCTGTGTTAGATGCTTTAGCTGCTGTGTTAGATGTACCATTCTCCATGTAGAATGATTTCTGCAGCCCGGCCCGGACGATTACGAGCACATGTTTCACGAAATACCTAAGATACGGCCTGATACCCCATTGCTGGATCAGGTTGACCATCCGGAGCAACTCCGAAGACTCGATGAGTCACTCTTGCCTCAGCTGGCTTGTGAGCTAAGAGCTTTCCTTCTGTATTCCGTAGGACAGAGCGGCGGGCACTTTGGTGCAGGACTTGGCGTGGTCGAGTTGACCGTTGCTCTGCATTACCTGTTTAACACACCGGAAGACCGGTTGGTCTGGGATGTTGGGCATCAGGCTTATCCCCATAAAATTCTCACTGGTCGCCGGGAAGCTATGCCTTCACTTCGTCAGAAAGATGGCCTTGCCGCTTTTCCGAAGCGAGAAGAGAGCGAATACGATACCTTTGGCGTAGGGCATTCCAGTACATCGATCAGCGCTGCACTGGGCATGGCCATTGCCGCCCGAGCGAAAGGTGAGCAGCGTCGCACGGTTGCGGTGATTGGTGATGGCGCCCTGACCGCGGGCATGGCATACGAAGCTCTGAATCACGCTGCGGATGTGAAAGCCAATATGCTGGTCATATTGAATGATAATGATATGTCTATCTCCAAAAGTGTGGGCGGTCTTTCGAACTATCTGGCAAAAGTGTTGTCTAGCCGGACTTACCATCACATTCGGGAAGGCAGTAAAAAAGTACTGAACGTGATTCCCAAGGCCTGGGAGCTGGCTCGCCGTACGGAAGAACATGTTAAAGGCATGGTGATTCCGGGAACCCTGTTTGAAGAAATGGGCTTCAATTACATCGGGCCGGTTAATGGTCATGATTTGCCAATGCTGATCCATACCTTGAGAAATATGCGGGATATGGAAGGGCCACAATTTCTCCATGTGGTCACCCAGAAAGGCAAAGGGTTTGATCCGGCTGAGCAGGATCCTATTGGCTATCATGCGATTACCAAACTTGAGCCGCAAACGATTAAACCGGCGCCCGCTGTTGCGGTGAAAAAGCCCAAGTATGCAAATGTGTTTGGTCAATGGCTCTACGATATGGCGGCGGCAGATGATCGCCTGATGGGAATTACTCCAGCCATGAAAGAAGGTTCCGATCTGATTCGTTTCGCGGATCACTTTCCGGAACGTTACTTCGATGTGGCGATTGCGGAGCAACATGCTGTGACCGTTGCTGCAGGCATGGCCTGTGAAGGCTTGAAGCCTGTCGTGGCTATTTACTCAACATTCCTGCAACGGGCTTATGACCAGCTGATTCATGACGTGGCCGTACAAAAACTCGATGTACTCTTTGCTATCGATCGTGGTGGTATGGTGGGTGAAGATGGCCCTACCCATGGCGGCTGTTATGACATCGCGTTTTTACGCTGCGTTCCCGGTATGGTCGTGATGACACCAGGTGATGAAAATGAAACTCGGCGACTTCTCTCTACGGGTTATCAGTTTAGCGGTCCGGCCTCGGTGAGATATCCAAGGGGCACTGGCCCGGGAGCTGTCATCGGCACTGACCTTGAGCCATTGCCTATCGGAAAAGGTGAGGTTCGCCGTCAGGGTAATCGTGTGGCAATACTGGTGTTTGGTACCGTGCTTGGCAATGCATTAGAAGCGGGTGAGGTGCTTGATGCGACGGTTGTCAGTATGCGTTTTGTCAAACCGTTGGATGAATCACTTATTCGTGAATTGGCCGCTCATCATGAGCTTCTGGTGACAGTCGAAGAAGGCTGTATTGCCGGTGGTGCGGGTTCCGGGGTATTGGAATTTCTGCAGCAGCAGGAAATTAACGTCCCCATACTGAATCTTGGTATTCCCGATATATATATTGAAGCAGCAAGCCACCAGGATCAGCTGACTCAGTGTGGCCTGGATAAAGACGGGATTATCAAATCGGTTCGTGACCGTTTGGATCGAACTATCGTTAAATCCATCAACATAAAAAAGAACTATCTTCCCGCTATTAGTAAATAAAAAAATGGGAGCTTGAAGCTCCCGTTTTTTTAGTCATTTAATAACCTAAGCCATATTGTACATATGACCCAACTTCCAGACTTTGGTTTCTAGATATTTTTGGTTATGAGGGTTCTGGCCCGTCTGGTGAGGAATTCGTTCAACAACCTCAATTCCCAGCTCGGTCAAAGAATCGACCTTCTTTGGATTATTCGTCATCAGTTTCAGACTTGAAACACCCAGATGATCCAGCATGGTTTTACACATGTCGTACCGGCGTTGGTCTGGCTCAAAGCCGAGTTCTTCATTGGCCTGAACGGTGTCGCGACCCTGATCCTGAAGGTGGTACGCCCGAACCTTATTCAGTAAGCCGATGCCTCGGCCTTCCTGGCGAAGATACAGAAGAACACCACGGCCTTCCTCAGCGATTTTTTCCAATGCTGCCTGAAGCTGTGGCCCGCAGTCACAGCGCATACTGAACAATGCGTCACCGGTAAGGCACTCGGAGTGCACTCTCGCCAGTACTGGTTCCCCCTGGCTGACATCACCCATGGTTAATGCCAGATGCTCCTTGCCCGTACCACTTTCTTCGAAGCCATGCATGATGAATTCGCCGTAGGGCGTGGGTAAGCGAGACTCTGCAACAAAGCTAACAGACACTCACTGCTCCTTTCGTAATTCGTGAACGGATTGTATCAGCCTGCGCTATTTCTAGCGAGTATGGTAATAAAGTATCAATTTACTGATAACTACCGTGTCCGATGGGGTTTAATAATTAGATTCAATCTTCATGATGCCGCGGTGTTCGGTGAGTTTTACGTGTTTGAGAAAACTCATACCCAACAATACGGTGTCTGGGAAGTTACCCTCGATGACCGTTGCATCGACGTGGGGAACGCGAATATTACCAATAGTGATGCTATTTAAAATGACCCGGTAGCCATTGGTAAGGCTGCTGGCCGTTTCTACCGTAATGCGATCGCCGGATTTGTAATCGATACCCAGTCGCTCGGCATCCATGGAATTTATCGCTACAGAATTGGCACCTGTGTCCACCAAAACATCCATGCCGTGATTATTGATACGCGCCTGAGTGATGTACTGGCCAATATTATTCCGGCTGATGCTGACGGAGGCTGTTTCCGGTTGTTGAATACCGCCGCTCATATCCCGGCTCAGCTCCAGAGTTTGAATCTGCCCGTTAAACTCCAGTGTTGCACTGGTGCTGTTGGCATCCAACAGCTTAACTCCGGACACTGCCCGGCCACCAACGGACAGAACATGCTTCCGCCCATCAATCATGACCATGGCTTTGTTGGAGAACAGAGCGACGACGCTGACGTCACTGGCAAAAGTGTGCGTCGTGACCATGATGGAAAGCAAAAGTAGTAGCAAACGCATAGTGTTTATTCTTGTTCCGGAATTTTATACGACGATAATACGATAAATTCCCTGTAAGACAACCATTGCGAATACACCGGCAATGATATCGTCAATCATAATACCGACTCCGCCATGCACTTTTTTATCCAGCCAGCCAATGGGCCAGGGTTTCCAGATATCAAAAATCCGGAACAACACAAAGCCGAGAGCGATCCACATCCAGCCAGCAGGGGCTGCGATCATGGTAATCCAGAAACCACAGAACTCATCCCAGACGATAGCGGGGTGATCGTGAACGCCCAAATCCTTTGCGGTGCGCCCGCAGATCCAGAAACCAATGAGAGACGCAACGGCAACAACAGCAAGGTAAGGTATGAAATCCAGTTGAATTAACAAGAGGTAAAAGGGAATGGCGGCAATGGTGCCAAAGGTACCCGGCGCCTTAGGTGCAAGGCCGCTGCCGAAGCCAAAGGCCAGCAGGTGTATCGGGTTTTTCCAACAGGTTTCCTGGGGCGTCATAACATCGTGCCTTGTTAAAAGTGCGTATAGGCTTTGGCGGTGATCAGGCTGCCACGGGAGTCTCGAAGCGCTCCAGATTCAGAAGTTACCTGACCGATGCAGGTTATTTTGCAATCGTCGTTTATTTCCGGTGGCAGTGTCATTGCCAGATCACGGGGGACAGTAAAACAGAGTTCATAATCATCGCCGCCAGTCAGTGCCGTTTTAAGCGCTGCTGCCGGATGGAGTGTGCGTTTCAGTGCTGGTGACATAGGCGCCAGGCTCGGGTCGATTTCAGCGCCCACATCACTGGCTTTCAGAATATGGCGAAGGTCACCCAGAATGCCATCGGAGATATCCAGTGCGGCGGTTGCGCCTTTGCGACGAAGCCACTGTCCTTCAAGAATCCTGGGAGTGGGATACCAGTAACGATTCAATAATTGTCTGACATGGATGTTGCTGGCGGATTCAGGGCATTCGCCTTTTAATACGTCGGGCAATGCGCCAGCGGCATCGCCCAGTGTGCCCGTAACGCAAATCAGATCGCCGGGTTGTGCTCTGCTGCGCAGCATCGCTTTGCCAGTGGGAATCAATCCTTGAGCCTGGATTGTGATCGTCAGTGGGCCGCGGGTCGTATCGCCACCAATTAGAGCGATTTTAAATTGTTTGGCAAGGCAGGCAAGGCCATCGGAAAAGGAGGCAAGCCACTCTGGAGAAACCTCAGGAAGTGTCAGGCCAAGTGTAAAACTGTGGGGCTCGGCGCCCATGGCTGCCAAGTCGCTGAGATTGACGGCCAGGGCGCGATAACCAAGGGCAAAGGGAGGGGCATTTTTAGGAAAATGAACACCTTCGACCAAGGTGTCCATGGACTGAGCCAGTTGCATGCCGGCAGGGATATCCAGCAATGCACAGTCATCTCCAATACCGAGGGCGATCGGAGACGTCTTGCCCTCTGGAGCTGTTAATTCCGAGCGGGCAAAGTACTTTTGTATCAGTTCAAACTCGCCAACAGCCATGTTCCCTCTTGCTCTCTTTAAGTCCCTGGTTACTTTTTACGATACGCTTTTACTTCTTCTGCACGCAAGCGTGGCGCCAGCTTGTCCAGAATGCCATTAATATAACGATGAGAGTCCTGGGCACCAAAACGCTTAACCAGCTCAATGGCTTCGTTAATCACGACCCGGTAAGGGACATCTTTGCGATTGACCAGCTCGAAACAGCCAATGCGCAGTGCGGCCAGTTCTACCGGGTCCAGTTGCGTCAATGGGCGATCAAGTACAGCCGCCATGGCTTCATCCAGCTGAGAAACCTGAGCGGGCACGCCGTGAAGGATCGCACTGAAATAGCCATCATCCACTTTGGTTAAATCGTTGTCAGCACGATACTGTGATTCAATCTGGCTCAGCGGCGCTTTGGCCATTTGCCACTGGTACAGAGCCTGAAGCGCCAGTTGTCTGGCTCTTCTGCGAGCAGAAGGGCTAGGACGATTTGCTGGCTTTTGACTGTTCTTTGGGTCGCTCTTAGAGACGTTGCCCTGACCTTGTTGAGTATTCATTGGCGAGGTGCTCACCTCAAGCCTCCAGATTCTGCAATGGTGTTTCGGAGCCTGTTAAGCGTGTAAAACCAATTCTGTTTTTAAATTATGGCCTGCGGAGCTATTTTGAACGATTGGATCTGCGTTGAAGTTCCTCGCCATAGCTATGGCTATGACTCGTCGCTTCGCCTTGCCCAGTTGCCCAAAATAACTTCCTCGCTCCACAATTTAAAAACGCCATTGGTATAAGCCTATTTTCAGGGCAGCCCAACAGGATAACCTGAGACAGCGTTGTAACCAATTCGTTAGCAGCGCAATTGAAGTGCGGTGTTCCGATGCTTCTTTCAGGTGGTAATTGTTAATACAAAAAGTACAAAAAGGCGATGACTTGATTTTGTAGACATTAGTTTACACGATCAGCCATCGCCTGTTTATTTTGTCTGCTGTTTTCTTGTTAATCGCCGTAAGGCAGATATTCAACCACTTCCAGATCAAAGCCGGAAAGTGCAGCAAACTTGATGGGAGAGCTTAGTAGTCGCATCTTACCCACCCCCAGATCCCGCAGGATCTGCGAGCCGGTCCCCGTAGTTTGATAAGCTCGCGACATACCGTCGCTGCGGTCACTGCTGTCATCGAAGAAACGTTCCAAAGCAGTGCCCAACGCCTGATGTTCATCAGAATCCAGTAGGACGACAACACCAGAACCTTCTTCCGCCACCTTGGCCAGCGCATTGTGTAAAGACCAGCTGGCACGACCATCACCCTGTGCCGCCAGAAGATCACGAATCGGCTCCATGGCATGGACTCGCACTAATGCGGGATTATCCGGTGTGATATAGCCTTTGCTCAAGGCAATGTGTTTGCAGTTGGCAATGTTGTCTTGATAAATATGCAGATCAAACTGGCCAAAGTCGGTATTGAGCAGTCGCTGCTCAATTTTCTCAACGGTTTTTTCGTTGAGAATACGGTAGTGAATCAAGTCAGCAATGGTGCCAATTTTCAGATCGTGCTTCTCAGCGAAGAGTTCGAGATCAGGGCGACGAGACATGGAACCGTCTTCATTCATAATCTCGATAATGGCTGCTGCTGGATTCAGGCCAGCAAGACGCGCCAGATCGCAACCGGCTTCTGTATGTCCGGCACGGCTGAGCACACCACCAGGGCGAGCGCGCAGCGGAAAAATATGCCCGGGTTGAACAATATCTTCCTGACGGGACATAGGGTTAACGGCGGTCAAAATAGTTTTGGCTCGATCTTGGGCAGAAATCCCCGTGGTCACACCTTCAGCGGCTTCGATGGAAACGGTAAACGGTGTGCCGTAGCCAGAATTGTTGCCTGCGGCACCTACCATCTGATTGAGGCCAAGAAAGTCACAACGGTCGCCAGTCAGTGTCAGGCAAAGCAGACCACGAGCCTCACGGGTCATGAAATTAACAATTTCCGGGGTGATTTTCTCTGCAGCAATGATCAGGTCGCCTTCGTTTTCCCGGTCTTCATCATCCATCAGGATAACCGGCTTACCAAGACGAATGTCCTCAATAATTTCTTCGATGGAGTTGAGCTGCATAATGTCCCTCTGGAATCCGGTTTTCGGAGTGTCAGATGCGGATTAAGAACATTTTATTATGAAAATGCCGCTATTCTGAGCCTGTCACAATATGTTTTAGTGCGAGGTACTGACTACCCACAACTATTTGGGCGCTATTCTATCCGTTTCCAGTTTTATTGGCATCGTTTTATCGAGATTTTGGTTGCGCTGTGATTCTCCAGTCATCGCCAATGGCTCGGATATCGCTGATCGATAGTTCCACTTTTTCGGACATGGTATCAAATGGCAGCTCAAACAGAGGTCTGGCATTAGAACCCATTAAGATGGGCGCCATAAAGACAACCAGTTCATCCACAAGGTTCTGGCGAACAAAACTGCCGGCCAACTTAGCACCGGTTTCCACCAGAACGTCGTTGCATTCTCTGTTACCCAGCTCCTCCAAAACAGCGTTAAGGTCAACATGGCCTTGCTGACTGGGAAATACAAACACTTCCGCTCCAGCCTGCTCAAGCGCCTGTTTTTGTTCCGGGTCATGCTGCTCTGTAGTCGCAATCAGACAATGGCCGGTACCTGCAATCACTTTGGCATCAACCGGTGTCTTCAGCTGCGAATCAATGATCACGCGTAAAGGTTGTCGCTGGGCAACGGTGTCGGCATTATCAAGACCCAGCTCTTCAGCGCGAACCGTCAGAGAAGAGTTATCCTGCAAAATTGAGCCAACGCCTGTGATAATCGCACCACTTTGCGCTCTCATCTTCTGAACGTCACTTCTTGCCTTTGGCCCGGTAATCCATTGGGACTCTCCACTGGCCATGGCCGTTCTGCCATCCAGGCTCATTGCCAGCTTGATGCGAACGAAGGGTTTACCGGTGGCCATCCGTTTAAAGAAGCCTTCATTTAATGAGCGGGCTTCGTTCTTCAAAACACCAGAGAGCGTTTCAATCCCGGCTTGCTGAAGCATTCGTAAACCACGACCGGCCACCACGGGGTTCGAATCCTCCATAGCGGCAACCACTCTGGAAACGCCCGCGGATATTAATGCTTCAGCACAGGGCGGGGTGCGGCCATAATGGCTGCAGGGTTCCAACGTCACGTAAGCTGTTGCCCCATTGGCTTTTTCTCCGGCCATACGCAAGGCATACACTTCAGCGTGGGGCTCCCCCGCCCGTTCGTGCCAACCTTCTCCAACGATGACTCCCTTTGAATCCACAATGACACAGCCTACGCGAGGGTTGGGCATTGTCGTATACCAGCCCCGGCGAGCCAGCATGATGGCTCTGGCCATAAAGTGGATATCTCTGGATTCCATTGTCACCCAAACCTCGGTTTTGAAATTGTTGGCTAGGAGCCTGTCGGACTTAGCCGACCGTAGCGAGAAAAAGTCCGGTTTGAGTCAGTTTTTATGCTCATTTGAGGCGAATAGCGAGCTATTCAACGAAAAGGAGCATAAAAAATGGCCAAATCCGGCTTTTTCGCAGTAGGTCAGTGGTAAGTCCGACAGGCTCCTAGAATTAGGCTTCTTCATATACCCGTGGGGCATGAACGATGTTAAGCCTGAAAAAACGATGGTGTCTTCCCGTGTTGCTAACTGTTTTGCTTGCGCCTCTTCTTCTTGGCTGGAAGTCAGGCAAGTAAAGCCGGAGGCCGTGAATCTATAGACAACACAATCAGGCAATTGTGCCCCTATATGGAAAAAAGTCCAATGGGTGGTTTTGCCCAGGATATGGATAACCCTAAACAGATGAAATATCTGATGCTGGATGTGTTGTCCAGAATGGCTTCCCATACGCCCGGTGCGTTGCTTGGTTATTATCAATACGGTGTCGCTTATGGCCTGTTAGGACCATTGGCTGCGCTGGCGCTTTGGGATGCAGGTACTTCGGTCGGTAATTACCTTAGGCCGGAAGTTGTGGCGCCGGACTCACCATCGCAGGGTTACCTGATTGATGCTTTAGGTGCAGCCTATCAGGGCATGTATGGCATAAAGTTGATATCACTGGGTGTGATGCGCGCCTACAGTGAAAACGCTTGGGATAATGCTGTGTTATCGGATGGCAACTGGAGGTTGGTGGAGTTCAGTGATATCAGTAACCTTCCATCGGTGTCGGAAATCACCAACGATGACTTTCAGTATTTTGTGACGGTTGCCGGTAATAGCCGTTACTACCTGTTGTTGGGTGCAGAACTACAAGCTGTAGAAAGTGATGGAAAGATGACCAATACATTGGTTTACCTCTCGCACTTTGGTTCGCCACAAAGAGAGTCTTCTCTGGTTACGCTACCCATAGAGTTTGATAAGCGGGAAGACCTGTTGAGCTTTGCAGAGTCATTAGCTTATGTCTTTGGCGAGTCGAGAAAGAGAACGCTGTTGTTTAGAGTTGAATCACTAAACGACTAACGTTCTTTGTATTCAGAAAGGCTGATTACTTTTTATCAATAACGATATGAGTTAATGAGCCATCGGTGTTGATTTTAAAGGCCTTGCCAAAACCAATGGTGTACTGCCCACTTTGAGGTGTCAGAGCAAACAGGTGAAAGTCAGGAAGGTTTCTTAATACTTCAACTGTGTTGCCAAATTTTTCCTGAAACTGATCAATCAGCCGGTCGCAAGTCTCTGAACCTCGCGGCAGTTCTTCCACATCACATCCCAGGAACGCACGTTCACGGGCAAATAGATTCCGGGTTTCGGACTCAGGTGCTGCAAAGAAAATAGAGCAAACCGGATTTGCCAACAGATTGGGTGTGTGGTGTGCCAGCTCACTAATGAAAATGTAGAACGTCCCATCTTTACCACGAACATAGGGTGTATAACTGATTTCAGGCTTGCCTTCTGAAGACAGTGTCGAGAGTGTCAGTGTTTTGTGGTTGTTGATTAATTGCTGACAACTTTCAGCAATCGCTTCCAGCTCAGAACCTTCAATGGGTGCAACTTCTTTACGCATATAAACCTTAAATGAGAATCATCATCACTTCGGTGACTATACCTTAAAGCGACAATGGACATCTACAGGATTTGTGCTTCTCTAATCATGACGGCAACCGTCTTCAAAACCACCAGTGTGAGAATCAGCTTTGGTGCCCAGTGCATACCCCAGACGTCTTTCAGAAATTGAGTAATCATTATTAACCACCACGGTTGGCTGTATTTTTCTGCATCCTAACATATGATGAGTGCACAACTACTTACAATTCATGAATTCAGCGAGCGACTGTGGCGTCAGCTATGATAAAAATAATAAAGCGTACAGCTATCACTCTTCTTGTTCTTTTCCCTGTCATTGTGCTTTCAGCAGCATGGTATTTTTCCTCACAATTACTTCATCCAGGTTTGTACCCCTGTAATGAAGAACATTATGTGTTTTGCGAGTCGCCAGCTCAGGTCGGGCTTGAGTACACCGATGTTGAACTCACCACTGAGGATGGTTTAGCACTGGATGGCTGGTTTATTCCCGGTGCGAATGAAAAGGCTGGAATTGTGTTAATTCATGGTCGTGGAGCAACCCGACATGAAGGTCTTCGGGACGCTATCGCCCTGCATAAAGCAGGTTTTCCGATGCTGCTCATAGACCTTCGTAATTCTGGTACTAGTCAATCGTCTTATAACACCATGGGTTATCTTGAGCAGCAGGATGTTGATGCCGCGGTTGCAAGATTGAAAGAGCTGGGTATGGATAAAGTGGGCATTGTCGGGTACTCCATGGGGGCAACGACGAGTATTCTTGCCATGGCTGATAATCCGGATATTGATGCGGGCTGGTTTGATTCCGGTTTTAAATCGCTGGACGGCATCATCCAGGAAAGAGGGCGGGAAGATTACGGGATTCCTTTGGTTGAGCAGTTTTCAAAAGTGGTCCGGTTCTTTTATCGCCTGCGCGGAGGCTTTGAAGATTCAAGAACACCCGAAAATGTGATTGCCTCCATATCTCCCAGACCAGTCATGATTATTCACGGCACGGCAGATAAGACGGTATCGGTGGAACATGGTCGTGCGCTGTATGCGGCAGCAGCAGAACCAAAACTGTATTGGGAAATTCCGGGCGGTGAGCACACCCGGGCGTGGCAGGCGGATAAAGCGAAATCTGCTTATTTGATCAGTCGCTTCTTTGATGATGCACTGAATCAATAATTGGCAGTTCGCTTTCAATTAACAAGGTAAGCCGTTCTGGCTTACCTCTGATTTCAATTTAATTCTGCGGTGTTATTTTTGCTTGCAACATCAGAGGTGGCTTCTGGCTCTGCAGCCATACACGCTGCAGCGGTAAACACGACATCGGTTGAGCTGTTTAAAGCGGTTTCCAGAGAGTCCTGAACGACGCCGATGATAAAGCCAACCGCGACTACCTGCATGGCCACATCATTAGGGATACCGAACAGACTGCAAGCCAGTGGGATCAATAGCAGTGAACCACCGGCAACACCGGAAGCACCGCAGGCGGAAACAGCAGCCACAATACTCAGAAGCAAGGCCGTGCCCAAATCCACAGAAATACCCAGTGTGTGTGCAGCAGCCAAAGTCATAACCGTAATGGTAATGGCCGCCCCCGCCATGTTAATGGTGGCACCCAAAGGAATAGATACGGAATAAGTATCCTCATGCAGATCAAGCTTTTTGCAAAGCTGCATATTGACCGGGATGTTGGCAGCAGAACTGCGAGTGAAAAAGGCGGTTACCCCACTTTCACGCATACAGCGAAGTACCAGTGGGTATGGGTTCTTGCGAATCTTCAAGAATACGATCAGAGGATTCATCACAAAACCAACGATTAGCATACTGCTGATCAGAACCATCAACAGTTTGCTATAGCCCAGTAAAACGCCGAAGCCGGTTTGTGCGATGGTATTGGCGACCAACCCAAAAATACCAAACGGTGCGAACTGAATAACAACACGCACAATAGACGACACAGCCGTAGACACATCGTGAAAGATGTCCCGGGTAGAATCTTTGCCGTGTCGAAGCGCCATGCCCAGCGCAATTGCCCAGGCCAAAATGCCAATAAAATTACCATTCAGCAGGGCTTCTACCGGGTTCTGAACAATCTGGAACAGCAGGGTGTTAAGCACCTGCATGATGCCTTCCGGAGGTGTCGCTCCACCGCTATTGGTTGCCAGAACCAATTCAACCGGGAAGAGAAAGCTCATGGAAACCGCAACAAAAGAGGCTGCCACAGTACCAAAAAGGTACAGAAATAGAATCGGTTGAATATTGGATTGCTGATTCAGTTTTTGATTGGCGATAGACGACGCTACCAGAACAAAAACCAGAACCGGAGCGACTGCTTTTAATGCGCCCACAAAAAGGGAACCCAGAAATGCCGTAGACTGTGCTGTGTCAGGAGAGACCACGGCAAGTGTTGTGCCCAGAACAATACCGACCAGGATTCTTAGAACAAGGCTGGTTGCTGCCATTCGTTGATATAATAGTTTGGCTTGACTCATGTGTTACCTGCTTTACTGCGTTCAAGTGTGTATCAGTCAAAGTGGCGAGGCCAGAAGCTTCTCCGTAAACTTGAGAGTCCACGCGTTTAGTTGTTATCTGCAATCTCTACTGTCGGTGGGATGTCCTTATTCGCAAGACCGGTACGTTGGTACATTGAAGGTAACCGCCCTGAAACGCAAAGGAAGGAAAGCGTGTCGGACGGTGGGTAATGATTGCGTAAAAATAGTATCACAGCGTTATTTATAAGAAAGCGTAATAATACTTGTTGACTCTATTCAGGTGGGAAAATTCAATATTTTCACAAGGTAAAAACGGGGATAGCTCCAATATATTGATATAAATGGGGAAATAATCTTCGGCTGGCATCAGTGCTGTTGCGGATGTCAGCTAATTAGAATGCGAAAAACCTCAAAGGTTTCAGATGATTACCCAGATCTGACTAAAAATATGGGTAATCATTCCAAATGGCTGTGCTACTTCCGCTGAATAAAAATACTGATAAGCGCAAGCATGCCGGACCCCAGCATCAATAGCGTTGAAACAGCATTGAGTACCGGTGTTGAACCTTCCCGCATTCGATCAAACAGCGTTATGGTTAAGGGCGAATCACTGCCTGCAAGAATCAGTGTGGTATTAAAATTCTCGAAAGACATCAAAAACGCCACAACGGCTGAACCAATCACTGCGGGTTTCAACCAGGGCAGAGTGATGGTTCTGAATACATCCAAACGGCTTGCGCCAAGATTCAACGCCGCTTCTTCCATCTCTGTATCCAGCTTTCTAAGACGTGCCGAAATCACCAGCGTTGCCATGGTGCTGATGAAGGCAAACTGCCCAAGCACGATTAATGGCAAGCCCGGGCGAAGAAACTCGAGATCAAGGCCATAACTGTCTTCTATGGTATTGGCAATACCACTACTGAACGACAGAATTGATATACCCAGAATAACGCCGGGAATCACCAGCGGCAGTAACATCAAACTATAAAGAAATTGTTTGCCTTTAAAATGATAACGCTCAAACAGCAATGCGTTGGTAATGGCCAGAGCCACTGCCAGCAAAGCCACAAAAACGGCAATAACCAAACTGGTGACAATACTTTCCAGTAATGCGCCGTCATGGAATAAGCCTCTTCGCTCGCGGTCATCGGCAAAATACCAGTCCAGCGTAAAGCCTTCCCAGGGTAACGAAGGAAATAAGCTGTCGTTCAGTGAGAAAACAGCAACCACCACCAGTGGTGCTAACAGGAACAGAAAAAACAGGCCAACATAAACGGCATACGTCTTTTGAAAAGCTCTGCTCTGGGGAATGCTTGGTATCATGATTTACTCCTCAGGCATCGCTGGTCATGGCTTGTTTAAAGGATTGCTTACTGAGTTTCAGGCCGAGCCAGACAATCAACGACGAGAGGCAAAGAAGCAATACGCCAAACGCTGCGCCCTGTTCCCAGTTAAAACGAGTAATAAACTGAGTGAAGATTTGCTCCGTGAACCAGAGGCTGTCCTTTCCGCCCAGAAGCGTCGGCGTCAGATAATTACCCAGCGTCAACATAAAGACGACAATGCAGCCGGAAACAATGCCAGGCACCGCATAAGGCACAATCACTGTACGCAACACGGTAAAGTGATTTCCGCCTAAATCGTAGGCGGCTTCTACCAGGCTGTCGTCCATGCCTTCCAGAGTGCTGACCAGCGGAACCACCATAAAGAGCATGGAGGTATAGACGAGGCCGGTCATTACGGTGATGTCGTTGTACAGCATTTCAACAGGAGCATCCGCAAGCCCTGCCCATTGCAGAAAACCACTGATTACGCCGCTTTCCCGCAGCAAAATCATCCAGCCGTAGGTGCGTACCAATTCACTGACCCAAAAAGGAATCAGGCAGGCCAGAAACATCAGATTCTTGTTTTTCCCCTGGGCGATTTTGGCGATGTACCAGGCAACTGGAAATGAAATTAACAATGTTAATGCGGTGGCTAGAATCGACATTACGGCAGTACGAACAAACGTATTCCAGTAGAGCGGCTCTGTGAAAAATGCCTGGTAATGGAGCAGGCTGAATTCATAAACGCCGTAACTCACTCGCTCCCGCAGAGAAATACCCAACATATCCAGCTGTGGAAGCAGAATCAGCAGCGCCAGAGTGAGTAGCAATGGCATTAATAACAGATAAAAAGAGAGCTTTTTCCCATTCATAATCAGGGCTCACTCTTGTTATTGGCTGAAAAAACATTGCTCTGTCGTATGTCCCAGGATAAAGAAATCATTTCTCCCGCTGTCAGGTCATTAAACTCCCGGGTCTGAGGAAGAGAGACGGTAAGTTCCTGGGAAGACTCTGTATCTTTTACCAGCACCTGACTGTTGCCACCATCAAATAGAATGCTTTCGACTCGACCATTGATATGGTTCTCCGAGGTGACGTTTTGATCTCTGCGAATATGAATGGCTTCTGGCCGGATATACAGGTGAACTTGTTGACCAGAGTGCAATGTGGCTTCAGGGAACGTGGTTTTGAATTGTTGACCAGCGTCCGAACGAATGATGGCCGTTTCACCCACGATGGATTCAACGACGCCTTCAATGCGATTGTTGTTGCCGACAAATCCGGCGACAAATGCCGTATTTGGTTGATAGTAGAGAGACTGCGGTGAACCTACCTGCTCAAAACGACCATGGTTCATAACAGCAACCTGATCAGACATCACCATGGCTTCTGATTGATCATGGGTGATGTAAATAAAAGTGGTGCCAAACGCCTGCTGCAGTTTTTTAAGCTCTACTTTCATTTGCTCCCGAAGTTTTAGGT
This sequence comes from uncultured Endozoicomonas sp., assembly GCF_947495845.1. GTDB lineage: Bacteria > Pseudomonadota > Gammaproteobacteria > Pseudomonadales > Endozoicomonadaceae > Endozoicomonas. The sequence continues at coordinate 226,773 of NZ_CANMAO010000004.1, read as the reverse complement.
CCAAAGCGCCCAGAGGTTCATCCAATAGCAGCACATCAGGTTCCAGAACCAGACAGCGGGCAATGGCTACTCGTTGCTTTTGTCCGCCGGACAGTTGATGAACGGATTTATTTTCAATCCCCGGTAAGTCGATACGCTCCAGCACATCAGCAACTTTCTTGTCTCTTTCCTGCTTTGGCACTTTGTTGCGCTTCAAGCCATAGGCAATGTTTTCCCCAATATTCATCATGGGGAACAAAGCAAGGTGCTGGAAAACCATGTTTACCGGGCGTTTATTAGGAGGAATACCCGCCATCTTTTTCCCTTTGATGAGAATCTCTCCCTGATCAGGCTCAGAGAAACCCGCAAGCATTCGCAATAGGGTTGTTTTGCCGCAGCCGGAAGGGCCAAGTATGGAAAAAAATGAGCCAGCAGGAATTTCAAGAGAGATGTCGTTTACTGCCTGAAAGTCACCAAACTGTTTGGAAACATTGCGGCATTCAAGGTCGAAAGTCATGGGGGTACATCCAGAATCAGAGGTGCCACCAGCCACGAATAGCCGGTGGGTTCAGCATTATGTGTATTTGTTATGTGTATTTATTGTGCAGCTTTAATTCGATCCAGGGTTTTACCCTCAATGATTTCAAGCCCAGCTGGCACTGGCGGATACCACTTGATGTTGTCCAGGCTGCTTTGGTTATAACTGATTTTATAACTGTTGCTGAGTTCATCGTTAACAAACTCTTCAGCACCGGCGGAAGCGGTAAAATTACCTGCAGCTTCGGTGATCTTCGCTGCAATTTCTGGCTGCATTACGAAGTTAATCCATTTATAAGCTGCTTCATCATTCTTGCCTTTAGCTGGCAGGGCAAAAGTATCGATCCAGCCCAGAGCGCCAGACTCCGGTGGCACGAAGTTGATGTTGCCCGTTTCTTTGTGCAGCTTCCAGCCGCCGGCATCCCAGCCCATGGCCAGAGTGACTTCACCGCTCCGCAGCAGGTTGATCAGGGCATCGCCGCCACTCCAATAGGCTTTCACATTGTCTTTGCAGTCGATGAGCTTTTGTTCAACCTTGCCCAGAATTTCTGCGTATTTTTTTTCATCGGTATACGCGGCAAAAGGATCTTCACCCATGGCAAAAGCAAAGCCAATCAGCGTTGGGCGCTTCAGACGATAGGAGACCTTGCCCTTATAATCATCGGAGCAAAGATCATTAAAGCTGTAAGCGTTTTTGCTTTCTGAAACACCCGCGATCAGGCCGCTGGTTCCCCAAATGTGTGGCACACTATAAACGTCACCATTAATGGTTGTGTTGGTTTTGGTGGCAGCAAGCATGGAAGGAATAAACTGTTCAGCGTTCAGCTGGCTGAGATCCATAGGCTTATAAATACGGTACTCTTTTTGAGCGCCGGTCACCCGATCCTGACTAGGCTGAACCAGGTCATAACCGGCACCACGGGTGGCACGCAGTTTGGAAATCATGTCTTCATTGTTGGATTTGGTTACCTTGACGGTAATACCGGTTTCCTGCTCGAACTGATCAATCACTTCCTGAGGTGCATAGCCGGCCCAGGTTAAAAGGCGAAGTTCTTCCGCCTGTGCGCTGGCAGATATCATGGCAGCGGCTGATACCGATAAGGCCAGTAGACCTTTCATTGTTTTTAACATGGTGCGCCCCTTTGAGGTTTGTTGTTATTCTTCGCTATTGTTATGAAATTTTGTTACAGAAATATTTCACCCTTTACCACTCAGGTCAATGGCTTTAATCCATTGATTGCTATTCAATAGACTGTAAACGTCGAATAAAAATAATTTTAAAAATACGTGACTGGATTTATGTCTTACCCATTTGGTTTTGATTTGCGCTCTCTTGAGGTCTTTGTTGAGGTGGTGAAAAGCGGCACCATGACAGCGGCGGCGCAGCGCCTTGATATCAGTCAATCCGCAATATCTCAGACGTTGGCAAATATTGAAGAAACGCTAGAGGCACAACTCATTGACCGGGCTGTCAGGCCTATTCAACTAACCCCTGATGGTCGTTTTTTTTACGACCGGAGTATCCGAATACTGGATCATGCTCGCCAATTAAGCAGAAGCGTTAAAACAGGGCAGGTTCAGCATATTGATCGAGCAAGAATTGCCATGGTGGACTCTCTGGTGACGGCTATTGGTAAGCCGCTGACGGAATTATTAAAAAATCAAACTGCTGAATGGTTTATCAGCACAGGGCTTTCACACATTCACGCCCAAAGTCTTTTATCACATGATGTGGATATTATTATTTCAGATGATCAGGTGTTTGATGGCAATGAACTCAAACGTTACCCGATTCTCAGAGAGCCTTTGATCATGGTGTGCCCCGCTGGCTTTAAAGGCGGTGATGACTTGATTATGTCGTTAGCAAGCCAACTGGACTTTGCCCGCTATCCGGTTCACTCGCTCATTGGTAAATCAATTAACCATAAGCTAACCCGGCTACAGCTGGAATTACCAAGAAAACTGCAGCTGGATAATACCGCAGCCATAGTCAACATGGTTTCTACCGGGCTGTGCTGGGCAATCACCACGCCGCTCTGTCTCTATCAGTGCCGGCAATGGATAAATGGACTGGTAGATGTCCACCCACTGCCAGCGCCAGATGATTTTCGTGAACTGACACTGGTTAGTCGCAGCTATGACTTATGGACTATTCCCGAGGAGATGGCTGTCAACAGTCGTGCAATTCTGAAAGATAAAATTGTGCCTGAGTTGATCCAATGGATGCCATGGCTGGATGCAAAAATCAGCATTCAGAAATAGTGGTATTAGTTTTGCTAATAGTACGACTTCAGAGTTTGTGAAGATGATTGTTGCCTCGTGATGGGGCTTTTACACTTTGATCTAAGCATATTTCGCTGAATCAGTGCCGAGCAGTATGGGCCACAAACCATAACAATAAAACGGAGTCACTGATGCTGGAAACAGGAAGACCACCGGTCAATAACAGTTCAGTCGGGTACGAAAAAGTCTCGGACGATTACCTGAAACAACGACAGCTGAAAAAAGGCGCCGCTGGCTGGATATTATTAGCAGGCCTGGGGGTGTCGTACGTGATCTCCGGCGATTTTGCCGGCTGGAACTTCGGCCTTGAACAAGGTGGCTTTGGCGGAATGCTTCTGGCAACCATTGCCATGGCCATCATGTATATGTTCATGGTGCTTTCCCTTGCAGAGCTTTCTGCATCATTGCCGACGGCGGGTGGCGGCTACTCCTATGCCCGTCGTGCACTTGGACCCTGGGGTGGCTACTTGACGGGTACTGCGATTCTCCTTGAATACGCTATTGCACCTGCGGCTATTGCCGTCTTTATAGGCGGCTATGTGTCTGAGCTGGTGGGGCTGGATGGTCCGCTGGTTTACCTTGCTTTCTATGCCATGTTTGTGGGTATTCACCTTTGGGGTGCCGGCGAAGCATTAAAGATTATGATGGTGATTACGGCGTTGGCTTCATTGGCTATTGTCGTCTTTATTGTCGGAATGATTCCTGCCTTTGATAGCACTAACCTGTTTGATATTGCCGTAAATACAGAGGCTGCAGGCGCATCGTCTTTCCTGCCTGAAGGGTATATAGGCATCTGGGCTGCGATTCCTTTTGCTATCTGGTTATTCCTGGCTGTGGAAGGTGTACCACTGGCAGCGGAAGAAGCGGGTGACCCTAAAAAAGATATGCCTAAAGGCATCATCACCGCCATGTTGGTTCTGTTGGTGTTTGGTGGTTCAGTGTTGGTACTGGCGCCGGGTGGTGCGGGTGCAAATCTTATGAAAGACCATGCTGCGCCATTAGTGGGCGCGCTGCAGCATGTGTATGGAGAAGACTCCACAGCCGCCACATTTGTGAATCTAATTGGTCTTGCCGGTCTGATTGCTTCTTTCTTCTCCATTATTTATGCCTATTCCCGTCAGGTGTTTGCCTTGTCCCGTGCCGGTTATTTGCCACGTTTTCTGTCCAAAACCGGTGAACGCAAGGTGCCAGCCATGGCATTGGTTATTCCCGGGATTATTGGGTTCCTGCTTTCATTGACCGGTGAAGGTGATCTGCTGATTACCATGGCGGTATTTGGTGCCACCATCTCTTATGCCATGATGACTTTGTCGCACATCATTCTGCGAGTGAAGGAACCTGATCTGGAACGTCCTTATAAAACACCTGGTGGCACATTGACGTCTGGCATTGCTTTCTTGTTGTCCATTGTCGCTTTTATTGCAACCTTTGTGGTGAGTAAAGAAGCCGCCTTTTGGTCTGCAGTATTCTACGCCATCATGATTGCGTACTTTGCTTTCTATAGCCGTCATCACTTGGTGGCTAAGGCGCCTGAAGAAGAGTTTGAGGCGATAGCCAAAGCTGAGTCTGAACTGAGTTAAGTACCCGATCATATGAAATCGAATATTTCTGGCTTAGTGGTTAGTTACTATGCAAGGCACATCGGAGTGAGCATAGCTATAGCTATGTAATCGCAGATGTAACGCAGTAGAGTGGCTGACCACTAAGCCAGAAAATATGGTTTCATATGGTTGGGTACTTAAGGGATAGGCCGGGTAAAGCGTTACCCGGCTTTTTAAAACAAGAATAAAAACAATGGAGTGAGCGGTATGCAGAACCCCAGAGATGTGAAAACTGTAGCCGATGCCAAACGAATCGTTGAAGAACGGGGGTTAAGCCATGTAAAAGTGGGCTTGTTCGATAACGATGGCGTCATGCTCGGCAAGTACATGAGCAAAGCCAAGTTTTTTTCTGCCCTGGAAAATGGTTTTGCCTTCTGTGATGTGATTCTGGGTTGGGACAGTAAGGATCAGCTTTACGATAATGTTAACTATACGGGCTGGCATACCGGCTATCCTGATGCTCCTGTCAGAATTTTACCGGAGACTTGTCGTGAAATTCCTTTTGAAGATGGCATGTTGCTGTTTATGGGGGAATTCTCAGAACAGGCAGAAGCACTTTGTCCTCGCGGCACATTACGAAGGGTTATCGACAAAGCTGATGAGTTGGGTTTTGATGTGTTTGGTGCTCTGGAATATGAATTCTTTATGTTTCAGGAAACGCCAGAATCAGCCCGGGAAAAAGGGTTTAGAAATCTCAAACCACTGACGCCAGATTGGTTTGGATATTCCATTCTTAGAAATTCTGTTCATTCAGACCTGTATCATCAGATTCTCAACCTCGGTGAGACAATGGATTTTCCCATTGAAGGTATCCATACCGAAACAGGTCCGGGCGTTATCGAAGCAGCCATCACGGTTGATTCAGCGATTAATGCTGCAGATAAGGCGGCACTGTTTAAAACGTTCATCAAAGTGCTGGCTCAGCGCAATGAACTGATGGCGACGTTTATGGCGAAATGGTCTGGAGATTATCCGGGACAGAGCGGTCATATTCATTTGTCTCTTCGCAATAAATCCGATGGTAAGTCCGCTTTTTACGATCCTGATCATCAAAACAATATCAGTAAAATTCAACGGCATTTCATCGCTGGTCAACAAAGACTAATGCCTGAATTCCTGCCAATGATTGCCCCAACGGTGAACAGTTATACACGACTGATTCCCGGTTTCTGGGCACCCACCGATGCCACCTGGGGTGTAGAAAATCGTACGACAGCATTGCGAGTGATTCCCGGTTCCGATAAATCCCAGCGGGTGGAATATCGCCTTGGTTCTGCGGATGCCAACCCTTACCTTTCTCTGGCCGCTGCTTTGGCTTCTGGCCTGCAGGGCATTATTAATGAATGGGAGCCTGAAGTGCAGGTAAAAGGCAATGCCTATGAACAACAGCATTCACCAGAGTTAGCATTACCTTCAACACTTTGGGATGCGGCTCAGAAATTCAAACAGTCCAGTGCTGCGCGCTCTATGTTAGGGGATGATTTTGTCGATCATTACGCTGCCAGTCGCGAGTGGGAAGAGCGTGAATTCCGTAAGCACATTACGGATTGGGAAATGGATCGTTATTTCGAAATTATTTGAGAAATCATCATGACAGATGTTCAGCAAACCATCTCACCAGTGGATGGGCAGGTTTATGTGGAGCGAAAACTCGCAACGCAGAATCAAATTGATTTGGCATTAACTCAGGCAGTCAGTGCGCAAAAAGCATGGCAATTATTAAGTGTGAATCAACGGGCAGAGATCTGCACTAACGCCGTTGATATTTTTGTTAGCCAACAAGACGACATTGCCTGGGAAATTACCTGGCAAATGGGGCGGCCTATTCAATACGCTGGTGGTGAAGTGGCAGGGTTTGAAGAGCGTGCCCGCCACATGATTTCGGTGGCGGAAGAAGCATTGAGCCCTGTTATCTTGCCAGAGAAGGAAGGATTTACTCGATACATCAAGAAAGAAGCACTCGGCATTGTGCTAATTATAGCGCCCTGGAACTTTCCTTTGCTGACAGCCATTAACAGTATTATGCCCGCTTTAATGGCAGGTAATTCGGTTCTGCTAAAACATTCTGCACAAACGCCATTATGCGCCGAGCGTCTGGTAAATGCATTTACCGAGGCGGGTTTGCCTGAAGGTGTCTTTCAATATTTGCACATGTCTCATCAGGATACGGAGTACCTGATCAAAGCCGATCAGGTCGCCCATGTTGCTTTTACGGGGTCAGTGCCTGGGGGAGCTTCTGTGGAAAAGGCAGCCGCAGGGCGTTTTATCGGCATGGGACTGGAGCTTGGGGGGAAAGACCCGGCCTATGTTCGTGAAGATGCTGATTTGGATTCCGCCGTTGCCACGGTGATTGATGGTGCTTTTTTTAATTCCGGGCAATCGTGCTGTGGTATTGAGCGGATTTATGTACATGAAGCCGTTTATGATGATTTTTTAGAAAAAGCGGTGGCGCTGGTTAAAACCTATCGTCTTGGTCGGCCTGATGACCCGACAACCACTTTAGGGCCCTTGGTGAAAGCCGGTGCTGCGGATTTTGTACGACAGCAGATAAATGATGCGATAGCTCAGGGCGCATTAGCTCATATAGATCCTTCGGAGTTTCCTATGGATCAAGCAGGCACACCTTATTTAGCACCTCAGCTATTAACCAATGTTGATCACTCCATGCGGGTGATGACTGAAGAAAGCTTTGGTCCTGTGGTTGGCGTGCAAAAAGTCCGTTCCGATGACGAGGCCATTGGTTTGATGAACGACAGTGAGTTTGGCTTAACCGCTGCCATTTTTACGCAGGATGTTGAAGCTGGAATCGAATTGGGTGAACGAGTTCAAACCGGCACATTTTTTATTAATCGGTGTGATTATTTAGACCCGGGACTGGCCTGGACAGGCATCAAAAACTCTGGGCGAGGTTGCACTTTGTCGGTGTTGGGGTATGACGCTCTTACTCGGCCCAAGTCTTTTCATATAAAACAGCCATAACCGTTAAAAGAATAAGAAGTAACAGAGGCGTTATGACGACCAAAAACTATACCGCAAACTGGAATTACCCCACCAATGTTCGCGTGGGCGCTGGGCGTATTAGAGAGTTACCAGAAAGCTGTCAGGAGCTTGGCTTTTTCAATCCATTGCTGGTGACTGATCCGGGGCTTGCTTCTTTACCCATGGTGGAGCAGGCAGTTGAACATTGTCGTAAGACATTAAACGGCTGCGGATTGTTTTCCGATATTAAGGGTAACCCTACAGGTGCTCATGTTGATGCCGGTGTTTCAGCTTTTAAAGCAGGCGACCACGATGGGGTTATTGCTTTTGGCGGTGGCTCGGCCTTGGATGCAGCAAAAGCCATTGCGTTGATGGTTGGGCAGGATCGCCCAATATGGGATTTTGAAGACATTGGCGATTACTTTACACGGGTAAATGTCGATGGCATGGTGCCTGTTGTAGCGGTGCCAACCACTGCTGGCACCGGTTCTGAAGTGGGGCGGTCATCGGTCATTACCCATGAAGGGTTGAAGGTTAAGAAAATTATCTTTCACCCCAGAATGTTGCCAGAGATTGTCATTCTTGATCCGGTTCTGACTTGCGGTTTACCGGCAAAAATAACGGCGGCTACTGGTATAGATGCACTGTCTCATAATCTGGAAGCTTTTTGTTCACCCCATTATCACCCAATGGCACAGGGTATTGCGCTGGAAGGTATTCGGTTAATCAAAGAATATCTTCCAACGGCTGTTGCTGATGGCAATGATCTTGAAGCGCGAACCCAGATGCTGGTGGCCTCGACTATGGGGGCGACATCCTTTCAAAAAGGCCTTGGTGCCATGCACGCGTTGGCTCACCCGTTGGGGGCATTATTCGATGCGCACCACGGTCTTCTTAACGCAGTGCTGATGCCTTATGTCTTAAAGGCTAATCAATCCGCAGTATCAGATCGACTGACCGATTTGAGTCGTTATCTCCGTTTGGATAACCCTGGTTTTGATACGTTTCTGAATTGGATTTTGAAGCTTCGCGCTGATCTAGGGATTCCTCACACCCTTGCCGAGATAGGCATTCAAGACGATGATTTTGAAAAGGTAGGTGAAATGGCATTTGCAGACCCTTCAGCGGGTGGGAACCCTATTGCATTTTCTGTTGAGGAGTATCAGCAATTGTTTATTGCTGCCGTAAGAGGGCGCTTATGAATATTGGTCTGCTGTTGTGTGATGATGTGCATCCAAAGCTTCAAAAAATTTACGGAAACTATCCGGAAATGTTTGCGACTCTGTTACAGCAGGTCGAGCCTTCCATTGAACTGACCACTTGGCGGTTGATTGATATGGAGTTCCCGTCGTCTGTTGATGAGTGTGATGGCTGGATTATTTCTGGCAGTAAACATGGTGCTAATGATGACCTTCCGTGGATAGCACCATTAGAGGCATTTGTCCGGGTTGTGTTTGAACAAAAAAAGAAATTGGTGGGCATCTGTTTTGGTCATCAAATCATTGCAAAAGCACTGGGGGGTGAAGTAGCTCGCTCAGATAAAGGCTGGGGTGTTGGTATTTCCGATAACCAGATCTACGAGCACCCTTTCTGGATGAAGCCGGATAGAGATAACTTCAAACTGTTGGTAAGCCATCAGGATCAGGTTCTGGATGTTCCTGAGATGGGCCGCATCATTGCTGGTAGTGTTTTTTGCCCTGCTTATATGATTCAGTACGATGACTGCCTGCTGGGTATTCAGGGGCATCCGGAGTTTTTTCGGGAGTTTTCTAAATCTTTGATGAGTTTACGGCGGGATTTGATTGGCAAGCAAACGACAGAGATCGGTCTTAAATCTCTGTCGAAGGCTCACGAAGGTGCTTTGGTAGCACAATGGATGGTGCAATTTCTGAGGAACAATACAACACACTTTTAACTATTGCGCTATATGGCTGAATATTCAGCGATGACCTGGGAGGTACCATGCAAAGTAGGTAAGGCTTTGTCTTCCTTATTTTGCTTTTCATCCTTCAGTCTTGCTGCCCACTCAGCAGAACTATTCTTTTTCCTGAATAGCGGATTGCCCCCTTGCGCATTTTTCGAAGTTAGTCAATGTCCTCAATCGTAAGTTTTGCAGCTTCTTCCTTTAAGAGTAGATGTTCATCCTCTGGCGTTAAGCCTTTTCGAGGGTCAAAACCTACAATGGCAGACTCAGCTCTTTTCACTGCATTAGTAGATAACAAATCTATCTTCATCTTATCAATGTAGGTAGAATAAAACTCTGCAACTGAGGTTGGAGGGCTATGTTCAGCGGTTGTGATCGGTGTTTGTGCCTGTTGTGGTGTGGTTTGTTCAGGTAACTGGTCATGTGATGGTGGTAGGCTTTCTTCTCTTATGTTTTTAGAGGTCTGAAGCAGCTCATTCACAGAGGTGACAGATGTTGGTGCTTCACTCGCATTGGATTGACCTCCAGTCTCCCTCGTATAAATTACGGTCTGGATGCAATATTTCAGGAGTTCCAGCTTACGACAAATATCAGCTTTTCGTTTTGAGTCCGCAGCTCCCTTATCCTGACTATAAGTAACAATGAGCGTGTCAATAATATTCGCCCATATAGTAAGAAGTGTGGAGCTGAATTCCCATAATATGGCGGGAATAAAACCGAAAACGTTCCGGGCAACGCAGTGGCCAAGGAGTCTCATATCATGAACGTTATAGTCTGCAGACCAGAGATGCGTTTCAAGCAAAGCAAATATTGCGGCAACAGATGGCAACGACTTAAAGAAAAAGAGAAGATTCATCGGTTGAGTCCAATTCTCGGTACCTGGAATAGCACTTGACCAGATAGGCAAAGTATTGGGGTAGCTCGGATCTATCTCTTTGTGTGACATTATATCAGAAGTATTGAATAAGGTTGCAACCAAATCAACAAAAGTAACTGTTGTGACTATACCGCATGAAGCAAATGAAGCGCAGTTGGTTTTGAATCTTGAATTTGCATAGTTACTTGGTTGCTTTTGGTCATAGCCTAGCATGTCTTTCTCTGCCTTGGTAAGGGGCTGATTACTATATTTTTTAAGTTTGGCTATTTTGATTGCATATTTTTCGTTTTCTACAATGGTGTCTTGTTTCATGCCTTCAGATTCTATCACTAATGCCGGCACAAATAACCGATTGGCGATAGAATAAGCAAGATCCAAACTAGCAACGTTAGGCAGTGCAGGTTTGAACTCAAAGGCTACATTCAAGCATGCACGTAAATATGTGGCGGCGACACCAGCTTTATTGACAAAATTATCCGTCGTTGTTTTGACTAGGTTGACAAATTCATCTGGGCCGCCTAGGTCTTTACGATTTTCATCAAGCTCTTTTTTCTGAAATGCATCTCTTAATTCGATAAACAATTTTTGAATAAGATTTTCAGAGGGGCTTTCGAGATTTGCACCTTTGCTCCTCTCGGCGGCATTTTTCGCGGTGCCAATAAAATAAACCATGGCCGCAAAAGCTGATGCCCCCAGGTTTGCAGGTTTCATTTTTATATCTTCAACGTTATTTGCGCTGAACAGGTTTTCTATATCGTCGAATGCCTTATCACCAATTGAGTCTTTCAGGTTTGTAGGTGAAGCCGTAGCCGATGCAGATGAATTGGCTATGATAGGTCCTAATATAACAGCTAGCCTAGCCATTTTTACTGGGGTCGCGACTCCTCTTTCCAGAAGAGCTGTAGCCAGAATGATTAGGTAAATTAAAGGGCCGTATTTGTCCGCTCCATCGGCCATGCTTTTAAGTAAGCTCGAAAGAGATCCTGTTGTAGTTTGACTGGATTTAAAATTGGTAATTTCTGTTATTGTTTTTTCAAGTATCTTGGATTCAGCGTCTACAATACATGCTCCTAACTTGAGATAGAAATTATGCATCACGGAACATTCATTGATGAAAGCTTTAATGATCGCTTCCTTATTTTTATCGAAGTCCATTTTAGTATGAAGTAATGATTGAAACTTGTACATGATCGTATCTGGGGTGCAGGGATAAATGCCAGATTCGAACGCTTCAGGAAGGTTGTCGTCTTCAATTGCTAATGGGGTGTTATTTAACGATTCAAGTATTGAAAGTGCATGAGAATTAAGAGACTTTATGTTGTCTTCATCATTCAAGCCACGGCAAGTATCTTTCATCATCTGAATGATCAATTGACTATGGTTTTTAGGGTACGGGTTTTCATTTCCAAGGGCATATTTATTTGTTTTATTAATATATTTTAAAATTTTTAATTCACTTAATTGCTTCAATTTTTTCGGATCATTAGAAGACAGTATATTAACTTTATCCGCAATGATGCTTTTTATTGCCCTTTCAGTTTTATCGGAAGATTGATTTAAAAATTCTATAAAGTCGAAGATTGGCGATGCAATATTGAAACGAGTAAGAACATCCTTGGCCAGAGATAATGTACCATCCTTAAATATTTCTTTCCCTGATCGATTTAATCTGGCCAAATCCGAGTGGACGAGACCGGTTTCTAAGTCTAAAAGCATTTTTTCTAGTGAAATCGGCTTTGTACAGCGATTAACAAAGCTTTTAGAGGTGTTTTCAGGTTTTGTTTGTGGAGGGGTTTCTGCATCGTAGACTGTTCGACGATGTAGCATGGGCATGGAATCGCTAAGTGAACCTAAAGGCATAAGATTCTCCATTAATGAGATGCTTAATTATTAATTGGTTTGTCGATTGATTTCTTTAGCAGCTTTTCTGATGAGCTAATCGGTCCCGTACATCAGTTAAGTAGTTAGCCAAATAACATCATATTTTCTGGTTAAGTGGTCAGCATCCTAGAAACTATCCACTCATTCAGAAATATTTAATTCCATTTTTCAAACTACTTTAGCGTAATCAGAGTAGTTTATTTTCAAAAAGGTTGAGCGCTGTATAAATACCTAAAAACGTTTCCTTCAAAGAGGTTTTGATACTTATTTCTTTGGTGCTCTCTCTGAAGAATTGAAGCAAGAGAGCTCTATTTGTATGGGTTTTATAAAAAGCCGCATTTCATAATAGACGACATGCCTTCTTCAATTGTTTTCAGTAATCGTGAGAAGATCGTTCTACAGATAGAGGTTCCTATTAAGCAAGGCTGCATGCTTGATCTTGAAAACAGTCTGAAAAAACACTCAGAGAGGCTGGGGACCCAAGAGTTGCTCGGAATCTTTGAGTCAGCCAATAAATAACCCGTTGTCGTCAATAAGCAAAAGTGGAGTTGCAAGGGCAAAGCCCTGAAACACTAAGAATCCATGTATGGAAAAGTTCCCTTCAAGCGTTCTGTCTATCAGGGCGTCAGTCAGGGGTGGTATCAAGTTGTCGCCTTTAGATATGAATGCAAAAATCATCGGATCAGCAACACCCAGGTTTGCAAAATCTCTCGCATGGAAATCTAGCCATGGCGTTTTTTAAAACAGCATACTTCAGGGCAGATACACGACTTTACCATGGCTCAAGATATCTGGGAGGTTTGGCGGAAGCACTCTTACCAACCAGCAAAGCCAAGCGCAAACTGTGGCTTGAAGACAGGCTTCACTACTTAAAACATAAGTCAGGTGTTGCTAAAAAGATCCCGCATTAGATTGAGTCAGCAGAGCTGCCTAAAGAAAAAAACTGCCCTGATAAAGAAGCGTTATAACGCGGTAACTTACTTCACCAACAACCATCAGCTGATGAATTATCATCAGGCTCTTAAGCGGCAACGGCCAATAGGTTCAGAAGTAATGGAAGCAGCTTGTAAGACATTGGTCAAACAAAGGCCTGTTCCTCAGGCATGCGATGGAAAGCAACCGGAGCAGAAGTGCTTCTGAATACAAGATCACTGATTCAAAGTAAGGGCCGATGGGAGTAACGTTGGTAGAATATTCTCTCTGGTAAGCAGAAAGTGGACTTATTAGTCAGTTATCAGGCTGGGAGAGCACCCTATTCCTTGATCGATGGGAACCACTTGGTGTGAGGTGAAAAACTGGGTTGATTAGCGACAGTAGATTTGTATTGTTTGGAGAAAACTCTGCTAGAATGGGGCATTTGAAAGAAAATGCGTTCAACATGTGCTGTAGTCAATCTCAGCATTTGGTTATATGGAATCGAATAAGGAGAGAATGTGACCAGAGTTGCCGTAGTTGGAGCCGCAGGAAGAATGGGGCGAATGCTGGTAGAAGCTGTTGCCGGCGATGATCAGTGTGCTCTGGGTGCTGCTATCGTCAAACCTGGAGATAACCTGCTGGGTGTCGATGCGGGTGATCTGGTGGGTGTTGATACTCAGGGAGTCAAACTCACTGATGATCTGGCTGCCGCAGTGAACGACTTCGATGTCCTGATCGACTTTACTTCCCCTGAATTAACTATGAAGCACGTTGAACTGTGTCGTCAGCATGGCAAAGGCATTGTGATTGGTACCACCGGTTTAAGTGCTGATCAGAAAAATACGCTGGCGAAAGCGGCGGAAGAAACGGCCATTGTTTTTGCGCCTAACATGAGCATCGGTGTGAACCTGGTCTTTAAGCTGCTGGAAATGGCGGCCAAAGTGCTGGGAGATGATGCAGATGTTGAAGTCATTGAAGCTCATCATCGTCACAAAGTGGATTCTCCATCCGGCACTGCTTTGAAAATGGGCGAAGTGGTCGCTGATACTTTGGGGCGTGATCTCGAAAAATGCGCCGTTTATGGCCGTGAAGGTTATACCGGGCCAAGAGATCGAGAAACCATTGGTTTTGCTACGGTGCGTGCCGGCGATGTGATTGGTGATCACACGGTGCTTTTTGCCTGTGAAGGTGAGCGTGTTGAAATTACCCATAAAGCCAGCGGTCGTGAGATTTATGCTCGAGGCTCTGTCAGGGCAGTGAAGTTTCTTGCTGATAAGCAATCAGGCCTGTTTGATATGCAGGATGTGCTGGGCCTTAAGGGTTTGTCCTGAAATAACTTCCACATTTGAATTAACGTTGTCCGTAGCCCGTAGCCCGTAGTCCGAAAAAGCTTGAGCCACTCGCGCTTTTGCGGAATACGGAAACGGATAACGTCCCCACGACGCTTAAAGGCCTCAGTAAATGTGGATCTTATTTTGGGACGGTTTCTAAGTAATTTTTGTTATTATTATATGGACAATTACTCCCTCTTGTGGTCAAATAAGAAAAATTTGCATTGAATTTATAGTGCTGGTGGCAAAATGCGCGCCCAATGATGAGACAAAAGCGAGATGGTTTTTTTAAAAACATCTCGTTTTTTTTGGGTCTGCAATCTGGATTGTCAACAGCCTGTAGCGTTCAGGGCATTGGAAACGCATTGTTAAGACGGGGAGGATCCTTTGACTAAGACGGCTGTTTTAGCTCTGGAAGACGGTAGTATTTTCCAGGGAATTGCCATCGGTATGGATGGTGAGACCAGTGGTGAGGTGGTATTCAATACGGCAATGACCGGATACCAGGAAATCCTCACTGACCCTTCCTATTCCCGCCAGATTGTTACTCTCACCTATCCTCATATTGGTAATACCGGAATCACTCCGGAAGACGAAGAATCCCCCCAAATCCAAGCCGCCGGCCTGGTGATTAAAGACCTTCCCCTGTTAGCCAGCAACTGGCGCAGCAAAATGTCCCTCGATGAATACCTTAAATCCCGCAACATTGTCGCCATCGCCGGTATTGATACCCGCAGGCTGACTCGCATTCTACGGGAAAAAGGTGCTCAGAATGGCTGCATTATTGCTGGGGATGCTGCTGATGAGGCGGTTGCGCTTGCCAAGGCTAAAGCGTTTCCGGGTCTTAAAGGTATGGACCTGGCGAAAGAGGTCACGGCTAAAGAATCTTATTCCTGGACGGAAGGCGTCTGGAGCCTTGAGACTGACAGCCACGCTGAAGTGACCGACTTGCCATTCCATGTGGTGGCTTACGACTTCGGTGTTAAACGCAACATTCTGCGTATGTTAGTACAGCGGGGTTGTCGTCTGACGGTGGTGCCGGCGCAAACCCCCGCCAGTGAAGTGCTGGCCATGAATCCGGACGGTGTTTTCCTGTCCAACGGCCCCGGTGACCCCGAGCCATGCGATTACGCAATTGCGGCCATCAAAGAAATTCTCGAAACGTCGTTGCCTGTTTTTGGTATTTGCCTTGGGCACCAACTATTGGCGTTGGCCAGTGGTGCCAAGACCGAAAAGATGAAGTTTGGTCACCACGGTGCCAACCATCCGGTGCAGGACTTGGCCACCAGTCAGGTGATGATCACCAGCCAAAACCATGGTTTTGCCGTAGCGGAAGATTCTTTGCCAGACACCTTAAAGGCGACCCATAAATCACTGTTCGATGGCAGCTTGCAAGGTATTGAGCGAACCGATCGCCCGGCTTTCAGTTTCCAGGGGCATCCGGAAGCAAGCCCGGGGCCGCACGATGTGGCGTGTCTGTTTGATCGCTTTGTCGACTTGCTGAAAGCAGCAAAATAACCATCCCTGAAACGATTAAGATTGAAAGAAAATGCCAAAACGTACTGACATAGAAAGCATTCTGATCCTCGGGGCTGGACCGATTATTATTGGCCAGGCCTGTGAGTTTGACTACTCCGGCGCTCAGGCTTGTAAAGCCCTGAAGGAAGAGGGTTACCGGGTTATTCTGGTGAACTCCAACCCCGCGACGATCATGACCGACCCGACCATGGCGGACTCAACCTATATTGAGCCGATCCGTTGGGAAACCGTGGAAAAAATCATCGAGAAAGAACGCCCTGATGCGATCTTGCCCACCATGGGCGGTCAGACGGCACTGAACTGTGCGCTGGATCTGTTCCATAAAGGCGTGTTGGACAAATACAACGTCGCCATGATTGGTGCCAATCAGGAAGCCATCGATAAAGCGGAAGATCGCCAACTGTTTGATACGGCGATGAAGAATATCGGCCTTGAAACACCGAATTCCGGCATTGCTCATACCATGGAAGAAGCCCGTGCGGTTCTTGAGCAGGTGGGCTTCCCTTGTATCATTCGTCCGTCGTTTACTATGGGCGGTACCGGTGGTGGTATTGCCTATAACAAAGCGGAATTCGAAGAGATTTGTTTCCGTGGATTGGATCTGTCACCGACCAGCGAACTGTTGATTGATGAGTCGCTGATCGGCTGGAAAGAGTATGAGATGGAAGTGGTGCGTGACCGTAAGGATAACTGCATCATTGTTTGTGCCATCGAAAACTTTGACCCCATGGGCGTGCATACTGGGGACTCCATCACCGTAGCGCCTGCGCAAACTCTTACGGATAAGGAATACCAGATCATGCGGAACGCATCCATTGCGGTGCTGCGTGAGATTGGTGTGGAGACCGGCGGCTCTAACGTACAGTTTGGCATCTGCCCGGATACGGGCCGTATGGTAGTGATCGAAATGAACCCGCGGGTGTCTCGTTCGTCGGCTCTCGCCTCTAAAGCCACGGGTTTCCCCATTGCCCGTGTTGCTGCCAAGCTGGCCGTGGGTTATACGCTGGATGAGCTGAGCAACGAAATCACCGGCGGTATTGTTCCAGCGTCGTTTGAACCGTCTATTGATTACGTTGTTACCAAAATTCCACGGTTTGCCTTCGAGAAATTCCCACAGGCTGATGATCGTCTGACCACTCAGATGAAATCCGTGGGTGAAGTCATGGCCATTGGTCGTTCATTCCAGGAATCGATGCAGAAAGCACTGCGTGGTTTGGAAACCGGCGCCACCGGTTTTAACTCCATGTTTGATTTCAAACTGGATGATTGCTCTGCGGACGAAAAAGCCGATGCTTTATCCGTCATCCGTCGTGAGCTCGTTATCCCGAAAGCGGAGCGCATTTACTACGTTGCTGATGCGTTCCGTGCGGGCATGACGTTGGAAGAAGTGTTTGCCGAGTGCAAGATTGATCCATGGTTCCTGGTGCAGATTGAAGATCTGGTCAAAGAAGAAACCGTACTGACCACAGAAACGCTGGCAACTATCAGCAAAGAGCGTCTGTTCCGTCTGAAGCAGAAAGGTTTCAGTGATGAACGTCTGGCACAAGTGCTGAACATTGATGAGTCTGAAATAAGAAATCATCGTCGTCAGCTGGGTATCAAGCCAGTTTACAAAAGAGTGGATACTTGCGCGGCAGAATTCCAGTCCACGACAGCGTACATGTACTCTTCCTACGATGAAGAGTGTGAAGCAGAACCGTCCAACCGTGAAAAAATCATGGTGATCGGCGGTGGCCCGAACCGAATTGGTCAGGGCATCGAGTTCGACTACTGCTGCGTTCACGCAGCACTGGCCGCCCGGGAAGACGGTTACGAAACCATTATGGTGAACTGTAATCCGGAAACTGTTTCTACGGACTACGACACCTCGGATCGTCTCTATTTTGAGCCAATCACACTGGAAGATGTGCTGGCCATTATCGACGTTGAAAAACCAAAAGGCGTTATCGTTCAGTTCGGTGGACAAACCCCTCTGAAACTGGCTCGTGCCCTTGAGGCGGAAGGCGTGCCTATTATTGGCACCAGCCCGGAAGCCATCGACCGTGCGGAAGATCGCGAACGCTTCCAGCAGATGATCCAGAAACTGGATCTGTTGCAGCCAGCAAACGCGACAGTTCGCAGCGAAGAACAAGCGGTTGAGAAAGCAAAAGAAATTGGTTATCCCCTGGTGGTTCGCCCATCTTACGTTCTCGGTGGCCGCGCCATGGAGATCGTTGCCGGTGAAGATGAACTGATTCGCTACATGAAAGACGCTGTACAGGTATCCAATGATAGTCCAGTTCTGCTGGATTACTTCCTGAACCGTGCGGTTGAGGTCGATGTGGATGCAGTATGCGACGGTGAACGTGTGGTTATCGGTGCCATCATGCAGCACATCGAACAGGCGGGTATTCATTCCGGTGATTCCAGCTGTTCTTTGCCACCTTACAGTCTGAGCCGTCGTCATCAGGATGAAATTCGTGAACAGGTGCGTGCCATGGCGCTGGAGCTGGGCGTTGTCGGCTTGATGAACGTGCAGCTGGCGATTCAGGACGACGAGATCTACGTGATTGAGGTGAATCCTCGTGCTTCCCGTACGGTGCCGTTTGTTTCCAAGTGCATTGGTCACTCTCTGGCAAAAGTCGCTGCTCGTGTCATGATGGGCAAGAGTCTGGAAGAATTGAACTTCACCACGGAAATTGTGCCGCCTTACTTCAGCGTGAAAGAGGCGATTTTCCCGTTCAATAAATTCCCGGGTGTTGACCCGATTCTCGGCCCGGAGATGAAATCCACCGGTGAAGTAATGGGCGTTGGTGCAACCTTCCCGGAAGCGTTTCACAAAGCTCAGCTGGCAGAAAACATGATGTTGCCTCAGGGTGGTAAAGTTATTTTGTCGGTGCGCGACTTTGACAAACCTGAAGTGCCCATGGTTGCTCGTCTGCTCATGGATATTGGCTTCGAATTACTGGCGACTTCCGGTACGGCCAAGGTGATTGAAGAGGCCGGATTGCCCGTTACGGTAATTAACAAGGTGAGTCAGGGAAGACCGCACTTAGTGGACATGATCGTTAATGGTGATATAGCCTTCATGATTAACACCACTGAGGGGCGTCAGGCTATTGCCGATTCTTACTTGATTCGCCGTTCCGCCCTTACCAATAAGGTGCTATACACAACCACCATGGCGGGGGCGGAAGCGATTGCGCGTTCAATCGCTTTTGGATCAGAGAGACTGGTCAGACGCCTTCAGGATCTACACGAAGGTAACGTTGGATGAATAGAATTCCTATGACAGTGGAGGGCGAGAAAGCCCTTCGCGAGGAACTGAACCATTTGAAAAAGGTCGAGCGTCCACGGATTTCTGCAGCCATTGCAGAAGCCCGTGAGCTGGGCGACCTGAAGGAAAACGCAGAATATCACGCTGCCCGGGAGCAGCAGAGTTTTGCCGAAGGTCGGGTTAATGATATCGAAGCCAAGCTGTCTAACGCCATGGTGATCGATGTCACCACCATCGCGAAAACGGGCAAGGTGATTTTTGGTACCACTGTCGTCTTGATCAATCTTGAGAATGATCAGGAAGTGGAATACAAAATTGTTGGTGATGATGAGGCGGAAATCAAGATCCAGAAGATCTCTGTGAACTCCCCTATTGCCCGCGCGTTAATTGGCAAGGAAGAGGGCGATGTCGTGATCGTCAATACACCCTCCGGTAGCGTTGAATATGAAATTGATGAAGTAAAACACATCTAGTTATCAGCGACACATTGCATCTAAAAAAAGGCACTCTCACAGTGCCTTTTTTTTTGTTGTCTATACTACAGGCTCGTTTGCTTTGATTGCATTTCACTACTGTTACATCTGCGGAGTCCATATGATGATAACGACACTGAGAGCCTTCTTTTTTTTAATTTCTGCCTCTTTAATGTTGGGAGCACTGCCTGCAAGAGCTGTTGATATCCAGTTTAATACGCTGCCAGATGAATACTTATCAGACACGTTTACCAATCTGATCCGTGAGGCTAAACCGGGCTGGTGGGGAAACTGGAGTCTCAGTAAAAATATCGCTGTTGGAGCCATAGGGGTGATCGGAAGTGATTCTTCATTTCAGCCTTCCGGCCTTCACCTCAGTGATCTGAAAAAGAAAACGCTTCCGATGTCGGAAAAATTAAAAGTGTCAACACAGCATGTAGTCGGGCCGAATGTAGTATTAACTAATATGGCAGCGGAATCGGAAGAGGCCAGTGGAGAGGTCTCGTTAAAATGGGAGTTTTATGCTAAAGGTGCCATGTCGGCTCAGTGGAGCATTGTTGAACAGCAAAGCATGTCAAATACGGTTGATACCATTCAGAAAAACATGGATCTACTGAAATCTGCGGCGCAAGATATGAATATGTTGAACCCTTTGACAGGAGAGATTACTCAGGGGTTTGGTGTTATTACTGGCGTTATATTGGCAAAAGGCGGGGTTAATCTTGCGTCAGTATCGGATTCGGCCCAATGGAGTATCAGCGGTGAAGGGAAAAGCCTGAAAGGAATGCTGGGCAATGCCAAAGGATCAGCGAGTTATTCCAGTGTAGAAAGTAGTAGTAATGTGGTTTCTGTTGTCTGGCCTGCAGCACCGAATGAGGTGGCGGAAGAGCTGGTACCTGTCGCTTATACCTTTGCATCGATCCATGGGGAAACAGTTATTCCCTTATGGATTGATAAAATAAACGACTTTGAACTTGTGTTTCAGAACAACGGTAGCTACGCGGTGATTGCAACGGTTTCCTATAACACGCCCAATGGCAGAGAAGAAAAAAGTACGGAAATAACTGGATTTTTAAAAGGGGCTATCGGCGATATTCCCCTTGATGCCACCAGTCTGGCGCTTAAACTGGAATTCGTTGGTAGTATTCCCTACACCGTTCAATATGACAGCTGGAATACTCCATTAGGTACGTGGCTGACCGGTAAGCGACACATTGATATCTGGGGTTGGTGGCCAGAGCATCCGAGCTTCACCATTCATGAAGAAGAGTAAACGGGTGGTTCTGGGATGAACTTTATACTGACCAGGTCAGATAATGTTTGCTGGCTGAAGCTTTTGATTGTTCTGCTTGGGGTGGGGTGTATTCCTCAGTCTGTTGCCGATAATTATTTTAAAAAACTTGAGCCTGGTATCATCACCAGAACCTTTAATGATCTGATCCGACGAAGCCATCCTAACTATTGGGGGAACTTCAATCTCGACCCCTTGATTAAGCCTGGTGCTATCGGATTGATAGATCGAAGCAGTGGCGTTTTCCAGTTCAGTGGTGAATATCTGCAGAACTATGAGGTTATCACCTCGCCTTTAAGTGAGGTTATGAAACTCTCTACTGAGCATGTGAAAGAATCCAAGCTTGAAGCGAATGCACAGGCTTCAAACGCAGAAGTAGGACAGGCTGAGGTAAAGGCCAGCTGGACACTGAAGAAAAAAGGAGCCATGGTCACCCGTTGGGTTTTAACGGAGAAACTTCATCTAAAAGACGCTGGACGAGTGATTCGAGGCAATTTGGATTTGATCCGTTCTCTGGCCGAGAGTGAGTCGATGTATGACTACTCAACAGGGATTTCTCAGGGTTTTGGTGTCATTACTGGCGTGATTATGGGGAAAGGCGGGATGAATATTGCTTCTTTAAGTGATCGTTCCACATTTTCGATCAGTGGTGGGGCTTCTTCCATTAGGGCTATGTTATCGCACGCATCTGGTGATGCGGCCTACAACTCCATTGAAAGCGAAGGTAATGTGCTGAGCTTTGTCTGGCCAGCTGAAGAGTTGAAAAGTGATGCGGGATTAGTGCCAGTGGCTTTTACTTTTGCTTCACTGGATGGTGAAAAGGTTATTATGTCCTGGGTGAAACCGATCACTGATTTCTGGTTTATATTCAATAATCATGGTCTTCACTATGTTTCTATTAATGTTGATTATACCAGCGCGGGGAGTAAACATCGGGTAGAAGAAGCGGTGATGCCCTTGTCAAAACGGGAGGTCAGCATTCCCCTGGATTCAACCAATGTAAACTTGGCTATGGACTATTGGCGTACTGGTACAACGGTTCAGACTTATCGTTGGAAAACCCCGTTGGGCACATGGCCAACCGGGGTTCGGCATATTGATATTAAGGGCTCTTGGCCAATGTACCCGTCATTCTATATTCGGGAAGAAGCCTTTTCATCCAAGTGATCTAGTGTATGGAAACGTTAATACCCATACCGTTAATACTGAGCGGAGTCGAAGTGTGGTGCTTTGATCCTTCGACTCCGCTCAGGATGAACAGTGGTGTATGTCTTATAACGCTTGGCTGTACTAGGTAAGCATTGGCTTCAAGAATCTACCTGTATGAGATGCGGCTATTGCTGCGACCTCTTCAGGTGTACCTGCTGCAATGATCTGACCACCTCCGTCGCCACCTTCAGGGCCTAGATCAACAATCCAGTCTGCTGTTTTAATCACATCCAGATTGTGTTCAATCACCACTACACTGTTGCCGTGGTCTCTCAGACGATGGAGCACTGCAAGCAACTGCTCAATATCGTAGAAGTGCAGGCCGGTGGTGGGTTCATCAAGAATATACAACGTCTTTCCGGTATCTCGTTTTGACAACTCTTTTGCCAGTTTGACCCGCTGGGCTTCTCCGCCCGACAGCGTTGTCGCATTCTGACCCAGATGGATATAGGAAAGGCCAACATCCATGAGCGTCTGAAGCTTGCGTTTAACCGCAGGAATGGCATCGAAGTATTGCAATGCATCTTCAACGGTCATTGCCAGCACTTCATCAATGCTTTTGCCCTTGTATTTTACTTCCAAAGTTTCACGGTTGTAGCGCTTGCCCTTACAGACGTCACAGGCCACATAAATATCCGGCAGGAAGTGCATTTCTACCTTGATAACCCCGTCACCCTGACAGGCCTCGCAACGTCCACCTTTTACATTGAAACTGAAACGACCGGGCTTGTAACCCCGGGAGCGTGCTTCCTGAGTGCCAGAAAACAGATCACGAATGGCGGTGAAAATACCGGTGTAGGTGGCGGGGTTTGATCTTGGTGTTCTACCAATGGGGCTCTGGTCAATATCAATGCATTTATCAAAGTTGCTGATACCGGAGAGCTTTTTATACGGAGCGGCGGTCAGTGTGGTTGCTTTGTTCAGGTGGGTCGCCGCCAGCGGGTAAAGAGTACCGTTAATCAATGTGGATTTGCCGGAACCCGAAACACCGGTAATGCAGGTCATTAAACCCACCGGAATTTCCAGAGAAACATTTTTCAGGTTGTTACCAGTGCAACCTGAAAGCTTCAGCATTTTTTTCGCATCGACAGGCGTTCTCTTTTCCGGGATTTCTATCTTGCGGATACCGGACAGGTATTGACCGGTTACCGATGCCGGATTATTCATAACCTGATCGGGTGTGCCTTCCGCAACAATGGTGCCGCCGTGCACACCGGCCCCGGGACCAATGTCGATCACATAATCAGCACTGCGAATAGCGTCTTCATCGTGTTCTACGACAATGACCGTATTACCAAGATCCCGCAGGCGAGTCAGGGTACTTAACAGACGTTCGTTATCACGCTGGTGAAGCCCGATGCTTGGCTCGTCCAGAATGTACATAACACCCACAAGGCCGGCGCCAATCTGGCTGGCCAGACGGATTCGCTGAGCTTCACCACCGGAAAGCGTGTCGGCACTGCGATCAAGCGTCAGATAATTAAGACCCACATTGACCAGAAAACTGAGCCGGTCGCAAATCTCTTTTAAGACCTTCTTGGCAATCTCACCACGACGGCCAGGAAGATCCAGTGTCTGGAAATACGCCAGCGCTTTTTCCACAGGAAGCTTCACCAGTTCAGGCAGGGTTTCATCCTGAACAAAGACATTGCGAGCTTCCGTTCTCAAACGTGCACCTTTACAGGATGGGCAATTTTGAGTGCTCAGGTATTTGGTGAGCTCTTCCCGAACGGACTGGGAGTCTGTATCCCGAAAACGACGCTCAAAGTTTGGAATAATACCTTCAAACGGGTGTCGTTTTTTATAAACGTCACCGCGATCATTTACGTAGCTGAAGTTAACTTCGTCATCACCGGAACCGTGAAGAATGACCTCTTGCTGTGTAGCAGTCAGATCATCAAATGGTGTATCAATACTGAAGCCGTAATGGGCTGCCAAGGATTTAAGGAGGTGGAAGTAGTAAACACTTCGGCGATCCCATCCTCGAATGGCGCCTTCAGCGAGGGTTAGTTCAGGGTGTTGAACAATGCGATCCTGATCAAAAAATTGTTTAACCCCAAGACCATCACAGGTTGGACAAGCTCCTGCCGGGTTATTGAAGGAAAAGAGCCTTGGCTCCAGTTCATTCAAGCTATAACCACACTCAGGGCAGGCAAAGCGGGAAGAAAAGACAATGTCGTCTTTCTTCTCTTTGGCATCGTCATCATCCATGTAGCTGATGGCGGCCAGACCATCGGTGAGCTCCAGTGCGGTTTCAAAAGATTCTGACAGTCGCAGCTGCAGGTCGTCACGCACTTTAAATCGGTCAACCACTACTTCGATGGTGTGTTTCTTTTTCTTGTCCAGCTTGGGCAATGAATCCAGATCGGTCACGATGCCATTGATGCGGGCGCGGATAAAACCATTGCTTTTCAGTTCACTGAATACATGCAGGTGTTCACCTTTACGGGCACGAACCACCGGTGCCAACAGCATCAGCTTGGTGCCCTCGGGCATCGCCAGAACCTGGTCGACCATTTGGCTGACAGTCTGAGCTTCCAGCGTTAGATGATGGGTGGGGCAACGGGGAATGCCGGTTCTGGCAAACAATAATCGAAGGTAGTCGTATATTTCGGTGATGGTGCCCACGGTGGAGCGAGGGTTGTGGCTGGTGGATTTTTGCTCGATAGAAATGGCCGGTGATAATCCCTCGATATGATCCACATCCGGCTTTTCCATCATGGACAGAAATTGGCGAGCATAGGCAGACAGAGACTCTACGTAACGTCTCTGGCCCTCAGCGTACAGGGTATCGAATGCCAGTGACGATTTACCAGAACCGGACAGGCCGGTAATCACAATCAGGCTGTCACGGGGCATTTCAAGATTTATATTTTTCAGATTGTGTGTGCGGGCACCTTGTACGGTGATCTTTTCCACAGCCTTTTCTCCGTGCCAGTTGTAGAGCCACCATTCATAGGGAATGAACGTCTGGCTCAGAGAGCAAACGGAGTATTATAAATACTCAAGCGCCAAGTCTGTAGCAAAAATCCCCATATTCAGCATTAACATCCAGAGATGACCATTGAAATAGAAATTCCCCTGGGCATCACTGAAGTAGCCGCCGCATTGGCAGTCCCATCCTAACGCCGCCGCATCGAGGGCTAGAGTTAACAAGTGACCTGAAGAAAGCTGTTCTTTCAGAGTATGAAGTCCATCATTTTCCGTCGCGTCGTTATTTTCAATATTCTGTACTGGTGTTTGTTCTGCATGGTCGGGATAAAAGTAAGAAGAAATGTAATCCCAGCCGTGGTGAGCAAGTGAAAGAAAGTAATATGAAAAGAAAAAGGTGCTGGTTGTTGTTCTGCTTTTTGGCATATCCGAACAGGGGCAGATAGGTGGGTTAAGCAACTTATAGCCGGAATCTGCAAACTTCCAAATGTGAATGGCCATATAAGCCCAGTTTAAGATTTGTCGGGTTTGAATCAGAAATGTGCGCAGTTCCTCACGATCATCACGAACTGTCAGTAGAACATAATGGTTATTGGATGCAGAGTCAGACAGATTGCATTGAGATTCTTTCAGCTGCTGTAACGCTTCCGGGCGATCATTACTGGAGATTATGCAGTGGGTGCTATCACCTTCCCCGATAGGTGAGTAAATGGCCGTTATCGACTTTGTCTGGTTTAAAGGGTTTTTAATATCAGGAAGAAAGGCCAAGGAAGTTGTACTATAGAATAGTGCGACAATAGACCAAGCCCAAAAAGTGAGTCCCCTTAGGGTTGCCGTTGTTTTTATGGTTGTTTTCTGAATTGTGCTTTTTCTCATAAGGCTTTTAGAGCTCTATATAAAAAAGGTGTTTGCTACTTCCTATCCTCTGGTAGCAGGCATTACCTAATATAAGATAGAACAATAAATTGGATTTTATAGGAATATAAGTACCCAACCATACGAAACCATATTTTCTGGCTCAGTGGTCAGCCACTCTCGGCAACTGGCTCCTGCGTTGCTCTATCTCCTGCATCCATGCAGTCGTGCGGCGTTACATCTACGATCACATAGCTACGGCTATGCTCACTTCGATGTGCCTTGCACAGTAACTACCCACTAAGCCAGAAATATTCGATTTCATATGATCGAGTACTTAGTTGGTTAAAACGTCCTTTTTAAATGTTAAAAGATGAGGGCTGTATGGTTATCCGACTCTGCGGCTATAAGGTGAGCCTATTGGCTTGCGCATTCATACGTCTGGTCGTTCCAGTGCGATATTCGGTTCACCGTTATATCTGAAAGCATTGGTTTGCCGATGAGTGAGAGGCACGCGTCAGGTTGCATTCCAGCGCACTCGATAGCATCTTTGTTTTGGTATAAGTAAGTACCCAACCATATGAAATCATATTTTCTGACTTGTTGATCAGCCCCTCTGACTGCGTTGCAACTCTGGTCACATAGCTCGCTATGCTCCCGCCGTTGCGCCTTGCAGAGAACCTGATCAACAAGCCAGAAATATTCGATTCCATATGGCCGGGTACTTAGAGTTTATAAGAAGCGGTCAATTAAAAAGTTTAATAAATCCACACCGACCATAAGTCGATTTACGTCGAATGTACCCAGATAAAATTGATCATTCCACCACATGATTAAATCAGAGAAGAGAAGCCAACCATGTTCACCTGCTGTCCAAGCTTCAATGGGGCAGTCTATCTCATTTTCACCAAAAGTGGATGGGTAATTGTTATGCAGGAATGGGGACAGTGTATCCTTTGCATATGCGCTGAAGCCTATATAGTAGAAGTAGGAGGCAATGGCATGGCCAATAGCCGGGACTGGCTGTGCCGAAAGAAGATTGGTGATAATCAGGGGAACGTTACGCCCCAGGTTGATTGCGTGAATACCCGCCCCAAGCCACATCAGATAATATTTAGACGACATTAATAGTGTTTTGCTAACACCGTTGCTTTCAACGGTGACTTTGACATTAATATCTTCCTGAGCAGACAGTGTTTCCAGCGTACAACCTTTTTGCAGCAATATTTCCCGTTGTTCCATGCTGTGTTCATTGCCAGAGGTATAACACCGGATTTCGTTGCCATGACTGTTAATATGATAATACGTCGCGGTGATTTCTGGTTTGTCAGAGGCTTTGGCTTGAAAGCTGAGCAAGAGGAAAACAATGCACAATAAGTGTTGGGCCGGTGAAGGCAAGTCATTAATAAGTGATTTTATATTTATCATGATGGTGGCTCTTTACGGGTGCCTTGATAACCATTCAGGAGACGTACAACGATAGCAATACTAGTCGAGGATTCGGCTTTTGGTGGATGAATTTCTGGAAAGTGCACTGTGATTTGATAGCTTGCTCGCTGTGAACCCTGATAGAATTGATGAAATAAATCTATCAATTATTGATAGCGCAAAGGATGTCGTTGTTACCCCATGTCATTTGTTGAATTAAAAGCTGCTATATCCCTGACTCTGGTCTTTGTCTTCCGCATGCTCGGTCTCTTTATGGTGCTGCCTGTTCTGGCATTGTTTACTGAAGACCTGCAAGGTGCCTCGCCAGCAACCGTTGGTCTGGCCATCGGTGCTTATGGATTCAGTCAGGCATTGTTACAAATTCCCTTCGGCTGGATGTCGGATCGCTGGGGTAGAAAGCCTGTCATATTAATGGGGCTCTTTATTTTTCTGGTAGGCAGCTTGGTCGCGGCTGAGGCAACCTCCATGACGGATATTATTATCGGGCGAATATTACAGGGCTGTGGTGCCATTTCTGGCGCTGTGACCGCATTAATGGCAGACCTGACTCGAGAGCAAAATCGTACGAAAGCGATGGCAATGATCGGTATGGGCATTGGTGTGGCATTTGGTATTGCTATGGTGGTTGGCCCGATGGTGAGTAATGCCTGGGGTTTGTCTGGGTTGTTTATTTCCAATGGCATGATGTCGGTTGTCGCGATGCTCATTGTCCTGTTTGTGGTGCCCACGCCGGTTGTTAAACGCAGAGATCTTAATAGCTCTGTTGATTGCTCAGGCTTACGTCAGGTCTTTACGGATCGGCAATTACTCCGGCATGTGTCGGGTATCTTTACGCTTCACTTTGTATTGATGGCATTGTTTGTATTTATTCCCGGGCTGTTGAGTCATGACTATGCACAGTCAACCCATGGTTCTATTTACCTGGCGGTGATTGGTGGATCATTTGTATTGATGGTTCCCATGATTATCTTCAGTGAAAAGCAACGGCGGATAAAGCAGTGTTACAGCCTTAGTATTGTTATGTTGTTTATGGCGTTTGCACTTATTTCCCAAGGTGAACTGAACTCAATATGGTTACTGGTCGGGTTGTTTCTCTTCTTCTTTGGGTTTAACTTTCTGGAAGCGACGCTGCCTTCGCTGGTCAGTAAAATTTCTCCGGCGGGAACCCGTGGCACCGTAATGGGTGTTTATTCTACCAGCCAGTTTCTAGGAGCTGCTTTGGGAGGCAGTGTTGGCGGTCTATCACTGGAAGCCGGTGGCCTGATTGGTGCGCTGGTTGTTTGTACAATTCCTACTGCCTTGTGGTGGTGGTTGTCTGTTACCATGAAACAACCCCCTTATGTGAGTACAATGGTCGTCGCACTGCATTCCGAGCTTGATGAAATGAGCACGGTCAGTGAACGGCTTGCCTGCATTGCAGGCGTTCAGGAAGTAACGGTTTTACCCGCAGAGAAAACCGCGTATCTTAAAGTAGATAAGCAGCTTCTGGACTTGTCGAGTCTCAGGGAATTCGGGCATTGTTAGACAAATTGCCTGCTACAAATAATAAGTCGGTGGGAACTTCCCTTAGTTCGGCAGTTCTAAATATGGAATAACGGAGTCTGGATGGATATAACGTTCATTCAGGTTTTCAATTGAAATTACAGGATATCTGGAGAAACTGATGGCACGAGGCGTTAATAAGGTAATTCTGGTTGGAAATCTGGGGAATGATCCAGAGTTCAGGTCAACAGCTAATGGCAGTTCAATCGCTACACTGAGTGTGGCCACCAGTGAAGCCTGGAAAGATAGAAATACTGGTCAGCAGCAAGAAAAGACAGAGTGGCACCGGGTTGTTCTGTTTGGCAAGCTGGCAGAAATTGCTCAGCAGTATGTCCGTAAGGGTTCCAAGGTTTACATCGAAGGTAGCCTGAGAACCAACAAATGGCAGGACCAAAATGGACAGGACCGTTATACAACAGAAGTGATTGTTTCAGGTTATGGTGGCCAGATGCAAATACTGGACGGCCGATCCGATGGCGGTATGGGCGCTGCTCCAATGGGTGGTGGCTATCAGCAACAGCAGCAAGCACCGCAACAACAGCAGTCTTATAACCAACCTGCTCAGTCTCAGCAATACAGTGCACCGGCTCAGCAACAGAATCAGCAGCAATCAGCACCTCAACAACAACCACAAACAGCACCTGCTGGCGGCTTTGATGATTTTGATGATGATATTCCCTTCTGACGCTGATTTCAGGCTGATGAAACAGCAGTAATAGATAATATTTCTTAGCCCTCTTATACAGAGGGCTTTTTGCTAAATGGTAACTGCTTATAGAGGTAATCAATTTATGGAGGAATCACGTTCTGAATTGAGGCGTATGCTCAGAGAGCGCAGGCGTAACCTCACCAAAGAGCACCAGCTAGCCGCTAGTAACAGGCTGGTTGATTGTTTAAAACAACAACATGATCTTTTCAATGCAGAATACTTTGCACTGTATCTTGCTTCTGATGGGGAGATTAACCCTGTCATGCTTCAGCAGTATTTGTGGCAGCTGGGTAAATCGTGCTATCTGCCAGTGGTGAAAAACAAGGTCATGCTGTTTGCTCCATATACTCAATCCACCAAATTGGTCATCAATCGTTTTGGTATTCCAGAGCCCTTAGTCGAGCGTGATGAATTTATCGCACCAGCAAATCTGGATGTGGTGTTTATGCCATTAACCGGTTTTGATCTTTCAGGCGCACGGCTTGGTATGGGGGGCGGGTTTTATGACAGAACATTTGAGCAAACAGGAGAAAGAACTCGACTCATTGGACTGGCTCATGAATGTCAGATGGTGGAGAAAATACCAATAGAAGAGTGGGATGTTCCTCTCACTGGCGTCGCAACTGATCGTGCTTATCACGCATTTTGAGGGAGGTGAAAAAGGAACCACTCAAGTATTACTACGAGAGTGGTAACTGAGCTGTTTATCTAATCAGTTCGAATGCCAAATCGGCTTACTTAATAGCTTTCACAGGCTTCACCAGGGATTCGAACTTGTGCTGGCTTACCATAAGCAGAAGTAATTGCTGTGAGAGTTGAGACTTTGCCATCAGTGCTGGCGTTAGTCACACAAACGGGAACCTCGGATCCTTTGACAACAGATACATACGCTTTGCCGTAGCTGTAAGGTGTGCATGAGTTTTTCTGAACATTCAGCGTTGATACTTCTCTGCCATCAGAAACTGTCAGGTAGAAATCAACCGGGTTCTCAAGGATGTAACTGTTCGCAGCAGTACTCCAACCTGTGATTTGCTTGATCATCAGCAGATTGGTCAGACCTCTATTTTTTGGAACAAAAATGTTATCACCAATGTGTTCGAACTGGTGATCATTTTGAATAGAACCCTGATTAACAACAACACTGTCAACATACCAGCCATCTTCCAGCGCAACGGTTAACATGCCGCAGGCGTAGTCGTTGGCAATAGGCAATAATCGAGTGAGCTGGCTGAGTAAAACGTTTTTCTGAAGAAGGTGGTTGTTGTCTGCTTGTTTGAAGAACTTACCCATACCAGGAAGGTCTTGAAGTATGTCGCCAGACCATTGTATAACCGGGTGTGGGTTTGGAACATCATTAACTACGTTTTCAGCTGCTCGCGCAGTTTCAACTGCGGCTTTGGCGGCTTGGTTATTTGCCAACATAGAACCGAGAGTCAGAAAAGCATGAACAGCCGCTTCAGCGGAGGTTCCAATGACATGACCGACATTGGCAATGGTACTGCTAGAGCGCCGTACGTTTGAATCTCCCTCAGATGATTCAAGCGCCCAGCTCGATGAAACTAACGACAGCAATAAGACTGCAGATAAACATTTTTCTCTGAACAACATGCTAACCCCTTTAATTTTGGATGGCTGTTCTATTCAAGTACAACTGATCCGATACCCCTGCGAGAATCGGAATCGAACGATTGGACAATGGAAAGGCAATATGTTTCCAAACATGAATATATTCTTTTGTAATAGGTTTTTTCATTGCTTATTAAGATCAAAGGGAGATGCTCTGGATTCGAATATTCCATGTTCCAACTAAGAAGATTTTAGGGTAAAAATACCAGTACTAATAAATACAGTGGAAATATATAAAGCTTTTTAAATTAGTAATGCATATAAAAGATATTTATAAATACATCGACGTTTAATTAATGGTCATGGTACGTATGGCTTGTTTGGTATTTAAGCGAAAATAGCCGTGATATTGCTACCAATTTTATCTGGATAGTTTTAACGTAATAGGGGCGTTGTTTTGAACAATATTTTGAAAAGTGTTTTGAAAAGTGTGGTTATTGTGAAGTAAGTAAAACTCAGATATGGATTAAATAACAAGGATTGTTATGACTGTTTTTGTTGCCTCGGCTGTCTTGTTGATTGTTGCGGGCTTTGCATTTGAGGCGAATGCCTATGATAGCCATATCAGAAAGAATGTTGATGTATGGGACTATAAGGCCAGTGAGCAACATGGCGTGAGTTCGCAACCAGTGCGTGTTCAGCCCGATGGTGACTGGTTGACCGGTTTGGTGGTGGGGCATATCAACCGAACACAATGGGTTGATGGTTTTATACGAAAAGGCGGGGAGATTAAGATAGAAAGTCCGGCCTTGTCGGGGTATGGACAATACCCATCCGTAGAGTATGCGCTGTCGGTACAAGAAAAGGATCGTGCTACCTGGGAGGAGCTTGTCGCTTTATCCAACACCCGGGAAGTCGATAGGCGTGTTTACCACTTTAGAAGTAAACCTTTTTTTAGTAATCCCTACAGTACCAGTAGCGAGTACCTTCTAACGGCCGTCGAACCTCTGGGTATGCAGCATCATGTTGAGACTGCTCAATCTTTATATCCTGAAGGTGTGGGAGAGGCGATGGGTTTTTTTGACAGTTTGTTTTTTTCGCCTGAAGTCACTTCCGGGTACATTGTTTACATTCAACGCATTAATCGTTGGGTGTTCAACAACCAGTGTCTTATCGGTTTGCATCAAGGGAATTATAAAGCCATCGATGTTTACTATGGTCAGGAAAACTCCATAGAGCAAAGTGGGCTTAAGGCAGCAGAAATGACCGACCGTACTGATGATGAGACGTTTAAGAGACGCGTGCAACTGCCAGATATTGCGGAGCTCTCAACGGGGAATGAAATACTGTGTCGTTATGCTGAAGCGGCGGCGGTTTTAGGGAGAAAAGTAGCTATAACCTATTCAGACTTTCTTGGGGTGTCTGATCGCCTCATGAAAGGAGACCTCTATCATATTCGGATGATGTCAGGAACTGTGCTGAAATAAGCTCTACATATACTGAGGCCTGAAGCATCGTAGAGACCGTTGCCCGCTATTCGTTACCCGTAGTCCGCAAAAGCGCGAGTGGCTCAAGCTTTTTCGGAATACGGACAACGGGGTACGGATAACGAAAATTGAAATGTGGAAGTTAATTCAGGGCAAATCTTAAGTGTGCGGATTGCATAATCACAGCCTGAGCTATTCCGATCATAAATGTTATGCTTTGATCAAAATATGATCTATTGATCTGCATCAATTTTTAATTTTATGAAATTGTATGAAAATCATGCCCGCAAAAAAATACCAGAAAAGTCCCGGTGACAGATTCGTGAATTGAACGATCGTTGATCATTCTGACAGCGGTTAGCAGGGACTCCGTCTTTTATAACCATACCCAAAGGATTTCAAGTTGCTACGCGGCGGCAACCGAGTGAAGCCAACAAAGTAGCAACTTGAAAGGCGACGGGTATATCACCAATCCTGTTTTCTAACCTTTATGTCGGTTACGGCAGAAGGGCGAGATCGGTTTGCGTAACGTACAGCTACTCGAGGTTTTTGCTGGTGCAAAAAGCATTTTCTCTTCTTCAAAAAATAGGGCGGTCTCTCATGCTGCCCGTGGCGATTCTGCCAGCAGCAGGTATTCTGCTGGGTGTTGGCAGCGCCGGTTTTTCTATTTTTCCGGAACTTCTTAACCAGATCATGGCTCAGGCCGGTGGTGCGGTGTTCGGTAACCTGCCACTGTTGTTTGCTATCGGTGTGGTACTCAGTCTGACTGATAACGACGGCGTGTCTTCTCTGGCCGCGATTGTTGGCTATGTTGTCATGCTGGCCACTATGGGCGTTATGGCGGGCACTTTAGGCATCGAAACCAAATCCATCATGGGTATCGCTTCCATCGATACCGGTGTGTTTGGTGGTATCCTGGTGGGTATCCTTGCGTCTGTCATGTTCAATCGCTTCTACAAAATACAGCTGCCAGAATATCTGGGCTTCTTTGCTGGTAAGCGTTTTGTGCCAATCATTACTGCCTTTGCAGCCATCATCATGGGTGTGATTCTGAGCTTCATCTGGCCACCGATCGGTAATGCTATTGATGTGTTCGGTAACTACGCCGTATCGGGCAACCCAACGACCATGGGCTTTGTGTACGGTCTGGTTGAGCGTCTACTGATTCCGTTTGGTCTGCACCACATCTGGAACGTACCTTTCCAGTCTCAAATGGGAGAGTTTGTAACGGCGTCTGGCGTAGTTGTGAACGGCGACATTCCACGTTTCTTCGCTGGCGATCCGACTGCTGGCTTCCTGGCGGGTGGTTTCCTGTTCAAAATGTTCGGTCTTCCGGCTGCAGCTCTGGCCATGTGGCACAGTGCCAAAACTGAAAACCAGAAAGTGGTTGGCGGTATCATGGTATCTGCTGCGCTGACGTCTTTCCTGACCGGCATTACCGAACCGATCGAGTTCTCTTTCCTGTTTGTTGCACCGATTCTTTACGGAATTCACGCCCTGCTGGCAGGTTTTGCATTCATGATCACCAACTTCTTTGAGATCAAAATGGGCGGTTCTTTCTCCCATGGTCTTATCGATTATGCTCTGTCTTTCAGCATCGGCACTAAACCGGCCATGATTCTGGTGTGGGGTTTGGCTTACGCGGCGATTTACTACACGGTATTCCGCTTTGTCATCAATATGTTCAACCTGAAAACCCCAGGTCGTGAAGAGACAACTGAAGAAGCAAACAACAATGAAGTTGGCAGTGAGCTGGCCAGAAAGCTGTTCATTGCTTTCGGTGGTCAGAGCAACATCGACAGCATTGATGCCTGTATCACTCGTTTGCGTGTAACGGTGAAACAGCCTGAAAATGTAGACGTTGAAGGCATCAAAGCACTGGGCGCTACTGCGGTATTGGTGGTTGGTCAGAACATGCAGGCTATTTTTGGTCCTAAGTCTGATCAGATTAAGACTGAAATGAATGAGCTGCTGAAAAGCGGTCAGGCACCTGAAATGGGTGATCTGGCGATTGCCTGATACAATAAAGCAATAACTTATTGTTATTTCAAAACCGTGGTTGCTTAGGCAGTCACGGTTTTTTTGTATGGAAAGTAAACATTTTGGAATATTAACGGTCTAAGAAAGGGCTTGAAATTGTAACTTATTAAAAAAGAGTATGGTTATGAGGTCTGACGGTATCACCGGTTTTCATGAATTTTATTATTACCCGGCAGTAGGCGTTAATGCAGAATGTAATCAAGCAGGTGAAAAAGAGTCTCAGTCAATATCGTTTGGCTCTTGGTTGTGTCAATGTATTTTAAATGTTGGTTGTTGTCTGTTTTCCGATTCAAGTGGTGAATATCCAACGCAGGGTAGGTTGTCTCAGAGAAATGTAATGATAAACAATCAGCCTGAATGTCGAATATCAACTGTCAGTGGCCAGACCAGCGAACACGAAAGAGTAGCAGCTAAAAACAATTCAAGTTATTTAAATGACGGCTTTGACGGTGCTTATGAGTTTCTTTGAATGTTCATTTAATCAGCTACTTAGCTTTGCCACTTGTTCGGTCAAACTGCCTGTACTGAACGGCTTCTGATAAATGAGCAGTTTGAACCGTGTTACTCCCCTCCAAATCCGCAATCGTTCTGGATACTCGCAAAACGCGATGCAGTCCGCGCATGGAAATATGAAACTTTTCCGATACGGCAGAAATGAACTTTTTCTCTTTATCACCCAGAGCGCAGGCATCAAATAACGCCTTTGCTGACAGCTGACTATTG
This sequence comes from uncultured Endozoicomonas sp., assembly GCF_947495845.1. Lineage (GTDB taxonomy): Bacteria > Pseudomonadota > Gammaproteobacteria > Pseudomonadales > Endozoicomonadaceae > Endozoicomonas. The sequence continues at coordinate 191,396 of NZ_CANMAO010000004.1, read as the reverse complement.
ATTTTGCCCTGGCGTATCAGCTGTTGGTTACGAAGTTCCACCACGCGGTTTCGAAAACCATCTGAACATTGAGTCGATTTATCAGTCATGGAAGACGAGTGTTCCATCACACTCTGAATACTTTGAGAGGGCACTTCTACCTGAAGATCAATCCGGTCCAGCAACGGGCCGGACAGTTTGTTTCGATAACGCCGAACCTGATCCGGTGAACAATGACAACGCCTTTGAGAATCCCCCAGATAACCACAAGGGCAGGGATTCATAGCGGCCATGAGCTGAAACCGGGAAGGGAAGCGTTCCTGCCCTTTTGATCGAGTAATGACCACTTCGCCGTTTTCTAGTGGCTCTCTGAGAATCTCCAGAGCCTGCCGGGAAAACTCCGGCATTTCATCCAGAAACAATACACCGTGATGGGCATAGGAGATTTCTCCCGGTTTCGGAATACTGCCGCCTCCAACTAAAGAGACCGATGATGATGAATGGTGTGGTGTTCTGAACGGCCGTTGACCAAGGTTTTCCGGTGAACAGGAGGTTAAGGAGTGAATCGTTGCCACTTCCAGAGATTCCTCTTCCGTCAGCGGCGGTAATAAACCGGGTAGCCGGCTGGCCAACATACTTTTACCACTGCCTGGTGGACCAAAAAGAAGCAGATGGTGTCCGCCGGTCGCGGCAATCAACAATGCTCTTTTGGCTTGCTCCTGACCTTGGACATCAGACAGATCCGGATATTGATGACCTTGAAAACCAGCAGTAGGCTTTGTGGGTTCAATAGTGATTTTTTGCTGCAGGTAAGCACATACTTCGTTCAAATGGTTTGCGGCAATCACGGTAGTTTCGCTGACCATGGCGGCTACTTCCGCATTATCTTTGGGAAGTAATAATGCGCTCCGGGATTCTTTACAGGCCAGTGATGCGGGTAAAGCAGCACGAACTGGTCGTAACTCGCCAGACAGTGCCAGCTCCCCAAGAAATTCTCGATCATTCGTAACGTCTGCAGGCAACTGACCAGAAGCGATTAAAATGCCCAAAGCAATGGGCAGATCGAAGCGGCCACCTTCTTTGGGTAAATCGGCAGGGGCGAGGTTGACGGTGATTCTGCCATCAGGGAAATCATAGCCACTGTTTATCAGTGCACTTCGCACCCGGTCTTTGCTTTCTCGCACCCCCGCTTCCGGCAGCCCGACAATATTCAGCCCGGGTAAACCTTGAGAGAGGTGAACTTCGACGATAACCAAAGGCGCACGAACCCCTTGGTTAGCACGAGTGTGCACTTGAGCCAGTTGAGAAGACATTTTTATTATTGACCGATAGAACAACACAAAAGATCAAAGATAGCAGGTCTCGGAAGCATTGCCTGCTATGTTGTTTTCATCGCATGTCAAGTGACAGGGTGGTTAGCGTTTCTTACAGCTTAGTTAGTGATAATAACGTTTACCTTCAGTAAGCTTATTCTCGCAAATAGTCATGTTTATGAAATTTAAATTTTGATGGAGAAGGTGGATGGATATCTCTTTAGCCGTATCAAGGACGAAAAGTGGGGAAGGTGAACTAAAAAGAAATAGGGAAAAGAGTGTGGAATGTACTCGGCATCTACCTATTGGCATAAATTCAGTCCCCAGTGCAACTAAGAAAAGACAAGTTCGCAGCATAAATAATAATGCATTTTTGAATGATCGTTTTGTTGGTCTACTGCTTGAAATGGCGAACAGCCAATTCAATGATACGGTCTTGTATGAGTTATCGGATCTTGGCTTGAATGTACAAGAGCTACTTGATGAACTTTCTTTTGATGATCAGAGTTATTATGGGTTGCAAAAAAACTGTATTAATGATGCGGATAAAAATACGCATAAAAAAAAGTTGTCGGAATATATTCAGGATAATCTTCCGGATTATACTAATCTAATCCCTGAAGATGATGCGCTTTCCCAGAAGCAGGCTGAAGATCTGCTTTCAAAGATTTCAGATAACGTAGCTACGTATCTCAGTTTTATTCCGGATAGGCTGAAAACAGAAGGATTCCTGACTCAGGTTTTAGATCACATAAGGATCCTTAGGAAAAAAAATAATGGCAAGCTATATGATTGGAACCTACCTGATCTTGGCTCCTTTCCTGAGCAAATAGTCACAAAAGAAATTGCAGAAATTTATTTAGAATCATCATGGAGAAATATATATAAAATACCAAAGAAATACGTATCTGAACCGATGTGGAAAGAGGTTTGTCTTAAAGGATTTTCTAATCTAAATTCTGTTCCTGATGAGTATAAGAGCGAGAGCCTCTATTCTCAAGTGTGTAAAAAAGCAGTACATGCAATTAAGTATGTGCCAAAGCGTTATATTACACCTGAACTGTTAAAAGGCATGACGTATATTCCAGAAGCCTATTTAGTGTTTGTGCCTGAGGAATTGATCACATATGAATTGATGGAGAAAACAGGTATATACATTGATTGTGACGAAATAGAAGAAGATTTGTGCGGCGTGGATCTTTGTGATCGGCTAATTTTGCACAATGAATCCTTTCTTAAAATTCTACCTGATACCGCCAAGCAGAGACATCTACAAAAAATGATGGACTATATTAGAACGACTCATTCCTACATAAGGTTTTATGAGGTTGAATTTGATGATCCTCAGCGTGTTTTTAAAGAATTGATTGGTATTAATTATCGGTATATCTCTGAGGCTGAGAAATATAAGGATAGAGAAAAAATTGATCTTGAACAGCTGTATTTTCTTAGATTGGGTCAGACCTTTAACGAAAGAAGATTTGATGAAAGCATTATATGGAAATTAGGTTCTGAAAAAATATACCAGTATTGTGTTAATGAGTTGCATAATAAAAAATCAAAAAAACACTGTATTCATTTGGTCAACTTGCTGGCTAAATATGATCAGGGTAAGGCTTTGCTTAGGCCCTTGTTAGATGAGTTAGCTACTCGAGGGTATCCTGAATTAATTAAGTTGATGTTAACTCCTAAATTACCAATAGAGGAGAAGATTGCACTGATTGATCGATTGCGTAATGGTGATTTAGCGCCTGATCCTGATATTGATTTCAATGGGCTGTATGCGCCTTGTGATCTGAAAGATGGTTACAACAAAAACCATTTTCTTCCGTTGTTGCAAAAAAGCCTTTATCAAGATTGCAACACACATCCGGTTTCCCATTCATTCGGTGACAAGATTGAACAGTTTATTACGAAAAATACGCCTTCTTCGTTTGGTATGATCCGTGCCGAATATCAAAGGCGCATGGAAGAGCTTACAAACAAATCTACCTGTGGTGGCAGAGCCTTTAAAGGAGAGCATGACGGTAAAACGTATTATTATAAAATTCAACGGGAGGGAGAACCCCTGGCGACCCTAGCCAGAGAAGGGCTAATGCATCAGGTATGTGAGCGACGGGAATTCAAGCTCAATTTGGAAAGTGATATTCCGGAGTTTGTTGGCTTCTTTCAGGTGCCCGTCAGTTCATTACCATTTACTGCCGATAAGTTCACAGATACGCTCAAAATCAATAACCAAGATGGTGAGCCAACGGTAAATGTTTACTGCTATCGTGGGCACCCGGATTACTGTCACTATGTTTATAAACCAATCGATCCGAACAATATGCAAGACAGTAAAGAGCGTTGTATAAAGGGATTACTCAAGGCTGGCCGGGATATTGGCGTATTATCGTCTTTTGGATTGATGCCAACTTCTGTCGTACCGGCTTTCCATGATACTGAGTCAGGACGTCGTTGGGCGGCGCTGTCTAGCTTGCTGGGGAGTAATAGCCGATGGAGAGATGGGGTTGCTGGGACATTTGGAGCCTGGAATACGGACGCTACAGCACGCCCCGACTTCGGCATCACCGGATTTAGGGACATTGGGGATACAGAGCAGTTCGGAAACATTACGAGTTTTTTCCAGTACAAGGATGCCAAGGGTAAGTTTCATTCAAAACATGTAAATCAAAAAATAGCGTGGAGTGAGGTTTTTTGTGACAGCAATATTGCGGCCATTTTACTATTCGCCCGCTTTTGTCAGCAATGTCCCGACTACCACTATACAAACCCTGAATCTTTAAAAGACATGGAGGAGTTTATTCAAAACTATCTCCATCAGGCAGTACTTGGGCTTTACAGTGGTAGTGACTATTCTGATCATAACCTGCTCAAGCCTCAATACTTGTTAGGTCTTGATGACGTTCAATATCAGAAATGGCTTCAACGTGCTGCCATCGAAGTTGTGTACTGGACAGCACTACAACCTGATGAAGAAGGCTTTGATCAGTTGAATTCAGCATCGCAGTTTGATCTTGAAGATTGTTATTCGACCCACTGTAATGATCAGCGTGGTAGATTTAGCATGGAACTTTATCCAGCTGACTGTCTGAAAATGTATGGTTATGGTCGCCCTCCAATTTATCCTGAAAGTTTCCTTAACTGTAACAAGAAGCTGAATCTTGGGGTGAATAATGGAACGTTTCCTTTTGTGGCATTAATGCAAGGCTACACACTGGCTTGTGCGCGTTTGTTATCAACTGAATTTGATAATGAGCTCAAAAATTTTAATAGAGTGCCTCACAACTTGGTGTAAAGAATATTGGGCATGCTAGTGCAAGGAAGCGTTAATACCCATACCGTTCGCACTGAGCGGAGTCGAAGTGTGGTGCTTTGATCCTTCGACTCCGCTCAGGATGAACGGGGATGTATGTCTTATAACGCCCCCCTAGCAGCTGTGAGATTTTGCAGGGAGCTCTCTGAATAATGAGAGGTATAGAGTTCCACCAATCACTCTCGATGATTTTTTGGGGGGGGATTAATGGAACCTGAATAAAATGCTTTAACTGGCAGGCTTATCGTCCGAGTGTAATGCAGATGATTCTGATTTAATGCGCTCTACTTCTTTTTCCAATGCCTCAAGGCGCTCACGAGTGTGCCTCAACACGGCAACTTGCGTATCAAACTCATCACGGGTCACCAGCTCAAGTTTCGAGAGCGCGCTGCCCACCAACGCTTTGATATTTTTCTCGAAATCTTCCCGGGTCTGGCTTTTGTCGCTATTGAATAGCTGGCTGGCTTTGCCGGCAATTTGGTTGATCAGGGTGTCTTTATCGATCATGGAATGGCTGAATCTAAGAATTATTAAGATCCGAGAGCTTACCACATTCTATTTTTCATAAAAGAAAAAGCCGGGCGTGAACCCGGCTCTATTCGGAATGGCGTGATAATTACTCCGCCAGTGCCAGGCTGATTCGACCAATATCCGTGTGGTGAATCATTTTGCCGAATGGCGCCGTTGCCGCTGCAGGACCAAAGGCAATCACAGGAACCGGTGTGCTTGTGTGAGTACCGGTGCCCCAGACGACGTTTTGATCTTCCGCAACTGCACGACCCAGCAAGTCGTGACGAATCTCTTCACCGTAAACATAGAAAGCACCAAAGTCTTTTACTTTCGGGAAGATTTCGCTGCTCAGGTACTTGTGACCAGCCACTTGATAACGATTCTGTTCATTGGCCAGAATCTCCCGAGCCTGGGCGACGGTGATATCAAACTCGCTGTTGGCATTCACGATGGCTGCCAAATCTTCCGGTGTTTTGTCGGTTTCAGAGAATGCCGAAAACATGGATGGGAAGCTCATCTTCTGGCTGTAAAGCTTGTCCAGAATATCGAAAGTACCGAAGTTAAAGTTTGGCTTGTAGCTCCAATCTTCAAAGGCCTCACCCGTCAGCGCAGATGGTACAGGAATGTCCGCACGGCTGTAGGAGAAACCAAAACCACCGGTTTCATGGTCAGCGGTAATGACGACCAGTGTATCGTTACGATCTTTCACCCAGTCATACACATAGCCGATGGCTTCATCAAACTTCAACAGTTCGTGTAGCATGGTGCCGGCGTCGTTATCGTGACCAGCCCAGTCTATACGACCACCTTCAACCATCAGGAAGAAACCGTCTGGATCTTGAGACAGAATATCCAGTGCTTTTGCGGTCATCTCTTTCAGAGTCGGTTCTGTACGGGATAAGTCGTCTTTATGGCTGGTGTGTTTGATACCATCGGCCATACCAGAATAGGCAAACAGGCCGAGCACTTTGTCACCCTTGGCGGCATCCAGCTCTGTTTTAGTCAGTGCGACTTGGTAGCCTGCATTCTCGGCAGTCTCCAGCAGGTTTTTGTTGTCTTTGCGCTTGGATTTAATTCTGACGCTGCCATCGGTACGTTGGGTGAGTTGCTGATAAAGCGCATCTTTATCGTTGACACTTTTTGGAATCCAGTGGCGAAGGCCGCCGGAAAACATAACGTCTACATTGTTTGCCAGCATTTCTTCGGCAATTTTGTTTTCCAAAGAACGGTGTGGCTGGTGAGCAGCAAAAGCGGCGGGTGTCGCATGAGTGGCGCGAGTGTCGGATACCAGGCCAGTAGCTTTGCCGGCTTTCTGGGCACGCTCAAGTACTGTTTCAGTCGGGCTGCCCAAAGCATTTAGACCCAGAGATTCCGATGGTGATGGTTCACCGGTTGCCAGCTGAGAAGCGGAGCTGGCTGAATCTACAACGATGTTGTAAGCAGGGTTGTGTTGGGATAACCCAACGACGCCGACATCCATAAACTGGGCAATACCAGTTGGTTGCCCCTGATAGATAGACGACGGTGCATTAGTGGCGTATTCCTGCAGCAGGCCCAACTGCTGTGGCCCCATGCCATCGCCAATCATCATAATGATGTTCTTGACCTCTGGCGTATCAGAACCGGCCACCTGACGATCCATTGACTGACAACCTGTCAGTAAAGCGGCAGCACACAACGTGCTGGCAATCGCCTTTTTGTTGAAACTTATGTCCATAGGTCAACTCTTTGTTGTTGTATGAATAGAAAGGTACGATCCTATGGCTAAATTATGACCGTTTTGTTTCATTTTTACGACAGAGTTATGATAATTCACGACACATTTGCGACAAATGCTGAATTATGTCGCTATTTTGCGAGCAATCATCAAATTGTTTAGGGGAATGTCGTAGGTCGGTAACCCAAAGGGTTGCCGACAATCAGCACCTGCAGGCCTGCGAGATGCCGGCAATTCCAACTCGTTCCGAGGCTGTCGCAAAGCCCAAACATCTCGTTCCCATGCTGTGCGTGGGAATGCATACCCTCGAATTTTCAAAGGGTTAGAAGTATGGGTTCCCACGCACAGCATGGGAACCAGAGCTTTTGCGACAACCTCGGAGCATGGGAACGAGATGTTTGGGCTTTTGCAATAACCTCGAGCATGGGAACGCGGAGGCTATTGATCAGACTTGTTAAGGCTCTTTTGTTGATGAGGCGTTAGCTATAGGTCATCTGTCTGCTGATAGTTGGTGCAGGTTGATAGGCGCTTTCCTCACTCAATTCAATCGTCGATTACTCCCCAACGGATAAGCACTGAAAAAGCAGAGGTAAGCCCATAATAGGGCAGGGATGCATTGTTGCGCCAATTTGGTGCGTCGATATTTGTCACGTTGTTTTTTGGTGCGCTTAATGCGACCAGTGCCTCGGTAAAGGCATTTATAGTGCACATTTCATTTGAATTTCAGTACTTTTCAAAACTGGCACACTGCCTGCTTACAGTTCAGGTAACCAAGTCTTTTATACAGAGATTTTGTTACCGAACTGGAAAGGGGTAGACTTTGTGCCACAGGCCTACCGATTTACCCCTCCCGGATGGCTTTCAAATCAGAAGACTCGCTTGGAACTGAAGCAGGAGAACAATAGATGAAGTTAGTATCAGCCATTATCAAGCCATTCAAGCTTGATGACGTGCGGGAAGCACTGTCCGACATCGGTGTTCAGGGCATCACCGTGACTGAAGTAAAAGGCTTTGGTCGTCAGAAAGGTCACACTGAGCTCTATCGTGGTGCCGAGTATGTGGTGGACTTCCTGCCTAAAGTCAAAATCGAAGTTGCCATTTCAGATGATCTGCTGGATCAGGTTATTGAAGCGGTCTCTAACGCTGCTAACACGGGCAAGATTGGTGATGGAAAGATCTTCGTCACAGCTCTGGAGCAGGCCATCCGTATCCGGACTGGCGAGACTGGCACCGACGCTATCTAACAGATATTGAACATCGCTCAGCAGTAATAGCGATATAAAACAGATAAAAAAATTGTGAATTTACTGGGAGGGGTCCCGTGGAAGATATAGCTCAGTTGTCGTATGCGCTCGACACATTTTATTTCCTGATTTGCGGTGCGTTGGTCATGTGGATGGCTGCCGGCTTCGCCATGCTGGAAGCCGGTCTTGTTCGCTCCAAGAACACCGTAGAAATTCTTACTAAGAACATTGCCTTGTTCGCCATTGCCTGCACCATGTACCTGCTCTGTGGTTATCAGATCATGTATCCTGGCGCGAACGAAGGTGGCATCATGCCACTGTTCGGTACACTGATTGGTACTGACAACACTGTTGATGATGTCACTTCCGGTGATGCTTATTACTCTCTGTTGTCTGACTTCTTCTTCCAGGTTGTCTTCGTTGCAACGGCCATGTCCATCGTATCCGGTGCGGTTGCTGAGCGTATGAAGCTCTGGGCCTTCCTGGTGTTTGCTGTCTTCATGACTGGCTTCATCTATCCAGTACAAGGGTTCTGGAAATGGGGAAGTGGTTTCCTGAACGCTGCCGGTTTCCAGGACTTCGCCGGCTCCGGTGTGGTACACATGGCGGGTGCCTCTGCTGCTCTGGCTGGTGTTCTGCTGCTGGGTGCTCGTAAAGGTAAATACGGTTCCAACGGTGAAATCAACGCGATGCCAGGTGCTAACCTGCCAATGGCGACACTGGGTACCTTTATCCTGTGGCTCGGCTGGTTCGGTTTCAACGGTGGTTCTCAGCTGCAGATCACCGGTGTTGAAAATGCTAACGCTGTTGCACAAATCTTCGTAAACACTAATGCCGCTGCTGCCGGTGGTGTGATCGCTGCCCTGATTGTTGCACGACTACTGTTTGGTAAAGCGGATCTGACCATGGCTCTGAACGGCGCTCTGGCTGGTCTGGTTGCTATCACTGCTGAGCCTCTGACGCCTTCTGCTCTGGGTTCAACGCTGATCGGTGCTGTTGGTGGCTCCATCGTCGTCTTCTCTATCCTGGCTCTGGATAAACTGAAGATTGATGATCCGGTAGGTGCCATCTCGGTACACGGTGTTGTGGGTATCTGGGGTCTGCTGGCCGTACCACTGACCAACAGTGATGCAACCTTCGGTGCTCAGCTGCTGGGTGCTGGTGTGATCTTCGCCTGGGTATTCGGTGCTTCCCTGATCGTATGGGGCGTGATCAAAGCGATCATGGGTCTGCGTATCTCTGAAGAAGAAGAGTATGAAGGTGCTGACCTGACTGAATGTGGCATGGAAGCGTATCCTGAGTTTACCAGCAAGCCATAATCTTAAGCGGTTTCATTGAAATATTAGCCCTCCTTTTTGGAGGGCTTTTTTGTGCTGCATGGGAACCCATATATCTATCTCTTTGAAAATTAAGAGGTATGGATTCCCACGCACAGCGAGGGCATCGCAAAAGCCCTGGTTCCCATGCTTTGCGTGGGAATCCATACTTCTAACCCATTGAAAATTAAAGCGTATGCATTCCCACGCGGAGCATGGGAACGAGGTTTCTGGAGTTTTGCGACAGCCTCACAGCATGGGAATGCATACCCCAAACATCAGGGTTGGAGGTTTTCGCGACAACCTCAAAGCATGGGAACCAGTCGTCATCAATTAGCCACACCCGCCTGATACAAATACTTCTGAAACCCCTTAAACGTTTGCCCAATCGCAGCCGGTGAGCCAAGCACTTGCGCCGCATCGCTGATGGTGTTGTATTTCAACTCAACCATACCGCGCAACTTGGCTTTAGACAGTTCATCCACATCGTCCTGCACATATTTATCCAGCACAAAATCGATAAACTCCTGCTGCTTCTCATCGGTGAACGCGCCATAGATCAGCGGCTTGGCTTTTTCGACCCGTTCTTTACGAGTACAGGGATCGGTGGCATAGGCGACATAGGCCAGAAGGTCATACACATCGCTGTCTTTTGCATCAATCAGTGCTTTCATGCTGTCGAGTTTTTCATCGTCGTAACCGGCTTCGGCAAGATCGGCGCGCAGTTTTTCCCGGGTATCCGGATCGCCCCAGATATTCCGCAACTGATCTTCATCCGTAAAAAAGCGGGGCAGGTCATCAAACATTTTTTCAATAAATGCTTTCGCGGTAATGGGCTTGCCATCTGGCCCCCAATACATTACTGACGAAATATGCTGTATTTGCCGGGCTTTACCATCGTGGAGTTTGATGGTGATTTTTTCAGGCGGTGGTTCCGAATCACAAAGGCAGGGAGAACTGCCACAAACAGCACAAGGCTCAGGAAGGCAAACACAGGGCTGCTGATCACATTGCGGGCACGCAGGTTTAGGGCAGGCGCAGGGAGAGAAACCGCATTCGGCACAGGGTTCTGTTTCACAAATGCAGGGGCTTGCTTCACAGGTTTTACAGGGTTCAGGTGGCAAGGGTTCGCCATCCCATGCCGGGTCAGAAAAGTTATGGTGGGCTTTCACAAAATCATAAATAGTGAAAAACTCTTTGCCCTCGTACACCCGTGTGCCGCGCCCGATGATCTGCTTAAACTCGATCATATTATTGCAGGGGCGCATCAACACAATGTTGCGCACATTGCGGGCATCGACGCCGGTGGAGAGTTTCCGCGATGTGGTGAGAATGGTGGGAATGGTTTTCTCATTATCAGAAAACGTATTCAGGTCATTTTCACCGGCGGTGCCGTCATTGGCCGTCACCCGCACACAATAGCTGGTATTGGTCGTCCAACCCTTTTTTACGGCGTACTGATTAATATAATCACGCACCATGCCCGCATGCTTTTGCGTGGCACAGAAGACGATGGTCTTGTGTTGCGGATTGATCCGATCCATCCAGTAATGCACCCGCTTTTCTTCACGGGCGGGAATGGTGATGGTTCGGTTAAAGTCGCCTTCTTTATACAGCTTGCCCGGCTCCGGCTCACCCTGAATCACCACGCCGTCGCCGGGGGTGTACACATACTCATCCATGGTGCCGACAATGGGATACACTTTGAACGGTGTTAAAAAGCCGTCGTTGATGCCTTCTTTCAAGGTGTAAACGTACACCGGTTCGCCGAAATAACCGTAGGTGTCGGCATTCTCGGTGCGCTTCGGTGTGGCGGTTAAACCCAACTGCACGGCGGGGCTGAAGTAGTTAAGAATCTCCCGCCAGCTGCTTTCATCATTAGCGCCGCCCCGGTGACATTCATCAATCACAATCAGATCGAAAAAGTCCGCCGGATAGTCACCAAAGTACGGAGTGTCATTGCCTTCTTCATCCTTGCCACTCATAAAGGTCTGGAAGATGGTGAAGAACACACTGCCATTTTTGGGCACGCGTCCGTTCTTTTTAATGGCGTCCGGCGCAATGCGGACAATGGCATCGTCGCCAAAGGCGGAGAAATCGTTAAACGCCTGGTTCGCCAGCACATTCCGATCCGCCAGAAACAGAATCCGTGGGCGACGTTGTGATGCATCCGGTGCTTTCTGTGTGCTCAGGCTCCAGCGGCTTTGAAACAGTTTCCATGCGGTTTGAAAAGCGATGCAAGTTTTGCCGGTGCCGGTGGCCAGGGTTAACAGAATGCGGGATTCACCGGCGGCAATGGCGTCCAGTGCATTATTAATGGCGTTTTCCTGATAGTACCTTGGCTGCCAGTCGCCTTTGGTTTCAAAGGGAATGGCGCTGAACCGATCTCGCCAGACGGTTTGATAATCCGGCGCGGCTTTGTCTTTCTCTGCAAAGGTGAGCGCCCAGAGTTCATCGGGGGAAAGGTAGCGATCAACCTGTTTCTCTTCCCCCGTTACCATATCCATCTGGTAAATTTCATGGCCGTTGGTGGCATAGGCCATACGACACTGGAGCCGTTTGGCGTAATCCTTCGCCTGTCGTACGCCTTCGGTGTAACTCAGGCTTTCTTTTTTCGCTTCCACCGCCGCCAGTTTACGACCACGGAAGACCAACACATAATCACTATCGACCTTCGTGCCGCGCTTGCCGCCGGTTAAAATCATGCCAGGACAAATCACCTCACGCCGAATAAAACTTTGTTCCACCACACTCCAGCCAGCGGCTTTCAGTTGCGGGTCGATCAGTTCGGCACGGGTATCTGCTTCGTTGCGCGTCCTGGCAGTACTCATCAGGCGACTTCCTTGCTGGTTAACTGGCCGGTGAAGGCTTTTTGTAGGATGGATTTTTTTAGCTCTGAAAGGCGAATCAGCTTTTGTTCATACTTTTCTTTGAGATATCTTACTTGGGTTTCCAAGTTTTCAATATTCTCAACTATTATTTTTTGTGTTCGGGTACTTGGGAAAGCAATCTTTATTTTTCTTAAGTCATCGTTATATAGCCTAGAAATTGTTGCGCCCTTCGATGGATTCCAGTCACAAAAGCCGTAAAAATGGTACAAGTATTTGTTGAGGGCTAATTCCTCATTATTTGCTATCCAGACAATATTCGAGTCTTGGAAGTAAGCAGGCTTCCCGTCATAAATCACTCTACGACCAATAGTCCCTGAAGCCGAAATTAGGACATCCCCCTTCTTAGGAAACGAGTACTTTTTCTTGAATTCTCGATAAATATTTTTGTCAATATACGAATTTGGCTCTTTACCAAAAGTGCCAATTTTGTAAAAGGGGATATCTCCAGAGGAAGCTGTTTGCTTCTTTAAAATCCTTTTACACATAGAGACTTTACCCAAATCTCCAATAGTGGATTCAATCCACCCCTCACCACGCGGGCTAAACACCTGCTGTAAGTAGCTTTCAAACAGCTCACGGGTGTTGTTGAGGTTTTTCTCGGCAAGGGCACGGGCTTGCTCAATCTCGGCAAAGGCTTTATCCAGAAGGGTGACGATACGTTTTTGCTCTTCCAACTCGGGCAGAGGGATTGAAAATTTTGCTAGATCCTTAGCCCCTAAATTAGGTTGCGCTGCACCACCCTCATATTTTTTAATCATCTCTGCACAAAGTGCACTTTGTAAATAAAGTTGGAAGTACCCTGCATCCAACTTTTCAGACGTTCTTATGATGACAAGAGACGAGGCTATTGCCCCTTCATCCAATTTTTTGACTAAAGCGTGTTTGCCCAAAGACCCCCGCAAGCAAAAAAGAATATCTCCTGCAGAAAATTTTCCTCTGCTTAATAGATCATAGTTGTCCCTTGATATGTAATTCATATCCTCCATTTGGACTTGGCCATTATCCAAATGGCCTGCATTTACAAATGGAATCCCAGCTTGAACAAACTTTGCTCTGGATGGGTAGTTCTTGCCTCTATCTCCATTTTCGAAGGAACATACTTCTCCAAGAGCAACACATGGCCATTCCATCACAGCAACTCCCGAATACTAGCCAGAATCGCTTTACTCTCTTTATCCAGCGCAATAATCTCTTCAATAATCTCGGCAGGTGAACGCAGCTCCACTTCATCCTCCACATTGGGATTTTTCACCGACAAATCCCATGTTTTTGCATCAAGCGTATCCACCGCCAGTGACCAGGATTTCTCCGAGCCTGCAAAGGCCTTCTGCAGCGTGACAAACGCTTGCAGATCCTTGTCATTCAACGGATTGGTTTTGCCCAAACTGCGCCCCGGATCAAGCTGATAAAACCAGATGTTTTGCGTGGCTTCCCCTTTGGTAAAAAACAACACGACGGTTTTCACACCCGCGCCCAAAAAGGTTTTGGCGGGGCAATCCAGCACCGTATGCAGGTTGCAGTTTTCCAGCAGTTCTTTACGCAGGGCAATGGCGGCGTTATCGGTGTTTGATAGAAAGGTGTTTTTAATCACCACTGCCGCCCGACCGCCGGGTTTCAGGATTTTGATAAAGTGCTGCAAAAACAGAAACGCGGTTTCGCCGGTTTTAATGGGAAAGTTCTGCTGCACCTCTTTGCGCTCTTTGCCGCCAAAGGGTGGGTTGGCTAAAATTACATCGTGCTGGTGGCTGGGCTGAATGTCTTTCAGGTTTTCCCCAAGGGTGTTGGTGTGCAGCACATTGGGCGCTTCAATGCCGTGAAGAATCATATTCATGATGGCAATCACATAGGCGAGGGATTTTTTCTCTTTAGCGTAAAAGGTGTGCTTTTGCAGGGTGTTCAGATCATTAACGGACAACTCTTTTTTAGCAGCGCCGCCGTTACGTAAATAGTCGTAAGCTTCACACAAAAAGCCCGCTGAACCGGCGGCACCGTCGTATATGGTGTCGCCTATTTTGGGTTGCACCACATCAATCATGGCGCGAATCAGTGGGCGTGGCGTGTAATATTCGCCACCGTTGCGCCCAGCATTGCCCATGTTTTTGATTTTGGTTTCGTACAGGTGAGAGAGTTCGTGCTTTTCTTCTTGCGAGCGGAAGCGCAGTTCATCCACCTTTTCTAAACAGTCCCGCAGTGAGTAGCCGCTCTGGATTTTGTTTTTGATCTCACTGAAGATTTCACCAATTTTGTACTCGATGGTGTTGGGGCTGGCGGCGCGGGCTTTAAACCCTTTTAAATACGGGAACAACTCACCATCGACGTAATCCATCAAATCGTCGCCGGTCATGGCTTCGTTATGATCAAAATGACCTTTGTCGTCTTTAGGCGCTGCCCACTCGCTCCAGCGGTGTTGTCTGTTGATGATGTAACGATACTCTTCGCCCAGCATCTCCGATTCCTGCGCGCGCTGGTATTCGAAATCGTCCAGATATTTCAGGAACAGCATCCATGAGGTTTGTTCGGTGTAATCCAGCTCACTGGAACAACCGGCATCTTTGTGAAGAATGTCGTCTATGTTTTTGAACGTTGTTTCAAACATACAGGGCAACCGTGTTGGTGGCGTGCGCGGATGATGATGGCACGCAATACTGAATGCGGATAGTTTGCCTGATTGCGGAAAGTTTGTCTCAGTAGGGTTTTCAGAAATCACTATTGCCTTTACTAAGTACACAACAATATAAAATCATATTTTCTGACTTGTTGCTCAGGTTCTCTCGGCAACGCAGGAGCAGTTGCCGAGAGAACCTGAACAAAAAGTCAAATATTCTTAATTGCAGAGATAGTCAATATACTGCGGACTTCTCTGCAGTGAGAATGATTTGGCTACCATGATGTCGATCAAAGAAAGTAATGCACACTATTGCACCTACTGGAAAATAAACGTCTAATACGAATCGTTTTCAGTACCGTTAAGATTTCTTGCATTCTCAAGTCTTAACCTTACCGTGTAATGTGGAATCAGAGAGAAATCATGGCATCAGTTTTAGGGTTCGTAAAAAAGGCAGTTGTCGTTATTGCAGCCACTCTGGCTTTTTCAGTTCAGGCTGGTGTTATTGAAGTTGAGCATTACAAGGGAACGGTTTCTCTGGATGCTGCACCTCAGCGAGTGGTTGTGCTTGGTCTGAGCAGTCTGGATATTCTCGATAGTCTAAATATTCAACCGGTGGGTGCGCCCCATGAACTTATGCCCGCGTATCTGGAAAAGTATCTCACCAGCACCCGTAACGTTGGCACTGTAAAAGAGCCAGATTACGAAGCAATCTATACCTTGAAGCCAGATATCATCATTGCAGAACCACGTATGCTGACGCTGTATGACGATCTGAGCAAAATCGCGCCCACCGTTATGTTTCATCCAATGGATGGACAATACTGGGAAGACACACAAGACAACTGGCGTATGCTTGGCAAGCTGTTCAATAAAGAAACTCAGGTGGAAAGCCTGATCAAGAAAACCTCCGGCGACATTGAAGCCATTCGTAATCAGGTTCAGGCCGCGGATCTGGATGCCCTGATGCTGATCAATAATGGCGGTAATATCGCCATGTACGATGAGGAAAGCCGTTTCTCTTTGGTGTTCAAAGAGTTTGGTTTTGATAGTGCTGCGCTGAGTGAAGAAGAAATTAAAGGTATGAATGCCGCAAAAGGCGCCCACGGTAATCTGATTTCTTTTGAATACATTGCTACAGCGGCTCCCGAAGTCATGTTTGTGTTGGATCGTGATCAGGCCATTGGCAATGCGACGGGTAAAGCACTGGCGGCATTTAACAATCCACTGGTCAGTGGTACACCGGCCGCGAAAGACGACAGATTAGTGTTTGTAAATCCGAACGCCTGGTACATCACCAGCGGTGGTGTGACAGGTACGGCCAATATCATTACGGATATCCAACAGGCATTGAACTGATCCTTTAACCTATACCCAAAGGATTTTAAGTTGCTACGCGGCGGCAAGTAAGCGAAGCCCCGTGAGCCTACAATTAGTAGGTGATCGGGGTGAGCGAGCGCGGCCAACAAAGTAGCGACTTGAAAGGCGACGGGTATATCTCTCAGGCGTGCCATAGGGCATGCCTTTTGTGCAGCTGACACCTGATGATTTTTTACTCACGCATTCTGGCTCTATTGCTTTTGCTTGTCATGGCGGCGACATCGTTATTTATTGGTGTGGCTGACGTTTCTTTGGCCAGTTTGCTCAGTGGTGACCAAGACACCTGGTCCATTACTCTGATCAGTCGTATCCCGAGGTTGCTGGCGATTGTGCTTGCCGGTGCCGGGCTCAGTGTTGCTGGCCTGATTATGCAACAGGTGACTCAGAATCGTTTTGCTTCCCCTTCCACGGTGGGCACCATTGATTGCGCACTACTTGGTTACATTATTGGGCTGGTGTTGTTCAGTGATGCGGGTCAGTGGACGCTGCTTGGGGTGATCTTCGCCTTTGCGGTGGGTGGCACCATGCTGTTTGTGAAATTCCTTCAGCGCCTTCAATTCAAAAATGCGGTTTTAGTGCCTCTGATCGGGATTATGTACGGCAATGTGGTATCCGCTTTAACGACATTTCTCGCCTACCGATTTGATTTGACGCAATCCATGTCGGCCTGGACCACGGCCAACTTTGCCAGTGTGTTGCAGGGCAGCTATGAAGTGCTCTACCTGGCAATACCGGTGTGTGTACTGGCTTACTTTTATGCCAGCCAATTCAGCGCTGCCAGCATTGGCGAAAGCTTTGCAAAAAACATCGGCTTAAACTTTGAGAAAATTGTCTTTATTGGTGTCGCGCTGGTGGCGGTGAGCTCCGCATCGGTGGTGATGATTGTCGGTGTGATTCCTTTTCTTGGATTGATTGTTCCCAATATCGTTTCCTTGTTTATGGGCGACAACATGAAAACTATCCTGCCATGGACTGCTTACTGGGGCATGGTACTGGTGCTTATTTGTGATGTGATTGGGCGGCTGGTGATCTTCCCTTATGAAATGCCAATTTCGTTGATCATCAGTATTTTTGGTGGCGGTGTGTTTATTTATTTGGTGCTGAGGGATAAGGCCAATGGGTGATTCTGCCAAGATGGCGTTACTGGCGGTGGCGTGTCTGCTGATCACCGGCTGGTTTATTGGTCAGGGTTTGAATGCGGATAACTACCAGTTCTTTTTATCGCTGCGCTTTCCCAAAGTGCTGGCCATTATTCTTGCCGCGGTGGCGATTTCAGCATCGTCTCTGGTGTTCCAGACCATCACCAATAATCGAATTCTAACACCGTCGATTCTGGGTTTTGATAATCTCTACGTGCTGATTCAGGTCCTGCTGGTGGTGTTTCTGGGCAGTGCTCACCATTGGGTAGTCAACCCGGTGATTAATTTTATTCTGTCCTGCGTGGTGATGATCGGCTTTTCGCTGTTGCTGTTCTATTTCTACTTTAAACGACAGGGGCGAAGTATATTTACCCTGATACTGATCGGCATCATTTGCGGCAGTGTGTTCAGCAGTATTACCGGCTTTCTCACCATGGTGATTGATCCCAATGAATTCACCAATATTCAAGACACCATGTTTGCCAGTTTTAATAACATCAATGGTGAGCTGGTTTATTGGAGCGCTGGGCCGCTGATGCTTTGCTTTGGCGGTTTACTCTTTTATTCCCGTCAGTTGGATGTGCTTTGGCTGGGGACGGATAACGCCATCAGTCTGGGGTTGGACCCTGTGAAAATCACCCGGCGCATTATGGTGCTGGTGACGATTATGATCTCCATCGCCACGGCATTGGTGGGCCCGGTGTTGTTCTTCGGACTGATCACGGTGAGTTTAACCCGTGAACTGTTTAAGAGTTACCAGCATTGGGTATTGATTCTAGCGGGTAGTCTGCTGGCGATATTTCTATTGATAACTGGCCAGTGGTTTGTTGAGAAAGTGTTGTCTTTTCAAACGACCATCAGCGTTTTGATTAATCTGGCCGGTGGCTCCTATTTCTTATATCTGCTGATGCGAAATCGCATTAACTAAGGTTGCCTGTGTGATCAAGTTAACCGGATTGAGTAAAAAATACGGCAAAACCCTGGTGGTTAACGATGCCAGCGCTCTGTTTCCGTTGGGCGAAGTGACGTCCGTGATCGGGCCGAACGGAGCGGGTAAAAGTACATTGTTGTCCATGGCCTGTCGCCTGACAGAAAGCGATGCCGGCGAAATCCTTATTGGCAATAAACTGTTGGCTGAATGGGATAGCCGGGAGTTAGCACGGCAGCTTGCCGTTCTGCGGCAATCGAACAGTATCAATATGCGCTTTACGGTTCGTGAGTTGGTGTCGTTTGGGCGTTTCCCTCATTCACAGGGACGGCTGAATGATGAAGATCAGCGCATCATCAACGAGGCCATCGGCCATCTTGGCATTACTGAGATTCAACATCGTTACATCGATGAGCTCAGTGGTGGTCAGCGACAAATGGCGTTTATTGCCATGGTGGTGGCGCAGGACACGGATTACGTATTTCTGGATGAACCCCTGAATAATCTGGATATCAAACACTCCGTAGAGATCATGCAGATCCTGCGACAGCTGGCCCATAAGATGAACAAGGCCGTGGTAATTGTGATTCATGATATCAACTTTGCGTCTTGTTACTCCGACCATATCGTAGCCATGAAAAAGGGCGAGGTGGTGAAAGCGGGCACCGTTCAAGAAGTGGTGTGCAAAGAGGTAATGGAATCCATCTACGAGATTCCATTTTATATTCAGGAAATCGAGGGGCAGAGGATCTGTCTCTATTACAACAGTTAATGAAAACAGGTGCTTTATGTCAAAACGAGAACCCTGCCAGGTAACGGTGAAAAGCGCTGAACGACTGACAACCAATATGCAACGGCTGGTTCTGTCCGGAGAATCCTTATCCCGATTCCCGGTAAACTGTGACAGTGGTTACATCAAGCTGTTGTTTATGCCTGATGGTGCTCCGGTTACTGATACAGCTTGCCTGGAAAGCCTGAACGGGAAGCCGGTGATGAGAACCTACACCATTCGCCAGTTCAACGCAGAAACGCTGGAAATGACGGTGGATTTTGTTCTTCATGGTCACGATGGTCATACCGGCCCTGCGGCGAATTGGGCAGAGCATTGCAAGGCGGGCGACACTATTTGTATAGCAGGTCCCGGTGATATCAAACTGATCAATCAGGATGCCCAGTGGTTGCTTTTTGCGGGTGATATGACAGCACTGCCGGCGATCAGTTGTAACCTGGAACAGCTTCCAGCTAATGCCCGTGGCGTTGCGATCATTGATATTCTCAACGACAGTGATCAACAGCCATTAATTGCACCGGAAGGCATTGAGGTTATTTGGGTGAAGGGACGTGATGAGTTTTTGTCCGCTATTCATAATCAGTCATGGTCGTATACTAATGTGTCAGTCTGGTGTGCCTGTGAATTTTCTGTGATGCGAGAGGCTCGTCAGTTCTTCAAGATGGAGAAATGCATTTCCAAGGAAAAGCTTTATATTAGTAGCTACTGGAAACAGGGGATTTCTGAGGAAGAGCATAAGGTGTTGAAGCAGAAGGATGCAGTACATACGGCAGACTGAAAACTGAAAATCATGGCTGCTGGTTGTAATAGTAGCGGTAGTAAGCAATTTTCCATTAATTCGTCATTCCCCCTCAGGTGGTTGTTGCCAAACAACAAGGTCGGTAACTCTGAGGGTGCCGATATTCTACCGCCCTGCAGGGCTTGTTGTCGGCAACCCATCGGGATTACCGATCTACGAAATCTGCTTTTAAATATCTTTTGCAGCACTCTCGAAGGTGGGAATCTACCCTAAGCTCCGGTCAAATGGTTACGGCGAACGCTCATTTGAATCGGTTTAAGGAAGAGGATGGATGGTCATGGGTTTATTAGTTAACGGTCAATGGCAGGATACCTGGTATGAAACGGGTAAAAACAACGGGGATTTTAAGCGGGAAGCGGCGCAACTGAGAAACTGGATCACCGTAGATGGTGCCGCCGGATCGTCTGGTGAAGGAGGCTTCAAAGCGGAAAGTGGTCGTTATCATCTCTATGTGTCGTTAGCTTGCCCATGGGCTCATCGAACCTTGATATTCAGAACCCTGAAAGGATTGGAAGCACACATCAGCGTGGATGTGGTTAGCCCGATTATGCTGGATAACGGCTGGACCTTCGAGCAGAGCGAAGGCAGTACCGGTGATCGCTTGAACAGTCGTCAGTTTATGCACCAGATTTATACGGTTAATAAATCAGACTACACCGGGCGTGTAACAGTGCCAGTACTCTGGGATAAGAAAACCGGGCGCATTGTATCCAACGAATCGGCTGAAATTATTCGGATGTTTAATAGTGCCTTTAATTCAATAACGGGCAATGAACTGAACTTCTACCCAGATACACTCGCCAGCGAGATTGATGAGATTAATGCACTAATATACGACACCATCAATAATGGCGTGTATCGGTGTGGTTTTGCTACCAGCCAGGCCGCCTATGAAGCGTCTTACGACAAACTTTTTGCAGCCCTGGATCATGTAGAAACGATTCTGAGTAAACAGGATTATCTGGTAGGGGATTCTCTGACAGAAGCTGATTGGCGACTGTTTACCACTCTGATTCGGTTTGATGCGGTGTATCACGGTCACTTCAAAACCAACCTGAAACGACTGGAGGATTATCCGGCCATTTCAAACTATGTACGTGCGCTGTATCAATACCCGGGTATTGCAGAAACGGTGGACTTCAAACACATCAAAGAACACTACTACATCAGTCATACTATGATTAACCCAACTCAAGTAGTGCCTAAAGGCCCTTTGATAGACTACAGTCGGCCTCACAACCGTAAGAAATAATACTTTCTGAAAAGATAAAAAAAGGCCGGAAATAACTTACCGGCCTTTTTTACATCTGTTGTTTGATTATACCAATGGCGTTTTTAAATTTTGGAACGAGCAAGTTATTTTGGGCGACTGGGCAAGGCGAAGAGACGAGTCATAGCCTTTATGCCCTCGGGTAGTAGCTATGGCGAGGAACTTCAACGCAGATCCAGTCGGTCAAAATAGCTGCGCAGCCCATAATTTAAAAACAGAATTGGTATTACTTGGCTGCAGCAACCATTACACGACGGTTCTGTTCACGGCCTTCAGCAGTATCGTTGTTGGCGATTGGGCTTTCTTCGCCCATGCCAGCCGCGTCAATACGTGCGGCATCGATACCGTGTTGATCCACCAGAATCAGACGGATAGCACTTGCGCGCTTTTCAGACAGTTTCTGGTTATAGGCAGCAGGGCCAGTGTTATCGGTGTAGCCAATGATGCTGATGCGAACATTCTGGTTACGCTTCAGGAATTCGGCCATTTCAGTAATGATCGGCATATCCGCTGCATTGACATTGGCGGAGTCATTGCCAAAGTTAACCATCAGCTCAGCTTGCTCAGACACTTCACAGCCAGTGGCGTCTACTGTCGCGCCTGGCAGTGTGCTTGGGCACTGGTCATCTTGATCAATCACACCATCGTTGTCACTATCGAGCACCACAACCACGGGTGCAACGATCACTTCTTCTGCAACCACTGGCGCAGCAACTGGAGCAACGGCGCCAAAAGTCCAGGTCAGGGCAACGTTGGCCATGCTTTCAGTCTGGGCGTAATCCATGGAGCGAACTGCACGCAGATCACCGCGCAGGGACAGGTTCTCAGTCAGGGCTTTGCGAACACCGAAACCGGCATTTACACGAGTGTCGTCGTGCGCACCGTGATTGTCTGCGTCCATTTCAAAGTGGCTGGCACCAGCAACCACGTAAGGGGTGAAGCTGCCATCCCATGGTGTCAGGTCGTAGAACGCATCCAGACGGAATTCTTTCAAATCAACATCGCCACCATTGTCTTTAATGTCGGAAGAACCCTTGGAGTAAACACCTTCAACGCTGATGCGGTTGTTGTAACGATAGCCAACACCGATTCCTGGGGAAACCGTGTTGTCGGTATCACGGTGTGTGTCCATGTTGTTGTAAGAAGCACCAGCAGAGATGGTGAATCCTTTCTCAACCACTTTCTGGGCTACAGCGCCCTGCGCAACAGCAGTACCACAAACAGCCATACCAATAGCCATCGCCATTACAGAGCGTGCGAAACCTTGCACTTTCATACGTACTTTAATCTCTATGTGTTGTGTCATATTTGGGAATAGGGATTCCCAAAGGGGGGAGCGGCGATACTAAACAAGAAATGTGAACTAATGAACACTTTGTGGGTGTGTTTTTTACCTATCGGTCTGGTGGTAAATCCTCTGTGTTGGTTATTAGATGGTTCGATGGTACGTATTTAGGCCAGTTTACAGAATATGAGCATTTTCTGGACATATGTTTAGGAACCTTTCGCTCATAGCTATGTCAGAAGTAATTGTTATTTTTAAAGGCAATAAGGAAATGATTCTTGAAGGGCCTGTCATTTGTGCTGACCAGAAAGCGCAACACAATATTACTGCAAACATGCAGGTTGGAAGTACCGATTTCGGAAGAACCGTAAGAGTGATGGAGAGCCTTGGCAAGTTCACTGCCAGCCTGACTAATGGCTACAGTGCTTGTAAAACACTGGAGTCCGTCGCTTCTTCAGTACAGATAATAATGCTGCTTGGCTTTTTCTCAATGAGGGATGGAGCGGACTCCAGGCACACCTATATACCTGATTGCAAAAAATGCGGTTCCACAGAAAATAGTCAGGCTAATGAAAGTGTCTCAAATCAGTCTGAAGATGGCAGTGCCTCAATTGTGGATCTATCGTCAAGAAATCACTGCGATCTTTATGCGACCTGCAGTCACTGTTTTCGGGATGGGGATATGTCGGTTGTTGAGGAGCCGCCACCGCCACCACCAATCCCTGCTGCCATGCAGAATTTGATTGTGGCAGTGAAGGCTTGAATAGGTAGACAAATTGTGTATTTAAATTTGGTTGATTGATGATCAGCCGTTGTTGCGAAAAGGTCTTGCCTCAGTTGCTCAATGAAGAAGGAGGGGGGTTCATTACTGGTGAGGCCGGGAACGGGCAAGACGGAGTCCGATGAGCTGTACGCAGTAAAGAGTCAGCTACCAGGAGACTTGTGGTGGATGACCGACTTGCAGGAGGGCTGGATCTGAGAGCTGGAAAAGCAACCTTAATAGTTTACTGCGTGCTTTCAGTTAAGTTATCAGAGGTCTGCTCTTTTTTTTTAGAAAAAGGTGCAAGTAAAGTCCTGAATGTTTCATGGCATACCCCATTAGCGCACCAACAAATAAGGAAATCGCTACGACCTTCCAGTTACCATCTGCGGCAAAAGTAGTGCAGGCTCCAATAAAGGTTCCCGGAATATAGGCAAGCCATTTTTTATGAGCTTGAGCGCACATTAAGAACGAAACGACTGCAATGATGACATAATTAATTACGCTGCTTTCAATGATGGTGGAGGCGTAAATCATCACCATTGCCCAAACGACACCGGAAATATTACTGGCGATGCTACCCATTAATGACCTCAGGTCACCTTGAGTTGCAAAGAAACTGGTGCAGCCAAGAAACCCTGCCCAGGTCAATAGGTGAAAGCTGTCTGCTATCCAGGCCCATAGGCCAGATAAAAGGCCGGTGGTCAAAGCGATACAAAAAAGTTGTGGCATGGATGGTGATCCCCATTGCTGAGCACCCAGTATGACGGGTTAATGTGATGATCCAATGGGGGTTGTTACGAGGAGATCCGTTAGAATAATCGGTTGTTGTCAGTGGTTACACGTATGCTTCGTATAGAATTTGATGGCTAATGGCAGGCTGAGGCGGAAGGCCTCATCTTCAAAACTTCTGATCATATAGTGCTTTTCAAATTCTGCGCGTTTAATTTTATCGTTCAACAGTTGACGTACATGAACCAGTTCGTGCGCCATAGTAATGCGTATCTCGCTGGGTTCCAGCCCATCGGCAAGGGCTATCAGGAAAGCACCATTATTCAATGGACGTGTAAAGCCACGCATATAGGGATTTTTCATACGCTGACGTTTATATTTCAGTTTTACGCCTTCAATACCAAGCTCTTTAAGATAGAAGTTTTGCAGATCATTGAATGTACAGCCGGAAGGGTTCATTGGTCCATCAAATACGGCACTGGTTGAAGTAGAAAAGCAGCTTAGCAAGATGAGCAGAAGTGACGCTTTGACGATTTGTTGGTTCCATAAAGTGTCAAGTTTCATCAGATGCGTTATAACTTTCCCAAAAGAGTGTCAGAAAAATGATGGTTTAATTCGTGCTTGATTGAATGGGCTAACCAATACCAATCGGCTGTATTGATGAAGGACTTAAGCATGTGGCTACAGAAACAAATTCAACTGCCTGCCTATAAGAAGCTGTTCACAATCTTTCTGCGAGCTGCAAATGATGATAAAACGCCCCTGTTTTTCAGTTTTCTTCGTTACTTAGCGCCACTATGCGCCTCAAAAAACTGAAAAACAGGAACATTTTCTCCTCGTTTTCGTTATTCGCAAAAGATCATGAACAGCTTCTAAGAGAGGGTTTTATTTGATTACCCATCACATTGAGCGCAACCTGTCAGAATTGCCGCAATGTAAAACCGGCCTTTGTCATGTATTCATTCAGCATACATCCGCATCACCAACCATAAATGAGAATGCAGACCCGGATGTACGGAATGATATGGAAGCCTTCTGTAATCGATATATGCCTGAAAATGAAGCCTATTACCTGCATACATTAGAGGGCAGTGATGATATGCCAGCGCATATTAAAA
Source organism: uncultured Endozoicomonas sp. (assembly GCF_947495845.1). GTDB lineage: Bacteria > Pseudomonadota > Gammaproteobacteria > Pseudomonadales > Endozoicomonadaceae > Endozoicomonas. Next base: position 166,304 of record NZ_CANMAO010000004.1, on the reverse strand, counting down.
CCAGTCTTTTCGGTGCCGATGTAATAATTCCCATTGTGGATGGTCGGTTTGCATTGGGAACCTGGCAAGGCGTATGGCTTGGAGAGCATAGAGATAATGGAGGATGTCGTAACGTACTCGTCACTTTACAAGGCGCTCCTTATACGTAATGATAATTTCAGATGTAAACGACGAAAGGAGGGGAAAAAACTGGCATATGGATGATGCTAGTCTATAACTATAAAAATTGGACAAGAAGTCAACATTGCAACGTCAGAAGAGTTATTCAAAAAAATAGGGTGTAGATTGTTTTTTGGAATAATAATTCTGATTACCAGTACCTAGAGGATATAGCTATGGCAAGGAAAAAGCCTACAAAAGCTGCTGCTGGTTTTAATGGCGCTGATATTGGTTTTCTGGGAAGTCGGGATGAACCGGCTGACGAACGAACCGTCGAGTCTCGAAAAGTGCTTCGGGAAAGCTTGGACTCACAAATTGAAGAGTTCTTGAAAAAAGGCGGAGAAATCGAATCTGTTCCATCGAATATCACGGCAGATCCACCCCAAAAACCCTCCGGAGATTATGGAAACAGGCCTATTTAATCCAACAATTGAAGCCCGGTTTATCCGGGCTTTTTTATGTCCAGGGATGGACGGTATCCTGAAAATGCAGGAGCAATTTTCAGGGTTATGTCCAGGGATGGACGGTATCCTGAAAATGCAGGAGCAATTTTCAGGGTTATGTCCAGGGATGGACGGTATCCTGAAAATGCCGAGAGCAATTTTCAGGGTATGCCAGGGATGGACGGTATCCTGAAAATGCACGACTGCATGGATGCAGGAGGTAGAGTAACGCAGGAGCAGTTACCGAGGAGCAATTTTCAGGGTATGCCAGGGATGGACGGTATCCTGAAAAAGTCTTACAGCCTTGGCTTAATCAATCAAACGACTTCTACCCATGAGCCATCGTCGTGCGCTGAGAGTTCACCAATCGCTTCCAGAGATAAGCCATAGCGTTTAGTAATGTTGTGAAATGCCTCTTCAATGGATGGATCGACTGCAACCAGAAGACCGCCGCTGGTCTGTGGATCACACAAAATTTGTTTCTGAGCTTCTGATATTTCAGCGGCCTTATGGCCATAGCTGGCAAAGTTTCTCTCAGTGCCACCCGGAATGCACCCTTGTAAACGATATTCCTCCGCGTGTGGCAATAATGGGAGTTTGTCGCTAAAGATCGTTGCCTTAACTTTACTTCCTTCACACACCTCAAGAAGGTGCCCGAGCAAACCAAAGCCGGTCACATCGGTGACCGCACTCACACCATTCAGCAGTGCCAAGTCTGCACCAATTTTATTCAGCGTGCACATGGCTTCCGTTGCTATGTGTTGATGTTCTTCTTTCAGCCGTTTTTTCTTTTGCGCTGTTGTGAGAATACCCACGCCGAGAGGTTTGGTAAGAAAGAGCTTATGACCTGCCACAGCTTGGTCATTTCTTTTCAGGTGCTCTAGAAGTACACGACCAGTTACCGCTAAACCAAACATGGGCTCTGGGGCATCAATACTGTGGCCTCCTGCAAGAGGAATACCGGCATCGGCGCAAGCCTGACGTCCCCCATCGACAACTTTTGCAGCAACTTCCGGGGACAGGGTATTGATAGGCCAGCCGAGAATAGCAATCGCCATAATGGGGTTGCCGCCCATTGCGTAAATATCACTAATGGCATTGGTTGCAGCGATACGGCCAAAGTCGAAAGGGTCATCAACAATGGGCATAAAGAAATCGGTTGTGCTGATGATGCCTTCACCGTTGCCAATATCCATGACGGCAGCATCATCTTTACTTGAATTGCCGACAACCAGGGCTGGAAATTCTGGAAGTGTCAGGTTGGTTTTAAGGATGCTGTCCAGTACCTGTGGAGAAATTTTACACCCACAGCCAGCGCCATGGCTGTACTCAGTAAGTTTTACATCGTTCATCTGCAATACCCATAATGAGTTGGTGGAGCCACTCTACCATCGAAGAAAAAATATTCATCCATAAAAATAGACAACAAAGGTTTCTAATGTGATAACGCTGTGATAAAAGTTAGGTCAACAGGAAGTTGATTTTGACAACAACATAATAATAAAAAGAATTGATGAGTTAGGAGAGTTAGATGGGAGCGCTTACTTTACCTTGTTCTTCTGTCGTTGATGTACTTAATAATCAGTCGGCAGTACTTCAGCAGTGGTTTTCTCATGAGCCACAACAGGTTAACGGCCTACTTATTCGAAAATCGGAGTGTTGGTTAGAGCCGGTTGAGTTTGTCTCAGCTAACCATGACCAAGCATTCGATAGCGCACGTTTCCACCTGATGGTGGTGAGTAAACGTGATATCTGGCGCATTCAACTGGATCTGATTTTCTATTGTGATTCTTATACAAAGGAAGATGGCTCTAACGCGGGTCCAGGCCTGCAGTTTGCTGTTCTGGACGACAATGGTGACAGAGTTGTGATTGATCATTTTGCTACCAGCCAACTTCAGCCGGATCAGGCAATGCCTGCAGAGCAGTTCTGCCTCTATTGGTTTTCGCGATTATTTAAAAGCCCATGCATCAACCGAATTTTTGCTTACAAAGAGTACGAAGCAGAAATAGACTAGAAGAGCTATGGTCATAAGCTGAGCTTTTGTTTTTCCAGTAACACCTGCGAGAAGGTTTGCAGGACTGGCAATACAATGGCCCAGATAACAGCTAGCACTAACAAAGTCTGCCAAGCCGGTTGGGCAAGTGAAACATCTGTGAGTTTTGAACCTGCCAGATAACTGAGTGGCCCTCCAACAAAGCCCAGTAAGGCACCTATCCATCGATGAGTACGTGACCAATCAAGGCTGTGCCTAAGGGTTGTGCTAAAGAGTATCCAGAGGCAGGCAAGCCAGAGCGGAAGTATACGGCTTGTGTCATTTGATAGATTTTGAAATTGCAGAATATTCAGGTTGCCTAAAAAACTATCCACAGCACAGCCGAGCAGGAAAGTGACTGCCAATAATTGTTTTTCATTTTGCCAGTTGCCTACCCATCGAAAGTGGATAATCAGAATGATGATAGTGACTATCCATGCAATTTGGTTGCCTCCGAGAACACAAGCAAACCATCCGAACTGGAACAGCAGGAAGTTGATCAATAATTTAACGTTATCATTCTGCATTTTTGAGATAATTATTCGACAATTTTCATTTAGTACGTAAAAGCTTTGGTTTTGGATTAGGGGCAGCCGGTGATGGAGTACCATTCACTGATGCTATCCACCTCATTCTCCGAGAGCATTTTAGCTATGTTTGCCATAGGTAGGTGGCTGGTGCGGGAGCCATTCCGATAGTCATTCAGTTGTTTGACCATGTACACCTTTTTCTGGCATGCCAGATTTGGATTAAACGGAGCTGTGCCTATACCTTGTGGGCCATGGCAGCCAGCACAGAGTTGCATGGCTTTTGCTTTTGCTGCGGTCAGGTGGGATGGTGTTGCCATGGTCGGTGCCTGATCAGAACATGCTGAGATGAGCAAGGATAGCAATACGGCCAGCCCTACTCTGGGGTATAATACCAATTCTGCTTTTAAATTATGGGCTGCGCAGCCATTTTGGACGATTGGATCTGCGTTGAAGCTCCTCGCCATAGCTACAGCTATGACTCGTCTCGTCGCCTTGTCCATTCGGCCAAAATAACTTGCTCGCTCCATAATTTTAAAGCGCCATTGGTATAAAAACGTCATGATGTGTTGCCTGCTTATGGTTATTCGTGGCAGATGCTGTAAGTAGTTAACCAAATGAAATCATATTTTCTGAGCAAGTGGTCAGCCACTCTACTGCGTTACAATTCCGGTCACATAGCTACGGCTATGTTCCCTGCATTGTGCCTTGCATAGTAACTGTCCACTCACCCAGAAATATTCGATTCCATTTGGTCAACTACTTATGGATTTCCATACAGCATATAGCAACAATCAGTTTAATGCTTTTCCGTCATCAGTAAGCCTTAACCAGGCGTGGGAATGCCAGTAATACACTTTGCCGCTGTTAGAGGGAGCAGTGCAGTTGTAGCGAGAGCGGCCAACGGGCAGTGGTGATTTCGCCTGTGTTTTAAATTGGGTTTTCTCGTCATCAAGCCAAACTACTTCCAGCTCACCCTGCCCAGTGGCATAACACTTCACCTGTTTTTTCTGATAATCACCAGCAGCAAGTGTGAGCTTGAGTTCAGGCTTAAGATTCTCCTTTGTAATGATGGAGGACTCTGGCGTTTGAACGCTCACGGGTAGCGCCTTACTTTTAACCTTGATCCCGAAATCATTCACGCCATAAATGCCAGCCATGGGAAAACGTGGCAAGCGAGTGAAATCGGAATAAATACTGGCAGCACCGGATTGTTGGCCAAAACCAACATAACCAAGGTCGTCTAACAAACCGCGCAGCTCAGGCGTGGTTTCTCCGAACGTCCACGCGAACATCTTAACGCTCTGACCGGTTTTTTCTTTGATTCGAGTTTCGTTGGCTTCCAAATCTTTCTGGAACCTTGTCAGCCATTGTTGCTTGGTTTCACCGGGCAGTTTCTCAACACTGTGGCCATGCTCCAGAGTGTGGTTGGCAATGGTGGCGCCAGAACTGGCCATCTCATTGATCTGACCCCAGCTCAGAAACTTTTTATAACGTTTATCCACTGGCACGGTGGCGGTAAACAGCGTGAAGGGATAGTTGTACTTCTTCAGGATTGGGAAGGCATTCTCATAGATGTTCAGGTAAGCATCATCAAATGTGATGGTCACCGTTTTTTCCGGAATGTCCTGCTTGTTACGCAAAGCAGTTACGGCTTCCGACAGCGAGATCACATTGAAACCATTGTCGTGCAGGTAGCTCATGTGCTTTCTGAATGTCTCAGGAGTAACACTGGTCACTTTCGGGGTTTTATCACTGACGTGATGGTATTGCAGAATCACAATAGATTCTGATGCCATGGCACTTGATGCAGCCATGATCAAAAAGCTGGTAAGAGATAAAAGAAACTGGCGGCACGGACGGAGTGCCTGACGTGATAGCGAACTCAAATTCACAGGATGTCCTTAGGATCGTTTGTCTGGATTTTATCGTTATCTAGAGATTATCTTCTATCGTGCCAACTACGTGTGAAATTGGCAAAAAAAAGCCGCCATTTTGAAGGACGAATGTCGAATGGCGGCGGTTAAATTTCAATAGCGAACATATTCAATTATAAAAGGCGATTGATGATTCGCCTTTAGACAATAGTTTAAGGCGGGTAAAAACCCTTTTTATCAATGTTTTGGCCAGTTTTAGTGCGTTAAAAAGTTTGTTTCTCCGAGTTCTTCAGTTCCCGAATCAGCCCTTCTTGAGTGGTGGATGCCACCAGTTCTCCGGCTTGATTAAAAATCTGTCCTCTCACCAGTGCTCTGGCGCCATGAGCCGTGGTGCTCTCGACACAATGCAACAACCACTCATCCATGCGGAAGGGGCGGTGGAACCACATGGCATGATCCAAGCTGGCGATTTGAATCGGCTTTTGGAATCCTGCACCGCCGTGTGGGTAAAGGCTGGCAGAGAGAAACTGAAAATCGGAAGCGTAGGCCAGAAGGTATTTGTGGAGACCGGAGTTATCCGGTAGCTGTCCGTTAGCACGAATCCAGATTTTATGGTTGGGTGGACGACCATTATCCGCCATTGGATCTAACGGATCGGCAAATCTTATCTCGATAGGCTTGGCAGTGCTCAGATGTTTTTTCATGCCTGCCGGAATCAGATCGATGTATTTTTCGCCAAGCTCGGTTTCGCTCATCGCTTCTTCGGGAGCGATAACGTCCGGCATTTTGTCCTGATGCTCGTAGCCAGGTTCGTCAATATGGAAAGAGGCGGAGAGGTTGAAAATGGGCTTGCCATTTTGCACCGCAACAACCCGGCGGGTGGTGAAACTTCTGCCATCCCGAATGCAGTCGACGGTATAAACAATGGGCTTACTACTGTCGCCTTCCCGCAGGAAGTAACTGTGAAAGGAGTGAACATGACGAGCCGGATCAACGGTTTGACGTGCTGCAGACAGTGCCTGACCAATAACCTGCCCACCAAACACCCGTCCCCAGCCTGGATCCTGACTTTGCCCGCGGAAAATATTGTTTTCGATGGGCTCAAGTGATAACTGGTTGATCAGTTCTTCCAGTACTTCGTTCATCCTGTTTCTCTCAAACGGTAAGGGTTTTTACGTGTGTGAATGGCGAATCTGACTGTACCACAGAGAAGGTTCAATTAACTGTCCTTTGTCGTCAATTTCAGGATAGTTGAGACCTCGTTCATCGCAATACCGGGTCAGCTCCGGATAGCCCCAGCGGAACAGTGTTTTACGGCAAGTATCATCATCCAACCTTCGGGTGTTATACAGCCCTTTCTCCATTCGTTGCCGCTGGGCTTCTACAAGAATAATGGCAGCAGCGACAGACACATTAAAGGAGGACACATGACCCACCATAGGAATAATCATGTGTTGATCGGCCAGTGCTGCTGCCTCAGGGCTTACGCCGTCTTTTTCTGCACCAAGAACAATGGCGCAGGGTTGAGTAAAATCAATGTCGTAATAAGGTATGCTGTCAGGGGAAAAATGCGCGGTGAAGAGTTTGAAACCTCGATTTTTTAAAGCGGTAGCACTCTCTTCAAAAGAGCGATGATCCTGCAGGTTTACCCAGCGATGGCTGCCCATGGATTTTCTTCGATACAAACGATTGCTGCGTTTGGGCTGTGTCGTATGAATCTCGTGAATGCCCACAGCATCGCAGGTGCGGATAATGGCTGAGATGTTATGAGGCTTGTGAACCTGATCCATCAATACGGTCAAGTCGGGCTGTCGTTTATCCAGTACTTCGCAAAATTTACGATAACGTTCCGGTGTCATGTTTTTTTCAGGTAGGCTATGGCGCTTGATTTCAAAAATGGGCGCTGTGTTTTTATTAGAATTTTCTGAGAATATTCAGAATAACAGCTCTCCGGAGGAAGTAATACATTGGATCACAGCTATCTGGACACCCTGCACCTCTGGCTGCAGAGCAATATCATTTGGGTTGGACCTGTCATCGCGCTGGTGGCTTGCCTGGAATCTTTGGCAGTTGTTGGCATTGTTCTGCCGGGTGTTGCCATGTTGTTTGCTCTTGGCGCTATTGCAGGCGCAGCTGAATTGAGCATTTTTCCTATTCTCGCATGGGCATTTGCCGGGGCTGTGATAGGTGATGGGTTGAGCTTTCTCCTGGGTTATCACTTTCACGAAAACCTTCGTCGTATATGGCCTTTTAAAAGTCATCCTCAGTGGATAGAACGAGGTGAACTTTTTTTTGAACGTTATGGTGTGATGAGCGTTGTGATTGGGCGTTTTGTCGGGCCGATTCGCCCTATTATTCCTGCAGTGGCGGGCATGATGAATATGCGACCGGTGTATTTTTTTCCGGTTAACTTTCTTTCAGCCATTGGCTGGGCTCCGGTTTATCTCTTGCCAGGTTACTTTACCGGTGCGGCACTGCAAATGCATGATCAAATACCAGACCAGTTGATTAAGATTTTTGTCACAGTGATTGCTGTATCGGTACTGCTACCAGTCATTGCTCATTATCTGGGTAAGTGGTTACGGCTATCGTTATCTTTTTATCTGATACTCAGTCTTGTGCTGTGTACTTTTATCATTTCGTCCAATGTTGCAGGTTATTTTGATCTATTAAACAGACTGTTCTTTGTATGGCTTGCTCCGCTCTATCAGCCCTGGGTTGTTAAGACGATGGAGTGGGTGACATTGATGGGGAGTATCCCGTTTCTGGCCGCTTTGATTATTGGTACCTGGTTGTGGCAGTACCGATTTGAAAGAACCGTTCAGGTAGTGCCTGTTATTGCAGGTAGCGTATTGATGGCTGTATCCGTATGGGGCATTAAATATCTGGTAGATAGCTCTCGGCCTGTTATGGCTATGGGGTTGGATCCATACTCTTTCCCATCAGGACACACTACGGCCACTACTTTTGTGGTTACCTGGATAGTGGGGACTCTGGCAATTCATAAACCTATGAAGTGGCAATGGATAATATCGTCTTTAGGACTGTTCATTATGTTCATGGAAGGTCTATCGAGACTGTTTCTTCATGTCCATTGGGTTGGCGATGTTATTGCCGGGGTTTTAATCGGGTTGTTCTGGGCTTTAACAACCATTCTGTGGCAAAAAATGAAAGAAAACGCCTAAGCATCTTTTGACTTATGTCGTATGGTCGTTTTTGCCTGATAGGCTTATGATCTCCCCATTAATAATCAGGGAGAGCTCATGGGGATGCTCTGCCTCGGTGTATACTACACAGGGAGTAGGTATGAACATTGTGTCCCGTCCGGTGAAAACGGCATTTGACTTCTGGCGAGAAAAAGAAAGTCAGGCATTCGCTGAAGGCGCCCAGAAACCACTAGCAAAAAGACCATGGATACCTAAAAGATCTCCTGTGTCGAAATCGGATGATACAAAGCTTGTTAAGCCAAAAGAGAAAATAGAGCTAACCACAAGAAAGACCGAGGTTGTCTCTGAAAAAACAATCAAGCAGGCTGTAGTAACAAAAGAGATTATACCTACTGCTATTGCCAAGCCAGCTGAGAAAATATCCAGGCCGAAAAACAATTCTGCTTTGGCAAATAGTCCTAAAGAAGGTAAAACTGGCAAAGTAACTCCTGACCGGGCCAGTATACTGCCACCAAAGAAGTTGAACTCCGATACTCCTTCCCCGGTAAAAGTCGCACCGCCCTTAGAGACTGATCAATCACGAAAAGGACTTGCCGCAGCCAAGTCATTTGTTTTTCTAACGTATCATCGAGTTAAAAACTCAAACACAAGAGTAGCAAAGTCCGCAGGCCACATTAATTCACAGGATACGAATAAAATGCTGTGTGTATTCGCGTCTGAACTTGTGGACTCTAGTGATTTGTTAAACGTCATTAAGAGTAGATCTTACGACCCCATTGCCGCAATGATTCTGAGTAACCTTGAGAAAAGTGGGTATGAAAGACTACCTGGAGAAAGGCAGAAGAAAAACATGATCATGCAGGTGATCAGCGAGTCTATTGGGTTAAAATATTCTCCTGCTAAACAGGTCGTAAACATTGAAAAGCAACCTGTAAAGCCTGCAAAGATCAAAAACGATGTAAAAGAGCCTGTACAGGTTTTAAAGAAAGAGCAACCAGTTGTTGTACCAAATGTGGTTATCACACCAAAACGAGAGGCATTGAATAGCTCAAGATATGCAACTATTTCAAACAAAAAAGATCAGTCTGAAATAAGGCCCTTTAAAGTACCAGTGATTTCCACCGCTAGAGCTGAAAAAGCAGTTTCACAGTCACAATATGTTGAAAAAAAGAGGATGGCTTTACGACGTGATAAGAGGGAGCTTGATGACATTAAAACCACTTCCGGTCAAAAAGCTCTGGCGTATTATTCACGAGAGTTTCCAGTCAATAACAATGGCATCGTAAAACGGCTGAAGCATGGTCGGGACGAATTAATATGGTGTCGTCATCTATCAGAGGCTTATGCAAACGGCATTATTGGCAGAGGGAAAAATAAATTTAATACAGTCAATCATGTGGATCGTTTATCCAGAAGTCAGGATATTCCGGATGATCTGGATTTAGAAAGAAAATACAATGGCAAGTGTTCCCGCGAAGCCTATTATTTCTCCACGGATAATTTTTCGAAAGCGTTGGTTGAAGCGTCCAAGTCTATGGTCAATGCACCGGATGGGGCAGAGAAAAGTTATCTGCTCAATACCACTCATCATTCAATGGCGATTCGTATTAAGAAAAGAGGTGATGGTGCGACACTTTACTTCTATAACCCAAATCAGACCAATCGCCATAGAAAATTGGTTCTAACGAGCTTTTCAGATCTCAAAGATATCAAAGTACGTGATCTTGTTTCAGAGTACACACTTTATGGCGAATTTACTTCACGGGGAGATATGGGATGTCTGCTCAGTACAGATGTTGTTGCTGGCAGAGATCAAAGTAAGGTAAACGTCTTTGGTCATGTAAACAGTCAGTTGATCTACATGTTGCTGAGAAACGGTCATTATGGTCATCCCGGTTCGCCAACGGTAAACCGTAAAAATGCCAGCCTCTATGGACTGGTTGATGGTACTTATGCTCTTCAAAAAGCCGTTTTATGTGATCAAAAGGCAGCTATCCAATCCTACTTGCAGGATATGATGAATCTGAAATGCTCTTCGGAACAAAAGATGAATCTGCTGTGGCCTAAAGGTGCCAAGAAGCCGCTGATAGAATATGCCTTTACTGAAAACAAACTGGATATTGTAAAGCTCTATCTGAAGGCCGTTGTCTCCAGCAATATGGATTATCACCACAAAAGAAGGCTGATTCACCTTTACCTTAATGGTGATGCAACCACTTTGCTGGGGTTAGTATTGAAGAGAGGCTTTATTGAGATTGGTGTCGCTTATCTGGATGCTGTGATCAATGCGAATGGCATAACGAAGGATCAAAAGCTCTCACTGATAGCGCAGCAGGTTAAACGCTATGTGAATACCTGGAGTCTGTTGGATAGCAATACCAGGCAAAAACTACTCGATGCCAGTGCTGGTAGCCTGAATAAAATTCAGGATAAACAACTGGCTATGGAAATCAGGAACATTATATCTGGAAAGACAACTGGGAAAACCACAATAGAAAGCCTGAATCAGATCGTCGTCAATAAAGAAAAAAGGACAGGGCGCATTGATAATAACGCGCAAAACCATTCGCAGTTTGTAGCAGCTCTTGCTACTGACAAACCAAAAGTGCGAGAAAATAAACAATATGACTATTTATATAAGAAAAACATTAAAGGTGATGTACCACCAAATATCCTGCCTGAAAGAAAACCTCTAGAAAAAACAGAACCATCACATGGCAACTATCTAAAAGAAAAGAGACTAAAGCTTAAAAAACAGGATCGTGATCTTCACGTCCATCAATTGGCTAATGGCAGTATTGCTCTGTCGTATTTCTACAAATCAACACCTATCAATATCAATGGTGAAGTAGAAAGAAGGCATAACAATAAAAAAGAATTGATCTGGTGCCGACATCTAGCTGAAGGCTATGCCACTGGCGTATTTGGTCGTGGCAAGGATAAGTTTGGAGCAATAGACTCCAGGCGGAAGCTGGCTCAACATGCAGGTATACCGAGTGAAGAAGGGCTGAGGCAGAAATACAACCATCAATACACTCGTCAGGGTTATTATTTTGACCTGAATAACAGTGCTCAGGCTATTGAGGCATCAATAAAGCCTTTATGGAGTATGAATACTGGTGACGAGAAAAGTTTTACATTGGCGACCAGTCAGCACGCCATGGCGCTCAGGGTGGTCAAAAAACAGGGGAGTCTTGTGATTTGTTTTTATGATCCGAACTGTACCAACACTCACAAGAGAATTGTGGTACAGAAGCCAGAGGATTTGAAATACATTTCCATCAAAGACATTTTGTCTGAAGATCAGATTAACGACTATTTCCACTCACTGAACTCTCAGTCGGCTTGTATCATCAGTACCGATACCGTGAAGACTCAAAATGAGTGCTCTGTAAAGGTTTTCGGAGGTAAGAGTGAGGATCTTCTTCAGCTACTGATGATGAACGGGCATTACGGCCATTCAAATATACCGGGTTATAAAATCAACCGGCAAACCTATCGTGGTATTACGGACGGGATTTATGCACTTGAGACCGCTTTTGCTAATGAAAAAGGTGATGCCATTAAGAAATACCTGAGCGATCTTATGAACAGTGGGATTTCTGAAAAAGACATTGTTGAAGTGATTTCACCGATAAAGGCCGTAATTCCAGCTCCATACCTTGCCTATGTTGAGGGTGAAAGTGGAGTGGTTAAAATTTATCTCGACTCAGTGTTATCAAGCTCACTATCTTACAGAACTAAAAAGAATCTGCTCCATCTGGCAGAGAGGAAACGAGGACGCTTTGCATTGGTTAGAGCATTAATTAAGGGGCACTTTAACGTTGGCAAAGTCTATATGGAGTCGATATTGTCCTCTAAAGCGCTTTCAGAAAATGAAAAACTGGATATTCTGTCCCTCGATAGAAATAGTCTGTTTAGTAAATGGTCTGCAATCACTATTGCAAACAGAAGGAAACTTTGGAGAGAGTGCCAGGGCATAATTGAACAGTATCTTAGCGGCAGTGCTCAGAAAAAGCTCAACGGCTATATGTTTAATTAAGTTTGAACAGTGAATGTGAAGAATCTACGGCATTTTCTATGATGCCGCAGGTTTTTTATCTGTAATAAAAGTATTTCTTTCTGGAATGCTTCATCTAACTCCTTATCCCTGAAACGAGAAAAACATGACTTTTTTCGAATATGTTTTCGATATGAATCCTTTATTATTCGCAGTGTTGAATACTGTTGGTGAGTTTAGGGGAACTCTACCTCAACAGGAATAAATAATATTAGGAGGTAAAGATGCAATTAGATATAGATAGCCCCGCTGACCCATTTCAATTCTGGAAAAAGTTGGAGCAGAACGCTAATAATATCAAAAGTGATAGTGGTCCAATCCAATCAACTCCCAAAGTAAAAGCTATACCTGTGGTAGCAAAAGCAATGGCTGAACCAGATTCAACGGCTGGTAAAAATCTGTCTGAGCGTAGTCCTGTGCAGGGTAATAACTCTTTTATTAAAAAGGAAATCCCCAGTCAGACAGTGCACAGTAACTCAGGTATTGCTATCCCAATCACTACAGAGAAGAAGTCAGGCGTTAGCAAAAACACTAAGGTTAATGATCAACATCCCTCTGAAAAAGATCAGATGATACAGGCGAAGATGTTTCTGTTCATGATATGTTTGAGACTATCGAAGAAAGATTCAAGAATCAGAACACCAAGGCATGTTTCTAAAGACAATCTACAGGATCAAATACTCACTGCATTTTGTTCCCGTAAAATATCGTCTGACGATATTATGGCTATTCTCAATGATAGAAAAAAATGGGACCCCCAATGTAAGGCTGTTCTGGACAGGCTGAGCAAATACGATCTGGCAAAAAAAAGCGATGATAAAGTCAGGAAGGCTTACCTAGTTAAAGCTGCAGAATATGTTTTGAGCGGTGGAGAGCCAGTCAGTAGAAGAAACAGTATTACTGAAAGTAAAGTCCCCGCTTTGCCTGAAACTGAATCGATAAAAGCTAATTTGGCAAAGAAAAAAGACGTTGAGTCTGAAAGCAACAAAACCACCCCAAAGGTTGTAAAAAAGGAAGAAAAGAAACCTGTGCAACAGAGTGTTGTGACTCCACCAGATGATAGCTCTTCCTATGACGCAGAAGTGCCTTTCAAGAAAGTGAACTCAGAAACCATCGCTGAGGAGTTACCAGATGGAAGGGTATTACACCCAAGAGCTGTTTTCTTTCATGGAATACTGAGATCTGAGCTGCATCAGAGGAATGCCGAAATTCCATCAAGCGTAAAAGTGGGTGCCGGTAATTTTGAAGACTCACTGACAACGCTGATGACATCCAAATTACTGAAGCTGAGTGATCTTAAACAGGTGCTGACCAAACTATCCAAGGGCCATCAAATTGCTAATGATTTTCTGGTGCAGCATGGTAAAAGCTTGTCAGACTCCAGACGGGATAATGCGGAGTTACGGCAACAGCTGGCAAAGAGCCTCGCTGAAATTTGCCTGATGTCCAGAGAAAAGCGTGATGCGCTCGTATCAGCACAGACTCAGGAGCTTGAATCAAGAGCCAGGCTGGCTGAAAAGTTGGGTAACTTTCAATGGCAGCTTGCAACTGGCAAAACCAACCCTAAAAAAACATCGAGTAACCCACTGGATTTGCCTGATGTAAATGCTCATGGTCCTCTAGGTGAATTTGGTGGTGTGTTACAGGAGCTTGAAAGGCTACCAGCCCCGCAGGGAGTGCCAGATAAGACTGTGCCTATCAACGAGACCGATTTTCAGAAAGCAATGTTACTGCTGACGGATGTTGATGTCGGAATGCATCGCAAAAATCCTCTGGTTACAGAGACTCCTTTCATTGCTAATGACATAAGAAGGAATCTTGCAGATCTTGAAGAGGTGAGTGAGCTACTGGCAACAGGAGGTTTTCGTAATAAGGCTTCGGCTTTGGAAGATTTTGGAACTTTTCTGAAAGTCGCAGAGAAATCACTAGCGGATATGAGAAAAGTCTTTAAGCAGGAAGATGACCGAATGAAAAAGGTCAAAGCACAGCTTAGAAAAAAAGAGAAAGGGGATCCAGGGCTAGCCAAACACTGGCGAGAACTGGATAAGCTAACTGGTGATTTGGATGAAATCGATTCAACGAATAATAACTCAGATCTGAGCCTGGAAAACCGGCTGAGGCTGTTAAAGTCCGGCAATGGGAAAAATGAAATTGTAAGTCCAGTTGGCCGACGTAATTTTGGAGCAAAAATCCCCTTTGGACATGGGCTATTAACCAGCGACCATCAGGGAAATGTTAAATCCTATCGTGATGTTGTCAGAGGAGACAGGCAAAACAGAAATATTGACTCTGCTCATGTCGTCAAAAAGAGTGTGGATGATCCAAAAGTATCAAGCGCTGACAGGCGTGTCCCGAAAATGCCTGTGAATCAGGGTAAAAGTGTCAATCAAAGTCAGTCGATGGGGTTGTATCAACAGGAGAAAATAAGAAAGCTTCGGCGTCAGAGAAGGGATTTTCGAGAAGTCCCTGTGGGAGAGAATCAGTCAGTGCTGATCTATAAGTCCAAAGGTAACCCGCTGATGCTGAATGGTAATGTTCATAAAAGGGAGTGGGGTTACGGCAAAGAATCTTATGTCTGGTGCAGACACTTTGCCGAGGCCTATGGAACCGGCGTCTTTGGCAAGGGGCCGGGTAAGTTTGACAAAGTCAGATCCAAGTCCAGTATCGAAAGAATGAGTGGCCTGCTGAATGATGCTGAAATGGACAGAAAATACAGCAAAAACTACGCGAAGGAAGCTTATTACTTTACCATACAAACGCTACCGGAAGCGTTATCAGCTGCAGCAAAAGATTTATGGAATCAGCCTGAGGGCGCAGAAAAGCGCTTTAAGTTTCTTAGTGACTCGCACGTGATGAATTTTCATTTAAAGCGGCATCATAATGGGGTGATCATTTATTTTTATGATCCGAATGAGACCAATGTTCATCAGAAAATACTGGTTGGAGAGCAAGGCGCTATTTCAAAATTGTCCGTTTATGACTTACTGACCCCGACAGCAATGGAAAAATTTGAAAAATGCCGTTCTGGAATGCTTCAGAGTTTAGAGCATACCAGTTCACAAAGGGCGGCAAAGGCAGCAGTGTTTGGGAAAGTGAGTGATGAAACATTCTACTTTATGGTTAAGTATGGCCACTATGGACATGCTAACTTGCCAACGATTACGAATACTGGCTATTCGGCCACCAGGAATTCAGGGCGTGGTTGCTCAGGGTTGGAGTATGCACTGTTTTATAAGAAGTATGATGCTATTGCTGCGTATGTGAGAGATCTGCTTTCAGGTAGGCATAAAGGGCAAACCCTGCATGATGAATTGACATCGCTGAGTTATGACACAATTCAATATATTGATCAGAGAGCAGTTGAAGTTATAACCAGGGAAATCAAAAACAGTTATCAAGATCGAAGTGTTAAAGAGAGACTCTTAAATACGGTTAGATATTGGTCTAATAAATATCACAGCCATCGTCGCAGGTATTAAAGGGAGCATACACATAATACTTTATGCTCACTCTGCACTTTACTATCGACTTTTTGTTCGATGGTAAGAGGCTGGGTGGGCTTACCTGAAAATCATTGAATCTGTTTTCTGTATAAGAGAGTTATGGTTTTTGATTGAATAATACTCGTTAATTGCTGGCTTGCATTGTTTTCGACTTTTGAATTAGTTCCAATGTCGAAGAGACTAATTATGTTTCTTTTTTTAGAATGTCATCGATAGTTTTTGCTCTGCGGTAGTTTTGGGAGGGAGTATGATTCCAAGGATGGTTGGTTTTTCGGGGAGGGGACCCTCGGTACTGGATAAAGTGAAATTCTTTGAAAATAGATCGCTGCCTTCAGCGTCTAACTTTCGCCCAGTTAACGTAAATAAGAAAATCCCACTGGTCAGTAAGCATGGCCTTCATGCTTCGTCTTCGAACCTTGATCGTCCAAATCAGCAATCTGTCTTTGGATCAAGGTTCTATGGTACTGCTTTGGTCAACCGAAATGTATCGATTGCTCCCGTGTCTTCTCATGCCGATAATCTTAGACGCAATATTAAAGCTGCAGCTAGCCAGCTAGTACAACAACAGCCTCAGCTTAAAGAGAAAAAGCCTTTAGGTTTTAGTTTGGCTGATATGATGAATAGAACTTTGCAGAATCAGTCTGAAGTTATTGATGCGAGTTTAAAAAGCAGGCAGGCAGCTGATGCAAAGGATAAAATGCCAGAGTTTTTATTTAAACCTAAATCTAATGTTCAAAGAATAACTGGTAATCCTCATTGTAAGATTTCAAATCTTCCAATAAAAAATACCATGAGCCATATTCCGGGATTATCCCATAGGGGCAATACTGATGCGAAGTCTGCAAATGATGATATGAAAATTTATCAAAAAAGCAAGATGAATGATTTATCTGCAGAGGGGCGAAAGTTTGAGCTGATAAGAGTTGATAATAATCATTCAATACTTGCTTATTACTCTAGTGATAATCCCCTGAATCTAAATTGCGAAGTTTATTCTGCAGACTCTAGTTTGATTAAATGTCGCCATTTGGCAGAAAGCTATATGAATGGTGGTGTGGACAAAGGAAAAAATAAGTTCGAGCCTTTTAGCACAGAAGAGGCTCTGACCGGTAATCAGAATATACCAACTGATGCAGATTTGGATGTTAAGTATGATGCCAATTACTGCAAAGAAGCTTACTATTTTCAAGTAAATGATTTGCCCAAGGCTCTTAATTCAGCATCTGAAGACCTATGGGATCAACCAGAAGGATCAGAAAAAAAGTTTTCTTTTTTCAGTTCACACCATGCAATGAGTATCATTTTGAAAAGGGCTCATGGTGGAGTAATTGTGAATTTATATAATCCAAACTCAACAAATCGCCACTGGAAGTTGTTGTTACCACATAAATCATGTGTATCGAAGCTGACAGCTAAGCAGATTTTACCTAGGCTGTCGCAGAAAGAGTTTGTTAAGGACAATAGCGTAGTCTTGATGAGTAATGAGATTGTAGTAAATCAAAGTGATTGCCAAGTTAGTCACTTTGGAGAGTTAAATAGTGAGATTATCGACCAAATGTTGAAGTATGGTCATTACGGACATGACTCATTATCGATGGTTAGAAATCAAGGTGTCCAAGCAAATAAACCACAGAAGGATCACTTTGGTGGTTTAGAGTTTGCTGTCTTTCACCGGAAGCACGACGCTGTTCAAGCTTATCTTAAAGATCGTCTTGATTGTGTGAAAAATGAAAGAGAGCTGTTGAGTGAGTTGTTAATACACCAAAGTGTTTTGGATAAAATGGATAAAAAGACACTGGATATCTATTATAAAACAATACTGTCAAGCAAGCTTACATCACTAAGCAAAAGAAGATCCATGAAAATGGTTGAAAAATGGGCTAGGGTCAAAGCTTTTTAGGAGTCAGCCTAATGACCTGAGAAGTTATACTTCTCCCGTTTGATCTGTCTCGGTGGAAAACCCAGGTCACGTAATAGGGTAACGCAGTTATCTATCATATCGGGATTGCCACAAAGATAAGCAACGTCAGAGTCAGGATTAAGGCTTAATGAATCGAACTGTTCCTGAATTCGGCCAGAGTGCTCATGATCCTCTTCTTTTAATATCTTTTCACGAGTCAGGCATATTCTGTAGTTAATGCCGTTCAGTGTCTTAAAATCCTCAATATAAATGGCTTCATCCTTTGTCCTGAAACCCATCAGAACATTTATTGAAACCCCTGCTGCTATGAGTGTTTCCAATTCTGGAATCATACTGCGATAAGGCGCAAGACCGGTTCCGGTGCCAGCAAGCACCAGCTGACCAGCAATATCTTTAGGCAATGTCAGTGCGCCAAACGGTCCGGCAATATGTAATTGAAGACCTTCATTCGTGGCTTTGAAAAATTCAGAAGCGACTCCGCCCTCAACAAAACTCAAAGCAACTTCCAGCTCCCCTGTTTGTTGGAAGTCATCTGGTGAATTTGCAATGCTGTAACTGCGCTTGAATGTGTCACCGTCTTTTTCAAAGATCAGCTGGATAAACTGGCCAGAAGTGAAGGTAAACGCAGGAAGGTCAGAGCGCTCAAAAGTAAAACCCAACTGAATGGTGTTGGTGCTCAACATGATTTTACTGCTCAATGTTGCCGGGTATTGTGGAATCATTGAGAACGCTCCTGGATCATTACTGTCTAGTTTTAGATATCTTCATAATAGCTTTTGATCATCCGAGCTAATGGGCTTCGCCAGGATTTATTGTGCACACCGAAGGTGCTGAGAATCTTTCGGCAAGCCAGCGTGGCATTCGCAGGGGCTTGTATGCCGTTTCGGTCGTTGAGTTTATTCATATGCAGTTTTCGGATTTTTAACGGATGGTACTGAGAAGCTTCGGCAATCACCACTTCGGCAAATCGATTTTCCGATACCGGCTCTGCACCGGCGTAATGATAGGTTCCCCAGGTTTCGGCACCGCAATCCAATTGTTGCACAATAGCAACGATCACTCTGGCTGCATCATCTGCAGGTGTTGGGCAACCCTGTTGATCAGACACAACGGCCACGTCACGCTCTTCACTGATTTGATCGAGCAGGTATTTGAGGAGGTTGGTTCGGCGCTGGCTGATGATCCAGGAGAAACGAAGAATGATATGTCTTGGGCAGCGTTCACTGATTTGCTGCTCCGCCTGCCAGCGGCTGGTGGCTAGCACGCCGGTGGGGTTTGGAATGTCCTTTTCGGTGTAAGGGTCTTTTTTCTCGCCATCAAACACCCGGTAGGTTGAGATGTAAAACATGATGATGTTTCGATCATTGCAGCTTTGAGCCAGGTGTGCCATGGCATCACGGTTAATACGAAAACAACGGGAAGGCTCATTCTCAGCGCTGGCCGGATTATGGTAGCCCGCATTGCTGATGACTAGATCGGGCTCATACTTTTGCAGGCAGGCATCAATGGTTTCAGGGGATTCAAGGTCCAACTCTTCTCTGGTGGGAGCGAAGCAGGTGATGCTTTTCTCTTGCAGTAAAGTGTGTACTTCCTGACCGATAAGTCCGGTGCCGCCAATCAGCAGTATTTTCATAAGGGTGTTTTCATAAAGGGTATTTTCATAAATGGGGAGCTGGTTAAGCAGCGCTCTGATAACAGTACGGGTTATAGTAAGATAATCTGCTTATTACCGTCTATTTTTACTCTGACTGAGTTTCTGGATCTTCCAACGATGTATCAGGCTGAAGCCACCGCTGAGCTAAATACCGCTGAGCTAAATAATGAACAGCAGCAAGAAGAACGTATCCTGTTGGTCGACGACAATCCGACCAACTTGCAGGTTCTGCTGCAAACTTTGAGTGGTCGAAGCTACAAGCTGCTGATTGCCAATAATGGCGATAGTGCCCTGCGGATTGCCAGCAAGGCCAAGCCTGCTCTGGTGTTGCTGGATATTATGATGCCGGGAATGGATGGTTATGAAGTGTGTCGCCATCTAAAAGAAAACCCGGAAACTCAGGATATCACTGTGATCTTCTTGTCGGCATTGGACGACACCAAAGATAAAGTGCGAGGCTTGGAAATGGGTGCGGTGGATTTCATCTCAAAGCCATTTCAGGCAGAAGAGGTGATTGCCCGGGTTCAAACACAACTGAAAATTCATCGATTGGAGCAAGCGCTCTCCGCGAGAAATCGTCAACTGGAAGCGGATAAAGCCCGCATTCTGGAAAATATGAATGAAGGGATTTTTGGGTTGGACGCAAATGGTCGTATAACCTTTGTAAACCCTGCAGCGATGAATATGACGGGTTGGTCTATTACCCAGTTGAAAGGCTGCAATCTGGTGCAGTTGATGCAGGGCAGTGGCTCAGGGAATATTGGTGATGCCGAAGCAGTGGCCGCGGATAGTCGTTCGTTGAGTGCAATTGAGGCCGCTTTGGCGAAAGGTGTTAGCCGGCACATTGAAAATGGCGTGTTCTTTCGCAGCGATGGCACGCCGTTTCCAGTGAATTATTCATTTACTGGCATAATGGAAAGTGGCAAACCTAATGGTGCCGTGGTTGTTTTTCGAGACATTACCGAGAAAAAGAAGCAGCAAGAAGCGTTGCAAAAAGCACTGGATGAGCTGGAAAGCCAGAAGGAACAGCTGACCCATGTTTCCCGTCTAAGCATTATGGGGGAAATGGCGGCAGGATTTGCCCACGAAGTGAATCAACCGCTCACCGCTATCTCAAACTATGCCCAGGTGGGCAGAAGAATGCTGGCACGTCTGGAACCGGAAGACGATCTTGGGTTATCAGAAGCGCTGGAGAAAATTCACGTTCAGGCCAATCGTGCCGGCGATATCATCGCCAGGATTCGCTCCTTTGTGAAAAAGCCCGATCATATTTTGGGCAGTGTAGACCCGAACCGGCTGATTCAGGATACTTACAAACTGGCTGAGGTGGATGCCCGCAATAACCATATGGAAATCCATCTGGATCAGGAAGATAACCTGCCCAATGTGAAGGTTGATCCAGTGCAGATCCAACAGGTGGCATTGAATCTGATTCGTAACGGCATGGAATCCATGCGGGATATGGACACTCGTTCAGTCGGTGTGTATGTGCGCACAGAGCGGGCAGATGAGAACTTCGTCAAAGTCTCGGTGATTGACCGGGGCTATGGTCTGGCGGATGATGCAGAAGAAAAACTGTTTACACCTTTTTATACAACAAAAGTGGACGGTATGGGCATTGGTCTGACGGTGTGTCATTCCATTATTCAGTCCCACGGGGGAAGGTTATCCTTCCAGAGAAACCCTGATGGTGGCACTATTTTTGAATTCACCATGCCTGTTGCTGATTAATAAGATCGTAAGTAGCCGGGCATATGGTTACTTACCAAGCGGAGAGAACATTGACTGATCAAGTGACGGAATACATGCATGGTCTGGGGCAGAAAGCCCGTCAGGCAAGTACCGCCATGGCGGCTGCAGAAACCGCCGAGAAGAACAGCGCACTGTTGGCGATTGCCGAGGCGCTGGAAAATGATCGCCCACAACTCAAGCAACTGAATACTCAGGACCTTGAAGCCGGTCGTGCTCGTGGCTTGGATGCGGCTATGCTGGATCGCCTTGAGCTTACGGATGCGCGCATTGATGCCATGATTGAGGGCTTGCGACAGGTGGCAGCCCTGCCGGATCCGGTAGGCACAATTGATGATATGAAATACATTCCCAGCGGTATTCAGCTGGGAAGAATGAGAGTGCCACTTGGGGTTATCGGGATTATTTATGAGTCTCGCCCCAATGTGACCGTTGAAGCCGCCAGCTTGTGTTTAAAGTCGGGTAATGCCGTGATTCTCCGGGGTGGCAGCGAATCTATTCACTCAAATCAAGCGATTGCCCGTTGCATTCAGGCGGGTTTGAAGGCAACTGGTTTGCCGGTGGATGCAGTTCAAGTGGTGGAAACCACCGATCGTGCGGCTGTTGGTGTATTGATCGGCATGCCGGACTATGTGGATGTGATCGTGCCCCGCGGCGGCAAAGGGCTTATTGAGCGCATCAGTAAAGATGCCCGTGTGCCAGTGATCAAGCATCTTGATGGCATTTGCCATGTGTACCTGGATGACAAGGCTGATGTTGATAAGGCCATCCCCATTGCAGATAACGCCAAAACCCACCGTTACGGGGTTTGCAATGCCATGGAAACATTGCTGGTTCACGAAGCGGTCGCTGAAGCCATGCTAAAACCGCTAGCGGATATTTATGCAGCAAAGGATGTTGAGCTGCGGGGTTGCCCTGAAACGCGCAAGATTTTGTCTGGTATTACTGCGGCAACGGAAGAAGATTGGTCTACTGAATATCTGGCGCCAGTGTTGTCAGTAAAGGTCGTGAAAGATATGGATGAAGCCATTGCCCATATCAACCGTTTCGGTTCTCATCACACCGACGCCATCGTAACAGAAGATTTTTCCCGGGCTCGCCGCTTCCTTAGGGAAGTGGATTCCAGTTCAGTGATGATCAATGCGTCCACCCGCTTTGCGGACGGCTTTGAATATGGCCTGGGTGCGGAAATTGGGATTTCCACGGATAAGATTCATGCCCGTGGGCCGGTGGGGCTGGAAGGGCTGACATCACAGAAATACGTCGTATTTGGTGATGGCCATATTCGGCAGTGAACGAGGCTCTAAGTGATTTCCGTTTGAGCGTTGACATCAGCGGTTAATCCTGCGAGCCTGCCCGGTTCTAATGGCCTGAGCTCGATAATTGTTCAGGTAAGGTAAGTATCTACGCAAATGAAATCAAAGAATTCTGGTTTAGTGCGTGGGTACTATGCAAGGCACAACGGCGGGAGCATAGCTCGGGCTATGTGACCAGAGTTGTAACGCAGCAGAGTGCCTGCGCAATGAACCAGAAAATTTGAGTTTATTTGGGTAGGTACTTACAGAGGTTAATTTTGCAGTCTATGCATTCTGATGAATTAAAGCAGCTTGTTATTGAAGCTATTGAAAATGTGAAGGGTAACGAAATCACCTGTCTGGACGTTTCGACTCAGACCAGTGTCACTGATTACATGGTTATCGCCTGCGGTACGTCTAACCGTCATGTGAAGTCTCTGGCAGACAATGTCATTGACGAGTGTAAGAAAAAGGGTATCCGACCGTTAGGTATGGAAGGTCAAGACAAGTCTGAATGGGTTCTGGTTGATCTGGGTGACGTGGTTGTTCACCTGATGCTGCCGGCAACTCGCCAGTTCTATGATCTTGAACGTCTCTGGGATAGCGCTGATCTGGTCGCTGAAGACCTGACTTCTGCCGAGCAGCCTTAATGCGGGTTCGGCTGATCACAGTTGGCTCGAAAATGCCCGGTTGGGTGGAAGAAGGCTATCGGGAATACAGCCGCCGTCTGGGCGGTGATGTTCGTCTTGAGCTGGTTGAAATTCCTCTGGGTAAACGGAGTAAAGGCTCTGACATCAGTCGGCTTCAGGAAAAAGAAGCCGGGCAGATGCTGGCAGCCATTGGCTCCGGTGATCATGTGGTCACTCTGGAAGTGCTGGGTAAACCCTGGAGTACGGAAAAGCTGGCAGAGAATATGGATGGTTGGCTGCACAGTGGGCGCAATGTCAGCCTGTTGGTGGGCGGGCCTGAAGGGCTTCATGGGTCCTGCCTTGCCCGATCCGATCTTCGCTGGTCTCTGTCGCCATTGACACTGCCGCATCCGCTGGTCAGAGTAGTGGTTGCAGAGCAGGTTTATCGGGGCTGGAGTATTCTCCATAATCACCCGTATCATAAGTAGTTGACCAAATGAGAACCATATTTTCTGACTAAGTAGACAGTCACTCTCGGCAGCTTGCTCCTGCGTTGCTTTTATGCCCTTGGGTGCTACCTTCTGCATCCATGCAGTCGTGCTGCGTTGTAGCTTCGGTCACATAGCTAAGGCTATGCTCCCTGCGCTACGCCTTTATGCCCTGTGGGTATTGTATAGCAACTATCCACTCAGCCAGGAAAATCCGATTTCATTTGCACAACTACTTAAGTAAAATCGGTTTAAGTAAAATCGTTTCTGATTGATTTTTTGTTTTTGGCCAAGCGACCGATGATCGAGATATAACATGCCGCAGGACACCTTAAAGGACCATGGGGCAGAAAAAAAACTGGTAAATATCCGGCTTTGGGTCGTCGTTGGCTTTATGACTCTCCTCTGTCTGGGGTTAATCTCTCGGCTTTTCTATCTTCAGGTGGTTCGCCATGTTGAGCTTTCTACTCAGTCTGATGAGAACCGGGTACTGGTTCAGCCTATCCCTCCTACTCGCGGATTAATATACGACAAAAATGGTGTGTTGCTGGCGATGAATAAGCCTAGCCATATTTTGTCCATTGTTCGTGAACAAGCCAAAGATCTGGATGTGTTGTTGGCGGATATCGCTAAGCTGGTCAACCTTACGGAAGGCGAGTTGAAGCGCTTTGATCAGCGAATTCGCCGCCGCCGTCCATTTGAAGCTGTACCGCTGAAGTTTGATCTGACCTCGGAAGAAATTGCCCGAATTACCGTCAACCAATTCCGTCTCCCCGGCGTTGATATCAATGCCGAGCTGGTTCGCTATTACCCAGAAAAAGAAGCTTTCGCCCACAGTATTGGTTATGTAGGGCGAATTAATGATCGTGATTTACAAACGCTGGATCCAGCACTTTATTCAGGGACTCACACCACCGGTAAGATCGGTGTGGAGCGTTCTTATGAGTCCATTTTGCTGGGCAAGCCGGGGTTTCAGGAAGTCGAAACTAACGCCCGTGGTCGTGTGCTCAGGGTTCTGAAGAAAGAGCCGCCAGTGCCGGGGCGTGATATCAATCTCTATCTTGACAGTAAACTGCAGAAAATTGCTATTGAGGCCATCAATGGTCGCCGGGGTGCGGTTGTCGCGATGGATCCGAAAACCGGTGGTGTATTAACGATGGCCAGTACGCCGTCGTTTGATCCCAACCTGTTTGTTACCGGTATTGATACGAAGACGTTTAATGGCCTGAATACGAATATTGAACGACCTTTGTATAACCGGGCATCCCTTGGTGAATATCCACCGGCCTCTACTGTGAAGCCGGTAATGGGGTTGGCGTTATTGGCTAATGGTGTTGTGAAACCGGAAGACCGTGTGTTTGATAAGGGCTGGTTTCAGTTACCTGGCAGTGAGCACCGATTCCGGAACTGGAAGCGCTCGGGCCATGGGTGGGTGGATTTAAAGCAGGCGATTACTGTTTCTAACGATACCTATTTTTATAACCAGGCCGGTAAGCTGGGCATTGATAACTTACACGATTTTGCCAGTCAGTTTGGCTTTGGTCATCGCACCGGTATTGATATTCGAGAAGAACGTCCTGGATTGTTGCCGTCGAGAGAGTGGAAGCGGGGAGCTTATGAACAGCCCTGGTATCCTGGTGAAACAGTAATTGCCATTATCGGGCAGGGTTATATGCTGGCAACCCCTTTGCAGCTGGCGGAATCCACTTCCCTGATCGCTAACCGAGGGCATTATGTTCAACCACGACTGGTGCGGGAGAACATTCCGGAAGTTCAGGGTGAGTTCTGGGGAGATGATATTTCCACCGGCCTGACCGATGAAGCAGATGCTTTCAACTGGGAGCTGATTATCGGTGCTATGGAAGAGGTGATACATTCTCCACGAGGTACCGCGAATTGGCGAATAGGCCGTGGCTTGAAGTACCGGATGGCCGGAAAAACCGGTACCGCTCAGGTGGTTAGTATTGCTCAGGGCGAAGAGTATGACGCTGAAAAGTTGAAAGAGTTCGAGCGTGACCACAGTTTGTTTATTGGCTTTGCCCCTGCAGATGATCCTCAGATTGCTGTTTCTGTGATTCTGGAGAACAGCAATGGTGCGTCCAATGTTGCCAGAAAGGTGATGGATGCTTATCTGCTGCCACGATTGGCAGCAGCAAAGAATCAGAAGGATAAGTAATGGCTAACCAGGATTTTGTCCGTCAGATTGACCTGCACGGTTTTGGTCGTGGTCCGGCGCTTTCCATGCGCTGGCATGTGGATTTTGTGCTGCTGTTTTTTTTGTTACTGCTTTGCGGTGCGGGACTGTTTCTTCTTTACAGCGCTACGGGGCGGGATCTGGATGTCGTGACCCGTCAGGCGATGTATCTTGGCGTCAGCTTCACGGGTATGTTGATCATAGCTCAGATACCGCCACGCTTTTTTATGCAGTGGGCTAAATGGTTTTATCTGGCTGGCGTTCTTCTGTTGGTCGCTGTCCTGTTTATGGGTGTCAGCTCTAAAGGCGCTCAGCGGTGGATACAGCTGCCCGGTTTTCGATTTCAGCCTTCTGAAGTCATCAAGTTGATCATGCCGATCACCATGGCTGCTTTTTTTGCCAAGCGACGACTGCCGCCTTCTTTTAAAGATATTGTTATTGCCCTGGTGTTGATAGCCGTTCCCGTGGTGCTGATTGCCAAACAACCGGATTTGGGAACTTCAATTCTGATTGGTGCCTCCGGTGCCTTCGTTATCTTTCTGGCCGGGCTACGTAAACGGATTATTGCTTCAGCCGTTTGCCTGGCGGTACCTTCAATTTACGTGCTCTGGCACTTTTTCATGTACGACTACCAAAAACGGCGGGTGTTGACGTTTTTGAATCCGGAAAGTGATCCCTGGGGATCCGGCTGGAATATCATTCAGTCCACCATTGCTATTGGCTCTGGTGGTTTGTACGGCAAAGGCTGGTTGCAGGGGACTCAGTCGCATCTGGATTTTCTTCCGGAAAGTCATACGGACTTTATTATTGCCGTTCTTGCGGAAGAGTTTGGCTTAATGGGCTGTCTGGTATTGTTTGCACTCTACGCACTGATTATCGGGCGAGGGTTGTTTATTACCTTCAATGCTCAGACACTGTTTGGACGACTTCTGGCAGGGAGTATTACCCTGACTTTCTTTGTTTATATCTTTGTCAATATCGGTATGGTCAGTGGCATAATGCCAGTGGTGGGTGTGCCTTTACCCATGGTGAGTCGCGGAGGAACTTCTCTGTTAACACTGCTGGCTGGTTTTGGTTTTTTAATGTCTATCCATACCCATAAGTCCTTCATGGCAGGCGAACGGTAGATATTTGATTTAAAATAACTTTCTTTATCTTTAATATCCGTTAACTGTCTTTTATGGAATCCCGCACATTGTGCGGGATTTTTACTCAATGACGATAGAAATTAACTTAACTGTCGATTAATGTAGGGTTTCCTGATGTTGTTATTTCAACACGTTGCAGTGTTGGGGAGCCCTGATCTTGTTTTTGCATAAAAGGTACGGAAGCATGAAAACTATTCCAGGGATATTCCGTCGTATAGTTCGTGATGGTCTGCTGGTAACGACCGCTGTTTTTTCATCTGTGGCGTTGGCTTCTTCTGGAGGAAGCTATCTTGGCAGGCAGGATGTTAATAAGTTTATTGATGATATGGTGACCGAGCACCATTTCGACCGATCCAAGTTGGAAGCGGTCATTGGTAAAGCAGAACGATCACAGCGTGCGATTGAACTGATCAGCCGTCCGGCTGAAGGGACAATGGAATGGAAGGATTATCGGAAGATTTTCCTGACGCCCGAACGCATCACCAAAGGTGTCCGATTCTGGGAAGAGAATTCCGAGTCGCTAGCTGCTGCTGAGAAAAAATGGGGTGTACCAGCCCATATCATTGTGGCGATTATTGGTGTCGAGACCTACTATGGACGCCAGACCGGCGGCTTCAGAGTGCTGGATACATTGACGACGCTGGGCTTTGATTATCCGCCCAGACAAACCTTTTTCCGTAAAGAACTGGAGAATTTCCTGATCCTTGCTCGCGACCAGAAGCTGGATGTGGAAGAGTTGACCGGGTCTTATGCCGGTGCAATGGGTATCCCACAGTTTATGCCATCCAGCTATCGTGCTTATGCGGTGGATTATACCGGTGATGAACAGGCGAACATTTGGTTTAGTGAAGAGGACGCTATTGGCAGTGTCGCGAACTATCTGAAAAAGCATGGCTGGAAATATGGTAAGGGCGTTGCAGTTCAAACCCGCGTTTCAGGTGTAGGGGTTGATGATGTGTTATCCGACGGATTAAAGCCGGATCAAACACTGGCCGAGGTTCAGGATTCCGGCTGGCAGATTACCAGTACTGGCTCCGACGCCTTAAAGGTTCTGCCTATGAAACACGAAGGCAGTGCGGGTGCTGAATACTGGTTGGGCATGCACAACTTTTATGTGATCACCCGTTACAACCGCAGTCAGATGTATGCACTGGCGGTCTATCAGCTGGCGAAGGAAGTGCGGGCAGGCTATAACAGTTCTGTTGCTCTGAAGAGCAAAGCCCCTGAAGGCAAATTGTAAAATGAATATCGAGCCTGTGGATTGAATGCATTCCCACGCTCTCAAAGTCGCTTGGAGGCAATTTGCAAAGCGCTTTTACTCATGAAAATGAAGGTTTTTCCTTGCGATCTACATTGAAAATCCCGTCTCTGTTTGTGATATTGCTGACACTGGCAGGCTGTAGCTCTACGCAAGTACAGGATGGACCACCTTCAGAAACCGTAGATGTCAGTACGATTCCGGATGCTGTTCCAACACCCATTCAGGTGCCTTTGAAGAATACCCCTTATACGCTGGCTGGAGTTACCTATACCCCGATGGGATCGGCAAATGGTTATTCTGAAAGTGGTGAGGCTTCCTGGTATGGCACTAAATTTCACGGTAAGCAGACAGCGAACGGTGAAATTTATGACATGTTCAAAATGACAGCCGCTCATAAAACGTTGCCATTGCCGTCCTATGTCAAAGTGACCAATGTGGAGAATGGCAAGTCCGTGGTGGTCAGGGTTAATGACCGTGGTCCATTTCACGGTAACCGATTGATTGATTTGTCCTATGTTGCTGCGAAAAAGCTGGGTTTTTCAAACTCAGGCCTTGCAGATGTCGCCATTGAAGGCATTGATCCAGAGACGTTTGCTAAATCTCCGGTGCATCCTGAAAATGGTCAACTGCTTTATCTGCAGCTGGCGGCGCTGAAAAACCATCACAGTGCGCAAGTGTTGCGTCGAAACATTTTCAATAAAGTAGGACTGAAGGCAAAAGTGGTTAAGGGCGAAGAAGTTGAGCCGTTGTATCGGGTCAGGATTGGCCCGGTAGAAAGCCCTGAGCACTTGGAATCAATGCTGGAAAGTATCAATGTGGCAGAGTTTGAGGCGCCCTATCTTGTCTACGAAAAGCCTGTTTTTGAACAAGCTCCATATGAAAAAGCAGTATATGAAAAAGCTGCTTATGACTTACCGCTTACCGAAAAGCCAACCATAGAAGAAGCACTGGAAGAAAGTGAGGAAGAAAGCGTCGAATCCATGGTTCAGGCACCCTGATTAAAAAAGCATGCTGTCATTGTTTTTCAACCAATAATGTCAGCATGCTTTTAATGTCGGTCAGTTCAATCTCTACATGGGTAAGTCGTTCTTCTACGGAGGACAGCTTACCCATAGCCGTGGATAGTTTGCCCTCAACACCACCCAAGGTTTGATCCAAGCCAGAAAGGTGCTGACTGGTCTGGGTTTGCCATTGCTCCATGGCATTAATTCTTTGCACCAGTGCTTTGATCAGTGCTTCTACGTTGATCAGCCGCTCATTCATACCGCAGCTTTGCCGGGTAAGCTCAAATAGGGTTTGTCTTACCGTGACAATGTCCGCACTCATTTCCAGCAGCTCAGCATTTTCCTTCGCCGCCTTTCGTGCCTTATGCTCATTGATGCCCAGTTCAACCAGGCATTCATAGAGGTCTTCGTTCAGCATGGTGTTACTCCGGAATGGTCGTACAAGCTCCCCCGATTCACAAACTCCCCAATTTACCAACGTACTGATTATTTTTTCAGTGTCATCGTCGTATATTGTACGTTAAAGATAGAATTGGATTGGACGCACTGCCAAGTTTAATGGATAAATCTTCAAGACATTGCGGGGCAGGGTACAGAGAAATGTCAAATCGACAGGGTGTCTGAGCCCTCTGTATTTTCAGCCGTTTCCGACCATAGATTTCTTTGTTATGAATCATTATGAAAGTGATTAATTTGAAAGATTGCCCCCAGGGTATTGAGACTGTCGCTCGTTGGCATCAAGAGCAGTGGCAAGCGTTATCCGTGGCTATTGTTGTGGAAAGTTGTTCTGGAAAGTTGTTGATTGAAGAGGCTGTGGACTTTGCCCGGTCAAAAAAGCTGTTATCTTTATACTTCAGACCATCAGCGTTACTAAGTACCCAACCATATGAAATCATATTTTCTGACTCATTGATCAGGCTCTCTGACTGCGTTGCAACTCTGGTCACATAGCTCGCTATGCTCCCGGCGTTGCGCCTTGCAGAGAACTTGATCAACAAGCCAGAAATATTCGATTCCAAATGGCCGGGTACTTATGAAAAGATGGGGTGGAATATTGTAGATGTGGTTAATTATCAATAAAAACAGATAGTTATCATGGTTTTTGATGGTTTTTAAACTTACAAATTACTGACCGGTATTACAGGGCAGCTATGTTACTATCTCTCTGAATGACTTTTGATCAATAATTTCTGAGCAATGATTTCTGAGCAATGATTTCTGAGCAATGATTTCTGAGCAATGATTTCTGACCAATGATTTTTGATAATTTGATAAGATAATTTGATTAAGAGTAGAGGTCGAAAAACAGTGATTGTTGTAAGTCACAGTTAACCTCAAAAGATTTGAACATTATAATGTTGAACATTCATATTCTCAGAGCAAAGATCTGCATGAGCAAACGATTATTTTCTACCCGTCGCTGGCTTGGTGTGTTGGCTATGGCCACGATCATGCCCATCATGGCGACGACTGCCCAGGCGCAGGTGTTTCGGCAGATTCCATCTCCGCCGGAGTTGAGCCTGACCAGTTACATTCTGATTGATGCCACCAGTGGTGAAGTGCTGGCGGAAAAGAATCCGGATGAAACGCTGCACCCTGCCAGCCTGACCAAAATGATGACCACCTACCTGACGGAAGCCGAGTTACACGCTGGTAATATCAGCCGTGATGATAAGGTATTGATCAGCGAAAAGGCCTGGAGCCTCGGTGGATCAACGATGTTCATCGAAGTGGGTGAGCGTGTGCCGGTGGGTGAACTGCTGAAAGGTGTGATTATTGTTTCCGGTAACGATGCCAGCGTGGCTCTGGCGGAACACATTGCCGGTAGTGAAAGTGCTTTTGCTCAGTTAATGAACAGCACTGCTCAGCAGATTGGCATGAACAACAGTAAGTTCCAGAATGCCTCTGGCTGGCCAGCAGAAGATCATTACTCCACCGCCCGTGATCTGGCGACGTTGAGTAAGCACATTGTTCAAGACTTCCCTGAATATTATGACATCCACTCTGAAAAGTATTACCAGTACGGTGTGGATAAAAAGACGGGCAAACCGTTACGTCGCCAAGCCAATCGCAACCGTCTGTTGTGGACCAACCCTTCCGTTGATGGTTTAAAAACAGGCCATATTGAAGCCACGGGCTATCACCTTGCTGTGACGTCGGCTCGTGATGGACGCCGTTTGATTGCTGTTCTATTGGGTGCCAAAAGTGAGAAGCAACGTGCGGATGATGCTCAGAAACTGCTGACTTATGGCTTCCGCTTTTTCGAAAATGTGGATGTGAAAAAAGGTGGTCAGCCTCTACAGACAGTTGAAGTCTGGAAAGGTGACATCAGTGAAATCAGCGTTGGTATTGCTGAAGATCTGATTGTTACTGTACCAAGAGGCAGTAGCAAAGATCTGGCAGCCACCCTCACCATCAATCCAACGTTAGAAGCGCCGATTGAGCAGGAGCAGGCTGTTGGCTCCGTAAAAGTGATGCTGGACGATGAACTGGTAACCGAAGTGCCGCTGATTGCTCAGCAGTCTGTGGAAAAAGGTGGCTTCTTCAAGCGCCTCTGGGACAGCATTGTGCTGTTCTTTACTGGTCTTCTGGCCTAATTTTGTTTGATGTAGAAACGGTTATGAAAGAACCTAAAGCGCCTAAAATTGAGTTCCCCTGCGATTACCCGATCCGAATCGTTGGCCATGCTGCGCCGGACTATAAGGACTTTGTTCTTCGGGTGGTGGCGAACCATGATCCTTCTTTTAAGGGGGATGCCAAAATGAAAACCAGTAAGAACGGTAAGTACCTTTCTGCCACGGTCGTCATTACCGCCACCGGTGAACCTCAGCTACAGGCATTGTTTGAAGAGCTGAAGGCCAGTGGTCGGATTCAAATGGTGTTGTAATCATTGGATTAAAAGCTACCGGCTGTTGGTTTAGAGCCGGCTGTTTGTAAAGAGAAAGCGCCAGTGAAGGTCGAAGAAAAAATAGTGGTTCGTTGGCTGGGCAGGCGGGAGTATGAACCGGTCTGGCTGGCCATGAAAGCATTTACCAACCAGCGGGATGAACAAACGCCGGATGAGTGTTGGTTTGTCGAACACGATCCGGTATTCACCCAAGGGCAGGCTGGTAAGCCGGAGCATGTGTTGATGCCTGGCGATATTCCAGTGATTCCGGTGGATCGTGGTGGTCAGGTGACCTATCACGGCCCCGGGCAGCTGGTTTGCTATTTTCTATTAGATGTAAAACGCAAGCACTCTGGCCCGAGAGCCGTGGTTTCTGCACTGGAAAATGCCGTTATTGAGGTGTTGGCCAGCTACGGCATTGAAGCACAGAATGATCCTGAAGCCCCCGGCGTTTATGTCAATGGCGCCAAGATTTCTGCCCTGGGATTGCGGTTCCGTAAAATGTGTTCCTATCACGGCTTAAGCTTGAATGTGGATATGGATCTGGAACCTTTCAGCCGAATTAACCCTTGTGGTTATGCCGGTCTTGATGTTGTTGATATGGCATCACTGCTGGGCACGGTGGATATGGATGACGTCAGTCAGCGTTTGCTTACCAGCCTCCAGAAGGCTCTGAATTACCGGGGGACAATCATTTCATGAGTTCAGACCAGATTATTCCAACCGTTCAGGTCGATGAAGCGGTAAAGGTAACCAGTGGTACCAAGTTTGTTAACGACAAAGGCATCACGGCCATAAAAAATGGCATTAAGGCGTCCGCCAGAGACCCTCAGATTGAAGTAAAACGCAAACCTTCCTGGTTGCGAATCAAGGCCACTCACGGCACTCGCTACAAAGAAGTGAAAGGCACGGTTCACGAACACAAACTCAGCACCGTGTGTGAAGAGGCCATGTGCCCGAACATAAATGAGTGCTGGAGCTCTGGTACCGCAACCATCATGTTGATGGGGGATACCTGTACCCGTGCCTGTCGATTCTGTGCAGTGAACACGGGCAACCCAAAAGGCTGGTTGGATCTGGAAGAGCCGGAGCACACAGCAAACTCCGTTAAGCTGATGAACCTGAAGTATCTGGTGCTGACGTCTGTGAACCGTGATGATCTGCCGGACGGCGGAGCTGAACACTACGCCAATGTAGTTCGCAAGGTTATAGAAGTGAATCCTGAAACCAATGTGGAAGTATTAACGCCGGATTTTCAGGGCGTGTTCGAGCACGTTGAAACAGTGGTAGACAGTGGTATCGCAGTGTTTGCCCAGAATGTGGAAACCGTTAAGCGGCTGACACATCCGGTGCGGGATCCACGATCCAGCTACGAGCAAACCATGGCAGTTCTGGAGCACGCCAAGAAATACCGTCCAGACGTGTTAACCAAAACCAGTGTCATGTTGGGGTTAGGCGAGACCGACGAAGAAATTTTGGAAACTCTGGACGATCTTCGTGCGATCAACGTCGATATTGTCACTTTCGGTCAATATCTGCAGCCAACGGTGAATCATCTACCAATTGATCGCTATGTCACTCCGGAACAGTTCGAGACCTATCGTCAATGGGGGCTGGATAAAGGCTTCCTTGAGGTGGTTTCCGGTGCGCTGGTTCGCTCAAGCTACCGTGCTGAGCAGGTTCTGCAGAAGAATAATGTAGGGCTTGGCTAGCACAGAAAAACAGCGTCAGAAGCTCAAACAGTTTCTGACGCCTCACTTATTTTCTCACCTGATTTTTCCCAAAACGTCACTTCATTATCCGCTTTTATCAAGCGACTAAACCTTTCAAACCCAGTTACGACTCATAAGTAGTTGACCACGTGAAATCATATTTTCTGACTAAGTGGACAGTCACTCTCCGGCGTTACAACTCCGGTCACATAGCTACGGCTATGCTCCCTGCGTTGTGCCTTGCATAGCAACTGCCCGCTCAGCCAGAAATATTCGATTCCAAATGGTCAACTACTTAGAAGATAGCCACTGCTTTCTTCCCATCATTGTCTGTGACCGAGGTTAGAGTATGAGTCAGGATCAGCCCTCAAAGCATATACACAAGAGGTCTCGCAGCCTGTCGCTTACGCTGTTCCTCTGGTTTGTCTGCCTGTCCATTGGGCCGGTCATATTCGTTGGCTTTAATGAGTATGAGAAGGGGAAAGATGAAATCGTCAAAGAGCGATATGACCAGCTAACCACGATTAATTACCAGCTTACGCAGCGTCTGAATCATTACTTCGATACGGTACTGACCAACCTGTATATTTTGTCTTCACCCTCCAGTGCATTCATTGACGATTTGCAAGAAAGCCATGATCTGGATAGTGGTTCATGGAACAGCTACATCGCTTCAACGACTTATGATGAAATACAGGCGCAACACTCTGCAACTTATCAAGACTTTCTGAAGTTCTATGACTATTCCGACATCATCGTCGGTGATGCGCAGGGGAATATTCTCTACACCGTCAACCGCTATGATGATCTTGGCCAAAACCTATTTTCTGGAAGCCTCGCCTACACCAATTTTTCCCGTGCCGTTCAAACTAGTCTTCAAGAACAGCAGCCTCAATATGCTGATCTTGGAAGTTATCCTCCTTTGGGAAATGAGCAGGTAGTCTTCTTTATCTTGCCACTGGCGGATGATGAGCAATCATCCACAGGCTTTATAGCCGTTCAGATTCATCCCAATAATATTCAGTTGATGTTTGACAGTGGTGACTCTGGCATCGCAGGGCTTTCTTCATTTCTGGTGGGCGCAGACCGTAAGATACGTTTTGGCAGTCTTGTGACCAATAGAAAAGACCTGATCTTCAGTGATGACAACCCGTTGATCAACCTTTGGCTTGAACATGTCAATGAAGATGGTCTGTATATAGAAGGCGATGATCATCTGGGAGAGTTGGAAGAACACAGTGATCATGCCCATGAGTTCGATATGGATGCCTTGGGTGACCTGTCTGACGTTATGCAGGATGAAGAAGTTCTTACCCAGGCGGTCAAAGCCAGTGATCGACATATCCGTAGCTATGAACATGGTGAAGAAGTGCTTGGAACGTATCTTCCCGTTAATATTGCTGGTTCTTCCTTGATTATGCTGTCTGAAGTGACCCATCGCGAAGCGTTTGCTTCTGTTAAAAAGTTCCAGAATCGCTTAATTCTATTAATTTCCATTGTCTTTGTTCTTGTGGTTATTGCCGCCTTCTTTGTTACCCGTAAGCTGGTGAAACCGCTCAGAGAGATTATTAAATGGGTGAACCGAGTTGCTTCCGGTGACTATATCGAAGTGGTGGAGTTGAAAGGCAGCAATGAAATCAGTGAGTTGAGCCACAGCTTCGGAGAAATGACCAGAAAACTGCGAACGATCAGTAATGAAAACCAGCGCAGAAACTGGCTTCAGGATGGCATGGCCGGATTAAACGACAGTATTCGTGGTGAGCAGTCCATGGCAGATTTGTGTCATAACATTGTTGCCTATATTGCTCATTATCTCGATATGCATTCTGGTGCCATGTACGTTTTGAACGACACCAGTCAGCTGGAATTGTTGGGGACATACGCCTGGAGCAAACGTAATCAACATGCCACACGTTTTGATTTAGGTGAAGGACTGATCGGGCAGGCAGCCTTGGAAAAGCAGCTTATTGAATTGACCAATGTACCCGATGGTTATCTGGCCATTGAGTCTGGGCTTGGTGTATCCAGCCCGGTTCATGTTCTTATTATTCCCCTGTCTTATGAAAATAACCTCAAGGGTGTTTTTGAGTTCTCTCGCCTGGGGCCAATGACGGAAGAACAGAAACAGTTCCTCGATCACAGCGTCGAAAATATTGCTATCGCTATTAACTCTGCCCAGTACCGAACCCGTGTAAGTCAACTGCTGGAAACCACCACCCAGCAAGCGGAAACCATGAAAGAGCAGCAGGAAGAGTTGCGCTCCAATAATGATGAGCTGGAAAAGAAAGCAAGAATCCTTGAAGAGTCGGAAGAAGAGCTGAAAGCACAAAGCGATGAGTTACAAAAATCCAATGCGGAGCTGGAAGAACTTAGTGAAAAGCTAACAGCACAAAAAAATGACATTGAACGTAAGAATAGAGAGATAGAGAAAACCAGCAAAGACATCACGGAGAAAGCAGAAGAGCTGGCAAGAGCCAGTAAATACAAATCTGAATTTCTGGCGAACATGTCCCATGAATTGCGTACGCCGCTTAATTCTTTGTTACTGCTGTCGCAAATGCTGGCAGATAACGACGAAGGCAATTTAACGGAAGATCAGGTGGAATCGGCAACGGTGATCTACAACGGCGGTAAGGAGTTGCTGGAGTTAATCAACGATATTCTGGATTTATCCAAGGTGGAAGCCGGGAAAATGTCGGTGAATCTGGATACGATTTCTGTTCAGGATGTTAAAAGCAGTATTGAAACCATGTTTAAACCACTGGCGGATAATAAAGGCCTGGAATTTGCGGTCAACATGGCATCCGGTGTGAATGACTCTCTGTTTACGGATAGCCAAAGGCTGCTGCAGATTATTAAAAACTTTCTTTCCAATGCCTTCAAGTTTACTGAGCAGGGCAGTGTAACGGTTGAGGTATTCAACGAAGCCCGTAAGGGGCGTCATGCCGATGAAAACTGGCTGGCCTTTGCCGTAAAAGACAGTGGTATTGGCATTCCGAAAGATAAACAGGCCACCATCTTTGAATCATTTCAACAGGCTGATGGCTCAACCAGCAGAAAATACGGTGGCACCGGCCTTGGTCTGGCTATATCCAGAGAGATGGCAGCACTGCTGGGTGGTTTTATCGAGTTGGCCAGCGAAGAAGGCAAGGGCACAACGTTCACTTTGTTTTTGCCCGATAATCCAGTCTGTGCGATTGGTTCACAGAATGTGACAGCGGATAACTACAGTAATTCTCCTGTGTCTGTCTCCGCCAGGCTTTTAAAACCAGAAGCATCCAAACCAGATATTTCAATACCAGAAGCTATCACCACTGAAGAAATTCCCATTACCTCCACTAAAAGTAGTGTCACCGAAACATCGATTTCTATAAAAGGTAATAGCCTTCTGGTGATTGAAGATGACCCTAATTTCTTTAATACCTTGAACCAGCTTGCCGGCAAATATCAATTCAACTGTCAACATGCCGAGACTGGCAGTCAGGGTTTGGAGCTCGCTGAGAACACACGACCATCTGCCATTATTCTGGATCTTGGGTTACCGGATATGGATGGTCAGGAAGTGCTTGAGAAATTGAAGAGCGGTAATGCCACACGAAACATTCCCGTTCACATCATTTCTGGCCGGGATCCGCATTTGTTTAAAGACGCATCGGTGGCTGGATATTTGATGAAGCCGGTGAGTATTTCAGATATTGATAGTGTCTTTTCCACTTTGGAAGATGCGATCCATCAGGATATCAGTGATGTTTTGATTCTGGATTTAGACGATGGCGAGCGAAAAAAGATCGGGGTGATGCTGGAAAAGAAACAGCTCCATGTAGGTTACGCGGCCACCGCTGACGAAGCGCAAAAGATGCTGTCGGATAGTCATTGGCAATGCATGATTATGGATTTAAACCTTGGCGAAACATCGGGGCTCGATTTTCTCCAGACCGTTAAAGAACAACTGGGGGAGAAAATGCCCTCGGTGGTGATTCATACAGCCCAGCCACCCAGTGCATCGGAACATGCTCAGCTGCAGGAATACACCAGTGCGATGGTCATGAAGGGTGATCGGGCAATGGAAAGAGTGACTGATGAAGTCAGTTTATTTTTACACACGGTGAATAAAGACAACTCGGTTACGGAAGAAAAGCCCATGCCAGCAGGCGGAGAAAAGAGCCTCGATGGGCGAAAAATTATGCTGGTGGATGATGATCTCCGTAATACATTTGCCCTTTCCAAGGCATTACAAGGCTTGGGAATGGAAGTGGTTCTGGCAGATAACGGCAAAAATGCGCTCACGAAACTCGAAGAAGAGGAAGGGGTTGAGTTAGTGCTGATGGATATCATGATGCCAGTGATGGATGGTTATGAAGCAACCCGAGCTATACGTCAGATGCCTTATTTTAAGGATTTGCCGGTGATTGCCCTTACAGCCAAGGCGATGGCCGATGATCGGGCAAAGTGTCTTGAGGCGGGAGCGAATGACTACATGACCAAGCCTGTGGATATGGCCAAGTTGACCGAAATGCTTAAGGTCTGGCTATCAAGATGACGAAAACAGACTCTCTTGCTCAATTGGAGCATCTGGAGCTGAAACTATTGCTGGAGGCAATTAGCCAGCATTACGGTTACGACTTCAGTGATTATGCCCGTGCCTCTATGGTTCGCCGGATTAAGAAATACATGGAGTCAGTAAACGTTAATCGCATTAGTGCACTGATACCGCTTTTTCTTCACGACGGTCAGGCTTTTCAGACATTTGTTGAAAGCATGTCAGTGGTGGTGACAGAAATGTTTCGTGACCCGGATGTGTTTAAAGTACTTCGAGAAGAAGTGATTCCGGTTTTGAAAACCTATCCATTTATTAAAATCTGGCATGCGGGCTGTGCTTCCGGTCAGGAGGTTTACTCCATTGCCATTATGCTTGAAGAAGAAGGGCTATTGGATCGCTGTCAGATCTATGCCACCGATTTTAACGACGAAGCACTGAGGATGGCCAAGAAAGGAATTTATCCGTCCGATGATGTGGAACTTTACGAGAAGAATTATAGGGACTCTGGTGGACGTAAGACGCTCAGTGATAATTGGGTAAGCCAATATAACGCCATCAAAATCAATAGCCGTTTTGCCGAACGGATTACCTTTGCCAGCCATAATCTGGTGACGGATGGTGCCTTTGGTGAAATGAATCTGGTGATGTGTCGCAACGTATTGATTTACTTTAATGAACAGCTGCAGGACAGAGCTCTGAATTTAATTAATGAAAGCCTCTGCCCCCGTGGTTTCCTTTGTATTGGGCGGAGGGAAAATTTGACCTTCAGTGAAATTAGAAAGTCACTGGAGGATGTAAATAACAAGCTGAGAATTTATAGGAAGAAGGGGGCGTGAGAGGAAAGTATTCAGGTAATGGGGGTAAAGCCATTGTGATTGGTGCCTCTGCGGGAGGAATCAATGCTTTGGGTTTTCTCTTCAGTGAACTTGAGGAAGACTTCCCTTTTCCTCTATTGGTGACCAAACATGTTGGCGCTAAAGACGACGGCGGTGCTTTGCGAGTGTTAGCAAGGCAGAGTTCTCTTCCGGTGCGGTTAGCCAGAGATAAAGACGCGATAATGGCAGGCACTATTTTACTTGCTCCGGCTGGGTACCACATGCAGGTTGAGGAGAGTGGTGTGATCAGCCTGAATATGGAGCCACCGGTTGCGTTTGTCCGGCCATCCATCGATGTGTTGTTTCAATCGGCTGCCAGAGTCTATGAACACGCGTTGGTTGCCATTGTACTGACCGGAGCTAACAGCGATGGCGCAGATGGTATTCGGGCGGTAAAAGATTTTGGTGGTACGACGGTGGTTCAGTGTCCTGATAGTTCCATGATCAGCACGATGCCACAGGCATCTCTGGGAACGGGTTGCGTGGATTATCAGTTGCCATTGGAAGAGATACCGGCTTTTCTCGATCAGTTGTAGATTTTCACGGTTACTAACAAGGATTGTTGGTTATGGAAGACAAAGAAAAAGACAAAGTCAAAATACTGGTGGTGGATGATCGATCGGAAAACCTCTTGGCGATGGATAAACTTCTCAAACCTCTGGGCGCTGAAGTTCACAAGGTGGATTCCGGCGAAAAAGCCCTGTCAGAAGTGCTAGCCCATCAGTTTGCTGTGATTCTGCTGGACGTACAAATGCCGGGTATGGACGGGTTTGAAACAGCCACATTACTTCATAGCAATAAGCAAACAGCCAATATTCCCATTATTTTCGTCACTGCGATCAACAAAGATCACAATTATGTCGCCAAAGGTTATGAGGCCGGGGCTGTGGATTACCTGCCAAAACCCATCGTGCCTGAAATTCTGCTTGGCAAAGTAAAAGTGTTTCTGCAGCTTGAAGAGCAAAGGATGGAGCTGGAGCAGGTAACGAAAGAGCTGCGTTGGATCAGCCGGAAAAACAAACTGTTACTGGATTGTGCGGCCGAAGGCATTGTTGGTTTGGATGATCAGGGAAGCGTGACGTTTATTAACCCTACCGCCTGTGAATTGCTTGGAGAAAATGAACAAACGTTACAGGACAGGCATGTCAGCCATCTGTTTTTTGAGGGTGATGATGCTGAAATTCTAAAACAGTGGGAAAGTTCTGAAATCTATAAATCCTGTTTTCAAGAAGGCGGGCATATTAAACAAAGCAGTGATCTGATTCACTCGAGCAAAGGTCATTTTCCTGCAGAGTTCAATGCGGCAGCCATTGTCAACGGACAGAACAAAGTTCAGGGAGCGGTGCTGGTATTCCAGGACATTACCGAAAGAAAGGCCATGGAAGATCAGCTGACGCAAATGGCTAAATATGACAATCTGACAGGCTTAGCCAACCGGGCACTGTTCAAAGAGTTTCTGCAATCGTCTATTGCCAGAAGTGATCGTCATCAAGCGCATACGGCGGTGATGTTTCTCGACCTTGATCATTTCAAGCCGGTGAATGATGAGCTGGGTCACGAAGCAGGCGACAAACTATTAAGCAATGTTGCGCAGAGGCTGGAAGGTTGTATACGACAGGTTGATTTGATTGCCCGTTTAGGAGGTGATGAGTTTGCTGTTGTGCTGGATGACGTGCATAACGAAGATGATGCCAGAGTAGTCGCTGATAAGATCCTTCACGTGATGGCAGAGCCTCATCAGCTGGAAGGCACAGAGAAAAAAGTGGGTACGAGTATTGGAATTGCACTTTATCCCGATAACAGTGGAGATGCTGACAGTCTTATCAAGGCGGCGGATGAAGCGATGTACGAAGCCAAACGGCAGGGGAGAAATGATTTTCGGTTTTATTCGGACCTGAAATAGCTTCAGGCGACCAAAGTGACAATAGGAAAAGGAGAGCTCCTGTGAGAATAATTGTGATGAATCCTAAGGGGGGCGTCGGTAAAACAACCATAGCGACTAACCTTGTCAGTTACTATTTGGGCAAAGGGTGTAAAACAGCATTAATCGATCTCGATCCTCAAGGTTCCAGTACCTACTGGGTTCGAAAACGTCCGATATTCAAAGCACCATTGCAATTAATTGAGCCTCATAACCTAAAAGCTGGGATGACTAAAGTATTTCAGTTAACACCGGAACGAGGAACAGAGGTTACGGTCACTGATACTCCGGCTGGGATGGATTTAGTTGGCAATATTAGTCAAATCAGGAATAACGATGTTATTTTGATACCAGTTACACCCTCTGTTTTCGATATTCAAGTGATAACCCGGTTTATTGCAGACTTGCTGATAAAGGTAAAACCGAATCGTTCCCATACGCAGGTGGCGGTTATTGCGAATCGATGTCGAGAAAATACACAGTCATTTAAAAAACTCCGCTTGTTTCTTGAAGCTCTAAACATTCCCTTTATAGGGATAATTAAAGATGCTCAGTTTTACGTCGGTGCTTCTGAGGAGGGGCTTGGTTTTTTTGATCTTGGCAAGGTTCAGAAATCATTGATAAAGGAGTCCTATCGTTGGCAGGCAATTACCCAGTGGCTCGATGTAATAAAGGACAGGAGCTATTCTGTCAGAGAAGTTAGCCCCTGTGAAAAAGAAATGGTCTGAATCAGCTCTCAATATCACCAGTAAATGATGTTTCAATTTTTTTATCCACAAAGACTTTTCTAAGTCTTGCAAACCGAGGTAGACCATTCAGGTAGGCTGGATATTCTTCACCTTCAATCAAAGGCTCCAGGTATTCTCTGCAGGTTCGGGTGATGTTAAAACCATCCGGGCTGATAA
Organism: uncultured Endozoicomonas sp.; assembly: GCF_947495845.1. Taxonomy (GTDB): domain Bacteria; phylum Pseudomonadota; class Gammaproteobacteria; order Pseudomonadales; family Endozoicomonadaceae; genus Endozoicomonas. Next base: position 124,350 of record NZ_CANMAO010000004.1, on the reverse strand, counting down.
ATTCCAATGGCATCTTTCGTTCGAAGTTAGCCACCTGCTCTAAAGGCACCTCTTTAATCGCCCAGCGATAAGGCATGTCTGATTCGCGAACAATAGCAGGCATCACCGCATTATGGCCTGTGACAGCCAGTTCAACTGCCGCTTTTCCCACCGCATAGGCCTGCTCAACATCCACTCTGGAAGCAATGTGTCGTGCAGAACGCTGAAGATAGTCAGCCACGGCATAATGATACTTATAACCGAGTTCCTGTTTGATCAGGTTACATAGAGCAGGTGCAACGCCACCGAGCTGTTGGTGACCAAAGGAATCCACGACGGTGGTTGAGGCAGAGATGAAGTCGCCATCGTCGTATTTAGCACCTTCAGAGGCGACGATGACGCAATACCCTTCGTTGTTAACGGTTTCCTGAACCTTTGCGAGAAACTTCTTTCTGTCCAAAGGCAGTTCAGGGAAAACGATCACGTGAGGCGCATCGCCAGACTGGCGAGCTGCCAACCCGGTTGCTGCGGCCAGCCAGCCAGCGTGCCGCCCCATCACTTCCATCACAAACACTTTTGTTGAGGTGTCGCACATGGAGGCAATATCGTGGCTGGCTTCTTTGGTCGACACCGCCAGATATTTTGCAGCAGAGCCAAAGCCGGGGCAGTTATCGGTGGCTGCAAGATCATTATCGATGGTTTTGGGGACACCGATACAGGTGATGGGATAGCCCATTTTTTCACTGAGCTGGGAGACTTTCCAGGCGGTATCCATGGAATCGTTACCGCCGTTGTAAAAGAAATAACCAATATTGTGGGCTTTGAACACATCAATCAAACGACGATATTCAGCTTCACTTTCTTCGAAGGATTTCAGTTTGTAACGGCAGGAACCAAAAGCACCGCCCGGTGTTCTAAGCAGAGCGCCAATGGTTTCGTCGGATTCAAAAGAGGTGTCAATCAACTCTTCACGCAGGGCGCCAAGAATCCCGTTATGGCCCGCATAAACTTTGCCAATTTTATCCGGATAGCGGCGGGCGGTTTCGATAACGGCACAGGCGCTGGCATTGATGACAGCGGTAACACCACCGGATTGAGCGTAAAAAGCATGCTTTTGGGACATCGGTTAATTTCCGAACGGTACTCTGTGTTATTTTGTGATTCTGACTGGTTGCAGATGATACCTGATCTCGAAGGGAATGGCAGCGACTGAGTAAGTACTTTTCTGGCTTCTTTTGCGCATTAGCCTGAAACAATGTCAAAATCAGAGGATTAGAGTGCTCTTAGTTACTCAGAGCACGCCCGCCGGATTGGAGCTAATGCGGATGCACATACATATTCTTGGTATTTGTGGGACGTTTATGGGAAGTCTGGCCATTCTGGCCAGAGAGCTGGGTTTTCAGGTATCCGGTTCAGATCAGAATGTTTACCCGCCCATGAGTACTCAGCTGGAGGAGCAGGGCATCAGCCTGTTTCAGGGATACAGTGCGGATCATCTGAACCCGTCTCCCGATCTGGTGGTGATTGGTAATGCCATGAAGCGTGGCATTCCTGCAGTGGAGTATGTGCTGGAGAAAGGTTTGCCTTATGTCTCCGGTCCTGAGTTCTTTTCCCGCTACATTGCACCGGAACGCTGGGTGTTGGCGGCTTCCGGCACTCACGGAAAAACCACAACCAGCAGTATGCTGGCCTGGATTCTGGAACATGCAGGCATGTCGCCGGGCTTTTTGATTGGTGGCATTCCTGCGGATTTTGGTATTTCTGCAAGGCTTGGTGACACGCCATTTTTTGTGATTGAGGCGGATGAATACGATACGGCGTTTTTTGATAAGCGTTCCAAGTTTGTCCATTACCACCCGCGCACGTTGATCATTAATAACCTTGAATTTGATCATGCGGATATCTTTGACGATCTCTCATCGATTCAGCGACAGTTTCACCATTTAGTAAGAACCATTCCGGGCTCTGGTCGTATTCTTTTCCCTGCCAGCGTCACAGCCATTGATGAAGTGATGGATATGGGGTGCTGGTCTGAGCAGGAAAGCCTTGGTGGCGAAAACAGCCTTTGGCAGGTACGCAATGCCAGTGCTTCCGGTAATCAATTTGATGTGTTTTACAAAGGCGCCTTTGCTGGCAAAGTGAATTGGCAGCAGGAAGGGCAGCACAATTTAGAGAACGCATTGGCTGCCATTGCTGCGGCTCATCATGTGGGTGTGATTCCGGAGATCGCCTGTGAAGCTCTTTCTGTCTTCCAGGGGGTGAAGCGGCGGATGGAGTTGATTGATGAAATTGATGGCATTCGAATTTATGATGATTTTGCCCATCATCCCACCGCTATTGCGACAACGCTTGCGGGGCAGAGAGCATTACTGGGTGAAGATGCCAATATCCGGGTGATTATTGAGCCCCGTTCCAACACCATGAAAATGGGCATTCACCAACAGTCATTAATTGATTCAACCGCGCAAGCTTCGGAAGTGATCTGGTTTAAGCCGGAAGGTCTGGATTGGCCGTTGGAAGCGCTGGCAGCAAAAAGTCCGGTGTTATCCAAAGTGCTCGATTCCACGGAAGCCATTGTTCGCTATATAACGGAATCGGTAGAAGCAGGTGATCATCTGCTGATAATGAGTAATGGTGGTTTTGAAGGAATCCATGGCAGAATAGCGCAACGCTTAAAAGACCGAAGCAGCTTAGATATTAATAATGACACCATTACCTGTTGAAACACCTTCCGAAAAAATAACTCTGGCCATGACGGGGGCTTCTGGCGCCCAGTACGGTTTAAGGTTGCTGGAATGCCTGTTAGCCACTAACCGCGAGGTTTACTTTCTGGCTTCAAAGGCAGTAAAAGTGGTGCTGGCTGAAGAGATGAATCTTCATATTGGCAACACTGAAGAAGAAACTGAACAATTTCTAACCGATCGTTATCGTGCAAAACCGGGGCAAATACGAGTCTTTGGCGAAGACGACTGGATGTCGCCGGTGGCATCTGGCAGCGGTGCACCAAAACAGATGGTACTTTGCCCCTGCAGCATGGGAACACTCTCTGCGGTAGCCTGTGGCTTGAGCAACAATCTGGCGCAACGAGCCGCCTCTGTTGTATTGAAAGAACGGGGTAAGTTGATCGTGGTTCCCAGAGAATCCCCTTATTCGGAAATTCATCTGGAAAATATGCTGAAGTTAACCCGAATGGGTAGTGTGATTCTTCCGGCGTCCCCTGGTTTTTATAATCAACCTCAGTCTGTAAACGACCTGATTGATTTCATTGTTGCTCGAATTATGGATCAGCTTGGGATTGAGCAGACGTTGATGCCCCAGTGGGGTGTTGCTTCTTAGCATTTGTCTCACACAGGTCAGACATCTGGTTTTGTTGGCTCAAATTGTGAAGCCCTAAGTTATGGAGCCATAGTGCTAGAGAATCGAGATAAATGACCATTCTGGTTGATGGTTTTGCTGAACCGGTAGAAAGATCCACCGTAAATGTTTCTGGAAGCTCCTGCCTGACCACGGTTTCCTGATAGTTGCCGTGGGGTTGGTCGGTGATCACCAGAGTGGAACCGGGTACCGGCTTCTGTTTTAACCAGTGCTTCAGCGTATCCCGGGTATTGGGCCGATACCAGTAACCTTGGCGGACGTGCCCCGGAGTATCGATAAACTCTGTCGGTACGGCTTTCAAAGCGATTGGCAAGTCTGCCAATTTATGTAAAAGAATGGCTGCATCGGTTTCTGTTTTTGCTGGCTTCAGTTCATAAGCCTGTGCCCATTTGGCTAATACATCGGACTGATCCATAGTGGCGTGCAATGGCCGTTCACTGACCAGAAAGATAAGGTGTTTAAACCTCAGCCCCTTATCCCAAAGCTCCGTCAGATGTTGCAGCCGATGAAGCATGCCCGGTGCTGTTGAGCCCAGCAGAAGGAGATAATCGTATTGGTTTGACGGTGGCTCAATAGACCCTGTCATTCGGAGCTGTTTCAGTAATTGGAATACTCGGTGTGTTTTTTCTGCGGACAGATTGATGTCCGGTAATTCCCAGCGCTCCTGTGCTGGCTTTCTTCGCCACTGCTGACTGGCTTCAATCATTGAGCTCAGGCAGCCATCGTGAGGGATATCAAATTCATTTAAAAGTTGGCTCAATGGTTCAAGCAGATGTTTATTATTTGAGACGGCGCTTGGTACATCGCTGAAAGCTTGTATGCTAGAAAATATCAAAACGATAAGCCCATAAGACCATTGATAAGTGGGTATTTTCCAAGTTAATTTCATTGATTTAGTCCCTGATAAATCAGGGACAAGCATAGACGATTTAAAAATTAGTGCTGCTGGGATGCGGCAGATCCGCTGTTTTGACTCTGCTGTAGTATAAACTGGCTGAGTTCGGGCATATCCTGATTTTCAGGAAAGTGCTTGGCCATGGCTTCGAGCATAACAGTGTACTCATCAGCAGGTTTTTGCAGTAGGTAAGTCAGGAAGGTATAAATGCGATCTGACATTTCCTTGTTAATCTGACTGTATTGTTGATCATTAATCTGTCCCATTTTCTGACACTCTTCAATAGTAGATTGACGAGTGCAGTTGGCAGAGACAATAAGTGCCAGTTTTTTGATGTTTTGGTCTTCCATGGAACGCTCCGTGTTCGTTGATTTAATGCTTGCATTACTAATTAAAACTAGTTGTTCAACCGCTGGAATCAAGTTGAGATTTGTTTTTTTCAATTGGTACTAAATCTAAACGGAGTGAAGCCAGTCGATCGTGATTGTGCGAGACACTTCTGGCTTTCTCATAGAATGAGGAAATTGTTTCTCTTAAGAGCGTATCAGGGGTATCACTTTTAAAGGTGGTTACTTCATCTTTGTGGATAAAACAAAAGGCATTCTTCTGGATAGTACAGGCAATAGTTGTTCTTGGTTCTTTGTGAGAGTTGTCCAAAATAGACAGTAGAAGCATATGTGTGGGGCTGGGTTTTAATTTGCCCTGCACCATAGCAGATGTCTCTATAAATTGATCAATGACCTCGCCTAATTCATTTGGAATACTTTGGCCGTTGGCAAAATCCAAGTGCATATTGGCTTTGTTTTCTTGTATATAAGAGGTGAGTATAACTCCCTGAGAATTCAATTTTGAAGAATGAGAAACAGTGCCATCAACCCTTGCAACGCTGTTCGCTGCTGTCTTAATAGCCTGAGTAAGGTCGGTAGCAAAAGCACGGTCATAGGACTCTATGTTTATAGCGGCATTGACGGTTCTAAGAGCTTTGACAATATGGTAGGAACTGAGGCTGGCAATACACCAGCCTGGCAAGCTTTGAGCACCAAAAGTTAAAGTAAGGAGCGCTGTTGGAACAACTTGCTTCACAACCCCCCAGCAACTTTTGGCCTTCACTTCACCTTTGGTATACAGCACTAATTGTGCGGGTAATAAGGGGGTGTCTGGTTTAGTATTACATCCAAGCATATTTCCTCCAATAAACAAAGGCTGCGGCCTAAGCAAGCCACGGCGTCATACATTTATTAGAGGCTTATTCTTAGAAAGAGTTCATTCTTGGGTACAGCTATGATTTCCCAGCAAAAAACGCTGCCATCACCTGCCGGGCTTCCTCAGACACCAACCTTTCCCCAAACAGCTTGCCCTCTTCATCAATACGATCCAGAACATCCTGCCGGTGGGTGCCGGTAATCAGCTGCTTGGTTAGCACCAGCGCTTCTTGAGGTTTGGAAGCTAATGCCTGAGCTTTCTGGAGTGCCAGATCGAAAACCTCATTATTGGAAACAACACCGTTGGCAATGCCGAGCCCTTTTGCTGTCTTACTGTCAAAAAAGTCACCCAGCATCAACAGTTCTGATGCCCGTTGACGGCCCATCAGGTTAGGTAGCAATAGGCTGGAGGCGGCCTCTGGAACAACGGCGAGATTCACAAACGGCAGGCGCATTCGGGTATCTTCACCGAGATACACCAGATCACAATGCAGCAGTAAGGTGACACCGATACCGACAGCAATACCGCTGGCTGCCGCAACAAGCGGTTTCTTCTGAACAGCCAGTTGCCGCAGCAGTTTCATTGCAGCCGGTTCTTCGGAAGTATCCTGGGCCAGGAAATCCTGCAGATCGTTTCCTGCAGTAAATACTTCAGGCTGAGCACAGAACAAAACCACACGTATGCTGTCATCCTGATCCGCAGAGACCAGTGCCGTACGAATAGAGTCGTACATGGCCGCTGTGAGTGCATTTTTCTTTTCCACGCGATTAAAACGAATGGTCAGTACGGCATCCAGTTGCTCTATAAGGATGTGGTTAGGCTGGTCTGACATGATCCGGCTCCTAAACTGTTATTGTCGTTATTTCGGGCATACTTTATTACAGCTGCTCTGTAATTGGCAGGGGAACCTATCAGTGCTGACTTATTGATCAATCTGGCCTTCCAGTCTCTTTTTTTCATCCTTAAGCTTTTTCAGGCACCTTGAGCAATAACAGCTGGCAGCCTTTATTGGTAATGGCAGCTTCTCCGTTGAAGGCTGATCTGGTGCACCTTGCATACACCAACAAGTGTCTGCTGGTTGCCCCAGTGAAAAAGCGCATTGATTGGGTTGTGAACATCCAGGGCAAAGATTGACTTCTGTCATGAAAAGTAACTTCAACGTTCATGCTGATAATTATCAGAACATGGATTAACAAATATTTGTTAGCATATTGCCCAAATAACGAATGCCAATAATAAACAGAACAGCGTTACTGGAGAAGAAATGAAACAGCCCTCCCGATCATTTCAACAAATCGCGCTGGTTTTCGTCGCGACAAGTCTATTTGCTGGATGCAGTCAAGAAGCCGAGATTGAAGAAGAATTATTGAGGCCGGTGCGCTCAATAATGATTAGCTCTATGGAATCGGTTGAGGTCAAAGAGTTTCCTGCGGTCATTGACGCGGCTCAGAAAGCCAATCTGAGCTTTCGGGTATCGGGAAAATTGCAATCGCTGCTGGTGAAAGAAGGCGAATTGATTGAAAAGGGTGAGAGTGTTGCCCAGCTGGACCCTACAGATTTTGAAATTCGCCTGAAAGATCGTCAAGCCTCTTATGATGTTGCCCATTCAGATTATGAGCGAGCCCGAAAACTGGTGGATAAAGGCGCTATTGCCAGGGCCGAAGTGGAGGCTTTGAAGGCCAAAGTCAGCACCGCTGGCTCGCAGTTAGAGTCCGCACAAAAAGAACTTGAATACACCATCCTGACAGCGCCCTTTTCAGGCCGAATTGCCCGACGATATGTTGATAACTACGAAGAGGTATCGGCTAAGCAGGAAATAGTGTCCTTGCAGGATACTTCAACTCTGTTAGTAAAGATGGAGTTACCAGAAAGTGTATTGGTTCGCGCCCGTGCGGATATGAAAAACGGTCTCTTTTATGCGCGCTTCAATGCCATTCCGGGCCAGCAATATCCACTGACGTTGAAAGAAGTCTCCACGCAGATTGATGAAAGCAATCAGACGTATACCGTTACCTTTGATATGGCAGCAGTTAATGATCGTCTCATATTGCCGGGTATGTCTGCCGTGGTTCGGGCTGAGCAGAATATACCCATCAGTGACCTTGTTCGCATCCCGGCTTATGCAGTTTTGGAAGACAATAATGGTCGTTTTGTTTATGTCGTCAGTGATCAGGGTAATGGCGTCGGGGTGATTTCCCGTCGTGAGGTGAGTACGGGGGAATTATCAAAAGAGGGTCTTGTCATCACTAGCGGTTTGACCATGGGGGACCGTGTTGTGACTGCCGGTATGAGTCAGATGACTGAAGGTATGAAAGTCCGCCTGCAAGAAGGGGCGGCACGATGAATATCACCCGGGCTACCCTCCAGAATAATCGCACGGCACTGGTGTTGATTATTGTTTTGATTATTGCAGGCATTCAGGCCTATCAGAACTTACCACGAGCATACGACCCTGGTTTTATAATTCGGGCGGCTCAGGTGATCACCTATTTTCCCGGTGCCAGTCCGGAGCGTGTTGAGCAGCTTATAACAGATCCACTGGAAAAGGTTGTTCAGGAAATTCCGGAACTGGACTTTGTGCAGAGTGTCTCCAGAACCGGTGTTTCCATCATTACCGTCAGCATAAAGGAAAGTTACTCCGATATGCGGCCTATCTGGGACAGTCTTCGGCGAAAAATAGAGAGTGCGCAAAAAACGCTGCCTGATGGTGTGATTGGCCCTGAGGTGAATGATGAGTTTGGTGATGTGTTCGGGGTTGTTGTCACGTTAACAGGTTCTGAATTCAGCTATGTAGAGTTAAAGGAGATCGCAGATCAGGCCAAAGATGAGTTTCTTCGATTACCGGAAGTAGCCAAAGTTGAAATCTATGGCGCACAGGAAGAACGTATCTTTGTAGAGTACGACAATGCTCGTCTTGCAGAGTTTGGTTTGTCGCCCACACAGCTTATGCAGATGTTGAGCAGCCGCAATATTGTGAACCCCGGTGGTTCGATCACGATTGATATGGAGCGCATCGAGCTTGAGCCGACGGGTAATTTCGAATCGGTAGAAGATATCCGCAAAACCATTATTACCATTCCTGGCAGCAATAATGTGGTTTATCTGGAAGACATAGCAACAGTAAAACGAGGCTATATAGATCCTGCGTCTTCTATGGTGCACTCCTCAGGCAAACGTGCTTTGGGCATCGGCCTTGCTATGCGTGAAGGTGGCAATAATATCCGTATGGGCCAGGAGGTAACGACGGTTCTGAAGGATCTGGACCAGACTTACCCCATTGGCATTAATTTCGATGTGCTGAGTTTCTCGCCCAAAGAGGTGGAAGATAAGGTTAATGACTTTGTCAGTAACCTGCTTCAGGCGGTGCTGGTGGTGGCGGCCGTTATGCTGTTTGCCCTTGGGCCACGCACCGGATTGATTGTTGCGTCATTGATTCCAATGAGCATGATTGCCGCCATGTTAGTCATGTCGTTTTTAGAGATCGGGCTAGATCAAATCTCCCTTGCGGCACTGATTATTGCCCTCGGCATGCTGGTGGACAATGGCATTGTGATGGCGGAAAGCATTATGGTGCAGATGAACAGTGGCAAAAAGCCGGTAGAGGCCGCTGTTGATTCAGCTGGTGAGTTAAAAATACCGTTGCTGACCTCATCTCTAACGACGGCCGCCGCTTTTTTACCGATTTATCTGGCCGAGTCCGCAGTGGGTGAGTTCACTGCTTCTCTCTTTCTTGTAGTGACGATTACCTTGTTGTGTTCATGGGTTCTTTCCATGACGGTGATTCCATTGTTGTGTGTTCAGTTTCTAAAACCCAGCACAGACACTACGGATTACCAGAGCGGGTTCTATCTGAAATACCGAATACTATTAACGTGGGTCTTAAAGCATCGGGCGATGACGTTATCAGCCATTGTTGTCACCTTTTTTGTGGTGATGAGTGGCTTTCAATTTGTACCCAAGATTTTCTTTCCCCCTTCGGATCGGCTCTATTTTAAAACAGAAGTCGAGCTGCCTCTGGGCACCTCCATTGAGCGAACAGAAGCCATTGTAAAAGATCTGGAAGCTTATATTGCGGCAGAGCTTCAGGTGAATGGTGAACGTAGTGAAGGCGTGACGAGCTGGAGCAGTTATATCGGTAATGGTGGCCCTCGGTTTGTCCTTCAACACAGCCCGGAGTCTGCCAGCCCGAATTATGCGTTGATGGTGATCAATACCACGTCGTCTGAAATTATTGATGACATGATGCAGAAGCTGGATCGCTATGCCTTTGATCATTTTCCAGATCTGCAAACCAACAGTCGTCGTATAGAAAGCGGTGTGTCGGTGAAGAACCCGGTTGAAGTTCGGCTGTATGGTCGAGATGCTGATCAGTTATTTGTACTGGTTGATCAGTTAAAGGCGGAAATGCACCAGATGGCGGGTTTGAAAAATATTAACGATGACTGGGGGCAGTGGATCAAAAAATTTACCGTTGTCGTTAATCAGACCAATGCGTTGCGAGTTGGCGCCACCAGTCAGGACATTGCCCTGTCATTGCAAAGCGGCTTGAGCGGTCTTGAGTTAACCCAGTATCGGGAAGGTGAAGATGTTATCCCCGTAGTGATGCGTTCCCGGGAAGGAAATCGGCAGGATATTGATCAACTGGAAACCTTGTCTGTTTACATTCAGTCCACGGGTCAAACAGTCACTTTGACGCAGGTAGCGGATATTGAAGTGGTTTGGGAGCCCGCAAAGATACTTCGGCGCGATGGGCTTAAAACGGTTTCTGTAGGTGGGCAGTTGGCGGGTGGTATGACGGCAGCAGAAGGTTTTGCCGAGCTGCAGCCGTGGTTGGACGAGCACTCTGCCAACTGGCCTTCAGGATATCGCTATGAACTGGGTGGTGAGGCGGAAACGTCTGGTAACGCAAATCAGGCTATTGGCGATAAACTGCCAATTGCCGGTTTTATCATCATGATTCTGCTGGTGGCGCAGTTTAACTCTCTACGAAAGCCGGTGATTATTCTGGCCACCATTCCTCTTGGGTTGATTGGGGTTATTATTGGTTTGTTAACCGCCCAGAGTTTCTTTGGCTTTTTCACCTTGTTGGGTGTGATCTCTCTGGCAGGGATTGTGATCAATAATGCCATTGTTCTGCTTGAGCGTATCAAATATGAAATCGACGACAATGGATTACCGCCTCAAGAAGCCATCGTGATAGCTGCACAACGCCGACTTCGCCCAATATTGCTGACGACAGCAACCACGGTGCTGGGTATGATTCCTCTCTATCTTGGCGGCGGAGAAATGTGGGAGCCTATGGCAGTAACGATTATTGCGGGGTTGTTGTTCTCCACGTTGTTGACGCTGGGGTTGGTGCCTTTGCTTTACTCATTGTTTTATAGAATCAGGTACTGATTTTTTCTCCTTCTATTAGCCGGTGAGCAATTGCCGGTTTCTGTAGGTTGAAAAATAATATTTTCTCACCTATTCAAATTTATCACGTTTGTTGGTGGTTCCTGAAGGTGTTTGAGATTGCTTCTTCAGGCGGTAAGTTCTATTGCGGAGTTAGAAGAAAAATTGAACTGTATATAAATCAAATGGTCAATCTTGTTGGGTATAGATACCTTATTATGTAAATCTCTATAGGAGTTAATTATGGAACCGATTATTCAGCCATCAACTTTGGGTTTTCAGGGTGATTCGAGTGGAGTAGTCGCTAGGACAGATGGAGAGGTGGCGAGTGTTGGTTCACGTACGTGTGCGGTGAAAAGTCCAGAAGGTGAAACTAATCTTACGTGTGGGGAGGAAAGTAACGCTTTATCTCCTAAACCAATGACTGATATTTCTATAGCGCCAGCTAATGGAGATTTTGATCAGGCGTCAAAAGAATATGTTAAGCAACTAATCGATGTAATTGATCAGGAAGAAGTAACTTCTGACGTTCCTCGCTATTACCCGGACTTAAAAGAAGGGTGGAAGTATTACGAAAACCTTTCTAATAGAGCTACGATGGATGAAATCTATATTTTTGATAATCATGAGATGCCTCGTATTAAGTGTAAGTTAATAGATCGGCACAATCCATGTTCAGATGGAGAGGAATTAAACTATGAGGCTAGTGTTAAAATAAAGGATGAACTCAAAAGTTTGGAGCTTGAGGAACGCAAAAATGTTCCACATCCAATGCGTGAGAAAAGTGCGCCAGAGTGTATTATTTCTTAGATTGCCTCCAAGGCAATAGTGTTTACGCGTAAGTTAGATGTGCAATTGTGAAATTACAATCGGTGATCTGTGGTTTAATCATCATAGACGCCGGTTGACGAGCTAAAATTCATGATAAAATGGTCTTTGATATTTTTAGTTGCAAATATGTTGAACTGAATCGAATTTTTCCTGTATCTGTGAGATAACGTCTAAGGGAAGTGGCATTGAAAAACATACCACCGTTCGCACTGAGCTTGTCGAAGTGCGGTGCAACCATCCTTCGACAGGCTCAGGGTGAACGGGTTACTTGGTATTTTTCTAACTGCCCCTACCCTAAGTGGGTACAAGATAATCATCAGGGAAGTGATGGCTATGAATCATGATATTCAGCTAAACCCAAAAGTAACGGCGTTAAAACCATCCGCCACTCTGCATATCAACGAACTAAGCCAACAGCTTATTCGTGACGGTAAAGATATCATCAGGCTGGGATTAGGGCAGTCACCATTTCCAGTACCAGATCGAGTGGTTCAGAGCCTGAAAGATCATGCGGGAGAAAAAGACTACCTGCCTGTGCGTGGTCTGCTTCAGTTGAGAGGGACCATTGCGGATTATTACCAGCGTCGAACAGGTTTGGGTTTCAACAGTGATTCGGTGTTGATTGGCCCTGGCTCCAAAGAGTTGCTGTTTAACCTGCAACTTGCCACCAATGCTGAACTTATTCTACCGGCACCTTGCTGGGTATCTTATGCGCCGCAGGCTGAAATGCTTGGGCGATCAGTGCGTTATCTGCCCACCATCATGGAAGACAACTGGCGTATTGAACCGGAACAGCTGAAACAACTTCCGGATTCGGGCTCACCCAGGTTGTTGCTGTTGAACTACCCGTCCAATCCAACTGGAGCCAGTTATGAGCCGGATCATATTCAGGCGTTGGTTTCCGTGGCGAGAGATAAAAACATCATTATCGTTTCCGATGAGATTTATGGAGAAACCCGGTTTAGTGGAGAGCACCATAGTTTTGCCAAGTGGTATCCAGAAGGCACAATCATCAGTGGCGGGCTCAGTAAATGGTGTGGTGCCGGCGGCTGGCGTCTTGGGGCGATGGTGTTTCCAGAAGAATTGCGTGAGCTTCAGAATGCCATGGCAGTGATTGCCAGTGAAACCTTCACCTCGGTCAGCGCGCCTATTCAGCATGCGGCCTGCTGTGCGTTTGAAGAGCATGACGATATTCAGAGCTATGTGCAAAATAGTAGATCCATTCTGAAAAATATTGCTGAGTATATGGTCAGTCAGTTACGGGCTATGGGACTGAAAATGGTTGATCCTGTTGGTGGCTTTTATCTCTTTGTCAGTTTTGCCGGGCACCGTGACGAATTAAAAAAACGCGATATTCTTACCTCTGAAGCCTTATGCGATGCGTTGTTGTCGGAAGCGGGGGTTGCCATGTTGCCGGGCAGTGATTTTGGATTGAGCGCAGATGAGCTGTTTGTCAGGTTGGCGTTTGTGGATTTTGATGGCGCCAGTGCCTTGCAAAACGTGCAAAATCAGCCAGTTGATTCTCAACGGTTTGTTGAAGACAATTGTCCAAGACTTGTCGAAGCCTATCAGCGTCTTGCCCACTGGCTTTAATAGAATGCTCCATAAGCAAAAGAAAAACGGAGAAGGTTGTTCATGGTAAAGATGTGGCTTAAAGCGCTTGGAATCAGCCTGTCGGTATTTCTGGTCGGATGTCAGACGGTATCGACCACTAATTCCGGCGTCATCGGTGTTGACCGTGAACAGACCATGGTTTCCCTGTTGTCTGAAGAGCAGGTGAACGCCATGTCGGTGCAGGCCTATAAAGAAGAACTGAGCAAAGCCAGCAAGAAAGGGAATTTGAATCAGAACGCTGCAGAAGTTAAACGTCTGAGAGGCATTGGTGAGCGGTTGGTGTCCCATGTAGGTGTTTTTCGAGAGGATGCCCGTCGTTGGAACTGGGAAGTGAATTTGACCACCGATGAACAGCTAAACGCCTACTGTATGCCGGGCGGTAAGATTATGTTCTACACCGGCATCATTAATAAACTGAAGCTGAACGACGATGAGATCGCCGCGATCATGGGCCATGAAATGGCGCACGCCCTTAGGGAGCATGGCCGTGAAGCGATGTCACAGGCTTATGGTATTCAGCTTGGTCAGGATGCTCTGGGGATCTTACTGGGCATCAGCCCGGATGTTATGAATATTGGCAGCACAGTCGTGAATTATGCGTTGACGTTGCCAAACAGTCGCACCAATGAGGCAGAGGCGGATTTGATCGGACTGGAGTTGATGGCAAGGGCGGGTTATAACCCGAGAGCTGCCGTGTCCCTCTGGCAAAAAATGTCTGCGGAGAGTGGGCAGAAAGTGCCGGAATTTATGAGTACTCATCCGGCACACGATACCCGGATTAATGGATTACGAGCCAATATTGTTAAAGTTGACCCGCTATATAGGAAGGCTATTGGAAAATAGGTGGAGCTGAGATTCTTCTCTTTCGAGAGGCTGTCGAAAAACTCCAAATATCTCGCTCCTATGCTTTGAGGCTGCCGCAATAGGTGTTTAAAAACAGATCTCTCGGTAACACGCAGGGTTGCCGACAATCAGCCTCTACAGCGCGGCGAGATGTCGGCAATTCTTACAGAATTACCGACCTACGTGGTTTTGCGACAACCTCGCTCCGCGTGGGAACGAGGTTTAAACGGCATTGGCATTGTTGTATTCCTATTAATTGTTACTTGCCGCACAGGGTTCGCTTCTTAGCCCTTTCAGGAATGCGTCCAGTGGGCTTACTTCCTGACCTTGTAATAAAGAATGCGCTTTTTGAAAGCAGTCGTCCATGCGTCGATTAAATTCAAGTATTTCTTCATTCATTATCTTGTCACCTTCGCGTGAACTGCCTTTCGTTTTTACTTCAACGCCAGCGACCACCCCATGGGCTCCGGAGGCGAATAGGTAAATCGGAGCAGCATACGCTGTCGCTGCAACGGCTGCAGGAAAACCAACCAGGCATCCTGCTATTTCACCGACGATAGCGCCGGTGCGAAGGCCGCTGATGGTGAATTCCGACAGCGATTTCGTCTCCCGTTTGCACCAGCCAAAATGTTCCCCGATATAGGAACCAGCAATGCGAGCACCGCCTTCAGCGAAGCCCGCTGCAGCCCCAAGGCCTGCACCTATACCCTCGAGAGCGAGCTTGACGACGTTATAGGTAAGCTTGACCGTGGAAATTGCAATTTGTGTAACAGTTCTACCAAAGCATTGGGCAGCAGAGCTGAAGGCTCTTGTGTTGGAGTGCGTGGCGCCAGTGGCATCTGGATTATTCAGGAGTGGGTTTTTCAAGAAATAGTTTAAGGCTTCCATTTTTTATCCTTATTTGTATCTGCTGAGAAGGGCGGTCTTCAAAAAATTGAAAAGCGAGAGGTACGAAACGATTGTGCAATTATAGGAAGGATTCGGATTTTGTCTGTACAGCAGTACTGACAAGTGGGTAAGCAGGGCTGACAAAATACGAGGGTATGCTGAACCCTGATTAGGGAGCGTGAATAGTTATTCAGATACAGGGTTGTTGGAGTCCATGCTCCAGCCAGTCCAGCCATCATCGAAAAGGCTGATTTTCTCCCAGCCCATCAGATACGCGGCAAATAATGCTTCGCTGGCTCGCCAGCCTGTGCCGCAGTAGAAACTGATGTCTTTATCGGGAGTGATGGCTTTGTTTGCCCAAATGGTTTCTATTTCAGTCCATGAACGCATGGTGCCATCAATATCCTGATAGTTGTCCATATCGTAGGCCGTATTGCCGCTTTCCAGTAGCGTTGAGCCGGGAATATGGCCGGTTTTCTGGTAATACAGGTAACCGGACTTCTCACCATCAAACTCTGCCCTGGTCATGATACTGGCTAATACGCTATCGTTTTTCTCAAGAAGCGTTTTCGCTTCAGGAATATTGATAACCAGCTTCTTATTGGTGGGGCTGATTAATGATGGCCTGCTGAGAAGCTCGGGCTTATTAACTTCGGTCTGAAGATCAAAGCCTCGGGAGTTCCACGCCTTTTTACCACCATTCAATACCCGAACATCGGTAACGCCGGCGTACATTAACGCAATCGCCGCACGATAGGCGGCCATGGCCAGTTTGTCGGCATAAACGACGACTGTTGCGTCTTTGGCAATGCCGTAGTTGGTTAGAACCTGAAGCAGCTTTGCATCAGGCATATAATTCCAACTGGGTGAGCCACCTTGGTCCCATTCTATTTTCTGTGTATCCAGATAAACGGCGCCGGGAATATGTCCGTCTTTGTAGGCTGACTGCTCATCGTAACCCACTTCAAGAATGATGGGTTTAACGCCTGTGTTGGCTGCCGTTTGTTCAAAAAGCCATTGGGGATGAACCAGCTTTTCATACAGTGGCAATTGACGGGTTTCATAACCTGACTCGCTCCAGGCTTTCATTCCACCGGAGAGCAAAAAGACCTTGGCGAAACCCTGCTGTTTCAAATATTGATAAAATGGCTGAACAGTGTGGTCGTTGCCATAAATCACCACAGGGCTGTCTTGAGTAATGCTTTTATCTTTCAGCAGCTGACCTTGTTTTTCGGGTGAATCCAGTAGATCGAGCCAGCTGGGCTGAAAGTTGATGGCACCATTGATATGGCCTTGCTTGATGCCTTCGCCTGCAGGCCATCCGTTATAGAAATGATCCGGGCGCGCATCAATCAGCTGATGAGGAAGATTTTGCTGCTTCCAGCGTTGCAGTTGCTGTGCAGAAATTTCAGCTATGGGGTAATCCACTGGCGCAGGTGTGTCTTTTTGTTGGTGTTGATGGTGGCGTTGATAAATAGTAACGCCAACCAGAATGGAAACACACAGGGCTAGCGTGAAAACCGTTCGGGTCGCAGGCTTTTTGAAGGGCATTGAGAAATCTCTCCTGTTGGTTCAATAGCAACAGATCAGTGAAAGAGATGGTTGTGATGCACAGAGTAAAGGACTCGGCCTTAAATGTAAGGCCGTAGATTCCCTGATTATGGCTTCTCAGGGAGCTTGCAGAAGCCCTCGGCTGGAACATCCAGCGCCGCATTGAACTTACTGGACAGGTTCTGAAAGGCAATAAGCCCGGTCAGTTCGATAACGCCATCTTCATCGAAAAAGGTTTTTACCCGGGTCATCAGCTCCGGAGTGACGTGTTGATCGCTATAGGTGATGGCTTCGGCGTATTCCAATGCAATCTTTTCTTTCTTATCGAACAGCGCAGAAGTTTGCCATTGATCGAGGGCGTTGAGTTTATCCATGCTGCCACTGCGTTGAGCCAAGGTCATGCCGTTCACATCAATGCAGAAGGCGCACCAATTCACTTGAGAAACCCGAACCGTGATCAGAGAACGCAGTTCCGGAGAGAGAGGAGAGCTTTTGCGATCCAATACGCCATACAGTGCCGCAACAGCTGCAAACAATTTGGGTACTCTTGCCCATAACAGACCCGGTTTCAGGACTTTTCCATAGCGACGCTTTTGGCTCCAGAAGAACGGCTTGAGCCACCAAGGGTAATTTTTTAGAGGTTTTTCAAATACGTACATGGCTGATTGGCTTTTTTATATAGACAGTTGAGTGGGCAGTGCTGTTGATAGTCTCAGTTCAACGTTGCCCAGACAAGCATTGAACGTGTGTTTAATAAGGAGCTTCATAAGGAGCTTCATAAGGGATTGATCGGGACTTTTGGCATGGTGGGCAGAAGGAATCACTACCCGGATTCATAAAATAACATATGGTAGCAGTCAGGTATTTTCTTTAGAATGCCGACCTAAACATTCCAATTTTTTAAATAGAGGTCGTCTCATGGACGTAATGGAGCAAATAAAAGAGCAGATCGAATCCCATGCGATTCTGCTGTATATGAAAGGATCTCCAAAACTGCCACAGTGTGGTTTTTCCTCCAAAGCCGTTCAGATCCTGATGGCTTGTGGCCAGCAGTTTGCTTTTGTGGATATTCTGGCGAATCCTGAAATTCGTGCAAACTTGCCAAAATACGCGAACTGGCCGACTTTCCCGCAGCTGTGGGTTAAAGGTGAGCTGATTGGTGGTAGTGATATCTTAATTGATATGTACAACAGCGGTGAACTTCAGACACTGATTGATGAAGCGGCTGGTGCTGATAAGGCTGAGCAAAACGAAGGCTGAGCGTTTGAACAGCGAGCAATAATGGCTTTGTTCGCTGATCACTCAACCTGTTATATCTGATAACCTTTCTGAACTGTCTTCTGATCTACATCAAAAGAACTCTTTTCGTTGCCTCTATAATTATCTCTTCCCGATGCTGACCGTTTTTAGTAACTGTGGCCTATGTCCGTTTTTAGCGCTACATCTACAGACACCCGTCTTCTATTTAAATGCTAGTCAGTGTTATCATTAATCTAGGACTATCCAAGAAACATTAGCAGGAAGCACTTCATGAATCATACCCAGATTGCCATCAACTCTATTGGCAAAAATATTTCATCGCTGCAGCAAATCTCCGCGTTTATCAGTAAATCCAGAAAATACCATTACGCCGTTGCCTGTCTTAGTTGTTTGGCCGGTACCGGACTATTGTTGTCCAATATCGTGCTTGGAAAAGAGATGAATGTCATTGCCGGCTTGAGTGGCGCAGTGATTGCCTATGCCTTTACCATCTACTCTTCCATTGGTGCTCGTTCATGCGTCCAGCAGATCGAGCAGATTAAAGTACTGGAAAAGGAAATGGATCTTGGTAAAAGCGAACTCAAAGTGCTTGAGAGCAGAATCACCAAACAGAAGCTTTCCGTTCGAGATGCAACCACCGTTTAACTTTCCTGGGATAGCTTACAGTTGAAACATTAGTGCATTTCATTGGGTATGTATTTTCCAGTCTGTAGTAGGCGAATCTCGCAACCCTGTGTATTATTGTGTACGTAGTTTTTCATAGTGCGCTCTGCATGGAAGGTTAGATAGTACTGCCGTATGAAGCGCATATCTTTGCACCCTATCTGGAGATAAAAATATGGGCGTTCTAGTCGGTAAAAAAGCACCTGACTTCACGGTTCCAGCCGTTCTGGGCGATGGCTCTATCGTTGATGCGTTTTCTCTGTCTGAAACGATTCGCGGTAAGTATGGACTGATTTTTTTCTATCCTCTGGATTTCACCTTTGTCTGCCCTTCGGAACTGATCGCCCTTGATCATCGTATGGATGCTTTCAAAGAGCGCGGTGTGGAAGTGATTGGCGTCTCCATTGATTCTCACTTTACTCATAACGCCTGGCGTAACACACCGGTTAATGCCGGCGGTATTGGTCCAGTGAAATACACGCTGGCTGCTGATATGACACACGACATCTGTAAGTCATACGATGTTGAGTCTGATGGCGGTGTTGCATTCCGTGGTGCATTCCTGATCGACAAAGAAGGTGTTGTTCGCTCTCAGATTGTGAATGATTTGCCTCTGGGTCGTAACATGGATGAATTGATTCGTCTGGTGGATGCCCTGCAGTTCCATGAAGAGCACGGTGAAGTTTGCCCAGCAGGCTGGAACAAAGGCGACAAAGGCATGACAGCGTCTCCTGATGGTGTGGCAAAATACCTGTCAGACAGCGCTGATAACCTGTAAGTAACTGGCGTATTGAGAAAAAAGCTGTGTTGGCAGCTTTTTTCTTTATGAATTTTTTGTTGAAGAAGGCTTGACTCTCAGCGAAATAACCTTAATATTCGCTGCCGTTGGTTGGCGACGAAACATCGCTTCCAAACGCTGTTCCCTGATAGCTCAGTTGGTAGAGCAAATGACTGTTAATCATTGGGTCGCTGGTTCGAGTCCAGCTCGGGGAGCCAATATTTTCTTTGATTCTTTGCGTAAGATTTGAAGATATGGGTCGTTAGCTCAGTTGGTAGAGCAGTTGGCTTTTAACCAATTGGTCGAAGGTTCGAATCCTTCACGACCCACCACTTTCGTTAAAGAAAGTTACAGGCAAGTAATAGAAAGTAGCCAGTAATAGTAGAGTGTAGCAGTGGCTACAAAATAAACCGCCAGAGCATCGGCGGTTTTTTTATCCTGACAGAAGTGTTGGTGATAAAACGAGTTGATTCACGTTGAATGCGTGAAGATTAAAACAGTTTCAAGGGTCGTTAGCTCAGTTGGTAGAGCAGTTGGCTTTTAACCAATTGGTCGAAGGTTCGAATCCTTCACGACCCACCATTTTTAGATGTGTGTTCAAAATGCTAGACGGTGCATTAAAACTGTCGCGTAGTTCCCTGATAGCTCAGTTGGTAGAGCAAATGACTGTTAATCATTGGGTCGCTGGTTCGAGTCCAGCTCGGGGAGCCATTTTACTCTTTAAGCCTTTGCGAAAGGTTTGAAGAAACGGGTCGTTAGCTCAGTTGGTAGAGCAGTTGGCTTTTAACCAATTGGTCGAAGGTTCGAATCCTTCACGACCCACCATTTTAAGATACGAGTTCAAAATGCTTGGCGGTGCATTAAAACTGTCGTGTAGTTCCCTGATAGCTCAGTTGGTAGAGCAAATGACTGTTAATCATTGGGTCGCTGGTTCGAGTCCAGCTCGGGGAGCCATTTTACTCTTTAAGCCTTTGCGAAAGGTTTGAAGAAACGGGTCGTTAGCTCAGTTGGTAGAGCAGTTGGCTTTTAACCAATTGGTCGAAGGTTCGAATCCTTCACGACCCACCATTTTCGCCTTATCGAAAACGATCTGGCAAAGAATTGAGCGTGTGTTTTGTTTATATAGCCGTTGACAACCTTTTTTGTCAGCGGCTTTTTTTATCAGCAGTTTTTATAATTAGAATTAGTCCTGAAATAAGGGAAGTGGCATTGAAAAACATACCACCGTTCGCACTGAGCTTGTCGAAGTGCAGTGCTATCATCCTTCGACAGGCTCAGGATGAGCGGATTGTCTGGTATTTTTCTAACTACTCCAACCCTAACTCCACATTTCAATTAACGTTGTCCGTTGTCCGAAAAGCTGGAGTCACTCGAGCTTTTGCGGAATACGGATAACGGGCAACGGTTTCAACGAGGTTTCAAGGCCGCAGTAAATGTGGATCTTATTTCGAGACAGTTCTTTAGTGCAGTTTCAGCTGAGGTCTGGTGGTTCTAATAATCAGATCTTTCAAGATTAACGTCCCCGTTCTAAATTTGCCAAACAGTGTCATCTGGTGCATTCGGTAAAGGCTGATGTAAAACCACTTGGCCAGCGTTCCCTCAATCATCATATCACCGGTAATGGCGCCCATAAGGTTGCCCACGGCACTAAAACGACTCAGGGAAATCAGTGAACCGTAATCCTTATAGTTAAACTCCAGAGGTTGGTTGCCATCCTTCACTTGGCTGATCAGGCTTTTAGCCAAAAGAGAGGCTTGCTGATGGGCAGCCTGCGCTCTGGGTGGAATGGTAACGCTTTCGCCGTTATTGGTCAGTGTGCAGCTTGCACAATCGCCCATGGCGTAAATCTGGTCATCCTGCGTGGTCTGTAGAGTTGGCTTGACGATTAGCTGGTTGATGCGATTACTCTCAAGCCCCGCGATCTGGTTAAGGAATTCCGGTGCTTTGATGCCCGCTGCCCAGATGCGAATATCGGACTCAATGAACTCTTCATCTCGAGTAAGCAGGCCATTAGATTTAATCTCGCTGACCAGCTGCCCGGTCATTACCCGAATGCCCATCTTCAGCAGCTGCTTGTGAACACTGCTGCTGATGCGCTCCGGCAGCGCAGGCAGAATTCTTTCCCCACCCTCAATAATGGTCACTTCCAGGTTTTCCGGCTTAATAGCATCAAGGCCGTAATGAGCCAGTTCAATGGCGGCATAGTGCAGTTCAGCCGCGAGTTCTACACCCGTGGCGCCTGCACCGATAATGGCAATACGAAGTTTTGATACATTATCTCCACAGGCCTGGGCGTGCTGATAATGATTGATAAGCGTCGTATGAATTCGCTCAGCCTGTTTCCGGTTATCAAGGAAAAGGCAGTGTTCTTTTGCACCCGCTGTATTGAAATCGTTGGCCGTACTGCCAACAGATATAACCAGTTGGTCGTATTCCAGCGTTCTGGCAGGCACGACCTGACGGTTTTGTTCATCAACAATAGGGCTGAGACTGATGGACTTATCGCCCCGGTTTAAACTCGCCATTCGCCCGGGAATAAAACGGAAATGATTCCATTTGGCTTGGGCCAGATAACTGAGTTCATCTTCGAAGGCGTTGAGCGATCCGGCCGCCACTTCGTGGAGGAGAGGTTTCCAGAAATGAGTGTTCTGTGCATCCACCAACGTGATATCCGCCAGGCCTTTCTTGCCCAGCTTATTACCAAGCCGAGTAGCCAGTTCAAGGCCACCGGCACCGCCACCTACGATCACGATTTTATGCTTCTTCTGTTTCACCGTTGCTCCAGCAATTATTTTTGTTTTTGATAGGTCTACGTCGAATCAGGATGGAATAATCAGGTAACCAATAAACTGACTCAACCCGCCAAGCAGCAGGATAATGACGGTCAACCAAAACATGAGGCGCAACGGTTTGAACGGTGGTCGCTCCACTTCATTAATGCCGGTCTGCAAATATTCATCCACTACGGCCTGATCTTCAGGGTAGAGTCGGCCATTATTATTGTTAGTCAAAGGCTTTGCTGTATCTGAACACATACTGATAACTCCCTTGTGGCACAACCAACATAGTATATTCTATGGCTGGCGGAAAGAGGTGTGCTCCGGTATAAAAATAATACGCCTCAAAATTGTGGAATTAAATGTGAAGCTCAACAGGGATGTGATTAGCCTTGCAATTAAGCAATGGTTTTATCAATGGTATCGAGGGGCTGGCGAATTTGCGCGTTATGGAATTCATCTCCGATTTTTACTGCCCTGGCTCTGGCTGAAACTGAGTTACCTTCTGGACAGCCCCTACGCAGTGAGCCGCCGCTACCAGCGGCAACAACAAGCAGCTGACTTATACGTCTATGGTGAAACACCACTGGAAACGCTGGAGCAGATAGCTGAACGTTCATCTGTGAAGGCTGCAGATCATGTCTTTGAACTCGGTGCTGGCAGTGGTTTTACGGCTATTTGGTTGCATGGCGTTAAAAAATGTCGTGTCACCGCTGTGGAGCAGGTCCCTTTGTTTTGCTGGCGCTTGCTTAGAACTGTGAAGCGTATGGGGTTAAGTGCTGTCAGCGTACGCTGTGAGAATTATCTTCAAACATCGCTATCAGAGGCGACTGTTGTCTATCTATACGGCTCAAATCTTGAGGATGCTGTCATCACTGAATTGGCTGAGCGTTTGGCTGAACTTCCTCAGGGTGTTCGATTAATCACTATCAGCTATCCGCTCACTGACTTCGCAGAGCAGGAAACGTTTGTGGTAACCGATCAGTTTTCTGCTCAGTTCGAGTGGGGGGAAGCAGAGGTGTTTATTCAGGAGCGGGTATAATACCAATGCTTAATCATGTGGGGGTCTGGTGTAGCTACTATATTGTGTGTTTGTGGTAGTAATGGTGTCGACAGATGCAGTTCTCAAACAGGACTTCAAACGGAACTTCAAACGGAACTTCAAACGGAACCTCAGCTCATTCAACTATGCTTGTAGTAACGGTACTGACAAACGTTACGCATAATACAAGAACAGCGAAGAGAAATAGCGCAGGGCGAGGAGTGATTGTTACTGAAGGTGCCAAGACTCACGATGCAATGCGTAAAGGAGCCGGTGAATCAGTGAAACACAGCAAATCGCTGGTTGCACAGCGCAGGGTTAAGGTTCGTGAACGTGTTGATCCCACTCAAAATAAGGAAAATGGCACGAAACAACATTTGTCAAAGTCAGCAACGCCGATGCACAGATCATCAAAAGCTGAAACAGTAATATCTCCAAAGGCAGGCCAGCCATCACTATCTTTACTTCCTCAGGCCTGCCAGAAAATGCTGAGTAATAAGGTGAATAGTTCGTCTGTCTCGGAGGTTGCTGGAAAGCACCTGTACGTTGAGGATTTGAGACAGTTGAGAAAATGTTTTGATGCGTTGGGTCATAACAATGGTACGCAGGATTTATTGGGGAAAGAGGACCAAAGGACAGCTTCGGACCTTGCGATGCAGTTAGAAGTGTGCAGCCAGAATATAGCGTCTTTAAATGAGAGTTGTATGGGCTTGGGGAGTCAGTCAAATTCTGATGGTCCAACAGGAAGTGAAGAGCCGCTCAGGCGAGCTAAAAGAGGCTTTTTAAGTATTGATGAAACTAAGCTCATGAATGAGGTGACAAATACTCTTGATGCTGTTATTACCCGATTAGGTCCCAATATAAATAAGGTGGTTGACTCTTTTGTTAACGTGACTGTTATCTTTCAAAAGATGGCACCAAAAATAGAACAGACATTGGAAGAGTACAGTGGTGTGGCAAGCGCAACCACGGCTATGCTGAAGTCTCTGGCTGCAGCCACGCCAGAAGTTGTCGAGACGATGGATGAATTGCAGGGGACATTGGAACATGCGAATCATCTGTTTAATTCCACGAAATCTCTTATGAATAAGACTGAAAATCTGGAAGATTCAATAATATTGTTACAGGGTAAAATCGCTGATTTAACGCCTGAAGTAGAGGGGTTAATAGGAGATGCTCGACAGGCAATTAAAAATGGATCATTAACTATTGAGACAATAGTTAATGATCTAAAAAAAGGAATGAAGAGTATTATCGATCAAGAAGTAAAGCAACTTTTTAGTGACTTAAGGATTCTTATTTATAGCATTGTAGGTGCACTCTCACTGTGTACTGCGACTTATATGGTTAAAAGCTTTTGTCCAAGCAAGTGCCGTGAAAATAAGCGTGGCTATCAGATCGTGATTAATACAGTAGATTTGTCGGAAATCAAAAAAGAAGAGTTGCAGAATGTTATTCAAAGTCTTATTCATGTGGATGAGAAAAATTTTACCCTTGGCAGAAATAATAAGAATCAGGTTGTTCTTAAAATTCCGAAGAATGATACCCTTAACGATGGCGGCGAGGGAGGATTGTTACTTGAACCCAGGTCAACGAAGCAAAGAGTAACTACCAGTGTTTGATATTTCCGGGTTAAAACATCCTGTGCAATGAATGGAGTTTGTTGGTAACACTATTTGTGTAACGAATCATCAACTCAGGTAATGGAGTGCGGCGAACACCATCAAACTGCTTGCGAATGTATTGCCAAGTATATATAGCTTCCTGAATTGGTTTCCCAGCATGGGTGTGTTGAGCTAGAGCCAATTCAAAGCTATTGAGCTTTTGATCAAAACGCCTAACCATGGCATTAATTCTAAGTTGATTGTTATCAATATTCTCACCTTTTTTCTCAGCAACCAGCATCGCCAGATAATCTCGGGTGAGTTGTTGAATCAATAATGCCTGTTCAAGAAAAGGGTAGCTTGGCTGCCCTCCGGTGAGCCGCTGTCGCATGATCAAAAATTGATGATTCATCCTGACCAGAAAGCTCATCAATGTATTCATGTTCGGTGAGTTTGATCCAGATGGTAAAGTGCTTAACCAGTCCAGGTGATTACTGGCTGCCAGCCACAGAGATTTAATGTTTTTCAGTTGTGCGTTAAGACTTTGATTCTCTATCTCTTGGGGGAGTGCGCGTATGCCATTATCCAGAGTCTGCTGAGCTTGTTGAAGTGCCTCTTTGATATCTTGATCCAGAAAATTCAGCTGCAATAGATAAACGTGAGAGATTACTTCGCTCAGCTCTATTTCCCGGTGAAGCAGCTGTTGTGCCGAGAGTGTAATTGAGGCGTTATCGGATTTCACATTGACGCTAAACAGCAAGAAAAGCACAGCAAAAAAGTGAGTGGATTTGAAGGTCATGTGAAGTCCGTGTCGTCATCGGCTTTTGTACTGACTGTAACCGTCCATGGTTACAGCTGAGTTTTGTACTAAGGGAAGTGGAAGGGAAGATCATACCATCGTCATCTCCGCGAAGGCGGAGATCCACTGTCGTTGTGGATTCCCGCCTTCGCGAGAATGACGGGGTGCTGGTGTTTTCTTAAATGCCACTTCCCTAAACCGTGGAAGTAATCGTCTAACTAACTGTTACGACTGTTTTAACTGTTCTTTTAACTTATCCGGTACGCCAGTAATGATAAGTTGGTCATTGGCTTCATCGTAGCGAATCTGTCCGCCCAGTAATTCACCATCAAAGGAAAGGCTGAGCCCCTTACTTCTTCCTGTGTATCGCACCAGTTGGGTGAGTTTACGCCGTTCGGGTGACATAGGGCTATCCATGTCATAATCCCGGGTATTCACAAATTTGGCGAATTCATCCGGCCCGGCTTCGCTTAAATAGCCGGTAAGCTCCTGCATGGAAAGGCTTTCCCCTTCATCCAGACGATTCTGACAATAATCATAAACCTGACGTTTAACCACGGTACGATTTTCGGCGACTGGCTCTTCCTGGCAGTACTCTTCCACCGCTTTGATCAGTGTATTGGCTTCGTCTTTACTGCTGCTGGTTTCGCTGCAGCCAATCACTTCTTGAAACACATTGCTTAACCGTTTGCCGCCTTTCGGGCGAAGGAAGGAAAGGTATCGCCCTGCTTCCGGCTTTTTCTCCCAGTCTGTTATGTTCAGGCGGCAGGCCAGAGACATGCGGGCGGTGTCCAGATAGGAGGTGTCCTGAATGGTCAGGTCGTCAGTAATCGTAATGCTGTTTTGGCTGCTGAGCATGCAGAGCATGAGGTAACGGGTCAGCCCTTGCTGATAATCCGCAAAGAGTACATAGCCACCACTGATGGCGCCGGCTTCATTTAAACCTTCACAAAGACGGGTCAACGTAGATGATGTGAGCGTGGCAAATGCAGTCGCCTGCTCTTCAGTGTTGGCTTCCGGAGATTGGCTGATATAGGTCTTCAGTGTGGCTGGAAAGCCTTCTTCAGAGAGATCCGAAAACTGGCCGTAACACTTGTCCTGCTTTTTGTTGTAGGTTTGTAGCAGGTCATCTAGCACCAGCTCGAGAGAGGGTGATGCGTTGAGGCTTTGTGTTGCCGGAAAGGCTTCAAGCTGGTCGCCGCTTTGGCCGTGATCCAGCTTGTGAACAATAATTTGTTTAATACTCATGGGTTACAGATAAGCTATTCAGATAGTTTATTGTCATTATGGTACAGCGAATTACCCAACTAAAGGCAATTATTTAAAGAGCCGCTGATGAATTTTTGGCCATATCCAACATGCCCACAGGCTAATGAAGAATCCTAATAACCAGAACAATAGATATTGAAGAAAAGAGTGAGGTAAATCCTGAATAAATGGTGAAAGATAGTTTTTCGATTGCCAGATGACATACAGAGAAATTACGCCAGGAAAGACTTTGGTCGCCAGTCGTTTTTTAATGGTTCCATGATGATGTGAGAGCTTATTGCTGAGCATGGGTAACAGGGATATGACAATGCCAAATAATAGACCAGAAAAAAAGGAAAGGCGTTGGTAGGAGGGTGATTCGTCAGGTTGAATATTTAAAAAAACATGCACTAAAAATGTGAGTAGACATGGTAGATGAACCAGGGCAAAAAGCAGTGTGAGCTGTCGGGATGATGACAACCGGGTTATCCATCGACAAAACCGGGTTTCAAAACGGTAACTGAAAACGATAATGACCATCCCCAGCAAAAAACCAACAAGAACCTGTGACAGATAGTGGACGCCCAGGTAAAGCCTGGATAGACCGATCGTAAAAATAAGTAAGATGGCAACGAACCGGAAAAGTCTGGATGATATGGATACCGCCGCAGCCCCCCAAAACACCATGGCATTTTGGCTGTGCCCGGAAGGCATTCCCCACTGATTTTCCCGCCAGCCATTGAACAGCTCCGGATAGTCCATATAAGGGCGGGATGAGAAAATAAACTGCTTCAAACCAGTTAATATGGCAGTACTAAATAATGTCAGACAAGACAGCCGTGCTGCCAGCACAGTACACCCACACCAGAAAAGAATGGCGCAGAAGAGCAGATAGAACTCGATATAGGCGCATTCAGAAATAATGCGAAGTGCGTCGTCAAAGGGTTTGAGGTGAGCCTGCAGAAAGGCAATGAGTTGGCTTGAATCAGACATTATTTTTCCGGGAAATGCGTTGGAAAAAGTGAGTGGAGACATCGGCAGACCTGACGGTCAAGGGATTGCTGGTTAATATCAAACCTTGCAAGCACTTGAATGCTTAAATAAAGCCCTAAAAGCTGGTGGGCATAGGGTTCAATACTATTCTTTGGAAGGGCGTCAGAAAACATGGGCTTACTTAACACGGCGGTAAAACCATCAGTGAGTACTGTTACGCCCTTATGCATCAAATCTTCAGACTCATCAGGCAGTAAGTGTTTCTCATGGCTGGCAGAGACCAGAAAACAGCAGTTACGGTAATTGAATTCGGTTTTATGGCGGTAGCCAGAGGTGAAAAAACGACGAAGCTGAATCAAAGACACGGCGTCGTGCAGATACTTGCTCACTCGCGGTTGAAGGTGCTCATCAATGTAATAAGACAGGGCACTCAAATACAGTTGTTCCTTATTTTTAAAGTGATAATAAAGGCTGCCCGGGTTCATCCCGGTTGCTTCTTCTAACTGTTTGAGAGAGCAGGCAGAGAACCCCATTAGCCAGAATTGATCCAGTGCCGCATTGATGGCTGTTGGAGGATCAATACAGCAGGTTCTGCCCATTCTTGCTTTTCCTCAGGTGCTGGGCACTGAGATACCCGCAAGTTGTTTACAGTGTTATTTTTAGATGCAGATATAAAATAGCAGAGTTTCTAAATACCGCACGCAGGAGCCAAATATGTCACTAACACCCTCTTCCATGGTTGAGCTGGGTTTTTCTGCACCAGCATTTGAGCTTACCGATGTGTTATCAGGCTTACCGACAAAATTGCAGGATGTGGCTGGAGAAAAAGGGCTTCTGGTGATGTTTATCTGCAACCACTGCCCTTTTGTAATTCATCTTGAGCAAGCGCTGGTGGCGCTTGGTAAAGAGTTTTATGGTACAGAGCTGGGCATTGTTGCCATCAGTGCCAACGATGCTGAGAACTATCCACAGGATCGACCAGAGCTGATGGCGGAAAAACCGTATGGTTTCCCTTATCTCTATGATGAATCTCAGGAAGTGGCAAAAGCCTATAAAGCGGAATGCACGCCGGATTTTTTCCTTTTTGATGGTGATCTAAAGTGTGTTTACCGAGGTCGCTTTGATGATTCAAAGCCGGGTAATGGTAAACCGGTGAGTGGCAGTGATTTGAGAGAAGCCATGACAGCGTTGCTAAAAGGTAAGCCGATCAACCAGAATCAGCAACCGAGTATGGGCTGTAATATCAAGTGGCGTTAGGGAAGTGGAAGGGAAGATCCTGCCATCGTCATCTCCGCGAAGGCGGAGATCCACTGGCGCTGTGGATTCCCGCCTTCGCGAGAATGACAGGGTGCTGGTATTTTCTTAAATGCGACTTCCCTTAGTTGGGTCGCTTTTCGAGTAGTTCTTCTGATAAGTGCTTTGCCCCATGGCACTGATTTGCTGATTGATCATTTGATCGAACGCATTGAGTAATGGTTCATGAGCCTGTGAATCATTACCCGCTTCTCGCAGCAGTGCCACCGTTGCTTCTAGCGTCGACAGTGATTCCTTGCCCGGTGCTTTACGAATTCGATAGTTAGACGCGGGTAAATCCTTCAACGCTATGCAGGGTAATGCCTGTAGCCAGAGATTGGTAAAATAGATTTTCCTGGCTTTGCGCCACGTACCGTCTAAAACAATAAGTACCTCAGGTTTCCCCTGCTCAAGGGCTTCTTCACTGGTGATTGCGTCGTCACCCGGAAATAACAGATATGTTTTTCGTCCTTTCAATGCGGCCTGCAGCTCAGCGTTGTCCTCGAAATTCTCTCCGATGAAAATGGAGCAATTCTTAATACCCAATTCAAGAATGCGGGCGGTATTCAGTGGGTGTCGAGTTTCTGTTGGGTGCTGGAGAATCACCAGATCCATGCAGGCCGTTTCTTCCCTAAGTGATTGGCAGAAGCACTGGTTGAGCGGTCGGGTACAGCGCGGGCAGGTAGGTCTGGGCATAATAGTATTTTTTATTTCTGTGAGCAGTCAAAAATGACTGCTCAGATAGAAGCTGCAATTCAAGCATGCTTCATTTGAAAAATCAGCTTTTCAGCGGTGCAGTCAAAATCAAACATGGCGCGAATGATCGTTTGACCACTTTCGTCAATGGTCTCAGACGTGACTTTGCAGTTTCCGGAACCAATTTTAGCGGCTTCTACTTTCAAGCCTTCCAGCTCAAAGTGCGCATTCACGCCGGAGAGGTTGATGGTCAGTACAGTGTCGTCTTCGCGAATGACGGTGCCCACTTCTACACAGTTGCAGGCAATGCTTTCGAATTCGTCAGTATCTTGCATGATGTTAACCTTTAAAAACAACAAAGCCGGGCAGTGAGCCCGGCTTTTATTATTGATTGGATGATAACGAGGTATAAAAAATTACACCAGAATATTCATCACAAACATCGCCATCAGGGCGTTCATAATACAGATGCCGAACATGATCGGATAACGACGACCATCAGTACCAACAACACCCAGAATACGGCCAGCGTATTGAATGGTAGAACCCATCAGGTAAATAGCAGGTGCCAGAATAGCGATATCACGAGCGTGTAGAGCACCTTCGTTCAGCAGGCCAACCGCAACACCCACAGCGCCGCCCATGGACATAACCGCAGCCATCAGAACCGCAGCGCCTTCACCAGGAACACCGAAGACTGCCATCACCGGGCCAAAAACCACAGCCAGCAGGTTCAGAGCGCCGGTCAGGGACAGAATCTTGATGATAATAAAAGCCATCATGATGTTAGGGATGATACTGCCAATCCCAATGCCCCAGCCTTTACGAGCGCCTTCAACGAAGACGTCAGTAATCATTTTCTTACTTTCTGGTGCAGCGCTCATGATTATTTCGCCTCCGCAGCTTGAGCTGTAACTTCTTTAGTGGCTTTCTTGTCGATGGTCTTCAGGTAGAAGCGCATGACGTTGGCACCAACGATTTTGAAGATGAACATAACGATCAGAGCCAAGCCGATAGAGCCAGGCACCGCGGCGCCTGTGGTGTCGGACAGGGTGAACAGGATCGCACCGGAGCCAAAGAAGTTCACAATCAGTGCACCACCAGAGAACTGGAATGCGGTAAAAATGTCTTTTTCGGTGTCGTTCAGTTCACCTTCGTCGGACAGCGACTTGGTGATGCCGGCGCCAACGTCAGTAGACTGAAGGCTGCCAATGATGGCCAGGCCAGTAGAGCCAGGAATACCCATCAGAGGGCGCAGAAGCGGTGTCAGCATTTTACGTGCTGCTTTCAGAGCGCCAAAGTGTTCCAGAACGCTGATCATGCCCAGTGCGAACATGGCAGTTGGCACCAGACCCAGGGCAAACATGAAGCCGTCGGCTGCGCCGCTACCGCCAGCACCACGGAATGTCGTTAAGCCGCCGGTGGCATCTTTCAATACTTTACCAAAGCCACCGTTAAGGGTGGTGAAGTCAAAGACGCCATACCACTCTGTGGACTTAAGCAGTCCGGAAAAAAACACGACAGCAAATGCCAGCGCAATATAGGCTCCAATCGAAACCTTTTCCTGGTCATCAGTTTTCATCATTCCCCCCTGGGATGTTCACTCTAAAACCAGCAGATAAGGGTTTTATCCACAATATTCAAAAGCTTATAGAGGAGGGAGGGAAGTTAGAATCAGGGTTAGTCGTAGTATTTCGCACTATCGTTTCGGTAAATAGCGTGAGTGCAGGTGAGCACAGACGATTGTAGAAAAAGACTGTTGTTATCGGAGGTTCGGTGATGGGTTTTGAGACTTTTGTCCTTTCTTTTCTGTTGAAATCTGGTGTTTTTCGTGGTGCGGCGATTTTGCTTTTTTCTGTTGAATTTCTGTTATAGGCTGCGGTCTAAGAAAAACTACTTATAGGCGAGTAACTATGTCAGAGAGTCCGTCATCGCTACGCCGAAACGTCAATATGCTGGGTACCCTGCTCGGGGATGTTATCCGGGATCATAAAGGCGATGCTTTTTTCAATAAGATCGAAGCGATTCGTCAACTATCAAAAGCGGCCAGAAGTGATGAAGGCCACGATGCTTCTGAAAACGCCGATCAGCAGGCACTGCTGGAGCTGCTCCACGAACTGCCCGATAACGAACTGACCCCCGTCGTACGTTCTTTCAGCCACTTTCTGAATCTCACCAACATTGCTGAACAGTACAACCTGGTGTCCCGGGAGTGTGAAGACAGTTATTGCGTGCCGGATCATTTTCAGGAACTCCTGAAAGCCCTCAAGCAAAAAGGCTTTTCTGATCAGCAAATTGCCGATAAGGCCGCAGAACTGGATATCGAGGTGGTGCTGACGGCACACCCGACAGAAGTAACCCGTCGTACACTGATTCAAAAATACGAACAGATTTTTCAATGTCTGGATGAGTTGGACAACCCTTCTCTGGCAGAACGTGAACAGCAACGGGTGGAAGGTCGTATTCGCCAGCTGATCACACAAGCGTGGCACACATGGGAATTCCGCAGTAAGCGCCCAACACCAGTAGACGAAGCGAAGGGCGGCTTTGCTACTATAGAACACTCGCTCTGGTCTGCAGT
This sequence comes from uncultured Endozoicomonas sp., assembly GCF_947495845.1. GTDB lineage: Bacteria > Pseudomonadota > Gammaproteobacteria > Pseudomonadales > Endozoicomonadaceae > Endozoicomonas. The sequence continues at coordinate 92,043 of NZ_CANMAO010000004.1, read as the reverse complement.
GCCACAGTTTGTCCGCAAAATGGATGAACAGCTTCAGTCGTTTACTGGTGAGCGCCTGCCAATTGATGCAGTGCCGGTGCACTTTTCTTCCTGGATGGGTGGTGATCGTGACGGCAACCCATTTGTCACGTCAGAAGTGACCCGGGAAGTATTGTTGCTCAGCCGTTGGATGGCCGCTGACTTATATCTCCGTGATTTAAAACCGCTGATCAGCGAACTCTCCATGAACGATTGCAGCGATGAGCTGCGTGAGTTGGCAGGGGATTCTCTGGAACCGTATTGGGAGGTTTTGAAAGACCTGCGGGAAAAACTGAAACACACCCGGCAGTGGTGCGAACGGGCGCTGGCTCGTCATGGCAGTGCCAATGAGTTACCAACGGCTGGCGTGCTGTTTGATAACGACGATCTGATCAAGCCTTTGCGCCTTTGCTATGAATCGCTGCACAGTTGTGGCCTTGGTATTATCGCTGATGGCCCACTGTTGGATGTGTTGCGCAGAGCTCATTGCTTTGGCTTAACGTTGATTAAGCTGGATATCCGTCAGGAGTCCAGCCGTCATACGCAGGTGTTTAGTGAGCTGACTAAATCACTCGGCCTGGGTGACTATGAACACTGGGAAGAGCTGGAGCGCCAGAGCTTCCTGTTGAAAGAACTGCAAAATCCAAGACCACTGTTACCCCACAACTGGAAGCCCAGTGCCGATGTGCAGGAAGTGCTGGATACCTGTCGTGTGGTTGCCGCCGAAGGTGCGAAAGCACTGAACTGTTACGTGATATCCATGGCGAAAAAGCCATCGGATGTGCTGGCAGTGGCGCTGTTATTAAAAGAGTGTGGTGTGGATTTTGATATACCCATCGCACCCCTGTTTGAAACGCTGGATGACTTGGATAACGCCCAGGAATGTATCCGTCACCTGTTGTCTTTACCGTGGTACCGCGGCTATTGCCACGGCGGCCAGATGGTGATGATTGGTTATTCCGACTCGGCAAAAGATGCCGGCTGGATGGCGGCAGCCTGGGCGCAATATCGCGCCATGGAGGCGGTCACCAAAGAGTGTACGGAAGCGGGTGTTCGTTTGACACTGTTCCACGGCCGTGGCGGTACCATTGGCCGTGGTGGCGGCCCTGCACATGCGGCGATTCTTTCTCAGCCTCCGGGTTCTGTGAATAATCGCCTGCGAGTCACTGAACAGGGAGAAATGATTCGCTTCAAGTTTGGCTTCCCTCAGGTCGCCGTTCAAAGCTTGATGCTTTATGCCAGTGCGACATTGGAAGCCACGCTATTACCACCACCAACGCCTAAGCAGGAATGGCGGGATGTGATGGATCAGCTCTCTGAAGATTCCGTGAAGGTTTACCGTGGCATTGTGCGGGAAGAGCCGGATTTTGTGCCTTATTTCCGAGCCGTTACCCCTGAACTGGAATTGGGTAAGTTACCGCTGGGTTCTCGCCCGGCAAAACGTAAACCCAACGGTGGTGTGGAAAGTCTGCGGGCTATTCCATGGATTTTCGCCTGGACGCAGATACGACTGATGTTGCCTACCTGGTTAGGCTGTGGTCAGGCGCTGGCGACCGCCATCGAAAAAGATAACCGGGGCGTCATCGAAGATATGATGACCAACTGGCCATTCTTCAAGGCTCGTCTGGATATGCTGGAAATGGTGTTTATGAAAACCGATGCCCAGCTGGCGAAATACTATGAAGATCAACTGGTGCCAGAAAACCTTCGTTACCTTGGCGAACGTTTACGTCACATGTTGTCTGATGCCATTGGTATTCTTTTGGATTTAAAAGGTGGCGATGAACTGATGTCTGGCAACCCTCAGACCCGGGAGGCCATTGCTCTGCGAAATCCTTATACCGACCCTCTTAACTTCTTGCAGGCAGAATTGCTGCAGCGAGTTCGTGCTGAGAGCTCTGATGAAGATGAAAAGCTGAGTGAAGCCCTTGAGCAGGCATTAATGGTGACCATGGCAGGTATTGCTGCAGGTATGCGCAATACCGGCTGATGGTTTATGTTCTCAGTGGCCGGCTATCTGGCCACTGGGTTCAAATACACGACCGTTTCGAGATAAGATGGCCTGACAATAAAAAGAACACAAGTCAGGGTATCTTATGAACCATTCCGCAATGGAAGCATTTCGTTCCAATTACCGTTTGGCAATCACCCCCGGATACAATGGCTGGCTGCATATGTTTTCGGTTGTCGCCGTTGGTCTATTGGTGATTATATTCTCCCTTTTTCAATTGCAGTCTGTTTCCACTTTGGAGTGGTTCGTTTTTCCTGTCACGATGTTGGCTGTTAACTTCGCCGAGTATTGTGCTCACCGCTGGCTTGGTCATCAAAAAACGAATATTGGTAAGTTGTTTTATCAACGCCATACCGGTGATCATCACTCCTTCTTTCTGGAAGATGCCATGGACTATCAAAGCGTCCGTGACTGGCGGGTTGTATTGTTTCCGGTCTATCTGATTTTTGCATTTATTATTGGCTTGATCCTGCCTGGCGGTTATACCAATGGCGTTTTTAAATTATGGAGCGAGCAATTTATTTTGGGCGACTGGGAAAGGCGAAGAGATGAGTCATAGCCGTAGCTATGGCGAGGAACTTCAACGCAGATCCAGTCGGTCAAAATAGCTGCGCAGCCCATAATTTAAAAACAGAATTGGTATTTTTGTTGTCATGGTTGCTCAACGATAACGTTGCGTTTTTGTACGCTGCAGCGGCTATTTCTGGCTACCTGTTCTATGAGGTTATGCACTTCAGTTACCACATTCCCAGTGGCGATCGAGCTGAGAAGTGCTTTCTGTTGGTGCCTGGATGGCGGCAGCTGCGTCAAACTCATATTCTCCATCACAAGCGCCACAAAATGACTGAGGCAAACTTTAATATTACGTTGCCGGTATTTGATTTTCTGTTGGGCACGCTTTATTGGGAGCCAATAGGAAAGAAATAACATTGTGAAAAAAACGGCTGAATGAACCGCTGTTCACTGGTTACCGGTTCATTTTACTTGTTAGTCAGATGCGGTTTAGACAATCGAACTATACTGCATATCATCCGTTCTATTGAGCAACACGCCACTTCCTCTCTCTTAGCCCAACTTTTTATTAGCGAAAGTGCTTCCCGAGCATTATCCGGAGCCAATATGTCGCAGTCGTTTAATATCCTGAAACAACCCAAACCTTTCTATTTAATCTTTTTTATCGAGCTGTGGGAGCGCTTTGGCTACTACGGCCTGCAGGCGCTGTTATCGCTGTATCTGGTACAGAGTCTTGGGCTTGATGAAGACGACGCCTTTATCACGTTTGGTGCATTCAGCGCCCTGGTTTTCGGTTTTGTCTCGGTTGGCGGGTTTATTGGTGACAACCTGTTTGGCGCCAAGAGAACGATGGTTCTTGGCGCGCTGGTGATGATGGCTGGCTACTTGATGATGGCGTTCTCTAAGAATGATCAATCCATTGTCTATCTGGCGCTTGGTGTTATTGCTGTTGGTAATGGGTTATTCAAGGCCAACCCTGCAAGTTTACTGGCTAAATGTTATGCAGAAGGCGACAGTCGTCTGGATGGCGCTTTTACCCTTTATTACATGTCCATTAACATTGGTTCCTTTATTTCAATGACCATGGTTCCCTACATAGCAGACTATTTTGGTTGGGGTATGGGCTTTCTGGCCAGTGCTATTGGACTATTTATTGCTGTCAGCAATTATTTCCTTATGCGTCACTGTGTGTCTGATTACGGGTCTAAACCCGATTTCAGCCCAGTGTCGTTAAAAATACATGTATTGCTATACGCTGCAATTATCATTGCCTGTGCGTGCAGTGCTCTCGTGCTGAATTATTTAATGATGGCAAATATCCTGCTCGCTGTTGTGGGCACTGGCGCATTGATAAAATTCATAAAAGAAATTCTGGTGGCAAAAGAGCATGATCGACGAAAGATGATTGTTGTTCTGGTGCTTATGCTGGAGGCCGTGGTGTTTTATGTCATGTATATGCAGATGCCAACCACTCTGAATTTCTTTGCTATCCAAAATGTGCAGCCAGTGTTGCTGGGCATTACGATCAATCCAGTCACTTTTCAATCCTTAAACCCATTCTGGATTATGGTTGTCAGCCCCATATTCGCCTGGCTTTATAATCGCACTGAGCAGGATGGCCACGGCTTGAGTATGCCGGGTAAATTTGCGCTTGGAATGTTATGTACTTCGCTCAGCTTCCTCATTTTACCCATTGCGGCAAAGTTTGCGGATGACCTGGGTGTTGTTTCATCATCCTGGCTGGTTCTGAGTTATCTGTTTCAAGCGATGGGTGAGTTATTGATCAGTGGTCTCGGGTTGGCAATGATTGCCCAGCTTGTACCCTCACGCCTTCACGGCTTTATTATGGGTATCTGGTTTCTCACCAGTTCTGCAGCTTCGGTCATTGCTGGTCATGTCGCGGGGATGACGGTATTGGACGACGATGAGGTGTTAACCGCCCTTGATACCTTGCCCATTTACAGTGATTTTTTCACTCGCATGGGCGTTATATCCCTTGGCGTTGCCATTCTGATGATGCTGTTTGCCCGTAAACTGCACCGCATGATTGTAAGTAGTTAACCACCTGAAATCATATTTTCTGACTCATTTATCAGGTCCTCTGTCTGCGTTGCTTTTATGCCCTTGGGTGCTATCTCCTGCATCCATGCAGTCGTGCGGCGTTACATCTGCGATCACATAGCTACGGCTATGCTCACTCCGATGTGCCTTGCATAGTAACTAACCACTAAGCCAGAAATATTCGATTTCATATGATCGGGTACTTAAAGGAATGAAAAGCACAGATCCTTTTTAAGTAGACTACCCTGTATGAGGCTTAATACTATGAGGTCTATTGATATGCCATTTGTTTCTGTAAAAACGGTTAAGGGCGTGTTTAACGAGATTCAAAAGCAGGAAGTGATGGATGGTATTTCAGAACTGTTGGTCAAGGTAGCCGATGTGGGCAAAGACGGTTTTCAGGATGCTGTCTGGGTAGTGATTGAGGAGCAGGAGCCGGGGAATTGGAATCAGGGAGGTGAGAGCATTGAGTTAGATGCTTCAAGGAAGCGTCGGGGACGGTAATTTAATGTCAGCGTGTGTCTGAATTTTTCTCATTTTTGAGTATCTATGTCACCAAGCAATTCAGTGGAATGGATACTCTAAGTGCCCGATCATAAGTACCCAATCATATGAAAACCTATTTTCGGACTCATTGATCAGACCTTCTGACTGCGTTGCAACTCTGGTCACATAGCTCGCTATGCTCCCGCCGTTACACCTTGCAGAGAACCTGATCAACAAGCCAGAAATATTTGATTCCATTTGGCCAACTGCTTAAAAGTATTATCAGCCGGAGTTAAGCACCCCCTACGAATCATAAAGGTTTCCATACGAGACGATTGCTCTGCAGCCCTTATTCCTTCGTTAAAAGTGCGTAACATCAGTTATCACTATGTTATTGGATTTAAGGGCGTTGGAATTCCCTAAAGAATGTACTTTGCAGGTGCTGACTTGTTTTGTGAAAGAAAATCAAACATAAGTAGTTAACCACCTGAAATCATATTTTCTGACTCATTGATCAGGCCCTCTGACTGCGTTGCAACTCTGGTCACATAGCTCGCTATGCTCCCGCCGTTGCGCCTTGCAGAGAACCTGGTCAACAAGCCAGAAATATTCGATTCCAAATGGCCAACTACTTACCCCAGACATGTTGCTGAAATAATGGATTTCATGGCGATAAAAGTTCGTGGGGATGTGAATGATCACTTTAAGTATGGTTTGAAGTGACTGAGTTTGAAACCGGCGACTATTACTACATGTCGTTCAATGACAGCCCTGCCAACAAACCATTGGTGGCGATTTTCGATGCCCGCATGGAGACACTGGCTAAAGAAGGCTTTCTGGAAGAACTTTATGCCTACTGGATGGTGGATATGCCTGAGCCTTTGGTAGCATTGAGTGGTAATAATAAGTAGTAACAGTGGGCAATAAATTGTTGCAAAAATATGAACACTATTTGACAGCATTAAGTTCCCTTGCTTTTTGCCCTGCTATAAGATGCTGGAATATAAAAGCTATAAAGCATGGGAAGGAATTATTGTGCCAGACGTAGTGATTAGTGGTACCGGGCTCTATACCCCGTCAGAGTCAATCAGCAATGATGAGTTGGTTGAAGCATTCAACAACTGGGTGGATCAGGAAAACGATCTGAACCGTGAAGCCATTGCTGCTGGTGAAGTTGAGCCGTTGGCAAAGAGTAGCAGTGAATTTATAGAAAAGGCTTCCGGCATTGTCAGCCGCTATGTTGTCAACCGGGATGGGGTTCTTGATCCTCAGCGAATGATCCCCCGGATTCCTGATCGATCAAATGATCAGATGTCCATTCAATGTGAAATGGCCATTCATGCCGCTCGGGGTGCCTTGGCGCAAGCGCAGGTGGATGCCACTGAAGTCGATATGGTTATCGTTGCCTGCTCCAATCTTCAGCGTGCTTATCCCGCCATTGCGGTAGAGATTCAGCATTATCTGGGCTGCGATGGTTATGGCTACGATATGAATGTGGCTTGTTCATCGGCGACCTTTGGTATTAAAGCGGCAGCCGATGCCATTCAAAGCGGTTCCGCAAAACGGGTGTTGATGGTGAACCCGGAGATCTGTTCTGGTCACCTGAATTTCCGTGATCGGGACAGTCACTTCATCTTCGGCGATGCTTGCACAGCCGTATTGTTGGAGCGTGAAGATCTGGTTCGTCGTAAAGACGGCTACAAAGTGGTTGGTTGTCATCTTTGGACTCAATTCTCCAACAATATCCGCAACAACTTCGGTTTCCTGAATCGTGGTGATGAAGAGGGTGTTGGTAAGCTGGACAAACTGTTTATCCAAAACGGTAGAAGGGTGTTTAAAGAAGTCTGCCCGCAAGTGGCGAAGCACATCGCAGGTCATCTTGAGTCTTTGGAATTGACTGCCAGTGATATGAGCCGGTTATGGCTTCACCAGGCCAATCTGAACATGAACCAGCTGGTCGCCCGCAAGCTACTGGGGCGTGAGCCTACGGCACAGGATGCACCGGTTATTCTAAATGAGTACGCTAATACCAGTTCTGCAGGCTCCATCATCGCTTTCCATAAGCATTCACTGGACCTAAATGCCGGTGATAAAGGCGTGATTTGCTCCTTTGGTGCAGGTTACTCCATCGGAAGCGTGGTGGTTGAAAGGCAGCAAGGGTAGTCTTAGGTAAGACAGTCCAAGCTTGTCACCGGGCGTCAGGCTGTATATCCTTGTCGGCTTTTTAGAAGTTTGCGAATTATCCAGGCCAGACGCTGTCTAAATGCCTATAGCATAAAACAGGCATAAGCATTGGCTTCGATGGCTGGCAACAGGAGATTTTCATGCGCGTAATTCTGCTGGGTGCGCCGGGCGCCGGTAAAGGGACTCAGGCTCAATTTATCATGGAACAGTATGGGATTCCCCAGATATCTACTGGCGATATGCTCCGTTCTGCTATCAAGAATGGTACTGAGCTAGGTAAAAAGGTGAAGGCAGTGATGGACTCTGGAGCTTTGGTTTCTGACGACATCATCATTGCGCTGGTGAAAGAACGTATCACTGAAAATGATTGTGCACATGGCTTTCTGTTCGATGGTTTCCCTCGCACGATTCCTCAGGCTGAAGCCCTGCGTGATGCGGGTGTTGCCATTGATCACGTGGTTGAAATCGCTGTTGCCGATGAAGAAATTGTCAAGCGGATGAGTGGTCGTCGCGTGCATCCTGAAAGCGGCCGTACTTACCACGTGGTATTCAATCCACCTAAAGAAGAAGGTAAGGACGACGTCACCGGCGAAGCGCTGGTTCAACGTGCGGATGATGAAGAAGCAACCGTTCGCAAGCGCCTGGGTGTTTACCATGATCAGACGGCACCATTGGTGGCTTTCTATCAGGAAATGGGCGGTGAAACCCGCTACAGCCGTATTGAAGGTGTAGGTTCTGTTACTGATATCAAGCAGCAGGTGCTGAATGCCCTGAAGCCGGTAATTGCCTGAGAACCAGTGGTTCTTGATTAAATAAGAAAAGCCGGAGTGTTAAGTACCCGATCATATGAAATCGCATATTTCTGGCTTAGTGGTTAGTTACTGTGCAAGGCACATCGGAGTGAGCATAGCCGTAGCTATGTGATTGTAGATGTAACGCCGCAGAGTGGCTGACCACTAAGTCAGAAAATATGATTTCATATGGTTGGGTGCTTATACACTGCCGGCTTTTTTGATTGTTTTAAACAGATAGACTTAAAAACCATCATGAAAATCCTTGCACTGGATACCGCCACAGAAGCTTGTTCTGTTGCCCTGAATCTGGATGGTGAAGTGATTGAACACTTCGAGCTATCCCCCCGTCGCCACAGTCGTGACCTGTTGCCGATGGTTGAGTCACTGCTGGCCAAAGCCGGGGTTACACTGAAACAGCTTGATGCCATTGCCTTTGGCCGCGGCCCTGGTGCATTTACTGGTTTACGTGTGGCTACCGCCATGACTCAAGGGCTGGCTTATGCCGTCGACTTGCCGGTAATCCCGGTGTCCACGCTGGCCGCTCTGGCACAGCAGGCGTACCGTGAACAAAAAACATCCCACGTACTTAGCGCCATTGATGCCCGCATGAACGAAGTCTACTGGGGCGCATATAAGGCAGAGAATGGCCTGATGATGCCTATGCTTGATGAGCAGGTGATTGCTCCTGAGCTGGTTTCTGCGCCGGTAATTGATACCCAATGGTATGGCATTGGCACCGGCTGGGCTTTTCGGGAGCAAATGCCGGTAACGGTGTTTGATTGCCTGACGGAAACCTGGCCAAGAGCCTACGATATAGCCCTGCTGGCTATCGCCGACTTTACTATGGGTAAATTACTTCCCGCCGAGCAGGCCATGCCTGTGTACCTTCGGGATAAAGTGGCTCTGAAAAAGTCGGAACGTTAAGGCAGAGGACAACATAATGGATGCATTTCAGACGATCATTCTTGCCCTGATTCAGGGCATTACCGAGTTTTTGCCAATTTCAAGCTCTGGCCATCTGATTCTACCGGCACAACTCTTTGGCTGGACAGATCAGGGGCTGGCGTTTGATGTCGCCGTTCATATGGGTACGCTAACGGCAGTCGTTGTTTATTTTTGGAAAGACCTGTTTGCCATCGCCAAGGACTGGCTGGGATCACTGGTGGGCAAAGGCTCAACCTTTAACAGCCGTTTGGGTTGGTACCTGATTTTTGCCACATTACCTGCAGTAGTTTTTGGTCTTGCACTCAAAAGCATGGGGCTGGACGATGCCATGCGGACGGTAGCTGTCATCGCCGGTACTACACTGATCTTTGGTGCACTGCTGGGTTGGGCGGATGTGAAGGGTACTCATGTTCAACCGCTGGATAAAATGTCATTTAAACAAGCCATGTTTATTGGTTTTGCCCAGGCGCTGGCGCTGATTCCCGGTACCTCGCGTTCTGGTATTACCATGACTGCGGCATTGATGATGGGCTTTACTCGTGACGCTGCTGCCCGTTTTTCTTTTCTGTTATCCATTCCAGTCATTGTAGGTGCAGGCAGTTTGCTTTTATTGGATCTGGTAAAAAGCACGGTGCCGGTGGATTGGAATACGCTCGCTATGGGAACAGTGGTTTCAGCCATTAGTGCCTGGGTTTGTGTTTTTTGTTTTTTATCATTTATTAACCGTATTGGTTTGATGCCATTTGTCGTTTATCGAATGATACTTGGGGTGGTTTTATTAGGTTTTGTTTTTCTTTGAATCTGACATCGATAGCTTTACTGACTGTTGGATTGTCCAACTTATAGATTCGATCTTCGTTTTTTGAGGAACTAAACCATTTTTAAAAGAGTCTCAGGTTGTTTGTAGTGCATTAATATTGACCTGAGGCTTTTCTTATATGGCTCCCCCAATTACTCCCCCAATGACGCCACCATCGACATCCAGATTAGACTCACTGGCAGAGGATCAAATGCATGCCTGCAGTGAGGATCTGAAACAATTTAGTGAATCCGGACCTTTAGCTGAAAAATTAGCTGCAGCTAAGAATATTGTGGAGTATTTGGCGAATCCTGAGAGGACTGATCAAGAGCTTAAGGATTTTAAAGCGCCAAATGGATTTACACCGCTGTTTTTCGCAGCAATATCCTGTGGTGTCAGTGAGGATGCCCGGATTGATTTAATCAATAAGTTGTACTCAATTCTAGAGCCTGAAAAGTTTATCAGTCATTGCACTGATAAACTTGATGAGAGTGAGCTGCATTTTGAAGTTGGAAGCAAAAAAATGCCGTTGGCTAATAATGATTTGCCAGCGCACGGAGCCATTTTTACTGGTTCATTGGGTGTTTTGAAAACACTGCTTGGTTTTGAGGAGAATGCAACAGGAATGATCGGCTGTGGGGTAAATAATACTGGAAATAATTACTTCAACTTAGCGGCAAGCCAACAAATCGATATTCTGAACTATTTGTGTGAAACGTTCCGTGGTCGGGAAGGGTATGAGGTACTTCTTAATCATCAGACCGACCAAGCACAAACACCTCTTCATCAGGTGGCAAGGAGTGGTAAAGATGACAAGCTTCAAGTATTTGCGAAATTGTTGGTAGAGGGTGCAAGTAAAAGTCTGGCTGCGATTAATCATGACGATATGACACCCTTGGATTGCTTAGCGCTGGAAACTGATGCTGAGTATGAAAAAGTGCAAACAGCGGTCAGTGATTGTATTGATCAAATGGATTTAGCTACTGATGTAAAGGATGCCAAAAAGAAAGAAGTTTTTTCAACACTTGATGAGGCTTATAAGACCTACAAGGACAACAAGAAGCAACTGTCAGCACGTGTACAGGGTTCAAATATTCATCCTTGAGGTCACATTCTTGATATCGTGATGCGTTTGTCATATTACCTGACGGTGCATACTTCTAATAAACAGAGCTAACCCGATCATGCATAAGCATAGAAGTAATGTTGGTAATGAGCCTGTGACCATAAACAAGGTGTTGCCTGATCGGGTTTCAGCTTCTGAGCTCAGAACGCCTTGGGTAAATCGAGGAATGGTTTCAAGCACTTTACCTTTCTCGTTAATCAGTGCCGTAATACCATCATTGGTCGCACGAATCATATATCGCCCGGTTTCCAACGCCCGCATGCGAGCAATCTGAAAATGCTGAACCGGGCCAATGGATTGACCAAACCAAGTGTCATTGCTGATGGTGATCAAAAGATCACTGTCGTTTGCTAATTGGGCGGCAAAGTCTGGATAAACCACTTCATAACAAATGTAAGGTGCGATCTGTGCGTTTCCGGCTTTTAGTAATTCCTGTTCAGGGCTTCCCTTAGAGAAATCAGACATGGGCAGATTGAAGAAATCAATCAAGCCGCGAAGTGCAAACTCCATCGGTACATATTCACCAAAGGGCACCAACTGTTGTTTGAAGTACATACCTTCACCTGCGCCCATAGACAGAATACCGTTGTAATAGCGGGTTCTATCACCGGAGTTGTCATCTACGGGCATGCCGAGAATCAGAGCGCTGTTGTTCTGTTTGGCGTGCCTGTCCAGCTGGTTCATTAACCCTTTGGCACGGTTGTAGAAAAGCGGAATGGCATTTTCGGGCCAAATCACCAAATCCTGATCCCAGTGGTCCTCACTCAAATCCATATAGGTGTTCAGAGTGGATTGCACATAACGCGGATCCCACTTTAAACTCTGGGGAATATTTCCCTGCACAGCACTAAACGACAAAGTGCCGGTTTTCTCTGTCCACTGAACAGATGATAGTGACCAGGCCAAAGCCCAACACGCCATAAATGGCAATAGTGCCAAAAGGTTCTGTTTCTTCTGCGAGCTAGGAATCAGCAACGTAACAAGCAGGCAAATCGTAGCGGTGATTAACAGGCTGAGGCCGTAAGTTCCGGTTACAGGTGCTAACCCGGAAAAGGGTGTATCAATTAAGGTGTAGCCAAGCAATAGCCATGGGAACCCGGTAAACAACCAGCTGCGAACCCATTCAAACAGTACCCACAGTCCGGCAAAAAGAAGTGCTTGCTGCCAGGGTTGCAATTTATTGCCGGCATTGGTTTTTCGTTGGTTTAACCAACCATAAATCCAGAACAGCGGTAGAATCATTGCCGCCGAAACACCGGCGACAAACAGTGAGGTTAAAAGCCCTGCCAGCAGAGGCGATGCAGCACCAAATTCATGAATACTGACGTATACCCAGGATGTTCCCGCGCCAAACATGCCAAGCCCAAAAACAAAACCGCACAGTGCAGTGACTTTTACGGGAAGGTTTCTACTGAGTAGAAAAATAGCGCCCACAGCCAGCATGGAAATCGGCCAGTAATCAAACGGGCTGAAGCCAAGGGGAATAAGAGCACCTGCTGCCAGAGACAGCAGGTAACGAACAGCATTTATTGAAGAGAAGGTGCGAGGCATTAGCAGGGCGTGACTCTCAGCAGTCGAATACGACGACCATCAGCGTTTAAAACATCAAAGCGGAAACCGGAGATTTCTACCGATTCACTGCGGGTTGGCATATGGCCAAACTCTTGCATAACGATGCCACCGATAGTGTCAAACTCGTCATCCGGAAACTTGGTGATGAACTGCTCATTGAAGTCTTCAATGGGCGTCAGGGCTTTTACAATGAAGGAGTGTTCAAGATCATCCGCCGGTTTGATGTAAGAATCTTCATCCACATCCGTTTCATCTTCAATGTCACCGACGATCTGCTCCAGAACGTCTTCAATGGTCACCAGACCGGCCACACCACCGAATTCATCAATGACAATGGCCATATGGTTGCGGTTGGTTCTGAATTCCCGCAGCAAAACATTGAGTCGCTTGCTTTCCGGAATAAACGTCGCCGGACGTAAGTGGTTCTTGATGTTGAACTTGCTGGTAGTGTTAAGAATCAGCGGCAGCAGATCTTTGGCGAGTAGAATGCCAATGACTTCGTCTTTGGTGTCGCCAATCACGGGAAAACGAGAGTGAGCTGACTCAATCACCTGTGGCAGAAATTCGGCAGGGTTCTGATCCTCATCAACGCAGACCATCTGGGAACGGGGAATCATGATTTCCCGAACCTGCATGTCTGCTACCTGAACGGCGCCTTCGATGATGCTCAGTGCTTCATCATCCAGCATGCCCCGGGTTCCGGCATCGCGCAAAATAGTGAGCAGTGCACTGCGGTCTTTGGGATCGTGGTTGAACATCCCGGTGATTTTTTCAACCCAGGAGGTTGACGAATGGTCATCCGTCGAATGGTCGTCGCTCATTGCCCTCGTTCTTCATAAAAGTGCCATTGTCGTCTGGCAGTGATTGAGTTAATGATCCTGATACGGATCAGGATAGCCAAGCTGTCGCAGAATGTCTGTCTCGAGAGATTCCATCGCTTCTGCTTCCTGATCCACTATATGATCATAGCCAAGCAGGTGAAGTGTGCCATGAACCATCATGTGCGCCCAGTGGGCATCGAGACTTTTTTTCTGCTCCATGGCTTCTTTTTCGACCACCGGAGCACAAACAATAAGATCGCCTAACAGTGGCAGCTCAAGCTCTGGCGGTAGGTCAGAAGGAAAAGACAATACATTGGTCGGCCCTTCTTTGCCTCGCCACTGACGATTCAGCTCTGCGCCTTCTTCAGCATCAACAATTAAAAGGCTGATTTCAGCTTCTTCACGCTGGCTGCTTTTTGGGCAGCCTGTGACTGCGGCTGCTGCCCATTTTTCCAGATGATTTTGATCCGGCAAGCGCTGGGAAGCACTGTTGATCATGATATCGACGTGCACTGTTGTCATTCTTCAGTGCCTTTATTAACGGGTTTACGGAACGGCGTTTTGTTTTTTTCTGCATGAACTTTCTGATCGTAACGATCATAGGCTTGCACAATGCGTTGTACGATTGGGTGACGGACGACGTCTTTTGCCGAGAACCAGGTAAAGCCAATACCCTCGACGCCTTTCAGAACCTCAATGGCACTTTTCAGGCCGGACTGGGTCGATTTAGGCAGGTCGATCTGGGTAATGTCACCGGTAATCACCGCGGTGGAGCCAAAACCTATTCGGGTCAGAAACATTTTCATTTGTTCCTGCGTGGTGTTCTGGGATTCATCCAGAATAATAAACGAGTTGTTCAGAGTGCGCCCGCGCATATAGGCCAATGGCGCAACTTCAATCACGTTCTTTTCAATAAGCCGGTCAACCCGTTCAAAGCCAAGCATTTCATACAATGCATCGTAAAGAGGTCGCAGGTAAGGGTCGATTTTCTGGGACAGATCACCCGGTAGGAAACCCAGTTTTTCGCCGGCTTCCACCGCTGGGCGAACCAACAGAATACGGCGAATCTGTTCTTCTTCTAACGCCTGTACTGCCGCGGCAACGGCCAGATAGGTTTTACCCGTACCGGCAGGACCAATACCAAAATTGATATCGTGCTGCAGAATGGATTTAACGTAGTTCTGCTGGTTGGGACCACGAGGGGTGATCAAACCTTTGCGGGTACGCAGGGAAATCAGTTTGTCTTCGGGTTCTTCGTGAATCCATTCAACAGCGGATTCCTGCAAAAACAGGTGAACGGTGTTAGGGCTCAAAGGTTCATCTTTGCCGGTTTCTCTGAACAGGCGCTTGAGAATTTCTCCGGCAACCTCGGCGTTTTCACCGTGCACGGCAAAACTATTACCCCGGTGGCGTATAGAAACCCCCAGACGTTCTTCGATTTGCTTAAGGTGCTGATTGAATTGCCCACAGAGCTCGGCAAAACGCAATGGTTCGTCGGGTTCAAGAGAGAAACGGCAGATATGTTGGGAGGGTTCCTGGTGAGTGTCTGTATTCAAAGTCTGTGTCTGGCCTCTACGTCAATATGGCTATGTTACAGGGTCGCTTTTGGCGGGTAAATAAGAAGGAGTGTGACAAAGATTTTCCTGAGAGGAAAAGATAAATATAAAAAATGGAACTTTATTACCGGAAAACAATCATTAACTGTAGATATTTCGCCAATTACTGTTGGCTCTATTGCTACATTAGGGAGGTTTTCAGTGCCGGGAGTAAATGGACATAGAGGCAGCTATGAGATGGGTTTGGATTATAAACCCTATAATGAGTCCAGTCATGATTGTCCGAATGCAAGTACAAGAGTCTCGAATAAAAAGCGGGCCAAAAAAGCCAGAAAATCTGAGACAAGCCTAAATGGACGAAGTGTGGCTAAGACAGCTAGTCAACCGACTCCATCGTTTATCAAAGCAGTAAATTCTGACGTTGGTCGATTCCGGGCATTCTCAGAAATGACGTTATTGCAAAAGTTTGTTTGTGTTCTCAGCGTAATGCCGAACCTTTCTCAAGGTGGAGCCAGCAGTGCATCCTCACAAACGACTTTACAACGATATTCAAACAGTTTCCCTCAGAGCAATCGTTTTGATAGTGGAATCTGTGGCCTGAATAACATGACATATCCTATGGCATTGCCAGAGCGAGTTCAGAGTAACGCAAAGGCCATAGGGTCTTTACCAGAGAAAATGAGCCGGCATCAGTCAGTTAAAGGTAAGAATAGAGCCTGTCCGCTTCCTACATTGCTTGAGCAGATTGGCCCTGAACAAAATGTAAAAAGGGCTTTCAAGAAATCCGATGAAGTGGAAGTGTCATTTGGTTTACGACAAACCTCAACAGTTTCTGTTCCCCTGGCTTATAAGTCTTTTTCCGAAAAGGAAAAGGCACTAAAGCAGTTGTATCATTGGATAAGCTCGGTGCAGAAGTCCATTGATAGCGACAATGACGGAGGTGGTAAACTATTTGGCCGCCTGGAATATGACCAGGGCACCGGCAAACTGACTATGCAGCCACATTATAATTATTGGCGTTCACAAACCCCCTGCTTCCAAGGGCTGATTGATGAAGCAGAAGCGCAGTGGGGCGCTCTAAAGTCGATATTGGTATATCAAAAAACTACGGGAAACTATGATGAGTTTGCAAAGCAGTTTGAGGCTTCTGAGGCTGGTTTCATTGAGTCCTTGAGGGCGATTGCAGGCACGATGTATCCGGATTTGCTAACGGCGAAAGAACGCCTTCGCGTTGCAGGAAAGATCTTTGGCGTAAATTTTGATAATGATTTAAATCATAACATTCAATCAGACGACGTTGGAGCTCCGATTGAAGGGGATAAAAAGATAGTGTTACCCAAGGACTCTACCGGGGTGGTTGATTTATCTAAACACAAAGAACCAAAAAAACTGTTGAAACAACAATGGAAGAAGCTGCAAGCTTTTGAGGATGAGTTTGAAAAACATTTTGGCGACCTGCAGCGTGCTTGCCTTGCCCGAGAGGCGGCTCAGAATAAAGAGTCTGAGCAGCATTGTAAGAAACAGGAAAAAATAGATCGAGCTAGAGTGATCAGAGATCAGGTGGAAGCCCGTCAGAAAGAGGTGGAGGCGAATCGCAATTCATTTGGCATGAAAGCGCTTAAAACTGCGTCAACTGTATATATTGGAGCATTGGCGGCTTTGGGCGTGACTTTAGCCGTTGCGGCCACAACGCCGAAGAAGTATCAGAGTTACCGAAGGCGAAGAGTTGAAATTAACACCGGGCAGATTATTCAAAAAATCGCAAAGCAGAGAGCGCTGGCTTTACACAATCTCAAAGAGCAGATGATACAGTGTGAAAAAGCTGCAGTAATATCAAGACTCTCTCATAAAAAATTCGATTTGCCGGAGGAGAATCATTCCTTTCAGACTTTCCCAAGTGGTTGGCATGAGCACAATGAGAATGACTTTAGTAAAAGGTATTATCGATATCCGAAGTTGTCAAAAAATGAAAGAAGAGCAAAAAAGCGAGAGGAGAATGGGAATAAGGCATCTGAAGCAGGTTCATTTTTGGACAAGGCCAAGCAGGTTTTGTTAAGCAAAAACAGTATTCCAGATTACCCATGGAATGAAGAGATTCCCTGGGGACACCAATGTATCAAGCCAATTTATAGTAAAAACAAGCATATTTTGGCCCATGCTTATTGTGATCTAAACAACTTGGCTAATGGGAAAAGTAAAATATCAGATGCGGATATTAAGAAAATAGGAGAAATTCATGAGTCAGGACGATATGCTTCCCATGAAACCGGTGCCACTGGCTATAAATGCTTTATGCACAAAAATTGGAAAATTTGGGAGTTCAAGTTGAGTTCAAATAGAAGGTGCTTCGGGTTTACCGTTAAGCCAAATCGAGAAGGTAAAGCTGCCGGGGTTAATGATTTGGTGGTCTTTGATAGAATTTTGTCCAAATAGGTAAGTGCACGAAGAAAGGGCTTGAGTCAGGTGTTTTTATCGATTTGGTCGAATATCAAATCGATAAAAACACCTGTTTAGGCTTTTGTTACGCAGCACTTTCCAATTCGGAGCGAATCAAAGTTCCACGCAGGGAGTGTGGCAGTGCTTCAACAACTTCCACATCGGCAAAACGACCAATCAGGCGCGGATCGGTGCACTGGAAGTTCACCACTCGGTTGCACTCTGTGCGACCAGAGAGTTGGCCCGGGTCTTTTTTAGAGTAACCCGTCACCAGAATCTTCTGGGTGCTACCAACCAGTCGGCGGCTGATCTGAGCTACCTGCTGATTGATTCGATCCTGCAGAATCGCCAGACGCTGCTTTTTGGTTTGTTCAGATACATCATCAGGCATATCAGAAGCGGGAGTGCCCGGACGCTTGCTGTAGATAAAACTGAAGGAAGCGTCGAAGCCCACTTCGGCAATGAGGTTCATGGTGTCTTCGAAGTCCTGATCGGTTTCGCCGGGGAAGCCGACGATAAAGTCGGAAGAAATACGCAAGTCTGGACGAATGGTCAGCAGCTGGCGGATTTTTCTCAGGTAATCATCAGAAGTGTGTTCCCGCTTCATCAACTGCAGAATACGATTAGAACCACTTTGCACTGGCAGGTGCAGATGACTCACCAGTTCAGGGACTTCGGCATAGACGTTGACCAGGCTGTCGGAGAACTCAAGAGGGTGTGAGGTGGTGAAGCGGATTCGATCGATGCCATCAATGGCAGCAACGACGGTGATCAGTTCCGCCAGATCGCAAAAAGAGCCGTCGTGCTTTTCACCACGGAAGGCATTAACGTTCTGCCCCAGCAGGTTGATTTCCCGAACGCCTTTTTCCGCCAGGCCAAAACATTCAGCGATGACATCATCCATAGGGCGGCTGATTTCGGCACCGCGGGTGTAGGGAACGATGCAGTAAGTGCAGTATTTGTCGCAGCCTTCCATAATGGATACGAAGGCGCTTGGGCCGTCCACACTGGGCTCTGGCAGGCGGTCAAACTTCTCGATTTCCGGGAAGGTGACGTCTACCACGGGGATTTGATTGGATTGTGTTGCATCAATCATATCCGGCAGGCGATGCAGGGTTTGTGGACCAAAGACCACGTCTACCTGGGGTGCGCGCTTGCGAATTTCTTCCCCTTCCTGACTGGCAACGCAGCCGCCCACACCAATGATCAGGTCCGGATTCTTTTCTTTCAGTTTGCGCCAGCGGCCCAGCTGGTGAAAGAGTTTCTCCTGGGCTTTTTCCCGCACAGAGCAGGTGTTGACCAGCAGTACATCGGCCTCTTCAGGATTGTCTGTCAGCTCCAGAGTATGGGTTTCGCCGAGCAGATCTGCCATACGGGCTGAATCGTACTCGTTCATCTGACAACCGTGGGTTTTGATATACAGTTTTTTGCTCATGTCACACTTTACTGGCCTGTGCTCGGGAGCCTGAATAAACTAAGACGCAGAACTCCGATCAGGCTCAAACCTACCGTTGAGGTTAAGCCTGCTGTTAATAAACCGAGCATTATAGCCGTCAGACTGACAGTATGATAGTCACAGTGTCCCTCGGAAACAGGAAAAAGACTGCGGTCTATTCCACAGTTTTTTCCAGGCGTTTCACTGTTGTCCAGTCCAGAGGCTGGTTTGTGTATGGGTTGCGACCAGTATTCATGTACTGACTTTGAAGGCATTCATAACTTAGCTGTTTTCCACCGAGAAGCACCATCTGGTCACTGTTAACATGTGTCAGTTGGCAACTTCCGATATTTTCAGTTTTAAGCGCGACCAGTGACGAAAAACCAGGCGTTGATTTCATTCGCTGATATTTTTGCCAGGGTGTGTAGGTTTTGAGGAAGGCTTCGAAGGCTTTCTCATCACAATGCTGAGTAACGGTGGTGTAGGCTTTTTCGATATCTTCGTCGGATACACCCGAAAGACGCCTGTATTTCATCTGACTGGTATTGCCGGGAAGGCCAAGCTTCTCGCGCAGGCCAATTTGAAATGCGAGTTCCACTTCGACCTCATCGACGGCCTTCAGCGTTTTCATATGCTCCCGTGCAAGCTGGTTTACATGAGTTAATAGCATCTTCTGGCGCGCAAATGTGCGAAGTGAGATTGGATTATCATTATTCAGAGCGTCTTGTTCAGCTTTGGTTTCCTGTATAAACGTTTCGATTTCATCCATGCCCAGAATCGCCCGGTCAGTACATGAAGCCTGAGCACTAAAGACTTGATAAATGACAGCATTTTTAAACTTTTCGCCACCCTTGGCCAGTGCTTCTATGAGGTTGATCACTCGCACTGCAAGCGGGTTTTTAGTTTTTACGTTGGTAAATTCCCGGGTAGAGGTCAGCTGACTAAGGTAGTCGCGCAGACTCTTTATTTCATCTTGCTTGAGTTCTAGCAGAGGGCAGTCAGTCTTTACATCGGCGTGAGCTGCCCAGAATTTCCAGGCGGTATGCAGATTATCAAAGGTTTCAACAGGTTTGCTGTGTGGCATGGAAATCTGAAATCGGATACCCGGCGCATCAATAGTTTGCAGATTTTCCAGGATCTCGGTTGAAAGCCCGGTGTTCTCCAGGCTGATGGTTCGTTCCCCATATTTCCCAGGGCCCAGATCAAAGATATTATTGGGTAAGGCTGTGAGGTTGGGCACATTACGAAGTATGAGATTCCTTCCGAGTTTTAGGTGGCGAGGCAAGGTTTGAAGGGGAATGTCTGAAAGAAAAAGCTGGCCATCCACATCCAAATCGTCCGGCAATGAATCAAGGTTTCTGCAAGATTTAATCATTAAATCGTCCGGGGTAGAAAAACCATCTGGCAGGTGTGTTAAACCAGAACAGTTATTCAATTCTATTTCCCCTGAAATAAAATTACCTTCATGTGTTTCATTGTGCCTCATGTTATACGAGGCCGTGCCTTCAGGGTTTTGAACATTATTGTCTTGTAAATACTTGTAGTGGTTATAAGGCAAGCTTTTAATTTCATGGCATCCTGAAATCTCGAGACGGTCGTAGATGCATAATCGCTTTTTGGGAAATTGTTTCAGATTTTTGCATTGGCGCAGCGTCACATTATGGGAGTTGAGCGAGTCCGGAAGGGTCGTTACAGCTTCACAGCAAGCAATATGAATGTCACTACTCAACAGTTCTTCTGTGCCAGTAAAATTAATGGTTGGACAGTTCAAGATATCAAGCTGGGAGTTGGCTTTGAGCACTTTTGGTAGTTTCTGAACATTTGATGCTCTGTTCACTTTGAGTTTGGAACATGACAGTTTTTCCGGGAATACAATGGAATCCTTTTCAGACGCTATAGTAATTTTTCCGTCTACCTCATAAATAACCCCAGTAGAAAAGGTATTCTCGCGCATCATTTTCTTGAAATCGTCAGCTGTAAGCTTGACGCTTTGATCCAGGGCACCCGAGCTAGAAGGCGTGGTGCGGGTACAACCGGCAGCGTCCCGATCGGAGAGATTTCTTATCTCCGGACCTGATCCAGGTGCCGGCTCTGGCGTATATCTCTCCTGAGTTGTATTAGCCTGAAGGTCGGGGGCTGGTAAATTGGTCTGATTGGTTTCATTCGCTGTTGATGATGTGTTAATGGGATGCATTGGGGTTCTCCTTTCTCCGTAAGCGTTTCTGATGGCACTGTTTCAGAATGTAGTGGAAAAATCATTGAAATAACTCAGATGCCTATCCGCACCTCGGGATAATGGTAAAAATCGAGCCTTCCACTATTGCTGCGAGCAGAGCCGTTTGTGATTATTTCTTTTGCCTGTTTAAACCTAAATTCAGCAGTTGGCCGCTTGAAATTCTCTGTAGGCTTCAGGAATAAAAGCTCTACGCAGAATTGGCTGTTCACCTTTTGGGTGACCTGAGATAACGCTCTGCGGTTTTCTGAAAAATTTCAGCGCCCTCCGCTGCGTTGCGTTGCGTCATTTGCCAAGGACTACGGCCATTGGTCGCATGACGCGCCTTGCTAAGAACGCTGAAATTTTCCAGAAAAACCGCATCCAACTGCTGAATTTAGGTAAAAAGATAGAGGAATTTGTTGTAGAAATCGCTAACAACCAGGTAAGTGCAGCTAACATAATGGGCAGGGCTGCTATGCATAGCAGTAAGGCACGTTATTACTGAGTAGAAAGGTCATTAAATACCTACTTTTTTATTCGCTTCTGGAGTTTGTCCTTTGTGTTATTATTATTCCCCTTTTTCTGTTCTGTTATGGCAGGGCTTGACTGGTAATAGCGATATATGTTGAAAACCCCAATATTCAAAGTAATCTTCCAAAACCAGGGCGAAGTGTTTGAGATTTATGCACGGCAGATTTTTCAAAGTGAGCTGTGGGGTTTTATTGAAGTAGAAGAGTTTGTCTTTGGTGAGCGCAGCCAGCTGTTGGTTGATCCGGGCGAAGAAAAACTGAAGGCTGCTTTTGAAGGCGTTAAGCGCAGCTATATTCCACTGAATACCATTATTCGGATCGATGAAGTGGAGAAAGAGGGCGCCGGTAAGGTGTCTGAAGCAAAGGGCGATAATGTTCGACCTTTTCCTGTGATGCCTCATCTGCCGGCAAGGGATTGATGACAATACCCCGCATTTTAGCGGGGTTTACAGCGTTTGTTTAGTGCGATCCTTAAACACAAAATAAAGCCCTGTGCCCATTAACAAGTTGCCAAGGCCGATCAGGTAACGGAATAAATCCAGCCTTAAATACCCCGCCAGAGTGCCTTCCGTACCAATAATCAGAGCACCAATGAAATAGCTGGATACACCAGTGAGCACCAGCCAGCGCGCATTGTTATCGATGGCGTTGCGGAACACCGAATACACAATAATCAGCAGTAAAACGGTGTTCTGAAGGTCGCGGTAAATGATATCCATGCCATACCAGCGGGAGACTTCATACATCAGACAAATTCCGATGATCAGCTTTCCCCAGATGGGTTTGTTCCATGCTTTAGTGGAAACACCCAAGATGGTAGCAATGCCGATAAGTGGGGGTGCCATGTACATCGCAGCGTTGGACAGCATTTCATGGGGTGATGCCCAGATATTGGAAAAACCATAGCGCAAACTGCCAACAATGGAAGCAAGACCCATTAATATAAAGCCAATCAGTGCGGCGGTTGCAGAACCTTTATGAAGGTCGGCAAACGCTTTTTGCTGAGCCATCATAAAAACGGCAAACAGGCAGGCCAGAGCCAGAATAGCATCCGATAACGCCAGAGAACTCATTGTTAGCAAGTTGGTACAACCACACGTTCATTAACTGTTAAATTACCTTCGTCGTATGTTATACAAAATGCGACGAAGGGTTTATATGATCAAGCGTCAAGCGAGTTTAGCAAAAGCCTTTTCTGCAGCATTGATAGTGGCATCTAACTCTGCCTGACCATGGGCAATGGAAATAAACCCGGCTTCGAAAGCAGAAGGCGCAAGGTAAACACCATTATCCAGCATGGCATGGAAAAATTTGGCGTAGCGATCAGCGTCGCAAGCCATGACTTTGGCAAAGCAGTCGACAGTTTCCTGCTCTGTGAAGAACAGCCCAAACATGCCACCCACCTGAGATGTGGTAAATGGAATGCCTGCTGCCTGTGCTTTTTCTTTCAGCCCTGCCAGCAGGATGGCGGCTTTTTCAGTCAGGGTTTCATGGAAGCCGTGGGTGGACAGGTTTTCAAGCGTGGCCAGGCCTGCAGCCATGGCCAGCGGATTACCGGAAAGCGTACCCGCCTGATAAACCGGACCCAGAGGCGCCAAGTGTTCCATGATCTCTTTACGGCCGCCAAACGCGCCAACGGGTAAACCACCACCGATGATTTTACCCAGAGTGGTCAAATCGGGTTTCACACCGTAGTACTCTTGAGCGCCACCTAATGCCACACGAAAGCCGGTCATCACTTCATCGAAAATCAGAACCGTTTCGTACTCATCGCAGATTTTTCTCAAGCCTTCCAGAAACCCTGGGGCTGGTGGGATGCAGTTCATGTTGCCAGCAACAGGCTCGATGATAATGCAGGCAATCTCGTCGCCCATCTGGCGGAACGTGTCTTCCACTTCAGAAAGGTCGTTATAAGACAGCGTAATGGTTTTTTCTGCCAGTACTGCGGGCACACCGGGTGAGTTAGGAACACCAAGAGTCAGTGCGCCAGAACCGGCTTTCACCAGCAGGGAGTCGGAGTGACCGTGATAACAGCCTTCAAACTTGACAATGCGATCCCGGCCAGTAAAGCCACGAGCCAGACGGATGGCACTCATGGTGGCTTCAGTACCCGAGTTGACCATACGCAGCAGCTCCATGGACGGCACCATGTCACGAACCATTTTGGCCAGCCGCGTTTCCAGCTCAGTGGGTGCGCCAAAGCTCAGCCCTGCCAACGCCTGATCACGGACGGCGGCAATCACATCAGGGTGGTTATGGCCAAGAATCATCGGGCCCCAGGAACCGATGTAGTCGATGTACTCTTTGCCATCCACATCGTGGAGATGAGCGCCCCGGGCTTTTTTAAAGAAGATGGGCTTGCCCCCAACACCTTTGAAGGCTCTTACCGGAGAGTTTACACCTCCGGGAATTACAGTCTGGGCGTCTGCAAACAGGTCTTCTGAGCGAGACATCTGGATCATCCTTTATTCTGTTAGTGGAATCGCTTAAGCAGGTTGTTTATTAAACAGTCTGATAAATTGCTCTGAACGTTCTCTGATGTTCTGGGCTGCAAACAGGTTATTGACCACGGCTACCATGTCTGTGCCAGCAGCAATAACTTGGGGGGCATTGTCAACAGTGATTCCACCAATGGCAACAACGGGAATATCAAACTGTGTTTTTGCTTCGGTAATGATGGAAAGCTCTGCACTTTTAGCATCAGGCTTGGTACGGGAAGGGAAGAATTTTCCGAAGGCAATATAGCTTGCGCCTTGTTCAGTAGCGATTCTGGCTTTATCCAGAGAGTTCTCGCAGCTGACACCTATGATGGCGTAGTCGCCCAGCTTTTCTCTGGCCAGAGCAATGCTTTCATCTTGTTGGCCAAGGTGAACGCCGTCTGCTTCAACGTCCAATGCCAGCTCAATATCATCATTAATGATCAGAAGGGCTTGATGCTGGTGGCAGAGCACTTTCAGGGCGCCAGCCTGACGAAGCCGCTTACCGGCATCCAGGCTTTTATCGCGGTACTGAAGTACCTTCATTCCGCCGGCTAAGGCCTGTTCCACCGTTTCGATCAGAATTCTGTCATCGGGCTGAAGCTGACTGTCGGTGACACCGTACAGGCCGTGAAATCTATGCATGGTCTATACCCAATCGCGAAATAACTGGCAGAATATACCAGCTTTCCCGGTGTCTTTTTAGCAAAAATCCGGCCTGCTTTGTATTTCGGCTTCGTTACCGGATGTTTCTTCCACGATTTCAGGCTCTCCCATTGAACAGAAAATGCCTGCTACCGTGTTACCCACTACATTCACCACGGTGCACCCTGCATCCATAATACGGTCTGTGGCGAGAATGATGGCCATGGCTTCCATAGGCAAACCCATGGTCTGCAGTAATACACCAGTAGACACAGCGGCACCGGCAGGAACACCGCCGGTAGCAATCGCCAGCAGCAGTATTGTGAAACCCATAGTGACCAGCTCAACGATTGTCAGATCTACATTCCAGGCATTGGCAACAAAAATAGCGGCCACACTCATGTAAATAGCAGAGCCAGACATATTGATGGTGGCGCCAAGAGGGACGGTGAAGCTGGCAATGGCTTCAGAGATTTTGAATTTGTTGGTCAGTGTCTGGTAGGTGATTGGGATTGAGGCATTAGAGCTGGCAGTGGAGACGGCAAACATGACCTGTTCTTTGGTATTCTGAATAAAGAATGTAGGCGATTTTTTCAGAACCAGACCAACCACTACTGGATAAATCACATACAACCAAAGACACATGACGGCAATGCCTGTTGCCACATAGGAAAGAACACTAAGAATACTGGCACCATTAAGAGTGGCTGCTAGTTTTGCAGTGAGGAAGAATACACCTATCGGAGCAAGGCTCATGACCATGCCAATCAGCTTCATCATGACGCTGTTAGCCAGTGAAAATGCATTGCTGACGCTGTGTGTCTCGTGATTCTCCAGCTTTTTGATAGCAATACCAGTCATGATGGCGATGAAGAGAATCTGGAGAATATTACCTTCAACCACCGCCTGAAACGGGTTTACAGGTACAATGTTGATGATCATATTTAATATTGAAGGTAGCTCGGCGTCGCTTGTTTGTGCGGCGTTTGCAATATAACCGAGATTGGCGCTGGAGCCTGGGGCAATGATCAAGGCAATAACAATAGTTGAAATAATCGCCAGTATGGTATTGGTGATATAAATACCAAAGGTCTTGGCACCGAGCTTCCCGACCTGAGCGATGTCATTCAAACTGCAGACGGCATGAACAATGGAAATAAAGATCAAAGGCACAACCAGCATTTTGATCATGGCCACGA
Organism: uncultured Endozoicomonas sp.; assembly: GCF_947495845.1. Classification (GTDB taxonomy): domain Bacteria; phylum Pseudomonadota; class Gammaproteobacteria; order Pseudomonadales; family Endozoicomonadaceae; genus Endozoicomonas. Next base: position 66,220 of record NZ_CANMAO010000004.1, on the reverse strand, counting down.
ACATACTTCCGACCGCATGAAACAGGCCGTGGACTAAATAAGTTTGTGCTACCCCTTCTGGAGAGGTAAACAGCTGTATGAAACAGCCTGACAGAACTCCCAGTGTCAGAGCTATTACTATCTGCGGGGCTAGATTCTTCTGATGCATACGCTCTCCAAAGTCAGTTAAAACCGATTCGCATATCCTGTTCCCTTACTCCTTAGAAACATTTTTCAGAAACAAGTTCCAAGCAATTATTAATAATTGGTGTAATTTTATGGTAAGGCACTATTTTAGATGGGATTTTCTGGTATATTTGTTCGATTTCGGAAATCACTTATATGGAAGAAACGATAAGATATTGAGCTGGTGGTGGGGAAGACAGCGATTTGGCGAGACCGGACCTTTGGTTATTTTTCCTATGTTGCCCATCAATACAAGAAATGTTGATTAAGCTTCTGGTTTGTCGCAAAACCACATACATCTATTTCTTTGAATATTTGATGATATGCATTCCCACGCGAAGCATGGGAACGAGGTTTCTGGAGTTTTGCGACACCCTCGAAGCATGGGAACGAGATGTTTGGGGTTTTGCGATAATCTCGGAAGAAGTTAGGAGTTAATCTGTTGTCGATTCAAGCTTAAAATATAGCCAGCGAAGCGGCAATGGTGAGCATAGTAAGCCCAACAAAAACTTCCAATATCTTCCATGCAATTGGTTTCTTGAATAAAGGAGACAGTAATCGTGCGCCATACCCAAGACTGAAGAAAAAGCAGAATGAAGCGGTCATAGCACCCAGACCAAATTGAAGCTGTTCACCTTCGAATTGGGTTGAGATAGAACCCAGCAATACGACAGTATCCAAGTAAACATGTGGGTTTAGCCAAGTGAATGCCAAGCAAGCGGCAGCTGTCTTCCATACAGATCCTGCAGAGACGGTGCTGTCTTCTAAAGAATGGGATTTGGTAAAAGCAGAGTGAAAACTAAGCAAACCATAAAACAGCAGAAAAGCAGCACCACCGTATCGAGCGAAGGTTTCGATTTGTGGGAATTCCTGCACAACTGCGCCAAAGCCAGCAACGCCCAATGCAATTAATAATGCGTCAGAAGTCGCACACAGCAGGCAGATTAACAATACATAGTGTTTTTTTATCCCCTGCTTTATAACGAAAGCATTTTGAGATCCGATCGCAAGAATAAGGGAAAGGCCTAGAGAGAAACCGGATAAATAAGCCGACACAGTACAACCTGATTATTTTGTTTTTAGGCTCTTCAGAGATATCTGTGGGTCATCTTATCAGACGACACTCCATCGCGTAACGGGATATCTCTATACCGCTAAGGGTATTGGTTTCTATCTCTCTAACCGTAAAACCGAATTTCTCAAATAGAGGCTTTGAGAGCTCTGAGGCTGCAGTGGTGAGAAGCGTTTTTCCTGTATCTTTCAATTGATTCATCAAATGCTCTAGTAACATGGATGCAATACCTTTCCTGCCGTACTCAGGGTGAACAAACAGTGAAGAAATTCGGCCATTCTCTTCATTAGCGCCTTCAAATCCAGCAAAGCCAAAAGGAATTCCAGCATTTTCCACAACAAAAATTGAGGATTTTGCGAGCCAGTCATTAAAATCAGATTGAGTGGAAAAGCTGCCAGACCAGGCTTGAAGTTGATCGTTCCGGTAATAAGGTTTGCCCAATGTTTGGATGGCGCTTTGATAGATCCACCAAAGTTGTTCGGTGTCTTCTGGGCGCGAAGGGCGAATAAAGTACGGCATGTTGTTAACCCGTTATATTTTTAAAATACCCTACTATTTACCTGTCTATAGGTACAGAGTTGGTATCACTCTCTGCTGATAGGGAATAACCACGGGGCTATCCCAGCATAAACTGACCGTTATCGAATGTTGTTGGCATTCTGGTATGAGAAACCCTCTGCCAGATTCTGGCAGAGGTGATTGTTCTAATGGCTATCTTTTACCGAGAGTACGATTTTACCGGTGTGCTTTTTCTCAAGAAACAGTGTTTGAGCAGTATCAATTTCTTTTAAAGGGAATGAATGCGCGACCAGCGGTTTGATATTGCCGGCTTCGATATGGTGTACAAGATTGGCAAAAACCTCTGGCGCCAGTTGTGTGCAACCGAAAAAGCTCAAATCCTTCAGGTACAGTGTGCGGATATCCAGTTGCACCATTGGGCCACCAATAGCGCCCGCCACCGCATATCGGCCGCCGGGTTTCATGACTTCCAGCAGATCTCCCCAGTGTTCCCCGGCAACCAGATCAATAACGACATCAACGCTGTCTTTGCCCAAGGCTTCAATCATGTTTTCTGAACGGGAAACCGTTTGGTCTGCTCCCAGCTTCATCAGCTCTTCTGATTTTGCCGGGCTGGTCACTGCGATCACTTTTGCCCCTCTGGCTTTCGCCAGCTGAATGGCAGCGGAGCCCACACCGCCAGAAGCACCGGTTATCAGAACCGTGTCGCTGGACTTAACATTCGGTTTGGTGAGCAGGTTTTCTGCTGTGGAGTATGAACAGGGAAAAGAAGCCAGTTGAATATCAGACAGTGGTGAGTTAATTGAATAGGTATGATTTGATGGCGCAACGGTGTAGTCGGCAAAACCGCCATCACACTCTGAGCCTATGTACCAAAAATGATCCAGAGCCTTGCCTTCTTTTTCGCGAAAGCACGGTTCCACAAGTACTCGCTCGCCGATGCGGCTTTCATCAACGCCTTCTCCGACAGCAACAATAACGCCACAGATATCCGCACCTTGAATACGCGGGAATTTGAGTGCGTTTCCAGACCAGCCGGCATCTTCACTGCTGCCATCGGACTTTGAATACCAGCCGATTCGAGTATTGATATCGGTGTTGTTCACACCCGCGGCATGAACACGAATCAGCACTTCATGGTGACCGGGTGTTGGTACAGGAATATTGTCGTTGAATGCTTGGCTCTCAAACCCGCCATGACCATTGAGCAGAATGCCAGACATTTTTTTGGGGATCTTATACATCTTAATCTAACTTCCCATGGATTATTCTGAAAACGATAGTAATCTCAAAGGTTTATAAAAACACCAGTTTTAGATGGCTGTTAGCGTGTCAGGATGCTTTTGCAGTAGACGTTATTTCTTTTCTTTGTCTTTAAGTACCCAACCATATGAAACCATATTTTCTGGCTTAGTGGGCAGCCACTCTCGGCAACTTGCTCCTGCGTTGCTCTATCTCCTGCATCCATGCAGTCGTACGGCGTTACATCTGCGATTACATAGCTATGGCTATGCTCACTCCGATGTGCCTTGCATAGTAACTAACCACTAAGCCAGAAATATTCGATTTCATATGATCGGGTACTTAATGGTCCGTTCGAAATAAATTACAGCTCCTGTGTTTTTCAAGTGTTAATAAGACGTATTTGATTGAAATCCCTTGCCTTGAATTGCTGTTGTTCTATAAATTGAACAGAGTGGTGTTTATTCGATCCTATAGAGACTCTATGATCTAACTAATAAGAATTTGCGGTTATTCAAATGAATAAACGACAGCAGGTTATCGCTATACCTCATTTTGGTGGTGCTCAGTCGTAGGTCGGTAACCCAGAGGGTTGCCGACAATCAGCACCTAGAAGCCTGCGAGATGTCGGCAATTCTTACAGAATTACTGACCTACGGGGTTCGTGACACCTTCTTAAGAGGCAGTAGCCCAATAAATGAAGGCTTAGACTGCCTTTTTGAGCCTTCACTCTAACCATGAAAATAAGAAGAAAGGAGAATCCGGATATGGCTAAAAAAATAACATTTGCCTCTGTTCAGTTGTCCATCAGCTGGGATCTCGAAGACAACATAAGAAAAGCGTCCAGTGCTGTTGCAGAAGCTGCGGCTCAGGGTGCTAATGTCGTTTTGCTTCAGGAGCTGTTTGCCACACCTTATTTCTGTAAAGAACAGGTCGCTTCGTACTTTGAACTGGCTGAAGAAAAAGTCAGTAGTCGTTTGATCAGCACCATGAGTGAGTTGGCAAAAAAACACAATGTGGTGCTGCCAGTCAGCTATTTTGAAAAAGCGGGTAACTGTTTTTTTAACTCGCTGGTCATGATCGATGCAGATGGCACGGTTCTGGATAATTATCGTAAATCCCATATTCCCGATGGCCCGGGTTACAGCGAGAAATTCTACTTCAGCCCCGGTGATACAGGTTTTAAAGTCTGGAACACACAGTTTGGTCGCTTTGGTGCAGGTATTTGCTGGGATCAATGGTTTCCCGAATTAGCGCGAAGCTTGGCACTGGCTGGTGCTGAAGCCATTTTTTATCCAACCGCTATTGGCTCTGAACCACAGGAACCAAGTCTGGATTCGCAAGGTCACTGGCAACGAACCATGCAGGGACACTCTGCCGCCAACCTAGTGCCAGTCATCGCCGCTAATCGCACCGGTATCGAAGTAGACGACGGTATAGAAACGACATTCTACGGTTCTTCATTTATCACTGATCACACGGGGCAGAAAATCGCTGAAGCTGGCCGGAACGAAGAAACAATCATCTATGCAGAGATTGATCTGGAGGCAACGGCTAAAGCACGACATAGCTGGGGGCTGTTCCGTGATCGCAGGCCAGATCTATACAGTCGTCTTCATTCTCTGACAGGCCAGTAAACCAGTAGGATTGCAGGGATGAAATGTATCGGTATTCCTAAACAGGATGGTTTTTTCTGGCCAGCAGAGTTCCAGCCTCAGCAACATGTCTGGTTGGCCTGGCCCGAAAGAGCCGACAACTGGCGGCTCGGCGCAAAACCAGCACAACAGGCCTTTCGGGATGTGATTGAGGTGATTGCTCAATCGGTCAATGTGTCGGTAGCTGTTAATGCAGGGCAATACGAATACGCCCGTTATGTGTTACCGGACCATGTTCGTGTGGTTGAGCTGAGTACTAATGATGCCTGGATGAGAGATTTTGGCCCGACGGTTTTGATCAATGATCAGCAGGAAGCCCGGGCCATCAGCTGGCAATTCAATGCCTGGGGTGGATTGACCAATGGCTTGTATTTTCCTTGGGACAAGGACGATCAGGTAGCGGAAAAAATCAGTGGCTTGATGGGTATTGATCACTATGAAGCACCTTTTGTTATGGAAGGTGGCGCAATTCATACGGATGGCGAAGGGACCTTGTATACAACGGAAGAGTGTCTTCTAAATGTTGGCCGTAATCCAAGTTTGACCAAAGCACAGATTGAATCGCGTTTGTCAGACTATCTTAATATCAGCAAAGTCATCTGGATTCCTCAGGGGCTCTATAACGATGAAACGAACGGTCATGTGGATAACCTGATGCATGTGATTGCTCCGGCTGAGGTGGTGCTCAGCTGGTGTGATGATCCAGAAGACCCGCAATATGACATCTCACGAGCTGCGCTTGATGTGCTGAACAGTACAGAAGATGCCAAAGGCCGTGGTATCAAAGTACACAAGTTACCAGTGCCTGGTCCTTTGTTTCTGACTGAGGAAGAAGCTTCAAGTATCGAACCCTCCAAAGGTATGAAGCGTGAAGCTGGTGAACGACTGTCGGCGTCTTACAGTAACTTCCTGATGATTAACAAAACCGTGGTTATGCCTCTGCTAGATGAAACAACCGATCAGCGTGCGATGGATGTGCTGAAGAATGCGCTACCGGATTATCAGGTTATCGGTGTTCCGGGCCGTGAAATTCTGTTGGGCGGCGGGAATATTCACTGCATTACCCAGCAAATCCCCGCTTTGTTATGACGACTTAACGTAAAGGTTTTTAGTATGAAAGAGATCAAAAATACCGCCTTGCTGGCATTTATATGTGAGCCCTCTGAAACCACTCTGGCGGTCACTAACCCTGCCAGTGGCGAGTTGTTGTGTCATATTCCAACGCAAACAGAAGAAGAAATTAATACCATTATTGAACGCTCTGCTCTGGCTCAGAAGGAATGGAAAAATACCACGGCGAAACATCGTTCAACCATTCTTAATAATTGGTATCAGCTGTTGATGGAGAACCAGGACGATCTTGGTCGTATTATGACTCTGGAGCAGGGCAAACCATTGGTAGAAGCCAAAGGTGAAGTTGCCTACGGTGCTTCCTTTGTTGAGTGGTTTGCAGAAGAAGGTAAGCGAATTTACGGCGATACAATTCCTGCGCACACCGGTGACCGCAGATTGATGACCATCAAGCAACCTGTGGGCGTCGCATCAGCCATTACGCCCTGGAATTTTCCTATTGCCATGATTACCCGCAAAGCCGCGCCTGCGCTGGCAGCAGGTTGCAGTTTTATCGGTAAACCTGCAAATCAGACGCCTTTATCTGCTTATGCTGTGGTCGAGCTTGCTTATCAGGCGGGCATTCCCAAGGATCTTCTCCGGTTGGTTGTGAATCATTCCTCAAGGCTGGTGGGAGAAATCTTCTGTAACAGTACAACTATTAGAAAAATGTCGTTTACGGGGTCAACGGCTGTTGGCAGCCAGCTGATCGCCCAATGCGCTAAAACCGTAAAGCGTGTCTCTATGGAATTGGGCGGAAACGCGCCGTTTGTGGTGTTTGATGATGCGGATATTGATGCTGCTGTGGCCGGTGCCATTGCCTCCAAATTTCGCAATGCCGGGCAGACTTGTGTCTGTGCGAATCGGCTTTATGTGCACGATGACGTTTATGATCAGTTTATGGGGCAATTTATTGAAGCGGTCAGTCAGCTGAAAATAGGTAATGGCTTGGATGAAGGTGTAAATATCGGCCCAGTCATTGATCAGAATGCCAAAGAAGGCATTAATAAGCTGATTGCAAAAGCGGTAGAGCAGGGCGCGACGTTAGCTTATGGTGGCTCACCCCGGGAGGGCTTGTTTGTTGAACCAACGGTTTTGACTGATGTTGAGCAAAGCATGGACATTGTTCAGGAAGAGATTTTTGGGCCAGTGGCTCCGGTGATTCGTTTCAGAACCGATGAAGAATTGATTCAAAAAGCAAACGACACCGTTTATGGATTGGCAGCTTATTTCTACAGTCGTGATATTGGTCGTATTGTTAAAGTGTCTGAAGCGTTGGAATACGGCATGGTGGGGATTAACGAAGGGATTATCTCCACAGAAGTGGCGCCTTTTGGTGGTGTCAAACAATCCGGCTTTGGTCGTGAAGGTGGTAAAGAGGGGATTGAAGAGTATCTGGATACCAAATATTTATGTTATGGCGGAGTTTAATCAAGGAGGCTAAAACCTCTTTATCTCCGGCAAGCGAAGGTTAAGAGGTTTTCAGTTAAACAAAAAATCTAAATGGCTTCCAGCGCCTCAGATAACTTATTCACGGGTATTAAGGTCAAACCCGGAATCGGCTTGCGAGGTTTATTGGCCGCCGGCACAATTGCACGACTGAAACCGTGTTTCACCGCCTCAATAATTCGTTCCTGCCCATTGGCGACTGGGCGAATTTCGCCGGCCAGACCGACTTCGCCAAAAGCAATTAAATCTTGTGGTAAAGGCGAATCACGCAAGCTGGAAACGACGGCTAATAAACTGGCAAGGTCGGCACTGGTCTCGGAGATTTTTACACCGCCCACAACGTTAAGAAAAACATCCTGATCACTGGTGAAAATTCCACCATGTCGAGTAAGAATCGCCAGCAGCATGGCAAGGCGATTTTGTTCTACGCCGACGGTGACACGACGAGGGTTGCCTAATTGTGAATCCACCACTAATGCCTGAATTTCAACCAGCAGTGGTCGTGTACCTTCCCAAAGAACCGAGATAATACTGCCCGAGGTTGGCTCCTGAGTGCGGGAAAGGAAGATCGCTGATGGATTTTTCACTTCCTTCAAACCCGTTTCCGTCATGGCAAAAATACCTAACTCATTTACCTGACCAAAACGGTTTTTCGTGGCGCGCATCATACGAAATCGGGAATCATCAGTGTTCCCCAGCATAATCTGGGTATCAATGATGTGAGAAAGGGTCATAGGGCCAGCGAGAGAATTATCTTTAGTAACATGACCAACAATCAGCAAAACACAGCCAGTCTGTTTGGCATAACGGGTCAGAAAAGCGGCGGACTCTTTTACCTGCGCCACCCCACCGGGAGCAGAGTCGACGCCATTCATATACATAACCTGAATGGAGTCGATCACGATAATGCCCGGTTTTTCCTGCTCTGCCACGGCGACAATATTTTCTGCAGATACTTCCGCTAACATTTTCAGTCGGTCTGTTGGCAAACCAAGGCGTTGAGCACGGGAAGCAATTTGTTGAAGGGATTCTTCACCAGACACATAAAGCGCATTCATGGATTGGGCGACATGGCAAAGCACCTGTAAAAGGATGGTACTTTTTCCCGCGCCCGGATGACCACCAATCAACACGGCGCTGCCTTTAACAAAACCACCACCGAGCACCCGATCAAACTCCACCATGCCACTGGAAAAACGGGGTGCTTCTTCAACGTCTACTTCATTCAGGGTTTTCAGGCTGGAAAGGGAGCCCGCAAAACCGGCCTTGTTGCTGGCGGCAATAGAGGGAGAAGACGCTGGGCCAAGATTGATTTCTTTATAGGTGTTCCAGGCTTTGCAATCGGCACATTGCCCCTGCCATTTACTGGCTTCACTGCCGCACTCGGTACAAACGTATGCTTTTCGGGATTTTGCTTTGGCCATAGATGGTCAGACTGGTAATTAAAAAGTCAGTCTAACTGGACTGTATTGTTTGTGACAAATTAAGGGCAATAAAAAACCGCTGTCAGCTAAAGCCGATGGCGGTTTTTTATCAAGCACTATAAAACGACTTACTTATAAACAGGCAGTCGACCACAGATTTCCAGCACTTTCGCTTTCACCTCTGCTTCTACCTTTGGATCGCCGGAACCGTCACCCATGCCATCCAGAACGTCGCAGATCCAGCCAGCCAGAGCGGCAGAGTCCTGCTCATTGAAACCACGGCGGGTAATGGCTGGAGAGCCAATACGCAGACCACTGGTGACAAATGGTGAACGTGGATCGTTTGGTACAGAGTTTTTGTTCACGGTGATGTTGGCACGGCCGAGAGCAGCTTCGGCATCTTTACCGGAATACTCTTTGCCGATCAGGTCCATCAGGAACAGGTGATCGTCCGTTCCGCCGGAAACAATCTTGATACCGCGATCCATCATGACTTTGGTCATGGCGCGTGCGTTTTCAACCACCTGAGCCTGATAGGTTTTGAACTCATCGGCCATGGCTTCTTTAAAGCACACCGCTTTAGCCGCAATCACGTGGCAAAGTGGGCCGCCCTGAGATTCCGGGAACACAGCGAAGTTCAGCTTCTTGTTAATCTCTTCGTTGTCGTTGGCGAGAATCAAACCACCACGAGGACCACCCAACGTTTTATGAGTGGTGGTGGTGACAACGTCGGCAATACCCACTGGCGAAGGATAAACCCCAGCAGCAACCAAACCGGCAATGTGTGCCATATCAACCAGCAGGTAAGCACCTACTTTGTCGGCGATATCGCGGAAGCGCTGCCAGTCAACCACACGTGAATACGCAGAGAAACCGCCAATAATCATCTTTGGCTTGTACTCAAGGGCCATGCGCTCGATTTCTTCGTAATCAAGCTCACCGGTGTCCGGAGTGATTCCGTACTGAACCGCATTATAAATACGGCCGGAGAAACTAACGCCAGCGCCGTGGGTCAGGTGACCACCGTGCGCCAGGCTCATGCCCAGAATGGTATCGCCCGGCTTGATCAGCGCCATAAAGACTGCGGCATTGGCCTGAGAGCCAGAGTGCGGCTGAACGTTGGCAAACTTGGCACCGAACAGTGCTTTGGCACGGTCGATGGCCAGTTGCTCGGTCACATCCACATGCTCGCAGCCACCGTAGTAGCGCTTGCCGGGGTAACCTTCGGCGTATTTGTTAGTGAGTGCAGAACCCTGGGCTTCCATAACCCGTGGGCTTGCGTAGTTTTCGGAGGCGATCAGCTCAATGTGTTCTTCTTGGCGCAGGGTTTCTGCATCAATGGCTGCTTTAAGCTCCGGGTCGAACTCAGCGATGGTCATGTCCTTCGTGAACATTGATTACCTCTGACGGTGGTTGCTTGTTATTAAAAGCCAGTATCTGGTGGTGAAGCGCAATTCTAATACAGCTGAGAGCAAATCGGCAGTGAAAATGCTTCATCTGTATTGTGAGTCAGGCTAAACCGCCACACTGGCGGGAAAAGACTTCTCTGACAGGTACTTTATCTGCTTATAGCGGTGAATGTTAATGGGATCGTCCCGGATGGAACTATTACTTCTGTTGTTAGTCCTAATATGACTTGATTGTGAACCTGCAGCCGGACTGGATATGGCTCTTTGAATAAGCCGTTGCTATGATCAGGGCGATCCAGTATCTTTCCGCGGTTTACCCTTAATACCTTATAGAGACCCAGAGCCATGGCACAGTACGTCTATACCATGAATCGGGTGAGCAAGATCGTTCCCCCGAAACGTCAGATTCTAAAAGACATCTCCCTCTCCTTTTTCCCGGGCGCCAAGATTGGTGTTCTGGGTCTTAATGGTGCGGGTAAATCCACCCTGTTGCGTATCATGGCAGGTGTTGATCAGGAGTTTGATGGCGAAGCCCGCCCTCAGCCCAACCTGAACGTGGGTTACCTGCCCCAGGAACCGGCGCTTGATCCAGAGAAAACTGTTCGTGAAGTGGTGGAAGAAGCCCTTGGCGAAGTGAAAGCTGCTCAACAACGGTTGGATGAAGTCTATGCCGCTTATGCTGATCCAGATGCGGATTTTGATGCATTGGCTACGGAGCAGGCACGGTTAGAAAACATTATTCAGGCTGCCGATGCGCACAACCTTGAGCGTAAGTTGGAAGTCGCTGCCGATGCGTTGCGTCTGCCAGATTGGGACGCCACAATTTCCAACCTGTCCGGTGGTGAGCGTCGCCGTGTAGCGCTTTGCCGTTTGTTGCTCTCCAGCCCTGAAATGCTGTTGCTGGACGAACCCACCAACCACTTGGATGCTGAATCCGTTGCCTGGCTGGAACGCTTCCTCGTTGAATATCCTGGCACCGTAGTGGCCATTACCCACGACCGTTACTTCCTCGATAACGCTGCCGGCTGGATTCTGGAACTGGACCGTGGTGAAGGCATTCCTTATCAGGGTAATTACAGCTCCTGGCTGGAACAGAAAGAAGAACGTCTTCAGAGAGAACAGAAGCAACAAGACGCTCGTCGTAAAGCCATGGAGCACGAGCTGGAGTGGGCGCGTTCCAATGCCAAAGGTCGTCAGTCCAAATCCAAGGCTCGTCTGGCTCGCTTTGAAGAGATGCAGTCTCAGGAGTTCCAGACCCGTAACGAAACCAACGAAATCTACATCCCACCTGGCCCACGTTTAGGTGACAAGGTTATCGAAGTGAATAACCTGTCTAAAGGGTTTGGTGATCGTCTGTTGATTGATGACCTGAGCTTCAGTGTGCCAAAAGGCGCCATTGTCGGCATTATCGGTGGTAACGGTGCGGGTAAATCCACGCTGTTCAAAATGATCACCGGTCAGGAACAGCCAGACTCCGGAACCGTTGAGTTAGGTGACACAGTTAAGATTTCCAACGTACAACAGTTGCGTGATGAATTGGACGACAAGAAAACCGTTTGGGAAGCTATCTCTGATGGTCAGGATATGTTGAAGATCAACAACTACGAAGTCCCTTCCCGTGCTTATATTGGCCGCTTTAACTTTAAAGGCGGTGATCAGCAGAAACGTGTTGGTGAACTGTCGGGTGGTGAGCGTGGTCGTTTACAACTGGCAGCGACATTAAAAGACGGCGGTAATGTACTTCTGTTGGACGAACCTTCCAACGATCTGGACGTAGAAACACTGCGTGCTCTGGAGGAAGCCATGCTTGCATTCCCGGGCTGTGCCATGGTGATCTCTCACGATCGCTGGTTCCTGGATCGTGTGGCAACACACATTCTGGCTTACGAAGGTGATTCCAAAGTGACTTTCTTTGAAGGTAACTACACCGAGTATGAAGCGGACCGTGTTGCTCGTCTGGGTGAAGATGCGGCGGGCCCTCATCGTATCAAGTACAAGCGCATTGATGCTTAATCCCTGATAAATAACGGATGGTGTTTTTAATGCTCTTACCATCCGTTTTTTTATTCGCAAGTCGCAATATCATCAGGGAAAAAATAGTTTGTACCTGAAGGCTCTTTAAGAGATCGCAGGTACATTAGATTCGCAAGAGCTTCTATTCTTGTCGGACGTAGCATACGAAACAGTGAAAATGGAATTTTGCCCAGTAGCTCTAGAATAGGAAAGCTGATGGATTCCATTAAGCGAAATTCATCCCGTTTACCGTGAAGCAATGAGGGATGATAAATACAAAGTGAATTAAGGTTGAGCGTTTTGAGGCTATCCTCAACGTCCCCTTTCACCTTCATATAGAATGCCATGGATTTCTTGTTAGCGCCCTGTGCGCTAATTAAGTGAAAGGCGATGTTGCCATGTTTAACCGCCCAGCGTCCCAAAGCCAGAACGTAATCGTGATCCACTTTTACGAATGCGCTTTTTGAACCCGCCTTTTTGATGGTGGTACCGATGCAACAGAAAACAGTATCAACTTCAGTACCTGCTTCCATCGTCTCTAGCTGATCAAAGTCCATAACTATTTCGTTGACTTGTGGGTGGTTGTGCCATGGCGTTGGTCGATAATGTACGACGATGACATTATTAAACTTATCACTGTTCAGTAAAAGACTCATCAATGCTTGGCCGGTGGCTCCGGTGGCTCCAATAACCATGGCTGTTTTAGAGGCTGTTGTTGTTTTCATGGGATCTGCGGCAACAAAATTGATGTTAAATACCAGTCGAAATAGCGGTGTAAATCAAGTAAAACGTTCAGCATAACGACAATATTATGCGGAAATTGCTATATGGCACGAATTACAGACACATTGGCCGCTATTGACCAGTTGCATCACCAAGACCCAAAAAAGGTGGATGGCGCTGCCGCTGAATTGATCTATGCGCAGCAGATGACACAATGGCTGCAGAAGTTGGTGCCGGACGCATCAGAGGAATTACAAATAGCGGTGCGCAGTCAGCATTTATGTCGTTGGGATATTCCTCGTTCGGATTATCCGCTGGGCAGAACAGGCTATCTGCAATGGCGCACGGAGCTGGGAAAATACCATGCACAAAAAGCCCTCGAGGTTATGGCAGCACAAGGGTATTCAGAAGACAGTTGTAAAGCAGCATCGACGATTATTCGCAAGCAGGGCATTAAACGAAACCCGGAAGTTCAGGCTCTGGAAGACTGCGCCTGCCTGGTATTTTTGACTCAGGATTTTTCCAGCTTTGCTGCAAAGCATGATAAGGAAAAGATTATTGCCATTGTCCAGAAGACGTGGAAAAAAATGTCAGAAGCCGCACAGGCAATGGCATTGGAACTGCCTTTTAGTGAGCATGAGTTGAGCCTGCTGCAGGAAGCTCTTTCAGCGGAGTAAAAAACAGTAAAGGTCTCTTTTATTGGTATAGGCGACGATTGCAGGCAGTGACTCTCGCCTTTACATCGACATTTTTCCTGTGAATAATGGCGAGCTGAAAAGGATATAAGTCATTTGCCGAGTTTAGAGGGAGATAAACGCGTTAAGTAGTTGTGCAAATGAAATCGAATATTTCTGGCTGAGTGGATAGTTGCTATGCAAGGCGTAGCGTAGGGAGCATAGCCGTAGCTATGTGACCGAAGCTGCAACGCTGCAGAGTGACTGTCTACTTAGTCAGACAATATGATCTCATTTGGTCAACTACTTAAGGTAATGTGTTGATGACACAATTTGCTGCGGTGGTGTAGTCACCAGAAATAGATAACTAGGGTTCCGGTCATATTGGCGTCAGGTCCGAGAGTTATCGACCTGGCTGTCTGGCGAGGTTACACGGAGGGATAAAAGCCCGGGAGATTGACTGCGTGTGCAAACTCCATCCCGTAGCGTGCAACCTGACTGGCTATAAATATGAATAATAAGCTGTACAAACCCTTTCTGTTTCTTCTGATCCTGTTTGGATTTTCCTTTCGGGCGTTTGCTGCCTTCGAGCCTTTGAGTGAGGTCATTACAACGCCGGTTGGCCCGGTGAAAGAGTCCAGCACCATTAAGCTGCCCATGATTACCTGGGGCGGTGATACCGCTACGATCTTCACCAATGGTTTGAGCACCAGAACTCAAAAGGGCAGTCTTTTTGATCAGGCGGGGTTGGATGTCAATCTGGTTCGTCAGGATGATTTTAAACAACAGTTACGAGAATATCTTTCCGGTGAAACGCCTTTCCTCCGTTGCACCGTTGGCATGTGTAATCAGGCTATTGAGTTATTGTCGAAAGATGAGCGTACGAAACCTGTCGTTATTTATCAGATGACCTGGTCAAAAGGCGGCGACGGTCTTGTTGCAAAAAAGGGTATTGGTCATACCAAATACCTTCGCGGGAAAACCATTTCACTTCAGGCCTATGGCCCTCATGTGGATTTTCTCACTACCATGCTGCAGGATCAGAAAATCGGCGTGGATGAAGTGACTCTCGATTGGCAGCCAGATCTCACCTTAAGTGATAATGCGCCGGCCGCCTCATTTCTCAACACCGATGTGGATGCGGCCTTTATGGTACTTCCGGATGCGCTGGTGTTAACGTCGAATCGCAGCATTGGCTCTGGCAGTGATGGTTCGGTGGAAGGGGCTCGATTGATTACCTCAACCATGTTCTTCAAACGCATTATTGCTGATGTTTATGTGGTGAGAAGTGATTATTTTGACAGTAACCGCGGGCAGGTTAAAAAGTTAGTCGCTGCATTAATGGAAGGCCAACGCCAGATGCTAGCCGTTATGGATCAGTTGAACACCAAGCAACGGGTGCAGCTGTTGACCAAAGCAGCTGAATATTTGCTGGATGATAAAACTGCGCTGGGACCTATGGAGGAACTGATTCTGGATGCTGAGTTCGTCGATCTAGCTGCTAACCGCCAGTTCTTGCAGAGTGAGGATTACCAGCACAATCTGCCCAACCTGACAGCCCGTATTCAGAGTGCGTATCAGGATTTAGGGTTGATTGGTGGCAACTATCCCATGCAGTCTGCCCAGTGGAGCTACGATGAGATGGCGCTGGCTCAGTAAATAATTTGGTTAGTGCTATAAGCCGTCCAGATTTAAGGGTTCGGCTGTTCCCAGCCAGAAAGCATTATCGGTATGATCCAAATAATCATCGCCGGTAAGTGTGTGAAGCAGAATAGTCAGCCCATTTCTGTTCTCAATCAGCCAGGGAAGCATATCGCCCATGAGTGAGTTTTTAAAAGCCAGTTGGCAGCTTCCTCTTGGGTGCGGCCCTACCGGTTGTAAGTGCATTATTCCTACCCGAAGCGGAAACTTTTCTCCCGCTGCTTTACACAGTGTTTCTGCTTTTTCAGCCTCCTTAACATCGAAGTAGATGTGAGCATGATAACCGTGAATTGCAGGCATGGGCTGTTCCTTTCAGATTTGGTGTGCTTTCTAGTTGTTGGACTTATTGTTGCGGATATTGTTCCATTTTGGTTCGGGCGTCCATAATACCAATGGCGTTTTTAAATTGTGGAGTGAGCAAGTTATTTTGGCCGACTGGGCAATACCCACAGGGCATAAAGGCGAAGAGACGAGTCATAGCAGTAGCTATGGCGAGGAACTTCAACGCAGATCCAGTCGACCAAAATGGCTGTGCAGCCCGTAATTTAAAAACAGAATTGGTATAAGTCATGGTCGGACTAAAAAAGTCAGCAGTAGAGTTATTTCCTGAGATCCTTTGTGACTTTGTTCCCTGATGGCAGCGCTTTACGTACAATACCTGCCGGGACAGATGGGCCAACACTGATGGGGAGTGCGCTGTGATCAGCAGGCTGAGCCAGAAAACAACTAATAATCACTACCGTCTCTTTGCCGAAGCGCTTGATTCTTCAGGCTTTTCTGGTGATATCGAGCTGGGCTATGCCGAGCGGATGGTGCTGGCAACGGATAACTCCATTTATCAGGTGCTGCCAGAAGGTGTGTTGTATCCCCGCAGTACCGAAGATATCAGCAAAATTCTCACCCTCGCCCATCGTACTGACTTTCAACAGGTGGTTGTTTCTCCCCGTGGTGGCGGTACCGGCACCAATGGTCAGTCACTGACGTCCGGTTTTATGGTGGACACCAGTCGTTACATGAACCGGGTGCTGGAAATTAATGTGGAAGAGCGTTGGGCACGGGTTGAATCCGGCGCGGTGAAAGATTACCTGAACGAGCTGGCGGCAAAGGAAGGTTTGTTCTTTGCGCCGGAACTCTCCACCAGTAACCGGGCGACCGTCGGCGGTATGGTAAACACCGATGCCAGTGGTCAGGGTTCGGTGGTTTATGGCAAAACACGACACCATGTTCTCGAATTAACGTCTGTTCTGGCGGATGGCACGGTCTGGAATTCTGCGCCAGTGAACGACGATGTGTTGAATGAGCTTTGCCAACGTGACGATCGAATCGGTGAGGTTTACAGAACGCTAAAAAACACCCATGAACAACATAAAGAGCGGGTGTCTGAAGTCTTTCCCCATTTGAACCGGAATCTCACCGGCTACGATCTTGCCAATATCCGCAACAAAGATAACCAGCTGGATATGAATGCCATTCTCTGTGGCTCTGAAGGCACGCTGGCCATAGTCAGTGAAGTGAAAGTGAATCTGTTGCCTATTCCCAAACAATCAGCGTTGGTTCTGGTTTTCTATAAAAGCTTTCAGGATTCGCTGCGGGATGCTCAGTCATTAATGGCGGCTGAGCCGGGTTCCATAGAAACCATTGATTCGCGGGTTCTGGGTTTGGCTCGCGCCGACAGCGTTTGGGAAAGCGTGAAAGATTTCTTTCCACAGCAAAGTGACGAGATCGACGGTATCAATTTTGTTGAATTTACCGGCGATAGCGAAGCTGAAGTGCAGCAGGGCATTGATCGTCTGAATGCCGAGTTGGCAAAGCCTGTCGAGGCGGGTCGTGTTGGCAGCCAGGTGGTGATGGGCACTGGCAATGTTAAAAAAATCTGGAATATGCGCAAGCAAGCGGTTGGCTTGCTGGGCAATATGGAAGGCGACGCCCGGCCAATACCTTTTGTAGAAGACGTTGCTGTTCCGCCGGAAAACCTTGCAGACTTTATTCTCGCTTTTAGAGCGCTGTTAGATGAACACAATCTCACCTATGGCATGTTCGGCCATGTGGATGCCGGTGTGCTTCATGTTCGCCCAGCCATTGATATGAAAGATCCGGATCAGGAGAAACTGGTTCGTTTAATCAGCGATGATGTCGCGGCTCTGGCGAAAAGCCATGGTGGTGTGTTGTGGGGCGAACATGGCAAAGGGGTTCGTTCGGAGTATGCGCCGGCGTTTTTTGCGGATCTTTATCCCGTGTTGCAAGACATTAAAGGCGTCTTTGATCCGCATAACCAGTTGAATCCCGGGAAGATTGCAACGCCAGCCACATTGCCTGAACCCGTTGAATTACTGAAAATTGATGAAGTGCCTACCCGTGGCCAGCAGGATCGGGAGATTGGCAGAAATGCCTTTGAAGCCTTTACCAGCGGCCTTTATTGCAACGGCAACGGTGCTTGTTTTAACTACAGCCCAAACAGTGCCATGTGCCCGACCTGGAAGGCGACCTTGGATCGAACTCAATCGCCTAAAGGGCGTTCGGGTTTGGTGCGGGAATGGTTGAGGCTTCAAACGGCCGCAGGCGCTGATATTTCTGCTGAAAGCCAAAACATTCGTCATGGCGGCGCGTTATACAACAGTGGTCAGAAACTCATCAATCTGGTGAATAAATGGCGCGGCGAAGACGACTTCAGTCACGATGTTTATGGCGCACTGGATAACTGCATGAGTTGTAAATCCTGTGCCGGGCAATGCCCCATTCAGGTGAATGTACCGGATCTTCGTTCCCGTTATTTTGAGCTTTATCATGGGCGTTACCCAAGGCCGTTGAAGCATCACGTTGCTGGTTTATTGGAACCCATGCTGCCGATACTGGCCAAAATGAAACCGGCTTATAACCTGATCATGGGTTGGTCGCTCACTAATGCCGTCGCGTCGAAAACTGTGGGTTTGCAGGAGATTCCAGCCATTACCAGCACATCGCCGGAGCGTGATATGTGTCGTGCCGGTGCGTCCATTGCCAGCCGCTCATTGTTGGATGCCATACCTGCTGGTGAACGGGACAAAACCGTGGTGATTATTCAGGATGCCTTTACCAGCTTTTTTGATACGCCACTGTTAACGGATCTTGTGGAGCTGCTGATTCGGCTTGGCTATCGTCCATTGGTTGCCCCCTACAAGCCCAATGGCAAGGTGTTACACGTCTATGGTTTTCTTGGTCGTTTCGAAAAGGTGGCCAAAACCAATGGCGAGGAGTTAAAGGCTCTGGCAGACAGTGGCATCAGCTTGATGGGGATTGATGCCGCCGTGACTCTAACGTATCGAGATGAATACAAAGAAGTGATGGGTGAAGCGGCACCTGACGTGTTGTTGATGCCGGAGTGGTTTGCCAGTCAATCGGAGCCGTTGCGCAAGCTGAATCTGAACCTTGCCACTGACGATGATTCGGGCTTTACCTTGCTGGGGCATTGCACCGAAATCAGTAATGTTCCCGCTGCTCCGGCGCAATGGCAGCAGTTGTTCACGGATCTGGGTATGAAACTGACATACAAGCCAACCGGCTGTTGCGGCATGGCGGGTATTTATGGGCATGAAAGCCGTAATCAGGAAGTGTCCCGTAAGTTGTACGATTTAAGCTGGAAAGCGGTGGTGCAAAACCCTGAAAATCAGGGAAAGGTTGTGGCAACCGGCTATTCCTGCCGGAGTCAGGTGAAGCGCTATGGTGATGGTAAAATTCTGCATCCTGTGCAAGTGATTCTTCAGGCTTTGAGATAGTGCTGTCAGGATAGGAGCTGGTTACTTGAAATACGTTGTGTATTTAGAGGGCCAGTTCTTAATCCATGGTTCATCAGGCAGCGTCAAACGACTGAGTCTTTCTTTTACAGATAGCGTTAGTAAGCTGACGTGAAGATGGTCTATTCTTTTGCTTTTATCACGATCAAGCTTCTTGATATCTTGTAGAATGCTTTTCCATTGTTGCCTTTCCACTGGTTTTTTAAGGTAGCTCTTAATAATACTTGCATTTACCTGCAGATCTTTCAGGTCAGCTCTTAATGCTTGAGCTCGCCCGATAATGCGCTTAATCTCTTCATGGTTTGCATTTTCTATTTCCAAAACCCAATCTTGTCGTGCATTGAAAGCTTCTTTTATGGCAGCTTCATTTCTGTTGACGAAAGCGCTGGTCTGAGATGTACCCTCTAAGCTGGCTTTGATATATGGCGTCGACAGATAAGCGGCAAGATCATGTAACCGGAAATGAGAGACAACAGCTTCTTTTAGCGGTTGCAGAAGGTGGATATGACTTTCATTGAAGTTGAAGTTAGAGCAGGTGTAGTAACGCTTTACCATGAGCGATAACTCATCGTAAACATAGGGTTCTCGGCCTGATTTTTTGATTTTGGAGGACAGCTCATTCAATGTGTTGTTGAGCAGCTCTTTGAATTTGGCGTTATCAGCGATTTCAGAAAATTGTTTGAAACTGTTTTTAGACGCTTTTATTAAGCTATTTAATTCATCTCGCAATTGATTGGATGAACTCTGAGCATGATTAAAATAAGTAACCACTTCCTTAGCAGTAGAGATGACTGATTTCATATAGTTCTCTCTTGCCATAGCTATGTCGGGGTTAAACTCTGCAAGGTCAGGTAGGTCTGCCTTATCCAGAGGGGCGAAGATGGCGTAAATGGATTTCCGGTGGTTCTGGATGTCATTCTTCGTTTCAGCTTCCTTTGGAGATCCTTCTTCGAATAAGTTATCAGGTTTATTTTCCAGTTTGGTTATGGTTTTCAGGAGTGAGTTATATAAAACGAGCTCACCTCCTGCGGACGTGGACTCCTCTTGCCACCACTCAACAAGCTGAGAAGTGCTCATTGTTTCATGGGCAAAATCGTAAAGAATTTTAATCGCTTCAGAATCACTCTCGCTCGCAAAAGGAATACTGGCGCGATCAATCAATGGAGTCTCGGTGGGCTTAGCCTTCCCGGGGCCTTCTGGCTGTTTTTGAAAACTCGAGAATGGTATTTTGGAAACAAGCCATCGTGAAAACTTCTGCAGTGGAGAATGTTGATTGACACTGGTGGCTCCAACTGACTCTACAGGTTTGTTTGCTGAAGATTGAATTTGCCGGTTTCCTGGCTGAATTGGCATTAGTCACATCCTTGTGTCGAAGATTCCAAATAGCTATATCGCTGATTTCACTGCATCCTTAATCCTTTATGGATGATAGCTCAGCGATATAAATCACGAGCCTTTGGTGCAACCTCATAGGCCTCGGTGGCTTCACTTAGAAACTCACCAGCAATAATGGACAGACTACTATAAAAACCACTCTCATCGGCATTAGCCAATAGTTCCAGATAACGGCTCGCCCAGGGAATCAGGTGATCCGATAGCAATACTTCAACGGCCTCATCATTTTCCGCTTCCATAAAGTACGCCATAGCCAGAATCATCAGGCCAAACTGGTCTTCCGGTTCATTCAGCTTGGTATCCAGCTCCACTTTATGGGTGGTCAGGAACTGCCTGTAAGCCAGCGTGGTTTCACCCAGCAGTAGATTTTCCTTATCCAGATAAATAGATCCCCAAGGCGGCGCAGCCATTGGCCCCTGGCCTTCAAAAAGGATGGAAAAAGGCATTGATAGTTCTTCAGGGCTGTATCCGCAGAGGTGGTCTGTGGCTTCCAGAATAATGGCAGGGGTAGACCAATCCAGCAGCTCTGGCAGTTGATCCAGCTGTTCCATCGAGGCGCTGGCTTCTTCAGATGTCGGTGAATAATAGAAAAGGGTGCCCAAAATACGGGGGAGTAGTGCGATAGCGGACAAGTTTGTACTTCCTGATATATGGAGTTGCTACACAATATAGCCATCACCCAGACTATTGAGTATATGGACTGTACCCATTGGATTTCAAGTTGCTACTAGGCGACAAGAGAGCGAAGCCCCGTGAGCCTACAATTAGTAGGTGATCGGGGTGAGCGAACGCAGGCAACAACGTAGCAACTTGAAAGGCGATGGGTATAATACCGTATTAGCCTAAAGTCTAAGATGCTCCGATCAGACCTTTTGTTATTGTACGTAAGGCGTACAGCCTTAAGTTGGCTTCCATTAATAACAATAATAATGTCAGGAGCACCTCCTATGTCCGATAACAAAAGGGCAGCTGCCGCCTACTGGCGGGAGAACATACGAATACTGTTGTCTCTACTGGTCATCTGGTTTGCTGTCTCCTTCGGAGCCAGCATCTTGTTTGTGGATTATCTGGATCAGTTTACCTTCTTTGGATTCCCTCTTGGTTTCTGGTTTGCCCAGCAGGGTTCCATCTACACCTTCCTTGCTCTGATTTTCGTGTATATCGGAATGATGAATAAGCTGGATCGTAAATATAACGTCCAGGAGGAAGAGTAATATGGAAACTCAAACACTGATCTTCCTCTTTGTGGGCTTATCCTTTGCGCTTTATATAGGCATTGCCATCTGGTCCCGCGCGGGCACCACCAAAGAATACTATGTCGCCGGTGGTGGCGTTCACCCTGTGGCTAACGGAATGGCGACCGCGGCGGACTGGATGTCGGCAGCGTCGTTTATTTCCATGGCAGGCATCATCTCCTTTATGGGGCGTGACGGCGCCATGTATCTCATGGGCTGGACGGGCGGTTATGTATTACTTGCCATGTGTCTTGCACCGTACCTGCGTAAGTTCGGACAATTTACCGTGCCGGATTTTGTGGCAGAACGTTACTACAGCCAGCTGGCTCGGGTTGTGGCGGTTATCTGCGTGATCTTTATCTCCTTCACTTACGTGGCGGGGCAGATGCGTGGCGTGGGTATTGTCTTCTCCCGTTATCTTGAAGTGGATATCAATGTCGGCGTTATGATCGGCATGGGCATCGTCTTCATCTATGCGGTGTTAGGCGGCATGAAAGGGATTACTTACACGCAGGTGGCTCAATACTGTGTGATGATCTTTGCCTATTTGGTGCCCGCCATCTTTATCTCCATGATGATTACCGGTAACCCGATTCCACAGCTGGGCTTTGGTAGCACGGTGGAAGGCACGGATATGTCGGTGCTGGAGAAACTCAATGGCTTATCAACGGAGCTCGGGTTTGCCCAGTACACGGATGGCTCAAAATCCACCATTGACGTGTTCTTTATTACCATGGCGCTGATGGTGGGCACTGCTGGCTTGCCACACGTTATTGTTCGCTTCTTCACAACCCCAACGGTTCGTGATGCTCGTAAATCTGCCGGTTATGCGCTGTTGTTTATCGCTGTGCTGTATACCACTGCACCTGCGGTTGCCAGCTTTGCCCGTATTAACCTATTGAATACGGTGTCCGAAGCGGAATACGAAAACCTGCCGGACTGGTTTGCTAACTGGGAGAACTCCGGCTTGATGGCCTGGGTGGACAAAAACGACGATGGCAAGATTCAATACCATCCTGGTAAACCTATTGATGGTAAGCCGTCGTTTATTGATGCCCGTGGTCAAAGTGGCGAGCGTCTGTTGAGTAACTCTCAGACGGACAACAACAACGAGCTCTATGTTGACCGGGATATCATGGTGTTGGCCAACCCTGAAATTGCTAACCTGCCAGGTTGGGTGATTGCATTGGTTGCAGCTGGTGGCCTTGCTGCAGCATTGTCCACGGCAGCAGGTTTGTTGCTGGTCATCTCTACATCCATTTCCCACGATTTGCTGAAGCGGAACCTGATGCCCGGTATCACCGATAAGCAGGAGCTGTTAGCTGCAAGATTGGCGGCGGCGGCTGCGATCGGTATTGCAGGGCTGGCGGGTATTTATCCGCCTGGGTTTGTGGCGTCGGTGGTGGCCTTCGCCTTCGGTTTGGCGGCATCATCCTTCTTCCCTGCGATCCTGCTGGGTATCTTCTACAAGCGGATGAACCGTGAAGGTGCCATTGCTGGTATGGTGACTGGTCTGGTATTCACGGCTTCTTACATCATCTACTTTAAGTTCCTCGGTGGAACGGCGGATGAGTGGTGGTTTGGCGTGTCTCCAGAAGGTATCGGTACGCTGGGTATGCTGATCAACTTCACCGTGTCCATGGTGGTTTGTCATGTGACTGAAGCACCACCTCAAGCAGTTCAGGATATGGTGGATAACATCCGTATTCCTCGGAAGGACGGGCAGGCTTCAGACCCTGTGGCGAATGGAGAAACTGCTCGGGTATAAACCTTAAAAGTACAAAAGTGCACTAAAGCCGCTCATTCGAGCGGCTTTTTTATTACGGAAGTACTGACAGAATGAAACTTTTAAGTAGGCAGTGACTCTATGGTTCAGTAAACCCTGAAAACAGAGAGCTACCAATGAAGAAACTGCTGCAAGCCTTCGTGATGTTGTTGTTTGTGCAACAAGCCACCGCATTTGATACGAATATGCCATTGTTGCTGAGTATGAAATACATCACCAACGACCATGTTTATGATGAGGCGAGTGAGTATGAGCAGGTTGACCATGTGATCAATGTGTATGGCACAGAGGTGAATCCAAATCATAGAGCGTCAAATAGCCAATTTAAAGTGACCGTAGACGGAGTGGAGGTCGATTCAATATCATCGGAAACCTTTGGGCGATTGCAACAGCTAAGACGAAATTTCAGTGATGATAGTGTGTCCGGAGGCATCCAGAGATTAACGCCAAGTGCAGTACTTTGTCGACTTGGTGGGCCAGCAAGAGGTTTACGGCTGGAAGCCTTGTATCTGACGTTTGAAAACCATCAGGTCACAGAAAGCAATATGAAGCGAGTTCTCGATCTGCCGTTAAACTGCCTTTACCAGCCACAGTTTGTGCCATTAGGTGTCGATGGCAAGGAGTCAGCCATATCAGTCATGGCAGTATTGAGGACGATTGTGGAAATGCAGATCCATTAGTTATTGGTATGTAGTCGTTTGTGTAGAGATCCTTAACCCTTCTTTAATGCTTTGTCAGTAGTTATGTACCTGCTGGCAAAGAATCCTTATACTTATCATCTTTCGATATAAGAGCAAGATCGTTTACGTGACAAACATCACGTTCTTATGACCCTCTATCTGTTACTCGTTGTACTTCCTAGTTCATCTACATAGTATTCGTCGTGTAAAGAATTCGAATTTCTCACAGTTGTATACACGTTATGATTAAGCCCGTAATAAAGCAGCCAGCTGCTGGCAAGATGCCATGGCGTGGTTCCTGCCAGCAAGGTTTTACTCTTGTTGAGCTGATGGTCACCATTGTTGTGTTGGGCATTCTTCTGGCCATTGCTTTTCCTTCTATGCAGTCTTCTATTGCTTCAAACCGGGTACGTTCTCAGGGGCAGGATATCGTGAATATTCTGAATTTTGCCCGATCTGAAGCTATCAGCAGAGGAGCTTCTGTAACCGTATCTCCTCAGAATACATGGACAACCGGGGCGTTGGTGAAAATTGGTACAGTAACCATTAAAAGCCTACCCGCCTTTGAGGGTGGCACAGTGATCAGTAGTGGTGCGGATATTACTTTTACAGAGCGTGGTCAGCTGGTGACCAGTGCTGTCACTCTTCAGGTGGCTCACAGCAAGACATCAAGTACATCTTCAGTCAGTGTTGCATCCGGAGGCAGTATTTCACGTCAGTAGCCCATTGGGTTCTGGTTTGGGGGAGTGGAATCAATGAAAAAAAACGGTTTTACCTTAATTGAAGTGCTGGTGGCTTTGGTGCTGGTTGGCGTCGCATTTATGGGCATGGCAAAACTTTTATTTGAGTCGCGCAAGCAAATTCATGAGGTGCAACAGCGCAGTATTGCCTTGAGTCTCGTTAATGACATGATTGGCCGCATGACAGCGAACCCGCAGGGGCTCTCTAACTATCACAATACATCTATTACCGCGATTACTCTTGCCGGCAAAAATTGCCAAGCAGACAGTACTTGTACTGCCGCTGAGATGGCTGCTTACGATCTGCAAGAATGGGCGGAGAGTTTGGTAGGCAGTAGTGTTAAGAAGGGTTCGGGTAATGATGCTGTCAACGTTGGTGGTCTGGTGTCGCCTGTTGGCTGTATTACGGTGGTTAATAATGCTGTAACTCTGTCCATTGCCTGGCGAGGTAAACAAGCCCAAACCGAAACAACGGACAGAGCAGCAAAAACCTGTGGCAAAGACAATGCAAACTTCACGCAGGTCGCAGATAACGATCTGCGCAGGCTTCTGGAAGTAACAACGACAATAGGCAGTTAATAGGCAGTGGAAGTGTATATCCGGACGCGTAGCAAGTGCTTTCAGTCAGGCCTGACTCTGATTGAATTGATGATTTCCATGGTCCTCGCATTGTTGTTAATGGGGGTTCTGGCGTCGATTTATATAAATAGTTTTTCCATTCAAATGACAGATAGCCGCAGTGTGGCTCTTGAGCATGATGCCCGTAACGCAATGACTCTCCTTATTCGTGATCTGTCTTCTGCCGGGTATGCGAATGGCGCGCCGCTTGGTGATGTGGCCGTCACAGGGCTAACGGTGACTAACGATTGCTCAAACCTGTCTTCTGCGTTGAATATGAGTGTTGGTTTACTGGCAGGGCGAGGTGATGATGGCAGTATTACCAACTGCAGTATTGCCGCTAATGCTAAAACCGGAGTATACACTGGCACCTACCAAACCCCCGCTGACTGGGTACTGGTCAAGGGCGCCATTGGTGTTGAAATTGACAGTGCAGATCTGATCGACGCAGACAACGTGGATGTGTACAAAAACAGAAACTTTCTTATAGCGAACACAGTCAGCGGTAAAATTTTTAAAACGGGCTCGAGTAGTCTGGCGATACCCAGTGGTTTTGAAAGAGGCGTTATTCGGGAATACGGCTTTAGTCTTTTTTATATCAATACCAGTAACCAGTTAGCACTGGTTCAGTTAAAAAATGGAGCCCTGCAGGCGCCTGTGGTAATAGCTGACAATGTTGAAGCGCTCAGAGTAAGAGTCGGTACGGCACCCGATGGTGATTCTGGTGTCACCCAGTTAACAGGTCTGAATGCCGCAACAGATGGCTGGGGTGCTTCCGATTGGAATCGAGTGAGAAGCCTGGAAATTAACCTACTGGTGAGTACTGGGACAGAGCCAGGTTACAGCGATGAAAATGTCTATCAGTTAGGCGATGTTAACTACAAAGCGGCAGACAGTGTTAAAAACAAACGCCGTAAATTACTGACTCAAACCGTATTTCTTTACAATCTTAGCTACGGGCAGACGCAATGATCAGTCAATACTCAGGGCAGAGGGAGCAAGGAATTGTGTTGATTTCTGCACTGTTCTTTTTGTTGTTACTAACAACCGTTGTGGCAGTGAGTGTTAATCAAACGACAATGTCACCACGTATGCTGGTCAATGCTGAAACTAAAGCGCTGACGTTTAATCTGGTTCAGGGTGATTTAACCACTATTCGATTAATTGAAAGTGCTACTCTGTTCCGTCCAAATAATTGCCCGAATAAAGATGATTTTGATCCCTTCTATATACGCCTGACAGGCACGGGTGCGCCAGCCCGAGAGTGTGCTCAATCAGCAAATGGCGAATATCCAGAAATAGAAATGCGAGCACTGGGCGTTGCTTCCCAACGACATGAAAACGCCAGTGGTGCCAACTCAATCAGTAGCGATTATTTTCAGACAAGAGCATCTAGAACTCAGAGTGGCATAACAACCACTCTGGTTCAGGATATGTACAAAGCCTATTGGATGGGTGGTGATACAGGACAAGGATCAGGCACGGGTGTCACCGTTGATTCTGATGCTAACGGAGTCTAATTCAATCATGGTAGGCGGTATGAGCATGATGCGTTCATTTTTTAAATGCTGCGTCGCAGTGTGTTTTCTGACTCCTTTAGTGTCGGTTGCTGATGATACTGAAATGTTTTTTGGGGATGGTAGTGGTTCCAGTTTACCACTGCAGGTGATGGTCATAACGGATGAGTCGGAAACTCTGGCTATTTATGAATTTGATCCTACAGAGCAACAAGCGTCTCAGGCTTATAACTCGCAGAATATATATAACGTTAACGAGCGACATTATGACCCATACGATGACTTTCAAGGTGATGATGCTAAGAAAACATATGTACCAATCCCAACTGGAAAGGATTACAGGGATAACGACTGCAAAGTGACTAATGGTGAGGTGGAGTGTTCAGTAAACTATTTTCGTTGGGGCGCAAGGCAAAGAAAGGAAATAGCCAAAGAAGAAATAATGAACTTTATCAACGATCCGGCCAACAGTGCTGTGGAGTTTGGATTAGCCAGTTTTCCTCAAACGGTTGTTGAAGTGCCAATTCTACCAAGGCTAAATACTCCGGGAGCTGATATTTATATTGCAGAGCACCCTAATCTAAATAGTCAAAATGATCTGCAAAACCGGTGGAATAATATCCAAACTGAAGGTTTGAATTTCCAGAGTAATGGTGATGCCAAGATTTGCACGGCCTATTATGAGACATACCGTTACCTTGCAGGATTACCCATTATATATAATGCAGATAACTATGTGGCTCCGGGGCAAGTGTATGATAGCCCGATACGTCAGCAGTGTCAGAACATCAATGTGATATATATCACCGGTGGTAAGCCAGAAGAGGAAGGTGATTCCATCAATAATACGATTAAGACTCTGACAGGCGATAGCTCTGCCTGTGGTGATTATGAGTATGTAGATGGAGACATGGAAGAGAGCTGCATGCCGAGACTGGCAAAATATATGGCTAACCCACCTGACCAAAATGCAGGCCTTGATGGTCGTGTAGCGACTGGTTATCAAGAAGCACGTACATTCACTATTGGTTTTGGGCAAGCGACTCAGTTACTTGCTGATACTGCCTCTATGGGTAAAGGCCAGTGTTTTACAACCAGCTCATCTGGAAGCTCCACGGTCGACTGTGAACCCGTGACGAATCTGGGTGAGGCGTTGCAAAAAGCCCTTGAGAAAATCCTTGAAGGTTCCAACAGTTTTGTGAGCCCGTCTGTGTCTGTCAACACCAGCAGCCGAACTGAGATTCTTGATTATACCTATCTGGCCATGTTTGAAGCATCAAATAATGCAGACTGGAAAGGTAATCTCAAAAAACTGGGTATTTTTAAAGGTTGGGAAGCATACCCAGCCGGCCATAGCTGTCGTAACTCCAGCAAAAACTTCACACCGGGAACATTGGTTGATCGCTTTTGTAATTCAGCCATGTCAACTACCTCGACAAACATGGTAGAAACGGTGGATACGTTCTGGGGTGGCACCGATGATGATGAAATCCATGAAGGTGGTTTTGGACATGTGTTGAAGGGTGCTGTCAGTGGTGGCAGAACGATTTATACCAATTTTCCAACAAGTACCGGTGAGGCGCTTGGCAGTATTGATAATCTTGATATTGGCAGTGCTGGCTTGATTAACCGTTTTGGCTATACATTTATTGCTGATGGTTATCCAACGACTCAAGGTGTGGTTAATTTTTCGGGTAATTACTCAGTTGGTGACGATTTTTGGGTTTACAGGGCATTTAATGATGCAGGCTCTGTTCGAACACTGAAGCTGAAAACACAGGGTAATGGCAATGGCTCTGTAAAAGTGAAAGTGTTAGGGAAAATGTCATTTTCGAAAACAACGCCAGGTTGGTCTGAACTGACGACGGAACAAGAGAGGTTGTCGTTTATTGAGAACCTTAATCGTACTGTGAATACGAGCTTTAAAACCTCGGATGGAGGTAGTGGTGGTTGGGGTGTTAAGAGTGTTTCTTTGAATTCGGGCGCTATGCTTTCAGGATATTTGACAACAGGTGGTAGTGCTTTCAATGTGGCTGGATATAGCCCTTCAACCTATTCAAAGAATCAGATTGTCAATTGGATAAAAGGTAAAACGTTAAATGGTAGTGCAACACGAGATTGGGTTTTAGGGGATATTCAACACAGTCGGCCCGTAACACTGAATTATGGGGATACAGACCCGGACGGTAACACCTATAGCGACGATAATCCTAACATCAGGGTTGTGTTCGGAACCAATCATGGTGTCCTCCACTTTTTAAAAGACGACTTGAGCAGTACATCAGGCCAGGTGAATGAAGAGTGGGCGTTCTTTGCCAAAGAGTCATTAGGCAATATTCCCAGGCTCATCGAGAATGAAGCAACGGATGATAGGGTCTATGGCTTGGATGGTCATATAACTACCATCCGAATTGATGCCAATAACGATGGCAATATTATCAAAGCTGACGGTGATCGGATGCTGATGTTCTTTGGTATGCGAAGAGGGGGTACCAGCTATTATGGCATGGATGTGACGGACCCGAACTCTGCACCAAAGTTGCTGTGGCGAATTGATAGTTCGACTCCAGGGTTTGAAGAGTTAGGACAGAGCTGGTCTAAAATGGTGCCGGTCGTCATACCTGGGCATCGCACCGATCCTAGTTCTGAAAACAATAATACCACGACGTATAAGTACGCCCTTGCATTTGGTGCCGGTTACGATGGCTCTGACGATGTATCTTCCGATCAAGGTAAGGACGATGTCCGAACTGGGTCTAGATCTACATCCAGTCGGGGGCGAGGCATTTATGTCATTGATGCCGGTAAAGGCACGCTGATTAAGTCTATAACGGCTCCCAATGCGTCCCTGAGTAATGTTCAGGGTGTCGCCAAAATTCAGGATAGTCGATTTGAGTGGAGTGTTGCCGCATCTCCTGCACCACTGGACAGCAATGGAGATGGTTTACATGACCGGCTTTATGTTGCAGATACTGGCGGTAATGTTTTCCGGATTGATATCGGCTCTGAGGGTGGCAGTAATAATACTGAAAGTGCCGTATGGTCAGTTTCAACGCTGGCAAAGCTGGGGCTGGATAAGAATGGTGAAAATTACCGTCGTGTCGATCATCCAAATGACCGACGCTTTTTCTATCAGCCGGCGGTTGCCAATACCAAGAATGGCGATCAGTTATTTGATGCTGTGGTGGTTGGAAGTGGTAATCGGGCAAATCCTGTATATAAAGGTACAGATCACGAGGATGGTACGAAACCATGGAAACACGGAGTTATTGACCGGTTCTATATGCTGAAGGATGTTAATGTAAATTACACTAAGTTTGGCTCCTGTGCAGGCAGCCAGACATCACCAACTGATGGAGGTCAGTGTGAACCAGCACCAATCACCCATGATTCCAGTGACTCGATGCTCTATGACACCACTGATAATCTGATCCAAGAGCCTGGTGATAATACAACGAGTGCTGCTGAAATCAGTCTACTTAATAGTAGAAAAGGTTGGTTTATGGACATTAAAGAAGCAGCGGGTGGGATGCACCACGGAGAAAAAACTTTTTCAAAAGCGGAAATTGTTTCCGGTGTTATCAGCTTTACTACTTGGGAGCCAGCTGGATCCTATACCTGCTCTCCTGGTGCTGGCGCGAGTAGAGCTTACTTCGTCAGTCTTCAGGATGCATCAGCGGTTAAAGGCGGTGGAACGCTTGTCAAAGGTGACCGTGTTGTATCATCCTTGCAGGGTGTCTCAGGTGGGCAGGTGTTTGCCCCTATAGGCGACAAAATTGTTGCAATCCCGAGTGGTGTTGATCTTGAATCTGAAATTGGCATAGGCACCTATAGCTGGTTACAGGAAAAATAAGGCAAGTCTATAAAGCGGCTCTTTAACTCGAGCCGCTTTGATTAGGAATAGATTATGGTTGTTCGGGAAAAAGGCTTTACGCTCATTGAATTAATGATCGTGGTGGTTATTATCGGTGTTCTTGCTGCTATCGCTCTGCCCTCTTATCAGGAATATGTAAAGAAAGGTCGTCGTACAGAAGCCCAAACCGCACTGATGAAAATCGCTGCTCTGCAGGAGCAGTATTATATGGATAATAAAACCTATAGCACCACGTTGACGGATGTGGGTATGAGTGCATCGCCGTTTATTACGGAGAATGGTTTTTATTCTATTGCTGCTACGTGTCCATCCAGCAACTGTGTGACGGGCTTTACTTTAACGGCTACGGCTCAGGGTGCTCAGGCGGGAGACGGGGATATTGCTTTTAACCATCTGGGTGTGAAAACCCCTTCTACCCATTGGTGATGGTTTTGGTCAGTGCAGTGGGTCGGTAATCATGAAAGGATTGCCGACAATGGAATCACCTTTCAAGCGGTTCAATCGAGTTGTTGTCGGCAACCCTTCGGGTTACCGATCTACGATAATTTTTATCCAACCCTCAAGCTTCTTTAAAAAACGCACAATAAATCCAACTCACCACACAAACTGCCGCTGCCGCTAGATAGATCGAAAAAATCACCACCATCCATTCCGCCATATTCAGGCTCAGAAAACGCCAGTCATCTGCACCGCAAAGCCCGGTTGGCATAAACATACCTGGCCACCAGTCGTATAATGGCAGATCAAATGGGAAGGTTGGTTTTAAACTGCAGCTGGATGTAAAGGGGTTGAATTCGCCGTAATCGGCCAGTTGGCCAAGGGCTTCTTTCAAACCATAGACGGCACCGGCAATCCAAATACCGTAACCTGCTAGCCTGAGAGACATTTGTTTTGGTGAGATCATCATCAGCGCCGGCGCAATAACCAGTATCATCACGGCTAGTCGTTGATAAACGCATTTCTCACAGGGGTCCAGTTTCATCACGTACTGGAAATAAAGAGCGCAGAGCTCAAGGAAAAGTGCGGTTCCCAGCATGATCAGCCAGGTGATACGGGAATTCTGCCAGTTGTGAACGGTCTGCAAGGGGCTTTTTTTTATGTCCTGCAGCACTTTGGACAGTGTAGAGGTAGTTGTGTCTGCCAAAAGTCAGATCCTTGGTTGGTTGGCCTCCATTAAGAGAAGGCCTTGGCGATTTATTTTTTGCTGTTCACTGGAAGTGATGACAAATAGGTGATCAAACCGTTCAGCTCATCATAAGACTTAAGGCTGCCCATGTTAATCAGATAACGGTTGTTAACCATAAAACTTGGAACTGAATGCACAAATTCGCCATAACGGTTCCACTGCATCAGTGTCATACCAACGGGTAAACTGTTTTTCTTAGCGTTGAAATCCGCTTCGCTTAAGCCCGCTTTTTCCATACTCTGGAAAAACTCGGCATCGTTCGTCCAATCCCCTTTACGCTCTACATGAATGCGGTTGAACAGTTCTTTTTTTACTGCTGCAAACTGTGGCGTGTTTTGGGTAATCGCCAGAGCGGTGCTGGCTTGTTTGGCGTAGCCGCCCATAAAGTCCATATGTGCCTGGCTAAACCCGATATTCTGGCTGCTTAACCAACTCTTTAGTTCGTTAAGTGGGCCATATTCCCATTTATAACAGCCACCACAATAGACAGAGAAAAGCTCGGTAACTGTTGGTTGTGAACTGGCCTGAAGGCCTTCAATCAGAGTGTAATGAGTGCCTTCCTGAAATGGTGACGCACTGCTTTGTGCAGCCTGAGCAAATGCCATCATCGGCAGTAGGAAGAAAAGGGCAGAAAAAAACTTCTTCATTGATTCTATTGTCCGTTAGTCCTGTAAAAATCAGCCCTTGATCTTAACACTATTTCAAAGTGTGAATTTCAAGGGCAAGTAAATCATTTTTTGGCAGCTTTCAGCGCTCTTGTTTCAGCCAGCAGTGCTTGCTCTTTTTCCACCATGGCCGGGGTTTCGAGGGTGATACGACCCAGCTGACCATCACGAAATTCATTGATCAGGATTTCCGACACTTTGTGGGTATCCGCAATCCCACCACGGCGCATGCAGCCACGACGCTGTCCAATCATATCGAACAGTTCTATGCCCGTTTGCGGCAGGTCTTTTATCTGGTAACGCTTGCTGAGATTTTCTGGGTAATGTTCCAGCATAAACTCTGCCAGATACATCGCCACATCTTCAAACTCAATCACGGTGTTTTTGATGGCACCACTGATAGCCAAACGAAGGCCGCAATCTTCCGGTTCCAGTTTGGGCCATAGGAAGCCGGGGGTATCCAGCAGAATAATGTTGTTGGGCAGTTTTATCCGCTGCTGCTGTTTGGTCACAGCTGGCTCATTACCGGTTCTAGCTACGGTTCGGTTGGCAAGGATATTAATAGTGGTGGATTTGCCGACGTTGGGAATCCCGAGGATTAACGCTTTTAACTGGCTAACGTCCAGATTGCGATCTGGCACCATGGAGGGCGCCATGTCCAGAATACTTCGGATTTTATCCGGCTGTTTCAGATTGACCGCGATGGCCTTCATGCCGGAGGTGTTGTTGATATGCTCGACCCACTGTTGGGTAATAGTCGGGTCTGCCAAGTCGCTCTTATTGAGTATTTTGATGCACGGTGTATCGCCACGCAGTGATGGCACCATGGGGTTTTCACTGCTGAAGGGCAGTCGGGCATCCAGTACCTCAATAATCAGATCCATCTTGGGAATCTCTTCCCGGATCTCTTTTTTGGCCTTGTGCATGTGGCCGGGGTACCAGTTGATTGCCATGGTTCAGTGAGTCTTTGGTCGATTGAAAGGCCACCATTCTACTATGTCTGGGGCGTACACAAAATAAGAAGCTAGGAGCCTGACCGAGAATAGCGCCCGTAGCGAGGATGGTAGAAAATTGAGGATAAAAAATCTGTTTTGTGAAGTGAATAGTGGTGCTATTTGCTGAACAAAACAGATTTTTTAGGCCAATTTACTACCACCGCAGTAGGGCAACCTATTCTCGGTCAGGCTCCTAGATCTCTCCAACGGTATGAATGCCTAATACATCCCGGTAATAATGAGCCATCCACTTCAGACCGTTATGCTGTAGATATTTGATAGGACGGCCAGCCACTTCTTCGGCCCGCTGTATAGCCTCACGATAACTCATGCCCAGATACAACATCTGGTAAGCGCCAATAACCATTCCTGTTCGATCGCTTCCAGCCTTACAGTGCACAAAAACAGCAACAGGTCTGCCATAGTCGCGGCTCATATGCGCGTGCAGTGATTCTACCAGTCGGTATGTCCCCTCTAGAAAAGGGATGTGTGCCAGATGGTGTGCCAGTGCGTGGTGATGATGGTCAGGGCTGGAAAGGGCGCCGTAAACTGGGTGATGGATCAGGAGTAAGCGGTCTGGGTGGGTTCTGGCGTAATGTTCTTCTATGCGGAGAAGTGAAGATTCGACCACAGTATTGAGCAGTGAAATATCAAGAATTAAAAGATTGGGTGGCAGCTCAGCACCATGGATTTTCTCAAGCTCATGGGACATGGAATCCATCAGCTCGTCATAAGCAAAGTGGTTATGGGAAAGGGGCATATTGCCTCGAAAGAGGAAATTGCTGTGATGATGGTTTATGTCAACCAGCCTTAGCTTTCTTGGGCTGAAGTGTTCTTCATGCTGATGGAAGTGGGCTTTTTCCAAAGCTTCGGTTGCTGGCGGGGTGTTTGCACAGACGTTAATGGATAATAGCGCCAGTAATAGATATAACGAAAGCCTCTGAAATATACGCATAATCACCATTTTTCATTTGATTAATTGAAAGTTAGAGTCTTTTTATTTTGGGTAGTTTCATGTGGTATTGAATTAATTCATCTTTAATTGGAACTAAATTTGAAAAATTTCACTCTTTGACTGTTATATATGGCCTCGTACCGTATTGGTGATAGATTTTAATTTTCGGGGTACGTGGTCTAATCAATAATTAAGAAATTTAAAGAGGTGCTGATTATGTATGGATTCTCAAGCCTTCATGGTACGCGTGACAAGCGCTATCAAATAGATTCGGGCAGTGGATTGAATGCCGATGGTGGTGTGGAAAAAGCAAGTGATTATTGTGATGGACGTTGGAATGATTCAACTGTTCATATTGTTCCTGTTGAGGCGCACAACTCATATAACGTTGTCGGAATGGGAGCATTCAAAGAGGCTGGTCAGCAATTTCCTGTTTCCGTACCTGTAGCTGAAAAACATACTTCATCGGCACCTTCACTGAGCTTGAATATGCCTCCAGTAGCTAAAGCCCCGGTTCTTCCTACGTATAATCAAGCTATTGGGGAACAAACTACTCTGAATAATTCTTATCCAGGGGCTGAATGTGAAAATTCATTGGGTGTGTATAATCATTTTTCTCAGGCTATAGGGCATGGAGCTCAGCCAGCTTTGGAACAGACTCATGACGTGAACCGAAAGCGAACGGCGAGTGAACTGGAAGGCGTTGATGTTCAAGGTCGTGGTGGTAAGGTAGGTCATTATGATCCAAACCCTGTTTATTCACGACTTGATAGCGCAAATTTTTCACTTTTTGGTGGTAACAATGAAGCTTATTCAGATTTAGAAAAACCAATGGAACTGTTTGGATCTAATTTCCCTCTGGGAGAATGGGGGGGAGGCTCTCCGCTGGGTTTATCGCCCTTGTTGCAATCTTCACTATCACCTTTGAAACCTGGGGAGTTGAACTGTTCGGAATCAGCCTCCTTGTGTGATATAAATTCTCTGGAGTCGTTATTGTTCGATAATGGTCCGGGTGATCAAAAAATAAGCGTTAAAAATACAGCTGATAGTAACCAATGTCCGGGATTATTTGGAAATGATTTTTTTGTCAGTGACTCAGATGCATTTCAAACAGAATATGAGGCTGGGAAATATAGAAGGACAATCATTGTCGAAAGGGAGGGCGGAAAAAATATATATAACAGTATTGAAGTGAAAGAATATAATAATGCCAATGGAGCTAGTAAGATGGGAAGGCGACGATTTAGTGTCGAAACCTCTATGCCAGAAAAAACATCCGGTGATCATTCTGCCCAGGGTATGAAGCTGTTAGCCAGAGGGCCAGTGACAGATTTAACAATTGATAAAGAGGATGTGCCTTCCACTTCAAGTTTGACGAAAGAAGAAAAATACAAACTGTATCGAATCAAGAACAATGCCGCTTCCCGAAGTTCGCGGCAGAAAAATATACAACACATAAAAGAACTAGAAGCGAAAATTCATGAATTAGAGGAAGAAAATAAGGGGTTTTTGTATGAGCTTGAAATATTAAAAAAAGAAAAAGATAAGCTTTCTGCTGTGGTTCATTTAATTTTGGGGATAAAAAAGTAGGGGGATGCGTAAGTCTTGAGCACAATATACCAGCTAAGGATCTTTGCATGCTGGTATATTACTAACAATGAGGTGCGGCTCAATCAATGAGCCGCTTTCCTAGACTGGTTACCCGATCGGTTTTATAACCTAGAGAATGATAAAATGCGATCACTTGCTGATTTGACGTTCGTACCTGCAAGTTGATTTTTGGACAGTCCATGGCGATAAGGCGTTTTTCCAGATCGGCCATCAGTTCTCTGCCAAAACCGTTTCTCTGCCACTGTGGGCAAACAGCCAGATAATTAACCCACCCTCTATGACCTTCGTAGCCACCCATTACGGAAGCAACAATCTCACCGTTGATCAGGCCTACTAGAAACAAACCGTCGTTTATGGCCACTTTGCGTTTAATGTCTTTCTTCGGGTTATTTTGTGGCACCGTGAGATTGCACTGTTGCCAGAGATTGATAACTGACTCTGTATCGGCGATGTCAAAATTTCGAATGGCGAGGTGTTGATCTTTAATTCTGCTTGGCAGCGGATGGGATAGTTCCGATTTATAATCGGGAGATATCCGGGACATACGGAAGCTGTTCACCAGCTTACCATCCTGAAAGGTATCAAAGCGGCTTTCGCCTTCTACTTCGAAGCCAAAGCGTTCGTAAAGTGTGATGGCGTGATGATTGTCAGTATATACATCCAGCTCTATACGGGTCAGGCTCAACCAGTTATCGGCCAGGTCTACCATCGTGGTCATTAACTGTTTACCAACGCCTTTGCCCTGGGCGTTGTGGCGAACGGTAATGCCGAAACTGGCGCAGTGCTTACGTCTTGGATTCTGGTTAATGATTAACCCAAGGTGACCAACCACTTCGTTACCTGAATGAGCAATCAGCTGTATGTGGTTTTTGTCGTTTATATCGAACATGTTATCCCAGTAGGACTGCGATCGATAAGGGATTTGACTGGTGTTGCGGGTGACCTCCGGATGGCTTAATAATTCACCAATGGCTTTGAGGTCCGATTGTTCGGCATGTCTTACTACTACTTCCATGACATTGTCTCTATTTTTCTTATTGCGAGCTTCAGCTTCTCTGGCTTCAGCTGTCTTTTTGAGTATTGTTATCGGGCGCCATTATATTAGGAAACCATGCTCAATTAATACCAGCAATCATTCGTTTTCGGCGAGAGAAATGCTTTTGTAGCCACCTATGATTCGTAAAAAAGTGGTTAAAAAGCAAATGGCCGCAAAGCTGTAGGCCAAAATGGAAAAGTAATGTGGGAACAGGCAGAAAAGCACAAACAAGAGTATGGTTTCAGTGCCTTCAGCCAAACCACCGAGATAGTAAAGTGATTTGTGCTTAAAATGTGGTTCGGTAAGTTGATGTTTTTCAGCCATGATAGCAAACGCCAGAAAGCTGGAACCTGTACCCATAAATGAAAAAATCAGGACGGAAGCTGCCAGTGCATTATTCGTTGGGTCGGCCAGAGCAAAACCTACAACGATTCCGGAATAGAAAATAAAATCCAGGGTGATATCCAGAAACCCGCCGGCATCTGTTGGCTGGTTGAGCCGGGCAAGAGCGCCGTCGAGCCCATCCAAAATACGGTTAATAACAATGGCTATTAGTGCCAATGAGTAGGCATTCATTGCCAGTAAAGGGATGGCCAGCATGCCCATGCAAAAACCAGCGACAGTGACCTGATTGGGAGTGATGCCAAATGTGTCCGCTTTCAGAGCAATCTGTTTGAGCGGTATTTGTACCAGTGGCGCCGTCCATTTATCAAACATTGTGAGTGTATTTCTTTAAGGGTTTAGTGATCATTATCATAACCCGGGTGGTTAGAATAATGCGCTGAATTGAATTTGCTATCAGCTTGTTTGTTAAGTCGTTTTAGCTTGTGTATATTGCCACGGTTAAAGTTTTCATAATAATGCTCGTCTAAACAATAGATGCAGCGAGATAGCTGGATAGAATTCGATAGCTTGAAAAGGTGGACTTCCTTGCACTTCGACAGTAGCAAACTCAAGGTTGTACGACACGACCCTAAACGCGACCGACTGATTCGTCTGGTGCTGCTGGTATTGTTTACCGTTCTGGGGGGGATTGCCTACTGGTACGGTGGCAGCGATGCCGATCAGACTCTGGATGCAGTTCAAGCGAAGAATGACCTGTTGGTGCTTCAGGCTGAGGCACTTCAGGAAGAAAATGTTGAATTAAAGCAGCGTCTGACCATTCTGGAAAGTTCCGGAAAAATGGACAAGGATGCTGTGAATAATGTCCGGCTGATGGTTCGCAAGCTGGAAGAAGAGAAGGAGCAGTTGCATAAAGAGCTCTCCTTCTTTAGAAATATTCTGGCGCCAGAAGATTCTTCTACCGGTGTTCGGATTGCCGATTTCAGCCTGCAACAGGGCGAAGTAACAGGCAGTTTTAGAATGCGGCTGGTGGTGTCTCAGGTGGCTAGAAGTAATCCTTTTCTGAAAGGTACGCTGTCTTTAACCGTGATAGGTCAAAAGGATGGCAAGAAGCAGACGTTAACCCTGCAGCAGTTGGCCGGCGACAGTGAGGTCTCTACTCGATTGGGTTTTCGTTATTTCCAGGCATTGCCAGCAGATCGGGATTATTTGGATTTCACGCTTCCGAAAGGGTTTGAGCCTTCCGATATAAAGGTTGTTGTACAAATAACAAGCGGCATCAAACAAAGTTTTGAGCAAGTTTATCAATGGGATAAGGAGCTGGTAGCGGATGTTCAGCAAGAGCAAAGAAACGGTTAGTAATGTAAAAAGTGGCAGCACGACTCTGATATCTGCTGAAACCGCTATTACAGGTGATATCAACTTCTCTGGCACCGTACATATCGAAGGCCGGGTGAAAGGTAATATCTCTGCGGAGCACGGTATTCTTACCATCGCTCACAGTGCAGCGATTGAAGGTGATATCCGTGCCCAGCGTGTGGTGATTGATGGCCATGTCCGCGGCAATGTATTTGCTGAGGAGCATCTGGAACTGGCATCCCGCGCTGTGATCACGGGTAATGTGTTCTACAGTGTGATTGAAATGACCAAGGGTTCTCAAGTGAACGGTAGCCTTGAGTATCACCCGAATGGTGGTTTTGCAGGGCCTCAGTTGCTGGAAAATACTCAAAGCTCCGAGCATGAAATGGATATCGCTCTTGAAGCAGATAGTTGACGTTGAGAGTGAGACTGAAGGTTGATGAGTAGTGATTGGTAGTTGACTAAAATAGTCGGTTACTTTGATAATGTCCGCCAGATGAGGAATTAACGGGCTGCTGGACTTAATATACCCATTGGATTTCAAGTTGCTACTAGGCGACAAGAGAGCGAAGCCTTTAGGCCCTCGGGTCCCGTGAGCCTACAAGTAGTAGGTGATCGGGGTGAGCGAACGCTGACAACAATGTAGCAACTTGAAAGGCGGTGGGTATAATTTGCGGCGGCGCGGGAGGGTCAATGAGCGTAGTAGAAACAGTGATGCCTGATCCAATCAGTGTTACAGCCGCTGCGGCCAAGCGGGTTTGTGAGCTGCTGGCGGATGAAACTGATGAAAACCAGCGGCTGCGGGTGTACGTCACCGGCGGTGGCTGCTCTGGTTTTCAGTATGGTTTTACCTTTGATAATCAAATGGCGGATGATGACACCTTAATTCTCAGAGATGGCGCTCCGGTGGTGATTGACTCGTTGAGCTATCAGTATCTGGTGGGCGCTGAGGTGGATTATGAAGAAGGGCTGGAAGGTTCCCGATTTATGGTGAAAAACCCGAATGCCAAAGCCACCTGCGGTTGTGGGTCGTCTTTTTCGATCTAGCCTTGGGGGCGAATAATGTAAA
Source organism: uncultured Endozoicomonas sp. (assembly GCF_947495845.1). Classification (GTDB taxonomy): domain Bacteria; phylum Pseudomonadota; class Gammaproteobacteria; order Pseudomonadales; family Endozoicomonadaceae; genus Endozoicomonas. Next base: position 26,231 of record NZ_CANMAO010000004.1, on the reverse strand, counting down.
AGGTCTGATTTTTCATCAGGCCTTTTTTTTATGGGTATTAAACCAGCTTCGCCATTGATGCTTTCAATGTACTGGCAGACTCTTGAATACCCGCCAATTCATCATCGTCCAACGTTGGTGTGATGGTGCTTTCCACGCCATCGCTGCCGATAATCGTTGGCAGGCTCAGGCAGACGTCCTCGATACCGTATTCTCCATTCAGGCGAACCGTTACCGGTAGAACTGCACGTTGATTGTTCCGCACAGTGCGGATGATATTGGCGATCACAAGGCCAATTGCCCAGTTGGTGTAACCTTTGTTGGCAATGATGTCGTAGGCGGCGGTTTTAACCTGGGAGGCAATCTCAGCCAGAGCCTGCGGGTTATAGTCTACTCCGTTGATGGTGTTGCCTCTGATGCCAAGGCCGGCAACATGGGCAGAACTCCAGACCGGAATTTCTGAATCGCCATGTTCGCCAAGAATATAGGCATGCACCGACTGAGGCGATACGTGGTAGTGGGAGGAAAGCAGCGTGCGAAAGCGAGAAGTGTCCAACAACGTACCCGTACCAATGACCAGATTATTTGGCCGCTGACTTAAGTCCTGCATCGCGTGGGTAAGAATATCCACCGGATTACTGGCAATCAGCAGCATGGCCTCTGGCGCATGGTGGTCCAGCTCTTTTGCGATACTCTCAAAAACTTTGATGTTTCGTTGGAGTAGCTCCAAGCGACTTTCATCCGGGCTTGATTGGCCAACGCCCGCACAAATCACAATAATACCGGCACCTTTCAGGCTGGAGTAATCGCCAGCACTGACTTCGCAGCGCCCGACCAAAGGCTGACCGTGCATCAGATCCAATGCTTCTCCACGGGCGCGGCCTTCATTTTTATCCACAAGAACAATTTCGTTGGCCAGTTTTTGTTGGAAGAGAGAGTAGGCGGCGGCCATACCCACAAAGCCTGTGCCTATAACGCCGATTTTATTCATGTTCATGGAGGGTTACCTGCAGACTGAAACTTTAGAAAGGTGTCGTGTATTGCCAGTATAGTTAAATGGGGATGGAGCGTCAGGCAGGATAAACACCACCAAGAACCCGAAGGTTGTTGGCTCCAGTGACTTCAGGAAGGTTGCCTGGCAAGTTAAGAATACGCTGCTTTGCCAGCCATGCAAAGGCAATGGCTTCAACCCATTGTGGATCAACGCCCAGGGCATTGGTGGAGTTTATGACTACGTTTGGAAGCAGCTCCTGAAGCATAGCCATCAATGTAAGGTTGAAGGCTCCGCCACCGCAGGTGAAGAGTTCTGTGGTGTCTGGCGCGTATTGTTTAATGGCGTCTGCGATGCAGCTTGCTGTCAGGCTGCACAGAGTGGCCTGAATCACTTCCGGGGATAAATGACTAAAGTCGTTTAATCGGGATTCAAGCCAGTTCGGATTAAACAGCTCACGCCCAGTGCTTTTAGGTGGAGCCTGATGGAAAAAAGGGTCGCTCAGTAACGCTGCCAAGAGCTCCGGGTTAAACATTGCTTTTGCTGCATGTCGACCACCCTCGTCAAAAGGTGTTTGCCAATGCTTTTGGCACCAATAATCCATTAGCAGATTTCCGGGGCCAGTATCAAAACCGCTTACCTGACGGCTGCCGGCAGGAAGAATGGATACATTACTGATGCCGCCTATATTAACCACCACCCGATCGCTGTCGCTGGTGAAAATAGCATGGTGAAAAGCGGGCACTAAAGGTGCACCCTGACCGCCAGCGGCCATATCTCGACGACGAAAATCACCAACTACCGTGATGTTTGTCAGTTCTGCTAACAGGTTCGGATCGCCAATTTGCAGGGTGTAACCGAGTTCTGGCATGTGCCGGATGGTTTGCCCATGGCTGCCAATGGCTTGGATTTGATCAGGTTTTAACGAGGCTTTATTGAGGAGAGCGTTGACGGCATCAGCAGCGACCCGGGCAATGGCCGGGTCAACTTCTGCCATCAAGCGTATTTCATCATCACCAGGTTGACAAAGCTGTTGGATTTTAGCCCGCAGCTCTGTTGGCCATGGCAAGGAGTGAGTTGCCAGAACTCTGGGGTGGTCTTTATCGAATTCAACAGCAACGGCATCCATGGCATCGAGGCTGGTACCCGACATAAGACCTACATAAATATCTGGCATGGTTTTCCTTATTGGGTAGCCACCAGTGTTTCGGTTTGCTTATCAAGCCGCGCAACCATGCGCTCAGACACTTTCTTGAAGCTGGCCATCTCTTTACTGTCAATCGGCGCTGCATCAGGCAGCTTAACAGTCATGGGGTTACGATGGACGCCATTGACCCGGAACTCATAATGTAAGTGAGGCCCGGTTGCCCAGCCAGTTTGACCGACATAAGCAACGATTTGGCCCTGACGCACTTTTTGCCCTTTTTTCAATCCCGCCAGCTTATTCGCATGGGCATAGACTGTGACAATATTGTTGGGGTGTTCCAGAAAGACGACGTTGCCATAACCATTCTGACGGCCGGAGAATTTTACCCGTCCATCGCCTGCAGCTTTGATTGGGGTATTGGTTGGTGCTGCATAATCAACACCGCGATGAGGCCTCTTGGTTTTGAAGACCGGGTGCAGCCGGTTTGGGTTGAACCGGGAACTGATGCGGGTGAAATCAACCGGCGTTCGCAGGAAGGCTTTTCTCATACTATTGCCATCCGGGGTGTAGTAACCCGAGTCGCCGTTGCTGTCGGTATAGCGAATGGCGGTGTAGGTGGTGCCCTGATTAGTGAAGCTGGCAACTAGAATGTTACCGTCGCCCAGTTTGTCTCCATCCAGATACTTCTCTTCGTAAATCAGGTTAAAAGAATCGCCACTGCGGATGTCGAGTACAAAATCGATATCCCAGCCAAAAATACCGGCCAGTTCCATGGTCAGATTGTCGGATAAACCGGCTTTCTGACTGGCAATAAATAGAGAGCTTTCGATAGTTCCGCTGGCGTAAGTTGGGCGAACTTCAGGAGACAGCGATACCAACTCGGCCTGATAACCCTCATCACCTTTTGTGAAGAAGATGCTGTCCAGTTTGGATTGCACATATCTCAGTTGGGTCAGTATGCCCTGATCGTTGATACGAAAGTCCAGGCTTTGCCCCGGGCGGATTCGTGCCAGCAGGTCACCGTATTCTGGTGTGCTCGCCACCTGATAAACAACAGTGGGGCTTAGACCTTGCTTAGAGAAAAGGGCAGCCACGCTATCGCCACTTTTGATCGTGACGTTGTGCCATTGACCCAGTTGTTTTTCCAGATCGTAGGCTGCTTGTGCCAGCGCTTTCGCTTCTTCCTGAGCCTTGTTGTCTTCTTTGCTGGTCAGGAACGGGGTGTTTGATGGATCACCAGGGGTGAGCAGGTTAGTGTCAGCAGAGGGCTCGACACCGTCGATGGTCATCGGAATTTCGGAACGCTTCGCTTCAACATCTGAAGAAGGCAGCAGAGCCATCATTCCCATGACCCCAATTGCGACGGAACTTGCCAGTAGCAAGTGTCGCTTGGGAAACTGTTTCAGGCGCTTGTTCGTTCGAGTAGCGCCTCTAAGGATGGCTTTATTCATTAAAGGTGTTAACGCTGTGTTTAATATGCAAAATCTAATGGTACATATTCAAATTATAACGATAAAAAAACTCAGAAGTCATATATACATAAAGATCTGTCAGAATAGCTTCGTTAAATGCTGATCCAGATCATTTTTTGATCTAAATGTCTGAAAAGTTACTGATTCTCCTTCATCTAGTGCCAGAAGGTGTGATCAATTTCACATCGTGGGTCACATCATAAAAGTATCTGAGAACACGGATGACGACCATTACACTATGTTTACTCTGGGTTTACTCTGGCCTTATCACGAATTATCTGCCAAAAAGGGTCTTCTTTCCCTTTTCTTTTTCTTACTTCTTTTCCAATATTGCTGAGCAGGCATTTGTTCTTGAGGCGTTTTGTTGTATTTTGAGCGGCTTGATTTTAAGTGTTCAGCGATAGCTAAAGGTTGAACGTTGAACCATTGATTGTGTGCAGGAAAAGCTCATGTCCGATAGTCAGAACCCGTTGCTTAATGATTTGCAAGCCCGCCAGTTGATCGCGCAGACCACTGCGGTTGAAGAACTGGATGCACATCTCAGTGAACAGCCACGGGTGCTTTATTGTGGCTTTGACCCCACTGCAGACAGCCTTCATCTTGGTCATCTGGTGCCTTTGTTGGTACTTAAACGTTTTCAGGAAGCTGGTCACAAGCCTATCGCGCTGGTGGGTGGTGCTACTGGTTTGATTGGTGATCCGAGTTTTAAAGCCGCTGAGCGTCAGTTGAATACGCCAGACGTGGTTTCTAGCTGGGTCGAGAAAATCAAAGGCCAAGTCAGCCAGTTTATCGATTTTGACTGTGGTGATAACTCTGCCATTGTCGCCAACAATCTGGATTGGACGGCAGAACTGAATGTCCTCGATTTCCTCCGGGACATTGGCAAGCACTTCTCGGTCAACGCCATGATCAACAAAGAATCCGTTCAGCAGCGTCTGAACCGTGAAGGTGCCGGTATTTCTTTCACCGAATTCTCCTACGCGTTGCTGCAGGGAATGGACTTTGCCGAGTTGAATCGTCGTCACGATTGTACCCTCCAGGTCGGTGGTAGCGATCAGTGGGGCAATATTGTTGGTGGTATTGATCTGGCCCGTCGTCAGAACAAAGCTCGAACCTTTGGTTTAACGGTACCGCTGATCACCAAATCCGATGGCACCAAGTTTGGTAAAACCGAAGGTGGTGCGATCTGGCTGGATCCGAGCAAAACTTCCCAATATGCGTTCTACCAGTTCTGGATGAACACGGCAGATGCCGATGTGTATCGCTTCCTGAAGTTCTTTACCTTCCTGTCCATGGAAGAGATTGATGCGATCGAGAAAGCCGATGCTGAACGTCAGGGACGCCCTGAAGCCCAGCAGATTCTTGCCCGTGAAGCCACACGTCTGGTGCACGGTGAGGACGGTTTACAAGCCGCAATTCGTATAACCGAAGCGCTATTCTCCGGAGATATCTCTAGCTTGTCTGAGGCGGATATGGAACAGCTGAAGCAGGATGGTCTGCCAAGCGCTACCATCGAGCGAGAAGGTTTGGCAGAAAAAGCCATGACGCAACTGTTCGCCGATGTTGGCATGGTGAAATCAGGCAAACAGGTGAAGGATGCCCTTGGTAACAATGCAGTATTCTTCAATGGTCAGGCTCGCGGCGCGGCAGATAACATGAATCTGCCAGAATGCTTTGCTGCAGAAAAAGCCATGTACGGCCGCTTCTTCCTGGTGAAGCTGGGTAAGAAAAATCACTTTCTATTTGAAGTAATCTGATTGCTCCACTTGTCCTCCATTCTCATGGTTCTCCATGGGAATGGTGACCTTTGTATTTCAATAGTATGTTATCAGACCGGTGTCGTAGAAGCAGTATTACGGCTCGAATAGATCATATAACCACCACACTCCTCACTTGGAATGATTCTAACTGCACTTTCTGCAAGGCAATAAGCGTAGTAAATACTCTTTGGGTACGTCACGGCAAGGTTGGTTAACGTTGCACCTGTCAGGAATCCTTCGATCATGGGTTTAGCCAGATGCCCCACTGAAAACTGACCACCAAAGGCGTTGGTGGTAACGGTATATAACCCGGCATTTCCCAGTGCGTTGACAGCTCCCCCCAATAACATATATTCCAGTACCTCTTTTCGGGGCGGGAAAGGAGGCAAAGGGGGGCAGCATTGAAGAGCGTGGTCACTAGTCATGTAGATTTTGTCCTTATATGAAAGATCTGCCAGGGGCTGTTGATGCTTCGTTTTGCCAACCATGGCAAACACAACGATCGCACACTATTCAAAGTGGTGATCAGCGCGTTGCTTCAGGCTTTAACTCAATATTTGATAAAACAATGTAGAGAAAGTGATCTACTGCCTGTTCACTGCGATTATCTTGAGTAAGTGACAGTAGATAGGTTTTGACGTGGAAAGTTCAAAAAATGGCTCTTTTGTCTTGTTAGTTTTCTTCTAGCTTTAAACATTGATAGCGGAAGCATTCCATATCCTGGGGCCAGATACCTGGCGCCATGCCGGCTTTGTTTTTCAGGTGTGCAAGAAACTGTCTCGGGTTGGGAAGCTGTTGCCAGACTTGAGGCAGAAAGGTGGCTGAATACTGAGGGTTTCGAATGAGCAAGCCATCTTTCCCTGGGCGTATCTGCTTCAGCAGATCCTGCTCATCGCTGACGTCCATCTTTTCCTGGGGAGTCAGAATGGATATTTCTACAGAAATCTCGCTCAGCTCACTTTCTGTGACGGGTGGAAATCTTGGGTCTCTAAACGCACTGGCAAAGGCATTATGAACCACATCATCCAACAAGGCTCTGTGGGCTTGAGTTGAACCGATGCAACCTCGCAGGTTTCCCTGTTTTTGCAGTGTGACAAAACAGGCAGCCTGCTCTTTAAACAGATCGGATAGATGATCATCCTGTGATTCCAGCTCCGGGGGCAAGCCTGAACACCCTTTACTGATGGTTTTGCGGGCAATTCTCAGTAATTCTTGTTTGTCGTGTTCCGATGGTGTGATCTGCAAAATGGAAGTCCTGGTATTGGTAGCCGATTGTGCTTTTTATCGTCAAATCCATTGCTTACTGGATGGTTCATCAGGCGTTGCTACTGAATAACAAAAGCGCCATATCCCACTACCCTATTTTTATCCGCAACAGTGTCTCCCGCGGTATCATAAGAATTGCGCACATCCAGCGTAATCACTTCCATTCCCCGGCGCTGAGCAACCGTCAGCATGCCGTTCACAGGATAGCAGCCACAGGCCTGCCCACCCGTTAGATTGGCGCTTAATTGCTCGATGGCTTTTACCGTTTTGCTATCACGAATGCAGGCTTCTTCGTAATGATGAAAATGGCTGAGATCGGAGCTGATCAGAATCAGAGTTTCATCGCCACCCCACAGTTGATCAATCACTTCTGCCACCGCCAGGGGCGAGGCATCACCGACCACGATGGGGATTAATTTAAAATCATTCAGGCATTGTTGTAGAAAGGGGCACTGCACTTCCAGGCTGTGCTCAAACTGATGGGCTTTGTCCATCATGTGCACGTGGCTATTGGCGCTCAATGTTTTAATGGCTTCCGTATCTAATGAAATATTGCCCAGTGGCGTCGCAAAAGCCTCCACCGAAGGCGCCGCCATTCCTCGAACCGCAACCCGATGGGCAGGACCAAGTAAAACCACTCTGGAGATTGTGTCTCTCATAGATTCCAGCAAGCGATAGGCGCTGGCGGCCACCGGACCGGAATAGATGAAACCCGCATGGGGAACAATCATCACCTTCGGTGAAAGGTCTCGCGGTTGCGCTTCTGCCAGTAAGGTGGTGACCATTTCCTGAAGAGTATCTGGCGAGCCGGGGTAAAAGGTCCCGGCAACGGCGGGTTGGCGAATGTTCATGATGTAACTCCCCGGTTTTGGAAGAATTAAACGTGCATCCTCTAAGAAGCTGTTCACAATCTTTCTGCGAGCTGCAAACGATGATAAAACGCCCCTGTTTTTCAGTTTTCTTCGTTGCGTAGCGCCACTATGCGCCTCAAAAAACTGAAAAACAGGAACATTTTCTCCTCGTTTTCGCTATTCACAAAAGATCATAAACAGCTTCTAATAACGGCGGTCGATAGCAGTACCTATAATCATAGTCTTATGGATTGAGGATCAAAGGCAATGATCGCCCAGAGAGAGACAACACCTGCCGGTAATGTAATCACTAACTACTGGCATAAATTGGATGATGGCAGAATCCAGTGTGATGTTTGCCCAAGAGCGTGCAAGCTGAGAGAAGGGCAACAAGGGCTCTGTTTTGTTCGAGCCTGTGAAGATGACCAGATTGTGTTAACCAGTTATGGTCGCTCCAGCGGCTTTTGTATTGATCCCATTGAAAAGAAACCACTGAACCATTTTCTGCCGGGTACTCCAGTGCTTTCCTTTGGAACTGCTGGCTGCAACCTTGCCTGTAAATTTTGTCAGAACTGGGATATGAGTAAATCCCGCCAAATGGACACCTTGGCAGATCAAGCTTCACCGGAACAACTGGCAGCCGTTGCGGCAAAAACCGGCTGTCGATCATTGGCGTTTACCTATAACGATCCGGTGATCTTTATGGAGTACGCCATTGATGTTGCCCAGGCCGCGGCGGAAAGGAATCTGAAATCCGTCGCCGTAACGGCGGGTTATATGTGTGACAAACCGCGAGAAGCGTTCTTTCGATACATGGATGCCGCCAATGTGGATTTAAAAGCCTTCACGGAACGTTTTTATCAAAAAATCTGCGGCGCATCATTGCAGGCGACGTTAGAAACCCTGCTCTATTTAAAGCACGAAACCTCGGTGTGGTTTGAATTAACGACGCTATTAATTCCCGGAGAAAACGACTCCGACCAGGAATTACACGCCATGTGCCAGTGGATTGTTGAAAATCTGGGTGTGGATGTACCCATTCACTTCACCGCGTTTCATCCGGACTGGAAGATGATGAACCATGCCAGAACACCGGCTTCTACGCTCACCAGAGCACGGCAGATTGCCCTGAATAGCGGCATACGATACGCCTATACGGGCAATGTTCACGACAGTAAAGGCGGCAGCACGCACTGCCACCAATGCAACAGCGTGCTGCTTGAGCGGGATTGGTATGTGTTGGGTGCGTGGGGGATTGATGCATCAGAAGGCAAGGGAGCTTGCCAGAACTGTGGTGCAGCGGTTGCCGGGGTGTTTGAATCACAGCCTGGCACATGGGGCAGTCGACGTGTTCCGGTCAAAATGGTTTCCTGATTGGAACTATCAGCTCGCGTTGATGTCTACGCTGCTTCATTCATAGATTGGTTTGCTTAATTCACTCTGAAACGTATTATAAAAATAATGATTTCAGGATGAACTCAAAAAAAATCCCATTATGGCTAATCGAATCCCCATCAAGGACGTGATCGAAGCCAACAAATGTGAGCAGTGCACTGCCCTTTGTTGTTCTTATATCACTCAGGAAATCGACACCCCTCGATCGATTTATTCTTTTGATACGCTGCTTTGGCAAGTGGCTCATCAGGGTGTTCATGTTTTTAAAGATAGTAATGGCTGGTTTCTACTGTGCCAGACCCGTTGTCAGTTTTTATTGCCGGATAATCGCTGTGGTATTTATGAACGCCGGCCTATTATTTGCCGGGAACACAGCCATGAAGCCTGTGAGTTTGATTCCCCCATCGACGAAGGTTGTGAACTGTATTTTCAGACCTTTGATGAGTTGGACGATTATTGTCGTAAACGTTTCAAGCATTGGGATAAGCGACAAGCTAAGTTTGAAGTGGAGCAGGTGAGGTTGGGGGTTTGGTAGGTTGTGTTTGATGCTCTTGGAAGCAACCATGTATGAGCTCTCATGCTCCGAGGTTGCCGCAAAACCTGTAGTTCGGTAATTCTGAAGGAATTGCCGACATCTCGCAGGCTTGTAGGTGCTGATTGTCGGCAACCCTTTGGGTTACCGACCTACGGCTCGGTAGTTAGATGTTAGAACCAGATCTCCATTTGAGCACCGTATGTCCATCCATCTGAAGTGCTGCCAAAGGTGTTCTTGATTTCATTTTCGGTGGTATAACCACCATATTCCAACCCTTTAACGCTACATGTTGTTTTATCTGTAACACCGCTTGGGCATAACTTATCCCACTTCGCATATGTGGCAAAAGCACGAATCTGTGGTCTAACCATATTGCCAAACGATGGGTGGAACTGCTGGGCAATGGTCACTTTCGTAAGTTTACTTTTTGTATCACTGCTAGCTTTCTTATTTGTTGTTGGTACTGTCAAATAAGATGTTTTTACTTGGTCATAGCCAAGTTCTATAGCCGTACTCGTTACATCATTCCAGTTCCAGGAAGGGCGTATACCTGCAGTAGTCCACTTTACTTTATCTTGATTTTGAGCAGCACCTAGCTGGTCATTGTACTTATCATTTTTTACTTCTGTATAGCCAGCGACATACATTACATCAAGCTTTGGCATTAGAGAGATCGCACCGTGATCTAAGATGCGCCAGAATTTATCGCCATCTAAGTTTTTGTTGGTTTCTAAACCTGAACCAGATGCACCTATACCTGCAGCGGTCATCGCATCATTAGCATATTGTGCAACAAGCTTGTTGCTTCCGCCCAATATATTCATCGTAAGCTCACCAGTAAACATCCAGCCGTCTTTGTTATATTTTTCTGTTTGTGAATCCTCCCATTTTTTTTCAGGGCTGCCTTTACCATAATCTAAGCCCAGTTCGAGAGAGAGTGCGTCGGTCAGGCGGATATCATTCCATCGGATATCAATAATATTCGTTGTTACACTTTTGTTTGGTTTGGACTTTTGAGTTGTAAGATAAAGTGGATTCGCAGAATCTATCACTCCAGTCGATGGGGTGTATTCATAAAATGTTGTTGCCTCAAACTGCGTATCATTCCTAACCCAGGCAACATCCAAATTACCCATCCCAATATCAATATTCTGAATACCAGCACCCGGTCCTGACATATCCCAATAATAAAAATCGATCATATGTACATCATGGCGCTGATAAAACCGTTTACCAGCCCAAAGCATTGCACCAGGTAATGCATCTCCAAAAACATTGGTCGCTTGAATATTCATCTCACGGAGTGTGGTATCTGTATCCCCTTCATCTGCTTGCCCAGCGGTCACATAGGAGACATTAGTATCCAGATAGAACTTTATACCGTTCTGGTCGTAAAGGTTGGCACCAAATTTCAGCTCTGCATAGGTTTCACACTCATTCCCCAGACGATACTTTGAAGGAGCTCCGGCCGCTTTAAAACACAGCTGCTCGCCACCTTTATTAGTGCTACCAATCCCGGAGCGTGCATAGGCCGAAAAATCGATATCATCACCACTATAGGAAGCCATCGCCCCCGCAGAAGCAGAAGCCAGCGCAACCACCCCACAGCATTGGCAGGTCAGCCGAGTCAGTGAAGAAACAATAGCGGATAAAGGGTTTAACTGTGGTTCAGTACTGTCAGGGCGTTCGGATAAATGCCTGGAGAGCATGTTTAGCCTACCTTTTCGTTCTCCGGCTCTCTCTTACGCCTTCTGGTTGAAAGAGTAAGGCTACATAAAAAAGAGAGCCAAGTGTGAATGTGTAAAAGTGCGGCCTGCCATCCGTGCAGTAAGTAGTAATATAATACCAATTCTGCTTTTAAATTATGGGCTGTGCAGCCATTTTGATCGAATGGATCTGCGTTGAAGTTCCTCGCCATAGCTAAGGCTATGACTCGTCGCTTCGCCTTGCCCAGTCGCCCAAAATAACTTGCTCGCTCCAAAATTTAAAAGCGCCATTGGTATAACGTCGTACAAAAAATGCTGACTGAAATAATTGAACCAGCTTCGACGAAAGTTTGTAGGTAATCCTGTTTATAATGCTCCGTACAATTGCGGAGACTCCTAAGAATTTAGTTCAGGGTCTAGAATAGGGCAAAAAAATGGTGATGTTTTTTGTGCGTCGCACTTTGTAAGGTAGACGGCTCAGAGCGTCCAGGTATTTCGTATATTGTGAGCTGGGGTGTCTGTTTTTTAGTCAGTGGTGGTTAGCGGGAAAACCGCAAATTATCACATTCAAGGAAAATAAAAATAAGTCAGCAATTGTCGCATATGACGCGGTATCCGCGGATGGGTATGATGTTTGCTTATTTTGTACCTGCTTTGTAACTCTGATTTTGTAACTTTTATTTGTAGTAAAGAAGAGCCTGCTCCGATCCTGTGTGTTTGCAGGTGTTTGTGTGCAGTGGGCAGGCTGATTTAATGGATTGAGGAACGGTTATGCATCCACTTGCCGGTCAACCCGCAAGCGACGATCAGTTGGTCAATATTCCACGGTTAATCAGTGACTATTACACTGTTATTCCCTTGAACACTCCGGATCTGGGCATCAGTCAGCAGAAAGTGGCCTTTGGTACTTCTGGCCATCGGGGCACCGCAGCTAATGGCTCGTTTAATGAAGCTCATATTCTTGCCATTAGCCAGGCTATTTGTGAATACCGACGCCTTCAAGGGATTGAAGGCCCCATCTTTGTGGGCATGGATACCCATGCGCTTTCTGAGCCGGCGTTAATCAGTTCGGTGGAAGTGTTTGCCGCCAATGGGTTGGAGATCATGATCGATAAAGATCGTGGCTACACGCCCACGCCCGTTATTTCTCATGCCATTGTCTGCTATAACCGCGAGCATTCAGCACTGGCGGATGGTGTCGTTATTACGCCGTCCCATAACCCGCCGGAAGACGGTGGCTTTAAATACAATCCACCCCACGGTGGGCCAGCGGGCACGGAAGCGACAAAATGGATTGAACATCGTGCCAACGATTTGATAGCTGATAAGCTGGCCGGTATTAAGCGGGTGACGTTCAATCAGGCGCTGCAAAGTGGAAAAGTGCACCAATACGATTATGTAACGCCCTACGTTGCGGATCTTGAGAATGTGTTGGATATGGAAGCCATTGCAGGTTCCGGGTTGAACATCGGTGTTGATCCATTGGGAGGTTCAGGGCTTTATTACTGGGAACCGATTGCTGAGCGTTATGGATTGAATCTGACCATGGTCAGTAAAAAGGTAGATCCCACCTTTTCATTTATGCATCTGGATAAAGACGGCAAGATCCGGATGGACTGCTCATCTGAATGTGCAATGGCCGGTTTGATTAAGCTGAAGGATAACTTTGATATTGCCTTCGGAAATGATCCGGACTTTGATCGTCACGGTATCGTCACCCGCAGCCATGGATTATTAAACCCGAATCATTATCTGTCTGTCGCCATTCAATATTTATACTCACATCGTCCGTTATGGTCGTCTGATGCAGCCATTGGCAAGACACTGGTTTCCAGTGCGATGATCGATCGGGTGGCTGCTGGGTTGGGTAGGCAAGTAATTGAAGTGCCTGTTGGTTTTAAGTGGTTTGTGGACGGGCTATCAACAGGCTCAATGGCCTTTGGTGGCGAGGAAAGTGCCGGCGCAAGTTTTCTTCGAAAGGATGGTGGTACTTGGTGTACTGATAAAGACGGCTTCATCATGGCACTACTGGCAGCAGAAATCACCGCAGTGACCGGAAGCGATCCCGGCGAGCATTATCATGCGCTTACACAAAAATACGGTGCGCCGGTGTATCAGCGATTGGAAGCACCGGCAAACAGTGAGCAGAAAGCGGTGCTCTCTGCATTGCACCCGGATCAGGTTAAGGCGGGCACGTTGGCGGGCGACCCAATAACAGCAAGATTGACCCATGCGTCAGGCAATGGGGAAGCCATCGGCGGTTTGAAGGTGGTGACTGACAGAGGTTGGTTTGCAGCTCGGCCTTCAGGTACTGAGTCGGTTTATAAAATTTATACCGAGAGCTTTGATGGGGAGGCACATTTGGCAAGCCTTCAGGAAGAAGCAAAAGCAATGGTGGCAGAAGTATTTAAGGCCAGCGGCGTGTAGTTTTAGGGCGGGAATGGTCGTTTTTGAATAGGTGCTGTTGAACAGGTGCTCTACGGCCAGTAATGCTTACTGGCCTTTGTTCGTTGTTGCTTTAGCTATGCACTTTTCTCGCCCCCGTGCAGGTTGGGTAGTTGGTGCATATCCAGCATTCTAAGCCGGCTTTTGGTCCAGAGGTCAGCGTTTTCAGCTTCATGGACTTTTTGCACTTCGGGCAGTTTGGATCGATAATTGCTTTTACTTCTCTCACTTTTTCTCTGGGGGCGGTGATTTCAAAGTTGAGACTATCATTGTCTTCAAGGCCACAACTGGAAAGAACAGTTCGGCTAAGTTCTGTTATGTCTCTCCAGGGTTTTGCTTCATATTCCAGTAGTGGCAAATCGGCGGACTTACACAGTTGGCGCAAGACCCGGTATTTTTTGGCGGTTTGCTTTTGACGGTAAGGTATCAGGTTTATAACACAACCAATTTCCATGTTCTTACGATGGTAGAGCGTAAAATCAAAGCGCTGATACCTTTGAGCACGGAGGGTAAGAGACAACTTGTCTAGCCAGCTGGTTTCAAGAACATCGATCACAGGAAGGGATGGCAGAATCAAAAGATGACGATGGACAGCTATATCCAGTTGACCCAGAAAAGCACGTTTTTCGTTATCAAAAAGTTGTTGGCGAACGGTGGCTGTGATGGATCTTGAGTAGAGCCAGAAGAGCGCAGTAAGAAAGGATAGAAAAAAAACGCCCGAAAGAGCAAGTGATACGTTGTCCAGCTGCACTGTACTACCTTGTTTTGGATTTATGAATCAATAATCCACTTATTTTAAAGCGTAAGCGGGTATGAAGACATGCAAGGCTGAAACGGTGAGACAATGGCCAAAAGAAAATCGCCAAAAGAAAATCGATTGATGGCTATTTGTTGTCAGGTTTGCCAGTTGTTGCATATCTGACAGGACATAATAGTCACTATTATTCTCTTTTCATAATAGGGATATTTCCACAATGACTATTCATTAAGGATGATCATTGTGGAGAAATACCCTTTCAGTTACTGTCTGAGCACTTTTATGCTGTCAGGCAGAAACGGACTCTTCCTGAGTGGCTGGTGAGCCTGAAGATGCTTCATCAGTGTTGCTACTGCCATCCGGCACAACCTTTGTAGCAATAAGCCCTTTGGGGCCGTGTCCAATCTCGAAGTTGACAACCTGGCCAGCTTTCAGAGTCTTGAAGCCTTCCATATCAATGACAGAATAATGGATCAGAACATCCTGATTCTCTGTCTCTTCCATGGCCTGAATAAAGCCATAACCCTTTGGGTTGTTGAACCATTTGACTGTACCTACCAGCATAGCTTCCATTTCCTTCTTGGTCGCTTCCATACAGCTTATTTACCTTCAAATATTACATTGAAGGAACTGCTGAGAAACTGCAACCCTTGTTGTTGTTTTTTTTGGTTATTCATTGTTATTTTTCAAAAGTGTCTTCCGTGTCACTTTATCCCTCCATTTCTGACTGAGTCGGGGTTGATCTATCAGTCTACATGCGAAGGGAATTTACAATATAACATCATAAATTGCCTTTTTAACAGTGTTGGTATGGCTTTATGTTCTGATTTCTCATAAAAAGCCAAGCAATCGATTGAACGCTAATTATTTATGTGGTTTTTTGCTGCATCTCGAGTGTCAAATTTTACTGGCGAACTAGAATTACTAGCTCCTTTCACCAAGAGAAAGTATTGATGACAGAACACGTTCATCATTGTGCTGGGGATAATGACAGCAAATTGTGCGTCGCTATTATCATAAAATTGGCGTTAAGCGTCGTTCAGATGCTTGGTGGCAGTTTGTCGGGCAGTCTTTGTTTGATAGCCGATGCGTTGCACAATCTTGGTGATTCCGGCTCTATCTTGCTGGCTTTGATCGCCAGAAAGGTTGGGCGTAAAGCTCCGAATTCACACATGACATTTGGCTATTGTCGTGCAGATATTCTTGGTGGTCTGGCAAACAGTTTGATTTTGTTGGCAGTGGGCGTCTATCTGATCGTTGAAGCGGCTGAGAAATACTTTTCTCCTGCGGATGTTGATGGCTGGGTTGTGCTCTGGATTGCCGGTGTCGCTTTGCTGGTCAATACGGCAACGGCCGTCCTGACGTATCTGACCGGTGCTCGAGGCAGTATCAATATTAATGCGGTTTTTATTCACAGTGCCTCTGATTCTGTAGCTTCTCTCGTGGTTATTATTGCCGCGGTGTTAATGATTAATTATCAGCTGCATATTTTTGATGTGATTGCGACGCTGGGCATTTCAATATATGTGCTGTTCAATGGCACAAAATTGTTCAGGCGTTGCATTAGTATTCTGATGCAGGGGGTTCCAAAAGGTATCAATATTGATCGAGTCAAATCAAAGATTGGAGCGTTAGATGGCATTGAGCAGGTAGAGCAGCTGCATATCTGGCAGCTTGACGACAGGCATGTCTATCTGGATGCCCAAATCCTGTTAAGGGCTAAGGATCAGGAATTGATTAAAGAGAATGTCAGAGCATTACTAAGCCAGCGTTATGGGATCAAAAATACGGTATTGGAAACTAGATTTCTGCAGGACTGAATACGGTCAGTCCTGCAGCTGAGCGTTACGATTGAGAAGGGTCTGGAAGACTGAACTCGTATTGCACAAGATCCTGAGTGTCCACAGACTCAAGCTTCACATCAAAGCCCCAAAGACGATGTATGTGCTTCATGATCTCGTTCGTGCTTTTCTCCTCCAGCGGTCGTCCTTGGTGCATATAGTGTCGAAGTTTTAGTGAGCGATCGCCTCTCACATCAACGTTGTACACCTGAAGGTTGGGTTCCCTGTTTCCGAGGTTGTATTGAGCTGCCAGATTTTCTCTCAGCTGGCGATAGCCGCTGTCATCATGGATGGCATCAATCTCCAGGTAAGGGTTGATCTCGTCATCATCAATGCTGAACAGACGCATATCCCGCATGACCTTAGGCGACAGGTACTGCAGAATAAACCCTTCATCTTTAAAATTGCGCATGGCGAAATGCACAGCGTCCAACCAGTCGGTTCCGGCAAGATCCGGGAACCATTCACGGTCTTCATCTGTCGGCTCTTCACAGATTCTGCGAATATCCCGGAAGATATTGAAGCCCAGAGTGTATGGATTGATACCACTGTAACGTGGGTCATCAAACTCTGGCTGGAAAACGACACTGGAGTGAGAATGCAGAAATTCCATAATGAAGCCTTCGGTAATCAGCCCTTCATCGTACATCTCATGCATCAGGTTGTAGTGCCAGAAGCTGGCCCAGCCCTCGTTCATCACCTGTGTCTGGCGCTGTGGATAAAAGTACTGAGCTACCTTGCGAACAATTCGGATGATTTCCCGCTGCCAGGTTTCCAGTAACGGTGCATTCTTCTCAATAAAATAGAGAATGTTTTCTTCCGGATCTTTTGGGAAACGCTTCTCCTGCCTTTCAATCTCGCTTTCACGAACAGGAATGGTTCGCCAGAGATCATTCAGGTTCCGTTGTATGTATTCTGCCCGTTCCTCTGCCTGTGCTTTTTCTTGCTCTGCAGACATGGGTGTTGCCCGCTGATAACGGTTTACACCCTGATTCATCAGCGCATGACAGGCATCCAGAATATCTTCTACCGCGCTGATGCCATGCTTCTCTTCACATTGAGAGATGTATTTTTTGGCGAACAGCAGGTAATCAATAATGGCGCTGGCATCCGTCCACTGTCGGAAAAGGTAGTTGCCTTTGAAGAAAGAATTGTGACCATAACAAGCGTGGGCAATGACCAATGCCTGCATGGGCATAGTGTTCTCTTCCATCAGGTAGGCAATGCAGGGGTCCGAATTGATCACAATTTCGTAGGCAAGCCCCATGCGACCTTGTTGATAATTCTGCTGATTACTCAGGAATGTTTTGCCATAGCTCCAGTGACTGTACATTAATGGCATACCCACAGAAGAGTAGGCATCCAGCATTTGTTCAGAACTGATGACTTCAATCTGGTTGGGGTAAGTATCCAGTCGGAACTTGTCTGCCAGGCGCGCAAACTCCCGGTCATAGGTTTCCAGCAGTTCGAAAGTCCAATCCGAGCCGACAGACAACGGCTCTTTTCGTTTTCTGGTTTCTTGTTCAGGCGCTTTAGCTTCCAGCATGGCTTCCCTCCTTTTTCTCAAATAGACGGCGGAAGGTTGGGTAAATATCCGAGTATCCCCGAATCTGCTGCATGGCAAAATGGCCCGAATTTGCCTGCTCTATATCTTTATACTCATACCAGAGATTCTGGTGGTGACGGTCTGTGATCTCCACATAGGAATAGTACTGACAAACCGGCAACAGTTTTTCCAGAATAATGTCGCGACATTTGCTGGAGTCGGCTTCCCAGTTATCGCCATCAGAAGCCTGGGCGATATAGATGTTCCACTCATTGGTGGGGAAGCGTTCACGGATGATTTCATCGGTCAGTTTCAGTGCGGTAGATACCACGGTGCCGCCGGTTTCCCGGGCGTAGAAAAAGTCCTGCTCATCGCATTCACGGGCTTCACTGTGGTGTCGTATAAACACCACTTCCACGGCTTCGTAGTTTCTTTCCAGAAACAGGTAAAGCAGCAAAAAGAAGCGCTTGGCCATGTCTTTGATGTCCCGGGTCATGGAGCCGGAAACATCCATGACGCAAAACATCACGGCTTTACTGGAAGGTTGTGGCACTTTCGCCATGTTGTTGAAACGCAGATCGAAATCATCAATAAAAGGTGTGCGCTTCAACTTTTTGTTGAGAACCGTAATCTCTTCCCGAATCACTCTGGCCCGTTGCTGGTCCAGTTCCTCAGGATTGACTTCCATTTCCCGCAGTTCACGCTTCAGTTGTCGTACGATTTTTCGATCTTTGCCTGAAAGCGCAATACGGCGAGCATGAGCCGCTTTCAATGAACGGATAACATTGAGCCGATCTGGAGAGCCGGCAGTAGTGAAACCCGCTCTTTTTAGTTTGTAATCTGTGCTGTCTTTCAGCTCTTTACGAACCAGGTTTGGCAGTTCCAGGTCATCAAACAGGTATTCAAGGAATTCATCCCGATTGATCTGGAAGGCAAAATCATCGGCACCTTCGCCGCTGTTGCTGGCGTCGCCATCACCGGTGCCCTGACCACCGCCACCGGGTGGGCGCTGAATACGATCACCGGAATTAAACTCTTTATTTCCCGGATGCACATGGCCGTGGTGACCACCCTGACCATGATGGAAGAAAGGCTCACTAAGGTCTTTCTTGGGAATGGTAATGTTGCTGCCACTATCAACGTCGGTAATGGAGCGCTGATCCACAGCATCCTGTACTGCTTCTTTTACCAGACCGCGATATCGCCTCAGAAAACGCTGTCGGTTGACAGTGCTCTTCTTTTTTCCGTTGAGGCGTCGGTCGATTATGATGCTCATAAGACGCTCTCCCGATAATTATTGTTTATACCCGTCGTCTTTGAAGCTGCTACTTTGTTAGCTGCTCTCTCTCACCCCGGTCACTTAGTTGATCTAAGCTCCCGGGCTTCGTTCGTTTGCTGCCGCGTAGCAACTCCAAACTCTTTGGGTATGGATCGCACCGCCCAAATCAATGGGCGGGATCAATAGTTACTGGGATTTGCGAACCCGGATATACCACTCTGACAACAGGCGAACCTGTTTTTCGGTATAACCGTGGGCAACCATTCGGGAGACAAAGTCCGCATGTTTGCGCTGGTCATCCTGCGAGCCCTTCGCATTGAAGGAGATAACGGGCAGCAGATCTTCTGTATTGGAGAACATCTTCTTCTCAATGACAGAACGCATCTTCTCGTAGCTGAGCCAGCTTGGGTTCATACCGTCGTGGTTGGCTCTTGCTCTGAGGACAAAATTCACCACTTCATTTCGGAAGTCCTTAGGATTGGCAATGCCCGCAGGCTTCTCAATCTTCTCAAGTTCTTCGCTGAGTGCAGAACGATCCAGAATGTGGCCGGTATCCGGATCACGGTATTCCTGATCCTGAATCCAGAAATCCGCATAGGTGATGTAACGGTCAAAGATGTTCTGGCCGTATTCAGAGTAAGACTCCAGATAAGCGGTCTGAATCTCTTTGCCCAGGAACTCAATGTACTTGGGCGTCAGGTATTCTTTAATAAACGACAGATACCTATCGTTGATCTCTTCCGGGAACTGATGCTGTTCAATCTGCTGTTCCAAAACATAAAGTAGGTGAACCGGGTTGGCAGCCACTTCGGTCGGATCGAAGTTGAAGACCTTGGACAGAATCTTGAAGGCAAAACGGGTAGAAAGACCGTTCATGCCTTCATCAACACCCGCCATGTCTCTGTATTCCTGCAAAGGCTTAGCGTTTGGATCGGTGTCCTTCAGGTTTTCACCGTTGTACACACGCATCTTGGAGTAGACGGAAGAATTGTCCGGGTCTTTGATACGAGACAGTGTCGTAAATTGAGCCAGCATCTTCAGCGTGTCCGGTGCACAAGGCGCATCTTTCAGAGAGCTGTGTTCCAGCAACTTCTCATAGATATGCACCTCTTCACTGACACGAACGCAGTAAGGCACCTTGACGATGTTTACCCGGTCAATAAAGGCTTCGTTGGTCTTGTTGTTACGGAAGGTTTGCCACTCGGATTCGTTAGAGTGTGCCAGCAGAACACCTTCAAAGGGAATTGCGCCCAGGCCTTCGGTGCTGTTGTAGTTGCCTTCCTGGGTTGCGGTCAGTAATGGATGCAGCACTTTTACAGGTGCCTTGAACATCTCAACAAATTCCATAATGCCCTGGTTTGCACGACAGAGTGCACCAGAGAAGCTGTAAGCATCTGGGTCGTCCTGAGAATATTCTTCCAACTGACGGATATCGACTTTACCTACCAGACTGGAAATATCCTGGTTGTTTTCATCGCCAGGTTCTGTTTTGGCGACAGCCACTTGATTCAATTGGCTAGGGTAAAGTTTGACCACGCGGAATTGCGAAATATCACCACCAAACTCATTGAGTCGTTTAACCGCCCAGGGCGACATGATGTATTTCAGATAGCGACTTGGAATCCCGTATTCTTCTTTCAGAATGCCTGCATCTTCATCGGGGTTGAATAACCCAAGGGGTGATTCAAAAACGGGCGAACCTTTAATGGCATAAAAAGGCACACGCTCCATCAATTGTTTTAATTTTTCAGCCAGTGAAGATTTACCACCACCCACAGGGCCTAACAGATAGAGAATCTGTTTCTTTTCTTCCAGCCCTTGGGCTGCGTGTTTAAAATAAGAAACTATCTGTTCGATGGCTTCTTCCATGCCGTAGAAGTCTTTAAACGTCGGGTATTGTTTAATCAATTTGTTAGAAAAGATCCGACTTAATCGTGGATCGCGCGCTGTATCAACGACTTCCGGTTCACCGATGGCCTGCAGCATCCGTTCTGCGGCATTGGCATAGGCCCCGGGATCGGTTTTGCAGAGTTCCAGGTACTCCTTGAGGCTCATCTCTTCTTGTTGAACGGCTTCATATCTCTTCTGATATTGTGCAAATATTGACATGTTTATCTCCCACCTAGCCGGTAAATCGGAGTTGGCATACACATCACCCTTGAAGGGCGGAATTATTGAACGACGGTCGGTCTATAAATATGCATGCTTAAAATACTTATAGAACACTTTGATAGCAAAAGTCTATAGACAAAAAGAGATAAAGATGTAGGTGTGAAAAGTGGCGGATTGGATTGATTTTATTTTCCAAAATTTACATGCTTTTCTTGTAGCAGTCTCTGATTCCTACTGGTATTATTTGATAGTTATCAATCAGGTTGTTATAAATTATTTGTCTCTTCAACTCACAGGCGTTGGTTATTTTCTGAACCACTTCTGTCTCATTAATTTGCTTGGCTAGGCACTCTTCAAGTATGTGCTCCAAGTCGATATTCAAATAAGTAGCTTCTTCCAGAATTTTTTGTGAAATATGGGACTCGATGTATTTGGAGAAGTATATTGCTAACTCTTCTGTATCTAGAGTCTTTGATTGCATCACGACACCTTAAAAAAGCTAGAACAGCACTTTGGTGGTTAGATTATCTAAAATAATGACCAGTGATTTCTTTTCAGTTGATTAATACTATTCATCCATAATAGTACAGGTTAAAAAAACGACAAATTATTGTTATTGATAGGTTCACTTGCATGCTTATTCTTCTTTATCTCCTGCTGGGTGCCAGCGCAGGGTTAACTGCTGGATTGTTTGGAGTCGGTGGTGGTCTGATTATCGTGCCTGCTCTGATTTATAGTTTCAAACTGCAGGGGTTTGCACCCGAAGTGCTGACTCATATGGCGGTTGGTACTTCTTTGGCCGCAATGATTGTGACGTCACTGAGTTCAATTAAAGCGCATCAGGAAGAACATGCGGTGCAGTGGAAGCTATTCTCAATAGTCAGTGTTGGTATTTTAATGGGTGCTTTTTTAGGTGCTTATACGGCGGTAAATCTGAGCGGGCACTTTCTCCAAACACTGTTTGGTATTTTTGCGATCGGTGTGTCTGCAAAAATGTGGTTCGGCTTTAAGGTTCGTGAAGGTGGCAGGTTTCCCGGTAAGCCACTTCTCGTGATTGCAGGTGTTGTGATTGGCGGTATTTCCAGTATGTTCGGAATTGGCGGAGGGACATTGTCCGTACCGTTTTTGCGTCGGATTGGTCTGACCATGCAAAAAGCCGTTGCAACATCAGCTGCTTGCGGGCTTCCGATTGCCGTGATGGGCTCTGCATCAAACATGATATTGGGAATGGGAAATCAACAACTGCCTGACATGACGACAGGGTACGTTTATTGGCCAGCTTTTATCGGTATTGTAGTCACCAGTGTATTTCTTGCGAGATTAGGTGCTCGATTGGCTCATAATTTACCCGCAGAAAAACTGCAGAAACTGTTTGCCATTCTTTTGGTGGTTGTTGGAGTACAGTTGGTTATCTAAAAAATAGCCAGCTAAAATTCGCTGATCAAGGCGTTATCCAGTTGATAGATATCGTCCCGGAAGCGCACGCGGCCATTCTTATCGGGCCAGGCGGTAAAGTACACGGTGTAGACCGGTATTTTTTTCTTGAGCTCAAGCGTATCGGAATAGTTACCGTTTAAGGCTGCCTTCAATTCACTGGCGAGCCCTTGTTCTTTAGCAATGGTTTCAACCAGAGCCTTGACATGATGAACTCTGATACACCCTGAGCTAAATGCTCTTCGCTCTTTTTCAAATAATTCAGGCTTGTCAGTGTCGTGTAAATAAACACCAAAGCTGTTTTTAAAGCCCAGCTTAAACTGCCCTAGGCGGTTAAGTTCACCCGGTTGTTGCTCAAGTCGATAAGTGAAAGATTTGGGGGTTACCGCTTTCCAGTTTACTGAGTCTGGAGCAATTTCCGGACTGTTGTCATCCCAGCTTTTGTATACCTTGAATTTTTCCCTTAGAAAAAAACCCGGATTTTGCTTTTCTTTCTTAAGTAGGCTCTTGGCGATGCTGTGAGGGACTTTCCAGGTTGGGTTGATGGTTATCTTTTCAATCTCACTTTGCAAAATGGGACTTTGCTTGTGGGGGACACCAATAATGATTTTGTGAGTGGTGCTGTCTTTAGGGTTGCGTTGATAGCGGGTTGTGTAGCCGGCAATATCAACCCAGACTCTTGGGTATGGAAGCGTTCTGGGTAGCCAGCGTAAACGTTCCATATTGGCTTTTACCGTTCTGATGCGTTCATTAGTAATAGATAACAGTGCCTGCCGGGTCATATTGCCCAGACGTCCATCGGGAACCAATTTGAACCTTAGCTGAACTTCCGTGAGTACATCTTTATGAACCTGAGTGTAAACGTCGTCTGGCAAATCATCCGCGAGATCCAGATTTTCCAGCCATTGATTAAGCAACTTGATGCTTGAGTGACTGTCGCCATCGAACAGTATGAAGTCGTTAGGAAATAGGCTGTAGGCGTTTCTTTTCCAGTTGCGTAATTGTTTAAGCGCTTTGATCAGATGTTTGTATTCAGGGATATCCGGGCTGATACGATCCAGAGGTGGAGTAAGGCCTGAATATGTTGGGGTGGTAGCCACGTCTTTGATGGTCCATCCCGGCTGATAGTAATGCCGGTTAAGAATACCGGCATCCATATACCAAGTGTAAAGATTCACCACTTCACGAATTTGGTCTTTGGTAGGGGTGTTACCAATCAGTTGCCAATGCTTTGGCTGAACATCAATGCCGTGCTCCGGAAGCTCAGATAACCATTGAAGAGCTTCTTTCCTTTCGGATTCCTGACTGGCCTGGCTGAGCAGTGAATACACCACTGCGATAAAGGCGATAAATAATCGACGCATAACATCCTCTGTAACTGCAAAATACCGATAAACGTCAAAATAACAGCTTATTTTTTAATGGTTTATTTCCTGTGTCCTCACCAATTAAGCCGTTGATTCCGGTTCCGGCAAATGGCCAGGTGCCAGCTGTTGAATTCAGGGTGCCACCTGTTTACTGGCTCCTCGGGCGGATACCTTGTTACACTGGAGCACTACTCAAATGATTGCTGGAACCGGTTTGTGATTGCCTATCCCGAAATAGATCCTGTTGCCTTTAGTCTGGGGCCACTGAGCGTTCACTGGTATGGTCTGATGTACCTGGCAGGGTTTTCCATGGCCTTGTGGCTGGGGAGCTACCGAGCGAAAACCTCCAATGGCTTGTGGAAGCCTGAGCAGGTGAGTGACCTGGTATTTTATGGTGCCGTGGGTGTCGTCCTCGGTGGGCGCGCTGGTTATGTGCTGTTTTATAACTTTGATTATTTTCTCAGGGACCCACTCTGGCTGTTAAAGGTCTGGGATGGGGGAATGTCTTTCCATGGCGGCCTCTTAGGTGTTTTAGTGGCTATGTGGCTTTATGGCCGTTCACAGGGGAAGTCTTTCTTTCAGGTGACGGACTTTATCGCGCCATTGGTTCCCCTCGGCTTGGGTTTAGGACGCATTGGGAACTTTATTGGTGGTGAGCTGTGGGGAAGGGCGACGGATGTTTCCTGGGCTATGGTTTTTCCTTCAGATCCGACTCAGTTGGCCAGGCATCCATCTCAGCTTTATCAATTTTTCCTGGAAGGCATTGTTCTTTTTTCTATCCTTTGGTGGTTTTCAGCAAAACCAAGGCCAAGAATGTCTGTTTCAGGGCTCTTCCTGCTCATTTATGGATTGGCTCGGATTCTTGTTGAATTTGTTCGCGAGCCGGATACGCAGTTAGGCTTTATCGCGTTTGATTGGCTGACTATGGGACAGTTGTTGTCTTTGCCGATGGTGGCATTGGGCATTTTCTTTATGGTGTGGGGCGCTCGACAATATCCGCTGGTGGATGGTATGAACAGCGATGATGCGCTCTGGTTGAAAAAACAGACAAAGGCTGGATCGAAGAAAAAATGAAACAGTATCTGGAATTATGCCAGCGCATTGTGGATGACGGTGTCTGGATTGAAAATAAAAGAACGGGTAAGCGTTGCCTCACAGTAGTGAATGCAGACCTCGAATACGATGTGGCTGGCAATCAGTTTCCTCTGATCACAACCAGGAAAAGCTTCTGGAAAGCAGCCATTGCAGAACTTCTGGGCTATTTACGGGGCTATGACAGCGCTGAACAATTCCGGGCTATCGGTTGCAATACCTGGAATGCTAATGCCAATGAAAACGACAGCTGGCTGGCGAACCCGAACCGTAAAGGTGAAGATGATATGGGGCGTGTTTACGGAGTACAGGCGAGAGCCTGGCAAAAACCGGAAGGTGGTCATGTTGATCAGTTACGTAAAATCGTCAATAACCTGAGTCAGGGTATAGACGACCGTGGTGAGATATTGACGTTTTACAATCCTGGCGAGTTTGACCTTGGGTGTTTGCGCCCATGTATGCACACCCATACCTTCTCTCTTTTGGGTGATACACTGTATTTGACGTCTTATCAGCGCTCCTGTGATGTGCCTCTAGGGCTGAACTTTAATCAGGTTCAAGTGTATGCGTTACTTGCCATCATGGCGCAAATTACCGGGCACCAGCCTGGTAAGGCGTACCATAAAATCGTGAATGCGCATATTTATGAAGATCAGCTGATGTTAATGAAAGAAGTTCAGTTGAAAAGGGAGCCTTATCCATCGCCTCAATTCAGTATAAATCCTGATATAAAGTCTCTGGAAGACATAGAGAGCTGGGTGACAGTGGATGATTTTGAGGTTAAAGGTTATCAGCATCATGAGCCGATTGCCTATCCATTTTCGGTATAGTTAATCAATCGCCTCTTTATTTTGGCCTCCTTGTTGTTTTGATGGGAGGCTACCAGCCAATGCTTAAACTATTGCGAATCAATGCTTTATAGATGTTTTTGTCCATTGATTCTCCTGTTGTTTTGTCAATTCTGTACCCTGGTATGGCAGTATTTAATTCCTGAATTTTTATGTGACCTGCCTGCACCATAAAATTTTCTGGGACCAGTTCGTTCTGTTTAAGGTTGTAGCCATTTTTGCTGGCATGATCCTGAATTAACATGGTCTGCATCATTACTTCAAAAATTGATGTCCGGTCTTTATTGCTTTTACAGCCATCGAACATATCGATTTTCAACGTGTTTAAAAGTTGGCTCTTCAGGGATATCTGTGGGTAAAAAATGAACTGATTTAATGAAAAAAAGCACCAGCGATCAATTTCTGATA
>NZ_CANMAO010000003.1 GCF_947495845.1 uncultured Endozoicomonas sp. | reverse complement strand
GTGTGTAAGTGCTGTGAGGCATTGAGCTAACCAATACTAATGACTCGTGCGGCTTGACCATATAACGCCAAAGCGATTTAGACGTGTAGAGATACACAGCCATACGCAAGCACTAGCAATTGCTCCTCGGTAACTGCTCCATGCGTTACCCTAATTACCTACATCCTTGTAGGCATGCATTGCTAGCATACATGCCATCCGTGGCAATATAGAGTGTTTAGCAAGAAAAGATTCAGCTTATACATAAAAACGTTCCAGACGTTTTTTAGTACTTCCTCCATCCTTGGAGGTCGAAAACGGATTCCAGAGTAAGTGATTAATCAATCATTTACTCAAGCAAGTTACGCCTGGCGACCATAGAAAGTTAGAACCACCTGATCCCATCCCGAACTCAGCAGTGAAATGACTTATCGCCGATGGTAGTGTGGGGCTTCCCCATGTGAGAGTAGGTCATCGCCAGGCACTAAATTACCCTTGAGTTCGCTCAAGGCTGTGAAAACCCCGAGCACTTCGTGTTCGGGGTTTTTTGCGTTTTGCAGTTTGAAAAAATATATGTCTTGTCGCTCTCCATTCTTCGGATTGTGCTTAACTTCTTTGGGATTCTGTTGAACAAACAGGGTCGTTCATTCTCTATTAATAACCTGTTCAGCTTTTTGCAGTAAGTACCCGGCCATATGGAATCGAATATTTCTGGCTTGTTGGTCAGGTTCTCTGCAAGGCGCAACGGCGGGAGCATAGCGAGCTATGTGACCAGAGTTGCAACGCAGTCAGAGGGGCTGATCAACAAGTCCGAAAATATGATTTCATATGGTTGGGTACTTAAGCTTTACGCCTTCCTTTAATGCCATCAAACACAGAACTGGAGATTTTTTTGCTGTTCTCTATCAGTAGCCTTTGCCAAAAATCCAGTACGCTGCTTGTATTGGGAGTCATAGTGACTTGTTTTACGTCACCGGTTTGGTCTTCTGTAACAGGCGTTTCTGATAATGCCCAAGAAGCTAAAGGTATCAGTGAGGGTGTTAAATATGTCTTTAGCACCAGTATCTATACCAAGCACTGGGACCCCAAGCCTGAGCATAATAATGACCAGAAGTTGATCGGTATTGAGCGCTATGAAGGAAATGAAATGTGGGGGGTGGCATTTTTCAAAAACTCGTTTAATCAGGATTCTCAGTTTGTTTATTGGGGGAAAGAATTCCGTCTGGATGACTATGTGTCAGGTATGAGAACTAAGTGGGCTTTTGGTCTGCTGCATGGTTACAGGGGGAAATATAAAAACAAAATTCCGTTTAACAATCTACATGTTGCTCCAGCTATACTGCCGACAATCGGCTTCTCGACCCGCTATCTGGAAACTGATTTGGTATTTCTGGGAGCCAATGCTATTACACTATCGGTTAGCGCACCTGTACGCTTTTGAAACTGGTCGAAGCTATTCATCCGTACTGCACCAGATAAACATCCAATAAGCTATTCGGATATAGACAATAGAAAGAAGTGGGTAGAAGATGTACTATCCACACGCTTGGTTCACTGATAAAACCTTCTGAAGCTCTTTATAACTCTTTAGAT
This sequence comes from uncultured Endozoicomonas sp., assembly GCF_947495845.1. GTDB lineage: Bacteria > Pseudomonadota > Gammaproteobacteria > Pseudomonadales > Endozoicomonadaceae > Endozoicomonas. Next base: position 271,735 of record NZ_CANMAO010000003.1, on the reverse strand, counting down.
GATAATCTGCGGTATCGTTTCATTGAGTATTTTATGCATTGAAGCGTTGCTTAATATCAGGCATTAAGTTTTTACATGTGCTAAATGCTGTTGAACACCCGCAAGACAATATTTCGGGCTTTTAACATCTCACCCGGAAAAGATAAGTAGATTGTATCGTGCGAAGCGATTCCTACAGCTGCTCATGTAAGAGCAGTGTGAAAGGCTGCTTAATATCAAGTTCCCTACGTTGGATTTCTTCGCCGTTCCAACCTTCATGAGACAATCTTACTTATGACTTTTTCTTCTCTGGGCCTCTCAGCCCCGATTCTGAAAGCAGTAGCTGAGGAAGGCTACGAAACACCATCACCAATTCAGAGTAAAGCGATTCCTGCTGTGCTGGAGGGCAGGGATGTGATGGCGGCAGCGCAGACAGGAACCGGCAAAACAGCAGGTTTTACTTTACCGATTCTTGAGTTGTTGAGCCGTGGCACGCGGGTAGGAGCGAACGAAGTTCGCACATTGATTCTGACCCCAACACGGGAACTGGCTGCGCAGGTAGGTGACAATGTACTTTCTTATAGTCGACATTTACCACTAAGCTCCGCTGTTGTTTATGGCGGTGTTAAGGTGAACCCTCAGATGATGCGTATGCGTCGTGGGGCGGATATTTTAGTGGCTACGCCGGGTCGTTTACTCGACCTTTATAATCAGCATGCTATCCGCTTCAATAAGCTGGAAATTCTGGTGCTGGATGAAGCTGACCGTATGCTGGATATGGGCTTTATTCATGATATCAAAAGGATTCTGGCTATTTTGCCAAAGCAGCGTCAGACCTTGATGTTCTCGGCAACATTCTCTGATCAAATCCGTACATTGGCGAAAGGGCTGGTGAATGATCCTGTTGAAATTTCTGTGAGCCCTCGAAATACAACAGCCCAGACCGTCACTCAATGGATTAGCCCTGTTGATAAAAAGCAAAAGCCTGCCTTACTGGCTCATTTGATTAAACACCATCAGTGGGAGCAAGTGCTGGTTTTCAGCAGAACCAAGCACGGAGCTAATAAGCTCTCCCGCTATCTGGATGATAAAGGTATTACCTCTGCCGCGATTCATGGCAATAAAAGCCAAGGTGCTCGTACCAAAGCATTAGCTGATTTTAAATCCGGCGATGTTCGTGTATTAGTGGCTACGGATATTGCTGCCCGTGGACTGGATATTGATCAATTACCTCAGGTAGTGAATTTTGATCTGCCCAATGTGGCGGAGGACTATGTTCACCGTATTGGGCGCACGGGCAGAGCGGGTGCAACCGGTCAGGCGGTGTCTCTGATTTGTGCTGATGAAGTGGAGTTGTTGTCCGCCATTGAGCAGCTGATCAAGCAAACCCTTGAGCGTAAGGAAGTCCATGGCTTTACGCCGGTTAATGAGCTGCCAGAAACGGGCTATGATCCGAATCGTCGTCCTAAAAAAATCAAAAAGCCAAAGCAACCAAAGACTGAGCACCAGGGCGGCCATCGAGCAGGCGGTAATAAACCTCATAAAAAGCCGGGTTCTACTGGCTCATCTGGTCGACAAACTTCCCCCGGTGCCAAGCAGCGCTCGCGAAAACCAAGAGTTAGCCCAGCAAAAGCGGGTACTCGTTAGAAGCTGCTCATGATCGTCTGCAGCTCACAGAAAGATTGTGAACAGCTTCTTAGATAAATTACTCAGTTTCTGCTTCTGTCCGATAAAGAGAGTTGTGCTTATAAAGCGTGAATGACTCTCAGGATGGACAGCCATGGACGGACAGTTTCAAATCGCGATGACCTTTCTGGTCTACTTTGCAGGCATGTTAGGTGTTGGTTATCTGGCATGGCTGCGAACCAGTACTGGCGCAGATTATTTTCTCGGTGGCCGTTCACTGGGGCCTTGGACTGCGGCGCTCAGTGCCGGAGCATCCGATATGAGCGGATGGTTGCTGCTTGGCCTGCCAGGCTACGTGTTTGTCGCGGGCTTTGAGGCAGTTTGGCTGGGTGCCGGTTTATTATTAGGGACCTGGTTGAACTGGCTGATTGTAGCGAAGCGCTTGAGAGTGTTCAGTGTGACAGCAAATGATTCCCTGACGCTGCCAGAGTATTTCTCAAATCGATTTTCAGACCTTTCCTCTCTTATACAACCGATCAGTGCTCTGCTGATTCTTGTGTTTTTCCTGTTCTATACCAGCTCTGGGTTAGTGGCCGGTGGCAAGTTATTTGAGTCCACCTTTGGCCTGGATTATGAAGTGGCCGTCATCATTGGCATGGTGAGTGTGGTGTCGTATACGCTTTTCGGTGGCTTTCTTGCAGTTTGTTGGACGGACTTGATACAGGGGCTGTTGATGTCTGCCGCCATGTTGATTGTTCCCATCTACGCACTTGAGGTTGTAGGCGGCTCTGGTCAGCTGATGTCAGAACTGCAATCCATGGATGCCCATTTCACGAATCTTTTCACCAATAGGCAAGGTGAGAGCATCTCATGGATAACAATTGTTTCCTTATTGGGGTGGGGGCTTGGTTACTTTGGGCAGCCGCATATACTGGCTCGGTTCAAGGCAATAAAGCAGATAGAGCAATTACCCAGTGCGCGTCGTATAGCTGTTTCCTGGACTGCTGTGTGTATGGTGGGTGCACTGATGGTGGGGATTGCAGGTCTGGTCTATACCCAAAAGCAAGGGATTGTTCTTGCGGACCCTGAAGCAATTTTAATGCTGTTGGTCAATCTACTGTTTCATCCAGTGATAGCGGGTATTCTGTTAGCGGCGATTCTAGCGGCCATTATGAGTACCGCAGATTCCCAGTTACTGGTTTGTTCCACTGCAGTTGCTGAAGATTTCTATCGTCATTTCTTTCACAGAGCGGCAAGTCAAAAGGAAATGCTAGTCGTTGGTCGTATTACCGTTGTTGTCATGGCTTCGATAGCAACAGTGATTGCATTAACGCCGGATAGTTCTGTGTTATCTATGGTTGCATATGCCTGGGCCGGGTTTGGTTCAGCGTTTGGCCCTGCCTTGATGTTCTCGCTGTATTGGAAACGTATGAATGGGTTAGGTGCATTAGCGGGTATTGTGACAGGTGCAGTCACGGTGTTTGTCTGGCGGTCACTCAGTGGGGGATTGTTTGACCTTTATGAAATGATTCCGGGTTTTGTCTTCTCCAGCGCTGCGGTTGTTGTTTTCAGCTTAATTGGGCCGAAGCCCAAAGCAAAAGAGGCTGAACTATTTAGCAGAGTTCAGCCTCTTTTAGATGCAAAGTGAAAGCAAAGTGAATGCCAGTCGCTTTAGTTATGTCTTGGGTAACGCCAGAAGTTTGGACTGAAGGGGAGAATGAGTGTGGTGTCTTCCCCCGCTAAAGAAGCTTCTGGGTGGTAGTTGCTAAGATGATGTCGAACCACTTTCTCCTGTTGTTTAGACACATCCACCATAATCAGGTGCCTGCCCCGAATGAGTTCATCGTGAAAACGTTCAGTTTTGTAGTTTTCACGGGTGACACCGGCCAGACCACCACTCCATGCTCCAAATAGGGTAAAAACCCCGGCAACCAGAATAAGCATTGGGAACGATGCAGCCAATTCGAATGGATCCCAGAGTTCCAGAAGCGTTGCAATCGTCAGACCGGCAAGCCCGCCGATCAAGGCGCCAAGCTCTCCAGAGTGAAGTACATCATTTTCCTGAAGCATATTAGCGCTGTGAATTTGCCGGTGGTAAAGCCCTGCTTCATTGCGGCTGAGGACATGAAGATGCCAGTCAGAAATACCGGCATGGTGAAGATCATCGATGATTTGGGTTACACTGTTGAGCGAACCTGTCAGGTAGTAGAGACGTTTCATAGGATTCTCCTGCTTTACTGCCAGCAGAAACTGTCAATACATTATAGATTACTTTATCCCAACCAGTAGTTTGTAGGTGATTGCAATGAAACAAATAAAAGTCGCAGTACGGAAAAAAGGCTCCAGGGAAAGTGTCGAGCTGAACGAGGCGGATCTTGAACTGAAGCAAACCCTGGAAAGGCTGGCGAAAAAAGGCATCAACCCCATGCAGATGTGCCATAAGCTGAATGAGCATGGGGTCAGTTTCCCCGGTGAAGGGGAGTGGACCTACGATCATGTGATGGAGGAATGCCAGCGACTGAAAGTGGATATCTAAGCATTACTTGAATCCAGCTTCACCAGCCAGCCTGTTGGCTGGCTTCACTTTAGCTGTCTATTACCCTTTGCTTGATTCCAATAGCGCTTGAAATCGTTGCTGCTTCTCTTCTTTCGATAAAATGGGTGCTTCACCGGCCGCGTCCTGCACCAGTGGGCTGGCGTCCAGTGGTGGTAAATCATTCTGAACCACTTCGGGTACCGTATTTTCAATCAACCAGGATTCCATCACCTCCAGCGCTTCCAGCAAACCTTCGTATTCTTCCGAGGTATCTGTTTCCTGCTCTTCGGACTGCTGGAGTTTCTTCAAAAGATTGTCCTTAATCTGGAGAATCCGTGGCTCCTGAATCTTCCCTTTATTTTCTTCCAGCCACTTTCTGGCGGACTCACCATTGGTTGACATGATCAGCGATTGCCTATGTGAAAAATGAGGTCATGAATGATAAGAAAAATCATCTAAGATTGTATATGGCTGTATAGCTATCTTTTTATGGACACTCGTCCAATTCTCGGTAAATACGATCCTGATAATGGTGGTCAATCTATATACCATTAGTTATCTTACGCTGTTTTTATTCATTGACTACTTATCTTGGCAGGCTGCTTTGACCCGTGTAATTCAGGCTCAGTTTTCATTAATGGTGGAACAGTTAGCGCGACTGACCAGTGAGTCTGCACCCGATCAGCCGCTGTATCGCGTTGAGTTACCGTTGCCTGCCATTGCCTTGAAGGGTTTTCTTGCTTCACAGAGCATTAAGGAAAAAGCTTATTGGTCTGATCGGGATGGTGATTATTCCGTAGCAGCACTGGGGTACAATTGGTCAGAGGCGCTATCTTCTCGAAAAGATATCAGTGTTGCATTTGCTAATGCCCGAACGCTATTGGGCAGCTTGCCCGAATTATCAGGCGCCCGTTGTCTTTGTTACCTTTCCTTTTCGGACAATATAGAGTCCATCTGGCCGAGCTTTGGTTATGGTCGGATAATCCTGCCTCTGGTTGAAGTGGTCGAAAGTCGCAAGGGCCATGTTTTAGGCGTCAATCTTCGCAGCGGCAATGATATTGAGTGGCAATCCAGCCTCCGTAAGGCCGTGGAAGTTATTCAATCATTGACGTGGCAACAACAACTTCCGCTGATCAATGTTCAGACAACAGCGAATGGCTATATACCGTCGTATAATGACTGGAAAGAGATGATTGCAAATGCAAAAAATGCTTTTGCAACCGCGTATCTGAAAAAGGTGGTATTTTCCCGTGAGACTCGGTTAGACATAAATGGTCAGTTATCAAGCTGGTCATTACTCCATGCCTGGAAGCAGGCGAATCCGCAGTCTTATCAGTTTTGGTTCCAAGGGGATAATGAAGTTTTCTTAGGATGCTCACCGGAAAGGCTGGTGAAGCGTCTGGAAAATGTTATCTCAACAGAAGCACTGGCCGGCACCATTGTTCGTGGCTTTGATTCCACGGAAGATGATCAGTATGCCCGGACGCTGATGAATGATCGAAAAAATCTCCATGAAAACCGGCTGGTATTGGACGATATCTGTACCCAGCTCGCTTCGTTGTGCCAGACGCTAGAGGCGGATCGCAGCCATTCCATCGTCAAGTTAAGGCACATCCAACACCTTCGATATCAGATCCGAGGTGTATTGAATGAGTCCGTTCATGATGAACACCTCTTACAGGCATTGCATCCAACACCAGCGGTGGGCGGTACCCCAAGACGTGAAGCAATGTCGTTTATTGCAAAGCATGAGCCCTATGCACGGGGTTTGTATGCTGGGGTGTGTGGCACATTGAGTGTTCAGAAAAGTGACTTCAGTGTTGCAATACGCAGTGCACGATTAACGGAGCAATCACTGATGTTGTATTCCGGTGCAGGCATTGTTGAAGCTTCTGTGGCAGAAGATGAATGGTTGGAGCTTGATAATAAAATTGCGACTGTTGTGGATATCCTCTCTTGCCAGAGAGACCAAAAATACAATGTTCAGGTTTGCTAATGACGTTTAAAACTGGCTACGCCAATATTAATACGGTTTGGTCTTCTGTATTGATCGAAGAACTCTGGCGTCTGGGCGTTCGCCATTGCTGTATCGCACCGGGATCGCGTTCCGCACCGTTAACGTTCGCTGTTGCCGCCCATGATGGCATAACACGACATGTGCATTTTGATGAACGCGGCCTTGGTTTTTTTGCGCTGGGATTGGCGAAAGCAACTAACGAGCCGGTTGCTGTTATTACCACCTCAGGTACCGCGGTTGCGAACCTGTTTCCGGCGATCATTGAAGCTCGTCAATCCGGTGTCCCACTGGTGGTATTGACGGCAGATAGACCGCCCGAGTTGATTGACTGTGGGGCTAATCAGGCCATTGATCAGTTGGGGATTTTTGGTGACTACACAGGAGCAAGGCTGGATTTGCCAACACCGGATCGAAAAATATCACTCCGGTGGCTATTGGGCAGTATTGATCAGTCGTTTTCCCGTTCCTGTGCACTTCAATTGCCTTTACACATCAATTGTATGTTCCGGGAACCGCTGTATCCCCATCAATCGGATGGCGAAAATAATAACGAACTGTCGTATTTCTCAGAGGTTGAGTCGTGGCTTTCTTCCCGCTCTCCTTATACCGAGTACATGCCGCTTAAGAGTGCTCAGGTACCTGATGAATCAAGATGGCAGCGATTTGCCGATGGCAAAGGCATCATTGTTGTTGGTCGTATTTCCAATCATTCAGATACTGGCCAGATCATCAGGCTCGCTGACCGTCTTGGCTGGCCAGTAATCACTGACGTGCAATCACAACTGCACGGCCACCCACGGGCAACAAAATATCCGGATCTTATGCTGGCCAGCGATTCAGGCTTAACGCTGTTTAAACAGGCTGACCGAATCCTGCAATTTGGTGGGTATTTAACATCTAAACGACTGGATCAGTTTATTACCCGTCATTCGTGGATAGAAAACTGGATGGTTGACCCAGCTGCCAGAAGAGTGGACGCGGGGCAGAGGCAGAGCTTAAGGATCATCGGGAATATTGATGATCTCTGCCAACAATTGGTTGATTTACCACTACATAAAACGGATTCAATGGCGTGGAAAAAGCGTTTTGATGAGTTATCAGAAAAATTACACGACTATCTGGAGGCTTCAGCGCCTGAGCTTTTGAATGAACGTTGGCTGGGTACTTATTTAGCTGAAAATTTGCCTGATAATGCAGGTGTGTTTCTCGGTAATAGCCTTCCTATTCGTATGGTTGAAATCTTTACCAGCAATCAGCTTCCGAATATCTATAGCAGTCGCGGAGCCAGTGGTATTGATGGACTGATTGCCACGGCTTCTGGTTGCGCTGTAGGCGGTAAGCAGCCTCTGGTGCTATTGATTGGCGATATTTCATTTTTCCACGACCTGAATTCGTTGCAACTGGCCAGACAGGCTAAATACCCTCTGGTGATTGTTATGGTAAATAACGACGGTGGTGGTATTTTTTATGTCACTAGCAAAGGCTGCGATGAAGATCAGGCTCAGGTCGCTAAAGACTATTTTGTCACCCCCCATGGGTTAACCGCAAAACACGCGTCAGCGCTTTTTGGTATTGAATACGCTTCTCCAGATTCCCCTGAAGCATTCACGAGTTGTTTTGCACAAGCAATGACAACACCTGGTTGTACGTTGATTGAAGTGATGACGCCTTCAGGTCAAGGCGCGGAGCTGATCAGTGAATCAGTGAGCGGAGTCAGTGAATTATGACGCTGGCCTGGCGCTGTTTTGGCGAGTCGTACTTTCCGACTGTCGTGTTGTTGCATGGTTTTATGGGCAGCGGTGAGGATTGGCAGCACTTAATTGATGAGTTAACCCAGAGCTGTTTTCTGATTACTGTGGATTTACCCGGCCATGGCGCGAGTTCGTGGCTCGAAAAAGATAATGACGGTTTTTCAGCTTTCGCCAGTCGATTGGACGTCACGCTCGCAGAAATAGAGCAAAGCCAGTCAGTTGATCTAAGTCGCTTCAACCTGTTGGGTTATTCACTGGGCGGCCGGTTGGCAATGAGTTATGCCATTACTCAGCCAGAAAGGGTTCTTCAGTTATTTCTGGAAGGCGCTCATACGGGGTTGGTGAATGAACACGAGAAAGCAGAACGTGCACTGTCGGATCATGCCTGGGCAATAAGGTTTCAGAAAGACGATCTTCATCGTGTGTTGTGTGATTGGTATCGTCAGCCGGTATTCTCTGGGCTAACCAAAGAACAGGTGTCGTCTCTGATGGTTACCAGAGCCGATTCACAGTCAGGTAAGCATTTAGCTGAGGCGATGATGGCGTTCAGTCTTTCAAGGCAGCCGGATTATCGACGCCTTATCGCCAGTCAGCCATTCCCAGTGCACTATTTTTACGGTGAAAAGGATCAAAAGTTTGGTCTGCTGGCGAAACAATTGCTGGCTGAAGGTGTGGTTGATAGTGCTCATTCTATTTCAGGGAGTGGGCACAATATTCATTGGGAGCAGCCACAGGCACTTGCCAGGCTGATCAGGGATTTAATAAGGAACTGAGGAATTGAGGAGTTAATGAGTATGGCGATTGAAAGTAAGCAGTTGGATTCTGGTGTTATCTGGGAAAATCTCTCCGGTGATTTTCAGGATATCCTTTACCATCAGGCGGAAGGTATTGCGAAAATTACCATTAACCGTCCTGAAAAGCGTAATGCCTTTCGACCACAGACCATTGTCGAAATTCAAAAAGCGTTGGAATCGGCGCGATTTGATGAGTCCGTGGGTGTAGTGATTCTGACGGGCGCAGGCGACCTGGCTTTTTGTTCTGGTGGCGATCAGAGTGTTCGTGGTGACTCAGGTTATAAAGACGACAAAGGCACTCATCATCTGAATGTTCTGGATTTGCAACGCCAAATCCGCACCTGCCCAAAACCGGTTGTGGCCATGGTGGCGGGTTATGCCATTGGTGGTGGACATGTACTGCACCTTGTGTGTGATTTGACCATTGCTGCGGATAACGCACGTTTTGGTCAGACTGGGCCGAAAGTAGGTTCTTTTGATGGCGGGTATGGTGCCAGCTATCTGGCCCGTATCGTGGGTCAGAAGAAGGCCCGTGAAATCTGGTTCCTCTGCCGTCAGTACGATGCCCAAAAGGCAGAAAGTATGGGGCTGGTTAACACCGTTGTTCCCCTTGAAGAACTTGAAAAGACAACCGTTGAATGGTGTCGTGAAATTCTTCAGCACTCTCCACTGGCGTTACGCTGCTTGAAATCCGCTATGAATGCCGATTGTGATGGTCAGACAGGTCTGCAAGAGTTGGCCGGTAATGCGACATTGCTCTTTTATATGAGTGAAGAAGCTCAGGAAGGGCGCAACGCATTTTTGGAAAAGCGTCAGCCAGACTTTGGTCGTTTTGGTCGTAATCCTTGATTATCAAACTTGCTAACGCCCCCTCATGGTGATGCCCACGATGATGAAAGTGAAAGCTGATATTGTTAAATATCGGCTGCCGCTAAAGCATCCGATCGCAGTGAATCAACACTCAATCAGTGAGCGGGAAGGTTTGATTCTTTGCTTGCAGGCAGGGGATCGCTTTGGTTATGGCGATATTGCGCCATTACCGGGCTTTAGCAGAGAGACGTTGAAAGAAGCTGAGAAACAGCTTCTTTCCTTTTGTTCCGCAATGAATGCCAAAGAGTCGTTGCAGGATATTGAAAATCTGTCGTTTTTACAGAATTTCTCTTTAATGCCATCGGTCTCTTTTGGCATAGAGTCTGCTTTATGGTGGCTGAAGCAAGATCATTGGCTACCCGAACAACCATCAGCACCGTTGCTGCAAGGCGATATACAGAAGATTGTTGATCGATTGAAGCATTGGCAAGGAGAGTGGCCTGCAGAATTTAAAGTGAAAACCGGTCGCCATTTGCGGGATGACGATGTGTTTAGAATCCATCAAATACTTCAAATTTTACCGGACTCCGTCAGTATAAAGCTGGATGCAAATCGACAATGGTCTTTTGATCAGGCCTGTGATTTTGCAGAGGCACTTAAGGGTGCAATTGACCTACAGCGTATTGCATTTGTGGAAGAGCCGACAGCGTGTGTGGATGATTTTACAACACTGTATGATAAGACGGGCTTAAGGTTTGCTCTGGATGAAACTGTTCAGGAGCAGGGTTTTACTGTGCAGCCAATGTCAGGTCTTGCGGCCATTATTATTAAGCCAACGCTGGTGGGCGGTTTGAAGCGTTGTCAGGCGCTGATAGAGTCCGCCCGGCACCATGGAATTCGTGCCATGATCAGCTCTTCCTATGAGTCAGTGATAGGTTTGCATATTTTGTATCAGTTAAGTGCCCGATGGATTCCTGAAGAGTTACCCGGTTTGGATACTGCCTCGGTTTTTCGCCAGAAGCTGATCATTGGTGATATTTCTGCCAGTGATGCCATTGATTTTGATCCAACATGTTGTGAACGTGGATGACAGATACTCCTTTTTCTTTTCCCGCTATTCATGAGTGCCCTCTACGCTATCAGGCTATTCATCATCCATCAGCCATCGCCATCACAGGAGAAGAAAATACGATTTCTTTTACCCAGCTGGATCAGATGGTTGAACAATGTCGTTTGCATTTGTCAGGAAAAGGGTTAAACGCAGGTGAGCGAATTCTTTTTGTGACGGAAGATGCCTTGAAGACCGTTGTCTTGTTGTTTGCTTGCCTGAGGTCGCAATGGATCTTTTCACCGGTGAACCCTGCATTTCCTGTAGCGCAGCGGGAAGATTATGGGAAACGGATAGGCGCTTCGTTAATAGCCAGTGGAAACGACCTTCCGGATGCTTTCGATAAGTGCTTTGATGAATGTTTCTATGAGTGCTTCTATGAGAGCTCAGAGACATTGAATAATCCGGTGTCTATCAATATCTCACCGGATGCGGTCTTTGACTTGATTGCCACATCCGGCACAACAGGCACGCCAAAAGCCGTTGCTCACAGTTATAAAAATCATTTTTACAGTGCCGGTGGCTCAATGTCGGAATTGCCTCTGAATAGAGGTGATACCTGGTTGTTGTCGCTTCCGTTGTTTCATGTGGGTGGTTTGGCGATCATTATGCGCTGTGTGCTTGCCGGCGCTACGGTAGCGCTGTTCCAAAAGAAAATATCTTTGGCGGACATGCTGGCTACGCAGCGTATTTCGCATTTGTCTCTGGTGAACACCCAGTTGTTTCGGTTGTTGGAGCAGGGCGTTAATCTTCACGCGTTGGGGGTTCGGTATATTCTCCTCGGTGGCGGTGTCGCTTCTCCAGCCTTGGTGGCAAAAGCGAGGGAGCAGGGCGTGAACCTTCTGACGACCTACGGTATGACAGAAATGGCCTCCCAGATTTGTACAGGAGAGCCTGAATTTGTTCATGGTGGTGTCACGTCTGGCCGGGTTTTGCCATACAGAAAGCTCACGTTGTCTGAGGATAATGAAATTCTGGTCTCTGGCGAAACTCTGGCGCAAGGCTATTTTGAGAGCGGTGAGGTAACGCCTCTTATGGATCAGTCCGGATGGTTTCATACCGGTGATAAAGGGGAGTGGTGTGGTGAGCAGATAAAAATCAATGGCCGCATCGATAATATGATGATTTCCGGAGGGGAAAATATTCATCCGGAAGAGATAGAGCAGGCGTTATTAATGCTGCCAAACATCGTGCAGGCGGTGGTGGTGGCGGTTGAACACACGGAGTTTGGGCATCGTCCGTTAGCCTATGTGCAGACTGTCGATGGTCAACTCAATGAGTTTGAGGTGAAAACTTTACTGACAGGTGCTCTGGCTAAGTTTAAAATACCGGAACATGTTCGTTTATTTCCCGATACTGTTTCTAATTCGGGAATTAAAGTAAATCGTAAAGAATTTCAGAGATTGGCCTAATGGGCGAATCATCTCTCCTCTATTTGCCTTGAATGCACTAAAATGTTTGAATTGGTTTTGGCAGTATGGCGTTGAAGTTAAAATAACATGAATTTAAATGGCAGTAGCTGCAGCGCATTAGATGACCTGAATCATCCCGGTGAACATATGTCAAAGGATAGCGCGGTCAGAACGTTTCTCGCAGTAAGGCTTCCCCTTGAGCTTGCTGCAACTCTGCACAAAAAAGCGATTCACAGGGCGGGTGATGAACATACTCATGATGTGCGCTGGGTGGTTCCGCAGCAGCAGCATATTACCCTGAAGTTTCTTGGTAGCAGCAACATAGATCAGCTTGATACGTTGATTGCTCGTCTTGAACAGGGTTTTTCTGGCTGTAAAATGTTTGACAGCATGACGGGGTGTTTCCGATTTTTCCCTAATGGTCGAAAGTCACGCATTCTGGCACTGGATATGCATTCAGGGAAAGAGCTTAAGCGCCTTGCCGCCATCTGTGAGTATGCCGCTCTGCAGTCTGGTTTTCAGCCGGAGCGCCGTAACTTTTATCCTCACGTGACGTTAGGGCGATTCACATCGCCAAGATATGTGAATCACAGTCAGTTTTTCAATCTGCCCAGTTTTCGTATGACGGTGGCCGAAGTGGTTTTATTTCAGAGTGAACCTTCGTCCGACGGCAAAAAGTACAAAGCTCTGCACGTGTTTCCGTTGCAGCCTTTGGCGATCAGTGCGTAAATTACTCATCTTTAGTTCGGTTTTCAGCCTATTCCTTGATAAGTATCAAGCTGGTTTTTTGTGCAGTCTGGTAATCTGCACAAAAAGCTATGAGCAGAACGTACAGGTTGCTCTTTAATAGGGCGTCGCTACGTGCTCATGGTACCAAACAAGGAACAATCTATGGAATTGGTGTGTCCCGCCGGTAATCTTCCTTCCCTGAAAGCAGCCGTTGATAACGGTGCCGATGCGGTTTATATCGGTTTTCGTGATGAAACCAATGCGCGTCATTTTGCCGGTTTAAATTTCTCAGATCAGCGAGCTTTGAAAGCCCTTGAGTATGCTCACAACCCTGCACATAAAAACGGAAATAGAAAAAAGGCACGTCTATTTGTTGCCGTTAACACTTTCGCCCAGGCGACAAACTGGCATCGTTGGCAGAAAGCGGTGGACATGTGTGCCGACGTCGGTGTCGATGCTCTCATCGCTGCGGACATCAGCGTCCTGGATTACGCCAGTAGACGACATCCTGGACTGAATCTTCATTTGTCGGTTCAGGCGTCAGCCACCAATCAGGCCAGCCTGTCTTTTTATCACGACCATTTTGGTATTAAACGGGCGGTTTTACCCCGGGTGCTTTCTCTAAAGCAAGTTGAGCGACTGGCACAGAAAAGCCCAGTGGAGCTTGAGGTATTTGCCTTTGGTAGTTTGTGCATCATGGCAGAAGGTCGCTGTATTCTGTCGTCTTATGTAACGGGGGAATCACCCAATACTGCGGGTGCATGCTCGCCGGCTTCTGCCGTTCGTTGGCAGGAAACGGCAAACGGCATGGAAACCCGTCTAGGTGGGTTGTTGATTGATCGTTTTGCAAAGAATGAACAGGCAGGCTATCCAACACTGTGTAAAGGTCGGTTTGCTGTGAATGGTCATATCAGTCATGCAATCGAAGAGCCAACCAGCCTGAATACACTGGATTTGATCCCGCAGCTCCATGAGGCGGGCATCAGTGCGGTAAAAATTGAAGGTCGTCAGCGTAGCCCGGCTTATGTTGCCGAGGTTGTCAGAATATGGCGGGAAGCCATTGATCACTATCAGGCAAACCCTGCTGCCTTTGCTACCAATGACCGTTGGATGTCCGGGTTGGGTCGATTATCTGAAGGAAGCCAAACGACACTTGGCGCATATAGTCGAACCTGGCAGTAATACCAATGTCGCTTTTAAATTATGGAGTGAGCAAGTTATTTTGGCCGGCTGGGCAAGGCGAAGAGACGAGTCATAGCCGTAGCTATGGCGAGGAACTTCAACACAGATCCAGTCGACCAAAATGGCTGCACAGCCCATAATTTAAAAGCAGAATTGGTATAAAAGCCATTTTAAAAATTGATTCATCGTAAAGTTTAGATTTTCTGCTCCTTAATTCCTGGGGCATAAAAAGGATTAACCCATGCAAATTACTCTCGGGCCGTTGCTCTTCTTCTGGCCTAAAGCCGAAGTGATTGCCTTTTATGAAAAGGTGGCTGAGTCTGCCTTTGACCGCGTGTATTTGGGGGAGGTAGTCTGCTCCAAACGTCGGGAGTTGAAGCTGGATGACTGGCTATACATTGCCAGAATGTTACAGGCAAAAGGCAAAGAAGTCGTGCTGTCTACCCTGACCTTGATAGAGGCAGAGTCGGAGTTGTCACAAGTCAGCAAAATTTGTGGTAATGGTGAATTTCTGGCGGAAGCCAATGATATGAGTGCGGTGCATTATCTCTCTAAAGTTGGGTTACCTTTCACCACCGGTCCTTCGGTTAATCTATACAGTGCTGAGGCACTGACAGTATTGCATGACAAAGGCCTGAAACGTTGGGTGATGCCGGTAGAGCTGTCTTTTGATCATCTCAAGATGATCACAAAGAGGTTGCCTGAGCTGGGTGCCCAGAAGCTGGAAACCGAAGTGTTTGGTTATGGGTATCTTCCATTGGCTTATTCAGCCCGGTGTTTTACTGCCCGTGCTGAAAATAACAGTAAGGATAATTGTGGCTTTGCCTGTCTGAAAACCGCTTCTGGTATCCCACTGGCCACTCAGGAAGGTGATGCATTGTTTGTTATGAATGGTATCCAGACATTATCCGGTCAGTGCCATGACATACTCGATCAGTGGCATGGTATCGAGTCTGAAGGTGTCAACGGTGTCCGTTTGTCTGCACATTCTGGTGACATTTTCGGTGTAGCCCAAAGGTTGGCAGAGTCCATAATTAGCAAAGGGGTTGTACAGGGCAATAGCGATACGAAGACATTAAATGGTTACTGGTTTGGTCAACGGGGAATTGACCATATCCCCACATGAAGCGTGACGGTTATTTTTGGGGAGGGTGAAAGCCGGTTTGGTGAACTTTCTAAGCACGACGGTGTCTTTAATCTGTCGGCTTTATGATTTATCCCATAGTTCGGGATAAGGTTTACTGTGGCCGGCTGTAATCAAACACATTAATGACGCTCTAGGATAACCATGGATTCAGTTAGAACCGGAAGAGGGCTTGTAACAACTTATTATTGTAATGGCAAGTCTCTCCCAAATGATAATAAACCGGATGATTACAATCCACGCTCTCGCTTAAAAAGGAAGTCTTCTCATCCAGATCTTAGAATAAAAATCAGTGAAAAAAGGATCACTCAAAGAGATACAAAGCTGAGAAAATATGATGATCAATTTTCTTCTGATCGTGATGAGCGAGGTAGGCTCGGCGAGCAAGCTCTTCAATTAATTGATCAGGCAGTAAGAATCCAAAACACTGTCCCAGAAGGTGGGCGGGGATTCGATAGGTCGTCAATCTCGGATAAAGAAGTACGCGATCTATTTCAGCAGCTCATTGATGTGCAACGTTATATTCGATTGTTAAGGGGTTGCCAACGAGTTTCATACAAGACAGCAGCTATGCTATCCAAAAGGGATCATCTTATAGAAAAAACGCTGGTATACATGATTGGAAGTCTGTCGAGTAAGGAAAACAAGCGTGGAAATCTGGTCATTGATCTTGCTCTTGAGTTATTGGGCGACACTTTGCTTACAGAAAAGAGTATTGGGGATCTGAAAAGTACCATAAGCTGGCCGTTAGGGAGTATCTGCTACAAAGCAATAGAGGGTATTGATGATTGGGCTTCTGCAAAGCATGGTATTGAATATCTGCAACCATTTGAGGCTATCTTGGAAGATTATTGTATTCAGATAAACCCCAAGGCCAGATATAACCTTTATTATTCATTAGGCGTTCTGTCTTTAAAAACAGACGGATTTAATGAAGCAAGAGACTATTTTTGTAAAGCTTGTAGTTATGCAAAAAATGATAAATTAAAAGAATATTATGATTTGGTGGATTGTCTTGAGTACGCCGACAGCTTGAGCGACCAAGTTGGTTTAAGCAAAGAGTCATTTGAACCTGTTATTGGCAGTGCCAAAGATGATTCAGGAAAGAGTGTTGAAGAACTTCTATCCA
Organism: uncultured Endozoicomonas sp.; assembly: GCF_947495845.1. Classification (GTDB taxonomy): domain Bacteria; phylum Pseudomonadota; class Gammaproteobacteria; order Pseudomonadales; family Endozoicomonadaceae; genus Endozoicomonas. Next base: position 255,518 of record NZ_CANMAO010000003.1, on the reverse strand, counting down.
TAATTCAGGATCATGTCGACTATGCTGAAAAGCATTTTTGGTGGCGGAAATTCGCAGTTAAAGGTGATTTTCAGGCGGGTGTGAGATTTGATTGTTTATCGGACTCCGTAGGTGGCATGGCACAGACAATATTCCGGCATGTAAATCGAGCCAATCAAGCATTATTTCGACTTCTGAGCAGTAAAGAGGAAAGATCTGATGGAGAGTTTATGCATCATCTGATTGCTTTTTCTAAAAAGTTGGATTCATTATCAGGGCTAGCTGGTGAACCAACGTGTGCCTGAAATCAGGCATGCTGTTATATTAAATCCTGTTTTTATAACTAAAATATCGATCTATAGGAATAATCCCAGAAATTCATTTTTTTGGCTCTGAATGACTCTTTTTTACCATATAAAGTGTCGTGTATGCTTATACGCACATAGTCTTTCAAAGCTCTCATAATGATCACCCTAAAAGAAGATAAAAAGTTTGTTAAGGTAGAGACATGGACAGATGTCACTGAGATAGCTGGATACCATGAAAAATTAGACTCTAGTGACTATAAATTGAAAGAAATTATTGGCAGATACGTCTTTCCTCACCCTGTTCAATGCGGCCTCATGAATTGCAGGCAACCACACAACAGCGGCTACATAGTCCGAACCACGAAAGATGGCATAGTTACTAATATTGGAAAAGATTGTGGTAAAACCATCTTCGGCGTGGAGTTCAAACAGCTTTCCAGAAGTTTTGATATGGCTGTTACTGAGCAAAGCCATCGAGAAACCATTGCTGATTTTTTATTCTTTGCTGATGAGTACAAAAAAAATATTGAAACGCTCAGGCAGGGGTCTCAAGGAGCTGATGCTATACACTCTAAACTCAAGTCATTGACGCATAAAAACCGTGGTTGTCCTGATGTTGTAGTCAGTAAACTAAACCAGATGATTAGATCTCGAAACCCCGACATTGTTATTGAAAAAGAACTCTCAGAAAAAGAAATACTTGACAATGAAGCTATTGAAGGTAGAACGCTACCAAGACCACAGTATAGAGAAGAAAAAATTGCTACTTTGAAAGGATTTTCTGCCCTATATCCTGAGAATGATCTTAGAAAAAGATTGATTGTCGGAATTTGGGATAATCTTAATTCACTGACCAATTCCGGCATTAGCTTATTTTCTCATAATGACCTCAAGTATTGGGCAAATTGGTGCTCATCATATGAAAAGGAATTTGACGATATTTGCAGTATAGTTAGACAAGGTAGTTCTTTGATTTCAACGACTGAGATATCAAAACTTACTGTTCTCATAAATTCTCATAGTGAGCGAAAGTTATTAAATCAATTCCTAAAAAGCATAAAACAATAATTTTATGCATTAAAAAATGACTGCAATCCATTAAAAGATTGTGGTCAACCATTAGACTTCTACTAAAAATTCTTAATATAGGATTTTATCTTTTTTTTAATTTTTAATTCTGTTATCATTACCAAATAATGGAATTAACATGAGCATAAAAAAACTTAATCAATTTATTGATTCATTCTCTTACTTTAACGTAAAAATTAAAAGAAGAAATTCTAGATACTTTAACGATGAAGCTGAAATAACTATTTACAATATAGATAAGAATCCAATTTATCGTGCTTCATTTAGAATTATGAATACCAACGGCTATTTAAGCGTTTCAGGTTCATATATACAGACCAAATCAGTTGATTTACATCTATCAATGGATAAAGAAGCTTGCCATTTTATTGAAGGTCAAATTTCATATGCCATTGAACCAATTATTGAAGATGAAGTGAGAAAAAACTGGTCTGAAGAACTTTATTACTCAGATGCAAGAAGCTATTCTAGCGATGATGAACTTAAAGCATTAAATGATGATATTAAAAAGCTAATAAAAGGATGAAATAAGCTTGTTATCAAATTATCAATAAATTATTTTTGATAATTCAACCTTGCTTCTAGCCAGCCCTAGCCTTTGTGCTGGGGTTTTTCCATCTTGACCAACAAGAGCATAGTTATAATAACTTCGAAAGACTTGAAGGATTTGCTCAACTCTAAAAGGGTTATACGGGCTGTAACCATGCCATACAACACCTCTGTTAGATGCAGTCTGTATAGGTCTTTCTAAATACATTAAACGTCTTCTAACCTGCATAAAAAAGACATCGATACCTGTCAGTGTTGCGTTTTTAATTAAGTTCGCCTTATGAATATCATCATACTGACCAATATCACTGCAATAGGCCACTAATTTATTGCTTTCTTGTCTGGTATTTACTGGATGCTCATACCAGTGGTATCGATTGTTTCTAATTCTGACAGGGTTTTCGATACTCTCTCTAATGAGGTAATTAATGGCCTCATTCTCAGTCATATTATTATCTAGCATGGTTTCTTTAATTTTGGCTTTGCTCTCACCAATTAGAGAATCCTTATGGTCAATAGCCAAACCTTTCTCTGCTTTAACAATAAACAAATCAGCCGTTTCCGATGAAATTCTTTCACCAAATCCCAGATTAAAGGCACGGTCAATACCTGATTCAAAGTCAGTATAAAATCGAACTTTTTCCACATTTTTAAAGAGATCAGAAAGCATCAAGAAATGAGCAAACTGAGTATATTCACTATGCACTTTGCATCCATAGGAAGGGAGTTTTTGATCATCGTCAGCCTCATTTATATGTCTATCTGGCTGCATACTCGCCTGAATTTTTTCAGATAGCTCTGCAATCATTTTAGCTTGGTCTTCTATGGTTGCAGCGAGTTGATCTTTCTTCTTTTTGGATTTGTTTTTTGCCTTTGCATGCTGCTTAAAAAATAGTTTTCTTTGACTCTTAAGCTCCTCCAGAAAGTCCTGCTCAGTCCATAGTCGTGAATGCCTACGATTATAACGATGCTTGTTGGCATCTTCTAACGCCTCTGTCTCTCTGGTGATGTCCTCAAGCTTGGTGTCATGATCATAATTGATATTCATGCCGAATACATAACGACTATGGTTATCAGCAGTCCCTATAGAGGTGATTGTCGTATGTCTTCTGTCTTTTTTCTGAGTCCAGTTGATATTGTAATCCTGACGATCTGTAGACAGGTATAGCCTCTCAATATCGAGTTCCGGTAGTCTTGCCTCCCTCTCATAAGAAAACTCAACCATGCGTTCATAAAAGACATTCAGCTTATTGAGTAAAACTTTCTTGGAAAGACCGCAGATTTCCTGCATTCGGTTCAGAGGGACTTTATTGACAAAAAGCTTGAAGGCTATTCGGTTTTGATACTTATGGATGTCTGAATTGTGTCGCTTTTCCTTTGGCTCAGGAGTGATGCTTTTGCCACAACCTTTGCACAGAAAACGACTGCTTCCAGCCGGTGTTTTACCATGAACTTTGTATAAAAATGGGAACTGATCAATGGTTAAGCTAAAATTGCTGCAACCTTCACTTGTACATTGTTGACGCTTGGCCTGCTTTATGGTTTTATTTTTGTTTATCTCATCGTATTTTTTATGCCGTATACGGTAAAGTTCTTCAGCAATCGACAGATTACTCTTAATTAATGTCGTTTTTCCACACTCTCGACACATCAGGGAGGCATCACCAGCCTGACCACTGAGCCTATAGCAAGGGTCATTGCGATCATTGACCGCTGGGATCAGAAAATTCTTGCAGGATGGGGTATTACACCAATTTGCCTGAATTTCATCGATTTCGGGTGGTATTCTGGGGTCTTCGCCCACCTTGGGCTTAAATTTATGCCGTTCCATTGCCATATACTGCCAGAGATAACCCCTTGCAGTACATGACATTTTGGTTAGTAGAGCTAACATTTAAGCACACGTTGGTTCACCAGCTAGTTATCAGGGGGAGTATTTATAGAGAATATAAAACCTTCATTGGTGATGGCTACTCGGCATTACCTCTGTTATACGAAAAAGAGAGTGGATAATAACCGGGCAGAATTGCGCTTCCTTCGAGAGAAACGCATAAAAGTTCCTTCATGGCTGCAAGATGTTTTTCTTATCAGGGAGTCTTCCCTTGAATGGCATCTCTATGATGATCCCAATATGGCCTTACAAACGATAAAAAAAGTATGCAATAAGTGCAGTGTGTATTATCAATCTCAAAAGGGGCTTTATTTGCAGCAGCTAGGTCATTTAGAGGACGCTGCATGGTGTTATGAATACGTCAAAAAGCATCTTCAACAAATTAGCGAAAATAGAAGAGGTTGTCATTTTCGTTATCATAAAAGGATGGCTTTATTAATGAATTCGCTGGCAAACTTGGAGTCGGTGCCGATGTGGGTATTCCATAAATATGGTATCAGAACCCATGAAGAGTTAATGCATGCTGCATGTTTTCACGCGAATCGGTCAAAAGAGAAAGTAAGTGATGTCGGGAAGGAGGGCTTGGAGAAAGCGACAAAGACAGCCGAATGGTTTTCTGGCCAACTTAAATTGTTAGCCAGAAATGAAGGGTACAAGACAAGAAAGACTAAACCAGTTTTTTCCCGGTTTTGATAAGTAACTGAATGGCAGTGGGTAGCTGCTCTATCTCTATGCTGTCCATAAGATTTTTTACACCCAGGCCAAGCTCGGTATCGCCCTCGATCATCAAGTGGCGCTGAAAAAAGAGAGTATCAGGATCTTCCTGACGACTTGCCAGTTTTTTAAAGGCTTGAGTATTGCCACGGAACTCCACATCAAAATGCCTTGGGCCAGTAGCCAGCAGTTGCTGACCATCAAAACTGATGTAGAAGCTGATCGCCAGATCCGTTACGTGAATTTTCAGGCAACGGTCTTCCAGAAAATCAAAATCCCCTTCTTCAATGGGTGTTTTGAACACCTGATTGATGGCTCTGGTCAGCGGTTTATTCACCAGTGCAGACGGCAGTAGTCGAATAGGCAGTCCGAGTAACTCCATTCCCGGCTTTTTAAAAGCCGGAAAGGGAAGTGCCGCTAAAGGGGCTTTGAATGAAGAAAACAGGCTCAATGGCAGCTCCTTTTTAGATTGCTGATTTTGGCGAATTGTTTGATAGCGGAATGATCCAGTCGGTAAAGCTCGTCAAGAAGTTTTACCTGAAGGGTGCCGGGGCCAGGGCAGTTCTTCGCTGCGACTTCTCCGGAAATACCAAGGCAGGTCAGTCCGGAAACGGCTGCAATCAAAGGGTTTTCTGATACCGCCAGGAATGCGCCGATAATGGCCGTAGCTGTACAGCCGGTGCCGGTGACACGAGCCATCATTGGGTGACCGTTGGTGATTTGATAGACATCTGAGCCATCCGTGATGAAATCCGTTGCGCCTGTGACGGCAATCACCAGATTGTACTCACGGGCTTTTTCCTGAATGAAATCCAGGGTGGATTCGCTGCTACTGCTGCTATCAACACCTTTACCTTCATTAGCGCCGGTAAACAGTGCTTTAATTTCAGAGGCATTACCACGAACGACAGCGGGTTTATATTTAAGCAGCTCGATATTGCTGTTTAGGCGAAAGGGTGTGGCGCCGGCGCCCACAGGGTCCAATATCCAGGGTTTACCAAGCTGGTTGGCGGTTTCAACGGCAAGCTTCATGCTGTTGATACTGGTACTGGTGAGTGTGCCCGTGTTAATGACCAGACTGCCAATCAGGCCCACCAGATCGGCAACTTCTTCTGCCGCTCTGGACATAATGGGTGAGGCACCAATGGCCAGTAACGCATTGGCGGTGGTGTTTGTCACCACGTCATTGGTGATGTTATGTACCAGCGGTTTTTGTTCTCTCAGTGCTTCAAGAGACTGAATGATTTTTTCGTGCATGGGTTAGCCTTTTTGTCCTGTCGGTATCATATGCAGAATTGCGGAGGGAGCAATTGATTTTTATCATGGTCGTTGACGTTGCCAACATATCATCGATAAATAACAGGGAATTTCAAGCTTAATCACTATAGGTGAAATATCTGCTGATGCTCGTCTGCTTAGATTAATCTACTGCTAATGGCGGTATTTTGATACTTCTCGCTATTGTTGTTTTTCTGTTTTAGGGATATTTTTTACCGATCAAATCGGCCCCCCGATTGTTTGATTTACCACTTGAATTTTACCAGAGTCAACCCTTCTCACTTCTTAAATGACCAGTGGAAAGCCCTCCTCAAGGCCGGTAAACCATAGATATACCCGTCGCCTTTCAAGTTGTTACTTTGTTGGCTATGTGCGCTCACCCCGATCACCTACTATTTGTAGGCTCACGGGCTTCGCTTACTTGCCGCCGCGTAGCAACTTGAAATCCTTTGGGTATAAAGAATGACTGGCAACCTTGCCGGTGTTGGATTTTTTTGCTCTTTTGTTTTCAGGAGTAAGGGCAATGTTTAATCGGGACATGCTTGCGGATACCTTTGCCATGGTAACCTTTAGCATTATTATTGGAATGACCGTTGAATTGATGGCTGGCCTAACGTTTGATCAATCGCTGCAATCCCGTTTGCTCAGTATTCCAGTGAATCTTTTCACGGCGAGAGCCTATGGTTTATACCGTGACTGGCTATTTCGTCGAGGCAGTAAGATCGGGCAGGGATTTATGCAAATGGCGCTGCTGGATGCTCTGGCCTATGTTTCTTTTCAAATCCCTTTATACGCTTCGCTAGTGATTTCCACTGGGGCAGGCGTTGAGCAGGTGCTTATGGCCTGTGCAGGTCAAATAGGTGCGATGTTGATCATGGGACGACCCTATGGAATATATATGCAGTATTGTCGTCTATGGTTTAAGCCGGTTGCGATACCGGCTGCATAATTATCTTTTCTAAGTAATAAAATATGCTTTGGCTGGTAAGTAGTTGCCGAACCAAGGCTTTTTATTTTTATTTTCTGGCGGTATAGTTATTTTCCGAAATAAGTCGACGGTCAACTATGTGATTGTCGACATATGCCCGATAGAGTTGTACGGGTAATGTCAGCGCCCTTTTTCTTCAGGCATGCTGCCCTGCGTCTTTGTTGGAGTATCAGGTCATCCAGACAACAATATGTTTGGCTGCTCTGTTGAAAATGACTGTATGGATGAGTTACCCCTCACCAACAGCATTAATAATAAACACTCCATGTGCTCATGAACCAAATGAGCCTGGCCACCTCACTCTGCATTTCTGTGATGGCTGTTATGGAGCATAACAAGCTGGATCAACTGAACTGTTTCTGTCGTATACAAGCCTCTCTTCTGAGTTGCTGGCTACAGGCTAGAAAAATCAGCAAGAAGACTCCTGAGAATAACGACTGAGCATAAAAAGGGGGGAAGCATGTCCTTATTAGAAGTAGAAGGGCTGCGGATAGAATTTCCATCACGCCATGGTACAGCTGTCGCCGTTAAGGGCGTCTCTTTCACGGTAGAAAAAGGAGAAATCCTTGGTCTTGTGGGGGAGTCTGGTGCAGGCAAGTCGACGGTAGGCAATGCCGTTATCGATCTTTTGAGTGCTCCGGGTGTTATTGCCGGCGGCAACATCAAACTGGATAACCAGACGATCAGTGGCCTCCACGGTGAAGCCATGCGCAAGATCCGTGGGCGGCGCATAGGGTTTATTTTCCAGGACCCGATGACGTCTTTAAACCCCTTGCTCACTATTGAAACCCAGATGGTAGAAACCATCATGGTGAATCTGGATCTTGACAAGGCTGCGGCGTTTGAAAAAGCTATAGAGCTGCTTGAATCTGTCGGCATTCCTGAACCAGCGATTCGAATTAAACAATATCCTCACCAGTTCTCTGGGGGTATGCGACAGCGGGTAGTTATTGCCATTGCACTCTCCGGTGATCCGGAATTGATCATTGCAGATGAGCCGACTACCGCGCTTGATGTATCGATTCAAAATCAGATTCTTGAACTCATACGTGAACTCTGTAAAAAGCGTCAGGTCGGCTGTCTGTTTGTTACCCATGATATGGGTGTCATTGCTAACGTCACCGATCGTGTAGCGGTGATGTACATGGGCGATCTGGTGGAGCTCGGAACCACTGAGCAGATCCTGTGTCGACCTGAGCACCCTTATACCCAGAGCCTGATCAGTGCAGTGCCCAGAACCGATGTAAAACTGCATCGATTCCCCAGTGTTGAATATATTGAAAAAGCGGAAGGTCATCAGATCGATGTAAAAAATCACTGGTTGGGTGAACAGGAAGTGTTCGGGAACCCCAGTGGTGACGTTTTACTGAAAGTAAAAGACGTCGATCTTCGTTTTGAAACTCAGTCCGCTTTTTTCAAAAAGAACCGTCGATACGTTCAGGCGTCCAATAAAGTGTCGTTTGATGTTCGTCCTGGTGAAACCTTTGGTTTGGTAGGAGAGTCCGGTTCCGGTAAGTCCACCATTGCCCGGGTGATCGCGGGTTTGTACCCACCGGATGCCGGTTCTATTGAGTTTGCCGGTCAGGATATTACCCGACTGACGGAAAAAGAGCGAAAGCCTTTCCGTCGTCAAATTCAAATGGTGTTCCAAAACCCATACTCCAGTATGAATGCCCGTATGACTGTGCGGGATATTATTGCCGAGCCTATTCGTTTTCATGATCTGGCTGAGTCCGAACGTCAGGTGAATCAAATTGTTTCCGACCTGTTGGATCATGTTGGACTTGGCAGGGCGTCCGGCGTGAAGTACCCCCATGAGTTTTCCGGGGGGCAGCGTCAACGAATCTCCATTGCCCGTGCATTGGCAACCCGCCCTCGCTTTTTGATTTGCGATGAACCGACGTCTGCGCTTGACGTGTCGGTTCAGGCGCAAATTCTGAATCTGTTGAAAGATCTTCAGGAAGAACTCGGGCTGACCATGCTGTTTATCAGTCATGATTTGCCGGTCATTCTGCAAATGTGTGATCGCATTGGTGTGATGAAAATGGGTTCACTGGTGGAAACCGGCGACACTGATCGTATATTCAGTGACCCGCAGCATGAATACACCCAGCACTTGATCAGTATGATGCCAAGGGTTGAAAACCTGTCCCATGAAGGGCTGGAAATTGAAGCGCAGGTCGCTCACGTATAAGTGGCCGACCAACGAATTATACCCATTGGATTTCAAGTTGCTACTAGGCGACAAGAGAGCGAAGCCCCGTGAGCCTACAAATAGTAGGTGATCGGGGTGAGCGAACGCTGACAACAACGTAGCAACTTGAAAGGCGATGGGTATATAACGAGCTGTACACCTGACCAGGAAGGACAGGCAAACTTTGAAGCAGTGGAAAACCTGAAATAGGGGAAAATAATGAAAAAAACCATGAAAACGCTTGCCGGAGCGATTCTGGCGGCATCAATGGCTGTAGGTGCTCAGGCGGCTACCCTGAAGATGGCATACGACTCTGATCCAGTGTCTTTGGATCCGCACGAGCAGCTGTCTGGTGCAACACTCCAGATGTCACACCTGGTCTTTGACCCGCTGGTACGTTGGGATAATGAGCACCAGTTCGAACCACGTCTGGCTGAAAAGTGGGAACGTGTCGACGACAAAACCATGCGTTTCACTCTGCGTAAGGGCGTTAAATTCCACAGTGGTAATGAACTGACGTCTGCTGACGTTAAGTGGACTTTTGACCGTCTTTCAGAAAGTCCTGACTTCAAAGGAATTCTGGAGCCATTTGCCGGTGTTAACATCATTGATGATCACACCTTTGAGCTGGTGACCAAAGAAGCATTCCCGCTGTTGCTGAACTCTGCGACTTACATCTTCCCGATGGACAGCAAGTTCTACGACGGTTTGGATGCGAACGGTCAGGAAAAAGACATTCTGAAGAAGCATGGTGATACCTTTGCTTCCAAGAATGCGTCCGGTACTGGTCCATTCATCGTGACCGAGCGTCAGCAAGGTGTTCGCGTTGAGTTCGATCGTTTCGCTGATTACTGGGACAAGCAGTCTCCGGGTAATGTGGATGAAATCGTCCTGACGCCAATTAAAGAAGGGCCTACCCGTGTTGCGGCTCTGCTGTCTGGTGATGTTGACTTCATCTTCCCGGTACCACCAAACGACCATGATCGTATCAAGAAGTCTGGTGACACGGATCTGGTGACTCTGGGCGGTACTCGTGTCATCACGTTCCAGTTGAATCAGGAGCGTGTTGAAGCGTTTAAAGATCAGCGCGTTCGTCAGGCCGTTAACTATGCCATTAACAACGAAGGCATTGTTAAGAAAATCATGAAAGGCTTTGCGACACCTGCCGGACAGCAAGGGCCAAAAGGCTACGCTGGTTATGTAGAAGATCTGCAGCCTGTGTATGACCTGAAAAAAGCCAAAGCGCTGATGAAAGAAGCGGGCTATGAAGATGGCTTCTCTATCACCATGATGGCGCCGAATAACCGCTACGTGAACGATGAGAAGATCGCTCAGGCGGTGGCTTCCATGCTGGCGAAGATCGGCATCAAAGCTGACCTGAAAACCATGCCAAAAGCACAGTACTGGCCAGAGTTTGATAAGCGTTCTGCGGACATGATGATGATCGGCTGGCACGCGGACACGGAAGACTCTGCAAACTTCACCGAGTATCTGGCGGCCTGTGCTGACGAAATGTCAGGCTGGGGACAGTACAACTCCGGTAACTACTGCAACGAAACCGTTGATGCGCTGGTGAAAAAAGCCGGTGCTGAAACCAACCCTGAAATGCGTGCGCAAATCCTTCAGGATGTGGAGCGTACTCTTTACGAAGAAGCGGCGTTTGTGCCTCTGCACTGGCAGAACCTTGCCTGGGGCGCCAGCAAGAAAGTGGCGGCAGCCGACGTGGTTAACGTAATGAACTTCCCATACCTGGGCGATCTGGTGATTAAGGAATAATTACCAATCTAATGTAGGTCGGTAATTCCGAAGGGATTGCCGACAAATAGCTCGATGTAAATGGGTAAATTGTCGGCAACCCTTTGGGTTACCGACCTACAAAAAAACAAGAACATTGTTCGCTATTGCTTTTGTAAGCTTTAAGCAGTGAAGGTTATTTATGCTGTTATTTTTAATGCGCAGGCTTATGCAAGGGCTGATAGTGATGTTTGTCATCAGCATTATCAGCTTTTCCATTCAGGATAATCTGGGCGATCCGCTCCGGGAGCTGGTTGGTCAGTCCGTTTCTGAAGCTGAGCGTCAAAAACTAAGGGATGAAATTGGTTTAAACGACCCATTCCTGGTGCAATATAGCCGCTTTCTCGGCAATGCCCTGCAGGGCGACTTAGGTCAATCGTATTTCTTTAAAGAACCGGCGCTGGATGTGATTTTTGCCAAAATGCCGGCAACCCTTGAGCTGGTGTTTGCAGCAACCCTGATTATTATTCTGGTATCAATTCCAGCAGGTGTTTATTGCGCAATACGACCTGACAGCTGGGGCACCAAACTGATTCTTGGATTCAGTATTCTGGGCATATCAGTGCCTGTATTCCTGACAGCCATTTTCAGTATTTATCTATTTTCAATCGAGCTTGGCTGGCTTCCATCCTATGGGCGCGGGGAGACGACTTCGGTATTTGGTCTCTGGGAGAGTGGCTTGTTCACCCGTGACGGCCTGCTTCATCTGATTCTCCCGGCAATTTCCCTGGCCAGTATTATGCTGCCGTTGTTTATTCGTCTGATTCGTTCTGAAATGACCGAAGTACTTCACACAGAGTACGTGAAATTTGCTAAAGCGAAAGGCTTGAAAAAAGTTCGAATCTATTTCCTCCATGCTCTGAAAAATACCATGCTGCCAGTTATCACCGTCGGCGGTGTGCAAATAGGAACCATGGTCGCCTATACCATTTTGACGGAAACTGTCTTTCAATGGCCGGGCATGGGCTTCCTTTTCCTGGAAGCGGTTAACAGGGTTGATACGCCATTGATTGTGGCTTATTTGATCGTAGTCGGTGGCGTTTTCGTGGTTGTGAATACGCTGGTGGATCTGCTGTATGGTCTGGTGAATCCAACCGTTAGACTGGCGAGGACTGCACAATGAGTGAACTGACATCTGCGGCGCCAGCCACTAATGAGGCGCCGGAATACAAAGAGAGATCCCGTTGGGAATTATTTAAACGCTCAACGTTCTGGTACAGCTTTACCCGTGACCGGGTGGCGATGGTCTGTGCGTTTATTTTCGCCCTGTTTGTCAGTGCGGCGTTGCTGGCCCCGGTGTTGGCGCCCACCAACCCTTATGATCTTGCTGCCATTGATATTATGGATTCGGAACTTCCCCCTGCTTGGGCGGAGGAAGGGGATGAACGTTTCCTGTTGGGTACAGATGATCAGGGCCGTGATTTGTTCAGCACCATTCTTTATGGCATGAGAATCTCTCTGGCTATTGGCTTGTTTGCCGTGGTGTTGCAGGCGTTTATTGGCATCGTACTGGGCTTAATGGCGGGTTACTTCGGCGGCCGCATTGACAGTTTTCTGATGCGGGTTGCGGATATACAACTGTCGTTTTCTACCATGATGGTAGCCATTATTGTGCTGGCCGTTTTTCAGGCCTCTTTTGGTTCGGAGCTGTATAGCAAGCTGGCCATGTTGATGCTGATACTGGTGATTGGTATCGCCGAGTGGCCGCAATATGCCCGAACTGTCCGGGCTTCGGTTCTGGCAGAGAAAAAGAAAGAATATGTAGAAGCGGCTCGAGTGATGGGGTTTGGTTCTGGCAGGATTATGTTCCGACATATTCTTCCCAATGCACTGTCGCCTATTCTGGTTATTTCTACGGTGCAGATTGCCAACGCCATTATCAGTGAAGCGGCGCTCTCTTTTCTTGGTTTGGGAATGCCAGTATCTCAACCATCACTGGGCTCTCTGATTTCCAGTGGTTTTGAGTATATCTTCTCTGGCAGCTGGTGGATCACGGTGATTCCGGGCGTTGTGCTGGTGGTTCTGGTTCTGGTGTTGAACCTGTTGGGCGACTGGTTGCGAGATGTCCTGAATCCAAAGCTCTATAAAGGCTGATCCCTTACAAAAAAGGCTCCCAAGTGGAGCCTTTTTTGTCTCTGTGGTTGGTTACTTTTTAGGTGTAAGGTGCGACTCAACCAGCCAGATCAGTTTATCTACTTCCCGGGTTCTGGCTGTGATCAGATCTGCAGAAATCGGGTCGCCTCCTTCCTCAACATTCGCCAATGCCTGCAGAGATTGCCCGGCAAAATACGCCAGTCGTTGGCTAATGATTTCAATGTGCTCATCAATTGACTGAAACGATTTTGGGTAGCTGGGCATCGTGCTTTTCTCGGCCACACTCTTTAGAGTGCCTTCAGGTTTGTGACCCAGTTGTGCGATGCGTTCGGCAATATCATCCGTGGCCTCTTCGATCACTTCATGGACTTCGTCGAACAGTCGATGGACGGACAGAAACTCGCGCCCTGCCATCGTCCAATGAGACTCTTTGATTTGCATGCCAAGATCAATAGCGCTGAATAGCAGCTTTTGTAACTCTTGAGCGGAGTATTGTTTCACGTTTTCTGGAAGCGTTTCGAAGGTGTGGGACATACACTGTCTCCGGTGTCGGTGGGGTCTTTAGAAAAATAGAAGAGGATCGACGTTTTGTACAACAAATCAAGAAAGCGTAACCTGTCGTATCGAGTGCGCGTTTTTCACATCAAGCTGACTTTTATTCCCCACCTTTTTTGATCTATGTTAAAAACACTGTTGTACAAATTGATTATTATCTGTTCAGAAATTTTCTGTGCAGATCGAATGAATTCATTATGTCCCGCTTAGCCATGTTGTACATTGGGTCTGAAGGCCAGACCCGAAAAATTATGGAACGAATCAGTTATTGTCTGAATCAATCCGGGCATGAAACTGTGCTCCGCTCTCTGGCAGACCTGACAGACCATTTCAGTCTGGATGATTTTGATGGTGTCGTTGTTGGCAGTTCCATACGTTATGGAAAGCACCACCGCGAATGTTACCAGTTCATAGAGAAGTACAGTCAGCAGCTAGCCAGGAAACCCAGTTATTTTTTCTCGGTTAATCTGACCGCCAGAAAGCCGGAGCGGCGCGATCCGTACAATAACCGTTATCTGCAAAAATTCTTGAAACAGATTTCATGGACACCGGACAGAGTCGATGTATTTGCCGGAGCACTGTTGTATACCCGCTATAACTGGATTGATCAGCAAATGATTCGGTTAATCATGAAAATAACCGGTGGGCCGACCGATCCAACCCAGAATATCGAATTTACGGATTGGACTCGGGTGAAGCAGTTTGCTGAGCAGCTTGATCGTGATTTTCAGGGAATTGGCATCAGTCAGAGTAATCCACTGAATGCCGAATGCGAAGGAGTGTCCGTTATCCGTTATCCGTTTTCCGAAAAAGCTGGATCCACTCACGCTTTTGCGGACCACGGACCACGGATCACGGACTACGGATAGCGATCTCAACGATGCTTCAAGGTCTCAATAAATGTGGATCTTATTTCGGGACATATTCCTTAGGGTTTGGGTTCAGTATCCATCGCCAGTGGAATAAGCAGGCCAAAACCAAAGAGAACGGGCGTTATTAATGCAGCTGCGAGAATGGCGTAGTCCATATTCATAGGGGTATCCTGTTTTTATTATTGATATTGTGGAGTACATACAATAATCCTATGCCATCTATCGGAGTGCAGTCAAAATGCAGGGCAAGAATCGTTCAGGGAGGAGTGTGATGCGTCTTTTTTGTAGTGTGTTATTAGTTCTGCTGTCTGGGTTGGCTGTTGCCAAGGGGTTGGAGAGCCGTTTGACCCCGGGTGGCCTTTATGTGGGTAAAGCACCCGTGGGCGCCCGCGTCTTTTACGACAATAAAGAGGTGTCTGTTGCACCTGATGGCCGTTTTATCATTGGTTTTGGCAGAGATGCTGAGCTAAAACAGTCGTATACCTTGCAGTTTATTAACGGCGGGCAGGCCACCGTTGAACTGAATTTAAAAGCAAGAGAATACGATGTTCAGAGTTTAACGGGGATTGCCAAAAAATACGTTTCCCCAGATGAGCGGGTGCTCAATCGAATCCGACAAGAAGCGGAAGCGGTGCGCTATGCAAGAATGGAAGATACTCAGCAGTCAGACCTGTTTAATGGGTTTGGTTGGCCGGTAAAGGGACGAATAAGCGGGGTTTACGGAAGTCAGCGGGTTTATAACGGTAAGCCCGGGCGTCCTCATTATGGGCTGGATATTGCAGTACCCACCGGTACACCCGTCAAGGCGCCGGCAGACGGCATTGTTCGTTTGGCGGATTCCGATCTCTATTATTCCGGTGGCACCATCATTATTGACCATGGTTACGGTATTTTTTCCAGCTTTCTTCACCTGAGTAAAGTCACTGTTAATGAAGGGAGTCAGATTAAAAGAGGTCAGCTGATTGGTGAAGTGGGTGCAACGGGTCGTGTGACAGGCCCTCATCTTGATTGGCGATACAACTGGTTTGATAAACGACTGGATCCTGCGCTACTGACATTGGGCGAGTAATAATCACAAATGTTCCGAACAGCCTGAGTGTTTTAAAGCAGACTTCTTGTTAGAGGGGTGTCCTGAAATTAACTTCCACATTTCAATTATTGTTGTCCGTTGTCCGTTATCTGAAAAAGCTGGAGCCTCCCGTGCTTTGCGGATCACGGACTGCGGATAGCGGATCCAATAATGCTTCAGTTGAGTATTCAGCATCACATAGAATCATGCTATTTGTTATGATCGCTCCATGGAGGGCAGTACATGACAATGTTTAATAATTCGAGCAATAAGAAGCGACAACTTCCTGAGCAGGAATCAGCTCTGGCTGGTCGAACGGAGCCTATGGAAGTCGTTGGCCAGCACTTTGTCAATAATCACTCACTGAAAGCCCCATTCCCTGAGAATCTACAAACGATCTATATTGGGCTAGGTTGTTTTTGGGGCGCTGAAAGGTTGTTTTGGCAACAGGCGGGTGTGTATACAACCGCTGTTGGTTATGCCGGTGGCTATACCCCGAACCCCACTTATGAAGAGGTTTGCTCAGGGCAGACCGGGCATACGGAGGTGGTGATGGTGGTTTATGCCCCGGCAGACATCTCAACGGAAGCGCTCTTAACGCTGTTCTGGGAATCCCATGATCCGACTCAAGGCATGAAGCAAGGTAATGATGTGGGTACGCAGTATCGCTCAGCTATCTATACGACGACGGATGAGCAGATTCAGCAGGCTGAGAAAACCCGAGAACAATTTGCGCAGTCTCTGTCTCAAAAAGGGTTTCCAGACATCACCACTGAAATCCGAAACGCACCGCCTTTCTACTATGCGGAAACTTACCATCAGCAGTATCTTGCCAAAAACCCGGAAGGGTATTGTGGCTTGAAAGGAACCGGCGTGTGTCTCGGCGCCTAATGCCGTTACTGTTTATTCTTAATAAGGTCTCGAATAAGAAAGCGGGAAGGGTGTAGCGCCTCTTTTAGTGTGACTGGCAGCGGGTTGGTATTCGACTCGTCGCCAGTAATCATGTCTGCCAGTATTTCACCTGAGATTGGGCAGGAGATCATTCCTCGTGAGCCGTGCCCTGTGGTGACGTAGAGACCATCAAAATAATCAGGTTTATCCGTCAGTGGCAGTTTACTGTTTTTGCGAAGTGGTGCGTAGGTGTCTAAAAATAACTGGTGGTGAACCACGGGTCCGACTATGGGCAGGTAGTCCGGCGTCGTGCAGCGAAAGCCGGTTCTGCCACCGGTAATCTCAACATGATCGCCACCAATGGCGTCATAAAACGTCGGAAACCATTGCTGCTGCATGCTCAGGTTTTCCTGATGATCCTGATCACGAATAGCCAAACTTGAATCGTTAAAGTGAAAGGTGGCTCCCAGGGTATGCTCACCTTTTATGGCTGGTGCAATATACCCTTCGCCGCAGACACAGGTGCTGAGCTTTTGGCTCTGGGGCGTTGCCTTTACCCGGGTGATTTGACCTCTGATGGATTTCAGCGGTAGGTAGTGAAGTTGATTGAATCGATTACTGGCCGTTCCCTGAGCGATGATGACGGTTTTGCTTCGGAATTCACCGCTGTCAGACTTTATGACCCATTCGTTATTCTCAGGGCTTATTTCATTGACCAGGCTGTTTTTGACCGCTTTGATCGTTGGGTGATCCACTAAAGCACGACAGAATGCCGGTGGGTGTACCCATCCTGCGTTCGGGAAAAACAGCCCGGAATGGTGGATATCCAGACCCGCAATCTCTGACAGCTGTTGTGCGTTCATATATTGGAGTAAATCATCCGGGTGCTGAGCATCTAATGCTTGATAGCGCTGATTGGTTTTATCATTTACGGCGAGCTGCACAACGCCACATTGTTGCCAGTCTTGAATGTTCAGTTGTTTAAGCAGGTCAATGGAGTAGTGATAACCATGGAAAATAAATTGGCTTAATGGTGTGTTGTCCGCAGACAGCTTGGCGTACAAAACACCTTGTGGGTTACCGGATGCCTCACTGGCAAGCGCCTCGTGTTGTTCCAGAATTGTGACTTGCCAGCCACGCTTTGCCAGTGAGTAAGCCGTGCTGCACCCGGCAAGACCGCCGCCAATAACGATGGCGGATTTCTCTGGATTTCTATGGTCTGCTTGAGAAAACCAAGGCTTGCTGGGGTGTTTGCTGTTGGTCACGCTACTTCGCTTAAGAGTCAAAACAGTAGAGGATAGTGACCAAGTGATGTTGGGTAAAGACCCTAAAACTAGAATATTGGCAAGGATCCCCTATGCTTCAGAGTTTGCAAGGGAGATTTGTTGTGTGGGGATGTGCGTCAAACATTGAGTGCAATACGACCTATCGGATAGGGCAGAATAATATACAAATAGCTGGTTTAGACTTCCATAACCCCGTTTTCTGGTTGACTGCAACGTTCTCCTTATTGTTTATAGTCCTGACGCTTTTGTTCCCTTCGTTAGTAAAGACTACGCTGACAGGTCTTCACCTCTGGTGTGTTGAAACTTTTTACTGGCTGTACATGACGGCCTCAAATGTATTTGTGCTGTTCTGTGTGTTAATGGTCATTCTGCCGGTGGGTAAAATCCGGTTGGGTGGGGAAGATGCAAAAACAGAGCACAGTACATTGTCCTGGTTCTCAATGTTGTTTGCTGCCGGGATGGGTATTGGTCTGGTCTTTTGGTGTGTTGCTGAACCAGTAGCCTATTATACGAATTTGAATGGTACGCCTCTCAATGTTGAGGCTTATACGCCGGAAGCTGCCTCTATTGCTATGGGAGCAACTTTGTTTCATTGGGGGCTTCACCCATGGGCAGTCTATGGGGTTGTTGGTCTGGCACTTGCCTTCTTTGCTTATAATAAAGGGCTTCCGCTGACGATTCGTTCTGCATTTTATCCGCTGTTAGGTGAAAAGGTCTGGGGGCCTATTGGTCATGCTATTGATATCGTTGCGGTTTTGGCGACGATTTTCGGTTTGTCAACGTCACTGGGATTAGGGGCAATACAGGCTGCAGCGGGTTTGGACTTTGCCTTTGGGGTTAAAAACACAATCACGACTCAAATGGTTGTTATTGTCGTTATTGCCATGATCACATTGCTTTCGGTAGTCAGGGGTCTGGATAAAGGCGTGAAAACGCTCAGCAATATTAATATGGCGATAGCAGCGCTTCTTTTACTTTTCGTTGTTTTCGCATCGTCGTTTACCAACTTTCTGGGCCATTTTTCCGCTGTTTTAGGGAGTTATGCAGAGAACCTTATCTCATTGAGTAACTGGGTTGGTCGAGAGGACGCAAACTGGTATCAAGGCTGGACAGTGTTTTACTGGGCCTGGTGGGTGTCCTGGTCACCTTTTGTGGGGTTGTTCATTGCCCGTATCTCAAAAGGTAGAACGGTGCGTGAGTTCATGATTGGAGTCCTTCTGGTACCTACGCTGGTATCAGCAATCTGGATGGCGGCTTTTGGTGGAGCTGCTTTGGATCAGGTTCAGAATTACATTGGGCAGCTGTCCAATGGTATTGGTGATGTCTCTCTGGCCCTGTTTCAGATGCTTGAAAACCTCCCTTTTGTAAGAGTCACCACTTTGCTGGCCGTTACTCTGGTTCTGGTTTTTTTTATTACCTCGGCCGATTCCGGAGCGCTGGTGGTGGATTACATCACTGCCGGGGGGGAAAGTGGACTCTCCCGCAAGTCAACGAGCGATGTGGGCTGTACTGCAGTGTGTCACGGCTTCGGTATTACTCTACGGTGGCGGGGAAGAGGCGTTGACTTCTCTGCAAGCCGGAGCGGTTTCTATGGGGTTGCCTTTTACGGTGATATTGCTCTTTATGTGTGTGGGCCTATTTTGGTCCATGATGCGGGATCTTAATAAGGTGAAATGTCGTTCTGCAATCGGGTAACTTGCCATTACGGACGGGTCTGTAACGCCCGGGCTGTCCTATCGTTTCTTGAAATCGAAGGATTACGTGCTGTACCGGTTTATTTCAGGATAGGAAATACTCGCTATTTCATGGTACGCCTCACTGATTTAGAATCACCCGCTTTATTCTGAAAAGAGATGTACCATGCGGTTGATACTGGCGCCGATGGAAGGTGTGATGGATCACGATATGCGTGACCTGCTGACCAGCGTCAACACCTTTGATTTGTGTGTGACCGAGTTTGTTCGAGTCACTGATACTTTATTGCCAAATAGGGTGTTTTATCGCACTTGCCCGGAATTGAAGCAGGGCAGTAGGACATCAAATGGTACATTAGTTCGCCTTCAACTGTTGGGCAGTAGTCCGGAATATCTGGCTTTGAATGCGGCCAGAGCGGTTAAGTTGGGTTCGCCAGGCATCGATTTAAATTTCGGATGTCCGGCTAAAGGGGTGAATAAGAACAAAGGCGGTGCGATTTTATTGCGTGAGCCAGGTCTACTCTTTGATATCGTCAAATCCGTTCGTGAAGCCGTGCCTGCCGAGTTTCCTGTGACTGCCAAAATCCGTCTTGGCTACGAAGATAAGTCTCTCTTTATGGATAACGCCTGTGCTATTCAGGAAGCTGGCGCTTCGGAGCTGGTGGTTCATGCCCGAACAAAAGCGGAAGGCTATCGCCCGCCAGCCCATTGGGAATACATTAATAAAATTCGTGAGCGACTTAACATCCCGGTCATTGCCAATGGTGAAATATGGAATCACGAAGACGCCCAGCGTTGTATGACGGTTTCGGGCTGCTCCGATTTGATGGTGGGGCGTTCATCCTTGACTACCCCGAACATCACGAACATGATTCGTGAATGCGTTGGTCCGATGCCCTGGAGTGATGTGCTGCAATTGATTTTGCAATTGGGTGATCGTGATCGTGAAAATGACAAGTGGCTCTACCACCCTTCAAGAATGAAACAGTGGCTGAACTATCTTCGTAAGGCCTACCCGGAGGCGCAGAATCTGTTTGAGCGTGTTCGTGCGATGAACGATGCTGATGAGATGGTGAGTGTGGTCAACCAGAACTGTATGCAAACGACTAAAAAGGTTGATAAGAAAACTTGACACGGCTAAGCAATTGGGAAGCGGGATGGGGGCTTTCTGCTTTTCTGTCCTTTATTGCCTTCTTGAGCATATTGGTAATGTCTGGATTTTTTGCAATGTGTTTGGAGGCGCTTAAGGGGGATGTTTTAGTGAAGAGGGATGTTTTAACTTTTTTCTCGGGATTAGCTCCATATTTCAGTAATTCTTCAACAATCAGATTGTGTCCCTCTTGAGTAGCAAATAATAGTGCTGTTGCTCCTTTCCTTGTGCATTCATTGACATTAGCATTATGTTTGATCAGTAGTTTGACAATGTTGAGGTGATTCTGAAATGCAGCAACATGGAGGGCTGTGCTTCCATCTGGACAACTTAAGCCCACCTTAGCTTTATGTTCCAGAAATAACTCGACTAATTGGTAGTGACCCCTGCCTGCGGCTATATAGAGGGGGAATACGCCATTTTTATCTTGCCAATTGACATTGGCGTTATGATTAAGAAGAAGTTCGTTTGTCCCTCTGCTCCCTTCTTCAGCAGCGTAAAAGAGCGGTGTTCTACCCTCTGCAGTCAATTGAGTCACTGAAGCGCTTTCCTCCAAAAGTTTTTGTACACCGAAGTCAAAGCCACTTTGTGCAGCATACATAAGAGGTGTTGCTCCGGCGGGGGTCGCATGGTCTGCAAGGGCGCCATGTCTGAGGAGGAATTCCAGAATCTCTACGTTTTTTATACTGGCAGCCATGGAAAGTAAGTCGATGGTTGAACCTGACTTCGAGGCATAATAGTCATAGACAATATGCCGATCTTTTTCAAGCTCAGTTTGAAGGCGGGTGATGTCACCGGCACGACAAGCGGCCAGCGGTGCCGGCTCATTATATTTGCTGGGGTCTTTAGGCTCTTCATCGTCGTTTGTATGTGTTTTATAAGCGACATTGGATGAATAATTATAGACCCCAGATAAGACAGATACATTCATGAGGTTTCATGTTTAGTTAACAGATTAAAGTTATCTGTGATCATAGGATAGATTTTTCAAGCTGGTTGTTTATTTACTTCTGTTTGGGCGTATTCGCTTTTTTATTGACCAAGGTCGATGCATTTATTATCGAATAGGCCATTTTTGTTATGTATTCCGCACATCGTCTGTATAGCTGATTGTCAAATTCACCGTGATCAGTACAATACACAAGCGGCACGAGCCGGTTTTCTTCGTAATACTTAATGATTGCGAACGAACAAATAACTATAAATATGCATACGACAAGGACAACATGATGACGTCGTCGGAACTTATCTCTGAGGGCTCCAGCCTGATGCTGTTCGGGATGGGCTTTGTTTTCCTGTTTCTCACTCTGCTGGTGTTGGTCACCAGTTTGATGTCGAAAATCATCACTCGCTTTTTTCATGAACCTGCTACTTCAGGAGCCTCCGCTGTACGTCATAGTTCAGCAGGCGGAGCGCCAGTCGCCAACAGTAATCAGACCGAAGTGGTAGCCGCTATTAGCGCTGCTATTAAGCTGCACAGAACAAAAAAAGATAAAGATTAAAGCCATTAACCGGGGGATAAAGGGTTATGTCTGAAGTTCACAAACCGCTTGGTATTACCGATGTGGTGTTGAGGGATGCCCATCAATCACTGTTTGCTACCCGTCTGCGTATAGAAGACATGTTGCCCATTGCGGAGCAATTGGACGACATTGGTTACTGGTCCCTGGAAACCTGGGGTGGCGCAACTTTTGACGCCTGTATCCGTTATCTCGGTGAAGACCCTTGGGAAAGGCTGCGTGAACTGAAAAAAGCCATGCCGAAAACCCGGCAGCAAATGTTGCTTCGTGGGCAGAATTTGTTGGGTTACCGTCATTATGCGGACGATGTCGTTGATAAGTTTGTAGAGCGTGCTGTTTTTAATGGCATGGATGTGTTCCGTGTCTTTGATGCTATGAACGACCCCCGCAACCTCAAGCATGCCATGAGTGCAGTCAAGCGACAGGGAGCCCATGCGCAAGGGACTATTTCCTATACCACCAGTCCGGTGCATAACATGGACAACTGGGTATCGCTTGCTAAAGAAATTGAAGATCTGGGTGCGGACTCACTGTGTATTAAGGATATGTCCGGCATTATTACGCCGACGGATGTTTATGAGTTAGTGTCACGATTGAAGCGTGAGACGGACTTGGAAGTGCAATTGCATTGTCATGCGACATCCGGTCTTTCTTCTATGTCGTTATTGAAAGCCATTGAGGCCGGTATTGATCGGGTGGATACCGCTATTTCCTCAATGTCCATGACTTACGGACATTCTCCAACAGAAGCGATTGTTGCAGCGCTGCAGGGAACAGAGCGGGATAGTGGCCTGGATCTCAATAAGCTGGAAGAAGTGGCAACTTACTTCCGTGCTGTGCGTAAGAAATACGCTAAGTTTGAAGGTCAGTTGCGCGGTGTTGATGCTCGTATCCTGACGGCTCAAGTGCCTGGTGGTATGTTGACCAATATGGAAAGTCAGCTGAAAGAGCAGGGCGCCAGCGATAAGTTTGATGAAGTGCTTCAGGAAATTCCACGGGTTCGTGAAGACCTTGGTTTTATTCCTCTTGTTACCCCAACGTCTCAAATTGTGGGTACACAGGCCGTACTGAATGTGCTGACCGGTGAGCGTTACAAATCCATTTCTAAAGAGACTCAGGGAATTCTTAAAGGCGAATACGGTGCTGCACCAGCACCTTTTAATACCGAGTTGCAAACTCGAGTATTGGACGGTAAAGAAGCGATCACCTGTCGTCCAGCAGATATGTTGGAAGCTGAATTCAATAAGTTAACCACGGAGCTTGAAGGGTTAGCACAGGAAAAAGGTATCAAGCTGGCAGATCAGGCAGTGGACGATGTTCTGACCTATGCCTTGTTCCCCCAGGTTGGTCTCAAATTTCTGCAGAATCGTGGTAATCCGGATGCCTTTGAACCAATTCCAGGAACTGAGCCTGAGGTTAAGCCAGCAGCCCCCGCTTCTGTCAATCAAACAGACAGTGCCGTTTATACCGTAAGAGTGAACGGTAATCCTTATACCGTGGAAGTGGCCGAAGGTGGCGATGTTAGTCAGGTTATCCCTGCATCATTGGCAATCCAGCAAGCTGCTGTTCCGGCTGCAGTTTCAGGCGAACCCATGTCGGCACCGTTGGCTGGAAATATCTGGAAAGTCCATGTCACGCCAGGGCAACAGGTTCAGGAGGGCGACGTTGTGTTGATTCTTGAAGCCATGAAGATGGAAACGGAAGTACGTGCACCGAGAGCTGGTCAGGTGACGTCTGTCAGTGTCAGAGAAGGCGACAGTGTGGCAGTGGGTGATCAGCTGCTGGCACTGGCTTGATAATACCAATTCTGTTTTTAAATTATGGGCTGCGCAGCCATTTTGACCGACTGGATCGGCGTTGAAGTTCCTCGCCATAGCTACTGCTATGACTCGTCGCTTCGCCTTGTCCAGTCGCCCAAAATAACTTGCTCACTCCACAATTTAAAAACGACATTGGTATAACTTAAGGAGTAGGAAGTTATCATGGAAAAGCTGTTAACGCTCTGGGAAGGCTCAGGGATTTACAATCTGAGCGCTGGTGAGCTGGCAATGATACTGGTGGGCTTCGGATTACTCTATCTGGCCATCCGTAAACAATTTGAGCCTTTGTTGTTAGTGCCGATTGGGTTTGGCGGGATTATGGCCAATATTCCTCAGGCGGGTCTGGCATTTTCAGCCATTGAGCAGGCGTTGCATGTGGCAAATCCAGTAGTATTGCAGGCCATTTCTGAGGCGCTTGGCAATGTTTCTGCAACTCCGGATCAATTGTACACCCTGTACACCGAGGCTAACTCCGCCACAAGAGCCGCTATAGGTCACATTGTGGCCGATGCAGGTTATTCGAACGGCGTCTTATATCAGTTTTACAGTGTCGCTATTGGTAGCGGTGTTGCGCCGCTAGTGATTTTCATGGGTGTTGGGGCAATGACTGATTTTGGTCCTTTGCTGGCGAACCCAAAAACCCTGTTTCTTGGTGCAGCCGCACAATTTGGCATTTTTGCCACGGTCTTTGGTGCTATTGTGCTGAGCTCGACAGGGCTAATGAATTTCTCTTTGGCGGATGCGGCAGCAATCGGCATTATCGGTGGTGCGGATGGCCCAACAGCGATTTATGTATCCAGCGTGTTAGCTCCCCATCTTTTGGGGGCTATTGCGGTGGCTGCGTATTCCTATATGGCACTGGTGCCGTTGATTCAGCCGCCCATTATGCGAGCACTAACGACAGCTGAAGAACGTAAGATTGTGATGACTCAGCTTCGCCACGTCAGCAAGACAGAAAAAATTGTTTTTCCTGTTCTGCTGCTGGTGCTGGTGGCTCTTTTGTTGCCAGATGCTGCTCCGTTGTTGGGGATGTTTTGTTTTGGTAACTTGATGAAAGAATGTGGTGTGGTTGAGCGTTTGTCGGATACCGCACAAAATGCTTTGATCAACATCACTACTATTTTTCTAGGGCTTTCTGTGGGCTCAAAGCTGAGCGCAGATAAATTTCTGGCGATGGAAACCCTTGGGATTCTGTCTTTGGGTATTGTGGCCTTTTGTATTGGTACTGCCAGTGGTGTTTTGATGGCAAAGCTAATGAACCGGGTGACGTCTACAAAAGTGAATCCGCTGATTGGCTCAGCGGGTGTATCTGCGGTCCCGATGGCAGCAAGGGTTTCCAATAAGCTTGGGCTTGAGGCGAACCCTCAGAATTTTTTGTTAATGCATGCCATGGGGCCGAATGTTGCCGGTGTTATCGGCTCTGCAGTTGCTGCCGGGGTAATGATTAAGTACCTTTCCTGATAGTGATTAGAATCATAATAATGCGATGTCTTACCTTTAAGGCGTCGCATTTTTTTTTGTTCGGTGAGAATATAGCCAATAATCAATTTTCAAAACAAACAGAGTTGTGCTTTATGATTTATAAAGAACACAGTGTTCCAGCCCAAAAGAATATTGCCCTGGTTGCTCACGATAATAAGAAAGATGAGTTAGTAAGCTGGGGTTTGCGCCATAAAGAGCAGTTGACAGGTCACGAGCTTTACGCGACTGGAACTACGGGTACGTTAATGGAGAAACATCTCTCTATGCCTGTGAAGAAATTCATCAGTGGTCCATTAGGTGGTGATCAGCAAATAGGTGCGCTGATTTCCGAGTGTAAATTGGATTTGCTGGTCTTTTTCTGGGACCCATTTGAGCCAATGCCTCATGATCCGGATGTAAAGGCGTTGTTAAGAATTGCTGCGGTGTGGAATATTCCCGTCGCCTGTAATCAAAGCTCTGCGGATTATATTTTCTCTTCCGAGTTGCTAGCTCAAACCCATAACCGACAGATTCCAGACTATGACAGCTATCTTAAGCAAAGAGCGCTGGAACAAAAAGCATTGGAATAAATAGAGAAAGAACTATAAAAAACGCCAGACCCCGCTTTCGAGTTCTGGCGTAAATCAGTATCTACGGGAATGACATTGAACAGGTAAAGCAGAATTAAAAAGTTGAAAGTTAAGCAACAGTTAACTAACTGCAACCATCACATCAATAATCGGTGTTGTCATTTCCATTACGTCTGCCCATTGCTCCAAAACTGAAACTGGATGAGCCGTATTGACGTCGTTTCTTATAAGTGACCTTAGGCTCACTGTTGCTATTCCCAATCACCGGTTCTTCAGGAAAAGCGTTCCTGCTGGAAAGTACATTTCCACTGCTGCTTGGGGAGCGATAGCCCTGATTGCCGGAAGAGAAGCGGCGTACAGATTGCGGCTTAACCGTTGGCTGAAATATAGAAACCGGAGGTTGCTCAAAAGCATCTCTTGGCATATCAGGATCTTCATTGCCAGAAGACAGTAATTCACTGTCCTGAACAGAAGCGTCTTGCATATTCAGCCGCATTCGATACGGGTGACCATAACCTCTTCTACGGCGAGGCTTTTGATCTTTAGGCTCTGGTGGCTTAAGACCCGTAAATTGTTCGTAAATTGTAGTATAAATATATTTGCTCATCACTACCTCCTGTTCGATCCTTTCCCGGCAATACTATTGATGTCATTATTTGCTTTAAGGATGTTAGTCAAACCCGTATTGGCTATGAATAGGTAACACTACCTAAAAAAATACAGCAATATCTAAAAGTAGTCGTTAATTCTCATGGAAACGAAATGAAGAGGGAATTAACAGAAATAAAGAATAGCATTCATGAATAATCAGAGATGATTTATTTCATACTTTTTTTGAATGTTGAGTTGATAGTAATAACTAAACTTTGCCAATTTCAAAGATGGTTAATAGACTAACAGGTGCGTTTATTGATGTTAGAGTTTGTTTATATTTTTAAATACTTTGGAATATGTTTTTTTATTATTAATAAGTATTAGCACTGATAGTGGCAATGCCATATATCGAGTAATTTGGTGCCGTCTTCACATACTTTTACGGGTTAGCCAAGCTCATTATCACAGGATAATGATTGTCAGGGTTTCTTCACCTCCCTGAACGTTTGTTAACAATACGCCGACGACGATTTTCGTACATTGATATAGATCAAGTTGGTGTTACAGCTACCAAGATGGCTGGCCCGAAACAGCATTTCCAAAGAATTCTCCAACTTGAAGGAGCTCTTAGTATGACTGTAGCAACCAACGAAATGCCTCAGGCATGGGCTGGTTTTACCTCCGGTGACTGGGAAACCAGTATCAATGTTCGCGATTTTATCCAGAAGAACTACACGCCCTATGAGGGTGATTCCTCTTTTTTGGCTGGTTCCACAGATGCCACAGATAAACTCTGGGCAGATGTTATGGAAGGCATCAAGGAAGAGAACCGCACTCACGCGCCTGTCGATTTTGACACTGATCTGCCATCAACCATTACTTCTCACGACGCTGGTTACATCAACAAAGATCTGGAAACCATCGTTGGTCTTCAGACTGAAAAGCCACTGAAGCGTGCCATTATTGCTAATGGTGGTATCCGCATGGTTGAAACTTCCTGTGAAGTTTACGGCCGTAAGCTGGATGACACGGTTAACAAAATCTTCACGGACTATCGCAAAACCCACAATGCCGGTGTTTTCGACGTTTACACCGCAGACATCCGTAACTGCCGTAAATCCGGTGTAATCACTGGTCTGCCTGATGCATACGGTCGTGGTCGTATTATTGGTGATTATCGTCGTATCGCCCTGTACGGTATTGATCGTCTGGTGGCAGACAAGAAAGTTCAGCACAAGTCTCTGGACAAAGTGATGGAGTCCGGTGAAAACCTGGATCGCACTATTCAGCTGCGCGAAGAGATCATGGAGCAGATCCGTGCTCTGGGTCAGATCAAAGAAATGGCTGCCAAATACGGTTGCGATATTAGTGGTCCAGCGACGTCTGCCCGTGAAGCGGTTCAGTGGACTTATTTCGGCTATCTGGCTGCGGTTAAATCCCAGAACGGTGCCGCTATGTCTCTGGGTCGTACCGCGACCTTCCTGGATATCTACTTCCAGCGCGATCTGGAAGCTGGCAAAATTACCGAAATCGACGCTCAGGAAATGATCGACCATTTCGTCATGAAGCTACGTATGGTTCGCTTCCTGCGTACTCCAGAATACGATCAGCTGTTCTCCGGCGACCCAATCTGGGCGACAGAGTCCATCGGTGGTATGAGCCTGGATGGACGTACACTGGTGACCAAAAACGCGTTCCGTTTCCTGAACACAATGTACACCATGGGTCCATCCCCAGAGCCAAACATTACTGTTCTGTGGTCTGAGCATTTGCCTGTTGGCTTTAAAGAGTACTGTGCAAAAGTATCCATCGATACCAGCTCAATTCAGTACGAAAACGACGATCTGATGCGTCCTGATATGGACAGCGATGATTACGCTATTGCTTGCTGTGTATCCCCAATGGTGGTGGGTAAGCAGATGCAGTTCTTCGGCGCCCGTGCGAACCTGGGTAAAACCCTGCTGTACGCTATCAACGGTGGTGTCGATGAGAAACTGAAACTGCAGATCGGTCCTAAGGCTGAAAAAATCACTTCAGAATATCTGGATTACGACGAAGTTTATGCCAGCTTCGACAAGCTGATGGATTGGTTGGCGACTCAGTACGTGACTGCTCTGAACTGCATCCACTATATGCACGACAAGTATTCCTACGAAGCTTCTCAGATGGCGCTGCACGATCGTGACGTTATCCGTACCATGGCTTGTGGTATTGCGGGTCTGTCTGTGGCTGCTGACTCTCTGTCTGCGATTAAATACGCGAAAGTGAAACCGGTTCGTGATGAAGACGGTATTGCTATCGACTTTGAAATCGACGGTGACTTCCCTAAATTCGGTAACAATGAAGAGCGCGTTGACGCTATCGCCTGTGAGCTGGTCGAAACCTTCATGAAGAAGGTGGCGTCTCACAACATGTACCGTGATGCGATCCCGACTCAGTCTGTACTGACGATCACCTCTAACGTGGTTTACGGTAAGAAAACCGGTACTACACCAGACGGTCGTCGTGCAGGTCAGCCGTTCGGTCCGGGTGCAAACCCAATGCACGGTCGTGACACCAGCGGTGCGGTTGCGTCCCTGAGTTCTGTAGCGAAGCTGCCATTTGCCTACGCGAAAGACGGTATCTCCTATACCTTCTCCATCGTACCGAAAGCACTGGGTAAAGACGACGAAGGTCGTCGTAAGAACCTGGTTGGCCTGATGGATGGTTACTTCCATCATGAAGCGCATCGTGAAGGCGGTCAGCACCTGAACGTGAACGTAATGAACCGCGAAATGCTGGAAGATGCCATGGAAAACCCAGAGAAGTACCCTTCTTTGACCATCCGCGTATCCGGCTACGCAGTGCGCTTTAACTCTCTGACTCCAGAGCAGCAGCGTGATGTGATTACCCGTACGTTCACAGGTTCACTGTAAGTTTTAGCACTTTCAGATAAAATGTAAGAACAATAAAAAGGCCGGCATTGCTGGCCTTTTTTTGCATGTTTTGCAGGTGTAGAGTTGGGAGAGTTGCCATGTCCCTCGGGCGTGTTCATTCCATGGATTCTTTTGGAACCGTTGACGGGCCAGGTATCCGGTATGTGGTTTTTATGCAGGGCTGCCATATGCGCTGCCGTTATTGCCATAACCGGGATACCTGGGATCTTCGTGATGGTGGTGAGGTACTTAGTCATGAAGAGGTCCTGGATAAAATTCTGAAAGTGAAAAGCTTTCTAACAGGTGGTGTAACGGTCACCGGTGGGGAACCGCTGATTCAGGCGGAATTTGTTGCTGACCTGTTTAAAGCGTTAAAAGAGAACGGTATTCACACCTGTCTCGATACCAATGGTTTTACCAAACGCATTACGCCGGATGTTGAGCGGCTACTGTCTTATACTGATCTGGTGCTTTTGGATATCAAGCACATGGATGAGGAGATGCACAAAAAACTCACTTACGTTACCGGCCAGTATCCAAGAAATTTTGCTATGTATTTGCAGGAAATCCAAAAGCCCACCTGGATTCGCTATGTGGCGGTTGAGGGCTTCACCGTTGATCCAATCTATGCGGCGATGCTGGCAGAGATGGTGGAGAAGATGGGCTGCGTAGAAAAGGTTGAGTTGCTGCCATATCACAGTTTAGGTGTACATAAGTGGGATGCTTTTAACGACAGTTATGACCTGCAGAATGTTCGTCCACCGTCAGATGTTCAGATGGATGCGATTAAGTTAGAGTTTGAAAAACGGGGGATTGCTGCGGGGTATTAAAGAAAATGACACAAAGCAGACCTGCCCGCTTTGTGTCTGCCGGGAATTAGTTAAATACCCGGTTTTCCTGTTCCTGCACACGAATAAAGGTGGTGCGCTTGGACAGCTCTTTCAGTTGAGCTGCGCCAACATAAGTACAGGTTGAACGTACGCCACCCAGAATATCCTGAACGGTTTCCAGTACCGGGCCACGGTAAGGTACTTTGACTGTCTTACCTTCAGATGCGCGATAGTTCGCAACACCGCCGGCATGTTGATCCATAGCGGTTGTAGAGCTCATGCCGTAAAACAGACGGAACTGTTTGCCATCTTCTTCAACCAACTCGCCGCCGGATTCATCGTGACCGGCAAACATGCCACCGATCATAACAAAGTCAGCGCCGGCGCCGAAGGCTTTGGAGACGTCGCCAGCACAGGTGCAGCCGCCATCGGAAATCACCTGGCCACCAACGCCGTGGGCGGCATCTGCTGATTCAATCACTGCGGATAATTGTGGGTAGCCGACACCGGTTTTTACCCGAGTGGTGCAAACAGAACCCGGGCCGATGCCTACTTTGACAATGTCGGCACCTTTCAGAATCAGTTCTTCGACCATTTCGCCAGTTACCACGTTACCAGCAACGATGACTTTATCAGGGTGTTGTTTACGTGCACGGGAAACGTACTGAACGAAGTGTTCCGAGTAGCCGTTAGCGACATCAATACAGATAAAACGAAGTTTGTCGTTTAGTGCCAGAATGTCGTTCATTTTCTGGAAGTCGCTGTCGGACGTTCCGGAGCTGACCATGATGTGTTCTTCAATGCCAGCTGGGGCACTTTCGAGAAACGCTTGCCACTCTTCAATGGTGTAATGCTTGTGAACGGCAGTGAGCATTTTGTGCTCGGCCAGCGCCAATGCCATTTCGAAGGTGCCAACGGTGTCCATATTGGCGGCGATGACGGGAACACCTGTCCACTCTGTATCTGTGTGTACAAAACGGAAAGTACGCTCCAGGCTGACCTGTGAACGGCTTTTTAGGGTGGAACGTTTTGGGCGGAACAGGACGTCCTTGAAACCCAGCTTGATATCAGCTTCTACGCGCATGGTTATCTCGCAGCGCTCCCCAGACAGGCAGCACTTCATTCTTTTCAGTGATAATTAAGGCGAAGTACAAGCGGCCGGACAGCCAAAGTGAATCGATCTAACTCACACAAGGTGAGTGCAATGATCGCGCCGGACCTGTTTTGACAGGCCAAAAAAATAATCATTTCAGGCTTACAAAACAGGCGTATTTGACGCTTATACGTCGGCATTATATACGGCACGGGGTGGTAAGTGAAGATAGCCCCTCATCATGATACTTTCCTTGATGGGGGGCGTATTGTTATGGCGTGGAAATTTTATATAACTTTTGTTCCTTGGGTGACATCCAGTGCATATCAGAACTTGAAGCAGATGCCAGAGTGAACCAATAAAAATCATCAGGTATTCCCATCTCTTGATAATACTTGAGGTAGTTTTGGTGCTCTGGGTGATCTTTAGGTAGGCTGTTTGCATCGTTGATTCCTAAAGCAGCCCATGAATGAACGCCAACTTTTGCTCCACGCTCAACAGTTCTATTAACGCCAGCAAGAAAGAAATCAGTACCGCCGGATGCAACTTCTCCATGTCCAGAGATTATTGTATTAAGGCCTTTTGCTCTAACCAGTCTTGCGGCTTCAAGGTTGGCTTCATCGTCTACGGATCCGTCTACAGTCTCCATGATAATGGTTGTGATTTCCGGATGTTTATTGAGAAGTGTTTGAAGTTTGCCAGTTATGTCACTGGTAATAACACCGTTCATTGTTACGGAGGTCCCTGAAACTTCAAACCGAATAGGCTCATAATCATCAAAATCAACTGCACAGCCAGGTAGGATAAAGGCAATTATCAGTAAAAAGAGACGTTCAAACATAAAACTCCTTATGAAATCGAATCATCAGCTAAAAAACAGTCACTCTCCGGCGACCATGCTCACATAAGATTACTGAATAATCTACCGGTAGCGCGCTTTTCATAATGCCTTTATAGGTGTAACACCGTACGACGGAATAGATGCAGGAGGTAAGTAGTTAACCACCTGAAATCATATTTTCTGACTCATTGATCAGGCCCTCTGACTGCGTTGCAACTCTGGTCACATAGCTCGCTATGCTCCCGCCGTTGCGCCTTGCAGAGAACCTGGTCAACAAGCCAGAAATATTCGATTCCAAATGGCCAACTACTTAGTACAATGCAGGGGCAGGTTGTCAAAAGTGGCTGGTCACAGAGTCAGAAAATATGATTTTATATGGTTGGGTATTGATCTTTATTTGGTTGTTAGAGCCCCTGCGTTTGAAAACAAGGGCGATTGGCGTTTTTAATCAATCAAATTACGAATCTGTGTTTTGATCAAATCAATAGCAATACGGTTTTTACCACCGTGGGGAATGATCAGGTCGGCGTGCTGGCGAGCCGGTTCAATAAACTGCATGAACATGGGGCGCACGGTTTCCAGGTATTGCTTGATCACAGAATCCACATCACGACCACGGCTGACTATGTCACGTTTCATACGACGGATTAAGCAGATATCCAATGGCGTATCCATGAAAAAGCGCAGGTCGAAGGTTTCACGTATTTCCGGATTGGTGAAGAGCAGTATGCCTTCGTAAATAATGACTCGTGCCGGCTTCACCTGTCGTGTTTCCTGACGACGGTTGTGCTTTGAATAGTCGTACATGGGCACTTTAATGCCTTCACCCGCTTTCAGTTGCAGCATTTGCTGCAGCATCAGATCGTGATCCATGGATTCCGGGTGGTCGTAGTTAGTACGAACCCGTTCTTCCATGGACATGTGGGATTGATCCTTGTAGTAAGAATCTTCAGAAATGACGCTCAGGTGCTCGGACTGCAGCTCTTCGACCAGAGTTTCTGCCAGTAGGCTCTTACCGGATGCAGAAGCGCCGGCAACACCGACAAGGATAGTTTTCTGTTTCATTCGAAGGTTTCCTGATTATCGACTTCTATCTACCGGGATGGGGTTTCCATTGTCGTCTATAGCGACATAGGTGAACATGCCTTCGGTCACTTTGTTGCGAAGTTCAGACTTAAAGGGATGAGACAAGTTCCAGACTTCAAGTTTTATACGCATGGACGTGGTACCAACCCGGACGATATCCGCATAACAGCATACCACGTCACCGACCTTGACTGGATGGATGAAGCTCATGCTTTCTACCGCCACGGTGGATACCCGGCTCTGGGAGCGGTTTTTTGCTGCGAGGCCGCCCGCCATGTCCATTTGGGACATGATCCAGCCGCCAAAAATATCACCGTTGGGATTAGTATCTGCAGGCATTGCCAATGTTCGCAGAACCAGGTCGCCCTGTGGTCCAGCCATCCGAAAACTCCGTACTGATTTTTCAAGGTCGGGAATGCTATGCTTGCGTCAGCTGCTTGTAAATCCGTATTCCATGAAGGCTTTCATGGAAAGTCGAAAGGTCTTGAGGTATAAGAAGCTGTTCACAATCTTTTTGCGAGCTGCAAACGAGGATAACACGCCCCTGTTTTTCAGTTTTCTTCGTTACGTAGCGCCACTACGTGCCTCAAAAAACTGAACAACAGGAACATTTTCTCCTCGTTTTCGCTATTCGCAAAAGATCATGAACAGCTTCTAAGGCCGCCATTGAACTGAATTCTGTGTTGAAAATTATGTCCTCTCTTTCTTTATCCAATCCTTCCCAGTTAATTGTCCGTAATATGGATTGCTTCGAGCTGGACCATTTGTTGATGATTGGTTTACCTGGGGATCAGCTAGTAAGCCAACTGCTGGATGAGGGGCTGGGTAGGGTGACGGCGCTGACCAGAGACTTCAGTGATTATCGTCGGTTGAAGCCTTTGGTTGGCAACCATAACGATCGTTTTTTTCTGACGTTTGCCCCTGTTCTTGAAGAGCCACTGTCCAGCCCGGTGGATGGCGTTCTCATCTTCCTGCAAAAAAGTAAGCCATTGATGGATTTCTGGTTGGAGATGATTCGCTTCCATGTCGCAGCGAATGTTCCGATTTATCTGGTGGGCGAGAATGATGAGGGTATCAAGTCCTGGAAGAAAAGGTTGAAGCAGAGTTTCAGTGACGTGAAAAGTGTTGATAATGCTCGACATTGTGTATTGCTGGAAGCCTGCGGAGCCATGAATAAGGGAGCCGTGAATAAGGGAGCCGTGAATAAGGGAGCCGTGAATAAGCCGGATCAGTTTACTGAGAAGGGTGCGTTTAAAACTTTCACCGTGCAGGCAATGGATAAAGTGTTGTCTATATCCTCCCTTCCTGGCGTATTCAGCCATGGTCGTCTTGATGTGGGTACCGAAGTGTTGCTGGAAACATTGAATGACCTACCGTCTGGTAACGTTCTGGACTTTGGCTGCGGTGCTGGTGTGATTTCCGCTTATATCAGCGAGCAGCCTGAAGCACGTCATCTTACCTTGGTGGATTGTGATGCCATGGCACTGGCAAGTAGCCGGCAAACCATGAATGATTTGGGAGTGGAGAACTTTCAAGTCTTAGCCAGTGACGGGCTGTCTGAAGTGACCGGGCAGTTTGATTTAATTATTTCTAACCCACCGTTCCATCAGGGTGTGAAAACCCACTATGAAGTGACAGAACGGTTTCTGTCTGAATCTCACCAGAAACTAAAAGTGGGTGGAGAGCTGCGTATCGTGGCGAACAGTTTTTTAAAATACCCGCCTATTATTGAACAGACGTTTGGACGCTGTGAAACGTTGTTAAGTCGGAATGGCTTTTCTATCTATCGAGCTTTCAAAAAAGTCTGAAAATATCTACTTTTTTGTATTATTCTGAATTACGGCGTTCATGTTCTGTATCTGATGTGAGCCCACTGTTGAAAAAAACAGCAAGCTCCATATCCCTATTTGCTGTTTTGTCAGGTTTGCCTAGTGTTAATCACAGCACTGGATACAGGCCATTACGTGAGTTCGACAATACGCCGACTCACCAAATGAGGGTGTCGCGAAACCCGTAGGTCGGTAATTCTACAAGAGTTGCGGACATCTCACAGGCCTGTATATCCAAAGCATTTCAAGTTGCTACGCGGCGGCAAACGAGAGAATCCCCATGAGCTTACAGCTAGTAAGTGATTGGGGTGAGCGAGAGCAGCCAACAAAGTAGCAACTTGAAAGGCGACGGGTATAGGTGTTGATTGTCGGCAACCCCTTGGGTTACCGGCCTACGACATCTGCCTTTAATGGTCTTTTGCGACACCCTCAAAATGTAATGAGTAACAGCAGCACCTTCTTGAGGGGTGGGGGATAGCTATGAATAATAAGATCAGCCCAGTTTGGATGTTTTTCGGATTCTTCATGATTACCTTGTTGTGGGCTCTGGAGTTTGATAACCGTCCGAGAAGTCGACTGGCAAAGTCTTATCATCCGGGGCTTGTAAAGCCTCAGGTATTTGAAGAGCTGGCACAGCCAGTGAGTTCCGGATACCAGAAAAAATCTCAGAAAGCATCTGTGTCTCAAACAATAATTAATGCAGAAGGGAATAATGCAGAAGCGAAGAACAAACCGGCTGAGCCGAAGCATCGAGACGGCTTGTTAAGCGAAAGCACTAAACGCTTGATCAGTATCGCCAATCGACATTTACCCGCCCATGAACAGATTCCGTATATGCCAGAGAATGGGGCAATATCGTCTTCGAATAAATCCCATTCTATGTACGGTTCAGAGGATTTGTTTACCTGTTTTACTGATCAATGCTTGAATGCAATGAGTGACTATTAGATTCTTTTAACAGAACCTAATGCCGGTATGAAAGCTTATAGCGCAAGATAATAGGGCGACATTAATTGCTGGACTTCCGACGTATACGTGGGGTGGTTGTCATAAATGGTGACCATGTCATCAATCGTTGTGCAGTTCTCATCCGACGTGCTCTCTGAGCGTTTCAGTACCAAAACATGGCGGTGAACGGGGTGGGTTAAGCTGGAGCGCAACTGTATTCGTTTAAACAGACACAGTTTGACATACTGACAGGCCACTAGAAAATGATGACTGGAATCCACAGGCAATAACACCCAAGCCTCTCCGGTCTGTGCCAGGTGACGGACAATCGACCGGGCAAGGTCATCAAAGCTTAGGCTGTCGGTATGTCGTGCCAAATTTCGGCGTTGGTCGCTCCCCTTTGATGATTGTTGAAAAAACGGGGGGTTGGTGATGATGCTTTCAAAGGTGCTATTAAAGGTGTTGTGGTTTTGTTGCGAGAAGTCCTGAATGGATTGGTTGACCACCGAAAGCTGATGTGACCAGGGGCTTGCTGAAAAGTTAAAAGCCGCCTGCTGTGCGGCAGCAGCATCTAGCTCTACGGAAGTGATGGCGGATTGGGTATTTTGGGCTGTCATCAAACTCAAAAGCCCGGTACCTGCGCCAATATCTAAAATAGAATGACTTTGTTGTGTATGAGCGGACTGGGCAAACAGGGCGCCAAAGAGACAGGCGTCCGTGGTCACCTTCATAGCGCATTCGCCCTGCTCGATTCTAAATTGCTTAAATTGGAAGTAACGATTTCTGGCCATGATGGGCTTACTGTTGTCGGGAAAAATGTTGCTGCGCCAGCACGGCGACAATGATCATGATTAACCCTGCATAGGTGGCAGGATAGATGGACTCACCAAGGATATTGGCAATAAATATCAGCGAAAGGAATGGGCTGAGATAGCTGATGTTGCTGATCATGGCGGTGTTGTCTGTCAGCTTCAATGCTTTGAGCCAGAGGATATAGGCAAAGCCCATTTCAACGAATCCAACATAACCGGCGGCGACAAGGCCAGTCGGGGACGATGGCCAGAAGCTGGAGAACATACCGGTTGCTACAATGATCCAGGGCAGGCCGCAAAGAAAACAAATTAATAGACCCACAACTGGGTCACCGTCTCTTCGGGTATTAAAAATCCAATACAGCGCCCAGATGACTGTGCTGGCAAGTGCCAGAAGAACACCTTGCCCACTGGCAAATGCCAGATTCTGAAATTCTCCCCGGGTGCAGATCATCACCACGCCACCATAAGCCAGTAAGCAACATGCAAGGCTTTTGACGGAGAGTCTCCTGCCCAGCAGAGGCACGGCCAGCAAGGTGAGCGCCATGGGCCAGCTGTAGTTCAGAGCCTGTGCCTGCTGAGCGGGCAGCAGATCATAAGCACCAAACAGGGCTACGTGATAGAGAAAAGGGTTTAACAACCCCAAAAATAAAAACAGACCTGGTGTTGTTTGAAATTGAAACCGAACTAATCCCGCCTTTCCCTGAAGTACGACGATGATGGATAACAAGACAGTGGATGTGATAACAGACCAGAAAACCAGCTGCCAGGGGTCAAGATCCTGCAATGCTATTTTGAATGCGGTGGCAATAGTTGACCACAAAAGTGCTGTGGCTAAAGCATAGAAGGAAGCTTTACGGTTATCGATCATGGGCGGTCGGCTGAGTAAATGGAAGCGGCCGCCATCATAGCCCACAGGCGCCTAAAGAGACAGAACCTAACGTCGAACGTCCCTGTTCAACGGGTGTGATCAGAAATGTTACAGGTCCAGAGCGATGGTGACGTGGCGGTTATGTTCACGACCTTTTGGTGTCTGGTCGCCAAATTTCAGTACACCGCCGGCAGAGGCGGTGACGCGCTTAGCAGGAACACCGTGTTGCACAAGGTATTGTTTAACGCTTTCTGCTCTGCGCATCGCCAGTTTCATATTGTATTCTTCCGGGCCAGTGGAATCGGTGTAGCCCACAGAAACCAGACGGATTTTGGGATGCTTTTTGACCTTGGCGGCAATTTGATCCAGTTCTTCGCGACCCAAAGTGTTAATGTCAGTTTTGTCAAAACCAAAATACACTAACCCCAGTTCACGCTGCAGCGGACAACCATCTGCGTCGACAGGGACGCCTTTTGGGGTGTTTGGGCATTTGTCTTTAGCCGATACAACGCCGTCGCCATCCCGGTCAGTGATCAGTGGGCAACCATATTGATCCACTTTTACACCGGCCGGTGTGTTTTTACAGCGATCTTTATGGTCTGCCACGCCGTCTTTGTCGGAGTCCAAAGGGCAGCCGTGTTTGTCGACTTTAACGCCGGCAGGGGTGTTTTTGCATCGATCATACTTCGTGGTGACGCCATCTTTGTCGTGGTCGGTATCTTTCTGCAATGCACAGATAGCGGCACCGATCAATGCACCACCAACCGCACCGTAGGCGGCATTTTTACCACTGTCGTTGGAACTGTTGCCCACTGCGGCGCCGGCAAGCCCGCCGGTACCTGCGCCAATCAGAGCACACTCCGTCCAGCGTTTTGCGCCGTCACTGGCACAGCCAGTGAGCAACAGCACCATAAGAAAGAAGGGTACGGATTTCCCGAATGTGAAAAGACGCATGGATAATGCTCCCAATGTGTCGTGTGAAGAAAGTGGATGTTTATACCCATCGCCTTTCAAGTTGCTACGTTGTTGCCAGCGTTCGCTCACCCCGATCACCTACTACTTGTAGGCTCACGGGGCTTCGCTCTCTTGTCGCCTAGTAGACACTTGAAATCCAATGGGTATGAAGGAGATAGTTCTGAAATAAAAACGATTGACTGCATATTGACTCGCAGCAAAACGAGTATAGGACACGCTGCTTATTTTTATGGGGCAATGACCGATAAATGAGGGTAGAAAAGCAACCGGTCTTATTATCTTAACACCATGAAATGGCTCATTTTATTACTTATCCCAATGCGGATTTTTGCCGATACAGGAACTTTCCTGCACCGGGCAATAGAGCCTGCTCGCATGGGATTGGACGTCAGTATTGTGGGAGAGAAAGTCACAGCCTATGTGATGGTGGGGGCGGAATCACTGGAATATCTCTCTGATGAGACGGATAAACAGCAGGTTTACCAAGCGCTTAAAGAAACGGCCTGGTTTGTGTTGTCGGTAGACGCCCGGTGTCGGGTGGTGGATCACAGTGTGCATCAGCAGGCAGACCGTATTAAAGGTTTCCAGATTCTTCGGTGTGAGCGCCCCGGGAAGTTGAAGTCGATAGATATTGACCTTTATAACCGCATTCCGATGCTTAAGGCGGTGGATGTCTGGTTGACCTCACAGCGTTGGCAGAAAAAAACCACAGTGTATCCAGACCATACCTTAGTGAATATTCGATCAGGAATGTTGCCATGACAGAGATCGGCGTCATCGAGATTCATAAGCTCAGGCAATACATCGGCGATGTTGAAGTGCTGAATATTCCTGATTTGCAGATTCAACAGGGTGAGAGTGTTTGTATTCAGGGCAGTAATGGTTCTGGCAAAACCGCATTGCTCCGATTACTCACCGGGCTGACTCAGCCGACCAGTGGTCAGGTTGCTGTATTGGGGAATGATATGAAGACGATAAAATCCGGCGCATTGAACCGGCTGCGCTCAGACTCTATTGGATTTGTCTTTCAGCATTATCGGTTGATTCCCTATTTGTCGGCGCTGGATAACATGCTGTTACCTTGCCATTTTTCAGCAGTCAGAGCGTCTGGGGCAGAAACGGGCTCACGATCCATGACAGAAGACGTATTTCGTTTAATCCGTAAACTACGATTGAAAGACCCGTCACGTTTATCCAAAAAAGCAACTGACTACAGTGCCGGACAGCAGCAGCGCTTTGCCATTGTCAGGGCTGTGATTGGTAAGCCTGGTTTGGTACTTGCGGATGAGCCGGCATCGGCCATGGATCAACAGGGGCGGCAGGCGGTGTATCAATTTTTGTTGGAAGAGTGTCGTGCAAATGGTATGACCTTACTCTGCACAACCCATGACGATATGGATACTGAAGGGTTTGATCGTGTGATCGATATGGATGCACTGAATCAGGCCCGGGAGCATGAGCTGCGATGATTCTTTTTAAAATCCTGCGAAAGAGCCATCGTCAGCGCACGGGGCGTTCCCTGTTATCAGTCACAGCATTGGCATTGAGCGTGATGCTGCTGCTGGTGATCAGCCATGTTCACGAGGCGGTGCGACAATATGCAAGGCAAGTGGCTTCCCAGGCGGATCTCATTGTGGGGGCGCCTACGCAGCCGGTGCATTTGGTGTTGTATGGTTTGTTTGGTATCGGGGCGCCTCCACCGGCGATCAAGTGGTCGCAATTTCAGGACATTGCAGATAATCCATCCGTCGCATGGGCTGCTCCGGTGTCTGCGGGGGAAAGTCATCGTGGGCACACAGTGATTGGCAGCACGGCACGATATCTGACCACATTGCAGTTGAGTGCTGTGAACTTTATAACGGTCAGCGGCAGCCAGAAAATCTTCAGAAATAATTACACGGCGTTTGTCGGTTCATCCGTGGCTGATGCGTATCAATATCAGCCCGGGGAAACCATTACCATTGCCCGGGGTTTTGCGCCAGGCTTAAAGGATGAGTATCAGAAACCCTTTTTGATACAGGGTGTGTTGAAACCCACCGGTACTAACCTTGATGACCATATTCTGGTGCCTATAGAAGGGTTAAGGAGCGTCAGGTCTGATCATGGCATTAAATCCGATAAGATCAATTTTGTTCTGGTTAAATTAAAAGACCGAGGTAGTTTATTTAAACTGCAGCAGCAACTGGAAACCAGACAAGATGCGCCACTCAGGGCAGCAATTCCAGCCATTGAATTAGACAAGTTGGGTCAATACGAACGCATTCTGAATAATGTGTTTATGGTGATGAGTTTTATTATTGGTGTGCTTGCGTTATTGATGATGTTCTTCAATTTGTCCGCAGGGTTTGCTCAACGAAAGCAGGAGATAGAGCTGCTAAGGCTGGTTGGCGCAAAACCCTGGCAGCTGGCAAGCATTGCATTGGCCGAGCCGCTGCTGCATATATTTATGGCATTGCTGCTGGGCGTTATTTTTTATCGTATCGCTAACCTCTTTCTGGAAATCTGGATTCCGGTGATCTCTATTATTGGGTTGCCCACCAGTGAGTTGATGTGGCTGTTATCTCTTTGCTTGAGTGGGCTGTTAATCGCCTGTATTCCAGCCTGGCGGGTTTATGGTATTTCCAGAAGCACTTAAGTCGACTTGGAATCTAATGCAAGGCGGTTCTTTATAGTGGTTTCCAGTATTAGTTGATACTGCCTTAACGATTGAATTAAGGTGCTTCATAAGCATCAACTGATCTGGAGGTTTTCATGGCAGATAAGCCATATGTCCCACCCAAAGTCTGGACGTGGGAGAGTGAAAATGGCGGTCAATTTTCGGGTATTAACCGGCCAACTGCCGGTGCCCGGTTTGACCAGGATCTGCCGAGAGGCAAGCATCCATTTCAGTTGTACTCTCTGGCAACGCCCAACGGTGTGAAGGTCACCATTCTGTTTGAAGAGCTGTTGGCGCTGGGGATTAAAGACGCGGAGTACGACGCTTACATTATTAATATCATGGACGGAGATCAGTTTGGTTCAGGTTTTGTTGGGGTAAACCCCAATTCGAAAATTCCGGCCATGGTAGATCGCAGCGGCGACACAGAAATTCCGGTGTTTGAATCCGGTGCCATGCTTTTGCATCTGGCGGAAAAGTTTGATGCATTTATCCCAAAGGATGCAGCCAAACGGGCTGAATGCCTCTCTTGGTTATTTTGGCAGGTGGGCAGTGGGCCGTTTCTGGGCGGTGGGTTTGGTCATTTCTATGCATATGCACCAGAAAAGTTTGAGTACCCGATTGATCGTTTTGCCATGGAAGTAAAGCGCCAGCTGGATGTGTTGAATCAACATCTGGCAAACAATACGTATCTTTGTGGCGATGATTACACCATTGCGGATATGGCCATCTGGCCATGGTACGGTGCTTTGGTGGATGGCAAGCTTTATGAAGCGGCGGAGTTTTTACAAGTTGCAGATTATCAACATGTGGTTCGCTGGTCGAAGCAGATTGGTGAGCGCGAAGCGGTTCAGCGTGGGCGGATGGTGAATCGTGCCTGGGGTGAGCTTTCTGAACAGCTGCATAACCGCCACGATGCTTCAGATTTTGAACTGAAAACTCAGGACAAACTGGAAGCCACAGAACTCCCCTGAAGCGTCAAAAAAGCTTCGGTAGATAAATTCGCTATCGTCAAGCTATCAATTATTTTGTGGCCGATTGCTGGTTCTCAGTCGTCGGCTTTTTATGGCCTGCAATGTTTCAAGATTCATCTCTGGCAGGCTTTTTATATATCTTGAATAGTGCGACTACTGTCGTTAAGATGTGCGATCTACTGGAAAACCCTACTAAAAGCCCTACTAAAAGAAGTATAAGAATGAGCCTGATTTTCAGAATGATCTACCTGCTGGTGGCGTCCTTTTTCAAGCCTCGACTCCCGATTATGTATCCGGAGAATACGCTGACGCTTCGGGTGTTACCCAACGATCTTGATATCAATATGCATATGAATAATGGTCGATATCTGACCATATGTGATCTTTCCCGGGTTGATATGTTTCTGCGAACCGGGTTTGCCCGAACCATGCAAAAGGAGGGTTGGATTCCGGTGGTATCGGAGCACACCATGAAATATAAGAAGCCATTGAACCCTTTTCAAAAGTACGATGTGCACATGAAAATTACCGGCTGGGATGAAAAGGCATTTCATATGGAGCATAGGTTTCTAGTTGCTGGACGTGTTGTGGCGGAAGGGACATCCAGAGGCTGTGCTTTGAGTAAATCGGGCGTGATTTCGCCAGAGCGGGTTATTGAAACTGTACGGGCGCAAACAGTTTAATATTATTGTAACCATGTACAGTGCATGGCTCAGTACATGGCTCAGTACATGGTTCAGTGCATGGCATGTTGTTGGAGTACTTCCAGAGGAATAATATCCAACGATTGTTGGTGGCATGCTTCCAGAAATACTGGAGGTGCAACACCAGCCTCCAGGGCTTCTTTCCAGCGTTCAGCGCATAAGCACCAGCGGTCTCCGGGCTTTAGCCCGGGGAAACCCCATTCCTGATTTGGAGTGATTAAATCGTTACCTTTGGACAGGGAAAAATTCAGAAACTCTTCTGTCATTAGGGCGCAGACGGTGTGTCTGCCCAGATCGTTATCCATAGTGTGACAAAAGCCATCCCGGAAAAAACCAGTGACAGGGTCCATACAGCAGGGCTGCAGTGGTCTGCCATAGACGTTTTTCTGGGTAGATGTAGCGGTTTCCATCTCTTATCGCACCATTTGCAGAAAGTTCATATGCTTTTCGTATTGGTCAATGATATCACCAATCACCTGATCCCGCGTCCACCCCATAATGTCATAACCTTGACCGCCTTCACGGAGGAAAACCTCGGCCCGGAAGTATTCAAGGTCTTCGTCGTCCTCGTCATCAAGCATAAAGGTTGGTTGCAGGTAAGCACGGGGCGTTACTTTGTAGAAGAAGTCCACTTCATCCCCATGAAGCACCACGAGGCTTGGTATTTGCTTTTCTGTTTCCAATTGAATCGTGCTTTCAACACCTTGTTTGCCAAGTTCGGCAGCCACGGACTCCATGGCAGGTAACACTCTTTCGGTGATGAACAGCTTAACATCCTTGCGCCTTGGGTAATGAACCAGCACTGCCAAGCGCTTTTGCCAGGGAATGGTTTTCTGGCCGACTTTGGGCGTGAGTCGTGTGGTGCTTAAGCTTTCTTTTTTCGCGGCATCAATGGCCAGCGCTTTCAGAAGCCCGTAAGCAGAGATCAAGAGAATGACTGAAAAGGGCAAGGCCGAAGCAATGGTCACGGTTTGCAACGCTTTCAGACCGCCAGCCAGCAGCAGAACCATGGCCACAACACCAATCATGCTGGACCAGAAAATACGTTGCCAGAGTGGTGTTTTGTTGCTGCCACCGGATGCCAGCATATCA
Organism: uncultured Endozoicomonas sp.; assembly: GCF_947495845.1. Taxonomy (GTDB): domain Bacteria; phylum Pseudomonadota; class Gammaproteobacteria; order Pseudomonadales; family Endozoicomonadaceae; genus Endozoicomonas. The sequence goes on along the minus strand of NZ_CANMAO010000003.1, from coordinate 211,512 downwards.
ACCACCATGGCGCTGGAGTCGGAAGAGGTGACAAAAAAGATCACCACCATGGCAATGGCGATCATGGAGAGTACATTTGAGAAAGGGAAATGCTCGAGAAATTTAAACAGCGCAATAGGAACGTCCGTTTGCACGGCTTCACCAAGGGCTGTGTAGCCATGATGAAGAATCATATCAATGGCGGTGTTGCCAAACGCGGTCATCCAGATCAGGGTGAGGCCGGTAGGGACGAACAGTACGCCCATCACAAATTCGCGAATGGTTCGGCCGCGGGAAATTCTGGCAATAAACATCCCTACAAATGGTGACCAGGAAAGCCACCAGGCCCAGTAGAACAACGTCCAGCCACCGATCCATTCGGTGGGTTCATAGGCGTAGAGGTTGAATGTTTTGTTGACGATGTCAGACAGATAACCACCGGTATTCTGTACAAACATTTGCATGAGCAACACGGTAGGACCAAGGGCGACCACCATGACTAACAGCATGAGTGCCAGTAACAGGTTTAATTCGGAAAGTCTGCGAATGCCCTTTTCGAGCCCTGTGGCCACTGAAAGCGTGGCAAGGGCAGTGATCACGATAATCAGTATGACCTGAGTGTTGGTGCTTATTTCAAGACCAAACAGATAGTTCAGTCCGGAATTAACTTGCAATACGCCATAGCCAAGGGCGGTGGCAACACCAAAAATCGTGCCCAGAATGGCAAATACATCAATGGCGTGCCCGGGAAGTCCATAAATCCGGTCACCAATAAGTGGGTACAGTGCTGAACGAAGAGTGAGAGGCAGGCCGTGACGGTATCCAAAAAATGCCAGTATCAGAGCGACAATGGCATATATGGCCCAGGCATGAAGCCCCCAATGGAAAAAGGTGATTTCCATGGCTTTTTTTGCCGCTTGAATAGTGCCCGGTTCACCCACTGGTGGAGACATGAAATGGAGCACGGGTTCTGCAACGCCAAAAAACATCAGGCCAATGCCCATTCCCGCAGAAAACAGCATGGCAAACCAGGAGCCAAAACTGAAGGCGGGTTCTGAGTGGTCTGGGCCTAGCTTGATATCCCCGTATCGGGAAAGCCCGAGGAAGGCGACACAGATCAGAATCAACGCCACTGCCATCACGTAAAACCAACTGTAATTGGTCATGATGGCGGACTGGAGAAGGGTAAAACGAAAATCGGCGTCGTCCGGAAAGAGTACCGTATATCCCACAAGGAGAAGGATCAATGCGGAGGCGCTGAAAAAAACCGGTGGATTAATAACGTGTTTTGCTTTCAAATTTCCCATGGAGCCAACTACTGCTTATATGACTGAGGCTCCAACTAATTGTAGAGATAAATTATTAGAGTTCAAATAATTTGAGTTCAATATTATAGTATGGGCATTCCTGTCTAAAGAAATTGTGTTGTCAGGAGTGGTTAATTGATAGTTATTAATAATTATTGTTGTGTTGTTAGTGGATTGAGTGAATGAACGAACCGCATTACTGGACTGACGTACTTATTTCGTTAAGAAGAATTATTCGTGCAACGGACCTGCATTCCAAACGACTGATTAAGACTTGTGGCCTGACAACGCCGCAGATCATGGTGTTAAAGTCCATTAATGATCTGGGGGATGTGACGGTGAAACGGCTCTCTCAGGACGTTTCCCTGAGTCAGGCGACGGTGACCACCATTCTTAATCGGCTGGAAGAGCGACAATACCTTGAGCGAGTGCGCAGCACCCACGATAAACGCATCGTGAACGCCCGGCTCACGGACTTGGGTCGATCAGTGCTTGGCACGGCGCCCACCTTACTCCATGAAAAATTCATTGAGCGCTTTGAAGCCCTTGAACCGTGGGAAAAAACCCAGATGTTATCCACCCTTCAGCGGGTTGCCAGCATGATGGATGCGGAGTCTATAGAGGCGGCGCCACTGTTGGATATTGGCTCAGAAGCGTCGTGAATTGGTGCTCAGGTTGCTGAAAGTAATTTGATATCTAATCATTAGACGTGTAAATTATCGATCGTGAAAAAATGGATTTGCATTGAATAAGGTATAAAAATGCTAAAGCGATCATTGACGGCCGGTGCCGTACTTGCGGCCATTGCTGCTGCAGTTATTTACAATAATTCTTCTGAGACGACGCCTGAAGCGACGGTTGCCCAAAGTGCTCCTGAAGCGACAGTTGCAGAAACAGTGGCTGTTGAGGCAGCCCCTGCTCAAGCCTGCGGCGACGTAACCATTGCGGATATGAACTGGAACTCGGCCACATTGATGGCACACATTGATGAGTTCGTTCTGGAAAATGTATACGGTTGTTCTGTTGAACTGGTGCCAGGTAACACTATGGCTACCGGTGCATCCATGACTGAAAAAGGAGAGCCTGATATCGCGCCGGAAATGTGGAGTAACTCCATGAGAGTGGCGTTTGATAAAGGTGTTGAAGAAAAGCGCCTTCGTTATGCGGGTAAATCGCTCTCAGAAGGTGGTGAAGAAGGTTTCTGGGTACCTAAGTACATGGTTGAAGCCAATCCTGAACTGAAAACCATTGAAGGTGTTCGCAAAAATGCTGATCTCTTCAAACATCCTGAGAATCCTGATCTTTCTGCCTTCTACGGCTGCCCAGCCGGTTGGAATTGCCAGATCAACTCTGGCAACCTTTTCCGTGCCCTGAAACTGGAAGATGATGGTTTTGAGCTGGTTGATCCGGGTTCCGGTGCGGCGATGTCTGGTGCTATTGCCAAAGCTTATGAGCGTGACGAAGCATGGTTTGGTTATTACTGGGCGCCTTCTTCCGTGCTCGGTAAGTACGAAATGGTGAAAGTTGACTTTGGTTCCGGCATTGATGAAGAAGAGTTCGTTAACTGTATTACCAAAGAAGATTGTGAATCACCGAAAGTGACCATGTATCCACCTTCTCCGGTAAATACCATCACCACAGAAAGTTTTGCAGCTAAGGCACCAGCAGCGTTTGATTATCTGGCGACTCGTTCTTTCACCAACCAGCAGATGAATGAAATCCTGGCTTGGATGGAAGACAATCAAGCTGACGGCGATGTGGCTATGGAATATTTCTTCGCGAATTATGAAGATACCTGGACTCAGTGGATGTCTGCTGAAACCGCTGAAACTGTTAAGACGAAGCTGGCAGCGCTGGAAAATTAGTAATTATACCAATGGCGCTTTTAAATTGTGGAGTGAGCAAGTTATTTTGGGTGACTGGGCAAGGCGAAGAGACGAGTCATAGCCTTTATGCCCTCGGGTAGTAGCTATGGCGAGGAACTTCAACGCAGATCCAGTCTCCAAAAATAGCTGCGCAGCCCATAATTTAAATGCAAAATTGGTATTAGCCGCCTTTGTGCAATGGTGGTTGCACCGAGATGTTTGTGTAGCCACCGCCATTCACATACTTGACGTGTTTGGACGGAAGGCTGTCCGACAATAGCCTGCCCTACTGCGGTGACAGCAAATTGGTCTAAAAATTCGATTACACTCGTTGAATAGCTGGCTATTCGCCTCGTTAAATCGATTTTTTATCCTCAATTTTCTGCCATCCTCGCTACGGGCGCTATTATCGGACAGCCTTCAGTAAAAGGTATTCGATAGAAGGACTCTGTCGGATGCCTTTCAAAGACAAAAGTATTAATAAAAATAAAGGCTGAAGTTTATGGCTAAGGAATCATGGCTTACTTCGTTTCCAGATATGGATCGAAGTGACATTATTACACTGCGAAAAACACTGGATGGCGCTTACCGGGATTTCTCCCGTGAATACGGCGACCTGATCGAATCCTTCTTTGACCCGCTCCTCTCTTTTCTTATCTGGTTTGAAAACCTGTTACTCAGTTCCCCCTGGTGGCTTGTTCTTGCAGCCATTGCCGGGTTTACCTATGCGGCTGGCCGCTCCTGGAAACTGTGTCTGGGTGTCGTCTGTTCCATGCTGGCCATTGGTTATTTTGGTATGTGGGAAAATACCATGCGAACCCTCAGTGTCATTACTGTATGCACACTGCTCTCAATCGCTCTTGGGGTACCCATTGGTATCGCTATGGCTCGATCGGATCGTGTTCAGAAAATAGTGACGCCGATGCTGGATATTATGCAGACCATGCCAGCCTTCGTATATTTAATCCCGGTTGTTATGTTGCTGGGTATCGGGAAAATCCCCGGCGTTATTGCTGTCGTGATTTACGCCATTCCTCCGGTCATCCGTTTGACCAATCTGGGTATCAGGCTGGTGGATGAAGAAGTGCTTGAAGCGGCAACCGCCTACGGTGCAAGCCCAACCCAGCGACTGCTCGGCGTTCAGTTACCATTAGCGATGCCAAACATTATGGCGGGTATTAACCAGACCATCATGATGGCGTTGGCCATGGTGGTTATTGCCTCCATGATCGGTGTGAAAGGCCTTGGGCAGCCGGTATTAAAATCCATCACTAACCAATACTTCACTCTTGGGCTGTTAAATGGATTGGCCATTGTCGCCCTGGCAATCATCTTTGACCGGGTTTCCCAGGCTTATGCCCGTCGGACTCAGAGACATCTTGGAGGTGCCGGACATGTCTGATCTTCATTCAGAAAAGCAGCTGCTGATTCAGATTCGCGGGTTGTACAAGTTGTTTGGTAAGAACTCAAAGAAAGTGATGGAGCGGGTTCATAAAGGTGAGTCGAAAGACCAGATTCTGGTGGATACGGCGCACACGCTTGGGCTTCGGGACATTAATATCGAAGTGAATGCGGGCGAGATCTTTGTGATTATGGGGCTTTCCGGCTCTGGTAAATCCACACTGATTCGTCACTTCAATCGTCTGATTGATCCAACGGAAGGCGAAATTCTGGTAGAGGGAACCGATATCACTGAGTTCTCTCCAAAAGAGTTAGAATCTTTCCGACAGCAGAAGATGTCCATGGTCTTCCAACGATTCGGCCTGATGCCCCATCGAACAGTGATTGATAATGTGGCCTACGGTCTCACGGTTCAGGGTGTCAATAAGAAAGAGCGGTTAGAAAAAGCTCAGGAATGGCTGAATACCGTTGGGCTTTCCGGTTACGAGCAGCAGTATCCGGCTCAACTGTCCGGAGGACAGCAACAGCGGGTTGGTCTGGCTCGGGCGTTGTGTACAGATGCAGAAATCCTATTAATGGATGAAGCTTTCTCCGCCCTTGATCCGTTGATTCGCAGTGAAATGCAGGATCAATTGATTGAGCTGCAAAGTAAACTGCAGAAGACCATTGTCTTTATTACTCACGACTTGGACGAAGCACTTCGTTTGGGCGATCGCATTGCCATTCTGAAAGACGGTGAGTTGGTGCAGCAGGGGGCGCCGGAAGAAATTCTGCTGAACCCGGCAACGGATTATGTGGAAGCGTTTGTTAAAGACGTCAACCGTGCCCGGGCTCTGACGGTGGAAACGGTAATGAAGCCGCCCGAGTATCGTATTACTGCAGAAACCATTGGTGAAGCTCTGAAGCAGATGCGCAAGTCATCGGAAGAGTATGGCTATTACATCAATGACGATGGCTATCAGGGAATTATCCTTCAGGAAACTCTGGAAGAAGCGGTAGAGACTGGCAGTAACAATAATATCAGTACAGTCGTGGTCGAAACGGTGCCAGCCATTCAGGCGGACTCTCTGTTAGAAGCCGTGATTCCGGATACATTGGATACCGACTTCCCTCTGCCCGTGATAGACGATGATGGTCAGTTGCAAGGGTTGCTGTCACGCTCCAGCCTTGCGGAAGTGCTTGGGGATTCTTCAACCGTAACAAGCCACTAAGCTAAAACAACAGGGAACAAGTCGATGCTTCCCTGTTGTGTTTAATGCCTTAATAATGCGTCCAGCTCATCAATAGATTCGCTCCATTCGGCATCATCATTCCTTCCTTCGAGCAATAACTGACGCTGTGCCTCATTCCAGAAGGGTGCTTCTTCAAGCTTGATATCGCTGCTCAAGTGGTGTTCGTTGATGAATTGTTGAATCTGATCTGTTTCGGAGTTCAGTCCAAGCTGAGAGAATAAATCCTGTAGATTGACATGTGTGTTTTTCATTATATTAAATCTCTAATTTCGATCAGAATGAACTAATAAATAAGTTTGGAGTCCAACCTATTTTATAACAAGAAATTGAGATTTGTTGTGAATGATGATTGGTAGAGCGCATGCAGGTCCGAATGGTCCTCAGGGTTTGCGCAAGTCAAATACCAGAGCTCCAGCTGACAGGGTTAATTCAGGCTCTCGGATCTCCCATAGTTTCAAAAGGGCATTTGTATTAACCAATAGAGAGCATTGTGATGGTTGAAGGTAGGTTAGGGTACGGAGAACAAATGTCTCGAGCGGTTGAGGTGAGAAAAAACGATGAGCATGATCCTGTCTTAATTGCACTTTCGCGATCTTTCAATAGGACAGTAAAAGCTGTAGCAACAGGTAAAGACGGATACTTTGACTCTTATAAAGAAGCTAAAGTATTGCAATCCTTAATCAAAGAAAGAAAAACTGAGTGTGAGCAACAATCGACCTCCATTGTTCGCTTCTTAAGTAACGAAGCATATTTTCTGCCCGATAGAGAGCCCTTGGGTTATCAGGAGTCACTTGATCAGGCACTTATTAACACGCTCGATCGAGTTATGAGAACCGATTCAGCGGTGTTCGCGTATGATCTTTTAAAATCCATTGATTGTATCAGAAAACTAATTGAGCTAGGGGCGGAAAAACCGGGCGGTTATCAATTCAATATAAACCAAATGTTAAAAACAGCTGTTATCAACAAAGATTCAAGATACTCAATGAACGATATCTCAAGTTTTTTAGATGTCACGGAAGCATTGTTGGGTATTGGAGCGAAAGCAACATGTAGCTTGAAAGAGGGGTATACTGTCATCGCTTTAGAAGAATTTAAGAAAAGCAATTTTTATAACTATTCTAGGTGTCTGAAAATAGGAGCAGAGCATAAGCTGCCAAATCTCGATATTATTCAGCAAGCATTCGAAACTCCAGGAGCTTACAGTATTTCCCTGTGGGGAGCTGTTAGGTTTTTAGAGACGTTTATTTCGGAAGCACCTTCTTTAGAAGAGGTTGGTGTATTCATTAAAAGGATGATTGATTTCCTTTGCGATCACCACCGGTACAAAGGAATTGCTGAAGACATTAAATCTATTCTGAGAGAAAATACAGAACTTGAAGAAATTATTAAAAGCTATATGTTGGAAAAAGCACTCCCGGTCATTAATGATTTAATGGAAGAATTAAATTGCGCATTAGGATGTAAAATTCCTGTATTGTTGGCAAAGGTGAAATACCTGAAAATAATTGGTTTGCCTATAACGGGGGGAATACAAGATAGCTTGGATAAATCTCTGATCCAAGCCATTGAAAATTACCATTGCGGTTTTGCATTAGAAATATTGAAGCTGGGTGCTAACTGCGACGTCAGAACACTTCATAAGAACTCAGTACTATACATCAATGAACTGCATGAGTGCTTGCAGCGGAACGTCAAATCAGATCTGTCCATCATGAACAGACGACTAGCTCAATTAAAGGTTGTTATGACATTTATCAGTGCAACTTCGCCTGACGCGCTGACATCTATATCCTATAAAAAGATACTTGAAGCAGTAGAAAGGTCAGGGGGGATAACGGAAGCTAAAATTGAAGAGCTACCACTGCTGCCTTCTTTGAAAGAGCATCTAAAGACCTTAAGTCATAACAAAGACTATGAGACATCATTGCTAACCAGGACACCTGAACTACAGACATTGATGAGCGATATTCTGACGATTGCCTATGAGAATGACGAAATTGATGAAGATGCATCCGACTGGAAAACTTTACAAAAACGGTTGGTTAGCATTGGGGTTATAGGAAATAGGGCTTCACAAAAAACACTGAATAAAGCACTGGAAGGCTATTTGGCATTAGATGACTTGGATGGTGTCTCTCAACTGTTCAAGCTTGGAGTAAAACCTGAACCTGGGTTGAGAGCTCGACTAAACTCACTGGTGCTAAGCAAAATAGAAGAGTGCATCAGCGAAAAGAGTGGTTGTTGTACTTTTAGGATACAGAAAAAACTTTTCAATTTATCAGAACTCACTCCCGGGCAACAGGCAATAGCTAATGATTTGTTTAGAAGTGCTGTTCGTAACGATCTTCTTTATATTGCTCATTACTTACTAGCAAGCGGTACAAAAAAAGATGCCGAAAGTAACAGTCTTATCAATGAGCAATTAAAAGAGCATTTGGTTAATTTCACCTCTGTCGAGAGGGTTAAACAGCTTTATTCATTAGGCGGCAGGCTCATGGAGAATGATCCGGATTTATGCACCGGTATGGTTGCAGTAATGGAGGAAAATAGGCCGATGACTAGCTTTGACGCAGGCTATAACGGAAAGCCCATGGAAAAATTGCAGGCCATGTATGAATTCGGAGGTATAAAACCATTACAGCCCGATCTCGACAAAGGGCTTGAAAATGCACTTGAAAAAAATAACATGCGATTAGCAAAATATTACCACCATATGGGAGCAAGGCTCGTTAATACACAATTGCTTAATAAGCTGTTTATCTCTGATATGATGTATAAAAAATTAACCTGTTGCAATAATGACAGATACTACCCCAAAGAGGATGCGGCATTTTTTTATCAATTAGGAGCCACGCTATCCGAAGAAAACGTCAAAGCCGAGTTACGCCAAGCTATTTTGGATCAAGATCTTTGTAGGATGCGAGTCCTATACGATAATATTGGCGTAACCCGGAAAAGCCCGGCAATTGGCAAACGTAGAAGTAATAGAATATAAGTAGTGTGTAAATAGAGTTGGTATTTTTTTCCGATCCTGCTCGATTGATCAGAATATAGGTTTGCAGCTAAATCTACTGTGGAACATCATTAATATGATCTAACAGTTAGATCTGTTGCTTTCCCTGCGGGATCAAATAACCTGCAGGGAAAGTAATCCTGGATCAGTTTGAACGGCGGGTAAAGAGCTGTTTATTATCCGTCACTTTGATCATATCAGAGAGAATAACACCGGTTTCCTGGAGAAAGGCGTCAGGTTCTTTGTCTTTCTTTTTCTGCTCCAGCTCAGTTTCATTGGCCTCTTCCAGTTCATCCAGATTGTTCAGCAGCGATTGGCCTCTGGACTTTCTGAGACGATTTTCAATGGCCAGACGCTGACTGCGCATGGTTTGTAGCTCCAGTTGGCGTTTCTCTGAGCTGAGGGAAACGGTCTTCTGATTTTCGTAATGTTCAAAGTAATCCTTCATCTCATGAAGATAGACGAAATCCGCATTGTTCCGGGTTCTGCTTGCGTGCTTCTTTTGCAGCTCAGGCAAATAGGGGCTGAAGTCAGCGTACGGACGGAAAGATGCGGGAGAAATATTATCCCATGGCAGGGCATCAGGGAGAGTGTCTTCTCCGATGTCCCGGCCGTCGTAGAGCGATGGGAAGGTGATGTCAGGGATGACGCCACGATTCTGGGTGCTCTGACCGGAGACCCGGTAAAACTTAGCCAAAGTCAGTTTCAGCTGGCCATGGTTCAAGGGCTGAATACTTTGCACTGTGCCTTTGCCATAGCTCTGGCTGCCGACCACCAGTGCCCGACCGTAATCCTGCATGGCGCCGGCAAAGATTTCCGAAGCGGAGGCGCTCAGGCGGTCAATCATCACCACCATAGGGCCATCATAAAGCTGGGTTGAGTCCGGGTCTTCCTGCTGATCTGAGCGGCCGCGGCTATTGCGAACAATGACGGTTGGGCCTTTATCGATAAACAGGCCGGTTAATTCATTGGCTTCCTGTAATGAGCCGCCGCCGTTACCACGAAGATCAATAACGAGGCCATCAATGTTCTTTTTCTCGAGCGCCTTTATTAATCGACGAACATCCCTGGTAGTGCTCTTGTAATCAGGGTCACCGGATTGGGCTGCTTTGAAGTCAATATAGAACGTAGGCAGTTCAATCACACCAATGCGATTGGTTTTTCCATTGTCGGTGAGCTCAATGACTCGACTGGATGCATCCTGTTCTTCCAGTTTTACCTGGTCACGAACGATCTCATACACTCGGGTACTGCTGTCTTTGCTGCTGCCGGGAATGATTTCCAGACGAACCAATGTACGCTTTGCACCACGGATAAGTTTGACGACATCATCAAGGCGCATGCCGACCACATCTTCAAGTTCGCCTTTTTTACCTTGAGCGACACTGATGATTTTGTCACCTGGCTTCAGTTGGCCTGCTTTTTCGGCAGGGCCTCCGGGCACCACGCTAACCACCTTTGTGTATTCATCCTCAGAAGAGAGCACGGCGCCAATGCCTTCCAGAGACAGGCTCATATTGATATCAAAATTCTCGGCAGTTTGTGGCGAGAAATATTGGGTGTGTGGGTCATAGATGCCAGCGAAGGCATTGATGTACGTCTGAAAGGCGTCTTCGCTTTTGCTTTGGTGCAGTCGTCTGAGCAGATTGGAGTTTCTTCTGCGCAGCTGCGAAATGATTTCATCATCGGTTTTATTGTTCAGCTTCTGGCTAAGGACGCTGTCTTTAAACTGTTTATCCCATAAGTCCTGCTGTGCTTTCCGATTAGGCAGCCAGGGTTCATCTTTACGCTCGATGATCAGAGATTCGTTCTTCTTCAGGTCAAGAGAGGCAAAGTTTTTATCCAGCTGATCCACCATGAACCGGGCGCGTTCTTCTGCCCGTTCACGGTAGCGGTTAAAAATCGCGAAGGCTGGGTTCAGATCGCCACTTTTCAGTGATTCGCCCAGTTGCTTACGGTAAGACGCAAACTCATCAATGTCTGACTGCAGAAAAAAACTGCGGTTAGGGTCAAGTCGATCCAGATAGCGGTCAAAGACTTTTTCCACATGCTCTTGATCCAACGGCACCTTGCGGTAATGGCTTTTAGAGAGCAGCTGAACCACATGAACGCTGGCAATGGCTTGTTGCAGGTTTGGGCTCAGTTCGGGAACGGGCTGGCTGATGTCTTTGTCGACCGCCAGAGCAACGCTTGCGGTAAAAAACAGTGACAAAAAGAACGGCAGGATGCGCTTGGCTGGCCGCAGTTTTGAGATCATAGAGGCTTTGGCTCCGTGTCATTCTGTCTGTTTAAGTGTGCCATCCTGGCATACATGCTTAGACGCAATTTAGACGCAAGTTAAATGCAATTAAAGTTGAGTCACTCTCAAATCATCGCTCGAATTGGCAATCACTTGAGCTAATAACTTGAGAGTGCTCCATGGTTCTGGATACAGCATAATACAGCCTTACTATGGTTGATAGCAGATGGTGCGAGTGTTCATCTGCACCTAAAAGTTACTGTGCTTTGACGATTGCGCTGGTCAACAGAAGTCCAAAACATTCAGGTTTTGAAAGATAACATGCTTCTATTCCAGCAAGGCTACCGGAAAAAAGCAATGGTTCTTTAAAGAGGCTTTACAGAAGAGAGTGTATAGAAGGGATTTCCAGGGACGAAGTAATGTCTCCCGGATAAGGCACTTTACGATCTATAAGGTTGAGCAGGGTACTCAGTTGTACCCTTTGATGTACCCGCCAGTTTCATCAAATGAGCGGGTAGCAGGCAGTGTCGTGGATGCTTTCAGCAAAGGTCTTACCGAAGTAATTGTGCTTTGATGAATTGAAAACGGATTTTGACCACGGGTAGCGGGTCGTTGTGTACGTGAATTTTTTTGCTGAACTTTCATGCCGTAAAGTGCCTGTGCTATTTGATTTGCTTTATAAACAGGTTAGCAACATCGGCCGGAAATATGCAGTCTGAAATTGTACGTATGACATGACTTTGCGTAGCTGTTTGAAAGTATGTGTAACACGGGTGTTCACAGGGTGAAGAGGGAGTCTTGAACCCGGCGGCAAAAAACGGTGCAGAGTTATCTTGTCAGAAACCTGTCGGAGATTTCTCGTTAAATCCGACAGGTTTCTGGATAAAGTATCAAATTTTTGAGAAGGCGTGCTGTTTGAGGCCAAAAAACTCAGTCAATGTTTTGCTTAGCTCATAGGCGTCACGAGTGCCTGCCAGTTCGCGGATTGAGTGCATGCCAAAGGTAGGTAGTCCCAAATCGAGAGTACGAACACCCAATACGCCGGCAGTCAATGGTCCAATAGTGCTGCCGCAAGCCATATCAGAACGGGTAACAAAGTGCTGCACCTGGTTACCGGTTTGTTGGCAGAGCAGCCGATAGACGGCAGCGGTTTCATCGTTCGTTGCATAACGCTGGTTAGCGTTGACTTTAATGACCGCGCCTTTGTTCAGAACAGGGGCGTGGTGTTCATCGTGCTTGCTGGCGTAGTTTGGATGAATCCCGTGGGCGTTGTCTGTGGAGATGAGCATGGATTTACTCATTGTCCGGGTCAATGGTTCACCATTGCCATAGATTCGTTCCAGTACGCTTTTCAGGAAAGGACCTTGGGCACCCGTCGTGGAAACGCTGCCCACTTCTTCGTGGTCGTTACAGACCAAAAGGGCAGTGACGTCGGACGGTTGGCTGTTCAACAGAGCCTCAAGGCCAACGTAGCAGCTCAACAGATTGTCCAGGCGGGCGCTGGCAATAAAATCATTTTTCAGGCCGATGACAGCTGCGCTCTGAGTGTCATAGAAAGACAGATCGTATTCTATCACCGATTCACAATCTGTGTGCCCTTGACGAGCCAGCTCCTCTTTTAATAGTTCACGGAAGTCGGCTTTTTCATCGTCGCCTAACTGAAAAAGAATAGGGGGGATGTCGGTCTGTGGATTAACAGCACGACCATTATTGGCTTCTCGATCCAGATGGATCGCAAGGCTTGGAATCACGGCTACCGGTTTTTCAAAATTAATCAGCTGCTGGCAAAGCTCTTGTTTGCTGTTGATGTATTGAACCCGGCCTGCAATGGAAAGATCGCGGTCATACCACGGATTTAACAGCACGCCGCCGTATACTTCGACACCCAGTTGGAAGTAGCTGTGTTTGTTCAGTTCCGGATGTGGTTTTACTTTCAGGCAAGGGGAGTCTGTATGCGCACCCACCATACGAACCCCTTGATCTGTGTTTCCCAGAACAAAAGCGATGATGGATGAATCATTACGGGTAACGACGTACTTTCCGCCAGTCTTCAGAGTCCATGTTTCAGACTCATCAAGTGATTCATAGCCCGCCTTCTGAAGTCGGTGCACCATCGTGGCGACAGCGTGATAAGGCGTTGGTGAATCGTTCAGGAACTGGATAAGATCCTGATTAAAATGTTCTGTGCTCATTAGGCTATCCTGCATGTTGTGTTGTGATCTTACTACAAGCCTCTGTGGCTTGTTAATCAATGTTGTGGGAGGCGCCGTAAATGCCTTGGAAACACTGTGGCAGCATAGTAGTGATAATTTTGTGCTTTACGGTGTCTATAGCGTTAGCAGAACACCCTGATCATTTGATCGCTATTGATGTGCTGTTAAAACCGGATTCCCCGATGGAGGCAAGGGCAAAGCAGTGGAATGCAGTGCTTCATGAACAAAGCCCTGAAGCGTTTCAGGATTTTGAGTTTGGAATTGAAGAAATGGCTGTGTACCAGCTTGGGAATTTTGGGACAGCTGTAAAGCGATTGGATGTGAAGGTGTCGGCTTCTGGTCAATGAGAGTTAACGACAGCTGCCCTCAATTCGGCAGCTGTACATTCACTTCTAAAATGGAACAGTCATCCTGAGAATCCAGCTTAATGTCGATGCATTCCTGCTGTACTTCTACATACTTGCGAATCACTTCCAGAATATCCCGTTCCATGTCTGGAAGAAAGTCACGGCCGTTCCGGCTGCCCCGTTCATGGGCGACAATGATTCTTAGTCGCTCTTTGGCAATGGCAGCGCTGTTGTCTTCTTTACGTGTACGAAATAACTGCATAAGGCTCATCCAATCCCTCCGAACATACGTTGCAGAAATCCTTTTCTATTCGCTTCGAGGAAGCGGTGAGGGAGATTCTCTCCTAAAAAACGTGAAACAACATCACTGTAAGCTTGGCCGGCATCCGTCTCGTTATTGCAGATGACTGGCACGCCCTGATTTGATGCTTTTAGCACAGAGCTTGATTCCGGAATAACACCAATCAAAGGGATGGCCAGAATCTCTTCAACGTCGGTGATGTTCAGCATCTCACCTCTGGTGACCCGCTCTGGATTATAGCGGGTGACCAGCAGGTGTTCTTTGACCGGCTCAAGATTCTCTTTAGCACGGCGGGATTTGCTCTGTAAAATCCCCAGAATGCGATCAGAGTCTCTGACAGAGGATACTTCAGGGTTTGTTGTGATAATCGCTTCGTCAGCAAAATACAGCGCCATTAAGGCACCGTGTTCAATCCCGGCGGGCGAATCACAGACAATAAATTCAAAATCTTTCGCCAGCAGATTCAGAACCTTTTCGACGCCTTCAAAAGTCAGGGCTTCTTTATCCCGTGTTTGGGAGGCAGGAAGGATTGACAGGTTTTCCGTGCGCTTATCTCGGATGAGTGCTTGATGAAGTTCGGCTTCACCATTTATTACATTGACAAAGTCGTATACAACACGACGCTCACAGCCCATAAGAAGGTCAAGGTTTCGAAGACCAACGTCAAAATCAATAACAACGGTTCTGTGGCCTTTCAGGGCTAATCCGGTTGCAATGGAAGCACTGGTTGTGGTTTTACCAACACCACCTTTTCCAGAAGTCACTACAATTATGCGAGCCAATGTGGAATCCTGCGATAGAAAATCGAATATACCCATCGCCTTTCAACTTACCACTTTATTGGGAGCGTTCTCTCACCCCGATCACCTACTTATTGTAGGCTCGCGGAGTTTGCTTACTTGCCGCCGCGTAGCAACTTGAAATACTTTGGGTATAGCTGAACTTTTGTTCAGTATTTCTCAAAGCTTCTTTATGTGCAAGCTTTGGTTGTTAAGAGCAACAATAACGCTACTACCCCACAGGTTATCAGTATCTGAGCTTGCCGATAGCATCTTGTACTGGCCGTTAATCGAAATCAGTTCTGCTTCAAATTGAAGGCAAAAAATACGGGCTTCGGAATTGCCGTTAACACCCGCCAGAGCGCGTCCGCGTAATGGGCCATAGACGTGTATATTGCCGCCGGCCAATAATTCAGCCCCAGAGCTAACAGGACTGGTGATGACTAAATCGCCTTCAGCGTAGATCTGTTGCCCGGAACGTACTGGTTGTTCGATCAGTGTCGTTTTCTTATCGGTGACCTGTTGTACTGTGTCATTTTGGCATTTTGCTGCCTGAGATGTTGTCTGAGACTGTATCATGACGACATTGGAATCTGTCTTTTCATCTTGATGAGATGATTTATCCTGCTGTTTTGGGGATGGAAGCCAGGGGATACCGGCCAGCATGGCAGCCTGTCGATCCTTTTCCTGTCCGCCTCTAACAGCAATCAAATAAAGGCCAAACTGTTGTAAGCTATGACGCAGCTTAAATAAATCAATGGTTGACTGTTCAGTGGTTAGTTCAGCGGTTAGGCTTTCCAGTGCGATAATAACGGGTGTCTGCTGGAAAAAATTGGGCGCTTTACGCGTCATGGTTTCCAGTTGAGTGGTAATATCTGCTGGGTTGGTTGTATGCAATTCAAGTGTGGTCAGTGTATAAATACTGCCTGTCATCTTGAAGGCTGCAGTGGTAGAACCAGTATGCAGTTTAAGGGTCATAATGTACGACTCTGGTTAGCAGCAAACAGCAAATAAGAAGACAGCAGTTCCGGCTGTAAATTTGTTTGCATCAATAGAAGTAGCCTAGAGAACTCATCGATTAGATACAAGTGTTGAATCAAGCAATATGACGCAAAATTCCGATTTAAACTCAAAGAGTGATTCTCCCAAAGACGCCCGTGCAGATGATGTATTTCTATGGGCGTACCTTCATCCCAGGTATTGGCTAACCTGGCTGGGTGTCGGTCTTACCTGGATACCCTCATTGCTTCCTTATTCCTGGATCGTTGCCATTGGTAAAGTACTGGGGCGAGCTTCCTATTATCTGGCCGGTGATCGGGTTCATGTCACTCGAGTCAATTTGGAGAAATGTTTTCCCGAGCTCAATAATCGGGAGCGTAAGCAGTTACTGAAAAAGAATTTCGAGTCAGTTGGTGTGGGGATTATGGAAATCACCATGGCCTGGTGGTGGCCAACATCCCGTCTTGAGAAACTGGTTCACTATAAAGGTTTAGAGCATCTTAACTCTGAGTCAGGCACTATTTTAATGGTGATGCATTTTACCACCATAGAATTGGCAGGGCGTATGGTGACACTGCGTCACAGTGTGGATGCGTCCTATAGAGAGCATAAAAATCCGGTGTTTGAGTACATTCAGCGCAGCATGCGGCACCGTTTTGATCCGGGCAGTCAATTACTTCATCGCCGGGATATGCGCGGGACGATGCGATCTTTACGCAATGGGCGAATCGTCTGGTTTTCACCGGATCAGGATTATGGTGCAAGGCATGGCATTTTCGTGCCTTTCTTTAATATTCCGGCAACGACGATCACCAGTACCTCAAGGTTAGCCAAGGCAGGAAAAGCCAAAGTGGTGCCTTTGGTGGTCACTCGGCTGTCAGATAACCCGGGATACGAATTCCGTGTTTACCCGCCTTTAGAGACCATTCCATCTGGTGATGATTATGAGGATGCGTTAGTCGTTAACCAGTTTATTGAGGCTCGTATACGAGAACATCCGGAACAATATATGTGGCTGCATCGCCGTTTCAAAAGTCGGCCGGAAGGTGAGAAGGATTTTTATAAGTAATCTGTTGGGCTGGCGACGTCAGTCAGCCATGTAGTTTGGACTGATATAGTCACGACGAGCTTCTAATAATATACGACAATATAGGTTTAACTAGGGTGGGGTGTAAGGGTTTCTACTTATAATAATATGGATTTTTCCAATGTATTATGTATTCACGGAGTGACTCTGAGAGCACATTACCAACCTTTATCGGGATGTTTTAAGTAGTTTACCATCCACAAATATACACATCATAACTATGTTTTGCAGCCGCGATGGTTGCCCGCAGTTGAAGACCTAAACAATGGAAGAGCATTTTAAGCTTATCGATAAGCCTACCTTTTTTGGTGCGCTGATTTTATTAACCTCAGTGGTTATACCGCTGGCAGTGTTTCCAGAAGAGGGGGCTCACTGGATTGCCATTGCTAAAACCTTTATGACCGACAGCCTTGGGGTACTTTATCTTGCCCTGGGGTTGGCCGCTGTTCTTTTTATGACTTATGTCGTGTTTTCAGATATTGGTCAGATCAAACTGGGCGATGCTGATGAGAAGCCGGAATATTCCACCGCTTCCTGGGCTGCCATGCTGTTCTGTGGTGGTATTGGAGCCAGCATTCTTTATTGGGGCAGCATTGAGTGGGCTTACTATTATCAGGCGCCACCATTCCAGTTAGAACCGGGCAGTGAAGAAGCGGTTCGCTGGGCGGCGACTTACGGAATTTTCCACTGGGGGCCGGTCGCCTGGTGTATTTATATGATTCCAGCGTTGCCTATTGCCTATTTCTTCCATGTGCGCAAAAACCCAGCGTTAAAAGTGTCTGCGGCTTTGATGCCAGTATTGGGTGAAGCGCGCAGTAATGGTCCCATTGGCAAAATCATTGATGTTCTGTTTATCTTTGGCCTGCTCGGTGGTGCAGCGACCACACTGGGTCTCGCAGCACCGCTGATTAACGAAGGCTTAACGTATCTCACCGGAATTCCTTCTACCAATACCACCCAGATTGGTGTGCTGGCGGTTTGTACGGCATTGTTCGCTTATTCTTCTTACAAGGGAATGGATGGCGGTATTAAAGTGCTCAGTAATATCAATTTCTGGGGTGCTATCGGACTACTGGCGTTTATCTTTGTCTGTGGTCCAACGTTGTTCATGGTGGAAACCGGGTTGGACTCCATTGGCCGAATGATGAGTAACTTCTTCATTATGGCGACCTGGGCCGAACCTTTTGGTGGTTACGGTTCTTTTGA
Organism: uncultured Endozoicomonas sp.; assembly: GCF_947495845.1. Classification (GTDB taxonomy): domain Bacteria; phylum Pseudomonadota; class Gammaproteobacteria; order Pseudomonadales; family Endozoicomonadaceae; genus Endozoicomonas. The sequence continues at coordinate 193,541 of NZ_CANMAO010000003.1, read as the reverse complement.
AAATACTCATTTCCCTCAGGATTGGACGATCTTCTACTGGGCTTGGTGGCTGGTATTCGCACCTAGCATGGGCTTGTTTGTGGCTCGTATTTCCAAAGGGCGAACCATTAAACAAATGGTCTCTGGTGCGGTCTTCTGTGGCTCTTTCGGTTGTGCCATGTACTTTATGGTACTGGGTAACTACGGGCTTTCTCTTCAGTTGTCTGGTCAGCTGGATGTTGTGGCTATTCTGAACGCTGAAGGCGCAACCAAGGCGATCTTCAGTATTCTTGAACAGTTGCCGTTTAGTACTGTCGTGATCGCGTTGTTTACTTTGCTGTGTATCATTTTTACCGCGACCACTTTTGACTCCATCTCATTTATTCTGGCGTCTGTGGTGCAAAATAATGTGACTGAAGATCCAATGCGCTGGAATCGTTTGTTCTGGGCATTTGTGTTGTCGGTTATGCCATCAGTGCTGATGTTCATGGGCGGCCTGGCGACCTTGCAGACAGCGGCGATTGTGGGCGGTTTACCATTGTTGGTGATTGCGGTCATGCTGATGATTTCAGCGGTGAAAGCAACCATGTTGGATATCTCCCGTCAGGAAGGTTACACAGAACCCACGATTAACATTAACATTGACGATCTGCCAGAAGTGGATCCATGGAGCCTTGAGGGTTCTGCCCTGGCGCGCTTTGAGCAGCTTAGGGATCAAGCAACAGAAGCTGTCTGTGCGGAACGTCAGGCTCATGATGAATTGGCTGCGCTGAAAAAACAGATTCGCATGGAAGCCATGGCTCGTGGTGCGACCGGTTCCGAGCTGGGTGAAGCGCCACCGCATATGATGGAAGAGTTTGAGCGTCTCAACCAGAATATTGTGGATGCGAAGGAGAAGAAAGACGCCGCCTCTGTTCTGGCTCAACAGGCTCGTATTGAATTTAACGAGTTAATGCGCCAGAGAGAGGAAGATCAGCGTGAGCTTGACCGTCTGCAGGCAAAAGAAGAAATTTTGATGCGGATGGAAAGAGCGTAAACGAGGAGCCCTGGCTTGGTTAACTGAGCCAGGGTTTTTTTGCATTCCGCGTTTATAGCTCTGGTTTCCATGCACCGAGGTTGTCGCAAAACTCTCAGCCAACTCGTTGCATACCCCAAACATCAAGGTTTCCGGCTCCCACGCAAAGAATGAGAACCAGGACTGTTTCGACAGCCTCTAGAAACCGCGTTTGTTGTGACTATCAATCTTTCCTGGAAGGTCTAGAGCGTCAAGCGTGAAAGCACCACCCCATCCCCCTGTTCTCTCGCCATTACTGAAAAATAAAACCCTGTCCTGAAATGAGTCCCAAAACTGTGTGCCCGTTGGGCGGGTAATCAAACACTCAGCTGCATAATCGCATTTTCTTTCAGGAATATGGCTTCTCAGGGCAACCAGAATGTGCACCTGATCTCCATAACGAGCACTGAGCTGGTTAAATAGCTGGATTCTTTCTGGCGTCTTGAAATAACCATATTGATAGGTGTCGTTAATGGTAATCAGGACAACCAGTCGGTCACTGTTATTGACAAGGCTGTCGATGGTCTCATCATTGACCAAAGTGATATTTTCGGAAAGGCCGAAAGGGTGGTCATCGGCCTGAGATGAAAGAGGGATAAAAACTGAGAGAATAATTAAGAGTACAATCCTTTGCATGACATCACCCGCAATTGCTTAATACAGTGATGGCAGTATCCCATTGATTGACAAGTGTTATTCTAACTAGATGGTTAGTATTGCTGACATTCGTAAAGTGCTTGCATTGCTGTTCTTCTTTAGAAAAAAGCAATGCAAGGATCTGTTGACGTTGAGCTTTATCCTGCAATCATGATGCGAAGAGCATCAAGGCGTAGAACGGCTTTTTGCAGTGCCTGATGGCCAAGTGCTGCACGATTTTTCAGATATTCTATCTCTTCACTTCGCACGTTCGGGTTGACCACTTTCAGCGCTGCCAGTCGCTTAATCTCTTCTGTGACATCAGTAAGTAGATGTTGGCAAGCTGTGCTGACAATGGGCTGAACCTGTTCTTTGGCACAAGCCTCGGCCTTTTCAATCATGGTCAGGAATGGTGCCCGCTGGGCGTTAACCAGCTTTTTGGCAACGCCACGCTTGAGGGGCTGAAGCTGAGCATTCAACGTATCGAATGCCACTTTTTCCGACAGGTTGTTGTGCGCAGGGTCAATCAGGCAGCGAATGGGGGTCGCTGGCAGATAACGATCCAGCTGCAGGGTTCTGTCTGCGCTGGTTTCCACTACGTAAATGGCTTCCAGAAGCATGGTGCCGGGTTTGAGCGCTTTGTTTTTCAACAGGGCGACGGAAGTGTTACCCAATTCACTGGTGAGCACCATGTCCATCCCTTCGGTGACAATCGGGTGTTCCCAGGTGAGGAAGTGCATATCTTCTCGGGACAGCGCCATCTCGCGGTCAAAGGTCACCGTCATGCCATCTTCATAGATGCCAGGGTAGGTGGTAATCATATGGCTGCCCGGGCGAATCACCAGGCAGTGTTTGGAGTAGTCTTCAGATTCAACGCCGAAACCTTCAAAAAGCTTCTCCATAAAGCGTTTCAGCTGACGTGGTTGTTCCTGTTCTTCGATATCATTGATCATATCTTCACTGGACGCCAAACCTCGGGAATTCAACTCCAGAAGACGGTCCCGGCCTTTATGCAGGTGCTCCATCTGCTGGGCATTCATCTCGGCAGCTTTGGTTAACAGTGCTGCAATGTCTGCTTCGGAACTTTTGCTACCGGGCTGTAAATAAGGCGTGAGTTCTTCGCCTAAATGCATTTGCACCATGCTGCCGGCGGGGCAGGTGTCCGCAAAGGCGTTCAAACCACGGTCGTACCAATGGAACAACACTTCCTGACCGGTACCCTGAAGGTAAGGGACATGGATTTTGATCGCTTCCGTTTGACCGATACGGTCCAGACGACCGATACGCTGTTCCAACAGGTCTGGATGTTCTGGTAAATCAAACAGTGCCAGATGGTGGGCAAACTGGAAGTTACGACCTTCACTGCCGATTTCGGAGCACACCAGAACCTGTGCACCATGCTCTTCTTCCGCGAAGAAGGCGGCGGCCCGATCGCGCTCAATGATGCTCATATTCTCATGGAATACAGCCGCAGGAATGCCTGACAATATGCGCAGGGCATTTTCCAGATCCAGTGCAGTATTGGCGTTGGCGCAGATAACCAGCACTTTTTCTTTTTTCAGCAGTTTGAGCAGGTTGATCAACCAGTCAACACGAGGATCGACTTTCCACCATGGGTCCATATCGTCTACGCGAATCTGTGCCTGATAGGCCAGTTCCGGATAGAGGTTGTGACGGTAAAATGTTTCTTCTTCCAGAGCGATTTCATAAAGCTCTGGCAGCGGTTGTGGATAACCCTGCACCGCACGACCTGAAAAGCCACCAACGGCAGCACGGGTGTTACGGAACATGACACGGCCGGTGCCGTGGCGATCTAACAGACGACGAAGTAATTGTGTGCGAGCGGTATTGCGGGCATCTTCTTCACCGGTTTCCAGCACGTTAATTAGCGCCTTGCTGTCATCGCCCAGAAAGTTGATCAGATGATCTCTCGCCTGTGCCGGCAGGGTTTGATTATTGTTATCCAATAATTCCTGAACGGCTTCTGCCACTGGCTCATAACGACTTTCTTCCGCTTCAAAAGCGGCAAGGTCATGGAAGCGATCCGGGTCCAGCAGGCGAAGGTGAGCAAAGTGGCTCTTGGTGCCCATTTGCTCAGGGGTTGCTGTCAGCAATAATAAACCAGGAATCTGTTGAGCCAGGGTGTCTACGCACTGGTACTCTGGATTGGTTTCTTCTTCGGACCAGATCAGGTGATGGGCTTCATCGACAATCAGCAGATCAAATTCGGCTTTCAGCGCTTGTTGACGACGCTCGTCGTCATTACTCAGAAAGCCAATGCTGGTGATAATTAACTGCTCAGTATTGAATGGGTTTTCATCATCCGCCTGACGGCAGCGCTCTTCATCAAAAACACTGAAGCGCAGGTTAAAACGACGAAGCATTTCGACCAGCCACTGGTGCACCAGACTTTCTGGTAACAGAATCAGCACGCGATTGGCACGGCCAGTGGTTAACAGTTGATGAAGAATCAAACCGGCTTCAATGGTTTTACCCATGCCCACTTCATCTGCCAGCATGACCCGCGGCGCATGGCGCTGAGAGACTTCACGGGCGATATGCAGCTGGTGAGGAATCAAACTGGTTCTTGGGCCTACCAGACCGCGCAGTGGCGATTTGCGCAAACTGTGGTTGTAGTTCAGGGTTTTGTAGCGCAGGGTAAAATTGCTGTTCTGATCAATCTGACCCGCCAGCATGCGATCCTGAGGTTTGTTGAAGCGGATATGGTTGCCCAGCTCTGCTTCTGGCAGCTGGCAGGGGGTACCATCTTCCAGAGTGCCGCAGTAAGTGAGCAGACCATGTTTTTCTATCACTTCAGCGACCAGAATGGTCCAGCCCTCGTGGCTTTCAACACGATCTCCGGGGTTGAACTCGACGCGGGTCAGCGGGCAATTGTTAATGGAGTACAGCCGGGTTTCCCCGGTGGCGGGGAACAGCAGGGTGACCATGCGACTGTCGAAGGTGAGCACCGTGCCCAGCCCTTGTTCGGTCTCAGTATCACTAATCCAGCGTTGTCCAGAAACGAAACTCGTCATATTTGACTACTAACCTTGCCTGACAGCCCTGCAATCCCGGAGAGGTCACAGGGCGGTGTTAAACGATGTTCAAAGGAATTTTGATAATGGGTCAATCATACGCTTCATTGCACGGTTTTTCCTGAGCTTTCTCTCAGTTTACGAGACTTTCGCAAAAGGGCTGCGCTTGCCAATACAGCGTTAAAAAATGGCTCAAAATGCTCATTTACTCAATGTAAACTGCGCTTTTTCGCCATTTTTTGCCTTGTCTTGACTGCGCTCGCTACCTTTTGCAACAGCCTCGTTACGTGCTGGTGATGATGACGCTTGTACCAAAAAAAGCGCGCTATATTAGCGGAATCCTCTTAAATTGCACTACTCGGATGACCGAAGTTGACAGATGTGATTATAGACAGGAGTTGGAAAATGATGGTAATTGGCTATGGGGTGAACATTGTTCAGGCGCAATAGTAAGTACCCAACCATATGAAATCATATTTTCTGACTTATTGGTCAGCCACTTTGCGGCGTTACATCTACGATCACATAGCTACTACCCACAGGGCATAAAGGCTATGCTCACTCCGATGTGCCTTGCACAGTAACTAACCACTAAGTCAGAAATATTCGATTTCATATGATCGGATACTTATGCCCCTGCCGAATTAGAATGGATTGATGCAAGCCCTTATGTATCAATCCATTCAAACGTTACCCGGCTATTTGAGCTCACTGGTCAGAGGCTTAAATCTATGATTATCCTCTCCTTAGCCTTTTTTAGCAGGCACATTAAATCGGCAGCCTGTTGTTTTTGCCTTTGAACTTCCAGCTTTTCAAGCTGGGCACTCAACCCATCCAGATTACTGGGTTGGAACTTATCCGGATGATAGCGCAGCGCCTGTTCTCTATAGGCTTTCTTGGCAGCGTCAATTGAGGCTGTTTTATAGTTGAGCCCAAGTGCCGTCATGGCATGATCGAAGGTTTTAATCTCTTTACCATCCAGAGCTTTAAAGATGGCATTCAATGTGTTGTTTCTGGTGCTTGTATGACTGGAAACAGGGCTCGTATTTTCGCTCTTTTTTTCTGAAAGAGGAGTGCTTGTTGCACTGCCATACCCTGAATCTTCGCGTTTGAATGCAGAGCGAGCCTCACGCTGAAGGGTCTCCTGAGCCATTATGAGTTGCAGCCGTTGATTGACTGCCTGCATTGAGGGTCTTGATTCTGGCTTGGCGTTTACCATGTCACACACCAGTGAGGCTATTTCTGGATGTCTAATGTTTAAGCGGGTTAAACGGTCATTGATCATATGTTGGGCTTGACGTAAAGATCTGGCTGTCCAAAGTTCATCACGGCCATGTGTAAAAAATCCACCACTACTAAACGTCTCACCAATGAAAACCCCCAGTGAATAAACGTCAACCTTTTCCATATCTGTGATACTGGGGCGTGAATATGGTTTTGTTACTAACTCTGGCGGCAAATATAGCGGTGCCCTTTCATAGGTTTTGAAATTATGTTGCATTTTGCCTTCAACCGCAGCACCAAAATCGAATATTTCTACGCCAAGGCTTTCTGGGTGAATGGCTAAATTATTGGACTTTAAATCCCCATGGCAAATACCATTGCTGTGCATGGTGGACATGGCACTGGCAGTGTTCTGGGTCAGGGTTAATTTATCCTGCGTCGTCATCAATGATCGTTGTTGCTTTAAAAAATTAAAACCATCGATCCCTTTGGCCTGCTCCATAAATACAATGTATTGATGCTCTTTTGTTTTACCATTTGATGTCTTGTAGGTGTCCGCAACGCCGTAAACTTCAGGCGCACAGCCTGATTGGTTCTGAAGTCTTGCTTCCCTCATGACGTCTTCATATCGAATGTTTTCTTCACGCTCACCGGCACGATTTAAGAAAGTTTGGGGAGTTATCTTTTTGGCAACGCACCAGCGAGCATTTTGTTCTTCGCTCAGCTGTATTCTTGCGTGCTTTACCAAGCCAAATGCACCTTGGCCATAAAAGCGGGCCTTTTTTGTAGATACAGAATGATTAACGTTCAGAGCGCTGAGTGCATCTGTTGATAATCCATTCTTTCTTTTGCCTACTACTAACCGATCAATATCTGGTTGTGACCAACCATTTGCTTTTAATACTTCATCAGGCAGCAAGTTCAGTAATTCAGCATTCAAAAGCTTACCATCGGTGGTTTCAACTTGAACCGATGTAAAGGGTTTGCCGCTTATTCGTTTGTCTTCGCGGTTATTTACCCATGATTTCTTAACGGCAGGCAGGCTTTTCTTTTCTAACTTGATACGGACGTTTTCTGGTTTGCGCGTCTCCTGTTTGCGAGTCTCCTGTTTGAAAGTCTCTTGGGTTGTTGCTGTTTTTTTCAAGACATCTGTGGGAGCGGCCTGTTTGCGTTGGGTTGATGGCGTGTTTGTATTCGTGGTTACTTTTACTTCAACCGCTGGCGATGGCTTTTTCGGTACATTCTTGACTGGCTTGTTGTCATTGCTGGATTTTGTTGGTGACACAATATGCTTTACGAGAACGCTTGAAAGAGAAAATGTGTAATCGGATGGTGCTCCAGAGAAATCAAATTTTCGAGTCAATTCAGGATCACTAAGGCAAGATGATATCCAGGCATTATCAGTACGTAATTGATTCAGCTTTGTTTTAAATGCCTTCATACTGAGCTTGGAATCACCGAGCATAGAACGGATAGTTTCCGTTAATGTGTCTTGAATAGAGGTGCCTTGATTCTGTGGATACTTTACTTCAAGGATGTTGGACAGTGCGGTTAACTCGGCCTTGTGGGTTGGTTCTGCTTTTTGAATAGGTGCTTTCGCCGCTACAGGCTGAGCCGCATGAATAGCATCTTTTGTCGTTTTCTTTATCACTTTTGCCAGTGGCGGAGCTTTCTTTTTAACAGGTATCTTCGAGATGTTGATCGTTTTTTCAGGCTGACGTGGAATGTCGTCTTTCTTTTCAATCTGTCTTTGAGTAACGGGCTTTGCATCGGCAGGGAGTGACGTGACCAGCGCTTGTGCAAATCGGTCGGCCATAGGCTTCGTGTAGAATTTCAAGCCATTAGCTTCCAGATGATACTTCAAGGAGGGTGAGCTTAAAAACGCATCTCTCCACTGTTTGTTCATTTCAGAGTTTTTTAGACAATGTTTAAGCTGTCCAACGGTTAATCCTTGAGTTGAACGTAAAAGCTTGGAAATCTGTTGTTCAAGATCACCAAGATTATTCACGACTGGACTTTGGCTGTCAGCGGAGAGTGCCAGCCAAAGCATTTGAATGGCATTACTGGGGAGAATTTTTGCCGTAGTTATCTGGGCTGATTGTTGTGGCTTGATGAGCACCTGCGGGCTTACCGGCTTGTACTGATTTTTTTTCTCAGAGGAAAGTGGCGCATTGTCTTTCGGTTGCTCAAAGCGTTTTCTAAGCTCGCTGACCCCTAATCGATTTGATGGATTTACTTCAACGCCCATACATCCCTCCCTGGATAATCCGAATTAAAAAATGTTATTAATATGTTGATTTAATTGAATGTTTTTTATTAGTGTGATTCATGGTGCTTACTTTAACATTTTCGAATTGGAAAATAAGTTATCTATTAGTGGTAGGGGGGGAGCCTGAAGGTCGGAATTTAGGGAAGGGTTAGAGAGTGGTTAAGGAAAAAACAGGCACTGGAGATTCAGTACCTGACATGATTTCATGTGGCTAACTACGTAGTATCAAGCGACGGCTTCGCGGATATCCACGGTGTTGTCAGCTTCAACTGCTTCATTTCTTTGAATTTCTTCCAATGCATCTGGCTTGCCTTTAAAGGCGCGAGCCATCACATCTTTATTGCGGGACATCAGTAAGCCGATTTCTTCCGCCAGCTTCTCATCAATCTCAAAATGCGACTCCAGCAGGCCAGTGATGCCATCGGCCAGCTCCAGCATGCGATCGTGTTCTTCGGCGGCTTTCTTATCTGTAAACATGCTTCCGTCCCGGTCAACGCGCCACATGGGGGTAATGGACATGGGCTTCCTCCTGTTTTGGGTTATTAGTACTGTATATAGATACAGTAGGGATGTCCAGTTGGAATATTAGCAGGAGGGAGAAAGTGTAGAGGGTTTCGCATCTATACCAATTCTGCTTTTAAATTATGGGCTGTGCAGTCATTTTGTGCGACTGGATCTGCGTTGAAGTTCCTCGCCATAGCTAAGGCTATGACTCGTCTCTTCGCCTTGCCCAGTCGCACAAAATAACTTGCTCACTCCATAATTTAAAAGCGACATTGGTATTATAACCACAGAGCCGTTGGCCCTGTGGATAACAAATGATCAGAAGTGATCAGCGAGAACGCTGTTTTGCGTGAGGGCTAGGGCGTCGACCACCTTTCACCTTCTTCGCTTTGACTTCGTTCTTTTTCAAACGTTCTGTCGGCTTTTTGTGGTAAGACGGTGCAGATGGCAGTTCAACCAATGTGGCCAGTGCATCGATATCTGACTTTTGCAGTTCCTGGAATTGCCCCTGACGTAGCCCGTCTGGAATGATCAGGCTGCCAAAACGCACACGTTTTAGTCGGCTGACGGTCAGTTCCTGGGATTCCCACAGGCGACGAACTTCACGGTTACGGCCTTCAAGAATACAAACGTGGAACCAACGATTGATGCCGGTGCCGCCGGATTCAACGATGTCGGTGAATCGTGCTTTGCCGTCTTCCAGTTCGACGCCATCGAACAGGTTCTTTACTTTCTGCTGAGTAACGGTGCCCATCACTCGCACCGCGTATTCACGCTCAATGGTGTAAGACGGGTGCATCAGTCGGCTGGCCAGTTCGCCATCGTTGGTAAACAACAGCAGACCGGAAGTGTTGAGATCAAGGCGGCCAATGGAGATCCAGCGTTCGCCTTTGAGATTCGGCAGTTTGTCGAATACGGTCGGGCGGCCTTCTTTGTCAGAACGGGTGCAGATTTCACCTTCTGGCTTGTTGTACGCAATGATACGTCGCACGCCGGAGGCATAGGCATCCAGTTTAATCAGGCGGCCGTCAACGGCGATGGTGTCGGACACGGTAGCCCGGTCACCTAATGTGGCCTTAACACCATTGACGCTAATGCGTCCTTCGGTGATCCAGCGCTCCATCTCACGGCGCGAGCCAAGGCCGGCGCCCGCCAGGATTTTCTGCAGCTTTTCGCCCTGCGGAGGGAGTGTAGTTTCTGTGGTCATGAAGTATTGGCGGGATCGCCGCCTGGAATTTAACAAGAGGACGGGCAGTATAACGGGAGTGCAGTTGAGTGACAATGAGGGGCTTTCCCATTGGGTGCTCAAACCATGTAGGAAGGTTGTTTATGGAGGTAGGGAGGTGCTATAGCCAGCGATATCAAATCATCTTAAGGGGGAGGTATTCAGATTCATCCCATCGTCATCCCCGCGAAGGCGGGGATCCACTGTTCGTGGTGGATTCCCACCTGCGTGGGAATGACGGGTGGCGGGTAAATTATTTATTGCTTCTCCCCTTATGGCTTAGCTGCTGAATAAAGGCGTGGTAGCCCTTATGATTGAACTGCATCGACTGTTTATTCATAAATCCGTGTAGGTAAGGCACTTGCTCAACGGTCACCTTTTCTTTCTGTGAGAGGCTATCCATAAGGAGAGCCACATCAAAGTGTTTTTCATGCTCAGGAAAAATAAGATGCGTTGGGATGGTTGGGTTGATTTGTTCCCAGTGTCTGATCTGAGAACCGTAGAAGCAGATTGCTGTTGATCCTGATGGAATGGCGGGATGATCGGAGGTTATCCAGATGGCCGATGCACCGGCACTGAAACCGATTAAGGTGAGTGGCTTTGTATACCTGGACACTGTTTTTGCCACTAGCGCTGCATAACGATCCATGCCGACAGATTGGGTGAATGCTTCATATGCCTCAGATTCTGAAGAGAAACCGGGTTTTACGGAATCATAGGGATCCAAAATATTCACGTGGCCAGACAGGCTTTGTGCGAGCGCTTCAAGTGCGTCAGTTCTGCCAAAGATGTCAGAAACAATCAGTGTGTTCATGGTCATAAGTACCCAACCATATGAAATCATACTTTCTGACTCAGTGGACAGCTACTCTACTGCGTTGCAGCTTCGATCACATAGCTACGGCTATGCTCACTCCGCTGCGCCTTGCATAGTAACTAACCACTAAGCCAGAAATATTCGATTTCATATGGTTAGGTACTTAATGGCTAACGGTTAAGACGCAGCTAGCCAGGCTTCTGCCGCTGAAAAATTGTCCAGATCAAAGCCTTTGATTTCCAGTCCGGGCATTAATTTACCTTCCAATTCCGCAACAGTTTGCAGCCATTTTTTGTCAGTGACGACGGCCGCGCGATCAAATTTTTGAATGCATTTGAAGAGTTCGGGTAAGTGACGAAGCTTGATAGCAACAGCGCTCAGGGAGGGAAGGGAAAAGTGCTCTATTTTGTAAAGTAACTGGCCAGAAGTGAGGTCTGAGGCGAGTCGTAGAAATTGATTGACTGCTGACTCCATCTCCCCAGGGTAAATTTTTCCATCAATTTCAATATATAGGTAATTGGCGTTTGAAAGGCTGATATGAATCATGTGTTTCAACTCTGATTTGATTGTGTTCAATGATCGTTGTTTCAGTTTTTACTACGACCTAGAAAACGTTTGATCATATCCAGATTGTTACTAAGTACCCGATCATATGAAATCGAATATTTCTGGCTTAGTGGTTAGTTACTATGCAAGGCACATTGGAGTGAGCATAGCCGTAGCTATGTGATCGCAGATGTAACGCCGCAGAGTGGCTGACCACTGAACCAGAAAATATGATTTCATATGGTTGGGTACTTAAAGTAAGGTCACACAAATAGTGTTGTGAAGCAATTATGCAGCCTCCATTTTACAAGCTGATTTCGATTTTTTGCCTTGTTCTGTCGATGATATCGATTCAATTGGGGCTGAGCCTGTCTAAAAATGTGTTCGATGTGCTTGGGGTGCAAGGCATTGCGACCGCAAGAATATTGGGCGCCGCGCTGATCATGTCGTGGCTGCTGCGGATCTGGAGAGTTCGGCTTGACTGGGCCAGTGGGCGTTACCTTTTTTGTTATGGTGCTTCACTGGCAGGCATGATTATTCTTTTTTATTACGCAATGGCTCGTATCCCACAGGGCATTGCTGTTGCGATTGAGTTTCTTGGGCCGTTAACGGTGACAGTTCTGTATTCCCGGCAAATAAAAGATCTGATGTGGGTCGGGATAGCGATGACAGGGTTATTGCTGGTTACACCATTAACGTCACCTGTCGACGATCTTGATGCCGTAGGGTTGCTGTGGGCATTCGGAGCGGCGATTTGTTGGGGTGTGTATATCGTCTCTGGCAAATCGGCAGGTAAGCATTATGGCATGCAAACGCCTGCATTGGGTATGGTGATTGCAGCTTTGATCTCCATACCCTTTGGGGCTGAAGAGTTTTTCAGTGCCAACCTGACGCCGGGTGTCGTTGGTATCGCGTTACTGATTGCCATTATTTCTGGCGTGATTCCATTCACCCTGGAAATGGTGGCTCTTCGTCAGTTACCTGTGAAAACATTTGCCACACTGCTCAGTTTCGAGCCAGTGGTGGGCATGATGAGTGGCTGGATGATTTTGCATGAAACGCTGGCAATGGAGCAGATTCTGGCGGTGCTTCTGATTGTTATTGCCTGTGCAGGTGCTGCTTGTACTGAGCAGGAAGAACAACAGACCCCAGTTAAACAGGAGCCTGCTTAGCCCGGATATTTCATAAACTGCCCCGAATCTCGCACAGGCATTTGCCGTACTAAGGGATTTTGCGATGGAGCGCCGTACCCACAGGGCATAAATACCGGGGAGTGCGGTCGACTGAGTAAAGCTCCCTTAGTGCGGCAGAGGATAAGTGTGAATGGGAGCATGTTTATGAAATATCCGGGTTAGAAACTGTTCACAATCGTCGCCTGGCACGCATCATATTAAGCGGCAGCTGAAGTGGTTATAGTTTTCCGGACACACTGATCAATCATGCTTTTACCTGCGAGTTAAATGCAGCTTGATACATCGAGCGTCAAGAAAACATGACGCTCAACATAGCATCGCTAACCATTGAAAAATAGAAATGTTGATGATCAGTGAACCGTTTCATCGGGTTCTTCTGTGGGTGTGGCGGGGCTCTCATCATCGGTAAGAGTGGTGGGTTTTGATACCTCTATATTGACAGCATCTGGTGTTATTTCACTTTCATCCAGTGTTTCTGATATCACACCTGACTCGTTGCTGACGTCAACGACAGTGACCTTCTGCTTTTTAATCAGGTCATCAAAGCCTGTGGGTAGATCCGCTTCCATTGCGTCCAGCTCATCAAACAAATCTTGTGCAGAACGTGCAGGCTCTTCTTTGACGTCTTCTTCTTTGATCTCTTCTTCTGGTTGTTCCAGGTTACCTGCAGCAATGGCTTCGGCTATCTCTTCAGGAATATCAAAATTGAGAGACTTGGCAATTTCTTCCAGATCACGAATTTCTGAAAGAGGCGGTAGCTCATTCAGATTGGTCAGATTGAAGTAATCCAGAAAGTGACGGGTGGTGGCAAACATAGCCGGTCGTCCGGGCACATCCCGATGACCAACCACTCGCACCCACTCCCGTTCCTGCAGAGTGCGAATGATGTTACTGCTGACGCTAACGCCACGGATGTCTTCAATTTCACCCCGGGTAATGGGCTGGCGATAGGCAATTAATGCCAGTGTTTCCAGAAGTGCCCGGGTATATCGTTGCGGTTTTTCTTCCCATAAACCACCAATCCATTGGGTCATGGACTGGCGCACCTGAAATCGAAAACCGGAGGCAACTTGCTTCAGTTCAAAAGCTCTGCCTTCACAGGCTTCGGATACTTTCACCAGTGCTTCGCGGATTGCATTACCATCGGGGCGTTCTTCTTCTGGAAACAGTGCAGCCAACTGATCAATGTTCAATGGTTTGCCACTGGCGATGATGGCCGCTTCCAGAATCAGGGAGAGTTCAGGTTTTTCGCTCATAGTCAGTATCCGGTTATTCGATCCGTGCCTTAACGTGGATAGGACCAAAAGGTTCGCTTTGTACCAATTCGATCAAGGATTCTTTGATCAGTTCCATAATGGCCATAAACGTTACCACAACCCCGAGCCGGCCTTCGCTGACCCGGTAAAGCGCCACAAAAGGAGTGAAGCGTTCCGAAGTCAGCATGGCCAGCACTTCGCTCATTCGTTCACGAACGGACAGCGCTTCTTCGGTAACATGGTGGTGTTCAAACATGTCTGCCCGGCGCATGACTTCACTGAGCGCCACCAGGATCTCCTGCAGATCCACATCGGGGTGGGTCTGTGTTCGTTCCAGTTCTGGCGGTTGAACTCGGGTCAGATGGTTATCACGCCCAAGGCGTGGCAGTTCATCGATGTTTTCAGCAGCGGTTTTAAAGCGTTCGTATTCCTGCAGGCGTCTAACCAATTCAGCCCGTGGATCGTCCTCTTCTTCTTCCGCTTCCGCAGAACGGGGCAGCAGCATGCGGGATTTGATTTCCGCCAGAGTTGCCGCCATTACCAAGTATTCCGCTGCCAGTTCAAACTGGCTGCTTTCCATCAGCTCGACGTAATCCATATATTGTTTGGTGATCTGCGCTACCTGGATATCAAGAATATCCATATTGTTGCGCTTGATCAGATAAAGCAGCAGGTCCAAGGGGCCTTCAAACGCCTCAAGGAATACTTCCAGAGCATCCGGTGGAATGTAGAGATCATCGGGCAGTTTGGTAAAGGGCTGCCCCAGCACTTTGGCCGGTGAGCGCTCTACCTTTTCAATGGCAACGTCCGATACGTCTGGCGGAGTTGCTGCATGATCCTGCTGATCGGCCACGGCTTCCGTCGTGGTCATGGGCGGTTTACCTTTTTCGGGTGTGACAACTTGGATGGTTTATTTGGTGTTCAGTTCCATCATGCCTGTTGGCTGGATTTCTGTCCAGAGAGGGGTTTCCGTGAGGATGGCGTTTTCCGTATCCCGTTATCCATAAGAGCCGATCAGCGTCTGCTTTTACGGATAACGGCTAACGGAATACGCCTCAATGCTGCAGAAAAGAGAAAGGCGTTTAACGGTAGTTCAGCCCCATGGCATCCCGCACTTCTTTTAACGTGTCCTGAGCTTCATCACGGGCTTTTTCACAACCTTCCGTGATAATGCTTTTCACTACATCCTGATTGTTTTCCAGCTCAAGGGCTTCGATGCGAATCGGTTCAAGCTCTGCCTGTATGGCTTCTACTACTGTCTTTTTGCAATCCAGACAGCCAATGGACGCGCTGGTGCAACCTTCCTGAACCCAGTTCTGACGCTGTTCATCAGAATAGATCGTGTGAAAATGCCACACCGGACATTTCAGTGGATTGCCGGGGTCATTGCGACGAATACGCGCCGGGTCTGTGGGCATTCTGCGGATTTTCGCATCCACATCGTCCGGGCTTTCCCGAAGTGCAATGGTGTTGTTGTAAGATTTGGACATCTTTTGCCCGTCCAGTCCGGGCATTTTTGCCTGAGGCGTCATCAGGGCTAAAGGCTCTGGCAGAATGACTTTTCCGGTACCTTCCAGATAACCGAACAGCCGCTCCTGATCTCCGAGAGTAATGTTGTTTTGCTCCCGCAACAGGGCCTTTGCCGTATCAAGGGCGTCATCATCGCCTGTTTCCAGGTAGGTTTTGCGCAGTTTGCGGTATAGATCGCCCTGCTTTCTCCCCATCTTTTTAATGGCCATTTCTGCCTGTTCTTCAAAGCCGGGTTCACGGCCATAGAGATGGTTGAAGCGGCGGGCCACTTCCCGGGTCATTTCTACATGAGACTCTTGATCTGCGCCAACGGGTACATTGCCAGCACGATAGGCAAGGATGTCCGCACTTTGCAGTAATGGATAACCCAGAAAACCGTAGGTGGATAAATCCTTTTCCCGTAGCTTTTCCTGTTGATCTTTATAGGTAGGCACCCGTTCCAGCCAGGAAAGCGGCGTCATCATGGAAAGCAGCAGGTGCAACTCGGCATGTTCTGGTACGCGGGATTGAATGAAAATTGTAGAAGAACCCGGGTTCACGCCAACTGCCAGCCAGTCAATCACCATATCCACCATATGTTGCTGCAGGTGGTGTGGGTCTTCGTAATGGGTGGTCAGTGCGTGCCAGTCGGCAACAAAAAAGAAGCAGTCATATTCGTGTTGTAATGCCAGCCAGTTTTTTAATACACCGTGATAATGTCCAAGGTGTAACCGACCGGTTGGCCGCATGCCTGATAATACGCGCGACTGAGGATCTACAGCGCTCAAGGGGTTCTCCCGAATTCATCCTGAACTGCAGAGGTTACGACAGTTTTTGCTGTGGTAAAAGCCCCTTGAAGGCTGGTCATCTTTTGTGTGTGCAATTATTCAAGTATTTTTTATTACGTACGGTTGATTAAACACGATAGGTTCGCAGAAAAAGTGTGCTTTTTTCGCCACAGACAAAACATTTCCTGTCTTCTAGCGCTTTTTGCTGTAGTGCCTCGGCACAAGGCATGCAGGCCGATATGTGTCCGCAGCTTAAAGTAACTTCAGCTGGATTTCTGCAATTCAGATTTTTACATTTAGTGCTTTGCTCAACTTTACGCAGTCTTTCCCATTGCTCCCTCGGTGGGTGCTGTTCAATGTTGAGGAGTGGGTCTTCTGTAGAGGCGTTTCCTGGCCGCGGATCAATCATTTCCACATCATTATTATTTCTTCTTGATGCACCTGATGTCGATGGGAGTTCATTAGCAAAGCCGGGTGCATGACGACCCAATATTCGAGCGTTGGCTTCTTCCCGTGTTTCTCCGTGCTCTAATTCATACAAGGTCGCAGGCATCCGGCCATGTCCAGATAGGTTTTCTCTACTGAATGAAAAAGGGTTATTTGATCGTCTGAGCTCCCTGCTGTTGTTCATAGAACGCATCTCTCGGCTGTGTATACCATTGCCGTTATTTTCCATAAATAGTTGAGAGACTGTTTCATCGTCATTGATCATTGCTCTGACAAAGCGGCAAGAGGTTGTCTGGTTTCCTTGAACTACATTAATAGCTCCGTACCATTTGGCCATTTCAACAGCAGGGTCTTCGCCTTGATTCCAGTTCTGAAGACCATTGTTGCAGCAGAAACACTTGACCCTATCGGGTTCACTGTCCCAGAAGAGCCCGTTAATTGCCAATTGAAGAACTGGTATTCCTAAACGATCAAACACGGCTTCATGGCCATTGAACGTTTCTAAGCGTGTTTGCACGGTTACCTTTGCAGGGTGCCTAATTCCATCTCTAGAATCGACAAGCCTTTGGGCTGCAGTATTTGAGCTAGAAATGTGGTCAGCATTAAGATTCTGTTGCTGATTATGTTGTCTCTGTGCTTCTCGGGCTTCTTCAAGTTCTTCAGGAGTCAGGACGGTAGCCAAAATTTCACTAGTTGAACGGTTAAGTTGGCGTGTTGTAGTGTTTGGATATTGGCTGCCCAATGAGCTGCCGGGGTTTTCAGCCTCGCGATTGAATTGCTCCTGTAGAGCACGAGCAAGTTCTTCATCGCTCCGTACAAGTGACAAATCGTCATCGTCTTGAAGTGAGAAGGCTTGTCCGGTACTTGGTAAAAACATTGAACGTGGTGATTGGAGCCGGCTGTTAGCTGGTCGAATCGTTATTCTTCTTACGTGATTAAAAAAGTTGATAAAGGGTTTTATGTCTTTTTTTAGAGATTCTTTGAGTGTGTCCTCAGATACGTTGTTACAAGCTGTCTCGACTGTATAGTGCCCAGATTTTTTGAATTTACTCCATAGATCTGGATCGTTTAACAGGGCGTCTATTGAGTTGAATGTCCGTATTTTTTTGCCATCAGAGACTTCGAAACCATTCGCGGTTATATTGCCTGTATTTCTGATTCGAATGGAAGTTCTCTCAGCTGTGCTGCTGAAGCTTAGTTCGCCAGAATCGATTTGGTTTCTGGCACTTGATTGCGGGCTACGGGAGAGCGGGGCAGGGTCAGGGTCAGGGCTGACTGCGTAATCCCAGGGGGGTGATGCATTATTTAAGCTATCCATATAAAAAATCTCCTTATAATGACATTTAAATAGGAACCTTGGTTCTTCAGACAGCGGGAAAAGTATAAGGTTCCATGTAGTCGCCAAACTCATTGGTAATAGCTGTTTATCTGGTGCTGATTATTCGATGGTTTAGGTGGGGAAGTATTAGAGTGGGGCTTATGATTCTTTAATCGGTTTCTTCAGGTCAGGGACAATACAGTACCTTGCGCGGGTGTGTGGATTTCTGCCAAGGTTAATATCCGAAGGTGCTTTTGTAATGACAGATAATTTTCAGTGGCTCATTAGAGAAAGGTAGTCGGGTCACCTTTACCGGTTCTGAGTATTTCTGGGGCGTCTTCCATCAAACTGACCACGGTTGTCGGCTCTGTTCCGCAATAACCGCCATCAATAATAAGGTCCAGCTGCGTTTCCAGAACATCACGAATCTCATAAGGATCCATCATTGGAAACTCATCGCCAGGTAATTGCAGGGTGGAGCTGAGCATGGGTTCGTTCAGTTCTTCCAGCAGATGCTGGGCGATGATGCAATCAGGAACTCGGATGCCGATGGTCTTTCGTTTGGGGTGCATTAACCGACGGGGGACTTCTCTCGAACCTTTAAGGATAAAGGTATAGGGCCCGGGGGTATGGTTTTTGATCATTCGGTATTGGGTATTATTCACTTGGGCAAAATTTGCCAATTCCGATAAATCCCGGCAGACCAGAGTGAAGTTGTGCTTTTCATCCAAACGACGAATGGCGCGTATACGGTCAACGGCTTTTTTATCGCCAATCAGGCAGCCAAGGGCATAACCGGAGTCTGTCGGGTAAACAATGACACCACCATTGCGAACAATGTCTACCGCCTGACGAATCAGTCGGGCCTGTGGGTTTTCCGGATGAATCTGGAAGAACTGGCTCATGGTAATCGACAGCACTGCATGGGTTCACTCTGCTCAAGCTTGAAGAGTGGTTTGTCGGCCACCGCTCAGACGTATGCAGGGTGATGATAAAAAGAGCCTTCAATCAATGATCGTTTATATCATGAAGGCGCAGAAGCTGGCGCATCATAGCACCGAAGCTGGCGGGAATAAAAGGCGTGGTTGAGGAGGCTGGCCGAGAACAGACTGCCCTACTGCGAGCAATCTGAATTTGGTCATTTTTTGAGGTGTTTTTCGTTAAATAGAACCACTATTCGCCTCAAAACACCTCAAAAACTGATTCAAATCAGTTTGCTCTCGCTACGGGCGCTATTCCCGGTCAGCCTCCTAGCCATTGCGACCAGACAGGCTCTAACCCGTTGGGCAGTTTTGGCGGGAGTCTGCCAATATCTACCCAGGGGTAGTCTGGCGTGTGGAAATCACTGCCCTGGGAGGCGAGTAATTCAAAGTCCTGACAGTATCGGGCGATCTGGTCAATCTGACTTTGTGGGTGATTGGAACCCTGCACTTCCATGGCGTGGCCGCCGGCCAGTTTAAAGTCTTTGATCAATGCACGGAGCTTGGTGGCAGTCATACGATACTTGCCCGGGTGCGCCAGAACAGCCGTACCGCCCAGGACTCGAATCCATGCCACAGCCTGGCTCATTCTTGGCCAGAAGGCTTTGAGATTGCCTATCTTGCTGTTGTCCAGATATTTACGGAACGCGCTGTCCATATTGTTCACATAATCTTGATTGATCAGCCAGCGGGCAAAGTGTGGCCGGCCAATTTGAATGTCGCCCGGTGTTAATTCAAAACCGTGTTCACTGCACCGCTGTTTGGCAATGGCGATGTCCAGTACTTGTTCAAAAATGGCGTCAGCTTCCCAGTCCGGCAAACGGCGGGCAAGACGTTCGGCAATATGGTGGGAACGCTGCCGGCGGGATTCGCCCTGGGCATTAACCACCATGGGCAGATCCGGATGATCCAGAGGGAAGTTCAAACCGACAATATGGATTTCAGCGCCAGACCATGTGGTGGACAGCTCAATACCGGAGATCAGCTGAAGGTCATCATTCTGCCAGTGTTTTTGCAGAAAGTGGTGCGCTGCCACGGTGTCGTGGTCGGTAATGGCCAGTACATTCACGTTACGCTCCAGTGCTCGATTGCAGAGCTCAATTGGATCAAGTGTCCCATCGGAGGCTGTGGTGTGGCTGTGCAAATCAATAGAAATCAAATTTGTGTCATACCCTGTCATTCAATTAGTTTATTATGTACGTTTGCAAAGATTGCATCACTGCCATTGTAACCTGATAGATAAAATATGAAGCAACTAATCGATTTTATTCCCCTGATACTGTTTTTTGTCGTGTACAAAATGGACCCTCGGACAGTGGAAGTGGGGGCAAATGCGTTTGAACTGGGCGGCCCATTCAGCGCAACACTGGTGCTGATGGTGACGTCAGTCATTATCTACGGCAGTCTGTTCCTGAAAAACCGGACGCTGGAAAAGGCCCATATTGTCACGCTGGTGGCGGTGGTATTGTTTGGCAGTATGACGCTGTTCTTTCATGATGAAGCCTTTCTGAAATGGAAAGCGCCCATTGTTAACTGGATTTTTGCGGTGGCGTTTCTGGGCAGTCAGTTTATTGGTGAGAAAACCCTGCTGGAACGGATGATGGGCCATGCCTTAACGCTGCCAAAAGATATCTGGTTGAAAATGAACATCAGCTGGGTGGTATTCTTTCTTCTGCTGGGTGCAGCAAACCTGTTTGTGGCGTTCACCTTCCACAATATCTGGGTGGATTTCAAAGTGTTCGGTAGTCTGATTCTGACGTTCCTGTTCGTTATTGGCCAATTCCTGCTTATTTCCAAGCATATTCAGCCTGAGGAGAAGTAAATGCTTTACGCCATCATCAGTGAAGATGTGGAGAACAGTTTGCCACTGCGCATGACGGTAAGAGCAGCGCATCTGGATAGACTGCAGCAATTGAAAGACGAAGGTCGTTTGATTCTGGCGGGTCCTTGTCCGGCGGTTGACAGTAACGATCCGGGCGAAGCCGGCTTTACGGGCAGCCTTATTGTGGCGGAGTTTGACAGTCTCGAAGCGGCTCAGGCCTGGGCGGATATTGACCCTTATATTGATGCCGGTGTTTATCGTCAGGTGACGGTGAAACCTTTCAAGAAAGTGTTACCCTGATTCCGATTTATTCTATCTGATTCAACAATTATCTGAGTCAACAACCTGATTCAACAAGTAGTAGTGGTTCCTTTGACAATGCAAAAGCGATGGCTGGCTATTCTCTCTACTCTCTCCGTTTTCTACAGTGTATTATGGTTTGGGCAGGCGGCTGCAGAAACGCGATACGTGACGGATATTACCTATGTGCCCATGCGGGTTGGTCCGGGCAATGAGTATCGGATTATTCACCGGGGTATTCGAACCGGAACGGCGTTGGAATTGCTGGAAGAAGATTCCGGTAATGGTTACACCAAAGTCCGTAATGGCGAGACGGAAGGGTATATTCCCTCTCAGTATTTGATGAATAACCCACCGGCGTTTCGTCAGGTGCCTGTGCTTCAGGAGCAAAATAAAACACTGACAGACAAAAACCGTAACCTTGAACAGCGGTTGGCAGAAAGTGATAACCAGTTGCAGGAAGTGTCCAGTGAGTTGGGCAAAACCGAAAACCGTTTGGAGCAACAACAGGGTGAGATGAAACATCTGCAGGAAATTACAGCCGACCCTCTGGCCATCGACCGCCGCAATCAACAGTTAGTGGAAGAAAATGAGAATCTGAAAAATCAGGTTCAGTTAGTGGAAGCGGAAAATCAGCAGTTGATGAAAGACGACAGTCTGCGTTGGTATCTGTTTGGTGGCGGCACCGTATTATTGGGCATACTGTTAGGTTTGATTTTGCCGATGTTGAAGCGCGACAAAAAGCAGAGTTCCTGGGTATAATCTTGGGGTTCATTTACTGGCGTATGATGGGGGTAAGGGAGTGAAAGCGCCCTTCCCATTTTTGAAATCCTTATAAACTTTACCAGCGCAGTTAAAGTACGCATGGGTAATAGCAAACCCTTCCTGAAATGTTTGGCTTCCTGTGGCGACTTGGGCTGCAGACACAATATGAACTAAACGCTGTCCTTCTTCTGACTCAAAAGGAATTTTTAATAGGAGGTAAGCGGCATAAAAGCAGTTGGAAATACCTGATGTACCTGCAACGTAGGGTATTTTAAGTTGACTGTTTTTCTGAGCCAGAGAGTATTGCTGGTCATTTGTGTAAGGGCGCTCACGATAGTAGGCAGAACGTTTTTTTAATGGATTCAGATTTTTCATTAATTGGCTTGGTATCTTTGAATACCCAATTTCATCTAAAAGCTGAAATTGGTGTGTTGAGGAGATGCTTTCTGGCTTCCGCCACTGTTCATGTACGGTGTGATTTCTGCCTATATAGTTAAAATTGCTGTAAATTTGGTAGATGCGGTCGGTATCAAAAGGATTCTTCTTCTCTAGCAGTATTGAAGGTATGCGGTAGATCGCGCTTAGCAAATCAATAATATGATTTTCCTGTGAACTTGAAACTTTCAGGAGTTGTGTCGAGAACGTTTCTTTGGATGTGATATCGAATAACTTGCTGGTGGGAAAGTTGAGTTGCTCCTGCGCAGCTTGATGATAATCGACGTATGTTTGCCATTCATCATTACTCGTGGCTTTTACTTTCATAGCAAGGATTTTAGAAATTTTCCGGATCAAATAAATATTTTTAGGGTTTTCAAGAATGCATTTTGATAATAGTGCTTCGTAATGGTTTTTTTTTTCGTCAGAGGTAGAGAGTGGATATCTTATTAATGGAGTACCGTTGCGTAATATTTGTTCTCTATTCAGTTCAGGAATTAATTGATTAATTATTATCTGAAGAAATATTGTTAAATCTGGCCTGTCCGCAATATTTAATAATAGATTACCTTTGTCATCTTCTATGGTTAGCAAATCCGGCCTTTTAGATAGCACGGTCTCAAAAGTGATATTGTCGCTATTACTCATTGCACTTAACAGGAGGGTGAACGCATATCGATTGTTGTTTGCGATAATCTCATCGAGATCGTCATTCAGTAATAAACCGATAGTGCAATCATAGTTTGAGGTTAATATCTCATCATTCAAGAGGTGATTTTTGGAGGCTGCGTGGATTGTTTTACGATGAATGATTGGGGTTTGAGGTTGTGCAGCTCTTTTTTTTGAGACATTTTCGTCTTGTGGTTCTACTCTTCTGTATTGAGTAGTAGATGTTCCGCAGCATGTTGGGAAATACATAGATATCATGTTGTTTTTGATATGGTAGATTTATAAAGACTTCCATAAGCGGGCTAAGTTCAGAATGATCTTGAGTCTGTGAGAGTGACATTAATTCCTCAGAGGATTATGATGCCCCGATTTCTCCGGTTTAAGCCATGCGTCTCGATAAATACCTCTGCGAAAGTACCGAACTCTCCCGCGCTGATGCCAAAAAATGTCTGCATCGCAGTGAAGTCACCTGTGATGGCGTTGTGATTAAGAATCCGGCGTTTAAAGTGCCGGATGGTTGTGATGTACGCTTATTGGATGAACCGGTCAGTGTCCGTGGTATTCGTTATATTATGCTGAACAAACCAATGGATACCCTTTGCTCCAATGTGGATGAAGTTTATCCATCCGTTCTCTCTTTGCTGGATATTCCTAAGGCGTACTCACTGCACATTGCCGGTCGTTTGGATGCGGACACAACAGGTTTGGTGCTGATTACTGATGATGGTCAGTGGTCCCACCGGATGACCTCGCCGGTAAAAGCCTGTGGAAAACGTTACCGTGTCTGGCTGGCAGACCCTATTCTTGAAGATAAGATGACCGAGATGGTGGAATGGTTTGCCAAAGGCGTGGCATTAAAAGCGGAGAAAGTACCCACAAAGCCTGCCGTGCTGGAAATGATTTCTGCCAATGAAGTGCTGTTGACCATCACAGAAGGAAAGTACCATCAGGTAAAACGGATGTTTGCGGCGGCGGGTAATAAAGTGGTCGGGTTGCATCGTGAGCAGATCGGTGAAATTGAACTGGATGCGCAATTAGCCGCCGGTGAATGGCGCTATCTGACTCAGGAAGAAGTTGAATCCGTTTAAATAAAAAAGCCCCGACACTGCGGGGCTTTTTTTGCGTGATAAGTTGCGCGATAAAATAGTGCGCGAAAAAAGATCACATCACGCGCATGCCAGGTTGAGCGCCTTCGTGGGGCTCAAGAATCCATAGCTCTTTACCGCCAGGTCCGGCAGCCAGAACCATGCCTTCGCTGATACCAAATTTCATTTTACGGGGTGCCAGATTGGCGACCATTACCGTATGTTTGCCAACCAGCGCTTCTGGTGCGTAAGCGGACTTGATACCGGCAAACACATTCCGTGGTTTGTCTTCACCGATATCCAGCGTCAGACGCAATAGTTTGCCAGCGCCTTCTACGTGTTCAGCGTTGACGATTTTGGCAATGCGCAGATCCACTTTGGCAAAATCATCAAAGGTGATTTCATCGGCAACGGGCTCTTTCTCCAGCCACTGAGAGGAAGAGGCAGCTTCTTTTTCTTTTGGTGCTTCGCTCATTTTGGCGAGAACCTCCTTGCTGGCTTCGATCATGGCGGCCACTTTATCGGATTCTACCCGAGTCATCAGCGGTGTGAAGTTATTCACTCCGTGATCGGTCAGAATGTGCTGACTGTCCTGCCAGGTTAATGGTTCAACATTCAGGAAGGCTTCTGCTTTTTCTGCCATGGCGGGCAGAACAGGCTTCAGGTAGATCATCAGTAGGCGAAACAGATTGATACCTGTGCTGCAGATGTCGTGCAGTTCTTGCCTCTTTTCAGGAGAGTTACCTTCTTCTTTGGCGACTACCCAAGGCTTCACTTCGTCAATCCAGGCATTGGCTTTGTCCGCCAGCGCCATGATCTCGCGCATGGCTTTGCCAAAATCACGACCTTCGTAGCAATCAGAAATACGGCTAGCCGCTGACTGGAATTCTGCAGTCAGTGCTGGCGCAATATCCGTGGCAGACAGCTTGCTGTCGAAACGCTTCTTAATAAAACCGGCGTTACGGCTGGCAATATTGACCACCTTGCCCACCAGATCCGAGTTCACTCGCTGAATGAAATCGTCGGTGTTCAGATCAAGGTCATCAATACGGCTGGACAGTTTTGCCGCGTAGTAATAACGCAGGTATTCCGGATCCAGATGTTCCAGATAAGTGCGGGCGGTGATAAAGGTGCCGCGGGATTTGGACATCTTTTCGCCATTGACGGTCAGGTAACCGTGAACGTTGACGCGGGTTGGCGTGCGGTAGTTGGCGCCGTGCAGCATGGCTGGCCAGAACAGACAGTGGAAGTTTACAATGTCCTTGCCAATAAAATGATGAACTTCACACTGGCTGTCTTTTTTCCAGTAATCATCAAAATCCAGGTCGTCACGACGGGCGCACAGATTTTCAAAGGCTGCCATGTAGCCGATTGGCGCATCCAGCCACACATAGAAATACTTGCCCGGCTCACCAGGAATTTCAAAACCGAAATAAGGCGCGTCACGGGAAATATCCCAATCCTGCAAACCGGTGTCCAGCCACTCGGCCAGTTTGTTGGCAATCTCATCAGAGATAGTGCCGGAGCGGGTCCACTCTTTCAGGAAACCATCGAAGTCAGAAAGTTTGAAGAAGAAGTGTTCACTTTCTTTCTCGATAGGTGTCGCACCGGAAATGGCTGAACGAGCGTTTTTCAATTCCGCCGGAGAATAGGTGGCACCACAGGCTTCACAGTTATCACCGTACTGATCTTTTGCACCACACTTTGGGCATTCGCCTTTGATGTAGCGATCGGCCAGGAACATGTTTTTTTCCGGGTCGTAAGCCTGCACGATGTTACGGCTGGCAATATGCCCTTTTTCTTTCAGTGCGAGGTAGATGGATTCGGAGAGCTGGCGGTTTTCTTCGGAGTGGGTGGAGTGGTAGTTATCAAATTCCACATGAAATTCGCCGAAGTCTTTTACTCGCTCCACGTTGATGCGCGCCACGGATTCTTCCGGGGTAATGCCCTGCTTTTCGGCGTGCAGGCTGATGGCGGTGCCGTGGGCGTCGTCCGCGCACACATAGGTGCACTTATTGCCAGACAGTTTCTGGAACCGAACCCAAATGTCGGTCTGGATGTATTCTACCAGGTGCCCCATGTGCAAAGGGCCATTGGCGTAGGGCAGGGCACTGGTGACAAGTATGTTACGTTGGCTCATTCGTGAATTCTGTTACTGGCGGCTAAAAGAAAAGTAATGGATCATTATACAAAGAGTGAGCCGGAAAACCCATGGTAAACTCTGCGGATGCCTATCTTTAAGTAGTTGTGCAAATGGAATCGAATATTTCTGGGTGAGTGGATAGTTACTATGCAAGGCACAACGCCGGGAGCATAGCCTTTACGCCCTGTGGGTGGTAGCTATGTGACCAGAGTTGTAACGCAGCACGACTGCATGGATGCAGGAGGTAGTGCAACGCAGGAGCTTGTTGCCGAGAGTGGCTGGCCACTTGCTCAGAAAATATGATTTCATTTGGTCAACTACTTAGACTGAGAATAATCCATCTCATAAGAAATGATCATTAAGCTCTGGTGCCGATGCCTGATAGAATGGGTATAAAATCGGTCTCGCCATACCAAGCTCACGTTTTTTACGCATTGCCTGCGGCACAGTTTGCCCGCAAACTACTGCCGTATAATGAGAACTGTTTTTAAAAAAACGGTGAAAGAGAGTGCTAGACCACAACCGGCAGTGCAGGTATTGTTGATTAAATGACTGACGAAAATCGAAGAAATCAGAGAAAACTGAATGCAGGCATGCCGACCTGGATGCTGAATAAGCAATCTGAAGTGCATGATGAGCACCCTATTTTTGGGCAAGAAGAGCCTAAGCCCGTGCAAAGGGAAGGGGCTCGGGTGCAGCCGCTGCCAGAAGATTTTGAGCCTGCCCGGGAAATTCTGGAATTTTTGCAAGCCCATCAGGGCATTCCTCTGGATTTTATTGCCACACAGCTGATCGACTTTAAACTGTACTGGCACGAAACCGGCGAGGCACGCAAAGCCTGGCAAAACAAGTTTAAATCCCACGTTATCTACCAGTGGAAACGGAGCCAAAGTGAAACAGGGCAAAGATCTCGCCAATCAACTGCAGAAAAGCTTACAGACCGCAGTTGGGACGACGGCTTCCAGTTCGAAGACAACGACTGACCCCACACCTGCTCAGCAGCAGTTCACTGGCGGCAGTCAGCAAGGGCGTTCTGGTGCCGACCATGTGGACGCCATTAATGCCATGTTCACATTGTTGGAAGATGCGTACCCTCTCAAGTTCAAAAGAGCCTTCCAGACTCACGAAGATGTCATTCGTGCCAAACGGGTCTGGAAAAATTCCCTTCAGGAATTCAGCCCCCGTCGTATTTTACTGGCGGCCAGAAAAGCGCTGGATACATCAAAGTTTTTCCCCGATTTGAGCGATATCCGCGAGCTGTGTAAGCTCCGTTATGATGAGGTGGGTTTGAAAGAACCGCTACAGGCATACTACGAAGCTTGTTATTCGCCTCAGCAAACCCGTGAACATAACTGGTCACACATCGCCGTCTATCTGGCCGCTCGGGAAACGGGCTGGATGATGCTGCGCAGTGAAGAACAGCGAGTGGCTTTTCCAGTGTTTGAGCGTAACTACGAAATTCTTTGTAACCGGGTGCTTGAAGGTGAAGACCTGGAAGCGTCCATCATGAAGGGAATAGAAGACGGGCGTAGTCAAGAAGTCACCCGTCAAATGGAAGATGCTGCTCAAAAAACACAGCGCAGGGTGATGGCGTCTCAAGGAATTGATCCGGGCAACGGTCAGTCAGCCCGCGATCGTCTACTGAAAGTGTTTGAGTGATCAATAGTTCAGGCATTCACATTAGAATGCCATACCAATACCAACGGCTGCACCGTGTTTAGTACTTGAGAAGCTGGCTCTTGCATTGACCGTGTATTGGTGCTGGTCGCCAAAATTACTGGACATACCGATGGCAACGGCGGATTGGCCACCATAATTGCCTGCGCCCATACCAATCATGTTATTTCCCCCACTTGCTTGTGGTAACGCTGCTTGCGCCATGGACTGGGCAATTCCTGAAAGTGCGATTTTATTGTTTTTTTCGACTTTGTTATGCATGTCTGAGAGTCGACGCTCATTCAGGGCTTCTAAGCTTTGTAATGAGAGTCGGTTTTTCTCAATATCCTGACTATTTTGGGAAATGTTCACCATGCCGCTAATTTGTTTTTTATGCAAAGCGGCAGCTTGTTTTGCCCGAATGACACCTTCACTGTAGAGTGTCTTCTGTACATCTGTCAGGCGCTGATCGGTATTATGGGTTATTTTTTTCAAACTTTTCAGAATGTCTTTATTTTGCGCAATCTTTTGCTCGTTTCTTGTAGCACCCTCCTGAACTTTTAAAATAGTTTCTGCGTTGATTTTGGTAAGCTTTTGATTGGTTTCAGAATGCTGAATCAAGAACTGAACACCTTTTTGGTTCTCTCCAACCCTACTTTCTAAATGGTTAATTGTTTTTTGAGACAACGTATTAGTTTCATGAGTGCTGCGAAAGTCTGCAGCAAATGCTTGCTTAGAAATAATTCCCAAACAGGTGATGATCATTGTTATGAAAAATTTTCTTGATTCTCTCATTGTAATACTGCTCTTCGCTACTACTCAGGTCTTTTGAGTGGGTTGGGGAGTTACCGATATCTAAACTGAATGTTTTGATCAGTAGGTTGTGCGGTATATTTTATTTTTTCTGAGAGGCATAAATATCAGGGGATATATTAATCTCTTTGATTGGAATAAGTATAAGTTTGTTGTGTCTACCTTTTTGGTTGTCTGGTTAATAATTTGTTAACTATTTTATGTTAGATAATATCGGTTCTGGAACACGGTTGGGGGGCTTTGGGTTGATGTGTTTTATTCTGGGGATTGGGGTGTCATGCATTCAAACAACGTCTGGTCTAATTATCAATGATGTTGCTAGTGAGGGTGATGTGGGACAGTATTTTTCTGCACACTTTTCATTGACTCATTTATGGTGGCTATTTACCTATCTTGCTGCGGGGCTATCCGCCAGTTGGTTTGGGATGACAGCGGCATACTGGGTGATGCTTGTTATTGCAGGTGTAAGAGCTCTTTTTTATGTATCTTCACTGCGACATCACCGCTCAATAGTGTAAGGTGATTGGAATCTCAAATGGGCGCTATTCTCGGTCAGCCTCCTGGTATTCTGCTCCAAACGATAAGCGCAATGTCCCGATCTCTTGCAGCTGTTTACTCGCTTTACTTTGCGCTTTTGTAGGTTTTTTCATTTATTACCTGTTCATAAGCCCAAGTCCACCAGTAGCGCCTTGAAATTTGCACTGTCCGCCTATATTGAGTTGAACAGATTTTTCCATTATCTGGAGTGTTGTCATGAACCCTGATCGTGCTGATATTGAAGCGGCGATTCGCAGTTATCAGGATCCCTACCTGAAAAATAATTTGCTGGATGCCGGTTGCCTGAGTTCTCTTGTGTTGGATGACGGCAAGGTTCAGGTCGCGTTCACCCTGGGTTATCCGGCTACTGGCTTGTGTGAGGGCGTTGCTCACATGTTGTCCAGCAAGATAGAAGACGTTGAGGGTGTGCAATCGGTGGATGTGTCTGTCAAATGGCAGGTTGATGCTGCTCCGGTTCAGGGTGAGCTGGAAACCATGGCGGGGGTGAAAAACATCATTGCTGTGGCCTCTGGTAAAGGCGGCGTTGGTAAATCCACCACGGCGGCGAATCTGGCACTGGCGCTTTCTGCTGAAGGCGCAAGAGTGGGTATTCTGGATGCGGATATTTATGGCCCAAGTATGGGGCAGATGTTTGGTATTGCTGATGGTACTCGCCCGGAAGTGAAGAATGAGAAGTTCTTTATTCCCATTGAGGCGCACGGTATTCAGGTGATGTCCATGGCGTTTCTGGTAACAGAAGATACGCCGGTGGTGTGGCGAGGGCCAATGGTGAGTGGTGCCTTGATCCAACTATTAACCCAGACTGTTTGGAACGATCTGGATTATCTGGTCATTGATTTGCCGCCAGGTACGGGTGATATCCAGTTAACACTGGCTCAGAAGATTCCGGTATCCGGCAGTGTAGTGGTGACGACACCTCAGGATCTGGCGCTGATTGATGCTAAAAAAGGCGTCGAAATGTTCCGCAAAGTAGAAGTGCCAGTACTGGGTGTTGTGGAAAACATGGCAGTGCATATCTGTTCCAGCTGCGGACATACGGAGCACCTGTTTGGCGAAGGCGGCGGAAGTCGTATAGCTGATCAGTACGGTGTGGATCTGCTCGGCTCTTTGCCTTTGTCTATGATGATTCGTGAACAGGCAGATGAAGGCGCGCCAACGGTGGTCTCTGAGCCAGAATCCCAGATTGCCATGATCTATCGGGATATGGCTCGGCATGCGGCAGCGAAACTCTGGCTTCGCAATCAGCAGGCGCCAGCGGTGCCTGAGTTATCAATTGTTGATGACTAAAAGCTGACGATTAAAACTTAACGGCTAAAACCGTTTAATTGTCTCACGAACTTTGTCGAGAAACTGGCTCAGCTCTGGTTTGGAAATTTTGTCCATTCGGTAGAGCGCGAGCCAGTCAATATTCTTGCATTTCGTGACCGCTTTTAAACTGAGTGTCATCATTTTCCGTGGAGGGTTTCCGATCAGTGTCATTCGCCATTTCGACGCTCCCTGGGTCGTAATAATCTGAATCTTTTTGAGATTGGTGAGTTTAGGTGTGACGCCTTCCGGGCCAAATTCGGCCACTACTGACGGTAACCAGACCCGATCAAACCACCCCTTCAAAATGGCCGGCGGTCCCATCCACCAGGTTGGGTAAACCATAATTAACGCCTCCGCCCATTGCAGCTGCTTCACGTATTTGTCTACCGTTTCGGTGTTATCTTTCTTCATATAATTTTCACGTTCACTGGCGTTCATTCTGGCTTCGAAATCTTCCAGATACAGGTCCAGTGTTTTGATCTCATGGCCTTTCAGTGCAAGCTGTTCGCAGACCACGTTGAAGATGCTGTGGTTGAAACTATCGGTCACGGGGTGGGCAAGAAGCACCAGCGTTTTCATTGTTATGGGTTCCAGAGGCAGTCATGAAACTTGCCTGTTGAGTCGTTGTCTATGCTGTGGAGCTTTCTATCACTTAGGTCAGACTATAGCAATGGATGATCCTGGTCCGATTGCACAAGATAATTAGTGCACTCCATTAAAAATGATATTGGTGTAGGTTCCAGGCAAACAAAAGAATATCTTTCCAGATTAAAAGCTCAACAATGAACTGCTCAGTGATTGATGGGGGTTCGTGAGGATTGTTGACTTAAGTCAAAATAGTGGTTGTCCGCAATGGTCATACTGAGCGAAACAAAATGACTCAGGGAGCCAGGAGCATGACTAATGATAACCCTTTAAATACCATGACCGCCGCCCAGATTATGTGCCAGAAAGTACTCACAGTGCCCTCTGACTGGTCTGTGGATCGACTGGCCCGGTTTCTCACAGATAAAGGCATTTCCGGCGCGCCGGTGGTCAATAATGCGGGTCAGCTGGTAGGTGTTGTGTCATTTTCCGACATTGTTCGTGAGGCTGGCAGTGGGTTAGTGGATATGACCCTTCGAGATGACGATTTCTATAACGCTATGACAGATAAAGGACTGTCTCCAGAAGATCAGCGTTCTTTTCATGATCTGGTGGATCAGTCAGCGCTGGTGAACGATATCATGACGCCGATGGTGTTTGAGGTTTCTGGCGATACCCCGCTGTATAATGTGGCTGAAGCTATGGTGAAAGGCCGTATTCATCGGGTAATGGTCACTGAAAATGGCAACCTGAAAGGTTTGATCAGTGCTTTGGATCTGTTGAAAGTGATGACGCTCTAACCAATCATAAAAAAAGGTACCATTTCTGGTACCTTTTTCTGTGTCAAACCCATCAACGATTAACGATGGATAATCATTTCAACCCGACGGTTTTTCATGCGGGTCTTTTCCTTTTTGTTGCTGAAAGCAGGCTTGCGATAACCAACACCTTTGGTTTCGATGCGGCTGGCGGCAATGCCTCGGGTCATCAGGTAATTTTTAACGGCGCTGGCACGATTTTCAGAAAGCACCTGGTTCACCTGATCGGGTCCGATATTGCAGGTATGTCCGATCAGCTCGACGCGCTTATTCTTACCCAGGCGGGCAGCAACAGCGTCCAGTATCATCCGATCATTTACGTCCAGATGAGTGGAGCCAAAGCCGAAGTGGATAGCCGTTGGTGTTTGGTCAGCAATAGCGCAGTGGATGCCTGCAACCATGGCGCCAGCAACCGCGGCGGCACCACCGGCTCCCAGGCTGTGCAGGGCGGCAGGTACACCAAGGGTCATGCCGCCTTCAACGGCACATTGGGACCAGCTTTTCTTATGGGGGTAGTCTTCAGCGACCATTTGGCTGCTGGTTTTCATGACGCCACAGCCGGTAAGAATGAACGCCGCAGTAAACAGTGCGGTTAACTTCAGTTGCCTTATCATGGTACATCTCCATCCATGGTTCGATTGGTTTTTTTTATAGATCCCCATTGCCGGGAATTTCTACTGAGTATAGATACGAGATTTTTGAAACGTCGTTGGGGATTATTAAAAACAAGATCACGGCTGAAGAAAGTCTATTTTTTGACAGGGTTATTGGGCTTCTTAGCTAATTGACAGTAGGGAATAGGCCCAGAGTGGTGAAATAGTGCCGAGATAACGTCAACATAAAACCGGGACGCTGAAAAAGAGAGTCTAGGGTGTGGCGGTGGATCAATGACCGGTGCCCACATGAACGACAGTTTCTTCTGGGTGATCGCGGAGTTTTCGGGGATGGATACGATGACGGCAGCGACATTATTACAGGGGGTTTCAGTGTTGATAACCGTTCAGATATTAGGCTGGTGGTTACTTTAAAGCAGGAAATACAGTAGGGAATAAAACAGGGGTAAATAGATCTGATGGCCTTCATTGAAGGCCATCAAGACAGAGATTAAATCTCTTTTACCATTTCTGAAGCAGGCTTATACGCCAGGTTTTGAGCTTCAGCAACGGATTCGCAGGTGACGATGCCTTTGCAGACATTCAGGCCTTCCAGCAAGTGAGGATTGTCTTCCAGTGCCTTGCGAGCACCTTTATTAGCAATTTGCAGAACATAAGGTAGGGTAGCGTTGTTCAGTGCCAGTGTAGAGGTTCTGGCAACAGCGCCCGGCATGTTGGCAACACAGTAGTGAACCACATCATCAACAATGTAGGTTGGTTCAGCATGAGTGGTGGCTTTGGCCGTTTCAGCGCAACCACCCTGATCGATGGCAACATCCACAATCACAGAGCCCGGCTTCATTTTTTCTACCAGTGCTTTGGTAATCAGCTTCGGAGCAGCAGCACCTGGCAGCAGAACACCACCGATGACCAGATCAGCAGACAGGACATGTTGCTCGATGGAAAGCGCTGTGGAGTATACCGTGCGAACACGGTTGCCATACTGGGCGTCCAGTTTACGCAGGGCGTCCACCGAACGATCCAGCACAACCACGTTGGCGCCCATGCCAACAGCCATGGCAGTGGCATTTTGACCGACGACACCAGCGCCAATAATCACCACTTTGGCAGGTTCTACGCCAGGAACGCCACCCAGTAACATACCGCGGCCTTCCATGGATTTTTCAAGACAGCGAGCGCCGGCTTGAATCGACATACGACCGGCTACTTCAGACATTGGTGCCAGTAAAGGCAGGCGGCCGTGGGCATCGGTTACGGTTTCGTAAGCAATGCAGGTGGCACCAGAGTTGATCAGGTCATTGGTTTGTGGAACATCTGGGGCAAGGTGTAGATAGGTGAAGAGGGTATGATGAGGCTTTAACCGGGCACGTTCCACGGCCTGAGGCTCTTTCACTTTGACAATAAGCTCTGCGGCTTCAAAGATGGCATCGGCAGTCCCAAGGATGGTTGCGCCTGCAGCTTCGTAATCTTCGTTGAAGAATCCAACACCGACACCGGCCTGATCTTCAACACACACTTGGTGTCCATTATTCACTAGCTCAGCAACCGCTGCTGGAGTGAGGCCTACACGGTATTCGTGATTTTTTATTTCCTTAGGTACGCCAATCCGCATATTCAACTCCGTGATCTTATTTGCATGGGGGTTTATCAATATTTAACATGAAATCTCATAGATTTATGTCTTGAAAATACATAAATATTAGTTTAATTCACTGGTAAATATTGCTTGAGCGGTCTTTTTAGCTTTTAGCTGGTGTTATCGATAAAGTGACCGTTTCAGCGTCATTTTTTCTGGAAGCGTGTTTAAAATATTGAACGCTTCGGGTTCTTTGGGCAGTATGAGATCTGAAAGTATACGAATAATAATAATTGGAAAGGCCTTGGAGGCTGGGATTCCAGAACATGAAAGGATTGTTGTATGCCTAAGTTTACCGAAGAGCTGGCTGATTATCTTGAACGGTATCCTCAGACAGAATACATAGACACACTGCTGCCTGATATCAATGGCTTTGTCCGAGGCAAGCGGCTGCCCGCATCCTCATTTCAAAAAATTGAACAAGGCTGTTATCTGCCCTGCTCTGTGTTTTCTCTGGATATCACCGGTGTGACGATAGAAGAAGCAGGGTTGGGCATGACCATTGGGGAGCCTGACAACCTTTGCCTTCCTTTATTGGGCACACTGGCACCCTCCGCAACGGATCCTGAGAAAATCGCCCAGGTGTTTTTAACCATGGTGAATGAAGACGGCAGCGATTTTCCCTATGAACCCAGAAATGTTTTAAAACCCATTGTTGAGCGATTTAACGGGTTGGGCTTGAATCCAGTGGTTGCGTTGGAACTGGAATTTTATCTGGTGGATCCTGAACGCAATAAAGAAGGTACCCTGCAACCACCAATAGGCTGTGTTAGTGGTGTTCGTGAAACCATGGGGCAAGTGTATTCTGTTGATGGCCTGAGCGACTTTGCCGGCTTTCTTAATGATGTGAATCAGCTGGCTAAATCACAGGGCGTACCAGCGGACTCCGCAGTTGCCGAAGCGGCACCGGGGCAATTTGAAATTAATTTGAAGCATGGGGATGACCCTCTGGCGGCCTGCGATCATGCCATTATGCTTAAACGTCTCATCCGCGAAGTGGCTGCTCGATACAACTATGAAGCCACGTTTATGGCGAAACCCTACGAAGAGCACCCGGGTAATGGGTTGCACATACACGTCAGTCTTCAGGATGATGTTGGTGAGAATGTGTTTGCCAATAGCGATGGAGAGGACAGCGTTCTGTTACGACAGGCCATTGCTGGTTCCATTGAGTTAATGCCAGAAACCGTGGCTTTGTTATGCCCTAATGTGAATTCTTACCGGCGGCTGGTGCCGGATATGTACGTTCCGCTTCAGGCTTGCTGGGGACATAACAACCGAACGGTTTCTTTACGGATTCCGGTCAGTGG
Organism: uncultured Endozoicomonas sp.; assembly: GCF_947495845.1. Classification (GTDB taxonomy): domain Bacteria; phylum Pseudomonadota; class Gammaproteobacteria; order Pseudomonadales; family Endozoicomonadaceae; genus Endozoicomonas. Next base: position 158,244 of record NZ_CANMAO010000003.1, on the reverse strand, counting down.
TCGTGAAGATCGTCGAATTGAGCATCGGGTAGCGGGAGCGGATGCCAATCCCTATTTGACGCTGGCGTCAGTGTTAGCCGGTATGCTGTATGGTATCGAGAATGAATTGGTGCCACCGGCAGAAGCATTACCAGAGGCTGATAATGATATGCCATTGTTACCTCACAGGCCTGCGGATGCTTTGTCTTGTTTGGCCAGGAGTCAGTTGCTTAAACATTACATTCCTCAGTCATATATTGACCTTTACACTGTCTGTAAAAGGGCAGAACTGCAGCAGTTTGAAAGCCATATAACCGCTCTTGAAACATCGTTGTTGTTGAAAACGGCTTAATAAAGGCGTCTGGTATCTCTGTGAATATCGGGGTTACTGAATTGCGCCCGAGTGTTCCGGGCGCAATGTTGCAGTGCCGCTTTAGAGAGCAGCTGCAGCCAGCTCGTACTCTTCAGCGATCTGTTTCAGGCAGATTTCAAACTCTTCGTTAATACGGTTAATCATGTTGTTTTTCATGTGGGCAAGAAGAGAGTTGATGACGTTGATATGGACGGTTCGCTCTTTATCGAGCATGCCCTTGAATATTGCCTGTACTTTCTGCATGTGCTCACTGAGCTCCCCATTGATCTCCGCGGAAGCGTCTGCACCACCGGACTCTTCAATACCGACCTGAACACAGGTTGCACAGTTTTTCACGTCAGAGGAGGTGATTCTCAGGTGTGATAATGCTTTGGCCGGTACATCGAGCTTATTAGCCATTGAATGCAGAAATGACAGAATCGCATTGTAATCTTTCACTATTTTTTCATTGGCCGTTTCATCGTTAAGCCCATCATAAATTAGCAGAGTTTTTGTATTGAGTACTTCTGAAAGCGCTCTGGCAGTTGAGCTTGATTGATCAATCAGGTTAGTAGGCAGGTAGGGTTCAAGGTCTTGTAGAAAAGCCTTGAATTGACGAAACATAGGGTTAAGTTTTGCGGCAGGGTGAGCGGTTTGTTGCCCATCTGTTTTTTTGGAAAGTTGCGTCTTCATATCATTCATGAAGTCCGTATACAGAAGGAATAACAATTTGACGCTGGCCTCATAACTGTTTTCAGATAACTTGAGCACCGTGTTGTCAGGAAGCTTGGCAAGATAAACGTCAATGGGAGACTGGTACAGGTAGGTGGCCGATCTTGGCGATACGACCTGCGGCGCGATGGCTTTTCCAGTCAACAGGTTTTCATCGATGAACAGGCTGACTAACTGGCCATTGGGTAGGTCTAATGGCAGGTTCGTGATGGGCAGAATGGACAGCTTGTCCGATGAAATATAGTCCTCTGCCTCTGGGTGTGTATAGGCGGACAGGAAAAACATCAATTGCAGGTATATTTGAGCGCTGTCTTTTACTGATAAAGGCGCGCTGTCTTTACTGGGTTGTTTGATCAAGTCGATCAGCTCTTCCGGTGATGTCAGTGAATATTGGCTCTGGGCACTGAACACCGAATCGTAAAATGCAGTGAGCTCTGGGTTGTTGATCGCTTTGATGCTTTCTGTCAGCTTGCCTTCCAGTTCTGTTAAGCGAAGCGCCAGCACTTCTTTTGCAGGCTCTGGAATATCTGAACCAATTTCTTCAGCGTAATCGCCAGATATGTACTCAAGGTTTGGCGTCCCATTGTGTTTATAGAACCCATGACCTGAGTTGGTGATCAATATTGTCGTCAATAGGAAGAGTGGTTTCGCGACAAGGCGAAAAGCAAGAGAATGTGTTTTGAGCAGGTGCAGCAGCATAGCGATCCTCATTAAAGAAGAAACTATAAATAGGAGGGGTATTGCAAAGTGCAATGACGAGACAACTCTGTTGTAAATGGGCTTCACACAATTGTGGCTTCGGTCTGAAAGGATGGTTATGGCACGCTCTCTTCCTAAGCACTTAATGAAAGTAGTGAAAGAACTGACGGCTTACAAATGGCGCGCTGTGATTTGTGCTTTGTCATGATGTTTGCCGGTAGCCATGAAGCCTATGATCGTGTTGCTTCAAGCTTGACACTGAGGCGTTATAACGAGGATGATATCTTGGTTAATCTGTGATTTTCTCCCCCTTGTTTATCATTCTTCCTGAATAGACGTTGAGAAAATTCATGCAATCCTTTGTATGGATTGCCACTGGCAACAGCCTTAGCCCTGCGTATGGGTTAGTGGTTAAAGAACAAGCAGCCCCCGGTACGGGTTGCCACTGAAAAGTGAAACAATCTAAGGAATCTTTCATGCCCGTTATTACACTTCCCGATGGCAGTAAACGCGAGTTTGCTGACGCAGTATCTGTAATGGAAGTAGCCCAGGACATCGGTCCGGGTTTGGCCAAAGCGACCCTTGCTGGTCGAGTGAATGGCCAGCTGGTGGACGCCAGCGAAAAAATCAGCGAAGACTCAGAATTAGCCATCATCACCACCCGTGATGAAGAAGGGGTGGATGTGATTCGCCACTCCACCGCGCACTTGCTGGCCATGGCAACTCAGGATTTGTTCCCGGGGGCTCAGGTAACCATTGGGCCAGTCATCGAAAACGGCTTTTATTACGATTTTGCCTACGAGCGTCCTTTCAATATGGATGACCTGGCCAAAATCGAAAAACGCATGGAAGAGATCGCCAAGCAGGATCTCGCCATTGAACGTGCAGTGATGACGCGCGACGAAGCGACCAGTGCTTTCAAAGCCATGGGCGAAGAATACAAAGTTCAGATCATCAACGATCTGCCGGGCAATGAAGAAATTTCCGTTTACCGTCAGGGTGAGTGGATGGATTTGTGTCGTGGCCCTCATGTGCCGTCCACCGGCAAATTGAAAGCCTTCAAACTGATGCGTGTTGCTGGTGCTTACTGGCGTGGCGATTCCAATAATGAAATGTTGACTCGCGTTTACGGTACTGCCTGGGAAGATAAAAAAGCCCTGAAGGCTTACTTGCATCGTCTGGAAGAAGCAGAAAAGCGTGATCACCGTAAGCTGGCCAAAAAGCTCGATCTGTTTCATATGCAGGAAGAAGCGCCGGGCATGGTGTTTTGGCACCCAAATGGCTGGGCGATTTATCAAGAGCTGGAACAGTACATGCGCACTAAGCAGCGCCTGGCCGGTTACGAAGAGATCAAAACCCCTCAGCTGGTGGATCGCAGCCTGTGGGAAAAATCCGGTCACTGGGATAAATACGCCGATGGCATGTTTACCACCAGTTCCGAAAACAAAGACATGGCCATCAAGCCCATGAACTGTCCGTGTCACGTTCAGGTCTTTAATCAGGGCTTAAAAAGCTACCGTGATTTGCCTCTGCGACTGGCGGAATTTGGTTCCTGTCACCGTAACGAACCTTCCGGTTCTCTGCACGGTCTGATGCGTGTCCGTGGCTTTGTGCAGGATGATGCCCACATTTTCTGTACTGAAAATCAGATTCAGCAGGAAGTATCTGAATTTATCGACTTCCTGCACAGCGTGTACGATGATTTTGGTTTCGACCGTGAAAATATGCTGTACAAGCTCTCTACTCGCCCGGAAAAGCGCGTAGGTTCTGATGAAGTATGGGATAAAGCCGAAAAGGCACTGGCAGATGCCCTTAATGCTGCAGAGCTTCCATGGGAAGAACTGCCCGGTGAAGGTGCATTCTACGGACCTAAAATCGAATTTTCCCTGAAAGACTGCATCGGTCGGGTATGGCAGTGTGGTACTATTCAAGTGGATTTCTCCATGCCAGGTCGACTCGGTGCGGAATATGTGGATGAAAGCGGTGAGCGCAAAACTCCGGTTATGTTGCATCGCGCTACTCTGGGTTCCTTCGAGCGCTTCATCGGCATTCTGATCGAACACTACGAAGGCGCTATGCCGGTTTGGCTGGCTCCGACTCAGGCTGTGATCCTCAATATCACCGACAGACAAGCAGATTACGCCATAAATATGGAAAAAATGTTGTCTGAAAAGGGTATTAGGGTAAAAGCGGACTTGAGAAACGAGAAGATCGGCTTTAAAATCCGCGAACACACCTTAATGAAGGTGCCTTATCTGCTGGTGATCGGTGATAAGGAAATGGAAAACAATACCGTTGCGGTTCGTACCCGTACCGGTGAAGATTTGGGCATTATGTCCATTGACGAGTTTAAAGAGCGTCTTAACTCTGACGTTCTCAAGCGTGGTCGTACAGCCTGAACATTCGGCTTGCTAGCCTGCTTGAAAAATTGTCCCGATGGTTGATGAGTAAAATCGATGACGACCATCGGGGCGTACTATGTTGCTTACACAGGAGATACAACCATCAGACGCAACAGCTTCCGTGATCGCCGCCCGGTAAAGGCTCCGATTAATGAAAATATCCGTGCAAAAGAAGTCCGGCTTATCGCGGCAGACGGGGAACAGGTCGGAGTTGTAGACACAGTTGATGCTCTGGCCATGGCTCAGGAAGCGGGGCTGGATCTGGTTGAAATTAATGCGACCAGCGAACCGCCGGTCTGCAAAATCCTGGATTTTGGTAAGCACACGTACGAGTCGAAAAAACAGAAGGCTGCGGCCAAGAAGAAGCAGACTGTCATCCAGGTGAAAGAAGTTAAATTTCGCCCGGGTACTGAAGAAGGAGATTACCAGGTAAAACTGCGCAACCTGGTACGTTTCCTGACTGAGGGCAACAAGGCGAAGGTCTCCCTTCGCTATCGTGGTCGTGAGATGGCTCACCAGGAACTGGGCATGGATCTGATGAAACGGGTTGAAAAAGACCTGGAAGAACTCGGAACCGTTGAACAGTTTCCAAAAATGGAAGGTCGTCAATTGATCATGGTTATTGCCCCCAAAAAGAAGAAGTAATTCGACAATGACCGGCTTAATGAGCTCAGGCTCTTGAGCCGGTTATTTTTGTCTTGCTTCGCCTGCTGGGCGATGAGCTACAGTTGGGCTTATTTTTAACCTTCCGACACTGGTTTCGCACACTGGTGATCGCGAATGCGGAGTGTTTTTCATGCCAAAGATGAAAACCAAATCTGGAGCCGCCAAGCGTTTTAAGAAAACCGCTACCGGCTACAAGCGTAAAGGTGCCTTCAAGAGTCACATCCTGACCAAGATGACCACCAAGCGTAAGCGTCAACTGCGCGGTACCTCTCTGGTATCCCCGGCTGACCAGGGTCTCGTTAAGCGTATGCTGCGCGACTAAGATCCAATTCGCTTTTTGCTCATTTTTTCGGAGATTAACTCATGGCACGTGTAAAACGTGGCGTCATTGCACGCCGTCGTCACAAAAAAGTTCTTAAGCAGGCTAAAGGTTATTACGGTGCGCGTTCACGCGTATTCCGCGTAGCCAAGCAGGCAGTTACTAAAGCTGGTCAGTATGCTTACCGCGACCGTCGTCAGCGTAAGCGTCAGTTCCGCGCTCTGTGGATTGCCCGTATCAACGCCGGTGCCCGTATGAATGGTCTGTCTTACAGCCGTTTCATTGCTGGTATGAAGAAAGCGGCTATCGAAATCGACCGTAAGGTACTGGCTGATCTGGCTGTACACGATAAGGCTGTTTTTGGTCAGCTGGTAGAAAAGGCGAAAGCGGCTCTGGCCTAATTCGATCTTTGCTACTTTCTGAAGAAGGGGATGCTATTTTTAGCATTCCCTTTTTTTATGTCCATCTATTAAGACGGTTCGGCTTTCCTCTCTTTGCTATCAAGGGGTTTGGTCAGTATCACTGACTGCTATGTTAGAGATATCTTCTCCCCGTTGTTTTAGTATCCTTTCTTACTTAATACGTTAGTGCCTGATGGGGAAATAATGTCATTCAGCATTGGCTTCAACCCACTTTCCTTTTTTAGTGGCTTTTCCGTTGTAGATAACGGTGCTCAAGGGGCTCGCTCTGGACGAATGGTGGGGAAAGGTGATATTAAAAACTTCTTTTGCCCAAAGGAACAGCTGACAGTTAATACCACTTCTCTGTATGAACGATGTGTGTATCCTCTAAATGCGATTAAAAAGCGTATTTTAAATTTTGCCGTGCTGGGCGCGACCGTCACTGGCATATTGGCGATGTCAGTACCTGCATTTCTGGGAGCCATTGTTGGTGGCGCAATTGGGGGGGCGGTTAAGCTGGCGAAAATGATGATGGGGCAAGACTCCAACGCCACTGATCTGGGTTTAGTGATTGGAGGCATGACCGGTGCATTTTTGGGAGCTGTTACCTCAGCTCCAATGGTGTTGTTTGCAGTAACTGCATTTTCAGTGTTGGGCCTGGTGAAGTCGGCAGTCAAATTGCCAATGGATGTTTATTATGCCAGTACCCTCAGTGATGAAGGCCTTGATGATTACTTTAATGAGGAAATTGACGAAGTAGAGGCGTTACTGACGGAGCCAATTTGGACTGAATATGAAGCGTTAAAGCAGGCCATCTCTGAATCTAAAGAAAGAGCAGGATGGTTTAAGGCTTTGGCAAAGCGGTACGGGGTTTATGACGAGCCTGACTGATTGTGGTGAACTCGTCTGTAAGCAACCATTGAAGGTACCATGCCTGGTATGTTTTGTTCTTCATCAGTGGGTATGGAATAAACGCGACTGTCATCATAGAGCACCCAAGGGTTTTGCCCCGGCTTGAGGGCTGGGTGATCTTCTCTGAGTTTTAAAGCGGTTCTATAGTGCCTGATAAAGGTGCCGTCAGAACTCCCTTCAGCAAAGAAAGATATTCCTACCTTCTCATATAGATAGCGTGTTTCTATTTGGGTTTCAAAGCTTGTAAAAGGCATTTCGATGAAGGCTGAGGTATCCTTGGATATCTTTTCTCTGAAAGCGCCTCTTTGGTCAAGGTTATCATTCAACACAGGCTCGAGAAATATTACCTTTGGCGCAGTATCATTAAGAATTAGATTTTTAAATCGATCATGGGTTAATAGCCAGCGCTGACCATCAATGTTTTTATAGTTGGTGCCGCCGGATGAAGTAAAGTTTGTGTACAGATCAACTAACTTTTGAAAGGATAACTCTTCATTGTTAGCAGAGTCTGGAATGGGGATGCGAAGAATAGAGAGTGGGTTATTGATCTCTTCGTCCTGAATAACCTGGGTGCAGCCATTCAAGCTATACTTTTTTTCAAATATTGGAAAAAATGAAAAGTTTACTTGTTTTGTTTCATCAAGCAGTGTTAGTGGTAAATTGTTTAGCAACTCTGCACAATCTTGTTGCTGAAGGTCTTCTGGCTTGAAAACGGTTCTTGCACCGGTTTTATCATTGAAAAGATCAATAAGATGACAATAGTGCTTTTCAGAGCCCTCTATGCACAGTTGAAGGAAATCCCTATACTCTTTTTGTTCACTATCAACGTTATTATCCTGTGTGAACATTTTTACAACCTTATGAAATTGTTTTTTTAGCCTCTCGACCCATACATTCTTTTCGGTATGTATTCTTGACTCATTTTGAATATCGGAAATATCGTCACTGACGACATCAGGTGGTTCTTGGTTATCTGGAATCTGATCAGAGTAGGTGTGAATGATCATTAATAAGGTTGAGCCAGCGTAGCAGGTTAGGTTAAAGTTTTTGAAGCCGGTCAACCCGGAGATAAGTTGAAAACTGTCAGGTAAACAACAATTTCTGCATAAGTCAGCTTTCTGATTCTTGATTCTGTCTTGTTCTTTTCCCCGTGAAATTTCGGCAAGCTTTTGTCTTTCGTCTTCTGTCAACGTAAATAGCTCTGCCAATTCATCGTAGCTTACTTTTGGGTTGGCCAGTTGATTCAAGAGGGGGAAGTGGCTGCTTCTATTGTTACTAAAATCCAAAAGCGTTTGTTTTAGATAAGAATAGTCATTTGAGGGCATAGATGCACTACCCAAATGGTAGTTGTACTTGGTTTTTCGAGGGTATTCTTTAGTGAATATATCCTTTAAAGCCTCTTCGCCAAAGGTAAAGAAGTATTTTTTTAGAATATCGCTGAGTTGATTTTTTAAATCGGCTATAGCAGCCAGGCTTTTCTGGTCACTCTGTTTGTAATATTTTTCTGAATGGATAAGGCAGTTAAATATCAGGCCTTGCATATAGGTCGCGATTTTTTTGGTGTTTTTGTTCCACCACTCTTCTTTTTCAATTCCTTCAAGCTCTTCGCTTAACAGATCGCGCCATGCGTTATCAGAAGTTGCTTGAATACCGTATGAGAGGAAATCGAGCCCATGAGTAAAAAGAGATTTATACACTTTATCCCGGTTCATTAAGCCATTTAATGCTGTTCGTAGAGAGCCGGCTGTAGGGAAGTTATTGAGTGATTCAGCTGTCAGTGGTTTACAGGTTCTTGATGCTATTGATGAATCATAAGATGTAAATGCAAATGTGCTATTCCCCACTTTAATATCTAACTTAAGCTCATCTTTAGGTGTGTCTGTGCTCTTTATATCGTGACTATTAAACTTGCCGTGAGGTGCTCCACCACGACGTTTAGCCACAATAGAGGTGTTGACGTCGGCTTGAGCCGAGCCATTGGCTTTTATTGTATTCCCCATAACATACTTTCTATAAGATTGGATTTGCAGTTTTTGAAAAGTGAGTGGTAAAAATATGGACATTGACTTTGTATTTAAGTTCAAGGTTTCTATAACAGATCACTGTTTGATTTTGATGGATTTAATAAGCTGGCTTCAGTTCAAGGCCAGTATGCACTCTGGTTTTAAGCATATTTCCGACTGATTTACTAAAGTACTGCATCCTTATGGTATGTTATGCCCTTGTCTACCACGGATGAGTGCTCCAATACGGAGACGCCATAAACCGATAAGAAGCAAAATATGTCCGCATTTAACGAAGAAACGGTGCTTACAGTAAAACACTGGAATGATACCCTTTTCAGCTTTACGACCTCCCGTGATCCCTCCCTGCGCTTTCATAATGGTCACTTTGTGATGATTGGTCTGAAGGTGGATGGTAAGCCCTTGATGAGAGCTTACAGCATCGCCAGTGCCAACTACGAAGAGCATCTCGAGTTTTTAAGTATTAAAGTGTCCGACGGAGCGTTGACCTCCCGGCTTCAGCATTTACAACCCGGAGATAACATCCTGGTCAGCCGAAAGCCTGTTGGTACTCTAGTGGTAGGTGATTTAACGCCCGCTCAGAACCTGTTTCTATTTTCTACCGGAACGGGTTTGGCGCCCTTTCTGAGCATTATCCGAGACCCGGAAACCTATGAGCGGTTTGAAAAAGTGATTCTGGTGCACGGTGTCCGCTATGTGAGCGAGCTGGCTTATCAGGACTTTATCGAGGGCGAGTTGCCAAACCACGAGTACCTGGGTGACGAGATTCGGGAAAAATTAATCTATTACCCAACCGTTACCCGGGAATTGTTCAAAAATACGGGGCGTATCACTGATCTTATTAACTCTGGTCAGCTCTGTAATGACCTGGATCTTCCGCCGCTCAACCCAAAAACTGATAAAGCCATGATCTGCGGCAGCCAGCACATGCTTAATGATTTGTCGGTCATTCTGGACAATCTTGGCTTCAAAGCCTCCACTCACACGGGCGATGTAGCGGATTATGTGATTGAGCGGGCGTTTGTAGAAAAGTAAAGTGTTTTTGTTCTTCAGAGGCTGGCAAAGTCTGCCCAGCCTCTTATTCCCAAGCATTTTTTAAAGATGGTTCACATATACATAAACAACATTTCATAAACCAGGGCAGGACGTGCCTCTCCAACGATGTGGATATTCTGCTCTAGCGTAATGGTGGTTCCTTTTGAACTCCCTTTAATGGACTTTACCCGTGAGCGACAATGAACCTGACTGCCGGAGGGCACAATACCGGTGAATCGTAGTTTATCGGAGCCAACATTCAGCATGTTGTTAAAGCCGGTTACTTCACAAGGCAGAGGTGTGGGCATTTTGGGCAGTAATACCAGTGTTAGAAAACCATGGGCAATGGTCGTTTTAAAAGGACTGTGTTGCGAGCATTTTTCTGGATCTGTGTGTAGCCAGTATGTGTCGCCTGATAACTCTGCAAACTGGTTTATCAGTTCCTGTGAGATGGTTAACGGCTCACTCCAATCCCCAAAAGTTTCAGTGACTTCTGCTTGCAGGGCTTCAATGTCTTTGTAGTGATACTGATTCATGGCTTTTTCTTCTCTTTATAAACCAACGTTGCTGAATCCTAGCGAAAAAAAAGTTATCCCGGTAGCGGGAGAATTTGTCACTGCAAAGTGGACGGATTCTGTCATTTATCTTCTGTTTCAGATGCTCTAACGTGCTGTGTCATACGTTACTAAAAAAATAATAAGAAGGAGTCCGATATGGCTGAGGCCGTAATTGTTGAAGCACTGCGAACCCCGATCGCTCGGGGAAAGCACGTTGTTGGTGACCTCCACGGTTTTCATGCCGCTGAGTTACTGGCGTTATCCATGAAAGCGGTTGTTGAAAAAGCCGGCCTTGAATACGACGATGTTGAACAAATCATGGCGGGCTGTGTCACCCAGGCCGGTGAGCAGGCTGGCAACATTGCTCGTCATGCCTGGCTGTCCATGGGTAAAACATGGGCTGGTGGTGCAACAACCCTTGATGCGCAATGTGGCTCCGCCCAGCAGGCAAACCATCTCATCTCTTCCCTTATTCGTGGCGGTTCCATTTCAATGGGCATTGCCAGCGGTGTAGAAGCCATGAGTCGTGTAGGTCTGGGCATGAACGTCTATAACGGCCCCGGATTTTTCATGCCGGAAAATTGGCCCTGGGACAGCACGCCGGATCAGTTTATGAGCGCCGAACGCATTGCTAAAAACCGTGGTATTACCCGACAGGATGTGGATGAGTTTGCACTGCGTTCACAGCAACGGGCAGCTGCCGCATGGGAAGCAGGCTATTTTGATCGGGAAGTCATTTCTGTTGATGCGCCAGCGTTTGGTGAAGATGGTAAGCCAAACGGTGAAACTAAACAGGTCTCCAGAGATCAGGGGCTTCGTGCAACCACCATGGAAGCGCTTAGCCAGCTAAAGACGGTATCTGAGGGTGGTGTCCATACCCCGGGTAACTCCTCCCAGATTTCCGATGGTTCTGCTGCTGTGCTCTGGATGAGTAAAGAAGAAGCACTGGCTCGTGGATTGAAGCCAAGAGCCCGCATTATTACGGATGTGGTGGTTGGCTCTGACCCTTACTATTTACTGGATGGGCCGGTGGATGCCACCAAAGCCCTGCTAAAAAAGAGTGGCATGAGCCTGAGCGATATTGATCTGTTTGAAGTGAATGAAGCTTTTGCCGCAGTCGTTCTTTCCTGGGCACGGGTTTATCAGCCAGATATGGATAAAGTAAACGTCAATGGTGGTGCTATTGCTCTTGGTCACCCAGTTGGTAGTACAGGTGCCCGATTAATTACTTCTGCTCTTCACGAGTTGGAGCGCACTGATAAAAACACCGCATTGATTACCATGTGCTGCGGTGCCTCTGTGGGTACCGGCACTATCATTGAGCGAATTTAACGACACTTGTTTTATACCGACGGCTTAGACTCGTTCCCATGCTTCGAGGTTGCCGCAAAAGCCCAAAGATCTCGTTCCCATGCTCCGCGTGGGAATGCATACAAGAACAATAAAATAGGAAATAAACATGAGCTCATTGGATGGAAAGGTTGCCATTGTTACCGGCGCAGGCCGTGGTTTGGGTCGTGCAGAAGCACTGAACCTGGCAAAAGAAGGTGCCCGTGTTGTTATCAATGATCTGGGCGGCAATGCTGAAGCAGAAGCCGCGGCGGTGTCTGTTGTTGATGAAATCAAAGGTTTTGGCGGTGAAGCCGTTGCCTTTTTCGGTGATTGCGCCGACTGGAACGACTCTGAAGCGTTGTTCAAAAAGACCCTGGATACATGGGGCGATGTCAACATTATGGTTAACAACGCCGGCTTCTGTCGCGACCGTTTGATTTTTAATATGACCGAAGATGAATTTGACTCTGTCGTACGAGTTCACTTGAAAGGTCACTTTGTGAATATGCGCCACGCCACCAAATACTGGCGTGAAAAGTGTAAAGCAGACGGCGCTCCGGTTTATGGTCGACTGGTTAGCACATCGTCAGAAGCGTTCCTGTTCGGTTCAGTGGGACAACCCAATTACGCGTCAGCGAAAGCGGGCATTGTGGCCATGACCATGGGCGCAGCCCAGGTGATGTATAACTACGGTGTGACAGCAAACGTCATCTGCCCACGGGCCCGCACCGATATGACCAATCAGGCAGCCACGGCCCATATGTTTGTAAAACCTGAAACTGGCTTCGATACCTTTGCACCGGAAAACGTTAGCCCGCTGGTCGCTTATCTGGCATCGCCTGATGCGGGTAATGTCTCTGGTCAGGTGTTTGTGGTTTGGGGCAAGCAGGTGACAGTGATCGACAGCCCGAAAGAAGCGGCCCGCTTTGAAAGCCCTGAAGTTTGGACTCCAGAATCTATGCACAGTTCGTTGGGTGAGTACTTTGCCAATAAAGTACCGGTACGTGATGGTTTTTCTGTCATTCCAACGGAATAAACAGGGCAGGTGACAGCTATGTCTGACAATACTATGTCTGATTTAACGTCTGATTTAACAACATTTCGTGAAGAAGTTCGCTCCTGGCTGAACGACAACTGTCCTTAGTCCATGCGAACGCCGGTGACTCAGGAAGAGCAGGTGTGGGGTGGTCGAAACGTTCGCTTTGCCTCCACTGATGCAAAGTTGTGGTTTGATCGTTGTGTCGAAAAAGGTTATTGCGTTCCGGACTGGCCGAAGGAATACGGCGGTGCTGGCTTTGACCGTCAGCAAACGCGTATTTTCAAAGAAGAGATGGCAAGGCTGAGTTGCCGGGCACCTCAGGTGAATCTGGGTATCTGGATGGCTGGGCCGGCGATTCTTGAGTTTGGGACAGAAGAGCAGAAGAGAGAGCATCTACCTAAAATTGCCCGGGGAGAAATTCGCTGGTGCCAGGGCTATTCAGAGCCGGGTGCAGGTTCTGATCTGGCAGGGTTACAGTGTCGTGCAGATTCCGACGGCGATGATTACATTATTAACGGTTCGAAAATGTGGACCTCCGGAGCTGATGAATCCGATTGGGTCTACTGTCTGGTAAGAACCGATTTTGATGCGCCCAAACATAATGGCATTACTTTCCTGCTGTTTGATATGGCCAGCGAAGGCGTCGATGCCAAACCTATCGAACTGATTACCGGTGAAACCCATTTCTGCCAGACCTTCTTCGACAATGTTCGTGTACCGAAGAAGAATGTGCTGGGCGTTGAAAACCAGGGCTGGACCGTTGCCAAACGGGTTTTGCAGTTTGAACGGAATATGATGTCCGATATGGAATCCTCTGCTGTTCGTGCGGCAGTAACCCCTCGTTCCTCGGCTATTGAACATATTGGTCTGGTGGACGGCAAACTGGCGTATCCCATCTTTCGTCAGGACATTGCCCGTCACGAAATCGCCAAGCGGGCGTTGGATAAAACCCAACAGCGTATGGCGGACGAATTTGCCGAGGGTGTCGGCGATATGAATGTGGCCACTATTTTGAAATACGTGGGAACGGAAGAAGAAAAGCGGAAATATGAGTTGATTCTGAAAATAGCTGGTGAACAGGCTTTGGGCTGGAGCGGTGATGCATTTTCTGATGATGGCTTTTCCGATGAGGAGCTTCAGTTAACCAGAGATTGGCTGTCGTCTAAAACCCATAGTATTGCCGGTGGCACCTCGGAGATTCAACTGAACATTATTGCCAAGCGTGTATTGGGTTTGCCAGAAAATACGGCAGTGGATAAGGGAGGGAAATAACATGTCTTTAGCATTTAATGAAGAGCAACGCTCCCTGAAAGACACCGCCAGAGATTTCGTTCAGGCCAATAGTCCGGTGGAAAGCCTGAGGGAGCTGCGGGATTCAAAGGATAAAACCGGCTTCTCACGAGACATCTGGTCGCAGATGATTGAATTGGGTTGGGGAGGAATCATTTTCCCGGAAGCTTACGGTGGTTTTGACTTTGGTGTTAAAGGGCTGGCAGCGTCGATGGAGGAATTTGGCCGTACGCTGGTGGCATCTCCGGTGCTGTCTACGGTGGCGCTATCGGGTTCGGTGATTCTCAATGCCGGGAATGAAACCCAGAAGCAAGAGCTACTGTCATCCATTGCAGCGGGTGAACTTCTGGTGAGCCTGGCTCTGGAAGAAGGCGTACGCCACAACCCGACAACCATCACAACCCAAGCTGAAAAAAACGACAATGGTTTTGTTATTAATGGTCGTAAGACGCTGGTAATGGATGGTCATGTGGCCGATCAGCTGATTGTTGTAACCAGAACCTCTGGGCAATCCAGTGATCAAAAGGGTATCAGTTTATTTCTGGTGGATGCACAAGCTGTTGGGTTACAGATTACCCGTACTCATCTGACCGATAGCCGGAATTACGCTCGTATCGAACTGAATAATGTTCAGGTGTCCGATAGTGCACTGATCGGGCAAGTTGATGAGGGCTTTGAACCATTAGATAAAGCGTTAGATGTGGCTCGCATCTGTTTGTCGGCAGAACTGTTTGGCAGTATTCAGGAAGCTTTTGAGCGAACCATCGAATACCTGAAAGAACGCAAACAGTTTGGTGTGTTGATTGGTACCTTTCAAGGGCTTCAGCACCGGGCCGCTCATATGTATACAGAGATTCAGCTGTGTAAATCCTTGTTGATGGATGCCCTCCATGCATTGGAGTCTGGAAAAGATAAAGCACCTGCTTTGGTCAGTGCAGCTAAAGCGAAAATCTCTGAAACGGCTGAGTTGGTCACCAATGAAGCGGTGCAGTTGCATGGTGGTATTGGGGTAACCGACGAGTTTGAAATTGGTTTCTTTCTGAAGCGAGCCCGGGTTGCTCAACTGCTGCTTGGTGATGCCCATTTTCATTATGGTCGGTATGCAACGTTAGAGAAGTTCTAAATTCCAAAGGGAAGGGGTTAACAGGGCGTCCTCTGTTTTCCCTATAGTTTGACCACTTGGGAATGAATCCAATCTTGTTCGCCGATACCTTGTCTGCGAACAATATGTATATAACATACAGCTCCCGTATCGGAGCTTGTTAATGGATTTAAAGAGCTGTGGTTCAGGTAAATTGCTTTCTTCGAAACTCCCCCGGCGTCATCCCCATCCATTTCTTAAAAGAGCGATGAAAGGCACTCGGCTCATCGTACCCCATCAACGCGGCTACAGAGTTGATTGTCAGACTGGATCGGTTCAAATAGTCAATGGCCGCATCACGGCGACATTCATCTTTCACTTTCTGATAAGTAGTGCCTTCATTTTCCAGTCGACGACGCAATGTTCGAGAAGAAATATTCAATAGCTCTGCCATTTCATCAAAGGTAGGCAAGCTACGAGTAAAGTTATTGCCCAACACTGAGCGAATACGAGAGATGACAGTTTCACAGTTCTGCTCTTCGTCAATGACCAGAAGTTGATAGGGGACCGTTTTTAGAAAGGCCTCAAGAGAATCTTCATTATGCACCAATGGCGCATCCAGTATTGAGGCGCTAACGATCAGCGAGTTCTCTTGCTGTTCGAAGAGCACCGGACAGTCGAAATATCGATGGCCAATAAAGTCGTTTTGAGGTGGTCCCATCAGGTTCACCTGCTTAATGATAATCTGGCTGCCAATCAGCCAACAGCAGAATCGGTGCCACATGGAGAGGCTGTTAACAATTTGCAGCTGTTTTTCCAGGTTGATATCCGAATTGAATAGGTTCGCAGCAGTAGAATAAACCAGTGTGGCATCATCACTGCCTTTTTGTTGCTTATAAGGAGGCATAGGTTTGATGTTAAGACCATGGAAACCGTAAATCATAGATGCAAACTCAGTGGCTCGATCCATGGCTTTTCGCAACGTGTTGCAGTGAATAATGGTGTAACAGAGAATTCGGAAAGTGCCAGGAGGTACTTTAAAATCAGTGCTGAGGCCAAAAGCTTCATCTTGTAAGATATCGGAGATGCGGCGAAACAGTTTGCTGAACGTCAATGTGGGTATTTCAAAACTTTCATCTGGCGCTAACTCCAGCGGATTAAACGACAGCCCTGCATCTTCAATCAACTCATGAACATCGTAACCCTGCTCCTGGGCAACCCTGAGAATCAAACGGGCATACTTTGCAGGCATTAAGTATTCGGTCATGGTTTGTACTGCCGGTTGTTATTTTCATATCCTTGCTACTGTTGGCGATGTTAGCGGGAAACGGTGTTTTGAACCAGCAGTAGAGAGAGAATTTACGTGAATCTATTGGTTGCTAAGTTCAGTTGCGAAAGGTCTAAGTGTTATTAATCTGAATATTATTCATGTTTGTATTGATATCATGACACATTTCCCCGAGTATTAATGAGATAAAAATTTAATAAAGTAAGTACCATGGCAGGTGAGAAATGAGAGTTATCCAGCACCTTAATTTTGACTGGAAGTTTTGCCCCGATTTTAAAGAAGAATTTATATCGCCGGCTTATGACGACAGCACCTTTGAGCTTGTGCAGATTCCCCACACCAATAAAGAGCTGCCATACAACAACTTCGATGAAAAAAGCTATCAGTTTGAAAGTTGTTACCGTAAGACACTTCACGTCGAATCTAACCTAAAAGGTCAGCCCGCAATTCTGCATTTTGAAGGGGTGATGACCTATGCTCGCCTTTTCCTTAATGGCTATTTTGTGACGGAACACAAAGGTGGTTATACGCCGTTCAACGTCGATGTTTCCCGCTATTTAAAATATGGCAAGGATAACCAGCTGGTGGTTTATGTGGACTCCCGCGAGCGCAAGGAGATCCCACCCTTTGGTTATGTAGTGGATTATCTGACCTACGGGGGGATTTACCGGGAAGTCTGGATGGAGTTTACCGGCCCGGTGATGGTCGAGAACTGCCATGTTCGAACCCGGAATGTACTCAATACTGAAAAATTGTTGGATTTGGATCTCTATCTTGAGAATAAAACTGGATTAAATTCAGCGATCACGGCTCAGTGCTCCCTACTGAAAAACGATCTTCTTGTGGATCAGTTTCAAAGTGTTATTTTGCTGAATGGCGAGCTAACTCAGCAGGTTGAAATACAACAAAAGATAGAAAATGTCGAGCTCTGGGACACCGAGAATCCACACTTGTATGACCTGGTTATCCAGTTGTACGACAACGGATTATTGTTGGATAAGAGCCAGTATCGCTTTGGTTTTCGTGAAGTGGAATTCCGGGTGAATGGTTTTTATCTGAATGGCCAGCTGCTGAAAATTCGCGGTTTAAACCGACACCAGTCCTTTCCGTATGTGGGCTATGCCATGCCAAAGCGTGCCCAGTATAAAGATGCTGAGATTCTGAAGCATGAGCTGGGGTTGAATACGGTGCGACTTTCTCATTATCCCCAAAGTCAACATTTTCTGGATCGTTGCGATGAGCTGGGTTTGCTGGTGTTTAATGAAATTCCGGGTTGGCAGCACATTGGTGACAAAGGTGAGTGGTGGGATATTACACGACAGCATGTGAAAGAGATGATTCGCCGGGATTGGAATCGGCCCAGCATTTTTATCTGGGGTGTCCGAATTAATGAATCCGAAGATTGTGATGAACTCTATGAGATGACCCAGCGTATCGCCAAAACGTTGGACGATACACGACCAACGGGCGGTGTTCGTTGTCGTAAAGACAGCCATCTTATTGAAGATGTCTACACCTACAATGACTTTGTCCATAATGGACAAACGCGAGGGCTGGACAAGCCCGAATCGGTCGTCGGCCATAAAGCCCCTTATTTGGTGACGGAACACAATGGGCATATGTTCCCAACCAAATCCTTTGATTCGCAAGAGCATCGGTTAGAGCACGCACTGAGACACCTGAGGGTTTTGGATGCCATGTATGCCGATGAGGGTATCAGCGGTGCCATTGGCTGGTGCATGTTTGATTACAACACCCATAAAGATTTTGGCAGTGGCGATCGCATCTGTTACCACGGTGTGATGGATATGTTCCGTATTCCAAAGTATGCCGCGGCAACTTATGGGGCTCAGCAAAATGAAACCCCCTATTTGCAGGTGTTGAGCAATATGCGGATGGGAGACTATCCCGGCAGTGAATTAAGTGATGTGCATGTGTTCACGAACTGTGAATACATAAAACTCTATAAGAATGACCAATTCATCGAGACGTTTTATCCGGCCAGACAGCAATATCCCCATGTACCCAATCCGCCCATTATTATTGATAACCTGATTGGCAATCTGATAGAAGAAAATGAGACTTTCAGCAAAAAAGACAGTCGACTGATAAAAGAAATTCTCATTGAAGTTGGCAGGGTTGGTATTGAAAGCTTGTCTTTGATGAGCAAACTGAAAATGCTGTATCTATTGAAAAAGAACCGAATGCAGCTCAGTGATGGCGTGGCACTTTACAGTAAATACGTTGGCGGCTGGGGTGACTCGGCAACTACTTTTCGAATAGAGGGTTACCAGAATAATCAGAAGGTCTGTGAGCAGAGTTGTTTGCAGTCCTTTGAGCAGCGACTTGATGTTCAGGTAGACGATACAGCCTTGCAGGAAGAGGCAACTTACGACGTCACCCGCTTTGTGGTTCGATGTGTCGATGAAGGTGACAATGTTATGCCCTATGCCAATGATGTGCTGTCGATTTCAACCAAGGGGCCTATTGAAGTCATTGGGCCGGGGCATATTGCTCTGGTTGGCGGTGGAGTGGCGTTTTGGGTGAAAACTACCGGTTTAAGTGGCGAAGGGTTGGTGAAAATCAGTAATGAGCGTTTTGGTGAAGTTGAGCATCGACTCATAGTCACAGGACGTGTAGATTTATCACCACATTTTTCATCACATGTATCACCACAAACAGTGAAGCCTCAGCTGGAAGCTCTGGCAGAATAATCGAGAACGTGAACTTATGAGTGAAGCTGCTGCTCCTGTTAAAAAACAAGCTCGTCGAAATCCAAGTCAGAAGCGAAGCAGAACCCGGGTGGATGCGATATTAAATGCCACCCGCGATATCGTCAGCGAAAAAGGGGCAGGTGGTTTGAAAATCCACGAACTGGCGGATCGGGCAGGGGTCACACCAAGCTCGATTTACCAGTACTTTCCCAACAAACGGGCCATTCTTCAGGCGCTGGATAAGCGATATATCGATACCACCAATGAGTTGCTTAGGGTGTCGCTGTCGGGTATTGAAAATCTGGATCAGGGTTTTGATGCTCTTGAGCAAATGTTGGATGAATATTACGAGTGGTATAAATCAGAACCGGTGATTACTGATATTTGGTATGGTCTGGCCTCTGACAAAGTCATGAATAACAGTGAGCTCCAGGTGAGTCGCGATTCTGCGGGCATCATTATGGAAGCCCTGTCCCCTTTTGTGGATGAGAGCAAGCTGGCAGAGCTGGAAAGCTATGCATTGCTGATGACGCATCTGGCAGGAAACACCATCCGACTTTGTTTAATGACGGAAGAGGCTGAGAGCAGAAAGCTGCTATCGTCGTTTAAAATGTTGTTGAGAAATATGGGGCAGACGCTTTCTGTGACGACCTGATAGATGCTCATCGGGACTGTTTACCAGAATATAAATAAAAGATGAATGTTGTTCAGGTTTGTGTTGACATTATACGATGATGGTCAGATGATGAAGACAACATAACTATAAAATACGTCGTTGCATGCATATGTCTGATCATCTCAACATTCCTGATGATTTTCTGATAGGCACCGCGACCGCTGCCTATCAAATTGAAGGTGCCGTCGCTGAAGATGGCCGTGGCCCAAGCATTTGGGATACATTTTGTCATACAGCGGGCAAGATTGATCATGGTCACACTGGCGATATTGCCTGTGACCATTACCATCGTTATCAGGAAGATGTGGATATTATGAAGCAGCTTTCCATTGACGCTTATCGATTTTCCATCTCCTGGTCACGAATATTTCCGGAAGGCAAAGGAAAAGTTAATCCGAAAGGGCTGGCCTTTTACGATCGCCTTGTGGACTCTTTACTGGAAGCGGGTATTACACCGTTTACCACACTCTTTCACTGGGATACGCCAGAAGCGCTGTATAAGGAAACCGGCGGTTTTGCCGGTCGTGACACCTGTTATCACTTTGCTGATTACACAAGGACTGTCGTTAATCATTTTGGTGATCGCATTAAAAACTGGATTACCGTCAATGAACCCTGGGAGCACGCGACGTTTGGCCATCTGTTTGGCCACCATGCTCCCGGTAAACGGAATCCATGGGTCTTCTGGCGCACCATGCATCATATTCTTCTGGGTCATGGTTTGGCGATGCAGGCCATACGCAGTGAAGACTGTGAGGCGCAGGCCGGTTTGACTCTGAGTTATACACCCATGCACACCAGAGGTACGCGGCCGATTGATCGGGATGCAGAAAAAACAGCCAATGCTTTTATGAATGGCATTGCTTTTGATCCGGTCTTTAAAGGTCAGTATCCCGAGGTAATGTGGAAACGGTTTCGCTGGTTTCGTCCGCCCGTAAAAGAAGGGGATTTTGATATTATTCAAACACCCACAGATTTCACAGGTCTTAACTATTACAGCCGAGAATTTGTAAAAGGCAATCGTCTGGTACCTGGATTGAGAGGTTCCTTTGTTCCCAGAAAACCAGAGCCAGACCCATATCAATACACGGCAATGGATTGGGAGATTTATCCGGAAGGGTTCAGCCAACTATTGACGATGATGAAGGAAGAGTACGGCAATCCGACAGTGTACATCACTGAAAACGGTGCTGCTTACTTTGATCAAGAGCGTGGCGGTCAGGTGAATGACGATCCTCGCGTACAGTATCTGAAAACTCATATTCAGGAAGTGCTGAAAGCGAAAGAAAATGGCGTTGATGTCCGTGGCTATTTTGCCTGGTCATTGCTTGATAACTTTGAATGGGCCAAGGGCTATAGCACCCGTTTTGGTCTGGTCCATGTGGATTTTGACAGTGGCCGGCGCACCATCAAAGATTCCGGTTATTGGCTACAACAGCAAATTGCACGACGTGGTACTTTGCAATCAAAGCAGAATAATGCGAGTTTGTGCTCAGAAAGCTAGCCATTTCCTAACAATAAAAATAACAGCGGGATGGGGGATAAGTGATGGAAAATACAATGAGAGTGCCACGATGGCGGTTGGTGTTGTACTCCTTTGGTAATTTTGGGTGGATGCTGACAGCATTCTGTTTTATGTCAGTGATCAATTACTTCTACTTTCCCCCAGTGATCGATGGTGTTGAACCGATACCCGAATTAATTACCAGAGCACCGGTATTTATGGGGCTGACGTTACTCGGCCTTATTATTGCCCTTTCCCGTTTGTTTGATGCCGTTACCGATCCAATCATTGCCAATATGAGTGACCGGTCGGTGCATAAATTTGGCCGTCGTCGTATTTTTATGGCGTTCTCTCTCGTGCCTTTTGCAATTTGCTCGGTGTTAATTTTTACACCACCAGATACGGTGCCAACCATCACCAATGCAATATGGGTTGTGGTGTTTGGTATTCTCGCTTATCTGTTTATGACCATGTACGTCATGCCTTATACGGCGCTGATTCCGGAGCTGGGAAAAACCTCTGCTGATCGTGTTTTTATTGCAACAGCCAACTCGGTAGCCTGGGCATTGGCTTTTGCAACAGGGCAATTGATCTGGGTGATCAAAGATGTGCTTGAAGCATCAGGGATGGATGCTATGACGGCCATCAGAATCTGTGCTGGTCTGTTCGCATTTCTGGGTGCACTGGCTATGCTGGTGCCGATTCTGGCGATTGATGAGAGCAAGTACTGTGAAGGAAATACCTGCTCTGAACCTGTGTTCGGGGCGATGAGATCCGCATTTAAAAATCCGGATTTCAGAGTATTTACCATTGCCAACGTAGTTACTTTTATGGCGACGTTCTTTTTGGAAACTGGCGCCATCTATTACGTGACGATGTTAATGGGGCTGGATGAAGCCACAGCATCATTAATCATGATCGTCATGTTTGGTTGCAGTTTTGCCTGCTACCCATTTGTGGTCAAACTGACCCGAAAAATCTCTAAACGTAATATGCAGATTTTTGCGGTAGCGCTGCATGGTTTATTATTTGCGTTGCTGCCATTGTGTGCCGTTCTACCCGATGCTGCTTTGACTGGTTGGGTGCTGATTCTGTTATTGGCGATTCCAACGGCCATCAATAGCATTCTCCCCACAGCAATTATGGCGGATATTGCTCGCTCCGATGGCAATCGAACTGGCAGTTATAAGGAAGGTGTCTTCTTTGGTGCCATGAATTTTAATATTAAAGTGGCAACGTCTGTTACCAGTCTGGTTTTCCCATCTTTGTTGATTATTGGCAGCAGTAGTGGCGCACCAAGCACTCTGGGGGTTTCCATTACAGCATTTGTTGGCGCAGGCTTCTGCTTTATCGCTGCCATTGCTTTGAAGTTTTACGACGAAGATCGTGTTAATCAACATCTTGATGATCTGGTGGAAGAGCCCGTATCGGCAAAAGAGATGACACAATCAATAGCCTGATAAGGTATTCATATACCCGTTCAAGCAGCTACTTTTTTGGCTGCGTCCGCTCATCCCGATCACCTACTCATTGTAGGCTCACGGGAACCGAGGTCCTAAAGACTTCGGTTACTTGCCGCCGCATAGGGACTTGAAATACTTTGGGTATAGAGCCAGAATTTTTCGATTCCATTTGTACACTACTCAGTATAATAACTAGAACATATGGCAGTAATAGAAAGCGGTGTTAGAGCGCCGCTACCTCGTATACCCAAGTGGCGATTGGTGCTTTTTTCCTTTGGTCATTTTGGCTCGACACTCACGGCATTCTCGATGGGGATTGTTTTGAGTTACTTTTATTTTCCGCCGGTGGTCGAAGGCCAGACAGAAATTCCGGAGTTGCTTCCGCGTATTCCCATTCTATTTGGGCTGACTGCACTGGGTATCATCACCGCAATCAGTCGTGTACTTGATGCGTTTTCCAGTCCTTATATTGCTAACCTGAGTGATCGCTCACAAAGCCGATTTGGCCGACGTCGCTTATTTATGATGATTGGTTTTGTGCCTTTTGCATTGACGTCAGTGGCAACCTTTTTTCCACCGGACGATGTCGCATCCTCCTTGAACATTATTTGGGTGGCAGGCAGTGTTCTGCTTTTTTATCTGTTCATGACGCTGTATGTGGTGCCCTACGGTGCATTGATTCCTGAGTTAGGAAAGACGGCAGATGATCGGGTATTTCTGGCGATGATGAGTGCTGCTGCCTGGGGCGTCGCTTTCTGTGTCGGTCAGACCCTGTGGTTTTTTAAAGGGATTCTGGAAGGTCATGGAATGACCTCTATTGAGGCGCTTCAGCTGATTGTGGTTTGCTTTGCATTGTTGGGCACGATCTGCATGTTTGTACCGCTGGTGGTGATTGATGAACGTCGGGATTGTCATGGGCGCTCTGCCAGCAAGGGCGCGTTGGAATCTATGGGAGAAGCATTAAAGAACAAAGACTTCAGGGTCTTTGTCATCGTGAATTGTTTGACGTTGATGGCCACCTACTTTCTGGAAACCGGTGCCGTTTATTATGTAACCATGCTGCTTGGTTTGGAGGAACAGTGGGCAACACCGTTTATGGTGGCGATGTTCTTTGCCAGTTTTGCCCTGTATCCACTGGTGGTTCGTTTAACCCGTTTTTATCCTAAGAAGCATATCTATGTCGTTGCCTTGATGCTGGAAGGGGCAGTGTTTTCCATGATTCCTTTTGCGCCCTCAGTGACTTATCCATTGGTACTGGCGGGCTTGATCGTGTTGTTGGGTGCAATTCCTATTGCAGTAACGAGCATTATTCCAGCAGCCATGATGACTGATATTACACTTTCCGACACCCGTCGTACGGGTGAGCATAAAGAAGCCACCTTTTTTGGGCTGCAAAGCTTGAATGTGAAACTGGCGGGTTCTGTTACCAGTTTGATTTTCCCTTCGCTGTTAATTATTGGCAGCAATCATGGGCAGCCCACAGAGCTGGGTGTTTCCTTAACGGCCTGGATTGGTTGCAGCTTTTCTTTTATTGCCTGTGGCGTCCTGTTTCTGTACAACGAAGAAAGAGTGAATAAATATCTCAATGAAGCGGTAAGTTGAATGCACTGTTTTTGAGAGTAATGGATTAAAGAATTTTTGGTGGTCTTAAATATGAAAAATAGACTTGCTCTATCTCTGGCTTCAATGACGCTGGCAATGACTCCCTTCGTATCTGCGCAGCAGGCTCTACCGATTGTGACCACTTACAAATCACCCACCTGTGGTTGCTGTTCTGATTGGGTCAAGCATATGGAAGAGAATGGTTTTACAGTGAAAGTCCACAATGCACAGGATATGGGCAAGTATAAACAGATGGCCAATATTCCCTATGGTGCAGGCTCCTGTCATACCTCATTTGTTGGTGATTATGCTGTGGAGGGTCATGTACCCGCTTCGGATGTTTTGAAAATGCTAACAGAGAAACCCGATTTTCGAGGTCTGACGGTACCGGGCATGCCCATGGGGTCTCCCGGTATGGAGTATGGAGATCGTAAAGATCCATACACTACCTTTGCGTACCAAGAAGACGGCAGTATTAAATTATTCATGTCGCACTAGTGCAGCCAAGCGTTATAAGACATACATCCCCGTTCATCCTGAGCGGAGTCGAAGGATCGAAGCATCACACTTCGACTCTGCTCAGTGTGAACGGTATGGGTATTAACGCTTCCCTGCACTAGGTATCCGGTCATAGGGTTGGGTACTTACAAGATATTTATGAATTCCGATAAGGTAAAAATAAAAGGATAACGTCCGATACTGAAAGCAATCATTTCCGCTATAAACGCAATGGAGTGTGTTGTGAAATTGAATGTAGATACTGATCGGATCTTGAATACTAACCGGCGATTCCATGATGAGGTAGAAGCTCAGACATACGATGAAAGAATGGGGGTGAGTTTTACCCCATCGACCAGAAAGAAGCTGATTTCTGAGTTAGAGCGGGTCGCTGTCAATCCACTGAAGAAGGAAGGTAAAGTGGTAGATGTCGGTGCTGGAACGGGGAATCTGGCAGTGAATCTGGCGACTACAGGCTGGTATGATAAGGTCATCGCCGTTGATATCAGTAAAGTGAGTCTTGATGTTGCCCTCGAGAATGCCCGGAACGTTGGAGCTGACATAGAAACGTGTGTTTCCGATATGATACGACTGCCTTTTGATGATAATAGTGTTGAGCTCATTGTTGGCTGTGCATTTCTTCATCACCTTCCTCACCCAGATCAGTTTCTAATAGAAGTTCATAGGGTGCTAAAGCCAGGAGGCCAGGTAGTGATCATTGGCGAGCCTACCTGGTTTGGTGCGTTGGCAATAAATTTGTTGAAGATGCCTTTAGTACTTTTGAATAAGGTCTATATGTTCCTGAAGCGAAAATCGACCACTCGATTGCGTTGGGAGCATGATTGCATTGATGTGCATAACTTTACCAGAGCGGACGTTCACCGCTTTAAAGATCCTTTTGAACAGGCCAAAGTGACAACAGAAGGGTTTTTAGAGCCTATTATCGGTCAATCTATATTGGCCCCCATCCGGTTGGTGTTGCCGTCAGACTCGTTGGCTGTCAGATTCCTTGAGGCTATACAAAATGTCTGTCGGATCGTTGATGAGAAAATCGCCAGGTATCTAATACCAAAGTTCTGTCGTGTGTCTTTGAAATTCAGTTGCTCAAAATAACACCTTTCCTGTCAGTTAATCTGGTTGCTCAGTATATGAAATATATCCTGAAGTAGGTTGACGACTTTCCCGAGGATGTATAAAACACGGTATTCCTGTAGACGCCATGAGAGTGAATATGCTCAGCAAACTTCAGCGCTATGATGCCATCATTTTTGATATGGATGGCACTTTGATTGACTCAATGCCTTCCCATCTCGATGCCTGGAAGAAAACATCAGAAATCCATGGTTTTCCCTATGATCGCCAATGGCACCATTCTCTTGGCGGTGTTTCCACGGAGAGAACCGCTGAAATGATCAGTGATCGTTATAACTTGGCTCTGGATACGAATAAGGTGGCTGAAACCAAGCGACAGTCGCTGGAAGATATCTTTCAGGGACCCGTGTTGATCGAGGAAACGTATCAGGTATTACTGGCTGCAGAAGGTAAGAAAAAACTGGCGGTCGGAACCGGCGCTCTGCGTGGAGATGCTTTAGCGTTATTGAATGAAGTGGGTGTGCTGGATCGTCTCGATACGTTGGTCACCGTGACGGATGTCAACAATGGCAAACCGCATCCGGAAACGTTTCTGAAAGCTGCAGAGCAGATGGGCATTGAGCCAAAGCGTTGCCTGGTATTTGAGGATACCGAGCTTGGACGACAGGCAGCTACCTCAGCTGGAATGGATTGTGTGCTGGTGGTTAATGGCCAGTTGCAGTGGCCTCAATAAACCATTTTTATAAACCAAAAATAGTGTGCAAAAGCCGTATATGTCACTACTGAAAAAAGCCATGGCATCTCTTTCTATTGGTGCTGCTAAAGTTGACGCTGTTCTAAAGCAACCGGAATTAGTTCCTGGAGAACGGGTCGATTTCAATATCTATGTGAAGGGCGGAAGTATCGAGCAGCAAATTGATAATATTTATCTCGATATTTGCTGTCAGTATTTTGAAGAGATTGAAAGGAATAAAGGTAATGGTGACGAATCGGTTAAGGAGAAAGTAAAACAAGTTTACTCCCTCAGTGAGTGGTCACTACCAGAGTCGTTTATTATTGCGGCGGGCGAGGAGCGGGTTTTTAAAGACAGTTTTACGTTGCCTTGGAATACACCTATTACCCTGGGGGAAGGTAAGGTGTGGCTGGAAACGGGCCTGGATATCCAGTTCGCTATTGACCCTTCGGATACGGATCTACTGGTGGTCAGGCCTGATCCATTGTTGCGTAGCTTGTTCGAAGCGCTTATGGGATCTGGTTTACAACTCCGTCAGGCAGAATGCGAAGCGGCAAAAGGCTTCGAGCTACCGTTTGTGCAGGAATTTGAATTTGTGCCGGTATCTGGAAAATTCCTCGGCCGCTGGCGAGAGCTTGAGGTGGTTGCCTGGCGGGACGAGAAACGACTGAAACTGTGGTTTGAAGTGGACCGTCAGCAACGGGGCTTATCAGGCATGTTATCCAGCTTACTCGGTAGGGGGGAGCTGAAGAGGCATCTTGAGATTTCTGCTGACGCCTCACCTGCAGATCTGGGTCAGCAAGTCATCGCTTTTCTGGATCAGACCACCTGATTTTTTAACCAGCCAGTTTGTCCAGAATCGGACAGTCTGGCTGGTCATCTCCCTGGCAACATTCAGTCAACGCTTTAAGGCTTTTCCTGATCGTTTGTAATTGTTTGATCTTCACTTCCACATCTTGGATTTTCTGCTGAGCCAGCATTTTTACGTCCGCGCTCCGTCGCTTATTATTTCTGTACAGACCTAATAAGCTACCTGATTCTTCAAGAGTAAAACCCAATTCTCTGGCATGGTGGACAAAAGAAAGCTCTCGTATATGGTTGTTTTGATAATCGCGGTAGCCATTCGGCAACCGGGCTGCGGGTGAAACTAATTGCCGGCTTTCGTAATAGCGGATGGTCTTTGGCGTTAAGCCGGTGAGTTCGGCTGCTTCGGATATGTTCATGATTGTTGCCTAATTCTCATCATCAGCCCCAGATTAAAACATGTAACTGGTGACATGAAACCTTATTTTCTGATGACCAATCAATACATCAGGAATGATTCGATGCAAAGAAATATCTTATTTATGGAACCTTTCTTATAGCATTTTGTCCTAACTATTTGCATAAATAACTTGGGGTCGTAAGTATGATTAGTGATAACAATAGTTTTTTGCCTAATATTTTTGGCTTGATGGAAAGGTCGGCTAAAAATACTCAGCCCCCTGTTATTAGTGGTAAAAGGCATGCCTCTCATCTGGTAATGGTTGCAGATGTGGATCAAAAAATGCCTAAGTGTGATGTTGTTAATCAAGCGAGCTTAGAAAATGGTTGTGAATCAGCCATTAAATACAAGGTGAGAAAAGTCAGTGCTGAGTTAAAGGGCGATGAGAGCAATGAAAACAGTGGGTGTAATAGCGCAGTTGCGAAACTAAATAGTAAGCCTGTGAGTAAAGTAGAGCGTAAACTAAGAGTGCCAAAGTATATTGATGTTTTCTTTGGTGTATTATTGAATCAGATAAATAATGATCGAGAGAAAAGATTTTTTCCTCAGGATATAGCATTGTTTTATAAAATGATTGTAGAGAGTGAAAGAGGAGGGGTTATACTGGCTATATTAAAAGCATTTACTTTTTCATATGAAAAATGTTGTGAAAATTTAACTTTGATAGATGGAGAGTATTCTTTAAGTGCTGAAGAGTATGATGACTCTATTAAGTATCTTAAAAATAGTATTTTTAATGGTAAAAAGGTAGCATTTTGTTTTTATCAGCTTGGGATGTTTTTAAACCTTGTGCATAAAGATTGTGATGTTTTCACTGATCTTCCTGATAAGTTGCAGAGTTTGATAAGAGGGTTGATTGATAAGGTGTTAGAAGAAAGGCTGAATTGTGATGCCTCTTTGAACACTAGGGAGTTTTTCGAAATTAAAGGCTATTCGAAATCTGGTATGGAACTTCTCTATTGTTTATATGATGCTAAAAACCTGTTTAAGGTTGCATCGCTAAGGAGTATCGTTGAAAAATATAAGAATAATAATTCCGAGGTTTATGTTTCTGGTGAAAATAGTTTGGAAAATATGGATGTAGTTATAGATGAAAATATGGATGTGGTTATAGATGAAAATATGGATGTGGTTATAGATGAAAATATGGTGTTAAAATTAAAAGGATTTTTTGATGGCTATTTTTTTAATGGATGGTTTGTTGGCTTTACAGGTGATGATCTTTTTAAAAGAATGGTAGCTGAGGGAAAGAAAGAGGAGAGGGAAAGAAAGAGGAGAGGGAGTCTAAATTTAGGCTGTTGAAACGCTAAGTCCCATCTGGTTGATTGGTCACAACCTGATGGGACATGTGTTTTTATTTTTTGTCAGCGTACTTCATTGAGTCCAATGCCACAGCGAAGATAATAATTCCGCCTTTGATAATGAACTGCCAATACGGGTTGATACCGATGTAGGTCATACCATAGTTAATGATGGTAAAAATCAGCACACCGGTGACCACACCCATAATACTACCCACACCACCGGCGAAGGACACTCCGCCCACCACACAGGCGGCAATGGCATCCAACTCGTAGAGGAAGCCGAGGTTGTTGGTGGCTGAGCCTATACGACCAGCTTCCAGAAGACCTGCAAAGGCATAGAAGATGCCGGATAGAGCATACACTTTCAACAGGGTCAGCGGTACGTTAACGCCGGAGACCTTCGCCGCTTCCGGGTTACCACCGATGGCAAAAATGTTTTTACCAAAGACGGTTTTGTTCCAGAGAATCCAGCTGAATACCGTGGCAATGGCTGCATAAAAAGTAATATACGACAGCCTGAAATCACCAAGCCTTATAAACCCCTGGGTAAACTCTGAGAACTGAGGGGCAAAACCAGCGACAGGTGACGCGCCTACATAATCGTAATAGAGGGAGTTAAGTCCATACACGATAATCATGGAGCCCATGGTGGCAATAAATGGCGTTACCTTCAGGTAGGCCACCACAATGCCGTTTACCATACCAATAATGGCACCGATGGCGCAGACAATAAGAATCACCGCCGGAATCGGCATTGGGCCTATTTCAGGGAATACTTTATTGACGTTTTCCAGCGCTTGTAACAGGGTTGCAGAAATAACCGCTGCCAAACCCACCTGACGACCAGCCGATAAGTCAGTACCCTGCGTGACAATCAAACTGGCAACACCCAGTGCAATAATGATTCGTACAGACGACTGAGTAAGTATGTTGCTGATGTTTCTCAGGCTAACAAACGACGGTTCCTGAATAATAATCACAGCAAGAAGAATCAGAAGTACAGCATAAATGCCACCTTCTTTAATCAAACGCAGGACATTAAATTGTTTTCCCGCTGTAAGACTGCTGGCGTTGCTCATGGCAGTCCTCCCCCCTTTTTATTTAAACTAAAATTAAAAATCAAAATTGGTTACAAATACTTCGCAGCCAGCTCAAGAATTTCGTGCTGGGTGGTGTCTTTGGTATTAACAATGCCGGCAACACGACCATTACTCATCACCATGATTCGGTCGGTGACACCGAGCAGCTCTGGCATTTCTGAGGAGATCATAATGATGCCTTTATCTTTTTTAGCGAGATCCAGTATCAGTTGGTAAATCTCAAACTTGGCGCCAACATCGATTCCTCGAGTGGGCTCATCAAGCATCAGGATTTCTGGTTGAGTCAGCAGCCATCGACCAATAACCACTTTCTGTTGATTACCACCAGACAGTGAGCCGATTCGGGTTTTATGCCCCGGGGTTTTCACTTTCATGGAGTCGATCACCCACTGAGTGTCATCCCCCATGGATTTACTGCTGAGCAGTCCGGATTTGCCTTTGTATTTTTCAATGTTGGCGATCAGTGAGTTAAAGGTGATATCCAGTGTTGAATAGATGCCAGTTGCACGACGCTCTTCAGTGACCAGTGAGAAGCCGTTGTGAATCGCTTCATAGGCATCTTTGTTGGACAGCTTTTTGCCATGGAGCGTGATGGAACCACTGCTTTTATCGCGGATGCCAAAAATAGTTTCAACGACATCGGTTCTTCGAGCACCCACAAGGCCGGCAATACCCAGAACTTCTCCTTTCCTGAGATCAAAACTGACATCCTGAATGGAAGGTTGATTCTTGGCTGTCAGGTTGCTGACTTCAAGGATCACTTCTTTTGGCTCGTTATCTCGTGGCGGGAAGCGCTGTGTCAGCTCACGGCCGACCATCAAGCTGATGATCTGATCCATATCCAGCCCTTCCAGGGGTCGTGTGGTTACCCACTGGCCATCCCGGAGGATCGTGATATCGTCGCAGACGGCAAAGATCTCATCCATTTTGTGAGAGATATAAACAATGCCACAGCCACGGTCTTTTAGTTTTCTAATAATGGTGAATAAGTGGCGGACTTCTTTTTCCGACAGCGACGATGTCGGTTCGTCCATAATGACGATTTTGGCGTTGTAGGAAAATGCCTTGGCAATTTCTACCATCTGTCGTTTGGAAACGGAGAGATCCGCGACTTTATCTTTTGGGTCTACATCAATATCAAGTTCTTCAAATATCTGTTTGGTTTCATCGTACATGGCTTTGTGATCAATAAAGCCATTTTTCTTTGGATACCGACCTAACCAGACGTTATCCATCACACTGGATTGCAATACCTGGTTTAACTCCTGATGAACCATGGAGACACCGTGATCCAATGCTTCTTTTGAAGATTCAAATTCAACAGGCTGACCTTGAAAATAAATACTGCCTTCGTCTTTTTCATAAATACCAAACAGGCATTTTAATAAGGTCGATTTCCCCGCACCGTTTTCTCCCATTAAGGCATGGACGGAATGAGGTCGGACTTTTAAATTAACCCTGTCCAGGGCTTTTACTCCGGGAAACGACTTACTGACGTCGTTCATTTCCAGAAGCCAATCATTCTGGGTGCTGGTTTCCATAGCTTTCTGACTTTTAGAGACACAGAACACCCGGCGGAATTTATAGTTTCCACCAACTGCTCTTAAAACGAGAAAGAGAGGTGTTGTATAATACCAATTCTGCTTTTAAATTATGGTCTGCGCAGCTATTTTGAGCGACTGGATCTGCGTTGAAGTTCCTCGCCATAGCTTCAGCTATGACTCGTCTCTTCGCCTTGCCCAGTCGCCCAAAATAACGTGCTCGCTCCATAATTTAAAAGCGCCATTGGTATAAATCAGGGTTAAATCTATAGGTTTAACCCTGATTTATCATAGCGATTTACAGGTCGCTACTATCAACACCAACGTAAGGAACACGAACAACTTTGTTTTCAATATTCCAGTTGGTACCTTCGCCGGCAGCCTTGCCGTTGGCCAGGTTATTCGCCAGTTCGAAGGCCGCTTTAGCCTGGTTGTTGGCATCGTTTAGAACGGTACCTTGCATCTGGCCATTTTTGATCAGAGCCAGTGCTTCGGTCAGCGCGTCTACACCGAAAACCGGAATGGAAGACTTATCAGCAGCCTTCAGAGATTCGATGGCGCCCATGGCCATGGCATCGTTGTTGGCGATGACTACTTCGATTTTTTCAGCGTTAGGGCCAGAGATCCAGGCGTCAACCTTGTCTTTAGCCATGGCGGTATCCCACATGGCGGTATCCAGGTGCAGAGCTTCTGTCTCATATCCCTTGTCGTTCATAGTGGAGATAACGTAGGACGTTCTGGCTTCAGCGTCTGGATGGCCTGGCTCACCTTTGAGCAGTACATACTGGATTTTGCCATCGCCGTTCAAGTCCCATGCAGGGTTTTGAATCCAGTGCTCACTGATCAGCTCACCCTGAATAATGCCGGACTCTTTGGAGTCTGTGCCCACATAGTAAGCGTGCTCGTAACTGGCCAGTGCGTCCGCGCTTGGTTCTTTGTTGTAGAAAACGATGGGCACGTTATCCAGTTTTGCTTTCTGGATAATGACCGGCGCGGCGGCAGGGTCAACCAGGTTGATGGCCAGAGCATCAACACCTTTGGCCAGCATCACGTCCACCTGATCGTTCTGCTTGGATTGGTCGTTCTGCGAATCGTTCATAAGAAGACGAACGTCTTCTACTTTACCAGCTTCCGCTTCGATGGCTCTTCTGACGGTAGCCATGAAGTTATCGTCGTATTTGTAGACAGTAACACCCAGAGTTGTGCTGGCGTTCGCAGTACCGCCAAAGGTCATAGCTGCCATTATGGCAGCAAACATGGTAGTTTTTTTCATCTTTGTTGCTCTCTTTTATGTGAATTTTATATTTGGTATTTTTGCGTCAACTAATGCTATCAAATGAAAATGGATGTTAGGGTAAGAGAGATCAACGAAGTGTAACAAAACCTTAAAATAATTATGATAAAGCGTCTGATTATTGCCAGACGTCATTTATCCACTTTCTATTGACTGAAATAATCAGGATAAAGAAAGTACAGGAGGGAGCATGGGAGCACATCGGATTTTTGTTGTGGATGACGATGATGGTATTCGTCAGTTGATTGCTGAGTACCTGTCAAAGCATGGCTTCTGTGTTGAGGCTTGTGACGATGGAGAGTTCTTTCTCGATCGGTTTCAAAGCCTGTCACCAGATGAAGCGCTCCGTTCCATGGTGGTTCTGGATATTATGATGCCCGGTATGGATGGCTTCGAAGTGTGTCGTACCCTGCGTACTTTTTCCAAAGTTCCGGTGATTATGTTGACGGCAGTGTCGGATGAAATGGATCGGATTATTGGTCTTGAAATTGGCGCTGATGATTACCTTGCCAAGCCTTTTAACCCAAGGGAACTATTAGCCCGCATCAAAGCGATTTTTCGTCGTAGTGAACCTGTTGAACCAATGGTTAAGCCCTCTTTAAGATACTGCTGGTTTCATGGTCTCTGTCTCGATACGGTTACCCGGGCTTTATACAGTGCCGATGGAAAACCATTGTCGTTTTCAGGCGCTGACTATAACTTGCTGATGTTGTTTATTAACAACGCAGGCAAAGTACTGAGTCGGGAATATATTGCGGCAGAAACACGAAAAAGAAATTCTGACCCATTGGATCGTTTTATTGATGTACATATCAGCAGATTGAGGCATTGTTTAGGGGAAGATGCAAAGTCACCAGAGATTATCAAAACGGTTCGTGGTTCCGGCTACATTTTGGCGACAGATGTCCACTTTACTGAGCACACCCATGAGCCGGTGACGGCGTATCAATAATTTATGACTGGCAAGATCAAAAACAGTTGGCATGCTTTAATCAGCAAGATCAATATCTATTCTCCCAGTACTCTGGCGGGTCGGTTTTTGGTGGTTATGTTTGCCTTGATTTTCACCTCGCAGCTGTTGGTGAATTATCTTTGGGAAAAAGAAATGGAGAGTGACCGTCAGCAGGCTCTGGCAAAAGTCTCCACCAATGTGGCGTTGCGGATGCTGGCAACCATTGATTATTTTGTGACGCAGCCTGCAGAAATTCGCAAGGTCACCATTAATCAACTGCGATACATGGGCGGTGCCCGATATTTTATTACGTTGAATTCCGATTTTATTGAGCTTTCACCCTATCAAAACTCTCAGGCTCAACAGACGGTGGTGAATGTTTTCAAAGCTGTATTAGGTAGTGATAAACATATTTTTGGTCAACCGAAAGTGGCATTCTCCCGACCAGAAACATTAAAAGTGATTAACAATCAGACATACCTGAAAGATTTACCCGACAACTGGGGTAAAGAAAGCTTGATGGTTGATCCGCTGGATTTACCAGTACTGGTGATTCAGCTGAAGCTTGAAACCGGAGAGTGGCTCTATTTGGCGACATTGATGCCGGATTCATCCATATTGGCTGAAGAGCTTTCTCCTGCTCCGTTGCAAACATCTTATATGGCCTGGATGTTAACATTATTGGCTTTTGCGACCATGGCTATTTACTTTATGGTTCGGCCTTTTGAAGCGCTTTCCAGTGCGGCCAAGGCTTTTGGTGAAGGGTTGGAGCCGGTCACCGTTTCGGAGCAAGGCTGTCTTGAATATGAACGTACGGCACGTGCCTTTAACCATATGCAGAAAAATATCCGACATTATATGAATGATCGAAAGCAACTGTTCTCGGGCATTTCTCATGATTTAAAAACGCCGATTACCCGACTCCGGCTGCGTGCTGAGCTAATGGATGATGACAATGTTCGTGATCCATTTATCAAAGATCTGGAACAGTTAGAGATCATGGTGAAATCTGCGCTTCAGGTGGTCAGTGATACGGATATTCATGAAAATGCGGAAGTGGTGGATTTAGATCGGTTGTTGAATGAGATTACCCTTGCTGCTCAGTCGGTCGGCCAACGAGCCTGGCTGCATACGCCCTTTCATCCAAACGGCGAAAATAATCATGGGATTTACGAAGTAACGGGCAAACCTCTGGCTTTAAAGCGGTGTCTGGAAAATCTAATAGGCAACGGAATCGTTTATGGCTCTCCGGTCAATGTTTATATAAAGCGTGAAGACGACCAGATTATTATTACCATCAGGGATAGTGGGCCTGGCCTGCCCGCCGGGGTGGATATTTCCACCTTTAAGCCTTATCAGCGTTTGGAGTTTGGTTATAAGCGCAACCCGGAAGGGCATGGTCTTGGGTTGGTAACGGCACGACATCTGGTGAGTATTCATGGTGGTAACCTCCAACTCCGCAATCACGAAAAAGGCGGGTTGGAGGTGGTTGTTACGTTGCCGGTTTAGCCGGTCTTTAAGTACCCAACCATATGAAATCATATTTTCTGATTCATTGATCAGACCTTCTGACTGCGTTGCAACTCTGGTCACATAGCTCGCTATGCTCCCGCCCTTGCGCCTTGCAGAGAGCCTGATCAACAAGCCAGAAATATTCGATTCCATATGGCCGGGTACTTATATGTACATCAACGTTTATCGGATGGTTTGAAAAGTCTCAGCCGGTTAGCATTGGATACAACCGTGACAGAAGACAACGCCATCGCCCCACCGGCAATCACCGGATTCAGTAACATCCCTGTGAACGGAAACAAAATGCCAGCAGCCACAGGAATACCTAGAGAATTATAAATAAATGCTCCAAACAGGTTCTGCTTGATATTGCGCAATGTGGCTCTTGAAAGCTCGATGGCATCCGCAACGCCATGCAGCGAAGAGCCCATTAACGTAATGTCTGCCGACTCAATGGCAACATCAGTGCCCGAACCCACTGCAAACCCGACATCCGCTTGAGCCAGGGCTGGGGCATCATTGATGCCGTCACCGGCCATTCCGACCTTGTGTTTTTGCTGCTGCAGTTGTTGTACATGATCTGCTTTATCACCGGGGAGCACTTCTGCAAAAAACTCATCAATGCCAGCCTGTTTTGCTATGGCTTGTGCGGTGAGTTGATTGTCGCCGGTCAACATGACTACCTTGATACCAAGCTGTTTAAGTCGTTGTATGGCCGTTTTTGAATCGGAACGAATAGGGTCAGATACTGAAATAATACCTGCCAGTTGTTGATTCACAGCAAAGTACATCGGGGTTTGACCCTGTTCTGCCAAATTGACACTTTGGGATTCAAACGCTGAGGTATCAATGTGGTTATCAGCCATGAGTTTGGCATTACCCAGTAAAAGATTATGGGTATCTACCTGGCCGGAAACACCATGCCCGGGAATGGCCTGAAAGTCTTTTACAGCGCTCAGGTCACTGCCCAGTTGTTTTCCGGACTCTACAATGGCTTCTGCCAGAGGGTGTTCTGATGCCTGTTCCAGACTGGCTGCAAGCGTCAGTAGTCGTGCTTCGGTAAACGACTCATGAGTAATGATTTGGGTAACGGTAGGGCGACCTTCTGTAATGGTGCCTGTTTTATCTAAAACCAGTGTCGTTAATTTGCTGGCCTGTTGCAGTGCATCGCCTTTACGAATCAATATCCCCAGTTCCGCTGCTTTACCAACACCCACCATGACCGACATAGGCGTAGCCAAACCAAGGGCGCAGGGGCAGGCAATAATCAAGACGGTGGTCGTCACCACCAGCATATGAGCAATTCTGGGTTCAGGGCCAAAGAAGAACCAGATACTTGCTGCCAACAGTGCGATCAGAATTACTGCTGGCACAAAGATACTTGAGATTTTGTCAGCCAATCGGGCAATGGGCATTTTGGCGCTTTGTGCTTTTTTCACCATAGCGATGATTTGTGCCAGCGCGGTTTCACTGCCCACCTTCTCTGCAGTGAAGAGCAAAGAGCCGTTCTTGTTGATGGTACCGGCGCTGATCGTGTCACCCACGGACTTTGCTACAGGTATTGGTTCACCGGTGAGGATGGACTCGTCCAGATAACTTTCACCTTCTGTTACACAGCCATCCACAGGGATTTTTTCGCCGGGGCGAACTCGCACGATGTCGCCTTTTTGAACGTCACTGACAGGAATGTCCAGATCTTGTCCATGACGAACAACCCGGGCGGTTTTTGCCTGAAGCCCAAGCAATCGTTTAACGGCTTCACTGGTTTTCCCCCGGGCACGGAGTTCAAGGGCATGCCCCAGATTGATCAAACCAATAATCATGGCTGAGGCTTCAAAGTAAACGTGGCGGGCGGATTCTGGCAGCCATTGAGGGAACAATACGACCATCATTGAATATAGCCACGCTGCCCCTGTTCCTGTTGCTACCAGAGTGTCCATATTCGCGCTGCGGTGCTTAAGGGATTGCCACATACCGGTAAAGAAGTGACCGCCGGAAACCACAAGAATCCATCCAGTCATTATTCCAACCACGCCCCAGGCCAGTTGCTGCTGAGTGTTGTTAACACTCATTTCTCCGGTGATCATGCCCCAGACCATCAAAGGCACACCCAATCCAAGGGCAATCCAGGTGTGTTTTAACAGGTATTGATAGCGTCGTTTATCATCGGCTTCTTGCTGTTCATAGACAGCTTCGCCCAAAATGAGGACTTTCCCGGGATACCCCGCCTGTTCCAACTGGTCGAGAAGCTGCTGAGTGTATGCTTGAATAGAACTTCCATCATCAGTTTCTGCCGTCACGGTTTTATCGGCAAGGTTTATGGATGCAGAGATACCATCAACGGTTTCCAGAGCTTTTTCAATTTTACCGACACAGGAAGCGCAGTTCATGCCGGGAACCGAGAAAGTGGTACTATCGGATTGAGTTGCAGATAGACTGGCACCAAATCCAATGACCTCTATGGCCTGAATCAACTCTTTAGAAGAAGCGGTGCCGGTAATGATAGCGGTTCTATCTGCAAGATTGACGCTAGCTTCACTGACACCATGAATGTCGAGCAGAGCCTTTTCTACCTTGGCGACGCAGCCAGCACAGCGTAGCCCCTGCAGCTGCAATTCAGTTTGTTGGATGTTCATGGGTTATGCTCTCCTGAAGCTATTCTATCAGGCGGGTTACTTAAGTACCCGGCCATATGGAATCGAATATTTCTGGCTTGTTGATCAGGTTCTCTGCAAGGCGCAACGGCGGGAGCATAGTGAGCTATGTAACCAGAGTTGCAACGCAGTCAGAGGGCCTGATCAATGAGTCAGAAAATATGATTTCATATGGTTGGGTACTTAATATTGTTTAAAGCATAACGCTTCCCCTTACAGGAAGGTAAAGGACTAATTTTATAAAAAACTGGGCTTTCTCCTCGGTATCACTGCCTTTGAGATCTGCTCACCCTTCTTAGGTCATCAATGAACAGCGCTTTGGTTTGTAACGGATGATAAATTTGGCAGCCCGATCTCCATCCCAAGCCTGGCTATGGATTACATGATCGTCAGACAACCACTAGGTAACCAAGCGCTCCAGCCATGGAACCATCCCGGTGCCTTTTCAGAAGGAACGGGTGCCTCTAAACTGGAATTGCTATTGCTGATGAATGAGCATTGTTCCTCTTTCAGAGTATCATCAGGAGTTATTAAAGAAATTACATTACTTGTGGTGCTTTGCTGGGAATCGCGCACTGGTTGTATAGAGGGGCATACGATGACCACTAGAGATTTATCAGCAGAGTTTGGAGTGAAATCCAGTGATTGTATGGCACTTTCATCGTTTTGGGTTGCATTTCTTTTATATTGATTTATAACATCTGCAAGCAGCCTGCAGTTGACTACAGCAAATGCAATATTGGCAGTGCCTTCCATGATATAGAATGGTGAGCCCATTGAATGAGCCAGTTTAAAGGTTGCTGCTGCCTCACCTGCACTACCCGCTATGACAAGAGCCCTCTTTATGATTTGATTTCTGGTCGTTGTATCTGATGGCTCACCGCTATTGGGAGCGGCTTTTCTGATGAATACACTGGGTAGAGAACTGAGTAAAGTTGTTGCAAACTGAATGAAATGCAATGTTGCATGATCATAGTCTTGGCTACCAGCATCTCCTATTGCCGCCAGAAGTGTTCCCAGGGAGCCAATACCCATCGATATATTTGCACAAAGCTTGAATTTACTGGTTTGCCCGGGGGTACCAAACAATAAGCCGCCAATTGTTGCAATGCCCGCTGCTGCCGAGCCTAGACTTTCAATACCGTGACCGGTTCTTCTAAGAATGCTGGCAATTGTTCCATCAAACCAACCCTGTTCCATATGTTCATGCTCATGCTCATGCTCATGGTCGCCATGGTATTTCGGGGCAAAAACCGCATTACAAGCTTGCGCTGCCGCAAGTGTCAGGTAAATGACTGCTAAAGTACACTCTACCTTTCGGCTGCAAAGAGTACTGTTTATTATACCCCCGTTTTGCTCTGTTTCTTGGCTAGCAGAGCCCGGCTTCATGTTGTTCTCAACGTTGTTTAAAGACGTTGTTCGAGCCCCCATTGCACCGAAGGTGCCTTGTTCCAGTTGCAAAATATCTGGTTTTGGTGTGGGAGTATGGGTGGGCGTTTTGCCTGCTGCAGGCGTATCCATAAAGAAACCTTAATATTTATTAAGCTGTTTGGTTTGAGTTTTGGCTTGATTTTACCTATCGAATTTTTAATTGATTTTTATTTAGTTGAAATAATTTTGCTGGAGTTAACGTTGATCTTGTTTATTTTTACCCAAGGTATGTGAGAAAGATTCTGAGGTTGTTGTTTTATGAGTGCTGGTTAGAAGAATATTTCTGTTAATAGAGTAGGTTGAATTTTTGATTTGGCAAATCAATGATTTTTAATATTAAATTGCATTTATAAAGAAACAAGTGTTGGTAGTTTTTATGAAAAGCTTAAATTAAACCGCCCTTGGTTTTAATGCATGCTTGGTAAGGGCAGTCTATATCATTATTAAAAATTACCGGGAGAGGTGCAGCTAATTAATCGGCAACTATTTTCCGTTGATGGATTTCTAAACCGATGAGGCTTGTTGCTATCAAAATAATAGCTGTCTCCCGTAGTAAGCTCATAGACATCGTTACCGACAGTGAGCTCCAATAACCCTTCGATGACAATACCGGCCTCTTCGCCTTCATGGCATAGCATTTCAACGCCTGTATCGGACTCTGGTGGATATAGCTCATCCATAAAAGACATGGCTCTGTTCGGCTTATTCTGGCCAATTACATGAATCAGGATATTGTCCATATTCATAGGGGATGAATCTCCACTACGAAAAACCACGGGCTCGGAACCCTGGCCATCCATTTCCAATGAGAAAAACGTCACCAGCGACATGGGAATTCCGCTGAGTACTTTTTTCAGAGAACTAACCGATGGGCTGACACTGTTTTTTTCGATCATCGAAATTGTGCTGTTGGTCACACCCGCACGTTTAGCCAGCTCCCGCTGGGAAAGGTTGTGCATAACTCTGACGGATTTTAACCGTGTTCCTACATCCAATTCTAATCCTCCATGAGCATCGTTTGCTCTTGGTCATTTATAGTGAATAAACGGCAATAATTCTATATAGCCGTTTTATGCTTATCTGAAGAATGACAATTTTTAGGGGGAGTCACGTTTATAGTTGAAGTGACTCGTCGTGTATTAGTTTGGTCTGCCGATGGTTCATAACTCAGTTGCATTTGATCGGCTTCATAGTCTTTTATGTTTATCATCTGTAAACGTCTTGTTTCCTGCCTTCGCATAAACCACCAGGTGATAAAAGCGGCTAAGGAAACGGCCAGAATAATCAATGTTGCCAGAGCATTGATTTTGGGGGAAATTCCAAGGCGTACTGATGAGAATACCACCATGGGTAGAGTGGTGGCACCAGGGCCGGAGACAAAGCTGGCAATCACCAAATCATCCAGAGATAAAGTAAACGAAAGCAGCCAGCCGGCAGCCAGTGCCGGTGCAATGCCGGGCAGAGTGATCTGGAAAAAGGTTTTAAACGGCGTTGCGCCAAGATCCATCGCCGCTTCTTCGATAGAACGATCCACTTCCCGAAGTCGTGATGAAATGACGACTGTCGCATAAGCAGCACAGAACGTAACATGGGCAATCCAGATGGTGAGCA
The DNA here is from genome assembly GCF_947495845.1 of uncultured Endozoicomonas sp. GTDB lineage: Bacteria > Pseudomonadota > Gammaproteobacteria > Pseudomonadales > Endozoicomonadaceae > Endozoicomonas. Next base: position 117,191 of record NZ_CANMAO010000003.1, on the reverse strand, counting down.
TGCCACGTTCTGCTGGCCAGCCAATGGTGTTTGCCATGGCAACAAACAGCAACAACAGAGAAAGGCCTGTGATGACGTCGGGCATCACCAGTGGTGCCGTGATCATACTGGAGAAAGCCGTTTTTCCTCGAAAGCGGCGATAACGGGTCATCACAAAGGCGGCCATCGTACCGAGTACAACCGCCATGCAAGAGCTCCAGAAGGCAATTTCAAGGCTCATGCCAATGGCTTGTAATAGCTGGGTGTCGGCAAAAAGCTCTCCGTACCACTTGGTTGAAAAGCCAGCCCATACCGTGACTAGTCTGGACTCGTTAAAGGAATAAATAATCATGATGATCATGGGCAGGTAGAGAAATAATAACCCGATAATCAACAGACTGTTGGAAAAAGTGAATCGTTTATTCCTGTGGCTTCTCATGACCGTTCCCCCACTTCATCAACAGTAAGCTCTTTGGATTGGTAGTGGTGAAACAGCGCCATGGGAATAATCAGAAGCATCAACATCACCATAGCCAGTGCAGAGGCTACGGGCCAATCCCGGTTGTTGAAGAATTCCTGCCAGAGAACCCGACCAATCATCAGCGTGTCCGGCCCTCCCAGTAACTCGGGAATCACAAATTCGCCGACCGCAGGAATAAATACCAGCATAGAACCGGCAATCACACCGGATTTGGACAAAGGCAATGTAACGGTCAAAAAGGTTTTCCACGGACGTGATCCCAGGTCCGCCGAAGCTTCCAGTAACGAGTGATCGTGTTTCACCAGGTTGGCATACAGAGGCAGTACCATAAAAGGTAGATAGGCATAAACAATGCCGATATAAACGGCGATGTTTGTATTCATGATCAGTAGCGGATCATCAATGATTCCCAGAAACATCAGCGCGTTATTAATTAAGCCGTTGTTTTTAAGAATGCCCATCCACGCATAGATTCGAATCAGGAATGAGGTCCACGAAGGCAGCAGGACTAACAGTAGCAATGTCGTCTGCATATGCTGAGGTGCTCGAGCCATCGCGTAAGCCATGGGATATCCCAGCAAGAGGCAAAATACAGTGGCGTTAAAGGCGATCTGAACGGAGCTAAGGTAGGCATTCAGGTACATATCATCTTCTATCAAAAAGATGTAGTTCCCAAGGTTTAAACTGATATTGAGGGTTTCATCGGCGAACTCCACCAAGCTGGTGTAGGGTGGAATGGCGATGATCATTTCGGCAAAACTGATCTTTAATACAATGGCAAAAGGCACCAGGAAAAAGAGCAGCAGCCAGAGATAGGGTGTGGCGATTAAAGCCTTTCTGCCGGGCAGAAGTCGTTTTATTGTATTCATTACCACCCTCCCTCAACTGTTGAGTACGACTGGGCTGGATTCTTCCCAGCTCACGTAAACCGGATCATTCCAGGTAGGGCGATCACCATGCCGTTCAATATTGGCCATATTGGCCTGAATAATTTTTCCGGAATCCAGTTTGACATAATACACCGAGTGGGTTCCAAGGTAGGCAATGTCGTCTATTGTCCCTGAGGACCAGTTATTGTCAGTGGCTGGTTTTTCCCGGGTAACACGGGTTTTTTCCGGTCGCACAGCCACCCAGATATCCGGGTTTTCCAATGCTGTTGCAATGCCGTGACCAATGCGGACAGGCGCATTCAGCAGGTGTGATTCAATAACCACATGGTCTGCCTCATCCTGAGTGATTCGACCTTCAAACATATTGATAGAGCCGATAAATTCCGCCGCCATTCTGCTGTTGGGTGTTTCATAGATATCGGTGGGGCTGCCCACCTGAACAATCCAGCCAGCGTCCATAATGGCAATGCGATGCGCCATGGTCATGGCTTCTTCCTGATCGTGGGTCACCATCAGACAGGTAACGCCTACTTTTTCAATAATATCCACCAATTCCAGCTGCATGCGTGTGCGGAGTTTTTTGTCCAGAGCGCCCATGGGTTCATCGAGTAATAGGAGTTTGGGTTGTTTGGCAAGGCTGCGAGCCAGGGCAACACGTTGTCGTTGACCGCCGGACAGTTGATGGGGCTTGCGTCTGGCAAATTGACTCATGTCTACCAGTTGCAACATTTCATGCACTTTCTGTCCTATGGTTTCTTTGGGCAGTTTGTCTTGCTTCAGGCCGTAGGCGATGTTTTGTTCTACGGTCATGTGTGGGAACAGGGCGTATGACTGGAACATCATGTTGATCGGGCGTTCGTAGGGCGGTAAATGGGTAATGTCCTGCCCGTTGAGAATAATTCGTCCAGAGGTTGGTTTTTCAAAACCCGCCAGCATTCGCAGTAATGTGGACTTTCCGGAACCGGATGCGCCTAACAGTGCAAAGATTTCTCCTTTGGGAATATCCAGAGAGACATGATCCACCGCCAGTGAATCATCAAACTGTTTTGAGACACTCTGGATTTGAAGAATGGGTTGGTCTTTTGAACTGCCAGGGTTGAACATTGCGTTACACCTTTGTTCTTCTTATTAGGTTTTGAAAAGTACTTTCAGCTATTGAGCAATGGCTTGTCAGCCTATGGCTCCATCACCTCCCGGGTGATATACAATGAACATCTAGCTTACAGAACTGGTGAATTTGGTTAGCCACCAGTTCTGTATTTTTTATTGCCCGGTGGTCACTTTGGTAAAGGATCGGTTAATTACACGATCAATTTTTGGTGGTAGTACCGAGAAAACATAAAGATTCTTTTTAGCGGCTTCCGTCGGGTATATACCGGGGTTTTCGCGAATCTCTTCGTCAACCAGAGGCACTGACTCTTTATTAGGGCTGGCATAGGCGACGTAGTTACTGATGTCTGCAATCACTTCAGGCTGCAAAAGGTAGTTAAGGAAGGCGTAAGCTTCGTCAACGTTGTCCGCATCTTTGGGAATGGCCAGCATATCAAACCACATACCCGCACCTTCATCAGGAATGGTGTACTCAACGGTGACACCATTTTCGGCTTCATAGGCACGATCACTGGCCTGCAGCACATCACCGGACCAACCGACAGCCACACAGATATCCCCGTTGGCAAGGTCAGAGATGTAACGTGATGAGTGGAAGTAAGTGATGTGTGGACGAACCTTCATCAGTAATTCTTCAGCTTTCTTATAATCAGCCTTATTCACTGAGTTTGGATCCAGTCCCATATAGCGCAGTGCTGCGGGCATTATTTCCGACGGCGCATTCAGAAAGGCGACACCGCACTGGCTTAGCTTGCTGATATTGTTGACATCAAACACCAGATCCCAGCTGCTGGTCGGAGCGTCTTCGCCGAGGTATTTATTGACAAGATCCGGGTTGTAACCGATGCCTGTGGTGCCCCACAAATAAGGGAACGCGTGTTTGTTCCCTTCGTCGTAGGTTTCCAGCAGAGCCATCAGCTCAGTATCCAGATTGCTCCACTGAGGCAGTTTGCTTTTGTCCAGCTCTTTGAAAACACCGGCCTTGATTTGTTTAGCCATAAAATCAGACGACGGAACAACAATGTCGTAGCCACTTTTACCAGAAAGCAGTTTGGCTTCCAGTACTTCGTTACTGTCAAAGACATCATAACGAACATCGATACCGGTCTCGGCTTCAAAATTGGCAATGGTGTCTTCGGCTATATAGTCAGACCAGTTATAGATGTTCAGCGTCTTTTCACTGGCCATGGTCGCAGGCGACAGCGCCATGGTGCAGCCAATGCTGGCAGCAATAAGAGACTTACCCAAATGTCGGATCATAGGAGGTCCTTTTTTCTTGTTGTTGTAAGTGGTGTTAGTGGTTAAACGCTCAGGGACAATATCAACACAGTGACGCCTTTTCTACTGCATTGATTAAGTTTTGAACGGCTTACTCTGCTGCGTTGAAATACTCCATCGTTAGATCAAGGCATTTGCGGGCTTTGGTCACTAGCTCATCAATTTCTGCATGGCTGATGACCAGAGGTGGAGAAATAATCATGGTGTCGCCTACAGCGCGCATCACCAAACCATTCTTGAAACAGAAATCTCGACACACCGTTCCGGCGGTACCATTGTCATCAAAGCGGGTTCTGGCCTCTTTGTTATTGGTGATTTCCAAAGCGGCAACCATGCCAACGCCCCGGGTTTCACCCACCAGAGGGTGATTTGCCAATTCTGCCCAACGTTTTTGCAGATAAGGGCCAACCGTTGTTCTGGCGTTCTCGACCACCTTTTCTTCTTGGAGAATTCGAATATTCTCAAGGGCTACAGCGGCTGCGGTTGGATGGCCGGAATAGGTAAAACCATGGTTGAAATCACCACCGGCCTCGAGTACGTCGACAACGCGATCACTGACCATCACGCCACCAATGGGCAAATAGCCAGAGGACATCCCTTTGGCCATGGGCATCATATCTGGCTGCAAGCTGTAGTAATCACTGCCAAACCATTCACCGGTTCGGCCAAAGCCACAAATGACTTCATCGACGACCAGAAGAATGTCGTATTTACTCAGGATACGTTTGATTTCTGGCCAGTAGGTTTCCGGGGGGACAATCACACCACCGGCGCCTTGTATTGGCTCGGCAATAAATGCGGCAACGTTGTCTTCACCCAGTTCCAGAATTTTTTCTTCCAGTGCTTGTGCCGCTTTCAGGCCGAAGGCTTCCGGGCAAAGGTCACCACCTTCTCCATACCAGTAAGGTTGCTGAATATGAACAATACCAGGAATCGGTAGACCGCCCTGTTTGTGCATGGGTTTCATACCGCCGAGGCTGGCACCGGCAACGGTAGAGCCGTGGTAGGCATTTTCGCGACTGATAAAGATCTGTTTTTCCGGTTGGCCTTTACTGGCCCAGTAGTGGCGCGCCATACGCAAAACAGTGTCATTACATTCTGAACCAGAGCCGGTGAAGAAAACGTGGTTCATGTGTTTTGGTGTAATTTCAGAGAGTTTTTCTGCCAGTTTGATCGCCGGATTGTGCGTGGTTTTAAAAAACGTGTTGTAGTAGGGCAGTTCTTTCATCTGGTGGCAGGCGGCTTCAACCAATTCAGGGCGCCCATAACCGAGATTGACGCACCACAGACCAGCCATACCGTCAAGAATACGATTACCATCACTATCCCGGAGGTAGACACCTTCGGCAGATTCAATGACCCGAACACCGTCTTTTTTCAATCCGGCAGGATCTGAGAAAGGGTGTAGGTGATGGTGTTGATCTTTCAGCTGCTTCTCTTCTGTTGATTGTTTGGTTTTTTCAATCATAACCGTAGGTTCAGTGATCGTATCTTTTATGGCTTTAGGTTCTGAAATGGCGTAGCTCATTTTTTTATGCCCTTAATTTCTTATTGTATTTGTAGCTTTTATACGGTCATTTGCAGGTATTGACGTTCCCAGGAACTGATGATTTCTTTGAAATTCTGGTATTCAGCTCTTTTTACTTCCACATAGCATCGAACAAAATGCTCACCCAGTGTCTCTTTCAAAATCTCACTGTTCTCCATCAGTTCTAACGCTTCTTCCAGATTCAATGGCAGTCTTTTGTCGTTTGAATCTTCAGCGGCATTTCCGGTTTCCGGCTCCGTGGGTTCGATTTCATTGATCATGCCAAGATAGCCACAGAGCAAAGAGGCGGCAAAAGACAGGTAGGGGTTGGCATCGGCGCCAGCCAGACGGTTTTCTACCCTGCGGCTGTCAGCTGTGGATTCAGGAACTCGCAGGCTAACGGTGCGGTTATCGATGCCCCAGGCAAGGTTGACCGGTGCCGAGGCGTTACTCAAAAAACGACGGTAGGAGTTTACGTTGGGAGCAAAGAGCGCCATGGATTCGGAAACGTATTTTTGTAGCCCGCCAATATAATGATCGATCAGCTTGCTTGGGCTGCCGTCTTCATTACTGAAAATGTTGTTTCCCTCTTTATCGAGAATGCTTTGATGCAAATGCATGGAACTGCCGGGTTCATGGCTGACGGGCTTCGCCATAAAGGTGGCATTAATGCCATGTTTTAAAGCGGCTTCCCGAACGGTTCGTTTAAATAAAAAGACCTGATCTGCCAGAGAGAGCGCGTCACCGTGACGGAAGTTGATTTCCATCTGCGCCGCCCCTTCTTCATGAATCAGGGTATCAATATCCAGGCCCTGTTCTTCACACCAATCGTAGACATCTTCAAATAACGGATCGTACTCGTTGGCTGCATCAATGCTGTAAGACTGACGGCCGGATTCCGGGCGACCTGAACGTCCGACCGGTGGTTGCAGTGGGTGATCCGGGTTAGCAGATCGTTGGGTAAGGTAGAATTCCAGTTCCGGTGCAACGACAGGTGTCCAGCCTTTTGCTTGGTAAAGTGCCAGTACATTTTTCAGCACAGCCCTTGGGGCGGTATTAATCAGGTTGCCCTGTTTGTCATAGCAATCATGTATCACGAGCGCGGTGGGCTCTAGCGCCCAGGGGATTTTGTGAACGGCGGATTCATCGGGCTTGAGAATCATATCGACTTCTGCAGGGTCCATCAGATCATCGTAGATTTCATCATCAACGTAATCTCCGGTCACACCTTGTATCAGAATGCTCTCCGGTAGTCGTATACCTTTTTCCGCAAGAAATTTATTGCTGGGCATGATTTTGCCCCGGGCGATTCCGGTGAAGTCAGAAATAACCGCTTCTACTTCAGTGATTTTTTGCTCTTTTAACCAGCTGGCCAGTTTTTTCATGGTTTTTTCTTTTTTTTAGTGAGCGTTATAGTTCGTGTAGATAGGCGTTGTGTCTTTCGTAATGCCGTGTACGGCAGGCTTCTGCAAAGGCCTGATAAATGGTCATGGAAAACAGGTTTTCGGTAACCCGATATTCCGGATGCCATTGCACCGCGAGAGCAAAGTTTTTGCTGCCTGAAACAGAAATGGCTTCGATAAGCCCATCCGGTGCAACGGCCTCAACGTTTAATCCAGCACCCAATTGATCAATGCCCTGCATATGCACGCTGTTCACTATTTGTTCTTTCGTTCCTGCAATGGCTGCCAGTAACCCACCTGCTTGAATATGTACCGGATGGGCTGGCCCATACTGCGTATCGAGCGGAGTGCTTTTATCTTCACGGTGCTCCTGATACCTGCCGGTTTCGTGGAGCTTTTGATGCAGAGTGCCACCGTAAGCAACATTCAATTCCTGTAATCCACGACAGATGCCTAGTATTGGGATACCCATGTCGATGGCATCGGGAATAAACTGCAATGTTGATTGATCTCGCTGTGCATCTTCGTGGGCATCAGGCCCTGCAGGTGCACCACCATAGCGCGGAGGTTGGATATTGGAATAGCCTCCAGTGATCAGGATGCCATCCAGTTGAGAGAGAATCTGATGACTGTCCAGCGGCTCCGGCAGGGAAGGAATAATAACGGGAATGCCATTGGCACCATGAACGACAGAAGTAATGTATTTCTCGCCAGCCTGATGAACCCTGTGCAGGCCATCCATTGTTGTATCGGCGGTGACGCCGATGAGCGGGCGTGTGTTTGTGGTCATAATCAACCTTTATTCTTTTACCAGAGATGCTATCTAATTTCCTACTGCGCTGGTGATCTAAACCCCAGTCCAGCGTTGGAGTTCCTCGCAATACCCGAGGGCACAAGTAGCCGTGCTATTACTCGTCACTCCGCCTTGTTCTGCCGTTTATATCACCATGCTCGCTACGAAAATTAGAAAGCATCTCTGGTAATATTTTTTACACTTTGGCATAAGTGTTTTATTTATTGAACTCTTTTTGGTCAGAAATACAGCCGCTTTATGTATTGAATGTGTTAACACATTAAGCTGTATTCTTTCCTGGATCATGCTGGTTGATCAGCAAAGAGTATGCCATTTCTTAGTTCAGTCACGATCTGGTCAATGTGGGTGGGCTCTATAATCAGTGGTGGTGAAAGGGCAAGAATATCTGCCGTCCAGCGAACCAGCACACCGTTCTCATAGCAATGCTTAAATGCCTTTTCACCACGTTGACCCGGCTTACCCGCTTCGGGTGCAAGTTCGATCGCAGCGACCAGGCCAGTGTTGCGAATATCGATCACATTGGGGAGATCTTTTAGACTTAACAGTGATTCAGCAAACAGGTTTTCCATCTCGATGGCTTTTTCAAACAAGCCTTCATTTTCATAAAGATCCAGCGCCGCCAGCCCTGCCGCACAGGCGACAGGATGGCCAGAATAGGTATAACCGTGGAACAGTTCAATCATATTATCCGGCCCGGTCATAAAGGCATTGTGAATCTCATCGCTGACAAACACTGCCCCCATAGGGATAACACCATTGGTCAGGCCTTTGGCCGTGGTCATGATATCGGGCTCTACTCCCCAGCGGGTAGAAGAAAAGGCTTTACCTACACGACCAAAGCCGGTTATTACTTCATCAAATATCAGCAGAATGCCGTGTTTTCTGGTGATCTCCCGTATTCGTTGAAGGTAACCTTTAGGTGGCATGATCACGCCACCGGATCCTGATACTGGCTCAACAATCACCGCAGCAATATTGCTGGCATCGTGCAGGGCAATGATCTGCTCAAGGGCGTCTGCCAACTCAACACCATGTTCCGGCAGACCTTTGGTAAAGGCATTAAGGTTTATGTTTAATGTGTGGGGAAGGTGATCAACACCACTGAGACCTTGGCCAAACATCTTACGGTTATTGCCAATGCCACCGACAGAGATACCACCAAAGTTAACGCCGTGATAACCGCGTTCCCGACCAATCAGACGTTGTCGTGTGGCTTCGCCTTTCAGGCGGTGATAGCCAAGAGCAATTTTAAGGGCGGTTTCAACGGATTCAGAGCCGGAGTTGGTGAAGAACACATGGTTCAGATTTCCCGGAGCCAGTTTTGCCAGTCGATCGGCAAACTCAAATGCCAGAGGATGCCCCATTTGAAAGGGGGGCGCGTAATCCAGTTTGGCCACTTGTTCTGCAACGGCTTCGGAAATTTCCTTTCTGCCATGCCCGGCATTCACACACCACAAACCTGCACAGCCATCCACTATAGAACGACCTTTGTCGTCTTTATAAAACATACCTTCCGCGCTGGTCAGCAGTCGGGGTTGTTCTTTAAACTGGCGATTGGCCGTGAATGGCATCCAGAAAGCATCCATGGGCGTCTGGTTGGACATGATGTCACCTTTTATTATTGTTTTAATAATATGGTTTTAACCGGTTGTGTTCACCTTGTAGGGTGAATGGTATATCAAACGATGTGTACAATATTTCAAACATTTCGTATTGAATCAAGCATTGCATTTGGTTAATGTGCAATTAACCTGAATTAGAATCATAAAAAGTAGGCGACCAAATGACGGTAAGAAATCGTGCTGACTGGCAGGCATTTTCTGAACAGCTAACTATCCGTGGGCAAGCATGGATCAATGGTGAATATACCGATGCAGCCAGTGGCGATACCTTGGATTGTATTTCCCCAATCGATGGAAAAAAGATCGCCACCATTGCCAGCTGTGATGAAGCGGATGTGAATTGCGCGGTTTCTGTCGCTCGTTCTGTTTTTGAATCCGGGGTTTGGGCTGATATGGCACCCAAAAACCGTAAACAAATCCTTCAAGCGTTTGCCGCCAAGATTGATGAGCATCGTGAAGAATTGGCACTGTTAGAGACGCTGGATATGGGTAAACCCATCAGTGAATCTCTGAGTGATGATATTCCGGGCAGCGCCAATTGTATTCGTTGGTGCGCGGAAGCCATTGATAAAGTGTACGACGAAGTTGCACCGGTAGGGCAGGGCAGTCTTGCGCTGGTAACACGAGAAGCCATCGGTGTGGTGGCAGCAATTGTGCCATGGAACTTCCCGTTAAGTATGGCGTCCTGGAAGCTGGGGCCTGCACTGGCGACCGGCAACAGTGTCATCTTAAAACCTTCGGAAAAGTCACCACTGACGGCTATTCGAGTGGCTGAACTGGCAGAAGAAGCCGGTTTGCCGAAAGGGGTTTTGCAAGTGTTGCCAGGCTTTGGTCACACCGCCGGTAAAGCGCTGGCATTGCATCCGGAGGTGGATTGTCTGGCATTCACAGGATCAACCCATGTTGCCAAACAGCTGATGGTTTATGCCGGTGAATCGAATATGAAACGGGTATGGCTGGAAGCCGGAGGTAAGAGCCCAAACATCATCTTTGCAGATGCCCCCGATCTTGATAAAGCCGCCAGTTATGCGGCCATGGCCATTGGATATAATCAAGGTGAGGTATGCACCGCAGGTTCCCGATTGTTGGTTGAAGAATCCATACACGACGAATTTATCACACTCCTGAAAAAGCACATGGAAACCTGGAAACCAGGTCATCCCTTAGACCCTGAAACCACCTCTGGTGCCATTGTTGATGATATTCAGACCCGCCATGTGCTCGGTTTTATCGAATCAGGTAAAGAGGAAGGCGCACAGCTCATTATGGGTGGCGAGCGGGTGATGGCAGACACCGGCGGTTATTATATTGAGCCCACCATTTTTGATGGTGTGAATAACAAAATGACCATCGCCCAGAAAGAGATCTTCGGGCCGGTATTATCAGTGATTACCTTCAAGGATGAAGACGAAGCGGTTCAGATTGCAAACGACACGGTCTATGGATTGGCCGCCGCGCTTTGGACGGATAATTTGAGCCGTGCACACCATGTATCCAGACGACTTCGGGCTGGTTCTGTGTTTATCAATAACTACCATGGCGGCGATATGACCATGCCCTTTGGTGGGTTCAAGCAGTCTGGTAATGGCAGGGATAAGTCATTATACGCGTTTGAAAAATACACCGAATTAAAATCTACCTGGATTGCGCTGGATTAATCAATTATGAAACTGAAAGCACCGGTACACACGGAGCAACATGCTGATTCGTATTACGCGGCATCGCTAAATTACACGACGGATTACCCATCTCTGGAAGGTCACCTGAAGGTAGATGTTTGTGTGGTTGGTGGTGGCTTTTCCGGAGTATCTACTGCCCTGGAACTGGCGGAGCGTGGTTACAACGTTGCTGTTCTTGAAGCCAGAAAAATTGGCTGGGGTGCAACAGGGCGTAATGGCGGTCAGTTAATTCGTGGTATTGGTGAAGAGCCGGAGCAGTTTCGTAACCAGATTGGTGAAGAAGGTGTCGAAGCAATTTATCAGATGGGGTTTGAAGCCGTTGAGCTGGTGCGGCAACGCATTAAGAAATACGACATTCAATGCGATCTGAAAATGGGCTATGTGGATGCCGCCATCAAGGAAAAACAGATGGATGGTATTCGTGAGGATTATGAATCACTGATTCATCGCAACTACGCTCATGAGCTTCAGTTGTTGTCGGGCAATGAAATCCAGGATTTCGTCGGTACTGATCGCTACATGGGCGGCATGGTGGACTGGGGTAGTGGTCATTTGCACCCTCTGAACCTCTGCCTGGGTGAAGCGAAAGCCGCAGAGAGCCATGGCGTGCAGTTTTTTGAACAGTCACCTGTCGTCAACATTCATAAAGGGTTGCAACCTCGGGTGGAAACAGCAAAAGGCTCGGTAACTTGCCAGTTTCTGGTGTTGGCTGGTAATGCCTATATGGGGGGGCTTGAGCCAAAGATTGGCGGTAAGGTGCTTCCTGCGGGCAGTTACATTATTGCAACGGAGCCTTTGGAGGAAGACGTCTGGCGCAGTTTGATACCCAACGATACTGCAGTCTGTGATGTCAGTATTGCGTTGGATTATTTCCGGCTATCTGCAGATAAACGACTGTTGTTTGGCGGTATGTGTAATTATTCCGGCCGTGATCCAAAGGATATTCAAGCATCTCTAAGCCCGAAGATGCTAAAGGTGTTTCCTCAACTGGCGTCTACAAACATTGATTACCAATGGGGTGGAATGATTGGTATCGGCGCCAACCGGATGCCTCAGATTGGGCGGCTGGATTCAACCATCTATTATGCACAGGCCTATGCTGGGCATGGAGTGAACGCTACTCATATGGCAGGCAAGGTTGTGGCGGAAGCAATAGCCGGACAGGCCGAGCGATTTGATCATTATGCATCTATACGACATATGACATTCCCGGGAGGTCGTTATTTCCGCTCACCCATGCTGGCTCTGGGAATGCTATGGCATCAACTGAAGGAAGCAGTTTAAAAAATGATTTATAGATGATCCTGCAGACGCAGTGGTTGAAATGCCCTCGATAATTTGCCGATCATTCAACCATAAATAGTGCCCGAACGAAAAAGCCATTTTTTCTGTTCGGGTCTTGGCCATTTTGAATTGGATGTACAAATATTAGTCGGCATACTCTCTACCTTTTTACCTGCGCTACAACTCCGGACTGGTTTCCCATTCTGTTTCAGACTGGTTCCGGCGCCCTTTCGTTGTCCGTATTCCGAAAAGGCTTCAGCCACTCGCGCTTTTGCGGACAACGGATAACTGGCAACGGTCTCTACGATGCTTCGGGTCTCAGTAAATGTGGATCTTATTTCAGGACAGTTCCTAAGAGTGACAACTTAACAACGAAGTTTTGGAGAAAATGGAAGACTGCTCATTTTGAAAATTTTCTAACCCTTGGGAGCTCTACATATAAGGAAAGAGCATATTGAAACTTTGACAGATATATGGCTTCTTGAAGCCTTTGATACCAAGGTGAAAGGTACTTTCCAGCCAAGCACTATGTATCCTTTTTAAAAGTGTGGTCAATGGCGCCATGTAAAGATCACTTGAGTAAGCAGTCTCATGCTGAATTAGATAGTAAGCGCACATCTTGTTTCCAGACGTTATAGCCAGAAATAGAGATGCGTCTCGTGATGTAATTTGTCCTTTACCATGGCTCAGCAGTATTTTGACACAGTCTGGATCGTCATTTAAGGTCGCGGAGCTCAGGGGCGTTCAGCCATCGTTGTTTTTCCCATTGACCAGAATGCCGGGGGCCTTCAGTAAAGCCTCTTGGCACTCTGTATGGCCGTATCTGGCGGCGTAGTTTAGGGGCGTCCAGCCATCGTTGTTTTTCTCATTGACCTTAATGTCGGGGGCTTTCAGTAACGCCTCGAGGCACTTTGTATAGCCGTTTCTGGCGGCGCAGTTCAGGGGTGTCCAGCCATCTTTGTTTTTCTCATTGACATTAATGTCGTGGGCGTTCAGTAACGCCTCGAGGCACTTTGTATGGCCGTTTCTGGCGGCGCAGTTCAGGGGCGTCCAGCCATCGTTGTTTTTCTCATTGACCAGAATGCCGGAGGGATGCTCCGCCTGATTGATGTATGAATTATGTGCGCGAAGTCTTGATTGAAAAGGTAGCATAAATACTATTGGTTCTACTGGTGAGATGTGCCTATTTAAAGCACATAAAATGCTTGATCCCTTGAGTAACGTGACTATCCAAGGAGTTACATTGTTCAGGCTGAGCACCCTGCTGGGGGCGTTTAGCAACGCCTTGAGGCACTCTGTATGGCCGTATCTGGCGGCGCAGTTCAGGGGCGTCCAGCCATCGTTGTTTTTCTCATTGATCAGAATGCCGGGGGCCTTCAGCAACGCCTTGAGGCACTCTGTATGGCCGTATCTGGCGGCGCAGTTCAGGGGCGTCCAGCCATCGTTGTTTTTCTCATTGACCAGAATGTCGGGGGCGTTCAGTAACGCCTTGAGGCACTCTGTATGGCCGTTTCTGGCGGCGAAGTTCAGGGGCGTCCAGCCATCGTTGGTTTTCTCATTGATCAGAATGCCGGGTTCGTTCAGTAATGCCTTGAGGCACTCTTTATGGTCGTATCTGGCGGCGCAGTCCAGGGGCGTCCAGCCATCGTTGTCTTTTTTGTTAACCTCCGTGTTCTTCAATTTCAACAGGTATATCAATCCAGATAAAATACCGCAGTGAGCAAAGCAGTGCAGGGAGCTTGCCCCTGAATCGCTCAAAAGGTTGGTCAATTGATCACAATGCCCTGTTAACAGAAGACGGGACATGGTTTCAGCTTGCCTCAGTTTAAATGCCTGTTTGAATAGCCGTTGGCACTCCTCTGGTGTCAGCAACTGTTTTATATCCTGATCTGAAAAGTCGGCTATTTGCCAGCTGGTCAGGCTTTGTGTGATTGGCGAAATATCGATTCCTTGTTGTTGAAGTTTTAACAAGACCGGCTCAAGTAATGGTGTGTCGATTAGCCAGCGCAGAGTGTCTGGAGAAACGGTTGTTGCGTGAGGGCCAGTCAATTGAGCACAGATACATTGACACATTCTCTCTTTGAAGCCTTTATCATCGCCTTTATCGTTGTAGGCCAGCTTGTCGCAGAGTTGGTTGGAAAGTGTCTTAACCACCAACGGTTGTGTTTTAACGAGCTGTTGGATGGTGGCCTGTTGCAGGAAAAACGAAGCGATTTCCTCTGCATTACCGGTTTGCTCCATCGCCTGAGTGAGCAGAGCATAACTAGTCGTCTCAGGCCAGGTAGAGAAGTCAATTGACGTTATATGAGATAACGTCAGGGTAGTGTGATTGTCCGTTTCAAAAGCGCATGGTTGACCGGCAGGTAAACGTTGGGGGTTGATTAAATACCCAGAAGAAAACGTTGTTAATGGTTCCAATATGCGATGCCGAATCGACACCTCCGGGAATAGTGCTGAATACCTGTGCTGATGACCCACAGAAATGGCTGGTGACCCAGGCTAGCAATTTTTCCCGGTACCGGCCAAGACGATAGGTGCCGTCGGCTGTTTCTTCGATCATGCTCCAGAGATCAAGTGACTGTTCTACAGTTGTTTTCAGTAAATGGTTAACCGGTTTAAAGAGTGTGCTCTCAAGAGCGGCGTTTATGTCTGGAGTCAGTTCGGCGGGTTCAATAGCACCGGCTTCCCATTTCAATACCCCCATTTTCTGAAGGCTTGCCCTTAGCTGATCAGACCACTCAGCCGAGATTTTTCGAAGGATGGTACATGTATTGACTGACAAGGGTGCAGCAGAAAGAAATCGCTGGGTAAGGTCGTCACTCAGGGTGGTCGGTGCGAATGGATCAACGATGGTAGAAAGCCCCAGAGGCTCACAGAAAAGATTATGAAAACTGTTAAACCAGTGGATTTCCATACCTTGTGGAATATCACAAAGCCTTTCCCGTTGCTGATCAACCAGGAATGACTGAATAAATTGATGAAACAACTCGCTCCTTACCCTGACGAGTGTGCCAATCAGCCCGCCCTGAGATGCTTCAAGATTAAGAAAACTGTGAGCAAAACGGCTATGAACACCCGCAGGGCAAAGGTCAATGTCGTTCAGGCAATCATGGAGTACAGACGCGATATATGCTTTTTTGTCGAGATCAACGTTTGGATCGTTTTGTTGATTATTGAGTTGAATGACCAGTTGATGAATCTGGAAACGTGTTTCACGGTACAGAGGGAACAGGCTGTCCTTTAGATGATCAGGAGGCGACTTTAGCTTGTCATGAAAAGTGTCTATTGCTTTATCGTATTGTTGATCAACAAAGCCATGTGACAGTTGCTTGAGTTCCTGAATATCACTGAGGAACTGGGATTTAATGCCTGGAAAAGAAGAATGCGCTTCCAGCTCCTGATAATGACCAACCTTTGGTAACTCATTATATTCTGGTTGATGTACAGCCGTTTGAGCCTTTGAATCACTTGAGGCAGAAATAGGCTTCAGGGGTTGGAAAAGCCTTGTGTTGGTTTCTGTAGTGTGGATCAGCATGAGTTCGTTCTGGCTTTTATTCGTACACCAGATATGACACTGAAGTAGTATAGAAGTTCCATGTCTAAGATTTTTTATCTCAAATATTCACATAAAATCACAAAGGTGGTGCACATTGTTATGAATACAAGAACTGAGAAAGACAGTATGGGGAAGTTGGAAGTATCTGCTGAGGCACTGTATGGCGCGCAGACCCAGCGGGCGGTGAATAACTTCCCTATCAGCCATCAGGGAATGCCAGAAGCCTTTATTCGATCCTTGTTGCTGGCAAAAAAAGCGGCAGCCATGGCGAATATCAAACTGGGAACGCTGTCTTCTAGTCTGGGGAGCAGCATTGTCTCGGCGGTGGATGAATTGTTAGGTGAGCCTAATCTCATGCAGCACTTTCCGGTAGATGTGTTTCAAACGGGATCGGGCACCAGTTCAAATATGAACGCGAATGAAGTGCTGGCGACATTAGCCAGCCGTCATTCTGATGAAACCGTCAATGCCAACGATCATGTGAATTTTGGGCAAAGCAGTAACGACATGATTCCCAGCACCATTCATATCAGTGCGGCCATTGAGGTGCAGCACAAATTGCTGCCAGCGCTGGAGCATTTATCCGCCACGATCAAACATAAAGCGGATTTGGTAAAAGATTATGTGAAAACCGGGCGCACGCATTTGATGGATGCCATGCCGGTCAGAATGGATCAAAGTCTGCTGGCCTGGAGCGCTCAGATTGACCAGAATATTCGCACAATTACACGGCTTCAGCCGGATTTGTTGACCCTTGCCCAAGGCGGCACTGCGGTTGGAACGGGCATCAATGCCCATCCTGATTTTTCCAAAGCCTTCAGCGATGCGCTAAATGGCGTGACTGGATTGCAGTTTACGCCTGCTGAGAATCTGTTTGCCCTTATCAGTACTCAGGATATCGCTGTTTCCGTATCCGGCGCTTTGAAAACGACAGCGGTCTCATTAATGAAAATGGCGAATGACTTGCGCTGGATGAACTCCGGACCGTTGGCCGGGCTTGGAGAAATTGAGCTGGAGGCGTTGCAGCCAGGTTCTTCCATTATGCCGGGCAAAGTGAATCCAGTCATTCCGGAAGCCACGGCGATGGTGGCAGCGCAGGTGATGGGGAATGATGTCACGGTTTCTGTGGCGGGTCAGTCAGGTAACTTTGAGCTGAATGTCATGTTGCCCGTCATAGCTAGAAATCTATTGGAAAGCATCACCTTGCTAGCAAACGTCAGTCGTCTTCTGGCTGATAAGGCCATCGCTACCTTCACGGTCAATGAAAGCAACCTTAAGCAGACGCTGTCGAGAAACCCGATTCTGGTCACGGCTCTGAACCCTATTATTGGTTATGCAAAGGCGGCAGACATTGCCAAGCAAGCTTATAAAGAAGGGCGGCCAGTGGTTGATGTGGCTGAAGAGAACACAGATTTATCCCGTGATGAGCTGGAGAAACTGCTGGATCCTCGTAAGCTCACGGAAGGTGGGTTGTAAACCGTTACCGCTTATCGCTGTTGCCAATCGTAATCCATTTGTCTTGCCGTTTTTTCTGCCAGTTCACGGCTGTGAAGACGGCTGACGATGTGCAGGCTCATATCAATACCCGCAGAAATACCTGCTGAAGTGATGATGGCGCCTTCATCGACCCAGCGTACTGACTCTTCTACTGTTAGTTGAGGAAACTGATTGCGAAGGTCTGGGATATCTTCCCAATGGGTGGTGACTTTTTGATGGGTTAACGCCCCTGCGGCTGCCAGAATAAAGGCACCAGTACAAACAGATGCGGTTAACGATGCATTCTCTGCTTGAGCTTTTATCCAGTTAAGAACCACGGGTTTATCCATTTCAGCAACATGCACACCACCAACAACGATCAGCACATCCAGTGACGGGTGGTTATGAAAACCGAAGTTTGGAACAACGGTATAACCGCCCCGGGCGGTTACCGGTTCACCATCTTCACTGATCAGAATCGGGGATAGCTGTGTATCTGACGACGAAAGACGTGTTGCTGTCGAGAACACTTCAAAGGGGCCAGAGAAGTCGAGTACTTCAGCCTGTTTGTAGATATAGATACCGATGTTCATTGTTTTTTTTTACTCGGTAGTGGATGTTCCAACGGTCCCATTACTCAGACCAATTGATTTCATTGGCGGTTAAAGGGCCTATCCGTGTTTGAGAAAGGCTTCTCGGCATTTTACTTTCACTTGGAGAGATAGGAATATGACCCGCCATCAGCTCGGCCATTTTCTGTGGATAGCGAGGTGTCTGTTCCGGTGCCGCATACCCTTCTGGAAAGATAGGTGTGCCCGTAGCCAGATCGTATTTATCCGTTGCTCCCAGTGTATGTAGTAATTCGTGAACGATAACCACATTGTTGCTGCTGGTATAACGACGATCGCCGTAAGCATTCACAATACCCACCATGCCTTTTTGCAAACCCACTGAATGCTCAAGAACCGGTAGTTGTTCGGGATCATGATAAATGACATAGAGGTGTATATCGGCTCCGGCGAGACTGTTCTCGCTTTTCATTTGTCGGTGCCAGTACCGCAATTTCATGGACCAGAGCATGGTGGAAAATAGAGTGCGATCAGCAGGCAGAGCAGGAGGCAACTCATGAAGCGGTTGCCCTACCTGAAAAGTGATGGGGCTGATATCGGTTCCGATATTGATTCCATATCGTAGGGCTTCCTGACTGATGAATTGTTCGACCTTTTTAAAGTGCCAGGATTTCACATGATTCAGGTATTCTTCTGTTTTACGACTGTGGTCGCCATTAATCGGGTGAATGGCAACCGTTAACGGTGAATTCCAGTCGGTACTTCGTACCTGGGTCAGCCAGCTGTTTAGCCCAACCATCGCCAGAATAGTCAGCAGGATGAATACTCTAATTTTTTTAAACATGGATATTCCGAGCCGCCTTTTTATAACGAGAATTCGGCCACGGGCTGAGTGGCTAACAATGATTTTATGGTTTTCAATCCGCTGGTCAGGGTATCAAGATTATCCGGTGCACTGAAGGATAAACGCACTGCGGGAGGAATGGCGTAGCCCGGGGGGACAAATAACTCAGCGGATTTTACCGCGATCCCTTCTGTTTTCAGAGCGGCAAGAAAGTCACTTAAACTCCAGGCTTCGGGGACCGGCAGCCAGGCATGAAAGTAATCTTCTGCGGTTTGAATGCCCGTATCGGCCAGAAGGCTGCAAACCAGTTGCCGACGTTGACGAATATCCTGACGAATATAATGAAGCGTTTGGTCAGCGGAGCCTTGTTCTATCAATTGGCAGGCAAGGCCTGTTAGTAACGGGCTCACCATCCAGCATTGATTTTGAATAGTCGACATAAGTTGTTTATAAAGCGCTTCCGGTGCATGAACGTAACCAAACCTTAGCCCGGGTGCTAAAAATTGCATCGATATAATTTTAAGTGTCGATTAGGTATCGTTAGGTATAGAAAGATTGTTGGGAGACTGCATGTTGGAATATCAATTTATCCTGTCTGTTGCCATCTTCGCCGTGGCTATGACGGGAACTCCAGGACCAAACAATATGATGTTGACAGCATCAGGGGCTAATTTTGGCTATTGGCGTTCTTTACCCCATATTGTGGGTATTGGTCTTGGTGTGGTTGTGCTGATTCTACTGATGTCAGCAGGATTGGGTGCGGTGTTTCAGAAGTTTCCCATCGTACAGGAGGTATTGAAGTGGATCTCCAGCGCCTATCTTCTGTTTCTGGCTTGGAAAATTGGCTCTGCACCAGCACCTGAGCAACATGATGCCCGTGCCGCCCGCCCGATGACGCTGATACAAGCAGCCACATTCCAGTTTGTGAACCCAAAGGCCTGGGCGATGGCGATTACGGCCATTGGAAGTTTCACTTTGGGCGGCGATCAATATTGGTTATCGGCGTTGATGATCGCGCTGGTTTTTTGGGTTGTCGGATTCCCCTGCATCTCCTTATGGACTGGTTTTGGCACATTGATTGGTAAGGCGATCCGCAGCCCTGGTCAGTGGCGGGTATTTAATGGAGTGATGGGTTTTGCCACGGCATCCTGTTTGTTGTTCATCTGGACGTAACCGCATAAAAAAGCTGACGAGAGCTTTCTTCTCGGCAGCTGATAAAGTTTAAAAAAAAGCAAGCATCGACTTCAGCAAAGATGAAGACATACTGCCGTAATCACTTACAAAGAAACCAAACCCCCAATTCATAATGAAATTCAACGTAAACCTCCAAGTTAGTTTAATGATTGTTTAGCGTCGTCTTCGACCGATCTGATGTTCATAAGTTCATAATGGAAACTAACTAATTGGCGCTATTATTTATTTTATTAATTGCTATTTTGAATATTATTTACTGACGTGTATCCCGCAAACACATTTGGTTTTCTCGAGACCGAAAGGTTAGCGTTAGTTGTCAATTCACAGGAGGCGATGGGAAGGGGGGACGGTCCATCCATGGACAGTGAAGATCAGGCAAATTTACGAGGATGCTTACCCGTCATGTCTTTATAAAAATCCTGAATCTTGATCAGGTCAGCTTCGTAATCACCGGTTGGTGAAAACATAGGGCCAAAGCCGCCCACTTTTTTCTTGAAGTCCAGAAAACTCAGGGCAATGGGTACACCCGCGCTGTGGGCTACATGGTAAAAACCACTTTTCCACTGTCGTACTTTACTTCGGGTGCCTTCTGGGGGGATGGCAACGGCCAGCTCTGTGCAGCTGTTGAATGTATCCACCACTTGTTGCACAAGCCCATTGGCTTTATTGCGGTCTACTGGAATGCCTCCAAGCCATCTCATGACGCTGCCAAAAGGGCCTTTGAATAAGGTGTTTTTCCCCATCCAGAACACTTTGATGCGAAAGGTAAAGGCAAACGCAATAATGAAAATGAAATCCCAGTTACTGGTGTGGGGAGCAGCAATAATGACATACTTTCTGGCATCAGGGCGTTGACCTTCCAGTTTCCAGCCGAAGAGCTTGAGGCCAATCTGCGACAGTAGTCGGAAGCAGTGGTTAATGACAGGGGTATCAAAGATAGTACGACGCATTATTATTGTAACCAGATATAAAAAACTCCGCGATTATGCACGGAGCTTTTCGGGCTGGCTACCACTTTTGGTGGTAAGTACTTAATTGTTTAGTTGTGAGAATGCAGCTCGTCATTCAACTCAATAGCAGATTTATTGGTCAGGCATTCAATCGCACCGGTCAACGAATTGCGACGGAATAACAGGTCGGATTTTCCGGCCAGATCACCGGCTTTAATCACTTCTACCACGGTTTTTTTGTCATCCAGAATCTGAACTTTGCTGGCGGCGGTGAGATAAAGACCTGCTTCAATAATGCAACGGTCACCCAGTGGGATTCCCAGACCAGCATTCGCGCCAATCAGGCAGTTCTCGCCAACAGAGATAACAATGTTGTTGCCACCAGACAGGGTGCCCATGGTGCTGCAGCCGCCACCCAGATCAGAGCCTTTGCCGACCATGACGCCGGCAGAAACACGACCTTCGATCATGCTGGTGCCTTCGGTGCCTGCATTAAAGTTGATAAAACCTTCATGCATGATGGTGGTGCCTTCACCAACATAGGCTCCCAGGCGAACACGAGCCGTATGGGCTATGCGTACACCGGCAGGTACCACGTAGTCGGTCATTTTCGGGAATTTATCCACGGAGTTGACGCTCAGTAAACGACCTTCAGCACGAGCCTGAAGTTGTCGGGCAGGCAGTTCTTCCAGATCGACAGCGCCTTCGTTGGTCCAGGCAACATTCGGGAGCAATGGGAAAATGCCCTGAAGGTTTACACCGTGGGGTTTTACCAGACGGTGGGAAAGCAGGTGCAGCTTTAGATACGCTTCCGGAGTGCTGGTCGGTGCATCGTCAGTTTCCAGAATGGTGATCACTCTGGGCTGCGCACTTTCTTCCAGACTCCGGGTAATGGTGGCCAGTGTCGTTTCTTTGTTATCAACAAACAGATCTTCCAGGGCGTGGAGGGTTTTGCTGTCCAGCTCAATGGATTGGTTGCCACCGGTATAGCCTACGAGGCTGGAGATTTTTTCCAGCAGGGCAGAGTCCGGGTTTAGCACTGGGTTTGGGTAGAACACTTCGAGCCACTGGCCTTTCTGGTTTTTGCTACCAACACCAATGGCCAGGCTGAAATACTGATGACTCATTTATCATTCCTTAGTTTATTCGATGTAACTCAAGAGGGTATCGCGAAACCCTTAGGTCGGTAATTCTATAAGAATTGCCGACATCTCGCCGCGCTGTAGAGGCTGATTGTCGGCAACCCTTCGGATTACCGACCTACGGCATCTGCTTTTAATGACCTTTTTCGACAACCTCTCATGATAACAGGTGACGGTATTGCTTCTCACTGAAGCCGAGAATTTTGGTTGCACCGGTATCCAGCAAAGGGCGTTTGATCATCGCTGGCTGTTCCAGCATTAGCTCAAGAGCGCGCTCTTTGTTGATCGATGCTTTTATTTCTTCAGGCAGTTTGCGCCATGTGGTGCCGCGGCGGTTCAGTAGCTGTTCCCAGCCGAGCTCTTCAGCCCAGTTCGCTAGAGAAACCAGATCCAGGCCATCTTTTCGATAGTCATGGAACTCATACTCTAGTCCATTACTATCCAGCCATCGTCGGGCTTTTTTAATAGTGTCGCAATTAGAGATGCCGTAGATTTTTAGCACATTGTCTCCGATTACCATGGGATCGCTTGCCTGTCTCTACTACTGATGGCTCCGCAGCCCGTTATAGCAGGAGATGCAGGTGGCGAATTCAGGGCGGTAATTATACACAAACAAAGTGTTGTTTGCGTAAGAGGGGGAAAGCCCTCGTTATTCTACCAGCTCTGCTTTCAGGTGCTGTCTCAGGCTCTCTATCTGACGGCGGTTGGCGCCGAAATCGTAGTACCCAACCCGGGAAGCCGATTTAACATCAACCCGTCCATCCTCGTTGATCAGTAAAATAATATCGTCTTCAAACTTCAACAGTTGGCTGGTATGCACGGCGTGGATAATGTGGCCATTACTGCCGCTTATGTGGATGTTGGAGGACTTTTTCAGAGCATTAACCAGCATGTTGTGGATTTTAGCTTTATCGCTTTCTTTGAACATAAAGGGGGCAATAAATTGTTGCCCCTCAACCAGGCTACTAACGCAGTTAGGGCTTTCTGGGCAGGGGAGGCCGTCAGTGTATGCCTGACTTAGCAACGGTGTCAGTAGCAGGCTGGTCAGAACAAGATGTCTTATTTTTGTACTCATGGTGCTTATTCCAATCTGTTTAGACAAGCATTCTAATTGACTATGCCAAGGTCTGCACCCCTTACCGGCAGGTACAGTCTGGATAAGGGTGGACGATATATTCAGGAGAAAATCAGCAGACTCAGGCTCGATCGTGGAACTATCGCTCGGAATCGATGAACAATGTGTATTTTCTGGTAAGACAGGGCGATGCTGTGACGAGGTAGAACCCGGTCGTCGTTTTTGTTTCTGGCATGATCCGGAAGCGGATAAGTCGACGGCCGACGTGAAAGTCAGATTAGAGAAACGTGCTCGCACCGGCCGCCCTATGGAAGGTTTTTTGCTGATTAAGGCTAACCTTGAAGGCGTGAATCTTGTGAACCATGATGGATCGACGGCCTATCGATTGATTCATTCTGACTTGAGTCGTGCGTCGCTTCATAATGCCCATTTGTTTCGGTTGGATCTTTCCGGCTCCCGTCTGTTTAAAGCTGACTTGTCCCATGCGAATTTGCATCGTGCCAATTTGGAAGGCTGTAATCTTCTGGGCGTTAAACTTCGGGACTGTTCACTGGATCATATTAACTGGGGCGACCAGTTGTATCAGGAAGCGCAAGCGGTGGCCTGCCCTGAAAAAGCCGTGTCTATTTATGAAGAAGCGGAAGAGTCCGCCCGAAATATTCGCAGACAATGTGAGCGCCTTGGCATGATTTCGGTAGCTGGGGATTTTTACTACCGGGAAAAAGTGTATGAAAGACGACAGATGCCAAAATATTCATTGAAGCGGTGCTTCTCATGGTTGGTGGATGTCGTTAGCGGCTATGGCGAATCGCCTCAGAAAGTGATCGGCTGTTCACTGGCATTGATTCTGTTGTGTTCATTCGCTTATCTGTGCACAGGGGTTCTGGATAATGGTGCAGTGGTTCGTTTTGATCAAAACCAGACACTGGGGGAAAATCTGATCTATTGGCTGGATTGTCTTTATTTCAGTATCGTCACCTTTACCACCCTCGGGTATGGGGATTTAACGCCATTGGGGCTATCTCGCGTCGTTGCTGCCTTTGAGGCGTTCTCTGGCAGCTTTTCACTGGCTCTGTTTGTCGTATTGTTTGTAAAAAAAATCATACGATAGAAGTCGTTAATCTTAGTTACTCTTTTGAGTACGCTTCCATTTCTTCCGGTGGACAACTGATAGCCGCGTGAGGCTCACCTTGCAGTAACTGCTTGAATTGCTCCCGTTGAAGATGCACCAACTCTCGATGATTCCCGCCCTGAAAGTACAAATCCTGCACTGCGTTGAGCTCGTCATCCCAGCAGGTTTTAATGCCGTATGCCGTCCCTATGGCCGGTATCGCACCACTTTCACAATCTGGGAACAGCTCTTCCAATCCATGCTCACTAACCAGATGAAGGTGACGATTCAGTTTGGAGTTCACCCAGCGCAGCATTAATTTGTTAACGGAAGGAAGAATGGTCATGACATAACCTTGCTCATCTTTGAGAACCACGGCTTTCGTCATATTCTTGGCGGGTACACAGGCGACATTGGCTGTATTGAGTGCGCCATCGGAGTAGGGGTGGGAAACTACTTCGTAATCGATGTCGTTCCGGTTCAGAAATGATTTAAGCCTTGGAGCAATAGACATCAAGCATCACCTGGAAATAACAAGACAGCTGTCGCTGAGCACAAACATTGAACGAGCTAAACTGAACAATGGTTTGTATAGAGTGTATACAGGAAATTGGGCGACCGTTTGACAATGTGCCGATTTTTTAATCGATTGTGTTCTTAAAATGCCCGCTTTTAATCCAGACTGCTTTTTGCACTTCCTCTTCCGTGCCTGTATCCTTGCGCGCGAATTTTACAGAACTTTTAATTAGACTTTTAATTAGAGCTTTCAATGCACACGCTGGTGGCAAAGGACGCCGTTTGCCAGTGACTAAAGATGAATACAATAATGAAAAGACTCCTCTCTCTGGCTGCTTTAGCATTGCTGCCTTCTTCTGCCACCGCTGCTGATCAGGTTCTGGGTATGACATCCAGCCCTTTGGCCTGGGCTTGCATCGTAATCTTTGTGGTTGCCTACTGTCTGGTTATGGCAGAAGAGCAGTTGCATCTCAGAAAGTCCAAACCGGTGATTATGGCCGCGGGCTTGATATGGGCTTTGATCGCCTTTATGGCCTCGGCAAAAGGTGTCAGTCATGAAGAGCTGAAAAGTGCGGTAATGCACGATCTGGAAGAATATGCGGCGATGTTCCTCTTCTTGCTGGTGGCCATGACGTATATCAACGCCATGGAAGACCGGCAAATTTTTGCCACGCTTCGATGCTGGTTGATCACCAAAGGTTTTAATTACTTTGGGCTTTTCTGGATTACCGGTATTTTGGCCTTCTTTATCTCGCCAATTGCGGATAACTTGACCACGGCGCTATTAATGGGCGCTGTTATTATGGCCGTAGGGGAAGGCAATCCACGGTTTATCACTCTTGGCATGATCAACGTGGTGGTGGCTGCCAATGCAGGGGGCGCGTTCAGTCCTTTTGGCGATATCACTACTCTGATGGTTTGGCAGGCGGGCAAAGTGGAGTTCTTTAAATTCTTCACGCTCTTTATCCCTGCCGTGGTTAATTACGTGATTCCAGCGGCGATCATGAGTCTCTTTATTCCTAAAGGGCGCCCGATGGGGGTACAGGTTCAAAGCCAAATTCGTCGTGGCGGCCTGATGATCTGCTTTTTATTCCTGGTGACGATTTTTCTGGCCGTCAGCTTTGAAAAAGTTCTTGGGCTACCGCCGTTTATGGGCATGATGACCGGTTTGGCCTTGTTGATGTTTTACACCTACTTTATGCATATTCAGGGGTTGACCAGTGGTCGTCGTTTAACGGCTCGTCCACATGGGCCGGAAGAAACCAAAATGGATGTGTTCAAAGAAGTTGCCCATGCCGAGTGGGATACCCTGTTGTTCTTCTTCGGTGTTATTTTCTCTGTGGGCGGGCTGCGCTATATCGGTTATCTGGATGTGGCTTCGGAATCCATGTATGCAGGCCTTGGTGCAACCTGGACCAATATTATTGCCGGTGTGATTTCTGCGGTGGTGGATAACATTCCTGTGATGTTTGCCATTCTGGGTATGAATCCAGAAATGGATACGTTCCAGTGGTTGTTGATTACGTTGACTGCAGGTGTGGGTGGTAGCTTACTGTCTGTAGGTTCTGCTGCTGGTGTTGCGTTGATGGGAACATCAAAAGGGCTTTATACCTTTGTTTCTCACTTGCGTTGGAGCTGGGCTATTGGCCTGGGTTATGCAGCCAGTGTTTGGGTACATTTTTTGATTAATGGATAAAGATTGAGTTCGTTGTAAATAAGATAAGCCAGCTCTTGTTTGAGCTGGCTTATGCGTACAAATAAGAGCGAGTAATTGGAGTGCTTAAGTACCCAACCATATGAAATCATATTTTCTGACTCATTGATCAGACCCTCTGACTGCGTTGCAACTCTGGTCACATAGCTCGCTATGCTCCCGCCGTTGCGCCTTGCAGAGAACCTGATCAACAAGCCAGAAATATTCGATTCCATATGGCCGGGTACTTATTGGAACCGATAGGTCAATTGCAGGGTTTGAAAATCCATGCCCTCATTGGCATCGTGGATATACGCATTTGAGTAATGCATCCAACCATAACTGATTTCAAAATCTCTATTTTCACCCAAAGCCATGCCAATCATAGCGCGAATTTCAAACTGCCAGTTTCCCCCCATGTTTATGCCGGTCAGATGTCTTTGTTCAATATCCTCTTCGTTTTGATAGCTTAGGCCGACGCCCATATCCAGAAATGGATAAGAGCTTCCCCATACTGGCTGTTGACTGATCAGGCGAAAGACCGGGCTTACGCTTATCTGGTTGACGCTATCGGCACCGATTCTCTGGTTGTTGAAAGTGGGGCTTAATGAGCTCTTCCACTTTCCAAGGGCCAGCTCAACATAGCTTTGTAATTGGGTGTTTTCTGATGACCAGAGTTCGTTGCTAACTTCCCAAATCAGGCCAAATCGATATTGTTGGATATCGGCAGTGCGGTTGGCAAATGGGCTGAAAAAGTCGCCGTAGCCAATGCTCACTCTATCGGGTTGCCAGTCGGCTTGCGAAATGTTGGATATTAAAATAAGTGCAACAAGAAGATACCCACGGTTCATTTCCAAGCCCTGTGTTAGGAGTGCTTAGTTGGTATCGTGGGTGTTGTGTGGTTCTTTAGTGAGTTGTGCTAAATGAAAACAGAGCCCGATAACGGGCTCTAGGAGCCTGTCGGACTTACCACTGACCTACTGCGAAAAAGCCGGATTTGGCCATTTTTTATGCTCCTTTTTGTTGAATAGCTCGCTATTCGCCTCAAATGAGCATAAAAACTGACTCAAACCGGACTTTTTCTCGCTACCGTCGGCTAAGTCCGACAGGCTCCTAGAAAATGATTGTCAGGTCGGATTAGAACAGTTAGCTGGGGGGAGGCGGTTAATCCATTCTGCGATCAACTCGACGCCTTCACCATGGGCAAGGCTTCTGCCAATCTCTGGCATTCTATCGCCGGGTTCGGTGCTGGCCATGCGATAATGCATAATGGAGTTTTCTGCATCGCCGGGGACGACATCGAATGATGATACGGCATCGGTACCATAGGCAACGGGCGTCTTGCAGGTGCCGTGGGCGGTTTCATTACCTTCGTATGGACGCCAGTATTCCAGTCTTAAACCGGTATTTGATGCGTTGCCTTCATTGCGATGACAGTGAGCGCAGTTAATATCCAGATAACCTTTGGCGAGATTCGTGATGTTTTGATCCGTTTCGCCACTCAGGTCGCCGTTGCCGAGTAAATCAAAGGCTGGAACGGTTTGGATGGATAGTAGATCATCAGGAACGTTGGCCAGAATTCCAAGGCTGCTCCACATCGTAAGCTGGTTCTCAGAAATATCACCGCTGTACATGAAGTCTTTATTCAGGTTGCGGGCTTTTGGACCAATAGGCTCAAACCGGGTGACGTTGTTTTCGCTGAACTGGTGACACTGCTTACACTCGTTCACACTCGGAACTTTATAGTCGAAATCAAGTACTTCTCCCTTATGCACTACAGACTGATTGATCTTGTCGCCGGTTTTTGCAAGGGCAGCGTCGTCTTTTGCATCGTTCCAAATATAGGGTAGGGCAGACCAGCCAAAGGAGCGGCGGATCAGCAGTCGTGTTTCCAGTAGTTCTTCATTGTCACTTATTGGATTGCTGGTGTTATCGGGCATGGCAAACGTTTTCACGAGAACAGTGCCTACTGGAAAGTTAAATGACTCCTGATCGTGATAGTCAATAACTTCACCATCCGGGATAAATACATAGCGGTACTTGTTTGTGTAATCGGTAAACAGTGATGTGTTCAGATCATATGGAACACCGCTGTTGTCTGTGGAGTTACCTCTTGGATCAGCATTGTCAGAGAACAGGTTGTAATCTGAAAGGGCAGGGCAGTTAGCACCCTCCAGTGCGGTCCAGTTGACTCCAGCGGTGTCAAGGTCACAGAAGGCAAGGTTGCCATCGCCATCCAGGCCACCATCACCGGTGCCGATAGTGCCTACGCCGCCGATGATGTTTCGATTTTCACAGGCTGGAAAACCTTCATCATCAATAGCGCAACCGAAGATATCATCGCCGTAGGTGACGAAGTGCACCGGTAGAGATGGTTGGGTGCAGTTCATTAGGTTTTCTTGAGTCAATTCATAGGCAAATGCGGGATCTGAACCTGTTTGGTCACCAAGGAATATTTGTCCCAAAGTGATATCGCCGTTATTACTGGCGCAGATATTATCACTTCCATCTTCTGCGAAAGGAGGCTCACCGTAAGCACTGGTATAGTCGAGATTTGCAAAAAATTCTCCCATGCCATCATAAAGAATGGCAGGGAAGCTGGGTACACCAATCAGCTCCATATAGGCACCGATAATGTCAGCAATCAATTCTCCCTCTGGATCGTAACCGGTGTTGGAAATTTCATTGTTATGGATGTATATATTTCTTGGAATAAAACGCCAGCCATCAGCAATGGTGCTACCGTGTTTAGCCACAAAAGCGACCAGGTCCGGGCCTTCGGCAATCAAATAACTGGAAACGGCCACAGCCATGGTTTTGTGATCTTCAATGATGTTATTGAAAACCTCAACGCCACCCGTGGAAAGAATAATAACTCCTGTACCTGGTGGAACAATGTGAACACCGCCTTCAAAGCTGCCATCGGTTGCAAAGTTTTCAGTGTTATTACCAATCACTCGATTATTAAAAACACGAACACTGTTGCCATAGAGCTGGTTACCGATAGGGAGGTCAAAAACCAGAATCCCGCCGGTGTTGCCCGAGGCTTCGTTGTCATAGACATCCGCATACTTTGAGTTTTCAATCTCAATACCGGCTACATTTTCTTTTGCGATATTGCGACGTACGACAATGTAATCCGACTGACCGACATAGATACCCGCATCGGCAGAGCCCCGGACGTAGGAATCTTCTATCAGAACATTCTGGCATTCCACCGGATAGAGTCCATAAGCTCCATTATCCTCGTTCAATTCACCCTCCCAGACAGTGGAAACACGACGAAGGATGATGCCATTTGAATCTTTGAGTTTTATGCCGTTGTTTCTGGCCTCGTAAACGCCAAGGTCTTGGATGATAATGTTGTTGGTGTTCTGGACATAGATACCATCGCCGGCATCGGAGTTTTCAAAGTCCAGTATCGTTCTATCCATACCGTAACCAGCAATGGTGACGTTTTTGGCATTGGCGGTACTGCCATCAAATAACAGAGTTCTGTCTATTGCAAAGCGGCCTTCTGGTAACACAATAGTGTCGCCGGAGTTGGCATTAATAAATGCTGCAGATATGTTTTCGCCGAGATTTCCATCTGTAGTTACAAAAATTGCATTGTCAGGAAAGTCTGGTGGAGTGGGTTCTGGTTCTGGCGTGGGAGCCGGGTTCGTAGTATTTGAATTTTCGACAATTGCTGGGTCATCATCGCCATCGCTCCGACATCCAGCCAGATTTAGTGCTAGCACTGAAGCCAGCAGGGCTGGTAAAAGCCAGGACTGCTTAATCCTCATATTTTTCTCCATTTTTATTATTTGTTTTGGAGTTGTTGAATGGACAGTGTTTATAACATAGTACAAACGTACTGTTTATCCATAAGGATTACGCTATCATCTTTTTAAATGGTTGGCGATATAGAAATGTTACTCAGATTTTATTGTTTGATGTTTGTTGTGAATTGATGGTGCTTGTTGGTTTTGTGAATTAGAGATAATAATTGATAACTGTCGTATTTACCCGCCAGAAATAATCTGGCGGGTAAATACACTGCATTAGCCGTCCAGTTTCTGTTTCAGAATCTGATTGACCATGCCTGGGTTTGCTTTTCCTTTGGAGGCTTGCATGCATTTGCCCACGAAGAAGCCAATCATCTTGCCGCGTTTGTCTTCTGGTGCGGCTCGATAATTGTCAACTTGTTGGGCATTGGCTGCCAGCACTTCATCGATCATGGTTTCAATGGCACCGGTGTCGGTGACTTGTTTTAAACCTTTTTTCTCGATGACGTCATCCGCTGATGTGCCTTCACCATTCCAGAGCGCTTCAAAGACTTCTTTGGCGATTTTGCCAGAGATGGTGTTGTCTTTGATGCGCTGGATCAGGCCACCAAGCATTTCTGCGGTTACCGGGCTTGCAGAAATACCGATGCTGCTCTGGTTCAGGGATCTGGACAGTTCGCCCATTACCCAGTTGGCAGAGAGCTTGGCATCCTGACTCACCGCTACGGAGGCTTCAAAGTAGTGGGCAGTGGCTTGATCGCCGGACAGTATTTCAGCGTCGTAGTCGTTCAGACCGAAGTTAGCGATAAAGCGTGCTTTTTTCGCGTCCGGCATTTCCGGCATATCGGCTTTTAATTTCTCAAGACGACTGTCGTCAATCACTACTGGCAGAAGATCCGGGCAGGGGAAATAACGGTAATCGTTGGCTTCCTCTTTACTGCGCATGGAGCGTGCTTCACCGGTGTCACCGTTATAAAGGCGGGTTTCCTGGGTGATTTTACCGCCATCTTCCAGTACGTCGATCTGACGCTCTACTTCTTTATGGATAGCGGCCTCCATAAATTTGAAGGAGTTCAGGTTTTTGGTTTCGGTGCGGGTACCCAGTTCTTCCTGACCTTTTGGACGAACGGAGACGTTTACATCGAAGCGCATGGAGCCCTGAGACATTTCGCCATCACAGATGCCCAGAGTTGTTACGATAGAATGCAGCTTTTTGGCAAATGCGACCGCTTCTTCTGAACTGCGAATATCCGGCTCAGTCACAATTTCAATCAGTGGTGTGCCAGCACGGTTCAGGTCAATGCCACTCATGCCATGAAAGTCTTCGTGCAAGCTTTTACCTGCATCTTCTTCAAGGTGTGCATGGTGGATGCGAATACTTTTAGTTGAACCATCCGCCAGAGTGATGTCTACATGGCCGGCACCGACAATTGGTTTTTCCAGCTGAGTGGTCTGGTAGCCTTTTGGTAGATCCGGATAGAAATAGTTTTTACGTTCGAATACGTTCACTTTGTTGATTTCAGCATCAATGCCCAAACCAAATTTAATGGCCATATTGATGGCTTCTTCGTTCACTACTGGAAGAATACCCGGAAGGCCTAAGTCCACAGCACAGGCCTGAGTGTTGGGTTCAGCGCCAAAAGCGGTGGAGGCACCGGAAAAAATTTTGGTTTTTGTGGCCAGCTGGACGTGAATTTCCAGCCCGATAACGGTTTCCCATTGCATATCTGTGCGTCCTATACCAGTGCTGGAGTGAGTGTGTGCCAGTCAGTCGCCTGCTGGAAACGATGACCAATATTGAGCAGTCGGGCTTCGTCGAAATGTTGTCCGATCACCTGCAGACCCACAGGGCGGTTGTTGGCCATGCCCGCTGGAATGGACATGCCTGGTAATCCTGCCAGGTTAACCGACAGTGTGTAGATATCCGACAGGTACATTGCGACCGGGTCATTATTCAGGGAACCAATATCGAAAGCAGATGTTGGTGCGTTTGGTCCCATAATGACATCGCACTCTTTGAAAGCATTTAAGAAGTCATCACGAATCAGGCGACGAATCTGTTGGGCTTTACGATAGTAGGCATCATAGAAACCAGCAGACAGTGCATAAGTGCCGACAATAATACGACGTTTGACTTCTTCTCCGAAGCCTTCGCTGCGGCTGCGGATATAAAGATCCATTAAGTCTTTTGGATCTTCACAGCGGTAGCCAAATCTCACGCCATCAAAACGGGACAGGTTGGAAGAGGCTTCCGCCGGTGCAATCACGTAATAAGCAGGAATGCACAGTTTGGCATTGGGCAGGCTGACTTCTTTTACTTTGGCGCCAAGCTTTTCGTATTCGGCAATGGCGTTACGAATTTGCTGTTCAACGTCACTGTCCAGGCCTGAAGCAAAATACTCGGTTGGCAGACCGATGGTCAGGCCTTCCAGAGAATCATTCAAAGTAGCGGTGTAGTCAGGTACTTCACGATTCAGACAGGTAGAGTCTCTTTCGTCAAAACCCGCCATGGTGTTAAGCATGATGGCAGCATCTTCGGCAGTGCGGGTCATTGGGCCTGCCTGGTCAAGGCTGGAGGCATAAGCAATCATGCCGTAACGGGATACACGACCATAGGTTGGTTTAATGCCTGTGATGCCACAGTGAGAAGCAGGCTGGCGAATAGAGCCGCCAGTATCCGTACCCGTTGCACCGGCTGCCAGACGAGCGGCCACCGCAGCGGCAGAGCCTCCGGAAGATCCACCGGGAATGGCGGCTTTATCCCACGGGTTTTTTACCGGGCCGTAATGACTGTTTTCGTTGGAAGAGCCCATGGCGAACTCATCCATATTGGTTTTGCCCAGCATGACGGCACCCGCGTCTTTGAATTTGCTGGTGACGGTGGACTCGTAAGGTGCAATAAAATTGTCCAGCATTTTGGAGCCGCAGGAGGTTTTCACACCATCGGTGCAAAACAAATCCTTGTGGGCGACTGGAATACCGGTCATGGCATCGGCATTGCCCGATGCACGACGTTCGTCGGCAGCTTTGGCCTGGCTCAGTGCCAGCTCTTCTGTGACGGTGATAAAACTATTGATATCACCGTCCAGCTGTTTAATGCGATCAAGGTAGCTCTGGGTGAGTTCAACACTGGATATTTCACCAGAAGCCAGGGCCTGGCTCTGTTCTGCAATGGTTTTTTGATACATGGGAATCGGTCGCTTGAATACGTTGTCAGGAGCTGTGGATGGTGACCGGATTATTCAATAACCCGTGGGACCAGAAACAGTCCATCTTCAACAGCCGGTGCGCAGCTTTGGAGTTTTTCCCGCTGATTGTCTTCGGAGACGACATCTGCTCTCAGTCGTTGAGTTGCATCCAGAGGGTTGGCCAGTGGTTCGACATTCTGGGTATCCACGGCTTGCATTTGGTCAACCAGTTCCAGAATGCTGCTGATGGTTGTCGTCGTTGCATCCACGGCATCATCGCTGATAGAAAGTCTTGCCAAGTGGGCAACTTTTTGGACTTCAGAGGCATCAATGGCCATTGGTGGGCTATCTCCTGAATAAATAACCTGAAAAATTATGGTTAATGTATGGGCTGTGCAAGGATTTCTCAAGGGGGAACGGGCTTTATAGTCATCAATAGCAAAAGCAAATACCTGATGTTGTTTTGCGGGCTACTACTTAGAACGCAATAGCAACGAATTAATTACTACAAATGGTATCAGTCGCTATACAATAGGACTGATTTTGTTGATGTCTCTTCGACAGATATTTTGAATCCATTGACAAAAGGGACGGTTGCGCAAGTGAATACCAGAAATAGGCAGCCGTTATTGTGATGTGCGTTCAAACTACGTGGCAAATAAATGGCAAAGTTGTGGGTACATGCTCTCACATTGATAAATTGCTGCTTGCCCAATGCTGGCAGCATTGTTAGAGTTTCATAAATTATATTCACCACGCCTTGCATCAAGGTAATCCATAACATGCTGAAAAGGTTACGTGGCTTGTTTTCCAGCGATCTTTCGATCGACCTTGGAACTGCCAATACTCTGGTCTATGTCCGTGAAAAGGGCATAGTGTTAAACGAACCCTCCGTTGTTGCTATTCGCAATCTGGGAACCCAGAAAAGTGTCGTCGCTGTTGGCACAGATGCAAAGCGGATGCTGGGTAGAACACCTGGGAATATCACCGCTATACGTCCTATGAAAGATGGCGTGATTGCCGACTTTGATGTCTGTGAACGTATGCTTCAGCACTTTATCAATAAAGTGCATGAAAACAGTTTTATTCAGCCAAGCCCTCGGGTATTGGTGTGTGTACCGTGTAAATCCACCAAGGTTGAGAAGCGAGCGATTCGTGAATCTGTGCTGGGCGCTGGTGCGCGGGAAGTATATCTGATCGAAGAACCTATGGCTGCAGCGATTGGTGCGGGCTTGCCGGTTGAAGAAGCCAGTGGCTCCATGGTCGTGGATATCGGTGGCGGTACTACTGAAATTGCCATTATTTCTTTGAGTGGTGTCGTTTATTCTGAATCCGTTCGCATTGGCGGTGATAAGTTTGACGATGCCATCGTCACTTATGTGCGCCGCAATTATGGCAGCTTGATTGGTGATGCCACGGCTGAACGTATCAAACAGGAAATCGCCATTGCCTACCCAAGTGATGAAGTTCTGGAAATTGATGTTCGTGGTCGTAATCTGGCAGAAGGTATTCCCAGAAGCTTTACCTTGAACAGTACTGAAATTATGGAAGCGCTTCAGGAATCCCTGACTGCGATTGTTCAGGCAGTGAAAAGTGCACTTGAACAGTCTCCACCGGAACTGGCGTCAGATATTGCTGAGCGCGGTCTGGTATTGACTGGAGGTGGTGCGCTGCTCCGTGATCTTGATAAATTGATCAGTGAAGAAACCGGCTTACCTGTTCTGGTTGCAGACGATCCGCTGACTTGCGTGGCTCGCGGTGGTGGTAAGGCGATCGAAATGATGGACAGGCATCGCATGGATCTTTTATCCACTGATTGATGCAGGCGCCAATGGTTAAAAACAGCAATGCTTCTTATTGGGGTATTGCTGTTTTTGTGTCAGCAAGGAGCCTTTCGGACTTACCACTGACCTACTGCGAAAAAAACCGAATTTGGTCATTTTCTATGCTGCTTCTCGTTGAATAGCTGGGCTATTCGCCTCAAATCAGCATAAAAACTGACGCAAACCGGATTTTTTCTCGCTACGGTCGGCTAAGTCAGAAAGGCTCCCAGGAGGCTGACCAATAATAGGTTGCCCTACTGCGGTGGTAGTAAATTGGTCTAAAAGTTCTGTTTTGTTCAGCAAATAGCACCACTATTCACTTCACAAAACAGAATTTTTATCCGCAATTTTCTACCATCCTCGCTACGGGCGCTATTCTCGGTCAGCCTCCTAGCCTGGTAAGGAGCAGGTCATTAAATCGATTTTCAGTCAAGGCCAGTCGCTGGTTACCCGATTTGTTTTTCTTATTATTTTATCGCTGGCGCTGTTGTTTTTTGATCACAGCTATCGGGCTTTACAACAGGTTCGGCAATGGTTATCGGTTGCTGCTACGCCTGTTTTGTTTCTTGCTGACCTACCCGGGCGAGTTTGGGGTACGGCCTCCGAATTAGTCATGTCTCGCAGTGATTTGCTCCAGGAAAACGCCCGCCTTAAAGCCAGAAACCTTATCCTCGAACAAAAAGTCCAGAAACTGGCCTCGTTGACGGCACAGAATATCCGGCTGCGTGAATTACTGAACTCATCGGAGCTGGTGGATGAGCAGGTTCTGGTGGCTGAAGTGGTGGGTGTGGATCCGGACCCTTTCCGGCATCGTGTGGTTATCAATAAAGGCGAGATGGATCAGGTGTATCCAGGCCAGGCGATTCTCGATGCTCACGGTGTTATGGGGCAGGTGATCGAGGTCAGCCCATTGAGCAGCCGGGTATTGATGCTGACGGATCAGGCGGCAAAAGTCCCTGTTCAGAATAATCGTACAAAGTATCGGACGGTGGCTGCAGGCTCTGGCAGAACGGATCGGATGGAGTTGCTTCATATTCCGGTGACAGAAGACTTTGTTGTAGGTGATCTGATGACCAGCTCTGGTTTGGGGGGCATCTTTCCAGAAGGTTATCCAGTGGGCGTGGTGACGGAAGTGGAACACACGCCGGGGGAGGCGTTTGCGTCTATTAAGGTGCAGCCACTGGCGGAAGTGAATCGTAGCCGGGTGGTGCTTCTGGTGTTCCGGGAAATAAAAGAAATGGCGGATTTGAATCCGGATCTGAAAATCGAGCCAGAGGCAGATGGCGCGGGCAGTAAGGAAGACGAACCATGATACAGCAGCCAAATGCCCACTGGGTGGTGTGGATGACGCTGTTAGCGGCGGCCATCTTCAGTATTATGCCGTTACCTGAGTGGTTGTCTCTAATACGCCCGGCCTGGGTGCCCATTGTGGTGATTTACTGGGTGTTGGCATTGCCCGATCGCTTTGGTTTGTTCTTTGCTTTCATTACCGGGCTGTTGCTGGATGTTTTTCAGGGCAGCATGTTCGGTCTCAGCTCTCTTGGGTTATTGGTTCTGGCATTTGTGGTGCTCAGTATGCATCGACGGCTTAGACTGTTTCCCATGTGGCAGCAATCATTTATGGTGTTCCTCCTGATCGCTTTCTATCAGATATTGTTAGTATGGTTGCGCAGTGCTCTGGGCGGTACGATTCCATCGGTCTGGTACTTATTGCCTTCAATTTCCAGTGCGTTGATCTGGCCATGGATGATGTCCGGTTTGCGTTTTTTAAGACGTTATTTCCGGGTTGTTTAATTCTATAAGTAGTTAGCCATTTGGAATCGAATAATTTTGGCCGAGTGGATAGTTGCTATGCAAGGCACAACTTAGGGAGCATAGCCGTAGCTATGTGACCGGAGTTGTAACGCAGTACGACTGCATGGATGCAGGAGGTAGAGCAGCGCAGGAGCAAGTTGCCGAGAGTGGCTGTCCATTCGGTCAGAAAATATGATTTCATGTGGCTAACTACTTACACCCATAGGTTTGTGATGATTTATCTGGCCTCCCAATCCCCCCGCCGTGCTGAATTGCTCCAACAAATCGGTGTTTCTTTTCAAAAGATAGTTTGCTCCATTAACGAGACACCGATCGAAGGAGAAGCCCCTTCCGATTATGTGTTGCGTATGGCCAGAGAAAAAGCCATAGCGGGATGGCAGCAGTTATTGCAGTCGAAAAATGAAAAGCGCCCGTTGCTGGCATCCGATACAACCGTGGTATTTGACGGACAGATTCTGGGTAAACCAGAGGATGAAAACGACGCTCGACGAATGTTGCAGCTGTTGTCGGGTCAGAAGCATCAGGTAATGACCTCGATCGCCTTGTCTGATGGAGAAAGGACAGTTTCTAAGGTGGTGACTACGGAAGTTGTCTTTAATGACCTGACCGATCAACTGATTAATGACTATATTGCCTCTGGCGAGCCTTTTGATAAAGCAGGTGCTTACGCTATTCAGGGTTATGGTGCCGTGTTGGTGGCCAGTATTGCAGGGAGTTTTTCAGCGGTGGTTGGCCTTCCGTTGATGGAAACGGCAAGGCTGTTATCAGAGTTTGATGTACCCGTTTGGTGTAATCGTTAAGTAATTGTTTGATAATAAATTGTTGAAGAACAAAAAACAGGTAGGGAAATGCTGTTATGATCTAATACTGTTGCAGCTTAAAATAGCTGCGCAGCCCATGATTTAAAAGCAGAAATGGTATGCAGCCATCTGGCGGTGTATTGACCAATGCGTCCTTGTCGCGATGTGAACGAAAGGAAATATTGGTCAATGCATTAAAAGGATAGAGGGACTGGGATGAGTGAAGAAATTCTTATGAATATCACCCCCATGGAATCTCGGGTGGCTCTGGTTGAGAACGGGGTACTTCAGGAAATCTATGTGGAACGATCCCGCAGTCGGGGGATTGTGGGGAACATATACAAAGGCAAGGTTGTTCGTGTGCTGCCAGGCATGCAGGCGGCTTTTGTTGATATTGGTCTTGAAAGGGCGGCATTTATTCACGCCAGTGAAATCTCGCCACGACAGGAAAAGCACAACGACGACGTTCAGGAGCGACCGATTTATGAACTGGTTCATGAAGGTCAGTCTCTGGTCGTACAGGTCACAAAAGATCCGTTAGGCACTAAAGGTGCCAGGCTGACCACGCATATCTCTATTCCTGCCCGGTATCTGGTGCATATGCCCAAGAATAATCATGTGGGCATCTCTTTACGAATTGAAGATGTTGAAGAGCGGGAGCGGCTTCGGGAGTTGGTGGAGTCGTGCCTGAAAACACCAGAAGGCGAAACCTGCGCGGGTGGTTTTATTCTGAGAACGGCCGCTGAAGGGATTGGTGCCGATGAAATTGGTGCGGACATTCTGTTTTTGCGCAGGCTCTGGGAATCGGTTGAAGAAAATATTAAGCAAAGCAAAGCGCCGGCCAATGTGTATGAAGACCTGCCTCTGCATTTGCGAACCATGCGTGACCTGGTGAACCCGGATATCGAACGGATTCGGGTAGATTCAAAAGAGACATTTGAAAAAGTATCAAAGTTTGTAAAAAAACTGGTACCGGAAATTGATGGTCGGGTGGAATACTATTCCGGTGAGCGACCGATCTTCGACCTCTTTGGTGTTGAAGATGAAATTAACAAAGCGTTAAGTCGAAAAGTCCAGTTAAAATCCGGTGGTTATTTGATTTTGGATCAAACCGAGGCCATGACCACCATTGATGTGAATACCGGCGCCTTTGTTGGCCATAGAAATCTCGAAGAAACCATTTATAAAACCAACCTTGAAGCGGCCGTGGCGATTGCCCGTCAGCTACGTCTGCGTAATCTGGGCGGTATTATTATTATCGATTTTATCGATATGGAAGACACGGAGCATCAGCGACAGGTGCAGCGGGCTTTTGAAAAAGCCATGGAGCAGGATCACGCCAAAACCAACTTTACCGGTGTCAGTGAGCTGGGGCTGGTGGAGATGACTCGCAAACGAACCCGGGAATCCCTGGAGAATGTGCTTTGCGAATCTTGTCCTACTTGCCAGGGACGTGGCACATTAAAGTCGGCAGAAACCGTCTGTTACGAAATTTTTCGGGAAATTCTCCGGGCTGAGCGCGCCTATGACGGTGAGGGTTATATGGTACTGGCTTCTGAGACTGTCATTGATCGCTTGTTGGAAGAAGAATCCAATAACGTGGCTGACCTGGGGGAGTTTATCAAGAAGCCCATTCGTTTCCAGGTGGAATCAATTTATACGCAAGAGCAATTTGATGTTGTGCTGGTATAAACCGGGTTTCTAGCGGTAAAATCACCTACTCGTTTCTTTTCTACTGCCTGTTTCTCAGGCAGTTTTCGTTTTAACTCAGGGCAGGGCCACTTTGTTAAATAAGATTGTGATGTGGCTGATGAAGTGGAGCTGGAGGCTCCTGTTTACCGGGCTCACCCTGCTGGTGATTTTTGTCGCCCTTGGCAGGCTTTTATTCAGTAGTTTGCCAAACCTTCAACCAGAACTTTCCCGATTGGTTAAAGAACATCTGAATGCAGAGCTTCAGTTGGAATCT
Organism: uncultured Endozoicomonas sp.; assembly: GCF_947495845.1. GTDB lineage: Bacteria > Pseudomonadota > Gammaproteobacteria > Pseudomonadales > Endozoicomonadaceae > Endozoicomonas. The sequence continues at coordinate 77,638 of NZ_CANMAO010000003.1, read as the reverse complement.
GTTGTTGCTCAATGGAATGGCGGAGAACCGTTGCTTTCGTTTCGTGGCTTGGAGCTGCAAGGTGAAAAGGCCGAATTTGCGGGTTTTCGAGTCGACCGTTTTGATATGGAGCTAAACCTCAGAGAAACCTTGTGGAATCGCTCTCTGGTATTTAATGCCCTTGAGATTCAGGGGGCTTATCTTGATCTTGTGAAAGGCGATGGTGCCCGCTGGTCTATGTCCGGTGTTGAAAGCATCGCTGGATCTTCTTTGAGAACCGAAAAGACGACGCCGAACAATGGCAAGCTGCTGCGGTGGCTTTCTTTGCAGCACATGGTGGATATTGAAAATGTTCGTCTGAACCTGCAAAGCCCGGATGGTGAGCAGCAAAGTATTGTTGGTCGCTATCTGAGGGTGCTCACGGATGATGAGCAAAAAGATCTGCAGGCCAAAGTTGAGGTAGAAGAGGGTGCTCTGGAGATAAACGGTAGTGGGCTTCTTTCGGTTGCTTCTGATGAAGCGGGCTTCTACCGCTGGCAAGGCAAAATAAATGCCGCCGATCTGGATGTTGAGCAACTCTGCGTACTCTGGTCCGGCTGTGAGGACGGCTTGCGCAGTGCTTTGGTGGCAGCTGATTTGCAATGGCGCTTTGATGGCGGTGCCTGGCAGGTGCGGGGTGGATTATCGATGCCTTCGCTGGTCTATCAGGATCGGTTTAATAGCGAAAGTCGTCTGGTGGCCAGTACCGAGTTATTTATGCAGGGGCATCAGTCCTCCTACTTAAGCACTCATTGGCAAATCTGGCTGAACAACGTTCATTTAGAAAATTTCCTCAGTAATGGCGATCATTATCAATGGACCAATAATTGGTATCTCACGGGTGGTCGTCTGAATGATTATACGATCACAGTTGCCACAGAAAATCTGAACCTTGATCTGCTGAAACGTTTGGTGGTGGATGTTGCTCCGATGCCAGCAGGAGTGACAAACTTGATTGACACCTTAAACCCTAAAGGTGATTTGCAGGATTTGGCGCTCCGTATCTTTCCCTCCCGACAGCCCTTTGATTTTGATTTAAGCGCAACACTCAACAATGTTTCCGTTGATGCCTGGCAGGGAGCACCTTCCGGTGGGAATGTCAGCGGCCAGTTGAGAATGAGTTTGCTGAAAGGCTACCTGGATTTGGGCAGTGAAGATTTTCAGCTGGGCTTTCCTAAGCTCTTTCGTGAAACCTGGCACTATACGACGGCGGATGGGCGAATCTATTGGGATGTTGTGGATGATGTGTACGTTCTGAAATCCAACGACCTTTCATTAACCGGTCCGGAAGGCGATTTGAAAGGCCAGCTTCGTCTTGATATTCCGTTAACTGCTGAGGCCGGCGACTCTCTTGATATGGCGCTAACCGTGGGCATGACCAATGGTGATGCGCGGCATACCGGTAAATATCTACCGGCGCTGATTCCTATGGACGCAGGTTTGGTACATTGGCTCGATACCGCCATTAAAAAAGGCGATATCGCCTCCGGTGGCTTTATCTATAACGGCGCGTTAGTGGGCGTCGATGGTCCTCTAGACAATCGATGGGGTTTGTATTTCGATCTGCTGGATGCTGATCTTCAATACGCACCTGAATGGCCTGTGATTACTGGCCTTAAGGGTGATGTGTTTGTGAATGATGATCAAGTGGAGGTGATTGCCAACCAAGCGGAATCTGCCGGCGGTCAATTGAAAAACATTCACGCTCTGCTGCCCCTGAACGAAGGGTTGGTGCTGGATATTAATGGTTTGGTTAAGGGCGATGGTAATACCCTGAAGCACTTTCTGACCAAAACGCCCATCAATGAATTAATGCAGGGCGCTGCTGAACAGTGGCACTTGAATGGCGCTTTGGAAGCTGAGCTAGGTTTGTCATTACCTCTGAATAACCTGGATAGTTCGATTGTTGATATCCAGTCACAGGTCACGGATTTTGAATTTGGCCTGCCTGAGCAGGGCATTCATATCAGTGATATTCAGGGAGACGTATCCTTTAACTCGACGACAGGTTTCTTTTCACAACAGTTGTCAGGCAATCTGTTTGATGAGCCAGTCAAGGCAATCATCAAGTCCACTATCAAGAAGTCCGCTATCAACTCCACAGGGGATGAGCAAACGCCTCTGTTGACGACCATAGATTGGTCTAGCCGAATATCTGTTACCAGCCTGCAAACCTGGCTGGATCAAGATTGGTTGAGTCTATTAGAAGGTGCTGCAGACTATCACGGTAGGCTGGATATTCATTATGATGGTGAAGGCATTGCACTGACGATTGATAGTAATCTCAAAGGTATCGAAATTGAATTGCCCCCACCGGTTGGTAAGCCTGCCGATGTCGCTTCATGGTTTAACCTGTCACTGACTCAGGGTACTGAACGAGATAGTTTGAACGTGTCTCTGGAAAATATGGGACAACTTGCCATGGGGATTGGGAAAGGTTTTATTCCGGAATCGGCGCTGATTACTCTGGGTAATGATCAATTAGGGACGCTAAAACAGGATCTGCCGGATGATGGCCGGTTTGTTATTACCGGTTTGTTGCCACAGCTTGATCTGCTTCCCTGGAAGGAGGAATTTTCCGGGCAGCCTGGCAAGCCCGGAGAGCAACAACTGGCCTCCCGGGTAGAAGTGGATAATGTACGCATTGGCTCCCTTACGTACGGAGATAACCAATTCTTCGATGTTGCCGTTTCATTACAACAATCGGTACCGTATCAACATCATGTGGGTATGCAGATTGGTTTTGATAGTCAAATGGCTAAAGGTTTTGTCTGGATTCCCAATCAGAATTCCACACCATGGCGTCTGAATGTGGACCATTTCTACCTGGCTGAAGCGGATAGTAATGCGACTGAAAAAACAGACGACGATGAGCGTGAATTGATTGACCCACTGGCTGATGTAAATCCAGCAACCCTGCCCAATGTGGATGTCAATATTCAACATTTTCAGATTGGTGATCGAGCACCGGCCAAAGCGGCTTTCAAACTGCGCCATGCTCAGGATGGCCTGAAAGTGAATGATCTTCAGGGCACGTTATCGGGTTTAACACTCAGTGGTCTGGCAGACTGGATTGAAACCAATGGTGAGCAACGAACATGGGTTCAGGCATCGTTGAAAGGCTCGGAAATTCAGGAACTGCAAAAAGCACTGGGCTTTTCCGGCTGGCTTGAAGCGAAAGAAAGTCGCATTACCAGCAACCTTAACTGGGAAGGTTCACCCGCGGGCATTGGAGTGGCTTCGCTTAAGGGTGATATTGATGTGGTGTTTAAAAAAGGGCGTTTAAAGAAACTGGATGCGTCCTCAGAAGCGTTGAAATTGTTTGGCATCTTTAATACAGAAACCCTGGCTCGGCGTTTGAAGTTGGATTTCTCTGATCTGTATTCGTCAGGTGTCAGTTTCGATAAATTAAAGGCCAATCTTAAGTTTAATCGAGGTGTCATTACCTTTAATTCACCCATGGAGCTAGAAGGTCCATCATCCAACTTTAAGCTGGATGGTACGGTTAATACACGTCAAGAGACGCTTGATCTCAGCCTGGTTGTAACATTGCCGGTGTCGTCGAACCTTCCGATTCTCAGCGTATTAATGGGCACAGCACCACAGGTAGCTGGCATCATTTATCTTGCTGATAAGCTGGTGGGCAAGCAGGTGGATCAGCTGGCCAGCATCAGGTATCGGATCAAAGGCGCGTTCGATGATCCGAATATGACACTGGATGGTTTGTTTACCAACAAACCAAGAAAGAATCAGGAGACGGAGCAGGCTCTCAAATAGCCTACTGAATACCGTGTTTTACTGATTTTTCTTAAACAGTAATTTGAAGGTGATGGGGACAGACGTTGATATGCTTTTTACGCCTGCAAGATCGATCAAGGCCTTAATGCCGGATAAAAGACCAAAGTCTTCCACATTCAACAGCACTGGTTTGGTGTTAGTAACCAATATCGTGTTTTGATCAAGCATGGTAACGCTGACGTTTTCTCTTAAACGTCTGGTTTTGCCATTCAAGGTTACCTTTGCCGACACCCTTTCATTTTCTGAATGACCAACACTGAGGCGTTGGAAAATGTTTTGGCCAAGGTGAATCTCCACATTTGCAGTTGGGTTCTCGGTAACGTTAAAGAAAACATCTCTCAGGCGGTTATCCCGTTTTTCAATATCCGTATTCAAGCTGGCAAGGTCAATGGTCAGGCTTGCTTTGCCGTCTTCTTTGGATACCTGGGCATCAAAAGATTCAAACCGCCCGACGGTGCCGACTGAGGATGCTTTGATAAATGTGAAATAAAACTCCGACTGTTCCTTCTCCAATTGCCATTGTGCATGGGCGCTGGTGATAAACAAAAGGGGGAGCAGGTAAAGCAAGGGCCGAAACTTCATATTACTTCCATTATTATCGTATTTTTGTAAACGTCGAAGGCATCCTATCGTTTTAGGCAGTCGCTTTTCAATGGTTGAAATATAGACGATGCTGGTTAAGGGAAAGTCAGAAGACCTTCCCTTAACCATTTTTTAGACAGTTTCAGCTTTTACGTGGAAGGAAATGGCGTAAAACAATGGAATAACCACAAGCGTCAGAATGGTCGCAAACAACAAACCAAACATGATAGTCACTGCCATGCTCTTAAAGAATGGATCTATCAGCAATGGTGCCACGCCCATAATGGTGGTTAAAGCACCCAGCAGTACTGGTCTTGCACGGCTGATGGCGGCATCAATAATCGCAAAATACGCGGCTTTGCCTGCATTAATTTCAGCATCAGCCTGATCAACCAGCACAATGGCGTTTTTCACCATCATACCAATCAAACTCAGAAAACCGAGAATGGCCATAAATTCGAACGGCGTCTGAAATAGGATCAAACCGGCAGTCACACCCACCAGAGCCAATGGCGCGGTTAGCCAGATAACCAGTGGTTGACGGATGGCGTTGAACATAAAGATCACCGCAAGGATCATGGCTGCAAAACCATAGGGTGCCGAAATGGCCAGACCTTCGTTAGCGTCTTTGGAGGCTTTGTATTCTCCATACCAGATCAGCTCATAGCCCGCAGGCAGTTCAATGGCTTCAATTTTACGGCGTACATTATTGAATGCATCACCAGTGGCAATGCCCGGTGCCGGGTCGGCTTGAACCAGAATGGTTGGCATACGATTGATGCGACGAAGAATAGCGTCCTGATAAACGACATCAACAGTATCAATCAGCTGACTGACCGGTATGTACTGTTGAGTCGTTGGGCTGAAGACTTCGGTGTTTTCGATGGCACGACGATGGTTGCGTTCACCTTCTGGTGCACGGATCACAATCGGAATCAGATCGTCGCCTTCCCGGTAAACACCCACGTTACGGCCAGAAAGGGTTTGCGAGATAGCCTGATTGATTTCTCGCGTGGTGAGGCCGTATCGCTGGGCTTCGTCTTCGAGATACGCCGGACGCAATACCGGCATCTGCTGTCGCCAGTCATCCTGAACAGCAATCAGGTTGCTGTCGTTTAGCATAATGGCTTTAGCTTGCTCTGCCAGTTGGCGCAGAACATTGCTGTCCGGACCTTTGAAGCCAGCCTCAATCTTTTTACCGCCACCACGGCCGAGCATAAACTTCCACACTTTAATGGACGCGTCGGTGTATTTGGCATCCAGTTCGGCCTGAAGTTCGCCAAGCAGAGGCGCTATTTTGGTGTAGTCATCAATATCAACCAGCAGTTGACCATAACTTGGGTTACGAGCTTCCGGTGCATAGGTGAGCATAAAACGAAGACCACCGCCGCCTATAAAGCTGGTGATATTGCTGATGCCTGCTTTGACTTTCACATCTTGTTCTATGCTGGCAACAATGGCCTCAGTACGTTTGATATCGCTGCCCTGTGGCAAATAGACATCAACAACAAATTGTGGCCGTTGAGACTCCGGCATGAATCCCGGTGGTACAAATTGCACACCCCATAACGTGATAGCCATGGTAGCCAACAGTAAACCGGAGCTGATCAGTTTATGGTTCAGAACCCAGATTAACAGCGCTTTGTAGGCGGACACCATAGGACCGGGTTGCTGTCCTGCTGTTGTCGTCTTTACCTTCAGGAAATCATGGCAGAGCATGGGGGTAACGGTGACGGCAAACACCCAGCTCAGGAGCATGGAGTAGAGAATGACCCAGAACAATGAGCCGGCATACTCACCCATATCCGACGGTGACAGGCCAATGGCGCTGAATGCACAGATGCCCACCACGGTGCCGCCCAACAGTGGCCATTGTGTGGATTTAACAATTTCGGAAGCGAGCGCCATGCGGTCTTCGTTCGGATTCTGTTGCAGACGAACCAGAATACCGTCCGTCACCACAATGGCATTATCTACCAGCATGCCCAGGGCAATAATCAGAGCGCCGAGAGAGATACGCTGCATGGCGATATCTTCGATCAGCATGATGCAAAGGGTACCAGCAACCGTTAGCAGCAATACAAAACCGATAATAATGCCCGAGCGCAGCCCCATAAACAGCAGCAGCACCACAAACACAATGGCAACCGCAGCAATCAAGTTATCGATAAAATTGGCAACGGAATCACGAACAGAATCGGACTGCATGGAGATGACGTTCAGCTCCATACCCAGTGGGCGTTGTCCTTCTAATTCTGCCAGTCGAGCTTTCACCGCATCGCCCATATCCACAACGTTGCCGCCAGTGATATTGGAGATACCAAAGCCAACCGCACGCTCGCCGTTATAGCGCATCAGCATCGAGGCGGGATCCTGATAGCCTCGTGTGACATCCGCAATATCACCCAGTTTCAGAACGGTGTTGTCGTTACCTACAACGACTTGCAGGTTTTTCAGATCATCAAATGAATCAATAGCGGATGAAGGAATGACCGGAATCCGCATGGAGTCGGTTTCCACAGTGCCTGCAATGGTGACCAGATTCTGCTTTTGAATGGCCTGCAGCACTTTTTCTACGGACAGTCCAAAGCGGGCCATACGCTCACTGGAAATCTCAACAAAAATCGCTTCTTGCTGTTCTGCCAGTGTCGTTGTTTTCGCAACGCCGGGTACGAGAACCACTTCACGGCGCAGGGTATCGACATAATCCTGCAACTGCTTATCGGTAAAACCTTCGCCGGTGACGGCAAAGAACAGAGCGTACACATCGGAAAAATCATCATTAACGATGGAAGCCCCGGCACCGGACGGCAGTTGTCGTTGAACATCACCAATCTTGCGGCGCAGTTTGTCCCAGACCTGCTGAAGATCTGCGGAGCTGCTGGCAAACTCCAGCTTAATTTCAACGGTGACTTCCGACATGCCCTGTTTGGACACGGATTTCACCTCTTTCAACTCTTGAAGGGTTTGTGCAGCACCTTCAATGACATCGGTGACTTCGTCAGCCACTTCTTGAGCAGTCGCTCCGGAGTAGGGCGTGTTGATCACCGCTTGGCGAATAACAAACTCCGGGTCTTCAAAGCGCCCAAGTTTTAAATAACTGATGTAGCCGCCGATCAGCGTCAGGGCGATGATCACCCAAATGCTGGTTCGCTTGGCTATGGTATAGCGTGCGATATCCATGGATCAGGCTCCTGCTTTTTTCTGAGAAGCTGATTCGGTTTTTTCATCAGAGCTCTGTTCATAGCTCTGTTCAGAGTACGGACGCACTTCCATGCCATCTCTCAGGCTGGAAACACCGGCGATCACCACGCGCTCACCAGACGACAGATTCTTGTTAACGAAGACGCGGTTCTTACTCAGGTTGCCCAGTTCGATATATCGCTTCACTACTTTGTTGTCGCTGCCAACGATCCAGACAAATTGCTTGCCTTGGTTATCTGGCACAATCGCAGTGAGTGGCACGGAGATAGCAGAGCCTGTAACAGTGGTATTGTCAGTGATGGTTGGAGTGACTTTTACCGCCATGCCGGGAAGAACACGGAAACCTTTCAGGTCATCAAACCCCAGCACGATCGGATAGGTTTGAGAAATTGGGTCTGCTTCGGTGGCGTAAGTGCGTACTGACAAACTGAATGTCTGTTCTGGAATACCAGAAATTTCGGCAAGCGCTGAGCGCTGATTAAGGCCAGATAACATCACTTGATCTGGAATATTGATCACCACTTCAAGATCGTTGAGATCGTGAAGAATCAGTACCGGGGCATTAGCCTGAATTTGCGTATGGTTGTCCACCAGTTTGCGGCCAATCACACCGGTAAACGGCGCTTTCAGTGTGGTGTACTCCAACTGACGCTTTGCTTCATCCACATGATTGGAGGACAGATTGTAGCGAGTGGTGATCGCATCAAGATCACTTTTCGAAATAGCGCGACTCTTTTCAAAGATGGCTTTTGCACGACGATAATCGTCTTGTGTGTTTTGCAATTCCAGTTCTGCGGACTTCAGGTTGGTCTGAGCATCGCGTGAATCCAGAACGGCCAAAGTCTGGCCCTGCTTAACGTGATCACCTTCTTCCACCAGAATATTGGTGAGCAGGCCGTTAATGCGAAACGAGATTTCCGCACGCTCGGATGCGCGAATGACACCGCTGAAGGTAAGGTCATCATTGGCCCCCGGAGTGATGACTTCTGTCAGAGCGGGCTGAACTACCGGTGCAGCAACCACATCACTGGCTTCTTGCTGGCAGCCAGTGATCAGCAATGCTGATAATGATAATACGAGAGGGATAGCAAACCGTCCGGGTTTGAACTGGGGCAGTGTGGTCAACGCTGACACTCCAAAGAGATTTAAGTCGATATTTTGCGGCTATTTTTGATTTGTGGTGGTTTAAAGTAAACTCGCAAGTGTACTTACGACAGTGAGTACGAGTGATCAGCAGCAGATAAGTGGGAAAAGCGAAAGCGGATACCGGTGTATCCGCGTTTCTGGGTTTTTGAGCCGATTAATCAGTGGTTGGCTGGCTTGTTATGAAACGTAGGTTTTGATGGCTTTCTCTATTTTCATTCTGCAAATAGGGCATTTCCTTAAAGCTCCAGTGCAGCTCTCGCAAGCACATAGATGGCCGCAGGGTGTAAATACAATATCAGCAGGTTTGTCCAGACATATTTTACACTTTCTCTCATCCTCTAGTTCTCGGATTCTTGACTGCATAGCGGAGCCTGTCACCTCTGGGCACATCTGTGAAGGTGATGAATTCTCACGGGGGGCAGAGGAGCCAGGCACTGGTTCACCGGTTGTTAACGGTGCCTCTTCTGGCAATTCGGGGTTAGCTTCGTTCGAATGCGTGTTGCATTTTTGATCATTGCCATAGACGGAACAAACTGCATCACCGCCTTCAAAGTTAAATATTTTAACAAACAGTTCGCTTTCGGATATGTCAGCTACCCTAAGGAAACTTTCAGTGTCACTGCACCTGTCGTACATGCATTCGATTGCCGTATCTTTTGCCGTATTATTCGGAAACACATTTTTGAATCTCGAGCCGCTCAGCGTCACCTTAAGTTTCGTTTTGGCGCCCTCTATTTTCTGCATTTCCTCTGCAGGATCAATGATTGTAGGCGATGGTGTCCTTCTTCGATTATTTAAAATACCAGCGTGTGGATTATTTATCCGTTGTCTTGGTAAGTGCGGGAATTGGGCTACTATATTATGGACGAAGTCGGTGCCCATCTGACTCAGCAAGAAGTCACAGGTAGGGAACCATTTGGCATGCTCTTTCCAAGGTTCGTCTTGTGGCTCCCAGTTCTGCAAACCGCCATTGCAGTACCAGCATTTGACCCGATCTCTGTCACCGATATAGAAAAAACCAGCCTCGGCAATTTGCTGGGTAGTTGCGGCCACGCGACCGGTCCATCGCCGATCAAATGTTTCGAGGCGTCTGCCTTCACCTCTCATATGAGCATTTGCGGGGTATAGGCACGGGAAGAGAGTCGCCAGATTTCGCCGTTGCTCTTCGTTAGGGCGTTGCGGACTTTGGATAATGTTGTGGCGAGGTGGGGCTGTGGGGCGTTCTGAGTCAGGGATGGGTAAATTGCGTGTTTCGTTTGGTTGTGGTTGTCGTTGAGACGTAGAGCTTGCGGTTGCTGGTGCCGTGAACCCGGGGTTGGCAATTGGAGTTGGAGGCAAAGGCAAAGGTCTGCTAGTTGGTTGCTGAGTCCAGGGTCTGGCAGTTTGGGGGCGTGATCTGTCGGCGCTCATGAATAGACTATTAGCAAATGGCACATTCTCTGTGTTTTCGCCAAGCATCATACTGCACGTCTCCCTATGCCATCGTTTCGTAGTTGCATCATTGCCCTGCACCCAATCGCCCTCCAGCCAGCTATCTATGCAGAGTGAGCATTCAAAGCATTTTACCCGGTCTTTATAGCCGGTATATAAAAAGCCAGCCTTCGCCAGATCTCTGGGGTTGACCGGTGTGTTGGCGGGGAAGTGAAAAAAGGTGCTTAACCGATAGCATTCCGTACGGGTATTTCCCGGTAAGATATAGAAGGATCTTTGCCCGGGTGGATCTCTGGGTTCGGTAAGGATGCGTCCGTCCGGTTCGATATCATTTTCATAGCAACTGTTGCATACATATAGATTGCTATCTGTGGAACCATATCTGTACATCGGGGGTTTTTCTGGCAAAAAGTGACTGTTTTCTCCATTGTTTTGATAGCACAGGTGGCATTGGATTGGGGTTGAATGCTCTTCACTGGCTGACGGGGCTGTCGTTGTGCTTTTATCGGTTTTGGGTGGGGAGTCTGGTTCTTTGCCGTGGCTTGAATTTGCGCCGCTTTCGAAAAGATACGTAGAAACACAAAAAACCTTTTTAGAATCTGAACTGCCGGGTGTTGTGCTATTTCTCAGACCGCTAGATTGACCTGGTAAACTTAAGTGTTGTGGGCCAATGGTGCGTGCCTCCACTTTCTCGGTGCGGCTCTGTGTATTGTGGGGGGTAAAGATCATTGCGCTTCGATCACCCAGCTTTGGCTTTTGCGGGTCAATGTCAGAAGTTGATGACCCTAAAAAAGGAGGAGGGGGCTGCACTTTGTCACTTCCGTGACCTGGCTTGCTAGCATTAGCATTATAAAAATTAGGGTCACAATGATATATATTTGGATGTGGATCACTAGGTCGGTTGGGCATCATTACAAGGCACCTCCTGAATGCTATTAGTGTAATTCATATATCTCGAAGTAATCAGACAATAAGATATCCCTCATAGTTCCAATGCCAGAAGGAATGCACGTACCAGCTTAGAATTTGTAACCCCGTTTTCCTTTTCCAACTATCTGGCTTGAGTTGTGACTGATCATTCCCGCAAACAGTATGTTGATATAGAATGGTGCACAGCGATTCGGATTTGCGAATAAATACTGCAATAAAAAAACAGCCCGGAGTGAGCCGTTCATTATGTCCGATATTATTACCACCGCCCGTGATCAACTGCTGACCCCTGCCAATATTGGCGATCAGGAGCTCAGCAGGATTCTGGACAGCATACTTGGCCACAATGTGGATGCGGCTGATCTCTATTTCCAATCCATGCGCCATGAAAGCTGGGTGCTGGAAGACGGCATCGTCAAAGAAGGTAGCTTTAACGTCGACAGCGGCGTTGGGGTTCGCGCCATGAGTGGTGAGAAAACCGGTTTTGCCTATTCCAATGAAATTATTCTACCTGCGCTGGAGCAGGCGGCGGGTGCGGCCCGAAGTATTGCCCGTATTGGTCAGCAAAAGCAGGTTCAAGCCTGGCAGCGCAGCCAGCCACTGGCATTATATGGTGCTTCAAACCCGCTGGATTCTTTAACCAGTGCGGATAAAGTGGACCTGTTAAAGAAGCTTGATCAGGCAGCCCGTAAGGCGGATCCGTGCGTAAAGCAGGTTACGGTGAGCATGGCGGGTGTGCATGAGGTGGTGATGGTGGCGGCTTCTGATGGCACGTTAGCGGCGGACATTCGGCCATTGGTACGCTTAAACGTCAGTGTTATTGCAGAGAAAGACGGGCGAATTGAACGAGGTTCGGCTGGCGGTGGTGGTCGTGGTGATTATCTGCAATTTTTATTGAACGACGCTGGTCTAGAGTTTGCCAGAAAAGCCGTGCGTCAGGCCATGATCAATCTTGAGGCTGTCGCCGCACCGGCGGGCACCATGCCGGTGGTGCTGAGCGCTGGCTGGTCCGGTGTATTGCTCCATGAAGCAGTAGGGCACGGATTAGAAGGTGATTTTAACCGTAAAGGTTCTTCGTCTTACGCCGGTCGTATCGGTGAGCGGGTAGCATCTCCCCATTGTACGATTGTGGATGATGGTACGTTAGGTGGTCGCCGTGGCTCGTTGAATATGGACGATGAAGGGGTGCCGACAGAAAATACCGTGCTGATTGAGAACGGTATTCTCAAAGGTTACATGCAAGATAAGCTGAATGCCCGACTGATGGGCGTTGAGTCCACGGGTAATGGGCGTCGAGAGTCGTATTCCCATCTGCCTATGCCGAGAATGACCAACACGTATATGCTACCAGGGCAGTATGGTCCGGAAGAGATTATCAGCTCTGTCGAAAAAGGCATTTATGTGGAAAACATGGGTGGTGGTCAGGTGGATATTACCTCGGGCAAATTTGTGTTTTCGACCAGTGAAGCCTGGTTGATTGAAAATGGCAAAAAGACAGTGCCGGTGAAAGGCGCAACGTTAATAGGTAATGGCCCTGATGTGATGAATAAAGTCTCCATGGTTGGAAATGATCTGGAGCTTGATCCTGGTGTTGGCGTTTGCGGTAAGGATGGCCAGTCTGTGCCTGTTGGGGTTGGCCAGCCAACCCTGAAGATTGATGAAATTACCGTAGGTGGAACGGCCTGATTTTCATTATCGCCATAATCAGCTTTTTGGCTGATTATGGCATTTTGTGCAAGCGGTTATGGTGGGTTGGTAGTGAGGCTCTTGTTGTCCATTGTGGCGTTTGGTCTTTTTGAATAATTTGATTCAGCTCTCTTGCTGCATCTTCAGCATCAATTCGCTGAGACGGATCAACCTTTAGCATTTTTGCTATCAAGGTTCTCACTTCTGGGTGCAGAGTGATTTTCTTCAGATCGTTATCGATCAGTGTTTGTAAATCATTGCCGCTGCGTATCGGTACTACTTCGTATTTTGGGCCAATGATTTTCCTGGCCTTTTGCAGATTATCTTTGGGGGCATCCGGTGGCATAGGTACCCAATAGCCGTTTGCAAATAATTGTCTGTCGCCCAGAAAACTGGTGAGGAAAGAACCAACGGCAAACATGTCAGCTTTTGGCGAATGGATATGAGTTCGTTTTGTTTCCCAGAGGTTTTGCTGGCTGGTAGCGCACTCAGGTGCGAAATTAGTGGCTAGATAGGGGTTGTTGTAATGGAACATTGTATTTAATGGATTTGCGGAAGCATGTCCAAAATCGATGGGCTGAGTTTTGTCATCTTCACTGAAAATGAGATTATCTTTTTTGATGTCGAGAAGGTAAACACCTTTATGATGCACACGGCATAAAGTAGTTAACACGTCGTTGGCCAGTAGCAACTTTTTAGCGGCATTCTCATGCCCTAGCTTTCCTGCTCCAGTGCCTCTGGCGATATCCATGAAAATAATGAACTGTTTTTTTCCTGCTGCATTGACAGTGCTGGTATAACCATGGGCTTTTGGTGCGCAACCAGATTGGTTTTGCAGAGCTATTTCTCGTTTAACGGCCGCCTCGTCCGCAAACGCATTACCTGGTTGTGCTTTTTTTGCGGCGCACAGTATGGGTTCTGTCTGTCCGGGGAGCTTTACTAAAGCCATTTTTACTTTGCTCATGGATTGGCCAAGGATATAAGCATCGGTGTTGTTCTGTTTTTTATAATCCTCATGGGTGATTGGAAATAATTGACGAGCAGCAAGAAAAGAAAGGGGCTGGTTTTTGGTCACCTTTTTCATCTGCGCCAGCTGATTATCCGTGAATCCAAGCTTTCTTAATGCATACCCGGGTAATCCATTAAGAATTTGTGCGGTAAAGGGTTTTCCAGTATCTGTCGTTGCATTAAAGACAGTGAATGGTAGCCCTGTAGAGCGTTTATCGTGCCTGTTGTTGTTTCCGGGTTTTTCGTGGTAATCGGATAAAATATTTCTATTTGAAAGGGGCTGTAAACTGATTTTTCGATCGGTTAGAGCGCGTTTCAGAAAGTCTTTAGTCCATGAGTTTTTATGGCGAGGGTCATTAATAAATGTTCTGGCTTCAATAATGCTGACGGAATATTGTTTGGTAAATCCTTTCCAGAGTGCTTTTAACAATTGCGGAATGTGCAGGATGATGGATTCATTCCGATCCTGGGTGCGATTGTACTCCATTGCCGCGGCTTGAAAAGCGGCTAGCTGTATGGGCTGATTTGAATTCATTTTTCTGGAAACTGCTTAGGGTCTGTTGAGAAGTAATAATACCAATTCTGTTTTTAAATTATGGGCTGCGCAGCTATTTTGACCGACTGGATCTGCGTTGAAGTTCCTCGCCATAGCTACCACCCACAGGGCGTAAAGGCTATGACTCGTCTCTTCGCCTTGCCCAGTCGCCCAAAATAGCTTGCTCGTTCCACAATTAAAAAACGCCATTGGTATAACATCCTTGTCAGCAGGGGTAACCAATATTGAGTAAAGGTTAGACGTTGAATTAATCAAACGCGGTAGGTAGCTCAAGTGCGTTTTTGTGCTCAAGTAACAGTTTGATATCTCGAGGAAGGGTTCTGCCTTCAGAAAGTTCGGGCAGATCATTCACATCAAAAAAACCGATTTCTGAGATCTCGATATTTTCTTTAGGCGATCCACCGGTTAATTCGCAGAGAAATATCATTTTATAAATATGATGGGGGCTGCGAGGGTGGTATGGGTGACGCTGTGTATCTCTTAATGCTACCAATTTGATGGCTCTGGCAGTGTAACCAGATTCTTCGAGTACTTCTCTTTCGACGCCCGTTGAAGGTGGTTCACAGACATCGGCCCAGCCGCCAGGGAGTGTCCAGCAACCATCGGAACGCTCTCGCACCAGCAAGATCTTGTCTTCCAGAAACACGCCACCGCGGAGGTCCACTTTTGGCGTGCAGTATCCTTTTTCGGGTAGGAAGTAGTGATTGACTTTGTCTAAAGGTGCGTCGGTGAGTAAAGCGGTCATTTCGTGGGCAATGCTTTGTAGCTGGTGGTAGCGTTCGATATCGAAGTCGTCCCTGGAGAAGGTGAGTCCGTTCTGGGCGATGGCGCGGATTTGTTCAGCCCAGTCAGTCCAGGGGTTATTCGATGCCATATAACACTCCACCGTATTCTTGTTTATGAAAAATGATTATGGGTCTGTCCCGAAATAAGATCCAGATATACTGAGGCCTTGAAGTATCGTTGAGACTGTTATCCGTTATCCGTTATCCGTTATCCGCAGTCCGTGATCCGGAAAAGCATGGGTGGCTCCACTTTTATTCGGACAACGGACAACGGACAACGTTAGAGGCTTCAGTGGTTGTTTTACTGATGCTGTCGTCTGGTCCTAACAGGATAGCGACATTTCGCCAGCGTGCGGAGGATTCCATCATGATTTTTACAAACATGGTCAAAGGCACGGCAAGAATCATTCCTACCGGTCCTAGTAACCAGCCCCAGAAAATCAGGGATAAAAAAACCACCAGAGGCGACAATCCAAGGCCGTGCCCCATCACATTGGGTTCAATCACGTTGCCGATGGTTACGTTGATGGCCAGATAGCCCGCCATAATCAGCATGGCATCACCGGGGCCAAACTGCAGCAGCGCCAGAAGAACGCCCGGGATTGCGGCCACAATTGAGCCAACACTGGGGATGAAATTAAAGAGAAAAGCAACCAGTCCCCAGAGAACATAGAAATTCACGCCTTTTACCCAAAGCATCGAGCCAACCAGAAGACCGGTGATCATGCTGATTAGGGTTTTTAATGCAACGTATCGGTTAAATGAGTGCAGGAAGCGTCGCATGCTTTGCAGTTCATGGTCCGGTGATGACAGCGCGTGTCGCAGTTTGCCGGGCAGCAGGGGCGCTTCGAGTAACATAAAAATAGTGGCAATAATAATTAGCAGAGCAAAGCTCATGGTGCTGCCCACGGTGCCAATCATATTGGTTAGCGGTCCGATCAGTGCGGAGGGGTCGAAGGAATCGGTAATGGCGCTGAGATCCAGTGGAATATTTCGTTCTGAAAGATAGGCCTGGGCAGCCAGAAATTGTTCTGTCAGCTGCTCACGGTAGCCAGGCAGGGCGGCGGAGAAATCCCGTACGGTGCTGGCGATATTGCCCAGGAAATACAGGGCAAAAATAACAAAAGCGATGAGTGTGGAAATGATGCCAATGACCCGTGGCACTTTAAAGCGATGTAGAAAATTAACAATGGGGTTGGCCAGCAGCGTCAGCAGGGCAGAGAGCAGCAGTGGAATGACCAGAGTGCTGCCCAGTTTGATGCCTGTCATGATAATGATCAGGGCGGCCAGCCCCTGAAGCACCTGTCGAACCTGTGTTGATTTGATGCCCGGCATCGGGTGAACCTCTGGGACTGCTAGCAATGGAGGCGATTTCACCACAGATATGCCGGGCTGGCTACTGACAATACTACAGATAGCGTTGTTTTAGGTGCTCTTGAAAGTAATTGGCGTTTAAAGGCTCACCGGTTGCTCGCGTCATCAGGTCGTTTGTTGAGTAGCGTCTGCCTTGAGACCAGATATTCTCCTTCAACCAATCAAAAATTGGTGTCAGGTTACCCTGGCGGATCTGATCATTAATATCCGGCATGGCTTTTTTCTGGGCGGCAAATAATTGGGCAGCGGTCATAGCGCCTAATGTGTAGCTTGGGAAGTAACCAAAGGCGCCCATTGGCCAGTGAATATCCTGCATGCAGCCATTTTTGTGATCACCAGCGACATCCAGCCCGAGATAATCTTTCATTTTCTGCTGCCAGAGATCGGGAATGTCATTCACTTCTATATTGCCTTCGATGAGATCCCGCTCAATTTCGTAGCGCAGAATGATGTGTGCGGGGTAGGTGATTTCATCGGCATCCACGCGAATAAAGCCCGGGCGAACTTCGGTGTAAATCTTTTCAAGGTTATCAAGAGAGGCGAATGGTGCTTCTTTGCCGTTGCAGAGATGTTTGACGATCAATGGCTGTATTAAGGAAAGAAACTCAGAACTTCGGCCTAACTGCATTTCGAAGAACAGGCTTTGCCCTTCGTGAATGCCCATGGAACGGTAAAAAGAAATGGGCAACTCCGGATTATCTTTTGGCAGATTCTGGTTGTAACGGGCATGACCGGTTTCGTGGATGGTGCCCATTAATGCTTCGACAAAGTTATCTTCGCTGTAACGGGTGGTCATGCGCACATCTTCGTTAACCCCACCGCAAAATGGATGAGTGCTGACGTCAAGGCGTCCGTGATCAAAATCAAAGCCCAGCAATTTCATCACATCCAGACCGAGGGCTTTTTGGTTTTCTTGTGAGAATGTGCCTGTGGGCTGAATTGTCTTACGGCTGGCCTGTTTGTCCTTTGCTTGCTGGATGTAACCGGGCAGCCAGGTTTTCAGGTCGCCAAATAACGTGTCCAGCGCTTGGGTGTTAACCCCTGGTTCGTAGAGTTCAAGTAGCGCGTTATAAGCTGAGGTGCCGGTGTGCTCTGCTCTGATGGTGGCTTCCTGGCGGGAGAGGTTGACGACTTCCTGAAGATTTTTGGCAAAGCCGGTCCAATCATTATCGGCGCGCTGGGTGCGCCAGGCATGCTCGCATTGGTTGGAGGTCAGGGTTTGAGCCCGCACCAGATCATCCGGAATGATATTGGCTTTTTGGTACTCCAGGGTCATTTCTGCCAGTGAGCGTCGGGTGTCTTTATCCGTGACGTCTTTGTCTGCCTCCTGGAGCCATTGCCCCATGGCCTGATCCGTTTGTAACTGATGAAGCAGCGTATTCAGCTCCGCCAGTGCAGCGCTACGGGCGTTGTTGCCTCCAGGTGGCATATTGGCTGCCTGATCCCAACCGGCGATGGAGCCTAGGTGTTGTAAGCGGTAAATCTTCTGGAAACGTTCTACGAGGTTGTTGTATGCCTTGGACAAGGTGACGCTCCTGATGTTTGAAATGCTGGCTTTTTTATTGAAACAGGTTTGCATTTGTAGGTCGGCAATTCCTGCAGAATTACCGACCTGCGAGCTTAATGCTATTTCTTTTAGGCGCTATCTTACCCAATGGTTTGTCGTGTTTGTATCTTCTATGGATTATCGTGAAATTATGTCGCTTATGTACGATAGAGTTGGATGAAAAAGTTTCAGATATTTTCTGGATATGGTATAAAGCGTCGCTTGTTTTTCTTACCGGTTAACCGGAGGAAGAGCGGCGGGGGATAAATAAGCTCAATTATCTGGGCGATTTATGCTCTAAATTAATGAATGTTACATAGATCTCACGTACGCCGACACATGGTTCCGGGTGCCCTATCTTTAGTCAGAGACGGGTCGAACACATGGGGTGTATGGAGGCATAACCCTGAATCAGGAGATTCCCATGACTCAAGTCACTATGCGTGACATGCTCAAGGCCGGCGTGCATTTCGGTCACCAGACCCGTTACTGGAACCCAAAGATGAACAAGTTCATCTTCGGCGCACGTAACAAAATTCATATCATCAACCTTGAGCACACCCTGCCTGCTTTCAACGGCGCCCTGCAGTTCATTGGCAAGCTGGCTGAAGGCAAGAACAAGGTAATGTTTGTTGGCACCAAGCGTGCAGCTGGCAAGATCATCCGTGAAGAAGCGTCCCGTTGTGGTATGCCTTACGTTGATCACCGCTGGCTCGGCGGCATGCTGACCAACTACAAGACTATTCGTCAGTCCATCAAGCGTCTGCGTGACCTGGAAATCCAGAGTGGCGACGGCACTTTTGAAAAGCTGACCAAGAAAGAAGCTCTGATGCGCACCCGCGATCTGGAAAAGTTGGATCGTGGTCTGGGCGGTATCAAGGACATGGGCAGCCTGCCTGACGCGCTGTTCGTTATCGACGTTGAGCACGAGCGCATCGCTATTCAGGAAGCTAACAAGCTGGGCATCCCTGTCATCGGTATCGTTGACACCAACTCCAGCCCAGAAGGCGTTGATTACATCATCCCAGGTAACGATGATGCGATCCGTGCTATTCAGCTGTACCTGAGAGCGGCTGCTGACGTGATCCTGGAAGGCCGTGCTCGTGCGAACACCGGCACTGAAAGTGAATTCGTTGAAGTTGCCGAACAGCCAAAGGTAGCTGAAGCACCAAAAGCTGAAGAAGCTGCTCCTAAGGCAGAAGCATCTGAAGCACCGGCTGCTGAAGGTTCTGAAGAAGCCTGAGGTTCTTGAGATCCTGCTCCAGACGGTTTCTGGATTGCAGATCGATAAAGTGTCAGGAGTAACCTGAGTGCATTGTCGATAAAAATACAGAAACAGTTTGGAGTAAAAGGGGGCTTTGCCCCCTTTTTTCCGATGTGAAAATAACTTTTCTGGTTCGCTTCCAGTGATTAACAGGGAGGCGGAAAATAAAATTTCAATTTGAGAGGAATCAATCATGGCAGCAGTTAGTGCGGCAATGGTAAAAGAACTGCGCGAGCGCACTGGTCTGGGCATGATGGAGTGCAAAAAAGCACTGGTTGAAGCCAATGGTGACATCGAAGTTGCTATCGAAGACATGCGTAAATCCGGTCAGGCGAAGGCTGCTAAAAAAGCAGGTCGTATCGCGGCTGAAGGTATTGTTGCGGTTAAAGTTGCAGAAGACGGCAGCTACGGTGTTCTGGTTGAAGTGAACAGCGAAACGGACTTCGTTGCCCGTGACGACAACTTCCTGAACTATGTTCAGTCTGTTGTTGATGCTGCGTTCGATCGTAAAGAAACTGACGTTGCTGCTCTGATGGAAGGTGAGTTGGAAACGGCTCGTCAGGCATTGGTTCAGAAAATCGGTGAGAACATCGGCGTTCGTCGTATCGCTCTGGTTGAAGGTGGCGTGATTGGTTCTTACGTGCACGGCAACAGCCGTATTGCGGTATTGACCAAGCTGGAAGGCGGTAACGCTGACGTTGCTCGCGATGTTTCCATGCACGTTGCTGCGGTTAATCCACAAGTGGTTAACACAGAAGACATGCCTGCTGAGATCGTTGAGAAAGAGAAAGAGATCATCAAGGCTCAGCCAGACATGGCTGGTAAGCCAGAGCAGATCGTTGAGAAAATGATCGGCGGTCGTATCGGCAAATTCCTGGCTGAAAACAGTCTGGTTGAACAGCCTTTCGTTAAGAACCCTGAAGTGACTGTTGGTGCTTTCGCCAAGCAGGCTGATGCCACTGTTGCTGCCTTCGTACGTTTCGAAGTGGGTGAAGGTATCGAGAAAGAAGTTGTCGACTTCGCTGCTGAAGTTCGCGCTCAAGCTGGACTGTAAGTTTAGAAAGACCCGTCCTGGATAACAGGGCGGGTCTTTTTTATGTCCATTAAGAGTGTATACCCAATGCACTTTCTAGGTAGAATGTACGTTGGGTATTGTTAACAGATCCGGAAACTGAATATGCCAGCAAGTGATAGTCAACCCAAATACAAACGAATTCTGCTTAAACTCAGTGGTGAAGCCCTGCAGGGCGAAGGTGAGTTTGGCATTGATCCCAAGGTGCTGGATCGCATGGCGCTGGAGATCGGTCAACTGGTTGGCATCGGTGTCCAGGTAGGCATCGTTATTGGTGGTGGTAATCTTTTTCGCGGTGCGCAGCTGAGTGCGGCGGGCCTTGACCGGGTGACCGGCGATCATATGGGGATGCTGGCAACGGTAATGAATGCCCTGGCCATGCGCGACGCCCTGGAGCGTTCCAATATCAATACTCGTGTGATGTCAGCAACACCTATCAGTGGTGTGGTTGAACATTACGACCATCGTCGTGCTATCCGATATCTGGGTACCGGTGATGTGGTGATCTTTTCTGCCGGAACCGGTAACCCATTCTTTACTACTGATACCGCTGCTTGCCTGCGAGGCATTGAGGTGGGTGCAGACGCGGTATTGAAAGCGACCAAGGTGGATGGTGTCTACGATAAAGATCCGGTCAAACACACTGATGCGGTGAAATTTGATCAGCTGACCTATGATGATGTCCTCGAACGTAAATTAGGCGTGATGGATTTAACCGCTATCTGTCTGGTTCGTGATCAGCAGATGCCGGTGCGTGTATTTAACATGAATAAGTCTGGCGCACTGTTGAATCTGGTGGTCGGTGGTAATGAAGGAACACTGGTAAACGGGGGTTAATGATGATCAATGAAATTAAAGATGATGCAAAAGAACGCATGGGTAAAACCATTGAATCGTTGACGGTTGCCTTCAACAAGATTCGTACGGGTCGTGCTCATCCAAGTCTTTTGGACGGCGTTCGTGTTTCTTACTACGGTTCTGAAACACCACTCAGCCAGCTGGCGAACATTTCTGTAGAAGATGGTCGTACGCTGGCGGTACGTGTCTGGGAAAAACAAGTCGTTCCGGATATCGAAAAGGCGATTATGAAGTCTGATCTGGGGTTGAATCCATCCACTGCCGGAGAAGTGATTCGTATCCCTTTGCCGCCGCTGACAGAAGAGACTCGCAAGGGTTACACCAAGCAGGCTCGTGCGGATGCTGAGCACGCGCGAATTGCTATTCGTAACATTCGCCGTGATGCGCTGGCTGACGTGAAAGAGCTGGAAAAAGAAAAAGAGATCAGTGAAGACGATGAGCGCCGTGCTCAGGATGATATCCAGAAGCTGACTGATCATTTTGTTGCTGAAGTGGATAAAAATCTCGCAGCAAAAGAGCAGGATCTGATGGCGATCTGATTGCTGGCTTTACTGTCTGGCCTCGGCTGGGGCTAACATTGGGAGTACGCATTGGCTACTCCCTTTGGATTAGACAGGCGTCAGTTGTCATATGTGTGTCGTCATGAGCTTGCTTTTTGTTTCCGGCTCCTTCAAGGTTGAAAGTTACACTTATTAAACCTGCCCATTGTCAGATCTTTTATTCATGGCCAATTCCTCATCTCAGTCAAGCAGTTATAATCAGGATTCTCTTACGGAGAGTCTGCCAGATAACCTGCCTCGCCATGTCGCAATAATTCTTGATGGTAACAATCGCTGGGCCAAAAAGAACAACCTGCCCGGGCTTTCCGGTCACCGCGCTGGTGTTGAGCGGGTACGTGAAGTGGTTGAGGCCTGTGGCGATTTTGGCGTTGAAGTGCTGACGCTGTTTGCGTTTAGCAGTGAGAACTGGAATCGACCTGCTATTGAAGTGAATGGTCTTATGCGCCTGTTTCTGCGAGCGCTGAAAAAAGAGACTGGCAAGCTTAAAAAGAACCGGATTCGTCTGAAAGTGATTGGTGATACTTCCCGGTTCAGCAGAGATATTCAAAAGTACATTCGTGAGGCTGAAGCGTCCACCGCGGAAGATTTTGCGGTTACACTGGTGATTGCAGCAAACTATGGCGGTATGTGGGATATTACTCAGGCAGCAAAACAGGTTGCGGAAAAAGTATCCCGCGGGGAGTTGCGGCCGGAAGATGTCACTGAGTCCGTACTGGATAGTCATCTCAGTACGGCGGGACTGCCGGCACCGGATCTGTTAATCAGAACCAGTGGCGAACAACGAATCAGTAATTTTTTGCTCTGGCAGTGTGCCTATAGCGAATTTTATTTTACCGAAACTTTATGGCCGGATTTTGGGCGGGATGCATTTCGACAGGCATTGTCGAATTATTCCTGCCGACAGCGACGATTTGGCAAAACCAGCGAGCAGGTGGAGGCTGAAACTGCGTGCTGAAACAAAGAATTATAACTGCCTTGATATTAGCGCCGCTGGCTCTGGCAGGAGTGTTTCTCCTGCCATTAACCGGATTTGCATTATTTATCGGCTTGATCATTATGATAGGCGCCTGGGAGTGGGCAAATCTCTCTGGCTTTGAGCGTAAACTGCCCCGATTGCTTTATGCTTCCGCTATTGGTGCCTTATGCGCGGCCTCTATTTATATGCCAACCAATTGGATGCTTGCTATTGCTGGTGTGTGGTGGCTGGTGTCACTGATGTTGGTAAAGGGTTATCCGAAAAGCAAAGTCTGTCTTAAAAATCGCTACATTCGTTTGGTTATGGGTGTATTGACTCTGGTTCCTGCGTGGTTCTCACTGTTTATTATGAAACAGATGAGTGATGCCTCTTTGCAGATCGCAACCGTATTGATCGTCGTCTGGGCGGCGGATTGTGGGGCGTATTTTGCCGGCAAACGATTTGGTCGTACTAAATTGATTGAGCGTGTCAGCCCTAAAAAGACTCTGGAAGGGTTGGTCGGAGGATTACTTCTGGCGGTGCTTCTGGCTGCAGTTGCGATTATCGTAGGCCGAAATGGATTGGATCGAGGCGTACTCTTTTTATTGACGACCATCGCCACCGTTTTGTTCTCGGTGCTTGGTGATCTATGGGAAAGTGTCCTGAAGCGCGAACGGGGAGTGAAAGACAGTGGTAGTCTTCTTCCCGGGCACGGAGGCGTGATGGATCGAATTGATAGCCTCACTGCCGCAATCCCGATTTACTTACTGACAGTTGTTGTTTTCAGAGGAATATAACTGAATGACGTCGGCTTCTATTCAGCAGGTGTGCGTGCTGGGCTCTACCGGGTCTATTGGCAAAAGCACTCTGGATGTTATTGCCAGAAACCCGGATCGTTATCAGGTGCATTCACTGGTTGCTGGTCAGAATAGTGATGTGATGCTCGAGCAGATTCGCCAGTTTCGCCCTCAACGGGTGGTGATGGCGGATGCGGATGCTGTAAAAAAAATACAGAGTGTGTTGACGCAAGAAGGCATAAAGCTCGCCTTGGAGATGGGTGTAGAAGCCATGTGCAGCGCAGCTTCTGATGCCGATGTTGATGTGGTGATGGCGGCAATCGTTGGCGCAGCTGGACTGGCGCCAACCTTGGCAGCGGTCAATGCAGGGAAAAAAATCCTTCTGGCTAATAAAGAAGCGCTGGTCATGACCGGTGCTTTGTTTATGGATGCAGTGAAAGCATCGGGCTCTGTTTTGTTGCCTATTGATAGTGAGCATAATGCGATCTTTCAGTGTCTTCCGGGCAATTATCAACAGGGGCTTGAGGTTACCGGTGTCCGGCGCATATTGTTAACGGCTTCTGGTGGGCCATTCCGCAACGCGCCCGTGGAAAGTTACGCGCAGATTACCCCAGAGCAAGCGTGTGCACATCCGAACTGGAGTATGGGACGTAAAATTTCCGTGGATTCCGCCACCATGATGAATAAAGGTCTTGAGTTTATCGAAGCCTGCTGGCTGTTTGATGCGAGGCCTGATCAGGTGGAAGTGGTGATTCATCCTCAAAGTGTGATCCACTCCATGGTGGACTATATTGACGGCTCCGTACTGGCTCAAATGGGCAATCCTGATATGCGAACACCCATCGCTCATGCGCTGGCATGGCCTGAACGGATTCCTTCCGGTGTGGCGCCTTTGTCATTAATGGAGGTGGCTCGTCTGGACTTTCAAGTGCCTGATATGAATCGCTATCGTTGTCTTAAACTGGCTCAGGATGTGGCAGTCAGCGGTGGAACTGCAGCGGCTATGATGAACGCCGCTAATGAAGTGGCCGTAGGCGCCTTTTTGAATCGCAAACTGCGTTTTGATCGCATTCCTGATGTTATTGATGCAACGCTTCAGACATTGCCGGTCGTGGGTGCTACCGAGTTGGAACTGGTGTTGGAAGCGGATAAAGAAGCCCGTGATCTGGCACAGAAACAAGTATCTCAATTACAGGGTGTTGCGTAACTATGGAAATGCTGTTGGCGCAAGTAGGAAGCTCCGTTCAAACCATTTTTGCCTTTGTGATCACCCTTGGGATTCTGGTGAGCATTCATGAGTTTGGGCATTTTTGGGTAGCGCGCAGATGCGGTGTGAAGGTGCTTCGTTTTTCTGTTGGTTTTGGTAAGTCGCTCTGGAGTCGTACTGATCGACAGGGTACTGAATATTCCATTGCCCTGATTCCTCTGGGCGGCTATGTAAAAATGCTGGACGAGCGCGAAGGCCCGGTTTCCGATGAAGAGAAACACCTGTCGTTTAATAGTCAGCCCGTTCTTTCGCGAATTGCGATTGTGGCTGCGGGGCCTATTGCGAATTTTCTACTGGCAATAGTGGCTCTCTGGTTGATGTATCTGGTGGGTGTTCGCACGTTAATGCCTCAGGTGGGCGAGGTGTTGCCAGAATCCCCCGCCGCGGTTGCGGGTATTTTACCCGGTGATGAAATTGTTGCAGTGGATGGCGTGGAGACGCCGGGATGGCAGTCTGTCAATATGGAACTGCTGGGCAGTCTTGGCGAAACCGGTTCGGTTACCTTTGCTGTGCAGCCGGGCGTACCTGGGGAAGTGGCGTCTGATAGCCCGGTTCGCGATAAAACGGTTCAGATTTCCCACTGGCTGGTAGGTGAAGAGCAGCCAGACCCCATTCGTTCTCTTGGTATTATTCCTTTTTCCCCTGAAATTCCTGCGGTGATCGGCCAGATCGCTGAAGAGGGTGCGGCCCATCGAGATGGCCTGTTATCCGGTGATACCGTTCTTGAAGCCAACGGCGAACCGGTTTTTGACTGGATGCATTTTGTCGAGATTATTCGTGCCAACCCAGAGACACGTGTTCAACTGGATGTGCTTCGTGATGGAGCCCCGGTCTCTCTTGATTTGATCCCTGGTAGTCGCGAAGTGGAGGGTGTTGAGACTGGGTACATTGGTGCCGGTGTTGCCCGGGTCAGTTGGCCTGAAACCATGATTCGTCATCTTCAATATGGCCCTGTGGATGCTTTGGTAAAAGGTGCAGAAGCCACCTGGTCGCTGACAAGTATGACACTGGAGTCCATCTGGAAGATGATTAAAGGGCTGGTTTCAGTGAAAAACTTGAGTGGTCCGATAACCATTGCTAAAGTGGCTGGCGCGTCCTTTGAATCAGGGCTTGAGAATTTTCTCTACTTTCTGGCCATGTTGAGTGTCAGCCTTGGCGTATTAAATCTACTTCCTATACCGGTGCTGGATGGTGGTCATCTACTGTTTTATCTGGTGGAGCTGGTAAGAGGCAAACCGCTTTCAGAGCAGGCTCAAACTTTTGGTATAAAAGTGGGAGTGACTCTGGTGGCCGGCGTCATGATGCTGGCCATGTATAACGACTTGAGTCGTTTATTTCAGTAGTCTTAACAGGCTTAATTATGGATGGAGAAGCATTGTCTTCTCTGCGACTAGCGAAGAACGTTGAAGTATTATGTTTTTCACGTTAATGCACAATGAACACGGATAAGAACGGATTCCATGAAGCGATCACTGTTGTCTCTGCTGATTGGCTCACTAGCCATGGCGCCTGGCGCCAACGCCTTTGTCGTCTCAGATATCCGGATTGATGGCCTTCAGCGGGTTTCAGCCGGAACAGTTTTTAATGCTCTGCCTATGGAGGTTGGAGACGATATTCAATCGCCTGAAATAGCCGGAGCAACCCGAGCTCTGTACCAGACAGGCTACTTTAATGATATTCGTATGTCCCGGGATGGCAATGTGCTGGTGGTTGCGGTGGTTGAGCGGCCTTCGATCAGCGCTATTGATATCAAAGGCAATAAAGCCATAAAAACAGAAGACCTGATGAAAGGTCTTGAACGTTCGGGTTTGGCTGAAGGTGAAATCTTTCAGCAGGCAACCCTTGAAGGTATTCGTCTGGAGCTTGAGCGCCAGTACGTTGCTCAGGGTCGTTATGGCGCAAGCATTACAGCGAATGTGGAGCCACAGCCCCGTAATCGTGTAAAGCTCAGTATTGATGTGAAGGAAGGCAAGGTTGCCACGATTCAACATATGAATATTGTGGGCAATAACGCTTTTCCAAAAGAAGAACTGCTGGAGTTGTTTGAGCTTCAAACGGCTGAGTGGTATCAGTTCTTTACCTCGGCTGATAAATATTCCCGTGAAAAACTTTCTGGTGATTTGGAGCGGTTAAGGTCCTGGTATCTCGATCGCGGCTATATTAATTTCAATATCACGTCTACTCAGGTTTCCATCAGCCCGGATAAGCAAAGCGTTTATATCACCACCAATATTGATGAAGGTGATAAATATACGATCAGTGACGTTAAGCTGGCAGGTGATCTGGTGATTCCCGAAGCGGAAGCTGAAAAGCTGCTGCTGGCGAGAAAGGATCAGGTGTTCTCCCGTAAGCTGATCACCACCACGGAAGAAATTCTCAGTCGTCGATTGGGGAATGAAGGGTATACCTTTGCCAACATCACTGGCATTCCAAAACCCGATCACGATAATCAAACGGTTGAATTGACGTTCTTTGTTGATCCGGGTCGTCGTGCTTACGTCCGCCGGATTAACTTCTCCGGTAATACCAAGACGGATGACGAAGTACTGCGCCGCGAGATGCGTCAGATGGAAGGTGCGTCTGCCAGTACCCATAAAATTGAGCAGTCCAAGGTGCGTCTTGAGCGTCTGGGTTACTTCAAAGAAGTCAACGTAGAAACGCCACCGGTACCTGGAACTAATGATCAGATCGACGTTAACTACACCGTCGAAGAGCAGCCTTCTGGCAGTGTGACCGCCAGTGTGGGTTTCTCGCAATCCGATGGTTTGCTGTTGGGTGGCTCTGTCAGCCAAAGTAACTTCCTGGGTTCCGGTAACAAAGTCAGCGTTGGTCTGAACAAGAGTGATGTCAGCCAACTCTATAACTTCAGCTTCATGGATCCGTACTACACCATCGATGGTGTTTCCCGTGGGTTTGACGTGTATTACAGAACCTATGACTACAGCGATACGGATATTTCCAGCTACGCTGCGGACACCTTCGGCGGAAATGTTCGATACGGTTACCCACTGTCGGAAACGGAATCCGTCAGTTTTAGTCTGGGTGTTGATGGTACTGAGATTTCAACAGGCTCAGGTACGCCAAAAGTCATTACAGAGTATCTCGATGAAGAAGGTAAAAAGTTTACCAACATCAAAACATCGTTAGCCTGGTCTCAGTCCGAATTGAACCGTGGCCTGTTGCCTACGGCGGGGCACTCTCAGAGCCTGTCGTTGTCTGCTGCTGTTCCGGGCTCCACGACCACGTTCTACAAACTGGTTTATAAGGGGCAGTATTTTCAGCCGATTACCCGCAGCCTGACTGCGCGTTTCGCAGCCCGTCTGGGTTATGGTGATGCTTATGGCAGCACATCTGAAATTCCGTTCTTTGAAAACTTTTATGCGGGTGGCTTTGGTTCTGTGCGGGGTTATAAAGATAACTCCCTCGGTCCAAAGGCTCCACAAAGTGGCGGTAACCCAAATGACTTGAACAGCATTGGTGGTAATGTTCTGGTGGAAGGTACTTTTGAAGTGCTCTTCCCATTACCTTTTGTGAAAGATCAGCGTTCCCTGCGAACCAGTGTTTTCTTTGATTACGGTAATGTGTTTGATACTTCCTGCAGTACCACTGCCGATCTTAAAGATTGTACCAAGCCTAAGTTAAACGAGCTGCGCTATAGTGGTGGTTTGGGTCTTACCTGGATTACACCACTGGGGCCGTTGACGTTTAGTTTGGCTAAAGCGCTGAACTCCAAAGGCGAAGATGAAACTCAGACGTTCCAGTTCTCTTTGGGAACACCGTTCTGATATTAGTGTTTTAACTGATTTAAAAGGTGCCAAACGGCACCTTTTCTTTATAGAATGGCCTTTTTGCCGATATTTGCAGGTGTTTTATTGCAATGTTGTCACTGCTTATTGGTACAGATTACTTAAATCACAGGAGAGATATGTTGAAATCCATCAGACTGGCTATTCTTGCCCTGATTATGCTTGCACCCTTTGCCAGTGCAGTTGAAGCCGCACAGGTTGGCGTATTGAACCAAGCGGCTGTGTTGAGCGAATCCAATGCGGGAAAACGTTATGCAAAAGCGTCCGAAGCTAAATTCAAACCGCAGATTGATAGTATTGAGAAGCTCAGAACCGAGCTGAGAACCATGGAAGAAAAGCTGCGCAAAGATGGCCAGACGCTCAGTGAAGAACAGTTGAAAATTCGTCAGTTGGAAATGCGCCGTAAGGTTGAAGATCTTCAATTGAAAGATCGTCAATTGAGAGTAGAAAAGTCTGAAGCTGATAATGTTGAAATGCAGAAGCTTATCCCTATGGTTCAGTCTGCCATTGATCAGGTAGTTAAAGCCAAGAAACTGGATCTCGTACTGGATCGCCAGGCTGCTATCTATGTTAGCCCGAGTATTGATATAACCCGAGATGTTGTTGACACCCTGAACCAAATGAAGTGATGTTCCATGAGTGATGTATACTCTTTGGCAGAACTGGCTGAGTATTGTGGAGCCCAGGTGAAAGGAGATCGTGATACAGCGATCTCTGGCCTGAACACCCTTCAGGATGCTCGCAGTCATGAATTAAGTTTTCTTGCCAATCCAGCCTATGCCAGATATCTGGAAACGACCCAGGCTGGTGCTGTTATCCTTAGTCCAAAGATTGCAGAAGATTATTCAGGGAATGCTCTGATCCTTGATAACCCTTATCTTGGTTATGCAAGGCTGTCTTCCTTGTTTGATACCGATCGTGGGCTTGCATCAGGCGTTCATCCAAGTGCAGTGGTTGATGGCAGTGCCCAGATAGACGGTAGTGCAGCTATTGGTGCCAATGTCGTTATTGAAGCGAACGTTCACATTGCAGCGGGTGTGCGTATTGATGCGGGCACGGTGATTGGGCACGACTCGGTCATTGGTGAAAATGTTCGATTGCATCGAAATGTCACGATCTGCCATGGTGTCTCCATTGGTGCTCGCTCCATTATCCATTCTGGCGCAGTGATTGGCGGTGATGGTTTTGGCAATGCGCACTCTGATGGTAAGTGGCACAAAATCTCACAGATTGGCGGCGTGGTTATTGGTTGCGATGTCGAAATTGGCAATAACACCTGCATTGACCGTGGTGCTCTGGGTAATACTGAAATTCACGACGGCGCTCGTTTGGATAACCTGATTCAGATTGCTCACAATGTGGTGATTGGTGAGAACACAGCAATTGCTGCCAGTGTCGGCATATCTGGCAGTACCCGAATTGGTAAAAACTGCACTATCGCCGGTGCCGCAGGCTTTGCCGGTCATTTAATCATCGCTGATAACACCTTTATCAGTGGTATGGCAATGATTACCAACTCCATTAAAACCCCGGGGTCTTATTCTTCCGGTACCGGTTTTATGGATAGTCGGGAATGGCGGAAAAATGTGGTTCGCTTCAGACAGCTGGACGACCTTGCCAAGCGTTTAAAGAAACTCGAACGAAACACCTGACTGATGGAAGTACCTTCAAAAATGGAAAAGGCTGTTGTACAGCCTTTTCCATTTTTGCCGGTCAAACTTTTCCGGTCATTCTTTGCCTGAAAAGCCTAGTTTGATGATGGTGGTTTGATGATGGTAGTTTGATGATAGTATTGTCTGTTCTGAAAAAGTTATGTGTGCAAGAAAGGAAATAGCGTCTTGAGTGACACACTGTCCAAAGAATATGAAGTGGTTGACCGTATAGAGGCGGTTGATCCTACGACGGTGGATATTCATCCAACGGCAAATATCCATCCCCAGGCCATCGTTGAGCCGGGTGCCCGTATTGGTGAACGGGTTGAAATTGGTCCATGGACCTTTATTGGTGCCGATGTCGAAATCGGAGCGGATACCCGCGTTCATTCCCATGTTGTCATTAATGGTAAAACGACGATAGGCCGAGAGAATCGGATTTATCAGTTTGCCAGTGTTGGCGAAGAGAATCAGGACAAAAAATACGCAGGTGAACCAACCCGACTGGTGATTGGTGACAACAATATTATCCGCGAAGGTTGTACTATTCACCGTGGCACCGTTCAAGATAACTGGTTAACGACCATCGGTAACAATAATCTGCTGATGGCTTACGTTCATGTCGCTCACGATTGTGTCATTGGTGACAACTGTGTGATTGCCAACAATGTTGCCCTCGCAGGCCATGTGATTGTGGGTAACAGTGTCATTATCGGTGGTTATACGACGGTTCATCAATTTTGTCAGATTGGCAATTACAGTATGAGCGCGGCGAATACGGCGTTGTTTAAAGATGTACCCGCTTTTGTCATGACCAGTGGCAACCCGGCTGCTGCCCATGGTATGAACTTCGAAGGCATGCGTCGTCGGGGCTACAGTCAGGAATTGATTGGTAAACTCCGTCAGTGCTACAAAATTATTTACCGTCAGGGCCTCAGAACTACAGAAGCGATTGAGCGCCTTGAAGCCATGGAACCCGTGCCGGAAATCCTATTGTTGATTGATTCTCTTAAAGCATCCACCCGTGGAATTACCCGTTAATGATCAATGCTGGCACCTCACGGAAGACATTAAAGCGTGTTGCCATCGTTGCCGGTGAAGCCTCTGGTGATTTGCTGGGGGCAGGGCTGGTACGAGAAATAAAACAGCACTATCCTGATGTAGAATGCTATGGCATTGGTGGTCCGTTGATGCAGGCGGAGGGATTTAACACACTTTTTCCCATGGAAAAGCTGTCCGTTATGGGGCTTGTGGAAGTGTTGGGTCGCCTTCGTGAGTTACTGGGTATCCGTCGTGATTTACGGGAGCGGTTCATCGCGGATCAGCCGGATGTTTTTATTGGTATTGATGCACCAGACTTTAATCTGGCGCTTGAGCGAAAACTAAAATCAGCGGGTATTCCAACCGTTCATTACGTCAGCCCGCAGGTATGGGCATGGCGCGAGAGTCGATTAAAGAAGATTAAGAGCGGTGTTGATCACATGCTGGCGCTGCTGCCCTTCGAAGTAGATTATTATCGTAAGCACGATGTGCCTGTTACTTTTGTTGGTCATCCACTGGCTGATCAAATTCCTATGAATCCTGATCAAAATGCAGCCCGAAAGGAGCTTGGCATTAGTGATAATGTCCAGCCTGTGATCGGTCTTTTACCTGGAAGTCGCAGCGGTGAAGTGTCTCGACTGGGTTCATTGTTTCTGGATACGGCGCGTTTACTTTGCAAAGAATACCCGGACGCCCGGTTTCTGATCCCCTGTGCTAATGAACGACGGAAGCAGCAGATTCTGCCCATGGTGGCACAATACCCGGATTTGGATGTGACGGCTTATGATGGTCAGGCGCAAGCGGTGATGACGGCGGCGGATGCGATCCTGATTGCCTCAGGCACCGCGGTGCTTGAAGCGGCTCTGCACAAAAAGCCACTGGTGGTGAGCTATAAAATGGCACCACTGAGTTTTGCCATCATCAGCAGGCTGGTAAAGGTGAAGTATGTGGCTTTGCCGAACCTGTTGGCCGACAGAGAGCTGATTCCTGAGTTGCTTCAGGATGATGCGACCGCAGAAAACCTCTGTGAAGCTATGGTTAGGGCATTGAATGATTCGTCTTATCGAGAGTCATTGCAGCGTGATTTCTCTCAGATTCATACACAGCTGAAACAGGATGCCAGTAAGCTGGCTTTTGACGGCGTGATGTCGGTGATTTCTGAGCCTTGAGTCGTAGGTCAGTAACC
The DNA here is from genome assembly GCF_947495845.1 of uncultured Endozoicomonas sp. Lineage (GTDB taxonomy): Bacteria > Pseudomonadota > Gammaproteobacteria > Pseudomonadales > Endozoicomonadaceae > Endozoicomonas. Next base: position 45,116 of record NZ_CANMAO010000003.1, on the reverse strand, counting down.
CAAAGGGTTGCCGACAATCAACACCTGCAGGCCTTCGAGATGTCGGCAATTCTTACAGAATTACCGACCTAAAGGTTTCGCGACAGCCTCATAAACGGAATAAACAGCCATGAAACAGCATCAATTTGACCTGCTCAGTCATGAAGAAGAGCCCGGTTTGATTATTGCCGGTGTTGATGAAGTCGGGCGAGGCCCGTTGTGCGGTCCAGTGATTACAGCTGCCGTTGTTCTTGACCCTGCTCGACCGATCCCCGGCCTTAATGATTCCAAAAAACTGTCTGAGAAAAAGCGCGATGAACTGTTCGATTTGATTTGTCGTGATGCTCTGTCCTGGTCGCTTGGCAGAGCTGAAGTGGCTGAGATTGACGAGCTAAACATACTCCACGCAACCATGCTTGCCATGCAAAGGGCGGTGGAAGGTTTAAGCGTAACGCCTGATCTGGCTTATATTGACGGCAATCGTTGTCCAAAACTGGCTTGTCGTGCAGAGGCGGTAGTGAAAGGCGACAGTCGTGTAGCTGAGATCGCTGCCGCTTCCATTGTTGCTAAAGTCACTCGAGATCGGGAAATGGCTGTTCTTGATAAAGAGTGGCCCGGTTATGGTATTGCAGGTCACAAAGGCTACCCAACCAAAGTTCATATGGACGCACTCAAGAAATTGGGGGCTACGCCCATTCACCGGCGGTCTTTCAAGCCGGTGCGGGAAGCGCTTGTGCTTGTTGATTAGCAAGCTTTCTCTTTTCGGCCAGAGTGTCGTGAGCTTCTTTTAATTGCATTTTTAACGTTTTCAAATTGACCCGCTGCTGATAAATATTGGCAACTAAAATGATTGCCATTACAGGCATTGTGTAAACTGCAGAGACAAACATTCCGTTACCAAACGGGAGGCAGTTGCTGGAAAGTGCGACACAGGTTGTGGCAAGTAATGTGGTCGCTGCCAGCGTTGAAACCACAGATATAACACCGACTTTTACTAAATCTTCCGTTTCTAGATTAATGGTGGGCAGGTTATCGTGGCATCCATTAGCAAAACCCAGCAGTGCTCCAATGGCAATCCCGGGTATTGCTGTATCCAACACACCTCGAAGAACGGCATTGATCCAGGCTGGCCCTTGAACCACCGCGATGCCTTTTGCCAAATAAAACTCAGGGTTAAACATCCATGTCAGTTGCCCATGGACAACCCCATAAACAATGGTTCCCAAAATACCGACAATAGCCAGTTTGGTTGTACCGCTTATTTGGCCAGAACCTTCCAGCTTCTCAATTTTTTGATTGATGCGTTCTATTTCATAAAGAATGTCTTCTTCTTGAACGGTGGGTCGCTGTGCAGAAGATAATGTAGAGGGTTGCTCAAATGCTGTTTGACCAGGTTCATCTGCAGACAGTGTTGCAATAAAACTCCCTGATAGGATGAATATAAATAAAGCGTATAAGGATAATCTATTCATTTCTACAACTCTTGTTTCCGTTGGTATGGGAAGGCTTACTTCCAGTAATGCCTGCCGTAGTCAATTAATAGTTCGGAGCCTTGCTTAATCGGCGCAGTACTGGTGATAAGAACATAGGGCCAGTTCCTGTAGACGACGATAACAAAACAGCAGTTGTCCTTATAATACGGATCAGATTCAACATAGGTGGTGTTGGCATTTATACAAATGGTGATATTGCCATGTGCGTAGCCAAACAGATTAATCTGCATACCGTGCATAGAGCAGTCTACGGAATAGCGGCCAATGTTGGCACCGTGTCGATTTCGCTCGCTGTGAAGGTCATTACCCACACAGTACATACCACCGTAGGGCGCAATAATGCTAAGTGGTGGAATATCTCTTGCTGCTATAACGCCAAACTGGCCGTGCAGTTTTTTTCGAGGGTCTGATGCAGGAATAAGAAAAGACATCATACGTTGATCCAGCGTGTTCTTTCTTTTCTCGCTATTGAGCGATAGCCAGTATTCAATGTGAGACTCCCAAAAGTCCGATGAAAGAAACGCATGTTTTTTGTCGTGTTGCGATAGATACGTTTTGAGGTTTTCCGGAAGGTGGACGCTGGTAGTTGAGGGATACTTTGCTAATGACTGCTGCAGAACCCGAGCATTGTTCTCAAAAACGGCAATGGGGGATCGGTTATCCCAATAACTGATGATCGATGGCTGTTTCAAGGCCTTGTTATTGCGTTTTCTCCGGTTTATGGCTTGCTTCTTTATCAGACGATTTTGTAAAAATGGCTGAATCGACAAAACGTTGAGAAGGGGCGGTTCCTCGGAGACTGTTTTTTTTCTTTGGAATAAGTCAGTTTGCTCCAACAAAGGTGAATTTTTATTGGCAGCTGGTATCCGTTGTTGGCCTTCATAGGCTGCTGGTTTTTTACGTCCGCTGGCTTCCACAGACGTGCAGCGGTCAATCGATGAATGCCGGGCATTAATGAACTGGGGTAGAGGTAGCATGGCCTAAGTGCGGCTCTTCATTGTTAACGACTATTTTATTGTTAATGGATCTAAAGCATTTAAAGATAGATCAAGTTCTGGTGTTGGCAAGCGGCTCTGCTTTCAACGAGCTACTCAGCGAGTTAGCAGGATATCGAAGCGACAACCATTTGTGACACCAGACCCCCGTTGGTATCATATCGAGATTGCCATTCAGGATTTCCCCCATTCATGACTGCACCTTTTATCCACCTTCGGGTACACACGGAGTACTCTCTCAGTGACGGCTTAATCCGTATTAAATCGTTAATAAGCGATACGGCGGCAGCTGGATTGCCGGCGGTGGCAGTGACCGATCAATCCAACCTCTGCTCACTGGTGAAGTTTTACTCTGGTGCCATGTATGCCGGTATCAAGCCCATTTGTGGGGCTGATCTATGGATTGAGAATCCGGCGGATGTTTATGCCCCAAGCCGACTGGTGTTGCTGTGCATGAATGAGCAGGGCTATCACAATCTGACGGAGTTAATCTCCCGGGCCTTTATGGAGAATCAGCGCGGTGACAAGGCGCTGGTGAAGCGGGAGTGGGTGATGGCTCAATCTGAAGGGTTGATTGCCCTTTCTGGCGCTCGTGAAGGTGAGGTTGGACGCGCCATTCTCTCCGGAAAACAGGGGCAATCCGCAGAGCTGTTAAAAGAATGGATGGCTGCTTTTCCTGAGCGCTTTTATCTGGAGCTGCATCGTACAAACCGGGCAGGGGATGAAGAGTGTGTGCATGGTTCTGTGGCTCTGGCGGCAGAGTTTGATTGTCCGGTGGTAGCCACTAACGATGTAATGTTTCCCCGCCGGGAGGATTTTGAAGCCCATGAATCCCGAGTCTGTATTGGTGAAAGCGTGGTGCTGGACGACCCGCGCCGTGAGCACCGTTACAGCGAAGAGCAGTATCTGAAATCTGTCGATGAGATGGCGGAACTGTTTTCCGATATTCCTGAAGCGCTGACCAATTCGGTAGAGATTGCCCGTCGTTGTTCCATTGATGTGAAACTGGGTGAATACTTCCTGCCTGAATATCCGGTGCCGGAAGGAAAAACCATGGATGAGTTTTTTCGGGAATTTTCCCACGAAGGTTTGACGGAGCGTCTAGAGTTTCTGTTCGACACCAGCGCACCGGATTATCCGGAAATCGAAAAGCTTTATCGTGATCGATTGGATTTTGAGCTGAATACCATTCTGCAGATGGGGTTCCCCGGCTACTTCCTGATTGTAATGGACTTTATTCAGTGGTCCAAAAACAACGGCATTCCCGTTGGGCCGGGTCGTGGCTCCGGTGCCGGGTCTCTGGTGGCTTATGCCCAGAAGATCACGGACCTTGATCCTATAAAGTACGACCTGCTGTTTGAACGGTTCCTCAACCCGGAACGGGTATCCATGCCGGACTTTGACGTCGATTTCTGCATGGAAGGCCGGGATAAGGTTATCGATTATGTGGCCCGCACCTACGGACGTGATGCGGTTTCCCAGATCATCACCTTCGGTACCATGGCGGCCAAAGCGGTGGTGCGGGATGTTGCCCGGGTTCAGGGTAAGTCCTATGGTCTGGCAGATCGTCTGTCGAAAATGATTCCCTTTGAAATCGGCATGACCCTTGGCAAAGCGTACGAACAGGAAGAAACCATTCGGGAATTTCTGGGCAGTGATGAAGAAGCCGCTGAAATCTGGGAAATGGCGCTCAAGCTCGAAGGTGTGACCCGGAACGTTGGCAAGCATGCCGGTGGTGTGGTGATTGCCCCCACCAAGCTAACCGATTTTGCCCCTTTATATTGTGATGAGCACGGCAAAGGCGTTGTTACCCAATACGATAAAAACGATGTGGAGTACGCCGGGCTGGTGAAGTTTGACTTCCTGGGCTTGCGTACGCTGACCATCATCGATTGGGCGTTGAAGCTGATCAACCCAAGGCGCAAAAAGCAGGGCGAAGAACCTCTGAACATCGAAGCCATCGATCTGGAAGACAAGTTTTCCTACGATATGCTAAAGCGGGCAGAGACGACGGCGGTATTCCAGTTGGAATCCCGGGGTATGAAGGATCTGATTAAACGACTTCAGCCCGATTGTTTTGAAGATATTATCGCACTGGTGGCGTTGTTCCGTCCTGGTCCTTTGCAATCCGGCATGGTGGACAACTTCATCAACCGTAAGCACGGCCGGGAAGAGTTGTCTTTCCCGGATGCCCAATATCAGCATGAATCCCTGCGACCCATTCTGCAGCCCACCTACGGCATTATCCTGTATCAGGAACAGGTTATGCAGATTGCCCAGGTGTTGGCGGGTTATACCTTGGGTGGTGCGGACATGCTCCGGCGTGCCATGGGTAAGAAAAAGCCCGAAGAAATGGCCAAGCAGCGGGAAGTGTTCAAAGACGGCGCCACAGGGCAGGGGATTGATGGCGAGTTGTCCATGAAAATCTTTGACCTGGTGGAAAAATTCGCCGGTTACGGGTTTAACAAGTCGCACTCTGCCGCCTATGCGCTGGTTTCTTATCAAACTTTATGGCTGAAAGCCCATTACCCATCGGAATTTATGGCGGCGGTCATGAGTTCCGATATGCAGAACACCGATAAGGTGGTGACCTTTATCGAAGAATGCCGGGATATGGGGCTGAATGTATTGCCGCCCAGTGTGAACAGTGGCGCCTATATGTTCGGCGTGAACGACGAAGGTCATATTATTTATGGTCTGGGTGCGATCAAAGGCGTGGGTGAAGGCCCTATTGAATCCATTGTGCGCGCGCGCAATGAAGGTGGTGAGTTCAAAGATCTGTTTGATTTCTGCTCCCGTGTGGATCCAAAGAGTTTAAACAAACGAGTGCTGGAAGCATTGATTCGTTCTGGTGCGCTGGATTTATTAGGGCCTGCTGCCAACAAACCAGAAAAACTCAATTTTAACCGTGCGGTGCTGGATGCCAGTCAAGCGGAAGCCATCAAGGCGGCGGATCAGGCAGCGAAAAATCTCAGCTCCGGGTTGATGGATATGTTTGGCGCACTGGTGCCTGCCGGTGAAGAGAATGTATACGACAAGTATCTGAACACCGGCGAGTGGACAGATAAGGTTCGTCTTGGTGGCGAGAAAGATACGCTGGGCCTGTATCTCACCGGCCACCCCATTGATGAGTATGAATCGGAAATACGACATTTTATTCGTAATCGCATCAAGGATCTTCAGCCAGCCAGAGGCGATAGCCAGAACATTGCCGGGCTGGTGGTGGATTTTCGGGCAATGAGAAATAAGAAGGGCGACAAGATGGGCTTTGTTACCCTGGATGATCGAACCGGGCGTATTGAAGTGTCGGTGTTTTCAGATGTGTTTAACGAGTATCAACACTTGCTGCACAAGGACGCAGTATTAGTGGTGGAAGGTGAAGTGACCTTCGATGATTATTCCGGCAGCCTGAAAGTTCGCGGTAAGAAAGTGATGAAACTGGTGGATGCCCGTAGTCATTATGCCAAACGACTGGTGCTTGAAGTGAATCACGATCAGGTTGATGGGCATTTTAGCCGAAAATTATCGGCCATGGTCAGTGAGCAGCGGGGCAACCTGCCAGTTCGAATTGATTATCACCGGGAAGATGCCAGTGCCAGCTTACAGTTGGGAGACCAGTGGCGGGTTAGCCCAAGTGATGAGTTGGTGCTGGAATTACGGCAGTGGTTGGGTAAACAGGCCGCTAAGGTTGAATACTCCTAGCCCCTGGCAAGTTGACCAGAGGGTAAGATTCCCTCTGTTCACAAAAGCTCATGGTTTTTTTGCGACAAAAATGGAATACGGTGAGTGTGTCTTTTCATCCAGATAGTCACTGTCCATGGGTGCTAAGGGGTGAAGTTGCTGAACTAACTGCAAGCCGCTTTGCTGGATAAAGTCCTGATAATCCGAAGTGCTCCAGTAATAGTCTAGAAACTCGATACCGCTTATTTGGCAAAGAGAGCGAACTTTGGAGCCACTGAAGCGGTGCTCGTTTTCTGGGTAATCCACCTTTCTGTTCGCCCAGTGCCTTTCGGGATTATGACGTTCTTCCGAACTGCCAATGATCACCAGAATGCCACCGGGTTTTAGTGTGCGCTGTATATCTGAAACTATCCTGATGATTTCCTCTCTGTCGTCTATTTCAAGAATGACAAAGCTCAGCAATGCCAGATCATAGGTATTATCTGCTCGTGGAATGTTACCGGACTCAATTAATGTGAACGACGTGTTATGGTTATGGGTTATGGGTTATGGCGTTTGACAGCATATTCGGCTCGATATCCATGCCCTCGACTTCATAGCTTGTATCTTTGAGTAGAGTTGTTGCTACACCAGTTCCACAGCCGTAATCTAAAGCCATAGGCGCTACCAGACTTGCTGAGTGTGCTTCTAAAATACCTTTTATCAATGGTCGGAAATAGCTTCGTTCTATCCAGCTCAACGCTGAATATTGAGCAACGGTCTCCGTAGAATATATCGTGATATTTTGAGAATAGAGATGACTCGATAGAGTGAATATTAGCAAGCAGATATAGCGAAAATTAGAAAGCATAGATTAATAATCTCTGGTGTTTATTGATGGATGAGGCAAATCTAGATCAGCCATGCACATTGTTTGCACGCTGGAAGTGAGGCTCGGTATGAAGCCGGTGTGTTAGTTCACTATGAATTGTTTTAACAGTACCAAGTCTAGCGTTTAGTTCCGAAGTGTCTTGGCTAGTATCTAATTTCTGTGAAATTCTTTTTAATTTCATCATGTTTGCATTCGACATTTTTTGATTGGCTGATTGATTGTTTTTAGATGTTTGGCCGTATAAACCGATGTCTTTGAGAAGTGATTTTCGATAATCGAGTAGTTCTTTGAGGTAGCATTTCTGGCTTATGGAATGGCACCATTTTTCTAACTTTTCTAGCAAGTCATTAATGAAATAAATATTTCCAATTACATCGTCATAAGTTAAATTTCCGAGAATATGTTGATTGCTGTTTTTTGTGACCGTTTCGATGATATGTTTAGCCGATTCAAGGGCGGATTCAAGAATGTGGATAGCATCAGAGATTCGTGATTGTGTCTCTGTTAATGTCGTTGGATTAAATTTACTGGTTGCCACCGTTATACTATTAAGGGTCAGATCTTGTAGGCCGTTCTCGTTTAGCCATTTTATTGCTAAATGTCTTGGCAGCTTTTCTCTTTTAAGAGGCTCTGTGATAGTTCTTGAGTTTTCATACAGCATATTGATAGAGTCAATGCTAACTCTAATATCTTGGATGCGAGGTGGGAGGGGTTGTAGTATTTGGCCTGCGGTTTCGATCAAAATCCAAAATGCATTGGCAGGAGTGTCAAAATAGTCTGAGAGTTGTTCTTTTAAATAGGCGATTATTTCTGGATATTGCCCTGAAGCCACAGCTTTTTTAGTAACGCTATTGACCGACTCGATAAACGTATCTTGTTTTTTAAAAAAGTCTGCTTCAGAATTTTCGGTTGTTCTCTGTTCAGGGAGGGAGGGTGATGTGTTTTTGCATTTTCCAATAAGCGGTTCTTGATGTTTAGTTCTTTTTCTAACCGGTTTAAATGCTATACCCTTTTCAGCCTGGTTCTCTGTGCTGTACTGTTTAATTAGTGCTTGCATATGCTGCAAAAATCCAGTTCGCTTGGTTTCTAATGATACGAGAGTTGCAAGGCTGGCAGCTTCACTGACAAGAAACTGGATGCTCTGGTAGTTTTGGGTCAGAGTGTCATTGTCTAACTTTCTGTTCTCGCGCTCGAGCCAGCAGATGGCTGATTTTAGATCCCTAAGCATTCCATTGGTTTGTGCGGATCGATTTGATAACTTGGATATCAACTGAATGATGGGAAGCAAACAGTGAGTTCTTATAGTATCGGTTGTCTGTACATCGGATTCCTTATCTCCATATATGTTGTGTTCGCAGATATAATCATTGAAAGCGATGAGTAGGCTGGAGAGTGAATTGATCAGACTGGATCGTTCTTTTTCGTCAGTCGTGTCAGTCAGTAATTCGGGGTTTTGAGCAAGCGCTATGAGAGAGGCGATTGAGAACTTAAAGTTTTCATTATTTTTTAGTGATGTTTTAATAATGCTGATGAGTAAAATCTCAATGTTTTTTATTGATTGATTGTGGTTGTGTTGCATGATTTTACTGAATGGCTTTGAGAATAAAGATTTCATGGCTTCAGTATTCATTAGAGTCAATAGCCCTCTGACTATTTCGAGTAAGACGGTGTAGGTCTCACTGTTCATTTTTTTTGGGTATGCCTGTTTGATAGCTGATATATGCTTGATCATTAGTACTGTCAGCAGGTTTAATGAATCTGCTGCCTGTCGTGTGTTGCTGATTCTAACTTCTGTATTTAAGTGGCGTGCGGCAAGAAGACTGAGGTGATTTATAAACTCAATATGCAATAATAAAACGGATGATTCTAGTTTTCCCTGCTGGTAGGAAAGTAGTTTTTTGGGGAAGGTTTCTGCCATGATTCTGATGAGAGAAGTGATGATGTGTATTTGATTCTCAGGCGAATTTTTGACAACTCCTTTCATTAGAGCGCTAGATAATGAGCCTATTTTTTGTTTAGGCATATCTATTTTTGGGAAAGTGGTTATGTCGTATGGAATGACAAAAGCGGTTAAGGGGCTGAAATATAGGCTGCTTTTTGTTGATTGGAGGGGGGTGGAAAAAATAGTAATTATAAAGTCAAAAAAAGCGATTGGAGATACTGTGGTAGATTTCTGTTGCTTTGAGTGACTGGTGTCCATGGTGTGCGCATTGAGGCACTTTGATGCAGCCATGTCCTTTAGATTGTCCACAAGCTCTCTTCCAGAATCAATGAAATGCTGACTGTCTTCCATAAAGCGGGTAAGGCTTTCCACTACGGGCTTACGAGCGGGTGATGTTAATATAGATTGATCGGGGATTTTGGATTGCTTGGTTTTGTTAGATTTACCCTTTGAACTCGATGCTTCATCCTTATGTGTAAAGATGACTTTCATGTCCTCATCTACATTGAAGTGCTTTTTTTTCGTAAATGCTTCTGCTAGTGAGCGGATGGCCGTGGTGGAGATTTCTTTGGCATTCCATAATGGCAATAGGTCACTGGATTGGTCATCAGGATCAAAGGCTGGATCGGGTAACTGGATATTAATCACCTCATCCCCCATTAACATCTTAAGCTGGTCATTATGTTGACTGACAAACTCAGGAGCACAAGGGTTTAGCGCTGAGCCGGCAATATCGGTGATTGTTGCCGGATGCTCTATTAATGGGGGTTTGGGTATATAGGTGCTGGTATGCGTTGGTTGGCTGATGACCATGTTGTAAAGTTGACTTTCTTGTGCTTGTTGGGGGGCAAGTGTAAAGCCTCCCATGTGTGATACGGGATCGGCTACCAACATAATTTGGCCGTATGGAAAAGGGGGGGGTAGATGGTGTACGTCATGCCCTGTCGGGTTGAGTGGCCAGGTACATGGCTGATAAAAGGGCTGCGGTGGTTGAAGATTATAGGGAGACATGGGGTTACACCTTCTAACTGAAAACAAATAGTGACTCGATAGTGTAGACAGTTCTATACCCATTGGATTTCAAGATGCTACTAGGCGACAAGTGAGCGAAGCCCCGTGAGCCTACAAGTAGTAGGTGATCGGGGTGAGCGAACGCTGATAACAACGTAGCATCTTGAAAGGCGATGGGTATAAATCACTTCTGTTCTTCCCACTGGTTATTCGATGGATACGTGTTGTAGGCAATGTTTACAGGTCATTACGCTTTTTAACTCGACTTTCCTTTACGGTTTCCGTATTTTTGACCCTATTTACCTCCGGACATGGTAAGTGGATTTCATGAACCCGAACTACCTGGATTTTGAACAGCCCATTGCTGAGCTGGAAGCCAAGATTGAAGAACTCCGGCTGGTGAGCAGCGATGCGGAACTGAATATTACGGAAGAGATAACAACACTGCAGAATAAATGTCGCAGTCTGACTGAGTCTATTTTCAGTAACCTCTCTTCCTGGCAGGTTTCTCAGCTGGCTCGCCACCCAAGGCGCCCTTATACGCTGGATTACATTCGTTACCTCTTCACAGAGTTTGACGAGCTCCACGGTGATCGCCATTTTGCCGATGATCAGTCTCTGGTGGGCGGTATTGCTCGCTTGGATGATCGTCCGGTGATGATTATTGGGCACCAGAAAGGCCGTGAAATCGAAGAAAAAGTACGCCGCAATTTCGGCATGCCAAAGCCGGAAGGTTATCGCAAAGCCTGCCGTCTGATGGAAATGGCAGAGCGTTTTAAGATGCCCATTCTGACCTTTATTGATACACCGGGTGCCTATCCGGGTATCGGTGCTGAAGAGCGTGGTCAAAGTGAAGCCATTGCTTATAATCTGGCGGTGATGTCACGCCTGAAAGTGCCGGTCATATCTACCGTAATTGGTGAGGGTGGCTCTGGAGGTGCATTGGCGATTGGTGTTTGTGATCATCTGGTGATGATGGGTTACTCCACCTACTCGGTGATTTCACCGGAAGGTTGTGCTTCTATATTGTGGAAGAAGGCAGAGTTTGCTTCTACAGCGGCAGAAGCCATGGGTGTGACGGCAAGCCGATTAAAAGAACTTGGCTTGGTAGACACTTTGGTTCCTGAGCCGCTGGGCGGAGCCCACAGTCACCCTGAAAAAGCGGCGAGCAGTTTGAAGGCCGTGCTAGTGGAGCAACTGAATAAATTGTCGGCGCTGGATAGTGATACATTGTTGGAAAAACGCTATCAGAAAATCAGGGATTTTGGTTCCATTTGAGTACAGAGCTTTCTTTATCCAGTCACCCACTCAACTCTGAGTGGGTTCTTGAAAGGTTGAATACCAGCCTTCACATATCATTGCAATCTGTGCCTTTCACCGTTGCTTTCAGTGGCGGTGTTGATTCTACGGTGTTGCTTCACCTGATGGTGCAGCTGCGGAATCAAGGTCATATCAAGACGCTTAACGCTGTGCATATTCATCATGGGTTGAGTACTTTTGCTGATCAATGGGCTGACCATTGTCGCAGCTTATGTCAGCAGTGGAATGTTCCTCTCACTGTGGAAAGCGTCGTGTTAAAAAACCAGGGGCAGGGTATTGAACAGGCTGCCCGTGATGCACGGTATGGTATTTTCACGGATGCTGTGAAAGACGGTGGCGTTTTGTTGCAGGGGCATCACCGGGACGATCAAACGGAAACCATACTGCAACGTTTATTTCGTGGCACCGGTGTGGATGGTTTTCAGGGGATGCCACAACAGCGGCCTATCGGTACCGGAACGTTGTTGCGACCTTTGCTGTCGATACCCCGATTATCCATTGAATCTTATGCAAAGGATAAGAACCTTCAGCATATAGAGGATGACAGCAATAGTGATGAACACTTTGCTCGCAACTTTCTTCGTCAGTCATTGATCCCAGCCATTGAAACTCGCTGGCCCGGAGCCTCTGAGCGAGTTGTCGAATTGGCAAAAGAAGTGACAGTGCTGAGTTTGGAACAACAAAGTAATACTACAGGACAGTTGCAGACCTGTATTGAATACCATCCTGAATGGCTGTTGGGCGATCAGCCCCTGCTGAATTTAAAGCGACTCGAATCGTTTACACAAGATGTGCAAAATAGAATTGTTCGTGGTTGGTTGAAACAGCAGAATATCTTACTGTCTTCACGGCGTCTGTTGGGTCAGATTTTTTATGAGGTGATAAATGCCAGGGCTGATGGTGAACCCAGGTTGAAAGTTGACCGGCATATCTGGATTTACCGGTTTCAACACTGTCTCGTTATGGTTGATGAGCGTTACTCTCTCACATCTTTTGAGCCTTTCATCTGGCACTGGCAATCGTCATCGGTAGTGGCTTTAGGTGATCATTGTCTGACGGTGAGTGATGGGGTAACGATGAATTGTTTGCCGGTTCAATTGCCAGAAATCCCTCTGTTGTTATGTCAGCGGCGTCATATCGATAAAGATGCAAAAATAGCCATTGCCGGACGCGCAGGGCGAAAAACCTTAAAGCGCTGGCTTCAGGAGTATCATGTTCCACCTTGGCTCAGAGAATATTTGCCTTTTATTTATAATGACGAGCAAATGGTGGCTGCTCCCGGTTTTTGGGTTTGTGAGGGCTACCAAGGCGTTGTTGGTCGAGCCAGTGTACTCAAGCTTGAGCCAACGGTTCTATCAGGCGCCGATTAAACTTGATGGGTAAACCATAACTGTTTTACGTTTCCTGCAGCTTTTGGTATCCTGATCCCCCATCTTGAGACTTTATTTTCAGCCGCGGTTTTTGAGCTGAAAACAGTTCCCCCGTCAGTTTTATATTTCAAAGCAGGTTAGCATGACGCGTTATATTTTCGTCACCGGCGGTGTTGTTTCCTCATTGGGCAAAGGCATTGCATCGGCATCCCTTGCTGCCATCCTTGAAGCACGTGGTCTTAAGGTGACGATGCTCAAGTTGGACCCTTACATCAACGTTGATCCGGGCACCATGAGCCCTTTCCAGCACGGTGAAGTGTTTGTGACGGAAGACGGCGCCGAGACCGATCTGGATCTGGGTCACTACGAGCGTTTTATCCGCACCACCATGAAGCAGGGTAATAACTTTACTTCTGGTCGTATCTATCAGGATGTTCTCCGTAAAGAACGTCGTGGTGATTATCTCGGTGGCACGGTTCAGGTGATTCCGCACATCACAGATGAAATCAAACGTCGTGTGATCAAAGGTGCTGGCGATGCGGACATCGCCCTGGTAGAAGTGGGCGGTACCGTGGGTGATATCGAATCCCAACCGTTCCTGGAAGCCATCCGACAGTTAAAAGTAGAACTGGGTTCCCAGCGTGCCATGCTGATGCACCTGACGCTGGTGCCTTACATCAAAACCGCTGGCGAAACCAAAACCAAGCCGACTCAGCATTCTGTTAAAGAACTGCGCTCTATTGGCTTGCAGCCAGATATTCTGGTGTGTCGCAGCGAAGAGCATATTGATGCTTCTGCCCGTCGTAAGATTTCTCTGTTCACTAACGTGGAAGAGCGTGCGGTTGTCTCGCTGAAAGATGCCGACAGCATTTATAAAATCCCCCGTATGCTCCATGAGCAAAGCCTGGATCAGCTGATTGTTGATCGTTTCAATATGGGTTGTCAGGCGGCTGATCTGTCTGAGTGGGATGATGTGGTGGATCGTGAGTTCAATTACTCCACGGAAATCACCATCGCCATGGTAGGCAAGTACATGGAGTTGCTGGATGCCTACAAATCCCTGATTGAAGCCATCAAGCACGCAGGTTTGAAAACCCGCACCAAGGTGAAAATTCGTTACATCGATTCTGAAACCATTGAGCAGGAAGGCCTGTCGGTTCTGGAAGGGGTGTCCGCCATTTTGGTACCGGGTGGTTTTGGTCATCGTGGTGTGGAAGGTAAAATTTCCACGGTTCGTTACGCTCGTGAGAATAAGATTCCTTATCTGGGCATCTGCCTGGGTATGCAGGTGGCGGTGATTGAATACGCCCGTCATGTGGCTGGCCTTGAAGGTGCCAACAGTACCGAATTTGAACGCCAGGCGGCTCATCCGGTGGTTGGTCTGATTACCGAATGGATTGACGCAGCCGGCAGCGTTGAAAAACGCGATGAAGCGTCTGATCTGGGCGGTACGATGCGCCTGGGTGCGCAGAACTGTAATCTGACTGCTGGCACGCACTCTCATGAGGCCTACGGTAAGGACGTGATCACCGAGCGTCATCGTCACCGTTATGAAGTGAACAACAACTATGTTGAAGCACTGGAAAAAGCCGGTCTGGTGATCTCTGGTCGTTCTGAAGACAACTCTCTGGTTGAAATGATCGAAGTGCCAGATCACCCATGGTTTGTTGCCTGTCAGTTCCACCCGGAGTTCACATCAACACCGCGCGATGGTCACGGTTTGTTCACCGCATTTATTAATGCGGCACTGTCGTTTAAGCACAAATCTTGATAACACTGATTTTTCAACAGAATTAAGGCTGTAGAAATGCAGAACAACAAAGTGGTTGATGTAAGCGGCATCAAAGTGGCAAACGATTTGCCTTTTGTGCTTTTTGCCGGAATGAATGTGCTGGAATCCCGTGATCTGGCCATGAAAATTGCCGAAGAGTATGTTCGGGTCACTGAAAAACTCGGCATCCCGTATATCTTCAAGGCGTCGTTTGATAAAGCCAATCGTTCGTCCATCGCCTCTTATCGTGGGCCGGGTCTGGAAGAAGGCTTAAAACTGTTTCAGGAACTGAAAGAGACGTTTGGTTTTCCGATCATTACCGATGTGCACGAGCCGCAACAATGTCAGGCGGTGGCAGAAGTGGTGGATGTGATTCAGCTGCCTGCGTTTCTGGCGCGCCAGACGGACCTGGTGGAATCCATGGCGAAAACCGGTGCGGTTATCAATATCAAGAAGCCCCAGTTCCTGAGCCCGGGGCAGATGGGTAATATTTGTGACAAGTTCCGTGAAGCGGGCAACGATCGTCTGATTCTCTGCGAACGCGGTGTGAACTTCGGTTATGACAACCTGGTCGTCGATATGCTGGGCTTCAACACCATGAAGCAGGTCAGCGGTGGCGCACCGGTGATCTTCGACGTCACCCACTCTCTGCAGTGCCGTGATGCACTGGGTGCGGCTTCCGGTGGTCGTCGTCATCAGGTGACTGAGCTGGCTCGAGCGGGCATGGGTGTTGGTCTGGCAGGTTTGTTCCTGGAAGCCCATCCGGACCCGGACAACGCTCGTTGCGACGGGCCTTCTGCTCTGCGCCTTTCCATGCTTGAGCCGTTCCTGGCGCAAATTAAAGCACTGGATGATCTGGTGAAGTCATTTGAAGAGCTGGATACTCACTGAGTATTTTGTTGAAATTGTGTCCCAAAAAGCCATGGTTACCGCCATGGCTTTTTTATATCCGTCTTTATTACTTTGCGATGGTTGTGCACTGAGCGCAGATGCCAAGATTGGCATCAATGTTTGCATTGCCGAGCAGACGCTCAATTAACTTGCCGTAGTCGCCTTCCAGGCTGATGCCTTTATAGCGGACGGGTGTCTGATAAAGTTGCCATTGCCCCTCCAGATTCCGTTCTGCGAAAGCAAACTGAAAGGCAAGGTTGCCGGCCATTCCCATGCGAAGATCAGAAACAATTAACTGACCGTTGTCTTCCCGGTAGCTGAGATAGTTTTGAGAAAAGGTTTGCAGATCGATGAGTTGTTCTGGTGTTTCCTTCATTGGCCAATGGCCGCGGGGTTGGCGAATAAAACGCACTTCCGCATCCTTATCCAGCAAAGAAGCAAGTCCTTCCCAGTAACTGTCGCCATCCAATACCACTACTCGCCAAAGCAGTGTGTTTAGAGGAGAAGGTGTGATAAAGACGCTCTCTGTTGGTCAGGCAAGAGTCTGTACAGTGTCGTCTACCCGTTGCTGAATTTTCTGCTGGGCAACCAGGCTCCAGCCGAGATAAAGGGTTGAAATAAACAGAGCGATAACACTGCTCTTTGCAGCTTTTTTCGGTGTTATCAAACCAAAGCCAACACCGATCAATAATGGCAGCGTGTAAAGCGGATCAATGATAAATACGCTGGA
The DNA here is from genome assembly GCF_947495845.1 of uncultured Endozoicomonas sp. Taxonomy (GTDB): domain Bacteria; phylum Pseudomonadota; class Gammaproteobacteria; order Pseudomonadales; family Endozoicomonadaceae; genus Endozoicomonas. Next base: position 29,062 of record NZ_CANMAO010000003.1, on the reverse strand, counting down.
TAGTGCATAGTAACCGGGTATTGGCCAGGTCAGTTGAGTTCCATACGTGGTGAAGTAATCCAATAATGGGTGGGTGACCAAAACGGACATTATCATCAGGCCGAGGCGATTGAACGACCATTCTTGTATTGGTTTGAAATAATGAATTACCCATGCCAGAAACAATGAGAAAATCGGCAGGACAAAAAGCGAATGAGAGAAGCCCCGATGTTTCACGGTGTTGCTAATGTCATCGCCATAATTGATCAGAACATCCAGATCCGGGAGTGTTCCCAGCAGGGCGCCAGCCAGAAGTACTTTGCCATTGCATCGCTTACCCGCAAATGCTGCAGCAACGGTGGCGCCAAGAGCTGCCTGAGTGATTGAATCCACATCACACCTTTTATTAGAAAGTCATTAGCAAATCATTAGAGAATGATGCCTGAACCTTGAGTCGAGTCAATGAAATAAAGGATGCGTTATTTATACCTATTGATTATTTATTCGCCATATATGAAATTCTATGCAAATAATTGACGTCGATAGATGAGATTTATGGCTGAAGTAATTGCCCAGAACCCTTCCCAAGAAGTTCCCCGTTCAACATCCTGGCAGATGCCCGACACCCTGATTCTTATTTTCTTTGTGGGCGTTTTTGCTGCATTACTGACCTACCTGATTCCTGTTGGCAATTTTGCCAGCGAGCAGGTTGCTTATGTTGTAGACGGTGTCGAAAAAGTCCGAACTGTGATTGACCCAGACTCCTTTGCCTATGCCACTGACGACGCTGGTAAAGAGATTTACAAATCCGTTGGTCTGTTTGCTACTGGCAGTGAGCCGGGGCTGATGAACTTTGCTTTTGCAGGTTTGTCTTCAGGTTCTGCAGTCAGCGTCATTATGTTTATGTTGGTGATCGGTGGTGCTTTTGGCGTAGTGATGCGCACTGGCACTATTGATAACGGCATTCTGCGATTGATTGAAAAAACCAAAGGCAGTGAAGCGCTGTTTATTCCGGTGCTGTTTTTCCTGTTTTCCCTGGGCGGTGCTGTGTTTGGCATGGGGGAAGAGGCGGTCGCCTTTGCAATTATTATCGTGCCGTTGATGGTGCGTTTGGGTTATGACGGCATCACCACCGTGATGGTGACCTACGTTGCGACTCAAATTGGTTTTGGTACGTCGTGGATGAACCCATTCTCCGTCGCCATTGCCCAGGGGATTGCGGGTGTGCCAGTGCTGTCGGGTATGACGTTCCGTGTGGTGATGTGGCTTGGTTTTACCCTGATTGGCATCCTGTTTACGATGATATATGCAGCGAAGATCAAAAAAGATCCGGAGTCATCTTACAGTCGTCGTTCAGATGCTTACTTTCGCAATCAAGTATTGAACATTGTGGATTCCCGCTGGAACATGGGCGACACCCTGGTTTTGCTGACAGTGGCTGCCACGATGGTGTGGGTGGTATGGGGTGTGATTGTTCATGCCTGGTATATCGGTGAAATCGCTTCCCAGTTCTTCACTATGGGTTTGGTGGCAGGGCTGATTGCGGTTACCTTTCGTTTGAACGACATGACATTGAACGACGTCGCCAGTGCATTTAAAGAAGGCGCTGGCGTCATGTTGGCGCCTGCTCTATTAGTGGGTTTTGCCAAAGGCGTTTTGCTGATGCTGGGCGGTGGTAACACGGGAGATGCCAGCGTTCTGAATAGTATTCTTAACAGTGCTGGTGGTTTGATCAGTGGTCTTCCGGGGGCTGCGTCCGCCTGGTTGATGTATGTCTTCCAATCCGGGTTTAACTTCTTTGTGACCTCTGGCTCTGGTCAGGCAGTACTGACGATGCCATTGTTGGCGCCGTTGTCGGACATTGCCGGTGTTACCCGACAGGTGTCGGTGCTGGCATTCCAGCTAGGCGATGGTTTTACCAATCTTATTGTGCCCACTTCCGCCTCACTCATGGCAACGCTGGGCGTTTGTCGTATAGATTGGGGCGATTGGGCAAAGTTTGTCTGGCGTTTTATGGTGCTTCTGTTTGTGCTGGCCAGCTTTGTGGTGGTGGGTGCTCACTTGGTTGGCTTTGCCTGAGTGTAAATAGGGTCATAGAAACAGCGTAAATAGCAAACCCCTGCTCAAGCAGGGGTTTTATCAACGATCTTATAATCGGCTATGTAAGGTGCAAACCCGAAGTTTATTAGAAACTCATACACTGAATTAATGCAATCTGATGGCTCAAAGCCTTGTTGCCGCTGTTTGTAGGTCACATAATCCGATAGCTTGCAGACAACTTCATCGTCTCTGACGATCACACTGCCATCGGTTTCATATGACAAGGTGATGTAATGACCGCTATCAGGGGATTCCCCCTGATGACAGATTAATGATACTAATTGCCCATGTACGTTATATATTCGACCATCAACGTCATTTGTGACAGGGAATTGAATAGTCGGATTTTCGTGGTTGAATATTTTTTGTGCTATTTTATCCCGCTTGACTCGTTGCTGCTTACCAATATCGTAATCAAAAACTCCCAGAGAGAAACTAATGGACTTTAATTTATCCAGCTGACCTTTCCATTGATAATTCTGTGTCGCTGAAAGGTTCAGAGTGTCATTATGAAGCCTGTGCTCAGATGGAGTCCATCTAACATTAACCTGTGTATTCCCGCTTTGATTAATACAATCATTCATGGTGATTGAATTGTTAGTTTGATTGGAAGTTTGATGGAGGATTTCTATTGGTACTAAAGCAAACTGATTTGCGGTTCCAGCTTGTTTCTGTAGGGTGGTTCCCTGATATTCTGTAGAAAGTGTGGCAGTTCTTGATAGTGAAAATTCTCCTGCCAGTCTCATGTTGTGTAAATCAAATAAAAGGTTGAGAAATTCAGATGCATCCTGTTGCTTATCATAATTTTCGGAAGAGAAAAATGTCTGCAATGCATGATTTTCGGGGCAATTAGCTGTAGCTTTCTTAAAGTCATTGAGAATGGTTAATTGATCGGACTCTAATGATGATGCATTTACTGTTCCTTCTGTTATTGCCCGATAGTTGCTTTGAAAGCCCTTTAAAGTGGTGTTTAACTTTGAAATGTGCTCGTTAAGCGCTTGCCTTTGAGCTTGGGTGTCTGCGGTTAATCCGAATATTTCAGGTATAGAATGAGTCTCAAGTTTTAGCATAAGAAAATTAAAGGCAGAATTTAGCCAGCATTTAAGCTGCTGGTTTGGTAGTTGAGGTCCAACTGGATTTGGTAAGGGGATTAACTCTGTAGGTAACAAACGTTGAATCTGGCTGTCTTCATCTGACTCATATGTCAAATCATCAGTCGGCTGATTATTATTTTCTGAGCTAAAGGTTTTAGAGGACAGTTTGTCATGCTCTAACTTGAACAATATTAAAGCGGAGCAGACATTGTGTTGATTGATTTCAGTGGATAAAACAAGCTTAGGATTAGCATCAGCTAATGCTTTGTATTCCTCGTAGGTAAGAGAGTATGCTGATTTTTCCTCCTCTGGTAAAGATAAAGCGTGCGCCATTATTTCATTGATTTTTGCTTCCTTCATATAGGCCAGGGATAAGTCTTGAGCAATAGGTGAGGTAGTGAAATTAGTAGGGTTTTGAATGGGTGTTTTTGTCTTCTTTTGTTCACGCATAAATGTCATTATATTTTGGTTGATTGTGCAGTTAGTGTCATAAACTAAAGAATATTCTTTATCAAAATATTCTTGGAGGTCATGTGCGTAGGTCGCAAAAGTTGGGTCAATATTAGGATCTCCAACAATAACTTTGCCCTTGAATAGCCCCGCTTTTTTATTGCCGTTTTCATGTTTTTGAGCGTTTAGCTCCATCGCAATGATATCTTGCAGAATTGAGTGTTTACTAAGTTTGTTTAACATATGAAAACCTCTGTTTATATCAGATTAAATGCGTCTATTGGATGAGACAAAGGTTCTAACATTAAGTTCAGATATGTGATCTGTGATCAGGATTTCCTTGAGAAGTATTTAGCGTTTCTTCGGAGATAAAACAAGTAATTAGTTAATTGACCAGTTATTCCAATTGTTAAACCCCGACTTTGGGGTTTTTTTAATGGTGCTCAGGCAAGTCAACTTCCGTGTTTGGTACTGCGATTTATAAGCTGGAGTAATACGCCTTGGACAGTTTATGTATAGAATATAGGAAAATTTATGGATAGTGTTATTGCTCGCAGTTTAAATTTTATTCCGTTGGCCCCTATTGAGGGCGGAGTCGGTAATAGCTCCAGTAAAAGAAATAAATCTATTGCTTGTCAATTTTGTGGCCATTCTGTTTATGCATGTGCGTCAGGGGAGGGGCTAGTGAGCTCTGTTCCTGATGAGAGTGTTAAATTGTTGAATGCCTGTGATCTTAAAGGTCGAGAGATTCAAGAGCTTCAAAGCAGGCTGGAAAATACGCAACGTTGCTTAGATGCCGAGCAGGCTACTAGGATTGAGATGACCAAAGAGCTTGAAGGATTTATAGCGCTTTCAGAAATTCTTATGAATAGTCTTATGCATGCTTCAAATAACAGTAGTAAGAATATGGGACGCGGAAGTCAGGAGCTGAATAATCGTAGTGTTCGGAATGAAGAGGAAAAGTGTTCGGAAACAATGTGCAAGTATATTCGTGAGGGGAAAAAGGCGGTGGGGCAGTTAAATCCTTTGAATGTGACAATGAAAGAGGGGTTCATTCATAAGCTCTCGATAATTGAAAGTGGTTGTTGTCCAAAAAAAAATGACAAAGCCACCGGATATATCGGTAGTAATGCTTCTGATGATAAAAAAAGAGCTCAAGATGTGAGTGAGGGGGTGGTGCCAACCGGCGAGCTTATCAAAAGAAATAATGAAAACTTTCGTGCATCAAATACGTCTGTTGCTGCAAAGGTAGGTAAGAACCCCTGGGTTTAAATGAACAGGTAATCATTTACTGACGTCTAAGTACCCGGCCATATGGAATCGAATATTTCTGGCTTATTGATCAGGTTCTCTGGAAGGCGCAATGGCGGGAGCATAGCAAGCTATGTGACCAGAGTTGCAACGCATTCAGAGAGCCTGATCAATGAGTCAGAAAATATGATTTCATATGGTTGGGTACTTAATATTCGCATTTTATGATGCGCTTCTCACACAGAAAAACACAGCATGAATGGCTTATAACAAAAAGTTTCACAAAGTGCTCAAACTCAACTGTGGTGCGGTTTGGCGGGTTTTTTTGTAGCCTTTGACACAGGAATTTCCGATGGTATAGTGACGCCTCCCGCAATGATGCTTCAATAATTCGCAGGATGTTTTTACTGCACTGCGATGCTTGCTGATGCGCCTTAGGCTTCTATCAGTCTACAGTGCAGAAAAAATGATGTTTTACTATCTGGCTCCGTAAAACGCCGGATGGTTTTTATTCTGCCCTGTCGCGAGTAAGCGGGTAACCTGAAGTGACTGTTAAGCGTAATGGATCGGTAATCGATCGGTAATAAATAGACCGGTGAAAATACTGCTACGCTGTCTTATGCATCACTTCACGCTTCTTTGCGTTAACGAGAAGCGCTTACGAATTGAAATTTCCGAATTCTCACCCGGAGTGTCCCCATGACCGCTATCAAAGAAATCAAGGCTCGTGAAGTCCTCGATTCCCGTGGTAACCCCACTGTTGAAGCTGATGTCATTCTTGAGTCTGGTGCCTTTGGTACTGCCTGTGCTCCCAGCGGTGCATCCACTGGTTCCCGCGAAGCCCTCGAACTGCGTGACGGCGATAAGTCCCGCTACCTGGGCAAAGGCGTTCTGAAAGCTGTTGGTAACATTAACGGCCCTATCCGTGATTTGCTGCTGGGCTTCGATGCTAACGACCAGCGTGGTCTGGACCAGAAGATGATCGATCTGGACGGTACTGACAACAAAGCCAAGCTGGGCGCTAACGCCATTCTGGCGGTTTCTCTGGCAACTGCCAAAGCCGCTGCTGCTGATAAAGGCATGCCTCTGTATGCTCACATCGCTGAGCTGAACGGTACTGCTGGTCAGTTCACCATGCCGGTTCCGATGATGAACATCATCAACGGCGGTGAGCACGCTGACAACAACGTCGACATTCAGGAATTCATGATTCAGCCAGTGGGCGCGCCTAACTTCGCGGAAGCGCTGCGCATGGGTGCTGAAGTATTCCACGCTCTGAAGAAAGTGCTTTCTGACAAGGGCCTGAACACGGCAGTAGGCGACGAAGGTGGTTTTGCGCCTAACCTGGCGTCCAACGCCGATGCGCTTGCTGTCATTAAAGAAGCAGTGGCTGCTGCAGGATACACTCTGGGCAAAGACATCACTCTGGCGATGGATTGTGCGGCTTCCGAATTCTACGAAGATGGCCAGTACAACCTGAAAGGCGAAGGCAAAGTCTTCACCTCCAACGAGTTCTCTGATTATCTGGCGAAACTGACTGAAGAATTCCCAATCATCTCTATCGAAGATGGTCTGGACGAGTCTGACTGGGACGGTTTTGCCTACCAGACCAAGATTCTGGGTGACAAAATCCAGATCGTAGGCGACGACCTGTTCGTCACCAACACCAAGATCCTGAAAGAAGGCATCGATAAAGGCATCGCTAACTCTATCCTGATCAAGTTCAACCAGATCGGTTCCCTGACCGAAACGCTGGAAGCGATCAAGATGGCGAAAGACGCCGGTTACACCGCGGTGATTTCTCACCGTTCCGGTGAAACGGAAGATGCAACCATCGCTGACCTGGCGGTGGGTACTTGTGCTGGCCAGATCAAGACCGGTTCTCTGTGCCGCTCTGACCGTGTTGCCAAGTACAACCAACTGATCCGTATTGAAGAGCAGCTTGCAGGCAAAGCGCCTTATCGTGGTATTGCTGAATTTAAGCGTGCCTGATAATAGATTGGCGCGTTAAAAGATAAGTAGTTGGCCACTTGGAATCGAATATTTCTGGCAGAGTGGGCCTATGGAATTGTCACGAAATAACTGTCACATTTTATAGACTTCTGTTCGGAATGAGCTTGTCGAAGTCCGTTGGCAGCAACCTTCGACAGGCTCAGGGTGAAGGGAAACTGAGTTCAAAATGGTTAAGTTATTTAAGGGCAATTCCTGCAAGGCACAACGTAGAGAGCATAGCTTTTACGGCCCTGTGGGTGGTAGCTATTTGACCAAAGCTGTAACGCAGGAGAGCGAATGTACACTTAGTCAGAAAATATGATTTCATGTGGTTAACTGCTTTAGGGAGGTGTTCAGCCTCCCTTGTTGTTTGGGTGCTTATAAGGCCTAACCCAGAGGCTGTTTACAGTAGTGTAATCATTGCGGTCATGTTGTCTGTTGACATGCCGTCAACTGAGCGACTAACCAGCCTTGCGGCAGTCACCGCCGGGGAGTTGCCGTTGGTTAAATCATTGTTGACGGCGTGTCCGATAGACTCGCTAATGCCTGCATCCGTAACACCGTCGCATACCTGAACGAGTGCCTTGTCCTTGTATTCGCCTTCTTCATAGCAAGTTATTGTAGGTCGTGCGCTGACGGTTCCGCCATGGCGTTTATCGTTGTCGCCAAGCGACTTTGTAGTTGTTAATACCCCGTTGACTCTCTGGTAGTCGCTTTGACTGGCTTTGGAAATAAATCCCCCCCGTTTAAGCACAGATGACGCATACTTTTCAATTGTGGGTTTAGCATCTTCGCTGAGTTGGGTGTATGAGCCATGAGGCCCCCCCGAACCTACCAGTATTGCTCTGGAATCGCCGAGGTTGGCGATCCATAGTTTTTTGCCTATTTTGATGGCAATGTTTGCTGTTGTTCCTGAGTAATCGTCTGGGTAATCTTCTTCCAGCGTTCGATCAAGATTCACGAAAGCAATTTTAATGGCGTTCCAGATGTTTGCTGTAGGGGTTTTAGGATTATTGATAAGTTCGAATGTTTCTTTTAAGCGCTGTACAATGTACTTCGGTGCATAATTAGCCCATGTGCGGGATCCATGACCATCGAATACACCGGTCACCTGAATTTGTTCAGTCTTTCCATTAACCGTTGCCGAAAATAGTTCTGCAATATGGTTGTCCTCCATCGTTTTTCGGTTTCCTATACAGTGCGCTACTGCAACTTCAGGTGTCTCTTTGAGTGTATCGAAATGGACATCATGAAAATTAGAGTAATTATATGAATCCATGACTTTTATGCTTCCATTTTTTTGCTGTTGATCATTAAATAATTTGTTGTGTATTGAGTCGTTTCTGAACACCCCTTGTATGTAATCATTCGAGTGTACTATAGCTTCTGTTGTTCCGGCCTGTAGAGCGGCTGTTTTTGCTTTAGCAAGCTTTTGGATTACTTTTTTTTCATCAGCCACTATGCGGTATTCCAAGTTTTCAACCTCTTTAGCACTGACTTTCAGTTCTGGGTTTAGCTCAGCTATTTTTCGATTTATCGGCCTGTAACTTTCGGAGAGTATTGTTCTCTCACCCTGAAAAGTATTAAGAGGATCAGGCATAAGCATTACACCTCTTTCTTTAATGTTATGCCGATAAACTTCGCGCGGATGAACGTCGAGAAGAGGTTTGTAGGAGAAAGTGTTTGTGTTGTCAGGGGTTTGAAGATACTTAGTGGCTTGATCTACGCTAACCTGGAATTTTCCAAGCAGTCCCATAGCGCCACCCCAAATTGCTATTGGCAGGCGCATTAGAGCAGTTGTGTCTTTATAGGTATTCCAAGAGTATGAGAAAGCACTTATTCCGTTCAAAGGTAGTGTTTTGTTCATGATTTCCTCGCTGATACGTGTATGAGCCTACTGGTAGTCAGTCTTGAAATTTCTATACTTACGCCCTGTTCAGTTAATACGAGATCGTAGCCTTAAGTACCCAACCATATTTTCTGACTCATTGATCAGCCCCTCTGACTGCGTTGCAACTCTGGTCACATAGCTCGCTATGCTCCCGCCGTTGCGCCTTGCAGAGAACCTGATCAACAAGCCAGAAATATTCGATTCCATATGGCCGGGTACTTATGGCGCTTTTAACTGACCAGTACGGCAGCTTAGCTAACATTTTATGGTTTAGGGATAATATTCATTTATATTGAGTATGGGCATGCCAGAGTTAACGTTTACGCCTGCTTTATGGGGGCAGAGCTAGGAGGCTGACCGAGAATAGGTTGCCCTACTGCGGTGTTAGAAAATGGAGCAATATGAATGCGCAGCGAGTATTCCAGGAGAAAGTTCATTCTCTTACCTTTGCCTTTAATCCCTTATTTGGTTGATAATCTCTTTTTTAATTCGCTACAGCATTATGAAGAAATGGGTCGTTGTTTTTTTAACGCTATCACTGGTTTATCTACAAATCCGGCTTTGGGTTGGCGAGGGCAGTGTGGCTGAGCTGATTACTCAGGAAGAGATGCTGGATCGATCCCGGTTAGAAAACGAGCGTTTGTATCAGCGTAATCGCCAGCTGGCTAAAGAAGTAGTTGAACTGCAGCAGGGGATGGAAACCGTTGAATCCAGAGCCCGGCAGGAACTGGGTATGGTTCGGCGTGATGAGACGTTCTTTCTGATTTATGATTAAGGATTAAAAATCCTTGCCTTGATGGGTAGTGAGTAAACCATGGAATCTGTTCGTTATTGGTCGGTAGTGCCAGCTGCAGGTGTTGGGCGCAGAATGAATGCGGATATGCCTAAGCAATATCTCGATATTCATGGCAAGCCCATTATGGTGCACACTCTTGAGCGCCTGCTGGGCTTTTCTATCGACAAGAAACCGTTATTGGAAAAGATCGTGGTGGTGGTAGACCGTGATGATGAGTACTACCACAGGCTGGATGTTGCCAGAGATCCTCGGATTCTTCTGGCCGAAGGCGGCAGTGAACGTTACCACTCGGTGCTAAAAGGTTTAGAGGAGCTGGTGGATCTTGCGGCACCAAACGACTGGGTGCTGGTTCATGACGTGGCACGCCCTTGTATTCGTTGGTCTGATTTGGGTTTGCTGGTGGGTCAATTAAAGGATCATCCCGTCGGAGGTTTGCTGGGAGTGCCAGTGACGGACACGATCAAAGCCGCCAGTGCCGATGGCGTGGTGAATAAAACGGTGGATCGCCAGGGGCTTTGGCATGCCATGACACCGCAGATGTTCCGTTTCAGCATGCTCCGCGATGCCCTGAAAAAAGCGCTTGATGACAATATGCCCGTCACCGATGAGGCCAGTGCCATCGAATATTCAGGCAGTCAGCCGGTCATGGTAGAAGGCCATGGGGATAATATTAAGATCACCCGGGGAACTGATCTGGCGTTAGCTTCTCTATATATCGAACAGCAATCGAAATTATTAGAAATGTCTTAGTGGAGGCATTAATGCGCATTGGTCATGGGTTTGATGTTCACAAATTCGGTGAAGGCGATCATGTTGTTCTGGGGGGCGTATCCATTCCATACCCTCAGGGGTTAATCGCGCACTCTGATGGCGATGTACTGTTGCATGCATTATGTGATGCGTTACTTGGTGCAGCTGGCCTCGGTGATATCGGCAAGCACTTTCCAGACACGGATGAGCGCTTCAAAGGGATTGATAGTCGCAAACTTCTCAGGCATGTGGTTGAGCTGCTGCAAAAACACCATCTCACGCCGGTGAATGTGGACAGTACCATTATTGCCCAGGCTCCGAAAATGGCACCGCATATTGATCAAATGCGTAAAAATATCAGTGAGGATATGGAGCTGGACGTTTCTCTGATCAATGTCAAAGCAACCACGACCGAGCAGCTTGGTTTTACTGGCCGAAAAGAAGGTATTGCAGCCCATGCGGTGGTTTTACTGACTTCCAGTACATCTTGATTCCCTTCATAATTGTATAATCAGATTCTCTTTTCAAACGTTGTTGGAAAACACGCCCCATGTTCACTAAGGGGCGTTCTCTAACCGTACTAAAAAAGGTATGGTTACTTCTTTCGAAATTACATTTTGAGTGCATATAAATGGATGCAGATGTACCGGTGCATGCCGATTACTCTATTGATTGGCATCATGCTTTTGGTGGTCCTCTGGGTAGTTGTCAGTTCAAGTCCTGTCATGAAGATTTTCAGGTTGATGAGTACCTTCCTTTTGAGCCGGAAGGTGAGGGTGAGCACCTTTTTCTGCTGATCGAAAAGAAAGGTGATAATACAGATTGGGTGGCGGATTTACTGGCAAGACATGCAAAAGTTAAAAGACAGTCGATCAGTTATGCCGGGCGCAAGGATCGCCATGGGGTTACACGTCAATGGTTTTGTGTCACGTTGCCGGGAATGGCTGATCCGGATTGGAGCGGTTTTGAAAGTGATGCTATTCGGATTTTAAAGCAGACCCGACACCGTAAAAAATTGAAAACCGGCGCATTAAAAGGCAATGGTTTTTGTATCACGTTACGTGAGGTTGAAGCGAATCGAGATCGAGTGGAAGAGCGACTTGAACAGATTGCCCAGGCCGGTGTGCCTAATTATTTTGGTGAGCAACGGTTTGGTCATCAAGGGCGGAATATCGAAAAAGCCGCAGCCATGATGGCCGGTAAATTTCGTGTTCAGCGCAACAAGCGATCAGTCTATTTATCCGCAGCACGGTCCTGGTTATTCAATCGGGTTTTGTCGGAAAAGGTTCAACAGCAACTCTGGAATCAATATCTGCCCGGTGATGCTTTGGGTTTTCCAGACAGTGGTAGTTTGATTTTTGATGCGGCAGATGACGATATCATGGCGCGCCTGAACAGTGGCAAGTTAAGCCCAACATCGCCACTGTGGGGCAGGGGAATGCTCAAAGTGGCGGATGAGGCTAAGTCCTTTGAAGAATCGGTGGCCAGTGGTTACGCAGCACTTTGTGATGGGCTTGAAAACGCGGGTTTGAATCAGGAACGACGTATTAACCGGTTGATACCTGAGCAAATGACATGGGATTGGAAAGACGACAGAACCTTAGAGTTATCGTTTCGTCTGCCAAAGGGTTGCTTTGCCACCACCGTGTTAAGAGAGGTTTTGCTCTGTCAGGAACAGGACAGGGCATACGTTGAAAATACGGATCAGGGAGTTCAGGGATCATGACCATTTTGCTCGCCAATGATGATGGTGTCACCGCAAAAGGGTTGGCGCTGTCTTATGGGGTAATGAAACAGTTTGGTGATTGCATCGTCGTTGCTCCGGACAATGATTGCTCTGGTCAAAGTCATGCCCTGACCCTGGATAGACCGTTACGCATTAAAGAACACGACAATGGTTTTTTCAGTGTGAATGGCACGCCGGCAGATTGTGTTCACCTGTCTATCAGCGGCCTGTTTGAACAAATCCCGGAACGGGTGGTGTCTGGTATTAATAACTGCGCCAATCTGGGGGATGATGTGTTGTATTCTGGCACCGTGGCTGCGGCCATGGAAGGTCGAATGCTTGGAAAAAATGCCATTGCCATCTCCTCCTGTGGGCGGGAAGATCGACATCTGGAAACCACGGCTCGTGTATTACACGACATTATGACTCGACTGGATACCCTGCAATTGCCAGAGGGCACTATCCTGAATGTGAATGTGCCAGCCTGCGATTACGATGAACTGCAAGGTATGAAAATAACCCGCCTTGGTCATCGGGACCCGGCGCTGCCGCCAACCAAACTCAGCGATCCCAGAGGTCACACCGTGTGGTGGATTGGTGGTGTGGGTAATCCTAGAATTGCAGAGGAAGGTACCGACTTTCATGCGATTGGTGCCGGTTATGTTTCTATTACACCATTGCAGTACGACAAGACGGGCCACAGTACTTTGTCGTTACTGGAGGATTGGGTTGGGGCAATGAGATGACCATGACAAAGGATCTGGAACTTGCAGGGATTGGCATGACGTCTCGTCGAACCCGGGATCGTCTGATTCAGCGGTTGGAAGAGCAGGGTATTTGTTCTACCCGAGTGTTGGATACTATACGACAAGTGCCACGTCACCTTTTTCTCGACGAGGCGCTGGCGCATCGAGCTTATGAAGATACCGCTCTGCCTATTGGTCATAATCAGACGCTGTCACAGCCTTATATTGTCGCAAGAATGACTGAAGCGTTGCTTGAGCAGGGCCCGTTGAAAAAAGTGCTTGAGGTGGGGACTGGCTCAGGGTACCAGACCGCCATTCTGGCAAAGTTGATGGAGAGAGTGTTTTCTGTGGAGCGGATTCGTCCTCTACAGGAAAAGGCTCGTCAGCGTTTAAGTCGCTTGTCGTTGCTCAATATAAGGCTCCGGCATTCTGATGGCGGTATGGGCTGGCCAGCCGAAAGCCCTTTTGATGGCATCATTGTGACGGCCGCACCCGGGGATATTCCCAAAGAGTTGTTAAGCCAGTTATCGCCAGACGGTGGTCGTATGGTGATTCCTGTTGGCCATGATGGCGAACAGAAGCTGGTGTTGGTGACCCGACAGGATGATGAGTATCGTCGTAAAGTGCTCGAGCCGGTGCGTTTTGTACCATTGCTTGCCGGTGTTGTGCGCTGAAAGCTTCGGCGTTTTGTTCTTATTTTTTATAGCTAAGGAACTGTCCCTGGATAACTTCACTACTCAGAGAAGTGTTTACCGTTGTCCGTTGTCCGTTATCCGTAAAAGCACAAACAGCAAGGCTTTTACGGATAACGGAAAACGAAAAACGGTTCTGGTTAAGAGTGACAGTTATTTTGTGACAGTTCCCAAGTGTGTTTATTAAAGGTCATGGTATGACGAAATTTGCTACCCATTTTTCGCTGGTTGCCAAAGGAATGGCGATGGGGGCTGCGGATGTAGTGCCCGGGGTTTCCGGGGGAACAATTGCTTTTATTACCGGTATTTATGATCGCCTGCTGAATGCGTTGAAAAGTGTCAATCCATCATTGCTGAACGTTTTGCGCAGCGAAGGCGTGACCGGTGTCTGGCGGCATATAGACGGCACATTTCTACTGTGTGTTTTTGGTGGTGTGCTGAGCAGCATTCTCTCGTTTGCCCATGTCATCACCTATTTTTTAGCCAGCTATCCGGAAATGCTCTGGGCCTTTTTTTTCGGTCTGATCCTGATTTCGGGCTTGCATATGATTCGTCAGGTCAGTCACTGGCATGGGCCGACAATGGTTGCCTTGGTGATGGGCGTTCTGATTGCCTATGGTATTGGCGTATTATCGCCTACCAGTCTTGAGCCGGAACCGATGACGTTGTTTTTTGCCGGAGCCATTGCCATCTGCGCGATGATTCTACCAGGTATTTCTGGTAGCTTTATCTTACTGCTCATGGGGTTGTATAGCCCGGTGATTGAAGCGGTTAAAGCTTTGGATTTAGGGGTTCTGCTGATTTTTGGAACAGGCTGCATTGGTGGTCTGTTAAGTTTTTCCCATGTACTTTCATGGTTGCTGAAGCGTCATCGTGACTTGGCGATTGCTTTGTTGACCGGGTTAATGCTGGGGGCGCTGGGCAAAGTATGGCCCTGGAAAGAAACCCTGAGTACCCGGGTCAATAGCTCTGGATCAGAAGTGCCACTGGTTCAGGTGAATATCTCACCTTTTGATTATGAAATGGTGACAGGCCATCCAGCTTTTCTTTTGGAGTCCTTTGCTTTGATGATCGCTGCCATTGTACTGGTTGCGACCATCGAATGGTTTGGTGGAAAAAACACGGAGAGCTGAGCTGTTACAGGTAAAACTTCATAAATCAATATGATATTTTTTGTTGTTCATTTTTATTATTATTCCGATTATCGATAATTTTCTTCAAAAATCAGACGAGGTTGGCGGAGTAGATAAAGTGTTGAGTTTATGGAAGGCCGCTCAAATTAAAATGAGTGATTGCTCAAAAAAAATGCTTTTTCTGCTTTTTACCGGGGCGGTTACCCTGTTTGTGGCAGGGTGTAGTCACGATCCATCTCGCGTAGTGGTGAAAGAATTAAGGTCGCCTCCAAAAGTTACTTCAGGTTCTCACCGGGTCGTAACCGGTGAGACACTCTATTCTATTGCCTGGAGTTATGGTAGGGATTTCAAAGAGTTAGCGCGTAATAATGGCATACGTTCGCCTTATACTATTTACCCTGGGCAGAGGATTAATTTATCAGCACGAAAGTACTATCCTCTAGTGACTGCAAAATCCACTCCACCAAAAAAGAAACCAATTCGACCTTCTGTTGTCAAACCGGTTAATAAACCAACACCGGTGTCTCCGCCCAGAAAGAGTCCAACGGCAGCATTTAATGGCTGGCAATGGCCTGCGAAGGGTAAGGTGGTTGCTGCTTATTCGACTCGATCCCCGGTTAATAAGGGGATTGATATTAGCGGCAAATTAGGAGAGCCTGTAAAGGCAGCCGCCAATGGTGAAGTGGTATACGCAGGGAGCGACCTGTCTGGTTATGGCAGGCTGATCATATTAAAACATAACAGTAGCTATCTAAGTGCTTACGCTCACAATAAGGATCTGTTCGTCAGTGAGGGAGACTCAGTTAAAGCGGGCCAGAAGATAGCCGAAATAGGTTCTACAGGAACAACAGAACCCAAGCTTCACTTTGAAATCAGACGGGACGGCAAGCCGGTAGACCCTATGGGGTTTCTGCCGAAACGTTGATTCATTACGAAGGATAACGGCGGTTGTGGTAGAGGGATCTCACGGGTGCGGGTGCAGATTTGCTGCCCGGCATAGTGTGGGAATTTCCGATAGGACATACTCTTATGGCATCGAAGAGGGATGACGCAGAGCTAAGCAGTTATGCTGACGATGTAATCCAGGGACAGGATGGGTTTGATTCGGAGGGGGATGATTCTTCTTCCGAACAAGCGCTGGTGGAAGCAGTTGAAGAATCTTCGGAAATCGAAGAGGAGCAGGCATCTCCTGAGAAAACTCGGGTAGCGCCAGTATCAGCTACGACCTCTACGCGTCGCAAAGAAGACGATGGCTTTTACAAGTCCATTGATGCAACTCAGCTGTACCTGAATGAAATTGGCTTCTCGCCTCTGCTAACACCGGAGGAAGAGGTTCATTTTGCCCGTTTGGCTCGTAAAGGCGTTGAGGCGGGTCGTCGTCGGATGATTGAAAGCAACCTTCGTCTGGTGGTGAAAATTTCCCGGCGTTATGTGAATCGTGGGCTAACACTGCTGGATTTGATTGAGGAAGGTAACCTCGGTCTGATCAGAGCGGTGGAAAAATTCGATCCTGAAAGAGGGTTCCGTTTTTCAACCTACGCCACCTGGTGGATTCGACAAACCATTGAACGGGCGATCATGAATCAGACCCGAACGATACGTTTGCCTATCCATGTGGTGAAAGAACTTAACGTCTATCTCCGGGCTGCCCGGGAACTTACCCAGAAACTTGATCACGACCCCAGTCCGGAA
Organism: uncultured Endozoicomonas sp.; assembly: GCF_947495845.1. Lineage (GTDB taxonomy): Bacteria > Pseudomonadota > Gammaproteobacteria > Pseudomonadales > Endozoicomonadaceae > Endozoicomonas. The sequence goes on along the minus strand of NZ_CANMAO010000003.1, from coordinate 12,770 downwards.
GAAATCGCTGAGCTGCTTGATAAGCCTGTGGCTGATGTTAAGCGGATGTTGGGACTGAACGAACGAGTCACTTCGGTGGATACACCTTTGGGGCCGGATTCGGATAAATCCATACTGGATACCATTTCTGATGAGAAAGGAGCAGACCCTGCGGTGTTGCTTCAGGATCTGGATTTGAACGACAGTCTGGATCGCTGGTTAGGTGAGCTTTCAGAAAAGCAGCGTGAGGTGGTTGCACGCCGTTTTGGTTTGAGAGGTTATGAAACCAGTACGCTTGAAGAAGTGGGGCGTGAGATTGGTTTGACTCGAGAGCGCGTCAGGCAGATTCAGGTTGAAGCTCTAAAGCGTCTGCGCTTAATTCTAGAGAAACAGGGGCTTTCAGGAGAATCGCTGTTTAATTAATCGTGAAGCTGCTGTTTGTCAGAACGGTTTTGTCGGAGCAATCGTCACCAAACAAAAAGGCCATGACAATGTCATGGCCTTTTTCGTTAACCCTTCTTTGTCAAACAAAGTTGAGATACTACTTAACGCTCTAATTGATCGAGCTTACCTTTTACGCCATCCCACTCGGCAGCGTCAGGTAACTGATCTTTTTTCTCGGTAATGTTCTCCCACACATCCGCCAGAACTGCGTTCAGTTCGATAAATTCCTGTTGATCCTCAGGTACTTCATCTTCTGAGAAAATTGCATTGGCAGGACACTCTGGTTCACACAGGGCGCAATCGATGCACTCGTCCGGGTGAATGACCAGAAAATTTGGTCCCTCATAGAAGCAGTCTACTGGACAGACCTCTACGCAATCGGTGTATTTGCACTTGATGCAGTTCTCACCCACTACGAAAGCCATGGTGTTGAAACTCCATTTGATTTGACTGGAAGCGTATGACCTTGATTATATTCTCCAAATAAATTCAGAGTTTTTTATCGAAATCGACCTGACAGCATTTCGTTCGCATCGGGTCATACGAAATTTCGAAGCAGTTTACCAGAGTTGTAAACCTGGTGAACAGCCGCGTTTACCATAACCTTATATCCTGAATAGTCAGTAGAAAACCCGGGATATAAGGAATAAACAATATTATTGCTTTAATGCCTTGAGAGTATACAGCAGTTCCAGCGCCTGTCGGGGGCTCAGGCTGTCCGGATCAGTCTCTTCCAACAGAGTCACAGCAGGGTGAGGTTCATGGCTGGCGAACAGATCTGCCTGTAGATTCACCGTCGTGGCTGGCAGAACGGTCTTCAGTGCTGGAGTGCCGGATTCCAGTTGTTCCAAAAGCGACAGCTTCTGGCGAGCCTGATTAATTACATGCCTTGGTACGCCGGCAAGCTGGGCGACCTGCAAACCATAGCTCTGACTGGCCGGACCTTCTTGAACCGCATGGAGAAACACAATGCGATCGTCGTGTTCTGTCGCATTCAGGTGAACGTTAACAACGGTAGCGCATTCTTCGGGCAGCTGAGTCAGCTCAAAGTAGTGGGTGGCAAACAAAGTGAACGCTCTTACTGAGTCAGCCAGATAGTGTGCGCAGGCCCAGGCAAGAGAAAGTCCATCAAAGGTGCTGGTACCACGGCCAACTTCATCCATCAGCACCAAGCTTTGTTCTGTCGCATTATGGAGAATATTGGCTGTCTCAGTCATTTCCACCATAAAGGTCGAGCGGCCGCCAGCCAGATCGTCCGATGAACCGATACGAGTAAAAATACGATCCACCAAACCAATACTTGCTTGGGTGGCGGGTACATAACTGCCTATATGCGCCAACAATACAATCAATGCTGTTTGTCGCATATAGGTCGATTTACCACCCATATTCGGCCCGGTAATAACCAGCATGCGTCGTTCATCGTGGAAAGACACATTGTTGGCAACGAAGGGTTCATCCAGAACCTGTTCTACCACCGGATGACGGCCTTCCGTGATATTAATGCCGGGCTGTTCATGCAGTTCCGAACGACAAAAGTTCAGGGATTCGGCCCGCTCTGCCAGATTGCTCAGTACATCCAACTCAGAAAGTGCCATGGCGCATTCCTGAAGTGGGCCCAGTGATTCCAGCAACTGATCCAGCAATGCCTCGTAGAGGGCTTTTTCCCGAGCCAGTGCCCGGCTTTTGCTGGACAATGCTTTGTCTTCAAACTCTTTCAGTTCCGGCGTAATAAAGCGCTCGGTATTTTTCAGGGTTTGACGACGAATATAGTCTACTGGTGCGTCATCGGATTCCCGGCGGCTTAATTCGATGTAATAGCCATGCACCCGGTTATAACCCACCTTCAGGCTTTGCAGGCCAGTGCGCTCACGTTCCCGCAATTCCATCTGGACTAAATAGTTACCAGCGTTCTCGCTTATGGAACGCAGTTCATCCAAGTCCGCATCATAACCTTCGGCGATGACACCACCATCACGGATCACCACTGGTGGGTTTTCAATAACGGCACGGGTTAGCAGGTCAGCCAACTCCGGATGTTCGCTAATCCCTTGAGCCAGAAAATGAATGGTTTCACTGTCGATCACTGCCAGCAGCTGTTGAAGTTCGGGCAGTTCCTGTAGGGAGTCACGCAGTTTTGCCAGATCCCTTGGGCGAGCAGATTTCAGGGCAACCCGTGCCAGTATCCGTTCGATATCGCCGATGTTTTTCAACAGCGGGTAGAGGTTTTCAAAATGAAAGCCCTCTTTAATGGCGCTGATGGCGGATTGTCGAGCGGTAAGCTTCTCGAAATTACGCAGTGGACGATTGATCCACCGTGCCAGCAGTCGACTGCCCATAGAAGTGGCTGTTTGATCCACGACGGCGGCAAGGGTATGTTCCCGACCACCGTTCATATTGATGGTCAACTCAAGATTTTTACGGCTGGCGGCATCGAGCACCACGCTCTCTTCCCGGTTTTCCTGAGCAAGGGAGCGAATATGGGGCAGGGCAGTGCGCTGTGTTTCTCGCGCGTATTGCAGCAAACAGCCGGCAGCTTCAATGGCGAGGGTTAACTGTCCGCAACCAAAACCATCCAGACTTTTGGTTTGAAACTGTCGGTTTAGTTGTTCTTTTGCTCCCTCAAGATCAAAATCCCAAGGCGGACGTTTGCTGGCGCCAGCTCTTTTGGTAATAGCGTCTGGCCAGTTTTTATCATCGTTTACCAATAACTCGGCGGGACTTAAGCGTTCCACTTCCGAAAGCAGGGCTTCTTCACCACTGACTTCCAGAACATTAAAACGACCACTGCTGATATCCAGAAACGCCAAACCGTAACGACCATCGTATCCGGTGGCGGCCATCAACAGATTGTCCTGCCGCTCATCCAGCAACGCTTCATCACTGACGGTGCCAGGTGTCAGGACGCGAACCACTTTGCGCTCTACCGGTCCTTTGCTGGTGGCCGGATCGCCAATTTGTTCGGCAATGGCCACGGACTGACGTAAACGAATCAGGCGTGCTAAATAACCCTCGGCTGCATGGTATGGAATGCCGGCCATTGGGATGGGCTCACCGCCGGATTGCCCGCGTTTGGTCAGAGTGATATCCAGCAGCTGCGATGCCGTTTTTGCATCGTCGTAAAACAGCTCGTAAAAATCGCCCATGCGATAGAACACCAGATGATCCCGGTGCTGCTGCTTGATGCGCAGGTATTGCTGCATCATGGGTGTGTGGCTTGATAGGTCGGTACTAGTCATTGATGGGCGAGTACTTGATGGTTTCTAATGGGTGCACGCTCAATTGAGCAGTACGTGATGTGAAAATATTACTACATATTGGCTTGTATAGTACCAGTGGAGTCTATTTCCTGTCTGTAGAGCTTGAATCAAAGAGGTGTTATTCAAAAAAAATCACAATATCAGTTTTTTGTTGTTTATCAGCTGCTAGTATTGTTATCCCATCGTATTGGTTAATTGGAGCTTCAATTTGAATTGCATTTCTTTCTTATTTTCTGGCTGTGGACTCAGGCATAAGAATGAGCAAGGTTGTAAGCATAAGGCTTCAATGTCAGAAGCACGTTTTGGTAATAGGTCTGTAATACAATTGAGCGATGGATATATTGAGTCAATGAGGCCATATGCTGAAGTTAAGCTGTTGGTCACAGAGGAAGAGCGGCAGGTAGTGATTATAAAGAAGCCTAAAACTCAAGTAACGAAAGTCTCAGCGGTCATTGAAGGAACAGAACCTAAAGATGACAAAGGGGAAGTTGTCAGGATGGATGGAAATAATCTGAAATATCAAACTAGACTCTGTTCTAAAACCAAAATCTGGAAGTCTTTGGATAAGGAGTTTAAAAAAACGAGAAACAGTAATGGTGATAAAAAAATGAGTCCGGTTCTGAAACATATAACGGGTATGAGTGCTCAGAATATGTCGGAAACAAGGATGATTGTATTTTTACTGATTAAGTATTTTCAGCAAAAAAAAATAGTTATTGATGAAATGGAAACTGCCTGTAAAGCACTTGCTAATAAATATATAAAGGATTCTATTGCTCAAAAAATAGCGGCTTATGAAGCAATGAAGAATATTGAAAGTGATTTTTCTAAGACAAGCCTTAACTTATGTTATCTGGAAAATGTTGTTTATTTTGCTACGGCTATTGCTGAGCAAAACAGTATGGACGGTACCGAAATTGCTATTGGGGTTCATAGGTCTGCAATTCCTCTGGATAAATATGGAGTTAATCTGATTAATTTTGGTGAAGTGAATGAGGAAATGAAACGCTCTCTCGTAAGAGAAATGCGTGGAGTATTAAAAAGATATGTTGATGAAGGAACCTCTAATGGTCTTTTGACGATTGGTTGTGAGATTGTAAGCAGTTTGCGGAAATTGTTGCAACGTGAAATGACTGCATTTTGTTTAAGGATTGTCAGGGAAAAAGCAGAAAGAGTTGATAATGTAACCTGTAAGGATAAAAGCATAGAAGAAGATAGAGATAATATGATTCTGCGTGCTAGAACTTTACAGGCTCAAATATATACAGAGATCTCTGAAGTATTAAAGTTAAACGGCGCAAACTATTACATAAAACTGGAGCCAGTGGAAGATGTCATTGCAAAAGCCATTACCGATTATGAGGCTGCTCACAGGCAACTCATGGACACAGACGCAGTGATCTCAACTGCGCCGGGAACCTTAGTCTAACTATAAGTATTTAATAGTCACATGCTCTGCAACAAACCTCTGTAATTTGTTTCCATCGGATACTCACCCGTTGTCCAGCCCAGTCTAACTAGAACCACTTGTTCAGAAGGAATTACCATAACTGATTGCTTCCGGTTTCCCATCATGGCGTAAGCATCTTCCGGTAGTGAAGGCCAGCGAAGCTGATCATCACCACGATTCAACCAGAACTGATAGCCGTAGGCTTTTTCATTGTCACTGTTGTTTGGAGTGCTTGCTGCTTCAACCCACTCTGGTGCAAGAACCTGATAACCGTTGATTTCACCATTTGCTGCCATCATCAGGCCAAGACGTGCCCAGTCCCTGCCGGAGGCATAAAGATAAGAGCTGCCTACAAGCACGCCCGAAGGGTCGGTCTCAAAGGTTGCCGTGGCTATTCCAGCAGGAGCAAACAGCTCACGGGTTAGAAAGTCTATGGTATTTTGTGGCTGATTATCCAGTAACTGTTGTATGTATCTGGAGAGAAGGTTTGTTGTGCCAGAAGAGTAGGAAAAATGAGTGCCGGGCTCATGGCCTTGCGGGCTGGTCATAGCTACGCCAGAAGCGCTGGGTGCGGTGAACAGCATATGGGTCGAATCACTGCCAGGTGCATAGGTTTCATCAAATGTCAGGCCACTGCTCATTTGCAATAAATCACGCAGTTTAAGATCGGCGCGTTCATCATCCCATTCAGGGAACAAACCGCTGGTATCTCTGGAAACTTTGCCTTCGAGTTCCAGACGGCCAAGCATCATGGCAGTAACGCTTTTCGCCATGGACCAGCCGAGTAAAGGCGTCTCTGGATGAGTATTGTCACCATAGGCTTCAGCAACAACCTTTCCATCCTGAACAACGACCATGGCGCGGCTGTTCAAACCCTGCTCATTGTCTTGTTGGATGATATTGTCCAACGTGGATTGAAGTTCGGAGTTAATCGTTGTGACAAGACTTCCCCGAGGCCATTCTAAATCAGGCCGGATCTCGGTTTTCTGCACAGCGAGGCTGTCCAGGTCAAAACCTTCTTCGTGATCAAGAGAGCATCCAATGCCATCGCGATAGGTGGCCACCGTTGGTGCCAGACCAAACAGGTTGGCAGACACACGGCTAGGAGATTCGCTCCACTGCAGTTCCACCAGTTCAGTGATCGGAGAATAAGACGACAAATCACTGACAATCTGCTGATCATCAAACCCGGAAATATATCGTGCAGAACAGGCAAGCTTGGCGCTCAAGCTGGTGGCAACCTGAGCCGCATGGCCAAGGTTAAAAATGGAGAAGCCCAGAAAGTAAGGAGGCACTGCAACGAGAGCAGCGGCGGTGATGGAGAGAGTAATAAGTGTTTTTTTCATACAGCTCATGTCTTGTTATTTTTGTATTTTGGCCGTTAGGATAGGGTTTTGATATGAAAAATTCCAGCTTTGGCTGCTTTAAATTACCTTAGATATAAAAGTCTTCCGACGTTTAATGCTTGTCGTCAAAGTCCTTAAGATAATCTTTGGGCGGTGGTGTCCAGCCACGTTCTGATTTGGAGTGGCGGTCAGAGCGGTCACTGTTAAACGCCTCTTTCAGTAATGCTTCCAGTCGGATAAACAGTTTTTGATAGTGTTCGCCATAGCCCCTTAACCCGTCTTCTTATAGCCAGCTTCGGTAAAGTTCATCCTTCTGGCTTCTTTCCAGTTGAATAATACCAATGGCGTTTTTAAATTGTGGAACGAGCAAGTTATTTTGGGCGACTGGGCAAGGCGAAGAGACGAGTCATAGCCGTAGCTATGGCGAGGAACTTCAACGCTGAACCAGGCGGTCAAAATAGCTGCGCAGCCCATAATTTAAAAACAGAATTGGTATAAATCCCTGTTTTATCTGTTCCGCCTTAAATGGATGAACCCCGAGGCGAACAAGGGATTCGGCGCCCAGGTTCAGGGCGGAATCATAGGTTTCGCTAATGACATAATCCGCACCAGCGTCGCATAACTCATAGTGATGTCCGCGGTCAAAAGCCCGGGCAAGTACCTGCACATGGGGGAGTGCTGCTTAATGTAATGAACGATGGTGACCGATCGAGGCGGGTCATCAATGGCGACAACCATCAGCTTGCATTCGTTGATGCCTGCGGTGTGCAACAGATCCGGTTGGCAGGCATCTCCGTAGAAACTTCGTACATTGATCCTGCGCATCATATCGATCTGGTCGGTGGATTTATCCAGTACCACGGTATTTACGCCTTAAGCCACTAAAAGGTGGTTCACGATCTGTCCAAAGTGACCAATACCAGCGATAAGCACAGGGCCTTGGGTGTCGATGGTATCTGAAGTGGTCTAATGACTTAGGACACCTCGTTAAGCACAATAGTGCAGTTAATGATGAGGTAGAAAGTGACAAAGCAGCGTAAAAACTATTCTCCGGAATTCAAGCGCAAAGCCATTGCCATGGTAGTCGAGCAGAATCAGGCTGTAATACCAATTCTGTTTTTAAATTATGGGCTGTGCAGCCATTTTGGGCGACTGGATCTGCGTTGAAGTTCCTCGCCATAGCTACGGCTATGACTCGTCGCTTTGCCTTGCCCAGTCGCCCAAAATAACTTGCTCACTCCACAATTTAAAAACGACATTGGTATAACAGAGGTTGCCAGGAGCCTTGGCATCAATGACAACAACCTGAGACGCTGGATACGCGAACAGGATGAAAAAAAGGAAATGTCTTTTCCAGGCAAAGGTCAGCAAGCTTTGACGCCTGATCAGCAGCGAATAAAAGAGCTGGAAGCTGAAAACCGTCAGTTGAAAATGGAGCAGGAAATATTAAAAAATACCCAAAGGGCATAAAAGCGACGGCCTTCTTCGCGAAAGACCTGTTGTAAGATTTGCATTTATACAACGGGAGAAGGAGGCCTACCCAGTGCAGGTACTCTGCAAAGTAATGCAGGTTGGGCGCAGTGGCTTTTATCGCTGGCAGAATCAACAAATACATCAGAAGAACATTCTGGCTGAGCAGTTCCGCCTGGAGTCTGATACACAACAGATTTTTATCGACTCCGATCGCTCTTATGGCAGCCGGAGAATGGTGAAAGCCCTGCAAGCCAAGGGCTACAATATCGGTCGTTATCAAGCCGCAACACTGATGAAGCGCTTGGGACTGGTTGTGAAGTATGCGAAAAAATTCAAGGTAACGACGAATAGCAAACATAAGCTTCCGATAGCAGAAAACCTTCTGAACAGGGAGTTTGCTGTCACGGAGGCAAACAAGGTCTATACGACTGATATCACTTATTTATGGACTCGAGAGGGCTGGCTGTATCTGGCAGTGGTTATGGATCTCTATTCAAGGAAGATAGTGGGCTGGTCAATGGACAAGCGCATGACCACAGAACTGCCCCTGGAAGCTTTGAGAATGGCGTGGTGGAGTCGTAAGCCTGGCTCGGGAGTTCTTCAACTACTCAGATCAAGGAAGCCGGTACGCCTCACTGGACTATCAGGCTCAACTTAGGGAGTACGGCATGATATGCAGCATGAGTCGTAAGGGAAATTGCTGGGATAATGCGGTAACGGAACGCTTTTTTGGCAGTCTGAAACGAGAGAGGACTGACCATTATATTTTCGAAACAAGGGCAGATGTAGAGGCGACAGTGGTTGATTATATTTTGTTCTACAACAACCACAGACTGCGCTCGTATCTTGATTACGTGAGTCCTGTGGACTTTGAGCAGCGGGAACTCAGGAAAGCGGCTTAATCAGGTGTCCTTTTTTACTTGACCACAACACTCCTAGGGGGCATTCCCAACTGTGCGTGTCAAAGAGTCACATGTAGAATGCCTTTGTCGCCTGACAAGTTTAAGCAGTAATTGCATAAGCATCAAAACCAATCAATGTCGGAACAGTTTTTGAAGAACACTTTTAGATTTCAGGTAGGGTTTCAATAGTTTGAGAATCTCTTCATTGTCATGAGAATCCCTGACCCATTCTTTAGCGTATTCCCTGTCAATCGCGGGAAGGTTTTTTCCTGCGGTGTTGAGTATATACTTCAGGCTTTCAGTTTTACCCAAACTGATTGCTTTCATAAAAGCTGTTTCACCCGTTTTGTCCCTGATATCAAGTTCTATGTCCTTATGGGAGAGCAGTTTTTTGATGAAGTTGGTCATATCCTCCTTAACCGCCATCATCAGTGCAGTACTTCCCTCATCATTAGCATGATTAATATCGACATTCATGGTGGCGTCAGACAGTAGCCTATCGATAATCTTATTGCCCTTCTTTTCCGAAATGGCACGCATTAATAACGAGTAACCAAAGTTATCCTCAGCGTTGAGCAGGCTCGCCTTATCACCTCGTGATAGCATTGAATCGAATAGCTCAACGCTGTCTGCCCATATTGGGGTAAATATAGGGGGCACACTGAGAACGCCGTTTTCTCTGCGCTTCATTCTGACCTCCCCAGCTCCGAGTTGGACTGTATATAAAGCCTGTAATAAGCCAAAGGTTTCAGTTTTATCATTGAACGCGGCAATAGTGGCTAATGTCCATCCCCAGCTATCGGGCGTGTTAACGATAGATTGGATTTTTGCATGGACGCTTTCATCAGCAGTCGTCAGTAGTTCTATGATCGCTTGGAATTGTTCGGATCGAGCCATATGTAACAGGAAGCTAGAGCCGTATACGTCAGTAATAGATACATCTGTTTTGTCCTGCTCTAAGAGTGTTTGTATTGCGCCCATATAGCCAGCTGCGCCAGCGTGCATGAGTGCTGTTTTCCCCTGATGATCCTGACTATTGATGTCAATATCCCCGACTTTTAATAGTTCGGTGATTATGCTTTTGTTGCCATACTGGGCGGCATGCATCAGAGGCGATAAACCGTGGTTACTCTTTTTATTAATTTGCTGCCTGCCAATGGCGTTGGAAAGCACAAGGTTCAGGCAGTTTTCGAAAGCACCATCATTGGCGGAGGGGGTTAGCCCGTCGCTGCTGATAGCCGTATCAAAGGCACCACGTGATATGGCATTCCCTAAAATGAGAGCGTGTAAAGCGGTGTTTCCATTAACGTCCGTCTCCCACAACTGTTCCGGGTATCGATCAGTCAGTATGCGCAAACATTGAAAAGAGCCAAAGAAAGCTGCAAGGTGAAGGGCTGATTTACCATCATGGCATTTACTGGCGGCATTGAGTTCTACTCTATCCACCAATTCGAGAAGAATGTTGTCTTTATTTTTTATGGACGAGATCATCAGCGCAGTGACTCCCTTGGTATTCACTGCGTTAATGTCAACCTTCTCAAGTTTGAGCATTTCATGAGAGAGGTCATCCATGTCATGGATAATGGACAACGACAGAGGTTGTTCGAAGCTGTTATGAGGATAGTGAATCAAATCTGGGTGCTCTTGAATCATCCATCGAGCGGCTTCAGGGTTTTTGCAGTTGAGCGTCTGATAAAAAATCGGAGAATTCCAGAAATCCCGCTTCACAGGATTATGCTTAGATAATATTTGCAAGAGTTGTTGGAAACAATCCAGGTGACCGGGGGAGAGTGACTGTAAGAGTGGCGAGGTTGTCGTCGTCACAGGAGTACATATCGCGTCAGGGAACGCTTCAGCAATGACTTTGACGCAATTGTTCTGTTTTTGTCTGATGGCAAATATAAGGGCAGAATAACCGCTGTTTTCACCCTTTCTTGCGGTAATCAATGCCGGGCAATATTGGATCAGTGTCCGTAACGTGTCTTCGTGCCCTCCTTGTATTGCAAGTAGAGCTGCGTCGAGACCCTCATTGTCTTTTTGCATTAATTTTTGGGGAGGTATATTTCCGGACAAAAACTCGACCGTTTCACTTTGTCCATTGGCCGCAGCATGCATAAATGCACTCCAGCTATTTATATCCAGCCTGGTGAGATCTTCTCCATCCTGGATCAGCTGAGTGATCCCCTGAATAAGCCCTTGTTTGGCAAACAGCATCAGTACCTGGCCGTTAACGGGTTCAAAGTGGGACCGTTTCAGAGTGGTTAATAGCAATAACTCGATAAAGTCACCATGCTGTTCTTTAATGCACTGCCTGATCAGCCTTTGCAGAATACCGTCTGGGTTATTTTCCCTCTTGAGCTTTGGATATACCGCGTCCGGTTCGATGAGACCCCATTTTCTCAGGTTCGATAAGGTGGGTGGCTTGGTCCAGGCTAATTCTTCCAAGGTGGCAAGATTAACCGTGTATTGTATCAGGGAAATAAGGCCACTCCGTTGATCCTTTTCCAGCCGAATTGCAATTTTGTCAATAAACAGTGGTAGAGCTTTGCCCTGTAGTATGCATTCTTTGAAAATGCTCACTAATTGGTTTTCTGCATTGACTTCCTGCTCAGTGTTAGAAAAGGTCAGATGTTCAATAAGACTGTCCAGTAAGCTATTGAGTTTACTGGGGTAGAGTGAAAAGTTGTTGCGAAGTGAGCTGGAAACATCTTTTTTTAGTTTTGAGTCAATGGTGATTAAATGCAGAATTTTGGCAGAAGAAAAGAACTTGACAACATCATCTGTGTTTTTTGTCTGCTCGATCGCCTGATCAAGAAGGGTAAAGCGATCCTTATTCTTCAGACTATTGAAATAATATGTCGTCAGATGATTGAGGGATAGGGGGGTGAGTTTATTATCTAGCGCCAGTTTTTTCATATCGTCACAGATTTCTGATGACCGGCAGACAAAAAATAAAAGCCGCGAAAATGTCATCAGTACAAGAGGATCTTTTTCAGGGTCTTTCAAAGATGATTGACAAATATCCGGTGCTTTAGAAGTGGTTGGTATGTCAGTACTCAACAACTGAACCGGTTCTCCATTCGATTCCGATTTCTGACCTGCAGCATCAATTGCATTACTTACTACTTCGTTTAGAATCGTCTTAATGCCCTCTCGGACCTTTTCTTCATGTGTTGATGATTCACCAGTAGTCGCTTTTGATTCATCGATGGAATCTGCCAGTTCATCAAGCAGCAGTTTAACCTCTGCCCTGACAGTATTTTTATCTGATAGTTCTTTGTTGGTTGCTGGTGATGATGATTTGGCAACACTATCAACCAAGTCAATGAGCTGGTTCATTAAAATCTGAACGTCAACGTTAACACTTACGGTGTCAGGCAAGGTAGGGGGGAGGAGAAGTACCGATTCATTAACAGTACGCACTATTTTTTCAATGGATTTTATTTCGTCTTCAACACTGCCTCTCCCTGGTGGCAGTTCTTCTATGGTGAAAATTTTTTCGGCATTTGTGGGAATAATGCTTAAGGTCAGCCATGTTTTTATTATTAATTCCAGGGTGGTTAAATCCACATAGCTTTCACCACGGATAAAATTATATAAATTTAGCTCATCGCCCTTCTTAGGTTGAAATAGTTGATTTAATGGATCAAAAACCTCAGTGTTCAGATGGTTAAGCACTTCCGGGAGTATATCACTAACGTCAACTTGGTTTTGATCGTTTGGGCCTAACATTGCCAGTGCTTGTTCCAGCTTTTGTGATTCACTTTCTGCCCATGCTTTAATGATTCTGTATTCAGAGATAAAGTAGGTAACTTGTTTTTCAAAGGATGCTATATCTGCAGCAATTCCCGCTCTTTCCTGAAGCCTCACAGCTGCAAGATGTACAGAGGAGGTAGAAAAACACAGCCCGCACAAT
>NZ_CANMAO010000002.1 GCF_947495845.1 uncultured Endozoicomonas sp. | reverse complement strand
CACAGGCAGCTTAGAAAAATTCTGGAAGCCCATTTATTACGATCAATAAGTTCACTGCCGCACAGGCAGCTTAGAAAATACCCAGCAGTGCTGGCATAAGGAATATCCTGTTCACTGCCGCACAGGCAGCTTAGAAAAATTCTGGAAGCCCATTTATTACGATCAATAAGTTCACTGCCGCACAGGCAGCTTAGAAACCAGTGCCCGTTCCTGTGATGTTGCTGAAGGGTTCACTGCCGCACAGGCAGCTTAGAAATGCACAGTACATTAGTACTGTGCAGGGATTGAGTTCACTGCCGCACAGGCAGCTTAGAAACACCATTCGGTGATGTGCGCCGTGGTGCCAAAGTTCACTGCCGCACAGGCAGCTTAGAAAAAGTAAAAAAAACGTGGGTCTTCCTTCCCCAAGTTCACTGCCGCACAGGCAGCTTAGAAATTCCAGATACCAGTCAATGGTAATCCCGTACAGTTCACTGCCGCACAGGCAGCTTAGAAATGCCTGCATGGCCGACATGGGCACCACTTCACGTTCACTGCCGCACAGGCAGCTTAGAAAAGCGAATGGTTTCATCGGGGGCTTCTGCCAGTGTTCACTGCCGCACAGGCAGCTTAGAAATGGGGGAACCTGAGCTGTTCCGATGATCCGAAGTTCACTGCCGCACAGGCAGCTTAGAAAACTGACGCCAATCACCATCGGGGCTTTTTTATGTTCACTGCCGCACAGGCAGCTTAGAAAGCTACAAAAAAGGCGGCGGTATCGTTAAGGCGGTTCACTGCCGCACAGGCAGCTTAGAAAATGTTATTCGCGGCCTTTTCTGTCTCGACTTCGTTCACTGCCGCACAGGCAGCTTAGAAACGCAAGCAACCGGTAATCTGTTTGACCATATCGTTCACTGCCGCACAGGCAGCTTAGAAAGTTAGGGTTAGTTAGGTAATTTTTCGTGCTACGTTCACTGCCGCACAGGCAGCTTAGAAAGTAAACCCGCTCAATCATGACAACGTATTCAAGTTCACTGCCGCACAGGCAGCTTAGAAATATAGCGGATCATAAATGGACTGTCACCAGTGGTTCACTGCCGCACAGGCAGCTTAGAAATAAAGGTTTTTCAGTATTCTTCTCCACCGCAAGTTCACTGCCGCACAGGCAGCTTAGAAAAGCGAGGAAGCTGGATGGAGGTCATATCGTGCGTTCACTGCCGCACAGGCAGCTTAGAAAGTAAGCATCGTGGAAGACCCTAAAGGGTCTATGTTCACTGCCGCACAGGCAGCTTAGAAATCCACGCTGTCGATCAACTCATTAACGCTGTTGTTCACTGCCGCACAGGCAGCTTAGAAAAGAAGATGTTTACTGAGAGATTGCAGGAGGTTGTTCACTGCCGCACAGGCAGCTTAGAAATGGTGAATCAGAATATACGTCCGGTCTGGTACGTTCACTGCCGCACAGGCAGCTTAGAAAAAAAAGCGACAATTGAGGATAGAGGAAACGGTGTTCACTGCCGCACAGGCAGCTTAGAAAAGTTTCGCTTCTCTAGAAAAGCAAGGAACGATGTTCACTGCCGCACAGGCAGCTTAGAAAAGCAACAACAAGCCAGGAACGCGAGACAACAAGTTCACTGCCGCACAGGCAGCTTAGAAAGATACTGATTATGAAGCTCTTGGGGTTCGTCTGTTCACTGCCGCACAGGCAGCTTAGAAAATATAACAAATCAATGCAATGGACTGCCTACGGTTCACTGCCGCACAGGCAGCTTAGAAAACAGACAGAAACTTTGATAGAGCAAGATTGACGTTCACTGCCGCACAGGCAGCTTAGAAAATGCAGATGCATTTTGACTATAAAATGTCCATTAAGTAAGTGGGTAATGAGGATAGTGCAGAAGGGTTTTAGATATGAAGTGTCAAAGCGGACGGTTTATGATATTTTAATTAAAAGTCATTTGTCGTATAAAATTTGGTCGGAGCGAGAGGATTTGAACCTCCGACCCCCACAACCCCATTGTGGTGCGCTACCAGGCTGCGCTACGCTCCGACGCGTGTGTAATTATCAGCAATCACACTGACTCGCTAAGCACTCTGACAGTGCGATAGTGAGTAAAATTGATGTTACATGAAAGTTGCTGATTTGCAAGTTATTGATGTTTATAGAAGTTGGCGGAACTTTATGGGTTTTTTAGGGACGAACACTCGACCCTATTGTAATTTAACAGGAAAAGCCCCATCTTAGAGTTTATGACCAGTCTGATAGTGGTTAGTCACTGTTTTTCAGGTTGTTTTCCTGATGAAGGCTGTTCATTTCACCAACTGTACTGATTGTCTGTCGAAAAGCGTGTTCTCTATTCAAAGTACAACGACAGACAGAACTGGTATTGAAGATTAAGGGGCTGAGCTATGGATAATAAAGATACCCTGCAACCATCAGAGAGCTACGATCTGCCGTTGTTGCCCCTCCGTGATGTTGTGGTTTACCCCCATATGGTGATTCCGCTGTTTGTTGGACGAGATAAGTCCATTCAGGCGCTGGATATTGCCATGGCGGCGGACAAGCGCATTCTGCTTGTCGCCCAGAAAAGTGCGCAAACCGATGAGCCCGAAGTAGAAGACCTTTTTTCAGTGGGTACCGTGGCCAGCATTCTTCAGCTGCTGAAGCTACCGGATGGTACTGTAAAGGTGTTGGTGGAAGGTGAGTCCCGCGTATCGATCGATTCTATTTTTGAAGAAGAAGGACTGGTTAAAGCCAGCGTCAGCGAACAGGTTTCTGAACAGATCGGCGAGCGTGAAGGCGAGTTACTGGTGCGTTCGGTGATGTCGCAGTTTGAACAGTATGTGCAACTAAGTAAGAAAGTACCTAATGAAGTGCTGAGTTCACTATCTGGTATTAAAGACCCTGCCAAGCTGGTGGATACCATCAGCGCCCATATGCCCATGAAAATCGAAGACAAGCAGAAGATGCTTGAAATTGCCGATTTGGGTGATCGCCTCGAATATCTGATTGGTATTATGCAGGGCGAGATGGATTTTCTGCAGGTGGAGAAAAAGATCCGCGGCCGCGTTAAAAAGCAGATGGAAAAAAGCCAGCGGGAGTATTACCTGAATGAGCAGATGAAGGCCATTCAGAAAGAGTTGGGCGATATGGATGATGCGCCTAATGAGCTGGAAGATCTGAAGGCGAAAATTGATGACGCTGGCATGACCGAGGAAGCCAAAGAGAAAACTCTGGCAGAGTTGGCCAAGCTGAAAATGATGTCGCCTATGTCGGCAGAAGCGACGGTGGTGCGCGGGTATATTGACTGGATGCTCAGTGTTCCCTGGAAAAAGCGCAGCAAAGTTCGTCACGATTTAAAGCGTGCCCAGGATATTCTGGAAGCGGATCATTATGGTCTGGAAGAGGTCAAAGAGCGGATTCTTGAATATTTAGCGGTACAAAAGCGCGTTCGCAAACTGAAAGGGCCGGTTCTCTGTTTGGTGGGGCCTCCGGGTGTCGGTAAGACCTCTCTGGGTGAATCTCTGGCTCGTGCCACCAACCGTAAGTTTGTGCGGATGGCACTGGGTGGTGTTCGGGATGAAGCTGAGATAAGAGGTCATCGTCGTACGTATATTGGTTCCATGCCCGGTAAGCTTATCCAGAAAATGGCAAAGGTTGAGGTGAAGAATCCTCTGATTTTGCTGGATGAGATCGATAAAATGGGCTCTGACATGCGGGGCGATCCGGCGTCTGCATTATTAGAAGTGTTAGATCCGGAACAAAATAATTCCTTTAACGATCATTATCTGGAAGTGGATTACGATCTGTCGGATGTTATGTTTGTTTGTACATCCAACTCCATGGATATTCCCGGCCCATTGCTGGATCGTATGGAAGTGATTCGGATTCCTGGTTACACCGAAGATGAAAAACTGAATATTGCCATGCGCTATCTGGTGCCTAAGCAAATCAAACGCAGTGGCTTAAGGAAAGGTGAGCTGTCTTTTGATGATGCAGCGATTCTGGATATGATTCGTTACTACACCAGAGAAGCCGGTGTCCGTGGTCTTGAACGGGAGATTGCGAAAGCTTGTCGTCGTGCGGTGAAACAGGATGCGCTGTCTGAAAAAGATAGTGTCTCTACGGTGTCTACTGAAACGCTGGAAACTTTTCTGGGCGTTCGCAAGTTCAACTATGGCCGTGCTGAAGATCAGGATCAGATTGGTCAGGTGACCGGTTTGGCCTGGACCTCTGTCGGCGGTGAACTGCTGACCATCGAATCTGTGGCAGTGCCTGGCAAAGGTCAGATTATCAAGACGGGTTCTCTTGGCGACGTGATGCAGGAGTCCATTCAGGCGGCGTTAACGGTGGTTCGTTCTCGCGCTGCGGCGCTGGGGATTGATCCTGAGTTTCATCAGAAGAATGATTTGCACATTCACGTGCCGGAAGGTGCGACGCCGAAAGATGGCCCCAGTGCGGGCGTCGGTATGTGCACGGCGTTGGTGTCAATCCTAACGGGTATTCCGGTGCGTGCGGATGTGGCCATGACCGGTGAAATTACCTTGAGAGGTCAGGTGCTGGCGATTGGCGGTTTGAAAGAAAAACTGTTAGCGGCGCATCGTGGCGGTATTCGAAAAGTGCTGATCCCTGAAGAGAATCGTCGTGATTTGAAGGAGATTCCTGACAACATCAAGGCGGATCTTGAGATTATTCCGGTTGAGTGGATTGATGAGGTTCTGGAAGTTGCCCTGCAGCATATGCCAGAAGCCTTGCCAGAAAAACCACTGGATTTAGCGAAAGGTAAGGGTGATTCCGCTGAAGGGAGTGATGAGCGAGTAAAAACTCACTGATCACTATGTTCTGAGCAGGTTCTGAACATGTTGTGAGGTGGTGGCCATAATAGGCCGCTATCCAGTGAATATCAGCCTGTCAGCGTATTTATTGAGTTGACAGGCTGAACTCGCCGTTGGTATAAAGTGCGGCTAGATCTAATGTTGATCAGCCACTACGCTCTCCAAGGCAGGCTGTTTCAACAATTAAACGACAGTCCCTTATCCTGTCAGTGCGCATCCATCAGAAATATCCAGAGTCTGGCTTCGTTCTAGGTTATCCATCCAGGTCTAATCTACACGGGTTTCTTGACCTCAGGGCATACTGTTGCATACTGCTTTTCAGGTATTCTTCGTTGAATCGAAGTCACTGGGATTGTTTTATCAATCCAAGGTGTTCAAATAGTATCCTGCTATTGAAAATATGGGTTGATAACCGGTTTTAATGTACCAAGATGCCTTTATGACGCTTGTTTTTCCTGTGAAAATGCAGCAGCATATCGGTCGCATACTATTGGGTAGGTAGTGGACGCACGGCGCCTAACACATGGCGATCATGAAATCCGAGCCTATCCTCATTAATGATTGAAATCGCATCCTATTAAGAAGGGGAATCGAGTGAACAAGTCCGAGCTTATTGATGCTATTGCTGAATCTGCTGACATCTCCAAGGCTGCCGCTGGCCGTGCCCTGGACGCAGTAATCGGTTCTATTACTGGCGCTCTGAAAGATGGCGAACAGGTGGTTCTGGTAGGCTTTGGCACATTCTCTGTGAAAGAGCGTGCTGCACGTACTGGCCGTAACCCACAGACTGGCGAGCCAATTCAAATTGCTGCTGCGCGCATCCCAAGCTTCAAAGCTGGTAAGGCTCTGAAGGATGCCGTGAACTGAGCCTGAATTCTTAATAGAATTCTTCGGTTCAGATTCATCAGGTGGACAGGGCAGAGTTCCACATGGCTCATCAGGGATTTTCTGCCAGTTCACCCGAAAGCGCATCCGTTGATGCGCTTTTTTTTTACCAAAAAAGCCCGGTCTTCATCGCCGGGGATGAAGAGAAGGGTCTGCGTATACTGGGCTATACCAATTCTGCTTTTAAATTATGGGCTGTGCAGCCATTTTGGTCGACTGGATCTGCGTTGAAGTTCCTCGCCATAGCTACGGCTATGACTCGTCTCTTCGCCTTGCCCAGCCGGCAAAAATAACTTGCTCACTCCATAATTTAAAAGCGACATTGGTATTACTGGTAAATGCGGTTCTGGTACCTGAGGTTTTTATGCTGCAATCAATGAGGGACAAAGCGAAAAGCTGGGTGACGTTTATTGTCGTCGGCATTATCGCTTTCATGATGGCCATTACTGGTCTTGAAACATTGGCGCCCAATCCGAATAACCCTGAAGTGGCGTCGGTGAATGGTAAGGATATCACCCGGGCAGAGCTGGCTCAGGCGGTAGATCAACAGCGTCGTATGTTAGTACAGCAGATGGGGGCTCAGTTTGACCCTGCCATGTTGGACGATGAACTCCTGCAAAGTTCTGTACTGAATTCGTTGATTGATCGTCAGTTGCTGTTGAGCAGTGCTGAAGATCAGAAAATGGGTGTGGGCAATGCGCAGATTGATCAGATTATTCTGTCCATGCCGCAGTTCCAGCAGAATGGCCGTTTTGATAAAGATCGCTATCAAATGATGGTGCGCAGTTATGGCATGTCGCCTCTGCAGTTCCGCGATGTACTGCGTGACGAAACTCTGCTTCAGCAAGTGCGTTCCGGTATTGTGAATACTGAATTTGTCACTCAGAAAGAGCTGATGCGCCTGCAAAGCCTCGAAGGCCAGACTCGGGATTTATCCTGGGTGATTCTGTCTGCTGAAGCGGTTCGTAACAGTATTTCGCCCAGCGAAGAAAATATCCAGTCCTACTACGAGACGAATCAAAATCAGTTCATGACGCCGGAGCAGGTGGTTGTGGATTATGTGGTGCTGAATAAGAAAGATCTGGCCAGCAATATTGAGGTCAGCGATGACGATATTGCCGCTGAATATGAGTTTCGTATTGAGCAGTTGAAGCAGCAGTCCGGCAACAACCCTCACGTGTCCGTTATCCTCATTCAAACCGGCGACAGTCGAAGCTTCGATGAAGCAACTGCCCGTGCTGAAGAAGTCATCGGCAAGTTGAATGCGGGAGAAAGTTTTGAGGCGCTGGCAAAAACCTATTCTGATGACCCAATGACTGCCGAGAAAGGTGGAGATCTGGGTGCAGTAGCGCCAGGCTTCCTGGGCGATGAGTTTGATGAAGCGGTGGCTGAGCTGTCAGTTGGAGAAGTTTCAGCGCCCATTGAAACTGACTACGGTCTGCAGATCCTTACGGTGACTTCGAAAGATGACGTAAACGTACCGACGCTTGCTTCCATGCGGTCTGAGATTGAAGCATCGCTGAAGCAAAGTGAAGTGGATTCGCTCTATCTTGAACAGGTTCGTGAGTTAGCAGACATCAGCTTTGAAGCATCTGATCTGGCTCAACCTGCGGAGCAGCTTGGTCTGTCGATTACCACCAGTGAAGCGTTTGGCAAGTCGGGTTCTGATGTGGGTATTGCTACGGATCCTCGTGTTCCTGTAGCGGCGTTCAGTGAAGACGTGCTGAGTCTTGGTGCTAACAGTGAATTGATCGAGTTGACGCCGGAGCAGTCTCTGGTGCTTCGGGTTAAAGAGCATCGTAAGCCAGAACTGATTCCTCTGGATGCGGTTCGGGAAAACATCGTTGTTGCTCTGAAGCGTGAAGACGCTGCTCGAGAACTCGCCGCCCGATCTGAAGCAATGCTGAAAGGTCTACAGGACGGTGCAATGCTGACCGCTGTTGCTGCAGAGCGGGAGCTGGAAGTCACTACCAGTGAAAAGGCAACAAGAAATCAAGCCGGTGTTCCTGCTCAGTTGCTTCAGGCGGCGTTTAAAATGCCACACCCAGGTGACAACGTGTCCTATGACGCTGTTGAATTAGCCAATGGTGATTATGCGGTGATTTCGCTGTCCGCTATTTATCCAGGTGAGGTGGTTAGTGACTCGCAGCAACTGAAAGGGTTGGGGCAGTTCATTGCAGCAGGCAATGGTCAGGTTATGTTTGAAGAGTACCTTTCCAGCCTGAAAGCTCGGGGTAAAGTGGATATTCTGATTAACGACGAGTGATTTTTATCGCTGTTTAATGAAAAAGGTCGCCGTTGTGCGACCTTTTTTGTATTAAGAAATCCGCTCAGCAAGAAGGTCTAATAGTTTTCGAATTTTTGAAGAAAGCTGCCGGTTCTGTGGAAAGAGCGCCCAAATGCCCTGGTTCGGCTCACGATATGAATCCAATACTGTGAGAAGTTCGCCGGAGTTGATCGCATCATCGATGTAATAACCGGGCAGTTGGATCAGTCCCATCCCCTGTTTTGCGGCTTTTGTAAGCACTGTGCCGCTGATGCACTGTAGATTCCCGCTCACTTTAATCATCCTTGATCGTCCATCTTCAACAAAATGCCAGTTGGAATAATTGCCTGTAAGACAATTATGGTGGCTAAGTTCTGCCAGCGTTTCTGGCTGCCCATATTTGTCGATATAAGCAGGCGATGCACAAACGTGTTGCTGTCGTGTCGACAACTGCCTGGCAATCATAGACGAATCGGGAAGGTGACCGAGACGAATCGCCAGATCATAACCACCATGAACCAGATCCAATGTCTGGTTGGTTAACTCGCAATGAACAGAGACTTGCGGGTAAAGTGCCATGTACTCCAACACGACCGGCATAATAAATTGTTCCCCGTAGGCGAAGGGAGCGGTCATTTTGATTAAACCCTGCGGGCTTTCCTGTCGGTTGGAAATAATACGCTCAGCGTCGTCCAGATTATCCAGTATTTGCCGGCAGTGCTGATAAAACAGTGTGCCTTCTTCTGTCGGGGTGACTTTCCGGGTTGTCCGGTAAAACAGTCGGGTCTTTAAGCGTGATTCCAATTGAGTAATCTGACGACTGACTTGTGCTGTAGAAACGCCCAGTGATTTGCCAGCCATGGTAAAGCTGTTGTGTTCAGCCACGGCAACAAACTCTGTTATGCCTTCAAGCGTATTCATTGTTACTACCCAGAAAAAATCATTTTCAATTTTAGGGTATTATCATCTGTCCGTGAATAAATAAACTATGATTTATGTGACGAGTGTTGTGACTCATTAAACGATCATTTTCAGGTATTAAAATGTCCGATCAATTTATCAAATCAAAAGCAGCCATTGCCTGGGAAGCAGGCAAACCTTTATCCATTGAAGAAGTGGATGTCATGCTACCAAGAGCCGGTGAAGTTCTGGTACGTATTGTTGCGACCGGTGTTTGTCATACTGATGCATTTACATTGTCAGGTGATGATCCGGAAGGCGTTTTCCCTGCGATTCTCGGTCATGAAGGTGGCGGTATTGTTGAAATGATCGGTGAGGGTGTAACCAGTGTTGCTGTAGGCGACCATGTTATTCCGCTCTATACGCCGGAGTGCGGTGAATGTAAGTTCTGTTTGTCCGGCAAAACGAATCTGTGTCAGAAAATTCGTGAAACCCAGGGCAAGGGCTTGATGCCAGACGGTACGACTCGTTTTTATAAAGACGGTCAGCCGATCTTCCATTACATGGGCTGTTCAACATTTTCTGAATACACCGTATTGCCAGAAATCTCATTGGCGAAAGTAAATCCGGAAGCGCCGCTTGAGGAAGTCTGTCTGCTGGGTTGTGGTGTCACAACTGGCATGGGGGCTGTATTGAAAACTGCAAAAGTTCAGCCTGGTGATACCGTTGCCGTGTTTGGCCTGGGAGGCATTGGTCTTTCTGCGATCATTGGTGCCAAGATGGCCGGCGCTGGTCGTATTATTGGCGTTGATATTAATGAGTCCAAATTCGAGCTGGCTACGAAGCTGGGCGCGACGGACTGCATTAACCCTAAGTTGCATGACAAGCCGATTCAGGAAGTGATCGTTGAAATGACCGACGGCGGTGTGGACTTCTCTTTTGAGTGTATTGGTAATGTTAACATCATGCGCTCAGCTCTTGAGTGTTGTCACAAAGGTTGGGGCGAATCAGTGATTATTGGTGTTGCCGGTGCCGGGCAGGAAATATCCACACGGCCATTCCAGCTGGTCACTGGTCGTGTATGGCGCGGTTCTGCCTTTGGTGGTGTGAAAGGTCGTTCTGAACTGCCGGGTATTGTGGATCAATACATGAATGGTGATTTTAAACTGGATGACTTTATCACCCATACCATGGGATTAGAGGACATCAATACGGCCTTTGATTTGATGCATAAAGGTGAAAGTATTCGTTCGGTCATTCATTATCAGTAATAATTGCATTGATGAATAGCCCTGCTCTTGGCAGGGCTTTAAAAAAGGATTCGTTAATGGCTCTTGAAAAAGTCAGTGCTAATAAAGCCTTTGGTGGTCGTCATGAGCAGTATCGACATCACTCTGATGTATTGAGCTGTGATATGCGGTTTGCGATTTATTTGCCGCCTCAAGCAGAAATAAATCCGGTTCCTGTCGTTTATTGGTTGTCTGGGCTGACATGCACGGATGAGAATTTTATGCAGAAAGCCGGTGCTCAACGGATAGCGGCTGAGTTAGGGGTTGCCCTGGTTGCGCCGGACACCAGCCCACGTGGTGAAGATGTGGCAGACGATCCTGACGGTGCTTATGATCTTGGGTTGGGGGCAGGTTTTTACTTGAATGCTGTACGTCCGCCATGGGATAAACATTATCGGATGTACGACTATGTTGTTTCTGAACTGCCTGGGTTAATCGAAGCTAATTTCCCGGTATCTGAAAAAAGAAGTATTTCAGGCCACTCAATGGGCGGCCATGGCGCTCTGACTATTGCCCTGAAAAACCCTGAACGTTATGCATCGGTGTCAGCATTCAGCCCTATCAGTAATCCCATCAATTGCCCATGGGGGCAAAAAGCGTTTGCAAACTATCTGGGTGATGATGAACTGCTTTGGCGTCAATACGATGCAACGGAGTTAATGTTGTCGTCTGATGCAAAAGTGCCGGCACTCGTCGATCAGGGAAGTGCCGATCAGTTTCTTGCTGAGCAGTTACGTCCGGAGTCACTGCAGTCTGCGGCTAAGACAGCGGGTTATCCTTTAGAGCTAAGGATGCAAGAAGGGTATGACCACTCGTATTACTTCATCAGCACCTTTATTGCCGATCATCTTGCGTTTCATTCTCGTTATTTGATGAGTGACAGTTGAAGGTGTAGAGGCAGGTAGTTTGGGAAACCGGTCGGCATGAGTCGACCGGCATTCAACCATTTATTTCATATATTTATTTCATATTAAGAAAGACAAAACGGGCATTGCTGTCCTGACCATCTTTTGATGCTTTGATAGTTACCGGGCCATAACCAACCAGACTGGTGAAGTTTGCGCGTCCCATATCATCTGTGGTCATTTCCTGATTAAAACCATTGTCTCTGTGAACAACAACGGTCGCGCCTTTAACCGGTTTATTATCCATATAAACTCTGGCTGTCAGGTCATGATCAGGGCGGTCAACACGCAGTTCCAGGTCTGCATTGGCCGACAGTGAAACGCTGGCAATGGCAATAGCGGAAAAGAGTTGTTTAATGGCTTTCATAGGTGCTCTCCAGTTTTCTTCCATAAATGTGCAAATGCACATGAGACATTCGCAAGGTGGTTCAAAAGTGCTTTCTCTCCAACAGAGAGCAAATCTGAATCTGTATTGAAAATATAGTCATGGCATCAAAGTGGGCGAGTTTTGGGGCACTTCCCTGTAGATATTGAATCTATTGGCGTAGAGGCAAATTGTTATTTTGTATCTGTCTTCTTTGGTTTGATTGATGGTTTGTATCAAAGATGAGTGGTTAAGCGCTCTTAAAAACAGCCCTTTACGTGGGGTTGGGCGTTGACGTTTCTCTTTAAAAGTGATTATCCAGTATCGGTTATCACAGTTTTATGGCGTGCTTCTCGGGCGGTGTTGCTATCAGAAAGTGAGCGGCAGAAGCGTTACTGTCTTCTGCCTTTTACGGTTGGTTGATGATAGATTCAAACATTACTCTTCAAAATCTTCCCAGTCATCCAATAACCAGTCCCCGGTCATCCAGTACTGGTCAATATCCAGACTTTTTAGTGGTGCCTCACCTTTATCGGTTAGCATTTTTCCTTCTTCGAACGCATCGAAACACTCATCAGCCAGCTCGTTGCCTTCAATCGTTAATGAACTTCTAAAGCTTTCAGGAAACCGTTTCAAACTTTCATCAAGACCCTGGCTAGGGTCATCTGGCCACAGCGTTTTCAGTTTTGCACGAGGCACGGCGTAGACGATTTGATTAATGTTGATGCCCTGACGTCTGGAACGATATATGGCCATCAAGCTTAAATCATCTGGCTCTGCCGTCGTTAGTAGCGTCAGAGGTTGTTGGTCTCGACAATCAAATTCACTGGCCAGAGAGTGAAGGGCAAGACCTTCTGCACTATAAAGAGGGCTGATGTGGCTGGCGTTACAAGCGGTTACCAGAATTTGGCCGGAGGCATCCAGTATGCAGGCGGTAAAAGGCAGCGCCGGATTTGCGCTGGCGCCCAGCTCCAGAAGTTCACCCATGAGTTCAGTGTATTCGGACATCTAACGATTACTCTCAATGATTAACAATCGGATTAAGGAATCATCATAGTCGGAGATTGGATGGTTTGCTCTGAAGCGGGTTTTTTAAACCATAATCACCATACCGTCATGTCCGGGTTCAATATTTTCCGGGAGTGTGTTGGTGCTCATCCAATGATCCATCTCATGGCCTATATGGGTCAGAATGGTTCTTGCTGGATGAATAGCTTCGTGGAGATGAATGACATCGGTGAGGCTGTTATGGGCACCGGGGAAATTTTCCAGGTTAGGTGGATAACTGCAATCAATGATCATCACATCGATAGAGTCGCGGGCTAAATAAGTCAATGTTTCATCAGGCAACCCAAGGGTGTCTGTTAGGTAGATGACGTTTTTTCCATTTTGTCGAAATTGGTATCCATAGGTTGGACGGGAATGTTTCAGAGGCAACGGTGTGATCTCAATGCCAGCGGACAGAAAGCGGGCAAAAGGTGTTATTGCCTGTGTGAAATCAAGAATGCCGGTGTGTTTGATTAACTCAACAGGGGCATCATCACAGTCTGGCCCATAGACCGGAATGTTAAGGGCTCTGCCCCACCTCAGACTGAACAACCCGGCAATATGATCCATATGATAGTGAGTGAGCAGAATCTGTCGTAAAGTACCCGCGGGAAAGCGGTCTTCAAGATCGGTCAGGCCGGCGTCAATGAGAATCAACTCGCCTTCGGACTCAAGGGTCGCAGAGGCTGACCGCCGGGTCAGAAAAGGATTCATCAGCGTATTGATGCAGGCAGGGCAGTCGCAACCATACACGGGACACCCTTTGACGCTGCCTGTGCCGAGCAGGGTGAACTTCATTGGAAACTCCATAATCTATCTAGATTTCCAGTGGCAACTCTGTTGTTGATTTTATCACTGAAAGTGTCATTGCGGTTTTAAGCTGGCTAACACCGGGTATTTTCATCAGCTCTTCCATCAGGAAGTACGATAGCGCCTGCTGATTTTTTGCCACGACTTTGAGCAGGTAATCGCCATCACTGCCGGTGATGGCATGACACTCCAATACCGGCGCGAAATTGATAATAGCCTGTTTGAAATAATTTGCAGTATCGGATGAATGATTATTCAGGCGAACGGTAATAAATGCCTCCACATTGAGCCCGATGGCGACCGGATTCAACACCGTCACCTGTTTTTGGATGTAACCATTTTCTTTCAAACGGGCGATCCGTCTTGAACACTGAGAGGATGATAAATTGATGCGTTCTGCCAGCAGGTGGAGCGATAACGAATGATCCTGTTGAAGTTCGGATAATAGCTTCAGGTCGAAGGCATCCAAGGGGTTTTTGTTCATGTTGCACTCCTTATCCGCCGCTTATGTTTTAAACCACAACAGGGTGGAGTTGTTATTTTAAGTGTTGAATAGCCGATCATTAAGGAGAGAATCAGGAGGCTGTTTATATAATATCCGGGTTAGCGCACATTAAAGTCATTGGCCATCTTCCTGATACAAAACCTTTGTATCATCATGCAAAAGTGGCCTGCAGGACGCAAGGCTTTTGCATTGGGTCAGTCGTATACTTTTTATATAAGAAAGTGAGGGATGACCATGAATAAGCGAAGAATAATCAGCGATATAAACCCAATGGGCACCGATGGCTTTGAATTTGTGGAATATTCGGCACCGGATTCAACGGTGCTGGATGAACTGTTTCAACAGTTAGGTTTTGTCCGTGTTGCAGAACATCGTTCCAAAAAAGTCACTCTTTACCGGCAGGGTGATGTGAATTTTATTGTTAACCGTGAATCGGGTTCTTTTGCAGAGCAGTTTGCTCAGTTGCACGGGCCTTGTGCCTGTGCTTTCAGTATTCGGGTGGAAGATGCTGAGTATGCTTATCAGCGAGCATTAAGGTTGGGGGGCAAAGCAGGCCCGGCTCACCAGATTGGTGCTGGTGAACTGACTATTCCTTCTATTTTGGGGATTGGTGGTAGTCTGATTTATTTTGTGGACCGTTATGGGGACAATGGCTCTATTTACGACAATGATTTTGAGTTTATTGATGGTGTTGATCCTGAACCTGAAGGGCTTGGGCTTAGTTATATCGATCATCTGACCCATAATGTCCACCAGGGGAATATGAATAAATGGGCTTCGTTCTACGAAGATCTATTTAATTTTAAAGAAATTCGATATTTCGATATTGAGGGAAAGCTAACGGGCCTGAAATCCAGAGCCATGACCAGCCCTTGCGGCAAGCTGCGGATACCCATCAATGAGTCATCCGATGATAAAAGCCAGATTGAAGAATATCTGAAGCAATATCATGGAGAAGGAATTCAGCACATTGCGCTTTATTCCAATGACATCTATAAAACAGTACCGGATATGCGGCGCAGCGGTACCGATTTTATGCCGGGTCCGCCAGAGACTTACTATAAAATGCTGGCTAAACGCCTGCCCTGGCATCATGAAAATGTGGACACACTGAAATCCAATAATATTCTGTTAGATGGTGCACCTACCGAAGACGGAGGTTTACTACTGCAGATTTTTACTAAAACGGTCATCGGGCCAATCTTTTTTGAGATTATCCAACGGAAAGGTGACGAGGGTTTTGGTGAAGGGAACTTTAAGGCCCTGTTTGAGAGTATTGAAAGAGACCAGATTGAGCGGGGGGTTCTATAAGTAGTTGACCATTTGGAGTCGAATATTTCTGGCTTTTTGACCAGGTTCTCTGCAAGGCGCAACAGCGTGAGCATAGCGAGCTATGTGACTAGAGTTGCAACGCAGTCAGAGGGTCTGAGCAATGAGTCAGAAAATATGATTTCAGGTGGTTAACTACTTAGTATCTGACAGAGGTGGTGTGTCATGAAAAGAACAAAGTACAAGGCTCGTGTTCCAGATGAATCGGGTTATATTCATTATTCCGATGAAGAAAATGAAACTTGGAGCATGCTCTATCAGCGCCAGATAAAGCAGCTGGAAGCTCGTGCCTGCGATCAGTATTTCGAAGGCATTGAGGTTCTGTCTATGCCGCCGGATCGTATTCCTCAGCTTGATGAAATTAATGGCGTATTGAAACAACGAACCGGGTGGGGTGTCGCTCGAGTGCCGGCTCTGATTTCTTTTGATCGATTTTTTAAATTGCTGGCCAATCGAGAATTTCCGGTCGCTACGTTTATCCGGGTTCGGGAGGAACTTGATTACCTTCAGGAGCCGGATATTTTTCATGAAATATTTGGTCATTGCCCATTATTGACCAATCAGGCGTTTGCAGATTTTACCGAAACCTATGGCCGTTTGGCGCTTTCTGCAACTAAAGAGGAAAGAGCGTATTTAGCCAGACTGTATTGGATGACCGTTGAGTTTGGTCTTCTCAATACATCAAAAGGCCTGCGAATATACGGCGGTGGTATACTTTCGAGCTTTGGCGAAACCGCTTATGCGCTGGAAAGCTCGATACCCGTTCGTGCACCTTTTGATATTTTAACGGCTCTGAGAACCCCTTATCGCATTGATATCCTGCAGCCCGTTTACTATGTGCTGGAGGACCTAAAGGAAATGACACGCCTTTGTGAGTTGGATTTAATGGCGTTGGTTCATCAGGCTATGTCGATGCCTATGCTTGAGCCGCTATTTGAGTCTGATAAATAATGCTTGCGTTGGGGGCGTCTCTTCGGGGATAGCCTCTTCGTGGATAAGCCTCTTTATTGTATCTTTCCAGCCTTGCTCTTATTATCGTCTTTTCTCGGTTTTTATTGTTTTCGATCATAAGGAATTCTTGATGCAGCCTGAGGCGATCACCATCAGTACACCGCATTTAACCTTTTCAGCGGTACAGTGGGGTGATCCTGATGGACATCCGGTGATTGCACTGCATGGCTGGTTGGATAACCTCGCCAGTTTTACACCTATGGCACCTCACCTTCAGGGAATCCGGCTGATTGCTGTGGATCAGGCGGGTCACGGTCATTCTCAACATCGGCCTGCTGGTTTCAGCTACGATGTCTGGCACTATGTTGAGGATCTGTTGTATATCGCAGATGCCTTGAAGCTGGATAAATTTGGATTGGTTGGTCATTCTCTGGGCGCTGTCGTATGTACCATGGCGGCAGGCTCGGTTTTAAAAGATCGTTTGACCGGGCTGGTGGCCATTGATGGTCTTTTCCCCCGACCTCGCAAGCCTGAAGAGTCCCCTGGTGCATTGACCCGATATATCTTGCAGCGTCAGACACCGACGGATCAATTACCGAAAACCGTCTACCGTTCAAAACAACAAGCCATTCGAGCCAGAACCCTGAGTGAGTTCAAAGTGTCTTCCGCATCTGCTGAGCTTTTGGTGGATAGATCCATGCGGGAGGTGGATGACGGTTGGGTGTGGACTCACGATGCCAGGCTGAAACTGGGTTCGCCCACACGATTTACTCTGGAGCAAACCCTGGCTTTTCCTAACGAAGTGATTTGTCCGGCACATGTTGTGTATGCCAGTAAAGGGGTATCCGGGCAAATAGTGGATGAATTTGCCCATCAACTGCCGCATTTTGTGTTTCATGCCATGGAAGGACATCACCATCTGCATATGGACGATCAGGTAGAATCGGTTGCTGCAGTAGTTAACTCTGTGTTCAGCTCTAGGGTATGATGTGATTAGTGACCAGGGGGGATGGCATGGTGAATATCGTTTTACAACCAGCACCAGTTAGACAGAGCGCAGGTTTTCGTTCCCTTGGGGTGAGGCGTTTTATTGCCTGCCTGTTTATCGGGCTACTTCCGTCTATTGGTTACAGCGCCCGTGAGCCTTTGCCTTCTTATCCTAACGGCAAGGTCGAAATATCCATCAAGGAAGCCCGGCAAAATCATCCGGTGATCACCAGCCGGATGAAACGGGTCAATGGCGTGGTTACATCAGACAATGCCCGCTGGCAAAGTGGCATGCTGCATCGAACGTTGTATCAACTGTCATCAGGCCATGGCAGTGAGCAGGGTTATGACTTCTTTGTTACCAGATTGAAAGAGCTGGGCGTGAAGCCGCTTTTTGAATGTCAGAGCTTTTCCTGTGGTGCCAGTAACTTTTGGGCCAACGAAATATTTAAAATTCCCAGATTGTACGGTCAGGATAAAGCCCAGTCTTACTTCGTTGGTGAACAGGCTGGGGCTGTTTATTTCGTGTATTCCGTCAAACGGGGTAATGGCCGGGTTTACACACTGGTTGATATTTTTGAGCCGGAAGGCGGTATTCAGGCCAGTTCTGATTCTGGCTTTGCAATGATTCTTTCTAATAAGGTGTCGTTGGAAAAGCGGCTCAGCCAATTCACCAGCCAATTGAAAAACGATGAAGTTTCTCAGGCGCTCTTTATCATTCGTGGGGAGCTGCCCGACGGAATATCCGAGTATGATCAAAGAATCAGCGGAATGAACGAGTGGGCTGCAGAGCTGGAAAACACCCTTAATCAACAGAATTTATCGAAAGAACGGTACAGAATTCACACTTCACTCTGCAAAGGTTGTGGTGGGGCGTCGATAAAGGGTAATAATCAGGACTTGGTTCTGGAAGGCATTTTATGGAATTGATGTTACGCTGTGTGCCACGTAGGATCACGCTAAGAAGCTGTTCATAATCTTTTGCGAATAGCGAAAACGAGGAGAAAATGTTCCTGTTTTTCAGTTTTTTGAGGCGCATAGTGGCGCTACGCAACGAAGAAAACTGAAAAACAGGGGCGTTTTATCATCGTTTGCAGCTCGCAGAAAGATTGTGAACAGCTTCTAAGGTAATGGTTTGTCAGGAATTGTTAAAACTATAGCCCTAGCAGATCGGTCTGATATAATCAAAATAGACATCCAGATAGAGGAATAATCAAGATGGATCGCAAACCTGCAATGACAGCTTCGGCCAGCATCGGTGCTGGCATCGAGATCAACAAAGTTCTCCGCAACACCTATATGCTGCTGGGCATGACTCTGCTGTTCAGTGCTTTCACTGCTGGCGTTGCCATGGCTCTGCAAATCAGCCAGATGACGGCTCTGGTTCTTTCTCTGGTAGGCTTTGGTCTGCTGTTTGTTGTGAACAAAACGGCGGATTCTGCCAAAGGCATCGTGGCTGTATTTGCCTTTACCGGTGTTCTGGGTGCTGCCCTCGGACCAATGCTGAATCACTATCTGGGAATGGCTAACGGCCCATCTCTGATCATGCAGGCTCTGGGCGGAACCGCTGTTGTGTTTTTCTCTCTGTCTGCTTATGTGCTGACTACCCGTAAAGATTTCTCTTTCATGGGTGGCTTCCTGATGGTGGGTCTGATTGTTGCCGTGGTTGCCAGTATCGCTTTGATGTTCTTCAATGTGCCCGCTGCCAGCATGGCGCTGTCTGCACTGATTGTGCTGCTGATGTCCGGCTTTATCCTGTTTGATACCAGCCGTATCATTCACGGTGGTGAGACCAACTACATCCGCGCTACCGTTTCTCTGTATCTGGATATCTACAATCTGTTTACTGCACTGCTTCACCTGCTGGGTGCCAGTGACGACTGATTGTTGTCTGCTTGAAGAAAAAGCCTCACCGTTTGGTGGGGCTTTTTTGTTTTCTGTTAAGATCATTCGATAGTCATTAAAAAGGTTTATTCCATGAAGTTTGCGCTGGCCATCTACGGAGCTCCGGCCAACAGTCAGGCACCTCACAGTGCCTTGCAATTTGCCCAGGCACTAGTGGCTCAGGGGCATGAGATTGTTCGGCTGTTTTTCTATCAGGATGGTGTGAATGTGGCCACTGGTTTGGCTCAGCCGCCTCAGGATGAAATGAATCTTCCTGATGAGTGGCAAACGTTTGTGCAAAAAAACAAACTGGATGCTGTTGTCTGTATTGCTGCAGCTCTCAGAAGAGGTGTGGTTGATGGTCGTGAGGCTGAGCGATACAGCCTGCCGGCTCATAATCTGCGTGAAGGTTATGAGTTATCGGGTCTTGGGCAACTCTTGGATGGTGTTGTTTCTGCCGATCGTTTTGTGACCTTTGGAGGCTGATATGAGTCATTCCATCTGTGTGGTCTCAACCCGTGCTCCCTATCACGGTCAGTTTGCCCGTGAAGCTCTGGATGTCGCGCTGGTTTCAGCCTCTTATGATCTGGAAACCCATTTGCTGCTTATGGGCGATGGTGTTTATCAGTTAGTCAAAGGACAGGATAGCAACAGCATTGGCCGTAAAAACCTGTCCTCTATGTTGCAGGCATTACCACTTTACGGTGTTGATGAAATCCATGTTGATCAAACGTCGTTGGATGAACGAGGCCTGAGCCTTGGCGATCTTCAAGAAAGCGTTACGATACTGTCTGCCGATGAATTGCCACTATTTATTCAGCAGCACTCCAGGGTTTTGAATTTCTGATGAAAACACTGCATACCATCAATAAAACGGGGCAGCCTTTTGATAATTGCCTGCGAAGTGTTGCTGAGGGCGATACCATCTTACTGATTGAAGACGGTATTTATGGGCTGCTGGTTGGCAAACGACAATTAGAGACTATACGTTCCACCTGTAAGCTAATAGCCATGAATCAGGATCTGAAAGCCCGAGGCATTAACGCCCCTGACGATTGTCTTGCCATAAACTATGAGCAGTTTGTGAAGCAAAGCCTGGAGCATGATAAAGTAATTTCTTGGTTTTAGCTTATATTATACAATCATATTGGTGGTTGTTTCTGTTCTGCAACAACCACCTGCAAAGTTAATCAGTGTTGAGGAATCGCCTTTGAACGCCCCTGTTGCTGCAAAAATACCGGTCACCATCGAACAACACGGACAGACACGTATCGATGAATACCAATGGCTCCGTGATGAAAACTGGCAAAAAATCGTGGCAGGGGATCTGGATTTTAAAAATACGGACATTCTGAAATATCTTGAAGCAGAAGCTGCCTATAAAGATGAGCAGATGGCAGATTACCAGCCGGTCCGTGAGTCACTGTACGATGAAATTCTTTCCCGGATTAAAGAAGACTACCAATCCTGGCCAGTGAAGAAAGGTGATTATCTTTACTACTATCGTGAAGAAAAAGGTAAGAACTATCCTGTTCTCTGCCGTCGGCACACATCCATGGAAGCTCCCGAAACGGTGTATATGGACGTTAACCAGGAAGCCAAAGGCAAAGAGCTATTCATGTTTGGTCCATCGGTCACTAATCGGATTAATAGCTTTCTGGCTTATGGCTTTAACTTGACGGGCTCTATGGATCGCACGATTAAAGTGCGCAACCTTGAAACCGGCGAAGATCTTGACTGGTCCTTTCCAAACAGTACCGGCTCCATTCTCTGGGTGGACGACGAACATCTATTGATTGTTGAGCGCGATGAACAGGCCAGAGGGCGCGATATCTATCGGGTCAATATTCATAAAGGACCAAGCGCGAAAGAGTTGGTTTACTCAAAGCCCGATGAATTCGACAGTATGTTTTTATCTCTGGGAGAAACGACAGATCGAGACTATCTGATGGTTTACCTGAACAGCGGCTCCAGCCAGGTCGTTTATGTCTCTCCTCGAAAGACGTTAGATTTTCGGCTATTTGCCCATGGCAAAGATGATGTGGTCTTTGATATTGATCACTATCGAGGGGATTTCTATATTCTCACGAATCTTCATGAAGCCCATAATTTTCAGCTGTTCAAAACCAGTGTACAACAGTGGGATCAGACAGCGTGGCAGCTAATCCGAAAGGAGAGTGAAACCACCAGTCTTGATGAAATCCATTTTTACAGTCATTACCTGATTATCGAACAGAAAAACAATGAACGGGGGTTGAATGAGCTAATCGTAGTGAATATGGAATCGGGTAAAGAACACTTGGTTTCCATGCCAGATGAAGCTTATGAACTGGATTTTTCCGGCGATTGGGATCATAACGTCACCAAAGTCAGGCTGGATTACTCTTCTCCTATTCGCCCGGCAACGGTGCTTGAACTCGATTTAACAACGGCCTCCACAACGCATTTATACACCCGGGAAACCCCAAATTTTGATCCGGAACACTATGAAGTTCATCGTGAATATGTGAAGGCGCGAGATGGCGCACAGGTTCCTGTGACGATCATTCATCAGAAAGGCCTGACACTCGATGGCGCCAACCCATTAATGGTATACGGCTATGGTTCCTATGGTTTTGGTATGACGGCTGGTTTCTCATCCAAACTGTTCAGCCTGGTGGATCGTGGTTTTGTTTACGCCACTGCCCATATTCGGGGCGGAGATGAGAAAGGGTATAGCTGGTACCTTGATGGAAAAATGCGCCATAAGCTGAATACCTTTTACGATTTTATTGATGTGACGGAACACTTGATTGATCAGGGTTATGGTCAAAAAGGTCAGGTTGCCATCAATGGCGGCAGTGCGGGTGGTTTGTTGATGGGGGCTGTGACCAATCTCCGGCCAGATTTGTTTGGTGCTGTGGTTGCTGATGTGCCGTTTGTTGATGTGATTAACACCATCAGTGATGCTTCTCTGCCATTAACGCCACCAGAGTGGGAAGAGTGGGGCAACCCTGTCGAGAACGCCGGTGACTTTGATTACATCATGAAGTACTCGCCTTACGACAATGTTGAGGCAAAAGCGTATCCGCCCATGTTGTTTAACTCGGGTATTTCTGATGAGCAGGTAACCTATTGGGAACCCGCAAAAATGGTCGCCCGACTTCGTGATCGAAAAACAGACGACAACCTGTTGCTACTCAATATTAATATGCATGCTGGTCATGCCGGCGCCAGCAAACGTTATGAGTGGATTGATGAAGAGGCGTTCAATTACGCTTTTATTCTGAAGTGCTTTCGTATGAAGTGATTGCTGTCGTACACTGACTGAACGTTTAAACCGAATAATAATGTGGGAGGTTTTACTCTCCCGCTTCACTCTACAGCGGGAGCTCTAATGGGTATGGAAATAACCGCCATTGTCTTCGTCGTACTGATTGGCGTGCTGATCACTACCGGTGTCAGAATCGTGTCTCAGGGATACAATTACACTGTCGAACGCTTTGGAAAGTACACGCGCACTCTCAGCCCCGGGCTGCATGTCATTGTTCCGGTGGTTGATGCGATTGGTAAGAAAATAAACATGATGGAGCAGGTGCTGGATATTCCGCCCCAGGAAGTAATCAGTTCTGACAATGCTCAGGTCACTACCGATGCGGTGTGTTTTTATCTGGTTCAGGATCCAGTAAGAGCCTCTTATGAGGTCAATGATTTGGATCGCGCCATGAAGAACCTGGTGATGACTAACATTCGTGCGGTGCTCGGTTCTATGGAACTGGATGAAATGTTATCCAACCGCGACCGTATCAATGAACGACTGTTGACCAAAGTTGATGAGGCAACTGACCCATGGGGTGTGAAAGTGACGCGTATAGAGTTGCGTGACATCGCACCACCGGCTGATTTGGTTGAATCCATGGGACGCCAGATGAAGGCGGAGCGGGAAAAGCGCGCACAGATTCTCGAAGCAGAAGGTTCCCGGGAAGCGGCCATTAAAGTGGCCGAAGGTGCAAAGCAGGCGCAGATTCTTAAGGCAGAAGGTGCATTAGAAGCGGCCAAACGTGAAGCGGAAGCCAGGGAACGTCTGGCAGAAGCCGAAGCGGTTGCCACCAGTCGTGTATCCAAGGCCATTGCAGAAGGTGATCACCGGGCCATTAATTACTTTGTTGCTCAGAAATATGTAGAGGCGCTTAAAGATGTGGCTTCTGCAGACAACAGCAAAATTGTCATGATGCCTTTAGAGGCCGGCAGTTTGATCGGCTCTATCGCCGGTATCAAGGAGCTGGTTGGAGACGTTTCACAACGGAAGGATGGCTGATGGATATAGCAATGTCTTTTGAACCCTGGCACTGGCTTATTCTGTTCTTTGTTTTTCTGGGTGCAGAAGCTTTGGGCGCTGGTGGTTTTTTGTTAGGCAGCGCTGCCGCTTCGGCATTAGTCGCGCTGATTCTCTGGATTTCCCCCGATGTGAGTTGGCCTTCTCAGCTGATGTGGTTTGGTATTGGCAGTCTGCTTTTTACGGTGGCTTATTGGAAATTTTTCCGCAAAGTAAACAATAAGAGTGATAGCCCAGAACTTAATAACCGTGCGCTGCAGCTGGTTGGCAGAACGGTTTTGCTGGATCACGACCTTCCGGCAGGGATCAGTAAACTCCAGATCGGCGATACGTTCTGGAAGGTTCAATCGGATCGTTCTGTCGCGCGGGGCCACAATGTGATCGTGACTGGTTGTCAGGGGATGGTACTTTTAGTGATGGAGCAGGGTTGAGACTGAACCCGTGTTTCTTTATCCTATGCGCTCTTCAAAGGCTGTTTGTTTGATATACAGCCAACCTTCTCTCCGGCAGTGTTGATCATGGCTGTCGGGAAGTCCGATTGATCATTTCGCAGGATGTTTAAATGCAACCCAGTTCTGCAGCCATGCCGGCTGACTCTAAAAGTCATGTCGTCCAGTGGCTATTTGTTGTTTTGATGATCTACCTGCTGCTCGCCGCGGTAGGTATGATCGGATCGGGATTCAAGTGGGCGTCTGGTGGAGCAGACGGCGCACGTCAACTGTTTGCTTTTGCTACCAATCCAATCATGGGATTGGTGACCGGTGCCCTTGCGACTGCCGTCGTGCAATCATCCAGTACGGTAACGTCCGTTATTGTGGGTCTTGTGGCCGGTGGCTTGCCCGTCGAAATGGCCATTCCCATGATTATGGGGGCAAACATTGGTACAACCGTGACGAATACTCTGGTGAGTATGGGCCATGTTGGCAAGAAAAAAGAGTTCCGTCGTGCATTTTCAGCGGCAACGGTTCACGACTTTTTTAATTTAATGGCGGTCATGATTTTCCTGCCACTGGAAATTATGACTGGCTTTCTCGCCAAAGCGTCCAATATGCTGGCGTCACTACTTATGGGCGGCGGAACCTATAGCATTAAAGGACTGGATTTTGTCAAAGTACTGACCTCGCCAGTGGTTAATCTGTTTAAAGGTTTGTTCGGGTCGTTACCGGATCTCTGGGGCGGTGTCAGCCTAGCGCTTGTCGGGCTTGCCTGTATTTTTATCTCCATTATTTTTCTCGGTAAATTGCTTAAGCAGTTGATGGTTGGCAAAGCCAAGCAGATTTTGCACAAAGCCATTGGCCGTGGCCCAGGTACTGGTATTTTTTCCGGTATGATGATGACCATTGCCGTACAGTCGTCTTCTACTTGCACCAGTCTTATTGTGCCGTTGGCGGGTAATGGCATATTCAAACTGAAAGAGATATATCCATTTACTCTGGGTTCGAATATCGGTACGACCATTACGGCGTTGTTAGCCGCAACCGCCGTTCAGGGGGCAATGGGCTTCTTTGCTCTGCAGATTGCCTTGGTGCACTTATTATTTAATGTGTCCGCTGTCGTGCTTATTTACGGTATTCCGTTCCTGAGAAAAATACCACCGACAATAGCCCGACGATTTGCTCAAAAAGCCAGCCGGAATAAGTGGATGGTTTTGGCCTATGTCATCGGCGTATTCTTTATTCTGCCCGCTATTTTGATCGCGTTTACTGCCTGAGGAGACAATCATGCCAACACTCAAGGAATACAAGGCACATCGCAAAGAGTTGAAAGCTCAGATTAAGGAAGTAAAGGCGACACTAAAACGGCTGGAGAAGGAGCTGGAATCGGAACGTCTGGATATGCAGCATGAAGAAATCGATCATCTTGATGAGTACTTCGATCAGGCAGAGCCGCATCTTATGGATGTGAAAAAGCTGGGCGTATCTGCCATTGATGATTTTAAAAAATCCGTTGCCAAATTGATGGGGTCCATTACTGGTTCTGGAAAAAAGTAATCATAAATAGAGGGGAACTTAGTTCCCCTTTTGTCAGCTTTTTATCGGTGCAGTAACGCAAAACACAGCATTCCCAGTACGACCGTAATGAGTGTGTTTTTCGTCAGTTTTGCTAATAATACGACGATGATGCTTGCTACCAGATAATGGTTATCAATACTAATGCTTAGTTGCTTTTCAGGAAAGAAGACAATGGGTGTCGCAATGGCGGTTAGCACTGCAGGTGCAGAATAGGTCAAGAGTTGTTGCACGTTTTGAGATAAGCGCAGCGGTAACCATGGCTCCATCAATAGAAACCGACTGCCGTAAACTAATACCGCAACGCATAACAGAATGGACCATGTGTTCATTCGTTACTCCCCCTCAAAAGAACGCGCATACAGAAAACCAACCAACATGGCCACGGGCACTGCAATC
The DNA here is from genome assembly GCF_947495845.1 of uncultured Endozoicomonas sp. Classification (GTDB taxonomy): domain Bacteria; phylum Pseudomonadota; class Gammaproteobacteria; order Pseudomonadales; family Endozoicomonadaceae; genus Endozoicomonas. The sequence goes on along the minus strand of NZ_CANMAO010000002.1, from coordinate 271,706 downwards.
AAAAGGCTGGGTTGAAAGTGAAGGTATTCGCTGATAATTGAAACCACCGTGGCCGTGAGCACGCAAAGCAGCAGAGAACCCTTTTTTATCATGGGTATTATTAATGCAATGAATGTGGCGGCGATGGCGAAATCAAGCCCAAGGCTATCAAGGTCGTCTATCTGTTCGCCGGCGATAATGCCGACCAGGGTAGCGATGTTCCAGCCCAAATAGAAAAACAGACCACCCCCCAAGGCATACCAGCGATCAAACTTAGGATGCTGCCCGGGGTTGGCGATGGCAAACAACTCATCGGTTAATAGAAAGCCCAGAGAAAGTCGCCAGCGAAGGGGGAGCGAACTGATCTGGCTGCGCATCACCATAGAGTAAAGAAAGTGCCGTGAAGTAATAAACAGTACCGAAACAAGAATACTGGCGATCCCAGCTCCGGCTTGAATCATGCCCATGATCGCCAGTTGCACCGCGCCGGCAAAGATAATGGCAGATAGCCCCTGACTTTGCAGTGGGTCAAGGCCTGACTCAATGGCCAAAGAGCCGGTTAAAATCCCCCAGGGGATAACGGCAACACTAATCGGTAGTATGGCGATAGCCCCTTTTATAAAGGCTTTTACCTTGTCGTTGCCGCTTGAATATTGAACGTATTCAGCCTGATTCATGGCTGGATGCCACCCTTAGAAGAAATGATTGATTAGAAGAAATGATTGAGTCCCACAAGTTTAATAGGTTTGACATCAGTGAAGGGAATAAGTTTTATTGCTGGTAAATTTGAGTAATCGCTATTGTAAGTAGTTGACCAGCTGAATTCATATTTTCTGACTTATTGATCAGCACCTCAGGCTGCCTTGCAACTCTGGACACATAGCTTATGTATACTGCCGTCGTTGCGCCTTGCAGAGAGCTTGGCCAACTATGTACGAAATATGTTTCCGGCAAGGTCAATAATTACCCCGTGGTCAGCACGAGTGCCTCAGCTACCTGTTTAGCGATCGTAAATTTGTGACCGACTTTGCTGTTGATGGTTATTTAAACTGTTAGTATTCGTGACGGTTTCAGCGTTCTGCTAAGTAAGGATATTAGCCCAAGGATAAGTACCCAGCCCTATGAAATATTCGATTCCATATGGCCGGGTACTTAATGGGCAAAAGAAACCGCTTGGTAAACCGTGAGACATATAATAATGATAAAAATAATCACCGTTGCTTTTCGTCTGTGTCACTTTCGATATGTTGATTCCTCCTTGCTTCGTTTTGTGCTCCCAGGTTTTCTGGCTCTCGTCATGAGCGGTTGTGGGCAGGTTGAGTCCAGCGTTGTTATCGATGAAATTCAGCTACTTTCCGATAATCTTGTGGTACAGAAAGCCTATGAGCGTTGCGTTAATAATACCCATGAAGAGTTGGTACGCAATGCTGGTTTTCAAGACAGTGCCGCAATGACCGATGATGCTCGCGCAATTATGTACTCAGGTGTGGTTCAAACCTGCGAATCAGCGGTGGTCATTACCTGTGACAAATCACTGAATACCGATTCCTGTAATATCATTCTGGATATCTACAAGTCTTGAGTTATACCAATTCTGTTTTTAAATTATGGGCTGCGCAGCTATTTTGACCGTCTGGATCAGCGTTGAAGTTCCTCGCCATAGCTACCACCCACAGGGCGTAAAGGCTATGACTCGTCTCTTCGCCTTGCCCAGTCGCTCAAAATAACTTGCTCGCTCCAAAATTTTAAAACGACATTGGTATCAGATCGAAATCCGGCTCCACTTTCGGGCATTCCATACGGCCATAAAACTGATGGAACTGATTAACCGTTGAATAGTGGTGACTGCCCAAAAGGCGGTCAGCCCCAGCCCCAGCTCTGGCCCAATCAGCCAACAGACGGGCAGTAGCAGCAACCATTGCAATAAGAAACGAATGTATAAAACTACTCGATTAGCACCAGCGCCCAGTAATGCCTGAATAAAAACCAGAGAGGGCGCGTCCAGTATTAATCCGATGCCGGTGAGTTGCAGCGGTATTTTTCCAAGTTGAACTAATGCCGGATTATGCAGAAAGAGAGCAAGCACTGTCTCAGGCATCAGCAGTAATGGCAGGCTGAGCAGGAGCAAGCTGGCAGAAGCGGTATACATGGTTTCCTGCCCCCATTGCCATGCTCGTTCAGGCTCATGAGCGCCCAGACTTTTGCTGACCAGTGTGTTGGCAGCCATCCCCAGTCCGAGTCCGGGCAGGATCAATACCAACGAAATATTCATCAATACATGGGCCACCGCCATGGCGGATGTCCCCATTTTGGCAACCATAGCGAACAGCAGCATCATTCCCAAAGCGAATAAGGTTTGCTGCAGTGAGTCGGGGATGATCAGTTGCACCAGTCGTTTAAAGGATGACAGGTTGCCCCATTGCGATAATAAGCCACTGGCTTTTGTTTGTTGCTTTACCTTGATGAAGTTAAGGAGGGCGCAAAGGTACATCGAAATTAGGGTACCTAATGCGGCGCCTTTAACGCCTAATGCCGGCAAGCCAAAGTTCCCATAGATGAGCAAATAGCTGATCGCAACGTTGCTGATATGAGTGATCACCAAAAGATAAAGAAATGATCTGGGTTGACCCGCGCCATTCCAGAACCCCCGAAATGACAGGATCATCGCCGCCGCAGGCAGCGACAACACACGTATCTGAAAGTAAGCCGTGGCATCGCTGGTGAAGGAAGCGGTGTTTGAGTGATAGATCAGGTTCAGTAACCAGGGGGCAGCACTGGCTAACAGCAGGCTCACTGGCAATGCAAATAACACTGAAAGTAATAATCCATGATTGATCGGGACAATGCATTCTGCTGTTCGCCCGGCGCCATCTCTTCGAGCTACTTGAGCTTGAATCCCGGCGGAAAGGCCTGCCAGTAAGGATAATGCAACAAAATTGGCATAACTGCCGGCACCCACGGCAGCCAAAGCGGCTTCACCAAGGGGACCCACTAACGCCGCATCTGCCAGATTGATCATGCTTTGAGAGAGCATGGCCAGCATGATGGGTAATCCCAATTTGATGATGGTGGTTAGCCGATGTTTCAAGCTGACTCCTACCTGCTAATGGCTTGATGAGCTTTAGATAAGAAAATGGAGGATTGGTTTCAGTTTGATCATCATTCTCTGAAAATAAGCGGGGCAGAGTGCCTGCCCCTGAGGGATATTATACCAATTCTGCTTTTAAATTATGGGCTGCGCAGCCATTTTGACCGACTGGATCTGCGTTGAAGTTCCTCGCCATAGCTACTACCCGAGGGCATAAAGGCTATGACTCGTCTCTTCGCCTTTATGCCCTCGGGTATTGCCCAGTCGCCCAAAATAACTTGCTCACTCCATAATTTAAAAGCGACATTGGTATTAGTCTGCCAGATTGGGCCGTAACCAGCGAATTGCCTTGTCAACAGACCAGCTTTTACGCTCTGCGTAGGGCTCCAGCTGTGTTTGATCAATCTTTCCCAGACCAAAGTACTTGGCTTCCGGGTGAGAAAAGTACCAACCGCTGACACTGGCTGCTGGCAGCATGGCAAAGTGCTCAGTGAGGGAAACGCCACTGTTTTCTTCCCCTTTCAGCAACGTAAAGAGCGTTTCTTTCTCCGTATGATCCGGGCAGGCAGGGTAACCCGGGGCTGGGCGAATACCTGCATACTTCTCTTTGATCAGTTCTTCATTGCTTAGTGTTTCATCGGATGCGTAGCCCCAATAGTCTTTCCGGACTTTTTCATGCATGTATTCAGCAAAGGCTTCGGCAAAACGATCCGCCAGTGCTTTCACCATAATGCTGTTGTAATCATCACCGGCATCTTCGTACTGCTTAGCCAATTCATCCGCACCAATACCGGCAGTGACGATAAAGCCGCCCACATAATCCTTTAACCCGGTGGATTCCGGTGCAACAAAGTCTGCAAGGCTGTAGTTGGGTTTATCTTCAGGCTTTGGAGCCTGCTGACGCAAATGATGTAGATGACACACGACGTCTTCACGGCTCTCATCTTGATAGACGGCAAGGTCATCACGGTTGACCTGGTTTGCTGGCCAGAAACCAATCACCGCTCGAGCACCAATCAGCTTTTCATTCACCAATTTATCAAGCATCTCTCGGGCATCGTGGTAAAGACTGGTGGCCGCTTCACCCACCACTTCATCCTGCAGGATTTTTGGATATTTGCCCGCAAGATCCCACGTCATAAAGAAGGGCGTCCAGTCAATGTAGTCCACCAGTTCGGATAGAGGGAAGTCCTCGAAGGTTTTTACACCGGTAAAAGCAGGCACTGGTGGTTCATAGTTTTTCCAGTTTGGCGTAAAGGCATTATCCAGCGCTTCTTCATAGGAAAGTAATGCTCTTTTGTTGCTGCGTTTTTCGTGGCGGATGCGGATTTTCTCGTACTCGGAACGGGTCTCTTGCACCAGTTCCGTTTTCAGAGTATCGCTCATCAGTCGTGTAGAAATTCCGACACTTCGAGAAGCATCCGTCACATAGATGGCAAGATCATTCTGAAATTGGGGTTCTATCTTAACCGCGGTGTGAGCCCTTGACGTGGTCGCACCGCCAATCATTAACGGAATTTCAATATTCAGGCGTTGCATTTCGCTGGCCACATGCACCATTTCATCAAGGGACGGTGTAATCAGCCCGCTGAGCCCGATGATATCGACGTTTTCTTCTACGGCTGTTTTTAAAATAGTGTCACAGGACACCATCACTCCAAGGTCCACCACTTCAAAGTTGTTACAGGCCAGCACGACACCGACAATGTTTTTACCAATGTCGTGTACATCGCCTTTTACTGTTGCCATTAAAATCTTGCCATTTGACCGGCTGACTCCGCCTTTTTCGGCTTCAATAAATGGAATCAGATGCGCTACTGCCTGCTTCATAACACGGGCGCTTTTAACCACCTGAGGCAGGAACATTTTACCGGCGCCAAACAGGTCACCTACCACGTTCATGCCGTCCATTAACGGCCCTTCAATCACCTCGATCGGACGGTTGGCTTCTAACCGGGCAGCTTCAGTGTCTTCAAGAATGTAGGTAGTGATGCCTTTCACCAGAGAGTGTTCCAGCCGTTTGGTCACCGGCCATTCTCGCCACGCCAAATCTTCTTCTTTTTTTGCCGAGGAACCGCCTTCACGGAATTGGTCTGCAATGGCCAGTAGCGCTTCGGTGGCATCGTCGGAGCGATTGAGAATCACGTCTTCTACTTTTTCGCGAAGCGCTTTGGGAATCTCCTCATAGATTTCCAGCTGACCGGCATTAACAATGCCCATGGTCAGGCCAGCTTTAATGGCGTGGTACAGGAACACCGCATGAATGGCTTCACGAACCGGGTTGTTGCCGCGGAAAGAGAAGGACACATTACTGACACCACCGGAGCTCAGTGCGTGAGGCAGGTTATCCCGGATATACGTCGCGGCATTAATAAAATCCACGGCGTAGTTATTATGTTCATCAATACCAGTGGCAACAGCGAAGATGTTTGGATCAAAAATAATATCCTGAGGTGGAAAACCAATGTCGTTCACCAGAATGTCGTAGGAGCGCTGGCAAATTTCAATTTTGCGAGCTTCGGTATCCGCCTGACCGGTTTCATCAAAGGCCATAACTACGACCGCCGCACCGTAATTCCGGCAAAGGCGAGCATGATGACGAAAGGCGTCTTCGCCTTCTTTCATGCTGATGGAGTTAACAATACCTTTGCCCTGAATGCATTGCAGGCCTGCTTCAATCACATCCCACTTGGAGGAATCCACCATGATGGGGACTCTGGAAATATCCGGTTCAGAAGCAATCAGATTCAAAAAGGTGACCATGGCCTTTTTGGCATCGAGCATCCCTTCATCCATATTGATGTCGATGACCTGGGCGCCGTTTTCCACCTGATTCAGGGCGACTTCAAGAGCCGTATCGTAATCTTCTTCGATCACCAACCGTTTGAAGCGGGCGGAGCCGGTGACGTTACACCGCTCACCCACGTTGACGAACAGCGAGTTCTGATCAATGTTAAAGGGCTCAAGGCCACTCAAACGACAGGCAACAGGGATTTCTGGAACTTTGCGACCAGCAATGGTCGCCATTTTGTCTGCAATGGCTTTGATATGTGCGGGAGACGTACCGCAGCAGCCACCAATAATATTAACCAGCCCGGATTCGGCAAACTCACCGACAATCTCCGCCATTTCGTCCGGCGTTTGATCGTATTCACCAAAAGCATTGGGCAGGCCAGCATTAGGGTGGGCGCTGACAAAGGTATTTGCGCAGTTCGAAAGGTCTTCCAAATGAGGGCGCAGCTCGGAAGCCCCTAACGCACAGTTTAAGCCGACGGAAATTGGCTGTGCATGTTCTATGGAGTTCCAAAAGGCTTCTGTCGTTTGTCCAGACAATGTACGACCAGAAGCGTCTGTAATGGTGCCGGAAATCATAATCGGCAAGCTAAATCCCAGCCGATCAAATAGATCTCGCACCGCAAAGATAGCGGCTTTTGCGTTTAAGGTATCGAAAATGGTTTCAATCAACAGAATGTCTATACCGCCTTCAATCAGTGCGATAGTTGCTTCCTGATAGGCGGTGACCAGCTCATTAAAGTTGGTGTTTCGATAACCTGGATTATTGACATCAGGAGAAATCGAGGCTGTTCGATTGGTTGGCCCAAGAACGCCGGCAACAAAGCGAGGGCGGTTCGGATTATTGCGGGTAAATTCATCCGCTACTTCCCGTGCCAGCCGGGCAGCTTCACGGTTGATTTCCGGCACCAGAGATTCCATCTGGTAATCCGCCATGGCAATGGTGGTGGCGTTGAACGTGTTGGTTTCCAGAATATCGGCACCGGCTTCCAGGTACTCTCGATGTATCTGTTGAATGATGTCGGGTTGAGTCAGAACCAGCAGGTCGTTGTTGCCTTTGACATCGCAGGGGTGTTGAGAAAATCGTTCGCCACGATAATCTTCTTCGGTAAGTTTGTAACCTTGGATCATGGTGCCCATGGCACCATCAAGAATCAGAATCCGTTCTTTAAGTTGCTTCTGCAGTTCCGTAAAGGCTTGTTGTTGAAATGATGTTGCTTGAAGCATGAATCGCCTGCCAATGTACGTTTATTATGGCGCCATTGTATCACTATAACGGTGGAATTTACGTAGAAGAAAAGTCGACCTGTAAGATAAACAAGACGACTGTCTGATTTTTTTGTATGCAGTAAGGACATTATGACTAGTATAGGGAAGCGCTAATACTCATACCGTTCACACTGAGCGGAGTCGAAGTGTGGTGTTTTATCCTTTGACTCCGCTCAAGATGAATGGGTATTTATGTTTTAACCTTTCTCATAATACATTTTATTACTGATGAACGAGCATTGTGAACCTGTGTTCGATTTATTGAGTAAAGGGTTATGGTCTGAATTGCCTTTTGAAGGCAGACCTGCCTCCATCCTATCAAGCTCTTCTGAGCTCGGCTGCTTTGAGCAGCCCATACACAGGCTGACCTTTGTAGCAATGGATTCTGCAAGTGGCTTAACTGTGTCATAGGTTGCCTTGCCAAGTAAGCTCAAGAGTGAGGCAATTAAGGTGATATCAAATACATACCCCATTGGCGGAACCCAATCAGATAAGATAGTCGAAGAGCTTAAGCCTAACTCATGCTCCTTATTGATGACTTCACGTAATGCATCTGCTCCACCCTGGGCAACGATGGCATAGGATATTGGAGCTATAAGAAATAATATTTGAATGCCCTTTGTTCCCCACTCCTGCCCGGTTTTTGGCCACTCTATGCCCGTGGTAAGCATTTTTTTCAATGTTTGATATATTTTTTTGAGAATTTCTATAGGGTAATTAGAGAAAGCGGATCCCTGAAGGAAGTAACTCAGGGTTTCCATTACATTTTTCCCCAGAGGGTAGGCGGTCAAGCTATTTTTATAATGGTTCAATTTTTGCCCCGCAGAAAAGGCTGAACCAAATTGCCATCCGACATAGATTGAAATTAATCCCATACTCACCAGTTCTATTGCGGCCATTAGTCTGCCATAACAGTCTTTATCTAGAGCTTCATTGTTTAGATATTTATTAAGCTCTTTGATCAGGTCATTTTTGTTTTTTTTGAGGTCGCTACAAATTTCTGTGTATTTTGTGCGCTCAGCGGAGGTCATACTGCCCAGAAAGTCCCGCATGCACCCCTCCTGACCCACTTCCAGATTGTGTAGGTTCTCCAACATGGATGCGATCTCTTTCAGTTCGTTTTCGCTATGGTAGCTTCCACGGACCAATTTTTTCATTGGATCAGCATAGAGCCGGAATACCTGAACCACAGAGGCCAGGGTACCGAGACCTTCAACAAGGCCATTGCCCGCCGCCATAAAGTAAGATAATGCGTTGGCAACGGTATCTCCTGCTCCCCACAGTTTGAATATTTCGAAGGTGCCAGCCTTTGCATTGGAAGCATCCAATATTGTTGACCCGCCCGCGTATACCAAACCGAGTGTCGCAAAAAAGGATGTTTTCATCACCTCGGGGGCATTTTTCAGTCTACTGACCAAGGTACTGATTGAGGTTTGCGCCTCTGTCTGGTTATGGTTGTTAGCGTGTTGGCAACAGTTTTTGAGGAAATCCATTGCCTTGCTGGCGCCCGCTTTCAGTTTCTCTGAAGTTGCCCCTAAGTTACCCAAATAGAGACATGCGGGTGCGATAGCCGCAATCGAGCGGAATGCAATCGCTCCAAAATTTGCTTGACCAGTGGCGGTTAAAATACTTCCAAGGCCGTAAAGATTAACGACGGCAAAGACTGCCAAAAGCGAGTAGCCGCTGAACTTCGCGAATTTATAGAGTTTGGTTTGAGCATCACTCTCTTCTTGTTTAATTGTTGCAAGCTCGTTCAGTAGGCTGTCAATATTGGTTCGTAGTTGCTCATTTATCTCATTGCCTGCTGTGGCATCAGGTGCAAATATTACTTTCTTGAGAGATTGTAGGCCGTTTTCTATATTCTGAAGACCTTCAGTAGCGTCATTAGGCTCACTAGTATTATTGTCTATCGTTACCTCGGTGAAGCCTGATGTGTTGGGGTTTTCGTTTGTGGATTTTACCGTCTCTTGGGGTGTTGAAGCACGAAGGTTTGAGTCTTTGGTTTGCTGTTGAGTTGGGGGGGCAGTGTCCTCCTGAACCTCAATGGCTACATCAAAATTGGGGCTGGTGCTGCGGTTATTTATCGATGTAAATGAGGTTTCCTTTCTATAAGATTTATCATTCGATAAAAAAGTGGCTGTTTCAAGGGCTGCACATGTAGACTTTGAATGGTATGTGACAGTGGGCTGATGCTCGATGTTGGTCTGATGCTTGATGTCGGTCGTAACAGTGTAGGGGGCGGAATTATTCAAGCCGGTAGCGGAGTTTGTACTCATTTTTCAGATCCATTTCATTTATATATTGTGCTCCATAGATTAGTAGAATCTGAGTTTAATAAAGGTGTTTGTTATGCTCTGGACTCATAAATTATCGTTTTAACAGCTATCAATCATAATTCTTATTACTGCGCTGTATCAGCGGATTGATTACAATTTACTGACTAAATGGACTTGTGTATTTCTGATTGAGAGGATAAATGGAACTACCGTTTTTATTTTGAGGAGGCAGTGCTACAAATTCAAATGTGTGGTGGTTGCCTGATGTTGGTCAACCACTAAATCAGAGAATATAATTTTTGGAGCGGGCTGAGTAAAAAAGGGCAGAATTACTTTATGTTACTGAAACCTGCTCAATCTCAACCCCATTCTCACGACAGAATTGAGATAATTCTTCCTGAGGATTACGATCGTACTGAATATCATAAACAATTCTTTTTATGCCGGCTGCGAGTAAATTTTTAGTGCATTGGTCACAAGGGCTGTGGGTGACATAGGCGGTCGCGCCTTCAATGGGTGTTCCCAATCTTGCCGCCCAGATGACAGCGTTCAGTTCTGCATGAATTTCATGGCGCAACGACCAGGTATGATGTTCTTCGTATTCTGCCTCATTGCAATTGATGTAACCGGAAGGCGTACCGTTTACACCGGTAGAGAGTACTCGTCCATCCTTGACCAGCATGCAGCCTACTTGCAGGCGAACACATTTCGACAGTTTGGCCAGAGAGTGGGCCATTTCCATGTACACGCTATCGCTCATTGATTTTGCTACCCGAATGCAAGTATAAAAAAAGCGGGCACATTATATTCATAAGCATGCCCACTTTTGATGGTAACAGAATCAGGCGGCTTGTGGAGTAGCGGTCGTCGCTCCGGTTCTCATAAGGCATAGGCCAGAAACGGCAACCGCAATTAATGTGATGGCAGAGAGTGATAGTGTGCCTGCTTCTGGTAGAAAACCAATCAAGGCGCTGATTAACGTAGCCAGTAACATTTCGATAAAGAAAATCATGCCCGCAGCGGTGCCCATATTGTCAGTCATGTGTTCAGTGGAACGTGCCTGGCACAACGGCATAAATAGCCCAAGACCTAACTCATAGATGGCAATGCCGGCTACATATCCGGAAATGGATTGACCGTCGGTTAATAGACCACTGGCCAAAGACACCATTGCTCCCAAAATTAGAAAGCTACCGGCAAATAATGTACTTTGGCTGCGACTCATTTTGGCGGTTACTTTTGGGCCAAAAGAAGCACTGATCAAATAACTGGCAATCGCAATGGCAAACAAATAGCCGTAAGTTGCCGGTGATACGCCCAGCTGACCAATGATCACGAAAGAGCCACCGGCAACAAACACAAATGCGCCGGCAAAAGCAGCACCAGCGGCGACGGTAAAGCGCATGTAGCGAGCATCGGTCAGGACTGCTTTATAGGCTGTCAGCATAGATTGCTTTTGTTGGTCATGGTTTTTTGCGACTTTGAACTGTTCAGGTAACAGTGTTAATGCGGCAATGGCGATGATAGCCATACCTGCCATGGCATAAAAGCTGTATTGCCAGCCTGCAAATTCTTGGAGATAACCACCGGCAATGGGTGCGGCCATTGGGGCAATGGTTAGACAGCCGCCAATATAGGCAAGCATCTTCACTTCCATTTGATCCTGGTAATAATCTCTGGCCATCATTCGCGCCACTGCGGTTCCGAAGCAGCCAAAAACCGCCTGGGCAAAACGTGCGGCGATGAACAGGTAAATGCTGTCGGTCCAAAGGGTCACTGCGGTGGCGACAAGATACAGGGAGTAACCAAATAACAGAGTGTTCTTTCTGCCGAAACGGTCTGCCAGTGGGCCAACGATCAGCATAGACACTGAAAAGCCCAGCATGAATAGGCCAACACTCCACTGAGCGATGGCGGAAGTGGTGCCAAAATGTTCTGTGATTGCTGGCAGTGAGGGTGTAAAAATATCAATAGACACAGGCCCGACGATCGCGAACAGCGTCAGCAAAATCAGGACAAAGGTCGGATGTTTTTCAGGAGTCAGGTGTCGCATGGCTTTCCAGTGGCAGGTCAATTAATGGCGCAGGATGGAGTATAGGCGAGATCTGAACAATCCGTGTTTATGCCAATATTACTTAGCTCTGTTTCGCTTTTATGAGTAATGATATATAAACATCGCAATAGTCATAAAACTGTGTGTTAACATGATTCGGCCGTTTTCATGACATGGTCGTTCATGGAGAGAGAAGATTGAATTATTTGAAAACAACACTGCGCTTCTTTCAAAGTCAGTTCCTGAAAGTCAGTTGGATTGCGCTTTTGCTGGCTTTTTTTCTGCATTTCCTTATTTCCTGGTGGTTGATGTGGCTGGCGGACGAAGTGACGTTACTGTCCATTGATCAATGGTTCTATTTCTATGTGACCACAACCACAACCGTGGGCTACGGTGATCTGAGCCCACAAACCTCACTTGGTCGTGTATTGGCAGCCTTTTTTCTGCTGCCCGGTGGGGTTGTGGTTGCTGCTGCCATTCTTGGGAAGTTGTCGTCTTATTTTATTACTGTCTGGAGAAAAAAAATGCAGGGCAGGGGAGATTATTCAAACCTCGAGAACCATATTGTTATTTTTGGCTGGCACTCCCGCCACACTAAACGAATGATTGAATTGATCTACGGTGACAATAAGCGAGAAGACCGGAAAGTGTTGTTGTGCGCGACGGAGGAAATGGATAACCCCTACCCGGAGAAAGTGTTGTTCATCCGTGGTGAAAGTTTGAATGAGCAGTCATTGATACAGCGTACGGGCGTGGATAACGCAGCTCGTGTGGTTGTGTTTCGAAATACGGATGATCAGACGTTGGCAACGTGTCTAACGTTAGCCGCATTAAAAACCAATGCGCACATCGTTGCCTGGTTTGAAAATGATGAAATGATAACGTTACTGAAATCCCACTGTCCTGAAATCGAGTGCCATAGCAATATTTCCATGGAGTTATTGGTTCGCTCTGCGCAGGATCCCGGGTCATCACGCATCCAGCAACAGCTGTTGTCTACCTTGGTGGGGCCTACCCAGTACAGCGTAAGAGTACCTGACGACTTTAATGGAACTACCTTTGGCCGTTTGCTGGAATTCCTGAAACTGAATCATGAGGCCATTGCCCTGGGCGTTGCGGATTCGGCGACGGGGAATGATCTACGATTAAACCCTTCCAGCGGTGCAGAGGTCACGGCGGGGCAGGTTGTTTATTATATGTCGGCTCAGAGAATTCATTGTGGTGAAATTGACTGGTCCCTGTTGTAAATAGAATGTTGTGAATTGAATGTTGTAGCTAGAAACCATTTTCTGACAATCCAGGCGTCATAGTTCGCATTCCTGTCCTATACTGCTTTCCTCAGTAATGTATGAAAATACAGTATGAAAATACAGTATGAAAATACGGTTTCTGATGTTGAGGATGCGGTTGTGGACAGCCCCACTACTGAACGACGTAAAGAGTATAAAGCGCTCTTTATCGTTGTCGTTCTACTTTTCCCCATAGTGACAATTTCCTTGATCAGCGGGTACGGTTTTCTCGTCTGGTTTTCGCAGATGATCTTTGGTCCTCCAGGACACGGTTGATTTCTTTACCTTCTTCCCGCGGACTAAATGGTTATGCAGCTGATACGTAAGGCTATCTGCTGGTTGTTGGATATATGGAAAACATTATCCAAGCCGGCAAAATATCTGAGTTTGGGCACCATCGCGATAGCGTCGTTTTTGATGGGTATTATTTTCTGGGGTGGTTTCAATACGGTGTTGGAGCTAACGAATACCGAAGCATTTTGTATTTCCTGTCACAGTATGCGCGATACGGTCTATCCGGAATTGCAGGAAACCGTGCACTGGAGTAATCACTCGGGCGTTCGGGCGACCTGTCCTGATTGTCACGTACCTCATAACTGGACTCATAAGATTGCCCGGAAGATGCAGGCGTCAAAAGAAGTGTGGGGCGCCATATTTGGCACTATTGATACACCAGAAAAATTTGAAGCGAAACGGATTGAATTGGCATCACACGAGTGGGCTCGTCTATCGGCCAATAATTCGCTGGAGTGTAAAAACTGCCACAGTTACGCGAGTATGAAGTGGGAAGATATGTCGCCACTGGCGCAGAAACAAATGAAAGCGGCAGCTGAACGGGATCAGAGCTGCATCGATTGCCACAAAGGAATAGCTCATCACCTGCCGGTGACGGACGGACGCTCTCACCTTTTATTGTCTGCAGTCAGTGTCACTATTCCAGAGGTTGGCAAAAACTATTACGCCGTGCTTCAAAAACCCTTGTTTATGGATGCGACCAGTAAAGAGGAAGCCGGTGTATTGAATGTGGCTACTGAAATCACCGTTACGGATAAAGAGAAAGATCGGGTGAAATTTCGGTTGGAAGGTTGGCGTAAACGCATAGGTACTGGCCGGATTATTAACGAAGATTTCGGTATAAATATTCGAGAGGCTGAATTAATCAAAGAGGCTGCTCAATCGGACAGTGTCGTGCAAGTGCTGGAAGAGAAAGTGGATGATGTGACGGGCTTGACCTGGCAGAAAGTCATCGTTGATATCTGGACTGGCAGTGGTGAATTGACGGATAACGTGGCCGGTATGTGGGATTTTGCCAGTACCACTTACCGAGAATCCTGCAGCCAGTGCCACAGTCAGCCCGAGGTGGCACATTTTGACGCAAATACCTGGCCTGGCATGTTTAACGGCATGATTGCCTTTGTGAATATGGATGATGACACTCAGAATCTTGTATTGAAGTACTTGCAGCTGCATTCATCTACCTATGCTGACCCTCATCATGCCGGTCGATCAGAGCAAGAAGCAGAACAAAAAGAGCCAGCAGATTCAGCCGCACGACCCAAGTTGCCACCTGAGTCTGTCCAGCCAGTAGCGAACCGATAAATAGGAATTGGTGATTGATTATGACCCTTAAGCGTCGTCGTTTTTTACAAGGCGCACTGGCCGCGTCAACATCAGGCCTGTTGCCTTTTTCTGCACTGTCAAAGGAGCAGAAAAACCAAGACCCGGCGGACAGTTTACTGGACGACGGCTGGCGGGTAACCGGGTCGCATTTTGGTGCATTTCGAGCTTATCGTAAAAACGGAATTGTTACGGATATCAGGCCTTTTGAAATGGATCAAAATCCCACAGACATGCTTAACGGCATTGCCGGGTCGATTTATAGCCCTTCACGCATTCGTTATCCCATGGTCAGGGAGGCTTTTCTTAAGTACGGGCACAAGGCAGAACGAAAAACTCTGGGTGATAATCGATATGTGCGGGTGACCTGGCAGCAGGCTTATGACTTATTAATTCGAGAGTTGAATCGTATCCAAACCGACTACGGTCCGTGGGCACTGTATGCCGGACAAACGGGCTGGAGAGCAACCGGTCAGTTCCACTCTGCAACAAACCATATGCAAAGAGCGATCGCCTTGCATGGGAATTTCATCCGAAAAATTGGAGATTACTCGACAGGTGCCGCGCAAGTTATCTTGCCTTATGTGCTTGGGTCAACGGAAGTCTATTCCCAGGGTACCTCATGGCCGTTGATACTGGATAATTCGGATCTTATCGTCATTTGGGCCAATGACCTTCTGAAGAATTTGCAGGTTGGGTGGAACTGCGAAACCCACAGCGGCATCGGATATCTCAAACAGCTGAAAGAGCGGATTAAGGACAAGAAAATCCGAGTGATCAGTATTGATCCGACGGTATCGAAAACTGCTGACTTTTTGGGCATTGAAACGGTCTATGTCAACCCGCAGACCGATGTGCCGCTGATGCTGGCTATTGCCCATGAGATGATTATCAATAAACGATACGATGCGGAGTTTATTCGTGGTTACACATTAGGCTTTAAAGAGTTCAAAGCCTATGTCAAAGGTGAAACGGACGGTACGCCGAAATCCCCTGCGTGGGCGGAACCCATTTGTGGTGTCAGCGTCAGCAAAATAAAAGAGCTGGCGGATATAATGACTGCAGGGCGAGTTCAGATTCTGATGGGCTGGTGTATCCAGCGACAACAACACGGTGAGCAGCCTTATTGGATGGCGGCAGTACTGGCGTCAATGATTGGGCAGATTGGCTTGCCCGGTGGCGGTATTAGTTATGGTCACCATTATTCATCCATTGGTACACCGTCGTCTGGTGGCTCTGGGCCTAACTCCTTTCCACTGAATCCTCCTGAAGACGTACCGCCCATTTTTGATAATGATGACTATAACGGCTATTCCAGAGTGATACCCGTGGCACGCTGGATTGATGCGATCCACGAGCCGGGTAAAGTGATCCAATATAACGGCAGCGAGGTGACGCTACCGGATATTAAAATGATTGTGATTTCTGGCAATAACCCCTGGCATCACCATCAAGATAAAAACCGGATGAAGGCCGCTTTCAGGAAACTGGAGTGTGTGGTCACTGTGGATTATGCCTGGAACGCCACCTGTCGTTTTTCGGATATTGTATTTCCCGCCTGTACTCAGTTTGAGCGGCATGATTTGGATTTATACGGTTCATACGCACAGCGGGGTGTGCTGGCTATGCAAAAACTGGTGGAACCATTATTTGAATCCCGCTCAGACTGGAATATCTGGCGTGAATTCAGTAGCCGAATTGGACGACACCAAGAGTACACTATGGGGCGGGATGAGTTTACCTGGTTGAATTTCTTATACGATGGCTGTCGCAGTAAAAATAAAGGCAAATTCGAGATGCCAGATTTTAAAACCTTCTGGCAGGAAGGGTATTTCGATTTTGGCGCTGGAACCCCTTGGGTAAGGCATGCCGAATTCCGTGATGACCCTGAAATTCACCCATTAGGAACGCCCTCTGGACTGATTGAAATCTATAGTCGAAAAATTGCCAGATACAATTATGACAACTGCAAAGGGCATCCTTCATGGATGGAAAAAGCCGAGCGAAGTCACGGAGGTCCGGGATCTGATCGTTTTCCCATAGCGCTTCAATCCTGTCATCCTGATAAGCGGCTGCACTCTCAGCTTTGTGACTCCACTGACTTTCGTGAAACTTATTCGGTTCAGGGAAGAGAGCCTGTGTATATGAATAAACAGGATGCAAAGAAAAGAGGAATTAATGATGGTGATCTTGTTCGAGTCTTTAATGATCGTGGAGAATTGATTGCGGGTGCTGTCATTACTGAACGATACGCTCCCGGTGTCGCCAGAATTCAAGAAGGTGCATGGTATGCACCTGTCAATGCAGAAATCGGCTCCGTTGATACCTATGGTGATCCAAACACAGTAACGCTTGATATCGGCACATCGGAGTTAGCCCAGTCATGCTCCGCTTTTACCTGTATTGTTGAAATTGAGAAGTGGAAAGGGGCTATACCAAAAGTAACTGCATTTGGCGGCCCCAAAGTGGTCGAAGTCTAATGTCATTCGTCAATGGTTTCATGATTTGGTTTTAAATAGTCGTGCTTTCCTTCCCAGTCTAAAAGAAGACTGACACGAAGATCGGCACGCTCCTGCTCACTGAGCAGGCAAATATTTTTCCCGGCAATTTTAGAGTAAAACTGCCACATCCAGGTTTTATTAACGGGATTTGGGGTCAAGAAATACTTTCGGCCATATAGGTGCTGACTCTGTTCAACTGATGACTTCTCAAATGGTGATAAACCCTGTTCAATAAGATCAAAATCGCTTAAATAGTCACCGACAAAAAGCGCGATATTATATTTCGTATTATTGATTATACCGCTCCTGATGGCGCTTCTCTGATGATTTTTTCCACAGCTGAGTAAATTGTCTGGGCAATAACTTTCTCTGTTAAGTAGATTGCCCGGGTTCGCATTGGGCAAATTGTTTGCATTTAGCTGTGCCAGTGTCAGAAGGGCGATATCTCCTTGATGGCCAGGTTTTCCTGAAGAATTGGATCTGGCTGTCAAATAAAAAATCTCATATCCAAGGTGGTGTGCCTTATCCAGAAACGCTTTGACACCTGGAACTAATGGTGAATTCAGTTGTTTGAGATAATCATTAACCTTCGTTTCAGGCGTATCAAACGTATAACAAAAGGATGGCGTTAAATGGATCGGTGGGTATTGAATAACCGTTCCATCAATATCAACGACAATGGCTTTGTTATTTCTGGAGAGGTTTTCTGGTGCAGACAGGGCATCACTGGCAGCTGAATAGGTTTGCAAAGTATTTGCGGTGAAATCAGCTGAGTGCTGTATCCATAGGTCAGCGAGGGCAATGTGCTGGTAATACGAGTCAGGCACTCTCAGGCTTGTATTCTGAGTAATCTGGGAAAGATATTTTCTAGCCCGGTGGATTTCAAGTGGTGCATGACGAGGGTATTTTTCGGAAATTTTTTCTTCCCATTGCCCATAGACGACATTAGGAAAGATGAACCACGAGTCGCCAAAAAAAGTCTGATGGCTCAGAACCCAGTGATTACGGTCAGGTAGCGCTAGATGGCTGGTGTTTTCAAAATCACTAAGCTGATCACCTAATAGCATAATGGGGAAATAACCCTTTTCTATCACTAAACGACGGTTGTCATTCTTGCTCAGGGTTTTGTTGTTTCGTTCCTGTAGCAGGACGTGTTCTTCACTTTTCACTGGAAAGCCAAGATTACGTAAATGTCTAATCGTAATGTTTTTAACAGAATGATAACGCCCGCTGATGTAAAAGATGTCGACGCCCATATCGTTGGCTTTTTGCAAGAAGCTTACGGCACCGGGAAGCGCCTTGGGATCTTCCTGTTGCCAGTAGCTTAATGAGCGTTCTGTATTTCTCCGATCTTCAGTGCCCACAAGACTGCTGAAATAGCGGGTATTCGATAGCAGTGTGTCGTCGATATCCGTGATGATGGCCGGTTTTTTTCCGGCCGGCGTTTTGCTGATGGCCTTACTAAGGCGGTCGCTGGCAATGTTATATACTTGATAAAAATAGGCTTCATATTCTGCTGAGTGCTGTTGCCAGTTGGCTGCGATCACTATTTCATTATTTAAATCTTTTTGATCATAACTTTGTACTTGCGCTGAAAACAAAGCTACATATGTCGTTAATATCAGCAAGAAAGAAAGTCTATTTAGCATGAAGTACACGGCTCGTCATCTTAGTCTGTGTGAAGCATGAGCATAGACAAATAAATATGGGTGATTAGGAGATTTACACAGAATTGGAACTCGACCCGGTTGATTATTCTACCGGGTGAGATTGCTGAGGGTCAGTTAATACGCAGATTTGCAGAATTTAGCATTATCCTTGCTGGGCATGAAAGGCTCTACCACTGGTAGATTGGCTCTCATCTCCCATTAAATAGAGATAAACAGGCATGATCTCTTCTGGCGTTGGCAGGTTTTCAGGGTTCTCGCCTGGAAAGACCGATGCTCTCATGGCGGTACGGGTGCCGCCAGGATTAATACTATTAAACCGAATGCTG
Organism: uncultured Endozoicomonas sp.; assembly: GCF_947495845.1. Classification (GTDB taxonomy): domain Bacteria; phylum Pseudomonadota; class Gammaproteobacteria; order Pseudomonadales; family Endozoicomonadaceae; genus Endozoicomonas. The sequence continues at coordinate 252,845 of NZ_CANMAO010000002.1, read as the reverse complement.
CTGACGCCGTCTTCTTCATCGGCCAGTACTTGCATTAAACCCTCAGTAGCGAACTTGGAAACACTGTAGGCGCCCCAGTTGGCACGACCTTTATGGCCAACACCGGAAGAGGTAAAAATAACCGATGCCGTCTTGGATTGGCGCAGTAAGGGTAGTATTTCACGGGTTAGCATAAAGCCAGCGGTGAGGTTGACCTGAAGAATGCGATTCCAGGTTTCTGTCGGATATTGGCCAATGGGTTTTAATTCCCCCAGAAGACTGGCGTTGTGTAGTACGCCGTCAAGATGACCAAATTCATTCTCAATGGTTTCAGCCAGATTGGCGTAATCGTGATCCGTTGCTGTTTCAAGATTTAATGGAAAGATGGCCGGCATCGGCCATTGGTTGCTTTCAATCTCGTCATACACCGATTCGAGTTTCTTGATGTCTCTGCCCAGTAAAATAACCGTGGCGCCGTGCCGAGCGAAGGTCAGGGCCGCTGCTTTGCCGATACCGCTGCCTGCGCCGGTGATTAATATCACTTTATCGTTGAGGAGTGCATTGGGTGCGTCGTACTTAAACATATTCTATTCCTCAGGCGGGGACTTCCCAGTTTATTCGGTCAAGCCAGAGTTCCAGCTCTCCAGCATTGGCAATGTTGACGTCGGCTTGCCAGTCGAATGGGTTTTCATCCGGTAGGATGTAACCATAGTGAGCTGCAATCGTAATCATCCCTGCTTTCTTTCCGGCGATGATGTCTCTGTCATGGTCGCCAATGTAGACACTCTTTTCCGGTGAGCAACCCGCTTGTTGGCAAGCCAGTAACAATGACTCAGGATCTGGTTTGGGGGTGCTGACATCTTCAGGGCAAACAAAGGCATGGCATCGATCCCTTAAGCCAGCCTGCGCCATCAGGGAATGTGCATAAGCCTTTGGTTTGTTGGTGACGATACCCCAGGCCAGATTTCTGTCTTCTATGGCGCTTACTAATGGCACGATACCAGGATAAGGGCTTGCAGATGTATGGCGGCTGTCGTTTTGAATGAGCTGATCGTAGTAACGCAGAAAGTGTTCCCGCTTGGCTTCCAGTTCGTCCCCATGGGGTAATTTAAAGGCCAGCTTCATCAATGCCCGCGAGCCTGCAGACACATGCTGACGAATCAGTTGCTCATCCATGGGTGGGTAGTTATGTTCATCCAGCAGGCGATTCACGATAATGATAAAATCATCAGCGGTGTCCAGAAAGGTGCCATCCAAATCGAAAAAAATGCCTTCAATGGCGCTCATAGTCAGGGCTCGTTTTTATTCTGTGACTGATTCTGTGACTGATTCTGTGACTGCTTCTGTGATTGCTCTGTGCTTTTTGAGCCATGAATCAGATAGTTGACTGAGACATCCCTGGGATTAAGCCGGTAAACACCGGTCAGAGGATTGTACGTCATGCCGGTCATGTCATGGACATTAAGGTCAACTTTGCGCATATCGCTGCACAGTTCGCTGGGCTTGATGAACTTGCTGTGTTCGTGAGTGCCTTTCGGTAGCATTTTTAAAATGTATTCTGCTCCGACAATGGCGAACAGGAAGGATTTTGGGTTCCGATTAAGCGTCGCGAAAAAGACCTGTCCACCGGGCTTCAGGAGTTTGCAGCAGGCTTTAATCACCGAAGCCGGGTCTGGAACGTGTTCCAGCATTTCCAAACAGGTAACCACATCAAATTCGCCCGGCATTTCTTCGGCGAGTTCTTCGGCTGTAATCTGGCGATAATTCACATCAACACCGCTTTCCAGAGCGTGAAGTCGGGCAACGGATAACGGTGCTTCACCCATATCGACGCCGGTAACATCGGCGCCACGACGCGCCATGGACTCACTCAGAATGCCGCCACCACAACCAATATCAACCACTTTTTTACCTGCAAGACCAACCCGCTCGTCAATATAGTTAAGACGCAGTGGGTTGATGGCGTGCAGTGGTTTGAACTCGCTGTCAGGATCCCACCAGCGACTGGCCAATTCTTCGAACTTGGCAATTTCTCCGGGGTCTACATTTTGTGCGGAGCGCATATCGGGCATTTTGATCCGTTCCATCGAGGAGAAGAGGGGTTGTATATTCGGGGATTATACCTGTAAAACTGTGTATCACCGCAAGCGTGGGCTGATTTTGCGGGTAAAAAAATCGACGGTCTTCGAGACGTGCATTTATCCTCCAGATCACTCGCGATCAGGGGATAGACTGTGGTATTCTTACTCTTTTGATGATGGGGTACCACAATATGCTTAGCCGCAATGCTTTGCTACAAGGGTGCCCCCCTGAATGGTGATGCCTTACTGAGAGCCCTCTTCTTCCTCTGGTGTTCTACCTGATGAATTAAGAGGCCGTTCCTTATCGGTATCCGGGTCTACAGAACCGGAATGGATGCTGATTGCAATCTGTTGGCCTAAAGCAAAAGGATGACTGGGTTTCCATGACTGACATTGCTAAAGAGATTCTCCCGGTAAATATTGAAGATGAGCTCAAGCAGTCCTATCTGGACTATGCCATGAGCGTCATCGTGGGTCGTGCCCTGCCGGACGTGCGCGACGGGCTCAAACCAGTGCATCGACGTGTGCTGTTTGCCATGAGCGAACTGGGTAACGACTGGAATAAGCCTTACAAAAAATCGGCTCGTGTGGTCGGTGATGTAATCGGTAAATATCACCCTCATGGTGACTCTGCTGTTTACGACACGATTGTTCGAATGGCGCAGCCATTCTCGCTTCGTTATATGCTGGTGGATGGTCAGGGTAACTTTGGTTCCATTGACGGTGACTCCGCAGCGGCCATGCGTTATACCGAAATCCGCATGGACAAGATGGCTCACCAGTTGTTGGCGGATCTTGAAAAAGAAACCGTGGATTATGTGCCGAACTACGACGGCACCGAACAAATTCCTGCGGTAATGCCCACCCGGGTTCCAAACCTGTTGGTGAACGGTTCCGCCGGTATTGCCGTGGGTATGGCCACCAATATTCCGCCTCACAACCTGACGGAAGTGGTGTCTGGCTGCCTGGCATTACTGGCGGATGACTCTCTGACCGTTGACGATCTGATGGAGTACATTCCAGGGCCAGACTTTCCAACGGCTGCCATGATCAATGGTCGTGCGGGTATTCTGCAGGCTTATCGTACCGGTCGTGGTCGTATCTATATTCGCTCAAAAGCGGATATTGAACATGATGAAAAGAAGAATAAAAGCACCATCATTGTTAACGAGATTCCCTATCAGGTAAACAAAGCTCGCCTGATCGAAAAGATTGCCGAGTTGGTGAAAGAACGCAAGATTGAGGGTATCTCCGAACTTCGCGATGAATCGGATAAAGACGGTCTTCGGGTGGTTATTGAGCTCAAGCGCGGTGAAAACGCCGAAGTGGTTCTGAACAACCTTTATGCTCAGACCCAGATGGAAACCGTGTTCGGTATCAATATGGTGGCCCTGCAGGATGGCCAGCCAAAGTTGATGAACCTGAAAGACATTCTGGCGGCCTTTATTCGTCATCGCCGTGAAGTCGTCACCCGTCGTACCGTGTTCGAGCTTCGTAAAGCCCGTGAACGTGGTCATATTCTGGAAGGTCTGGCGGTTGCGCTGTCCAGTATTGATCCGGTTATTCAGCTGATCAAGGATTCTCCAACCCCAGCAGAAGCAAAAGAAAAGCTGATTGCCCAGGGTTGGAATCCAGGTCATATGATGGAAATGGCGGAGCGTGCCGGTGCTGACGCCTGTCGTCCGGACGAGTTGCCAGAAGAGTTTGGCCTGAGAGATGGTCTGTACTATTTGTCTCCGGTTCAGGCTCAAGCGATTCTTGAAATGCGCCTGCATAGATTGACCGGGCTTGAGCATGAAAAGCTGCTTTCTGAATACCGTGAACTGCTGGAAAAAATCGCTGAACTGATGTTGATTCTGTGTAATCCACAACGGTTAAAAGAAGTGATTCAGGAAGAGCTTGAGAAAGTACGTGAAGAGTTTGGTGATGAGCGCAGAACCGAAATTACCAGCTCCCGTCGTGACTTGACGGTTGAAGACCTGATCGATGTAGAAGACATGGTGGTCACCGTTTCTCATGGCGGTTATGCCAAGACCACCTCATTGGATACTTATCAGGCTCAGCGCCGTGGTGGTCGTGGTAAGTCTGCTGCGTCGGTTAAAGAAGAAGATTACGTTGAACACATGCTGGTGGCCAACACCCATACCCAGATCCTTTGCTTCTCCAGTAAGGGTAAAGTGTATTGGTTGAAGGTTTATCAGATTCCACAGGCGGGAAGAACCTCCCGTGGTCGTCCGGTGGTGAATATTCTTCCTCTGGAAGAGGGCGAGAAAATCACAGCGATGCTGCCGGTAGAAGAGTTTACTGAAGGCTACTTCGTATTTATGGCCACCATGAACGGTACCGTGAAGAAGACACCGCTGGAATTGTTTAAGCGTCCGCGGTCTTCTGGTTTGATTGCCCTGGGGCTTGATGAAGGCGATACACTCGTTGGCGCTGAAATTACCTCCGGTGACAAACAGGTGATGCTGTTGTCCAACGGCGGTAAGGCGGTTCGCTTTGAAGAGACCGATGTTCGAGCTATGGGCCGAACCGCTCGTGGTGTTCGTGGTATGAAACTGCCAGAAGGTCAGCGCATTATCTCCCTGATTATTCCGGAAGATGACGCGCAAATTCTAACGGCCAGCGCCAAAGGTTACGGTAAGCGTACCAATGTGGATGAGTTCCGTTTGACAAACCGTGGTGGTCAGGGCGTTATCTCCATGCAGTGCACTGAACGTAACGGCGAAATTGTCGGCGCTGTTCAGGTGTTGCCCGCTGAAGAAATTATGTTGATTTCTGATCAGGGCACTCTGGTGAGAACCCGTGTCAGTGAAGTCTCTACTCTTAGCCGGAATACTCAGGGCGTTACCCTGATTCGCGTCTCCGAGGGTGAAAAGCTGGTGGGTGTTGCCCGGGTGGATGAGCCGGAAACGGTGGCTGATTTGGGTGAGGACGTTGAATCACCGGAAGAGGGGACTGAGGTCGGTGCCAGTGCTGATGATCAAGCGCCCATTGCCAGTGAAGATGAAGGGGCGAGCGAGTCCTGATCAATTGTATTGACGCCAGCATTTGCTGGCGTTTTTATGTGCAGAGATCCGGAATCGAAGGTTTATAGTCGAAAGTCATAGTTGAAAAAGCTGCCTTTAGTGGGAGGGAGTGTCGGTGAAACCAAGTGCGAATGATGTGCTGGCCCAATTAGAAAATAGGGTGTTTAATTTTTCAGCTGGCCCTGCGGCCATTCCTTTTGAGGTATTGCAGCAGGCGCGGGATGAACTGATGAACTGGCAGGATCTCGGTGCGTCGGTCATGGAAGTCAGTCATCGTGGTAAAGAATTTGTGAGGGTTGCTTACGAAGCTGAGCAAGACCTTCGCGATCTGATGAAAATTCCGAATAATTATAAGGTTCTGTTTCTTCAGGGTGGAGCTCGAGGTCAATTTGCTGCGATTCCCATGAACTTGAAAGGCAGTCATTCCTCTGCGGATTACGTAAACAGTGGTCACTGGGCAGATTCTGCTATTCAGGAAGGCAGTAAGTATCTCAATGTCAATGTGGTTGCGGATGGCAGTGCGGGTGGGTTTACGTCCATGCCTCAGCAATCTCAGTGGCAATCCAATGGGGATGCGGCCTATTTGCACTACACCACCAACGAAACCATTGGTGGTCTTGAGTTTCCTTTTATTCCGGATGCAGGTGATGTGCCGCTGGTAGCGGATATGTCGTCCAATATTCTTTCTAGGCCTTTGGATGTCAGTAAATTTGGTTTGATCTATGCCGGCGCCCAGAAAAACATCGGCCCCGCTGGTTTGACTCTGGTGATCGTCCGGGAAGATTTGATGGAGCGGGTGTCACCACAATGCCCGGCTATTTTTGATTACCGGCTTCAAGCATCCAAAGAGTCTATGTACAACACACCTCCAACCTTTGCCTGGTACTTAGCGGGCCTGGTGTTCAAATGGCTGAAGGTATCGGGTGGGCTTGAGACTATGGCAGAAATCAACGGTCGAAAGGCGAAAAAACTCTACGGTCAGATTGATGATTCCGGATTTTATCAAAACCCTGTTGACCCTGTATGGCGTTCCAGGATGAATGTGCCTTTCACGCTGGTGAAACCGGAGCTGGATGCAACCTTCCTTGCTGAGTCTGAACAAGAAGGGTTCCGTTATCTGAAAGGCCACAAGGCAGTGGGCGGAATGCGCGCCAGTATCTATAATGCAGTGCCGGAGCAACATGTGGATGCTCTTATAGAATTTATGAAAGAATTTGAACGGCGGTATGGATAATGGCGAATGATAAAAAAGACGATCTAGGTCATCTAAGGATTCAAATTGACCAGCTGGATCAGAAAATTCTCGATTTGATCAGTGATCGGGCTCGTTGTGCTCAAGAAGTGGCCAGAGTGAAAACGGCGGCAGACCCGGATGCTGTTTTTTATCGTCCTGAGCGGGAAGCCAAGGTTCTCCGTAAAATTATGGAGAAAAATGTCGGGCCTCTGAACGATGAAGAGATGGCTCGGCTGTTTCGTGAAATTATGTCGGCCTGTCTGGCATTGGAAGAGCCTATTAAGGTGGCATTTCTCGGGCCGGAAGGTACTTTTACTCAGCAGGCGGCTCTGAAGCATTTTGGTCATTCTGCGGTTTCGGTTCCCATGGCGTCTATTGATGATGTTTTCCGTGAAGTAGCTGCTGGCGCCGTTAATTATGGTGTAGTGCCGGTTGAAAACTCCACCGAAGGGGTTGTCAGTCATACTCTGGACAGCTTTATGGATTCTTCCCTGAAAATTTGTGGGGAAGTGGTGCTGCGTATTCACCAACATATGCTGGTGTCTGAAAATACCCGTCGTGATCATATCACCCGAATTTACTCCCATGCTCAGTCTCTGGCTCAGTGTCGTAAGTGGCTGGATTCTCATTGGCCAATGGCTGAACGTGTTGCTGTTAGCTCAAATGCTGAAGCGGCCAGACGCATCAAAGGTGAGTGGAATTCTGCCGCCATTGCTGGTGATATGGCAGCGGATATGTATGGGTTGGAAAAAATCGCGGACAAGATTGAAGATCAGCCAGATAACTCAACGCGCTTCCTTATTATTGGTAATGATGATGTGCCAGCCAGTGGCGATGATAAAACGTCCATGGTGATCAGTATGCGTAACCAGCCCGGTGCACTGCATGCGATTCTTGAGCCGTTCCATGTTCACAGTCTTGATCTGACCAGGGTTGAGACTCGTCCATCCCGTTCCGGGGTTTGGAATTATGTGTTCTTTGTGGATTTTGAAGGCCATAAAGATGACCCCGTGGTAAAAAAGGTGTTAGAACGTTTGGCAGAGCGGGCGAATGATTTAAGAGTGCTTGGCTCTTATCCAAAAGGCGTTCTCTAAAACGCTTTTGACAATAACGATAATATTTTTTGCCTGACTGTACTGTGAAAGTTATCCAGTGCAGGCAGCGCCTATTGCATTGGAGTAGATTATGGCCTGTGATTTTTTGCACCTGGCAGTTGCCGGAGTCAGAGGCATGAGTCCCTATCAACCTGGTAAACCTATTGATGAGTTGGCCAGAGAGCAGGGGCTTAAGGTAGAAGACATTGTTAAGTTGGCCAGTAATGAAAATCCATTAGGGCCATCGCCTGTCGCCGTGAAGGCCATGGTTGAGTCGTTGTCCGAGCTGGCGAGATATCCGGATGGCGGTGGGTTTTTGCTGAAAGATGCACTGTCCAAAAAACTGGGTGTAAATCCTGAACAGCTGACACTAGGCAACGGTTCCAATGATGTGTTGGTGTTGCTTGCTGAAGCGTTTCTTGATCCGGAAGCGTCAGCGGTTTTCTCTGAATACGCCTTTGTCGTTTATCCCCTTGCGGTAAAGGCTACTGGCGCTGAGGCGATTGTTGTTCCTTCGGTGAATTATGGTCATGACCTTGATGCAATGGCCTCTGCCATTAAAGACAATACGCGTCTTGTCTTTCTAGCCAACCCCAATAACCCAACGGGTACTGCTTTTAGTCAGCAAGACCTGGAAGGTTTTCTGGAGAAAGTGCCTGAAAATGTGATTGTGGTTCTTGATGAAGCGTATTTCGAATATGCCGCCGGGGGTGAGCTTCCGGATGGTGTAGAGCTTCTGGGTCGTTACCCCAATCTGGTAGTTACTCGTACTTTCTCCAAAGCCTATGGCCTTGCTGGTGCCCGGGTGGGTTACGCGATATCCAATCCTGAGGTTGCGGATATTTTGAACCGCCTGCGCCAGCCTTTTAACCTGAATCTTCCCGCACAATTTGGTGCTGTGGCAGCACTGAGTGATGATGACTATCTTACTGAATCGATTACCCTGAATCAGCAGGGTATGGTGCAGTTGGAAAGAGGGTTTGCTGAGCTTGGGCTGGATTGGATTCCTTCCTCGGGTAACTTTATAACAGTAAATCTGGCTCAAGAGGCGATGCCAATCTATCAGGCCTTATTATCTCATGGTGTGATTGTCAGGCCCGTGGGCAACTATGGTTTGCCTCAACATCTTCGCGTAAGCATTGGTTTGCCAGAAGAAAATCGTCGATGTCTGGCGGCGCTGTCGCAAATTCTTGGTCAGAAGTAGGATTGTTAATGGTGCAAAAGGCTAATTCTGAAGACGCTTTTCAGCAGAATATTCTGGTCATCGGGCTGGGTCTGATTGGTGGTTCATTTGCAGCGGCGCTGAAGTCGGCAAACGCCGGTTATCGTATTTATGGATATGATCAGAAAGCAGATGCACTTAGCCAGGCGTTGCAGCTCAACATTATCGATGAAGGTTGTCAGTCCCTTGCTGATGCGGTGCATAAGGCGGATGTGATTGTTTTATCGGTGCCTATGTTGGCAATGAAGCCGATTTTTCAAGCGCTGTCGGTGTTTGATTTAAGTAAAAAAGTACTCACTGACGTGGGTTCCAGTAAGCGAGCATTGATTGAGGCGGCCAACGCTGTGTTTGGTGAGGTGCCTGCTAACCTGGTGCCTGGACACCCCATTGCGGGTTCTGAACAAAGTGGCGTGGGTGCAGCTCGTGCAGAGCTGTTTGTGGCTCATGATGTGATTCTTTTGCCACTGCCGAATACCGACCCTGAAGCGTTGAATATCGTCAGTACTCTGTGGGAAGCGGTAGGGGCTGTGGTGTCTCAAATGGACATTGATCATCACGACGACGTGTTGGCCAAGACCAGTCACTTGCCTCATTTTCTGGCGTTTTCTCTGGTAGATACGATGGCAGGGAATCCGGACAACTATGAGATATTCCGCTTCGCGGCCGGTGGTTTTCGAGACTTTACACGAATTGCGGGCAGTGATCCGGTGATGTGGCACGATGTTGCGTTAGGGAATTCCCATGCGGTGCTGGAAGCGCTGGATGAGTTTGCCGAGGGGTTGGATGCGCTTCGAAATGCAATTGTGGCAAAGGATAGCCAAGCCTTGCTGAATATATTTGGCAGGGCTCGTTTGGCAAGGCGACATTTTGGAACGTTGCTTGAATCCCGGCAACGCCGCGTGGAAAAAGCGGGTGCGGATGTTTCTGCCCATGATAGACATGAAATTGATAATGACAGGCTGGCAACAGCGAATAAGGTGGTAGATGTTATGAGCACTAATACTCCAGAAGAAAGCATGCAAACATTTATTGCTCATGCCGGTGGTGCATTATCTGGCGAGTTTCGCGTACCCGGTGATAAATCCATTTCTCACCGCTCTATTATGTTGGGTGCATTAGGTGAGGGTGAAACGGTTATTGAAGGGTTTCTCGAAGGCGAGGATGCATTGGCAACCTTGAAAGCGTTTCGCGATATGGGGGTTCAAATTGATGGTCCTCATCAGGGGCGTGTGACGATTCAGGGTGTTGGCATGCACGGGCTGAAGGCGCCAAAAGGGCCTCTGTATCTTGGTAATGCCGGAACCGCTATGCGCTTGATGGCGGGCTTGATGTCTGCTCAGTCTTTTGATTCCGTGTTGACCGGGGATGAGTCGTTGTCTGGTCGTCCTATGAATCGAGTGGTTGATCCTCTCACGGAAATGGGGGCAGAGATTGAAACTTCCGAAGGTGGGCGCCCGCCGCTGAAAATTCGTGGCGGATTGTCATTAAAGGGTATTGAATATCATCTGCCAATGGCATCGGCTCAGGTACAGTCCTGCCTATTGCTTGCGGGCATGTATGCGGATGGCGATACGGTGACGGTGGCACCGGGGATTGTTCGTGATCATACCAACCGTATGCTGAGTGGTTTTGGTTACTCTGTTGATGTAGCTGGAGATAATGGCAGTCAGGTAACGATTACGGGCGGTGGTAAGCTGACCGGAACTCGCATTGATGTACCAGGCGATGTATCTTCCGCTGCGTTTTTTATGGTGGCGGCATCCATTGCCAAAGGCTCTGGTATTCGTATTTCCCATGTGGGTATGAATCCGACGCGCTCTGGTGTGGTGGAGATATTGCAGCTAATGGGTGCGGATATTACCCTTGAAAATGAAACCATCGTAGGTGGTGAGCCGGTGGCCGATATTGTTGTGCGGCATGCGCCTTTGCAAGGAATCGAGATTCCAAAACGATTGGTGCCTATTGCGATTGATGAATTTCCTGTGCTCTTTGTTGCCGCGGCCTGCGCGGATGGCCAGACCACATTAACCGGCGCAAAAGAGCTTAGAGTGAAAGAGAGTGATCGAATTCAGGCGATGGCTGATGGTCTGATAGCGCTGGGTGTCGATGCTCAACCATTGCCGGACGGTATGGTGATCAAGGGTGCTGGCAATAATACCCAATCGGTTTTCGGAAGTGGTATCATAGACAGTCATGGTGATCACCGAATTGCCATGTCATTTGCCGTGGCGGCGTTGCGATCCGGTGGCGACATCGAAATTCGTGATTGCGCTAACGTTGCTACATCATTTCCCGATTTTGCCGGCCTGGCCAAGCGTGTCGGGATGCGAATCAATGTAATTGATGGCGTTAATGATGAGTCCTTGCCAGCGGATGCTTGAGCAAGGATTGTAGCTGTCTTTTATAATGCAGGGCTTTATGTTCTGCAGTAGAGCGCTTAATTCCATGGAATATAGGTACCTATGAGCGAGTCTCAGACTTCAGTGGCGGTGGTCACTATTGACGGCCCCAGTGGTTCAGGTAAAGGAACCATTGCGGCTTTACTGGCAAGAGAGCTTGGTTGGGGGCTTCTGGACAGCGGTGCGTTGTATCGTCTGACCGCGCTTGCGGCTCTGAATCACGGTGTGGATTTTTCCGATGAGTCGTCACTGGAAGTGTTGGCGGGTCATTTGGATGTTCAGTTTTTACCATCAGAGCGTGATGGCTTGGTTATTGTTCTGGAAGGTGAGCAGGTCGGTGCCAGTTTGCGTACAGAAGATGTTGGTGCAATGGCTTCCAAAGTAGCGGCGTTGCCTGGTGTTCGTCGTGCCTTGTTGCAACGGCAGCGTGATTTTGCTGAAGCTCCGGGTTTGGTCGCGGACGGCCGAGACATGGGCACTGTCGTATTTCCTGATGCGGTTTTAAAAGTGTTTCTCACCGCCAGTGCAGAAGAACGTGCCAAAAGGCGGTTTGAACAGTTGCAACAAAAAGGGATTGATGCTAGTTTTGATCGCCTTTTGGATGATATTACGGCTCGGGATGAGCGAGACAGTCAACGGACTGTAGCGCCACTAAAACCGGCCGATGATGCCATCGTCCTTGACAGTACCCGCATGAGCATTCATGAAGTGTTCAACGAGATACTGAAGCAAATGCGTTTGAAAGGGCTTTTATAAGCATTTTTTATTAGCACCTTTGCTCGCATATTAATGCTTTGATAAAACACTGCTTTTATAGATGTTTCTGTGCAAGTGGTGCTGTAAACGGTGCATTGTGCGCCATTTTTTTTGCAGGTTCGTGTCGGTCGACAAGCCAGCACTGCTGATGCGGACCTTATTTAAGTAACCCATACTGGCTGGCGGTATGGATGACAAACAAGCATCGTCGCAAACCCGGTTTTTTATAGCCGGCTGATAAGGCCTTTACCTTGCTGCTGCGTACCATGCTACAGGAAAACACATGATCGAGAGTTTTGCAGATCTCTTTGAAGAGAGCCAAAAAGAAGTTGAAATGAAGCCGGGTGCCATCGTTACTGGTATCGTGGTGGATATCGACAGCGATTGGGTTACTGTTCACGCTGGGCTGAAGTCTGAAGGCGTTATCCCTAAGTCTCAGTTTCTGGATGACAATGGCGAACTGACTATCGCCATCGATGATGAAGTTCAGGTTGCTCTTGAAGCGGTTGAAGATGGTTTCGGTGAAACCCGTCTGTCCCGTGAAAAAGCCAAGCGTATGGAAGCCTGGAAAGAGCTTGAAAAAGCCTTCGAAGCAGAAGACGTGGTTAAAGGTGTTATCAGTGGTAAGGTTAAAGGTGGTTTCACCGTTGACGTTGCAACTATTCGTGCGTTCCTGCCAGGCTCTCTGGTTGACGTTCGTCCGGTTCGCGATACTGCGCACCTGGAAGGCAAAGAACTCGAATTCAAAGTTATCAAGCTGGATCAGAAGCGCAACAACGTGGTTGTATCCCGTCGTAGCGTTCTGGAAGCTGAAAACAGTGCTGAGCGCGAGCAGCTGCTGGGCACCCTGCAGGAAGGCATCGAAGTTAAGGGTATCGTTAAGAACCTGACTGACTACGGCGCATTCGTTGATCTGGGTGGTGTTGACGGCCTGCTGCACATCACTGATATGGCTTGGAAGCGCATCAAGCATCCTGGCGAAATCGTCAACGTTGGTGACGAAATCAACGTTAAAGTCCTGAAGTTCGACCGTGAGCGCAATCGTGTGTCTCTGGGTCTGAAGCAGCTGGGCGAAGATCCATGGGTAGCGATCACCAAGCGCTTCCCAGAAGGTGCTCGTGCCTCTGGCCGCGTAACCAACCTGACTGACTACGGCTGCTTCGTTGAGCTGGAAGAAGGTGTTGAAGGTCTGGTGCACGTGTCTGAAATGGATTGGACCAACAAGAACATCCACCCATCCAAGGTTGTTAACCTGGGTGATGAGGTTGAAGTTCAGGTTCTGGACATCGATGAAGAGCGTCGTCGCATTTCTCTGGGTATCAAGCAGTGCAAAGTTAATCCATGGGAAGACTTCTCCGGTTCCTTCAATAAGGGCGACAAGCTGGCTGGTAAGATCAAGTCGATCACTGACTTCGGTATCTTTATTGGTCTGGACGGTGGTATCGATGGTCTGGTACACCTGTCTGACATCTCCTGGAACGAAACTGGCGAAGACGCTGTTCGTTCTTACAAGAAGGGCGATGAAGTTGAAGCGATTATCCTGGCGATCGACGCTGAGCGTGAGCGTATCTCTCTGGGTATCAAGCAGATGTCTGAAGATCCTTTCAATACCTATGCTGCTCTGAATGAAAAAGGCACCATCGTTAAAGGTATCGTTAAGGAAGTCACTGCCAAAGCTGCGGTTGTAGAGCTGGCTGAAGACGTTCTGGCGACTCTGAAGGCTTCTGAAATCAGTGTTGATCGCGTAGAAGACGCTACTAACGTCCTGAAAGAAGGCGAAGAAGTAGAAGCTCGCATCATCAGCGTTGACCGTAAGAACCGCAACATCAGTCTGTCTATCAAAGCGAAAGACCAGGCTGAAGAGAAAGTAGCGATGAAAGAGCTGCGTTCTAAGACTGAAGAAGAGACTTCTGGTCCGACCACTATCGGTGATCTGATCAAAGCTCAGATGGAAAGCAAGTAATTCTATTACTTCTTTTTGTTGATGCTCTTGTTCTGATATTGGGGGCTGACTCAGTTCCTCAATGAATAAAACCGCAGGTATTATGCCTGCGGTTTTTTTTGATTTGGCTTTTTTGATGATGAATCAAAGGGTTGCTTGATTTCTTATTGTGGGTTAGCTAGTGTAGAAATACTTGTCTATACGTAGATGTAGGTGAGTATGGTGTCTGGCAGAGCAGAGGCTCTGGGACATTCCGGGAATGGCAGGGAAAGGAAAAACGAAGATGACCCGGTCTGAATTGATTGAACGGATTGCCGTATTACAACCGCAACTCTCTATTAAAGACATTGAGTTGGCAGTAAAAGCTATTATTGAACAGATGTCGCATTCGCTGGCGACGGGTGAACGGGTTGAAATCAGAGGTTTTGGTAGCTTTTCCCTTCATTACCGTGCACCGCGTGTGGGAAGAAACCCAAAAACCGGTGAGGCAGTGAATCTGGAAAGCAAGCACGTTCCTCACTTTAAGCCAGGTAAGGAATTGAGAGACCGGGTGAACCTTGGTCTTCAGAGAGAGCTGGATAGAACGTAAGGTGTTCTATTCGGCCTTAAGCGGTATATTATCGACCCACTAACATGAATGTGGTTGCACAGAATCTCGGTGCTGCCTGTTTATCGTAAAAACTCGACTGTATGGCGGACGTGAAGTTGGCTATTTTTACGACCATCCTTGTATGGATCAAGCGCCTCTTAACGCTGGCGCTGTTTGTTGTTCTACTGGTATTTTTTGTTAACTTTACCCTTTCAAATACTGAGCAGGTAGTTCTTGAACTGGGCGGGATGAGCTTGCCTTCCTTTAGTGCCTCTACGCTGGTTCTGGTGCCATTTGTGATTGGTGGTCTTGCCGGGCTGGTTATTTCTCTGATTCTGGTTACACGACTCCGGCTTACTAATGCCAGCTTGAAAAGAAAACTGGAGCGTCGTGATACCGAGCTTCATAAACTTCGTAGCAGTGCCCTGAAAGGGATTACGGATGCCTGATGTAGCTTTACTGGCTCTCGTTCTGGCGGCAATAGTCATTGGTTATTTTCTTGGTTGGCGAGATCAGAAGAAGCGTGCCGCCAAGGGCAGTGGTCGCCTTTCTCAAGAGTACTTCACTGGTCTCAACTATTTGATCAATGAGCAGACGGAAGAAGCGATTGATGTGTTTATCAAAGCCATTGATCTCAATAGTGATACGGTGGAAACCTACCTGGCGCTTGGGAGTCTTTTCAGTAAGCGTGGTGAAGTAGAAAAATCTATTCGAATTCATCAGGATCTTCTGGCTCGTCCCAGTCTTACCTCAACTCAGTCCTTACAGGTTCAATTGGCGCTTTCTGCCAATTACGCCTACGCTGGTTTACTGGATAGGGCAGAGGCGATTCTTGTGGATCTTGGATCACAGGAGCACGCGTTCCAGAGTCAGGCTTTAAAACAGTTGCTGCGGATTTATGAACAGCAGAATGACTGGTCAAAAGCGGCTGACGTTGCTGAGCGATTACGGCGAACCCATGGCGAGCAATACGCGGTATTGCTCGCCCATTACTATTGTGAGCAATCTGAGCTTGCGCTTCAGGGAAACGACCGTGTGACCGCTCGTCGTTTAATTCGGCAGGCTTTTAGCCGTGATAAAAATAGCGTAAGAGCCAGCTTGATGTTAGGGCAGCTGGAGTTCGATGAAGGTAGCTATAAAGAATCGATTAAGGTGCTGCAGCGAATATCCTCACAAAATATTCGATTTCTGCCACTTGCTTTGCCCGTCATGCAAAAGGCGTTTGAATACTCCGGTGGCTCGCGCAGCTACACTGCTTTTCTTGGACGATGCCTGAATGAGCGGCCGGCAACGGCGGTCATTATAGCAATGACGCACCAATTGAAAAGTGAGTCTGGAGAAGAGGCGGCCATTCGTTTTCTTTCTGATCAGCTTAATCGTCACCCTACGCTTCGCGGGTTGAATGAGTTGATCTCGTTTCGCAACTCTGATCAAGCGGTGTTTTCAGAAAACCTTTTGGTGCTCATAAAAAATCTCACCGGCCGTTTGGTGGATCTTAAGCCAGTGTATTCGTGTTCATCTTGTGGTTTCTCGGGTAAGCAATTGCACTGGCAGTGCCCGCGTTGTCACCAGTGGGGAACCGTTCAGCCTATTCAAGGATTTGAAGGCGAGTGAAAGTCTGAAGAAGTGTTGAAAGGTGTGGGGAAATTCTGAGAAAAAGTATATTGGCTCCCCGAGCTGGACTCGAACCAACGACCCAATGATTAACAGTCATTTGCTCTACCAACTGAGCTATCGGGGATCAAGGTGGGTGAATCAATAATACCTTCCTTGTGTTGGCTGTCAAGGGACTGAGCGCTGGAATCAGGCGCTCAGCCCATGATCATTTTCTACCTCAGGAAAGCGCGTTTTGAATGCGATCCAGTGCTTTCTCCAGGGCTTCATCACTGGTTGCAAAGGAGAGTCTCATGCAGCCATTGGAGCCAAAAGCTGAACCCGGAACCAGAGCGACGCCTTTTTCGAGAAGCAGTGCCGCAAGGTCGGTGTCCTTTTCAAATCCTAGTGTTTTCATAGCGCCGCTGAAGTCGGCAAACGCATAAAAAGTGCCGTCCCCTTCAATAGCGCTGACGCCAGGTAATTGATTCAAGCGACCCACCACATAGTCATGGCGCTTTTTAAATACGGTCAGCATTTCTTTGATGCAGTCTTGCGGGCCATTCAATGCTTCAACGGCAGCGGCTTGTGCAATGGAGCAAGGGTTTGAAGTGCTCTGAGACTGGATTTTTTTCATGTTCTTAATCAGCCACTCGGGGCCACCGGCATAGCCAATACGCCACCCTGTCATGGAGTACGCTTTGGAAACGCCATTCAGGACAATGGTGCGATCGTAGAGCTCAGGGCAGGCCATGAGAATGTTGCAGAACGATTCTTCGGTCCAGAGGATGTGCTCATACATATCGTCAGTGGCGATCAGAATATCCGGATGCTTCTTCAAAACCTCTGCCAGAGCTTCCAGTTCCTTGCGGCTGTATGCTGTTCCTGTCGGATTCGATGGACTGTTCAGTACCACCAGTTTGGTTTTCTCGGTAATGGCGGCTGCCAGTTGTTCCGGGGTGATTTTGAAACGGTTTTCAAGGCCGGCTTCAACAATGACCGGAACCCCTTCGGCAATCAACACCATATCGGGGTAAGACACCCAATATGGTGCAGGAATAATAACCTCGTCGCCTTTATTCAGTAGCGCCAGTGCCAGATTGAAAAAGCTCTGTTTGCCGCCACTGGATACCAGAATCTGCGTAGGCGAGTAAGTCAGATTATTATCGCGCTGGAATTTATCGATAATGGCCTTTTTCAGCTCGGCAGTGCCATCCACTGCGGTGTATTTGGTTTTGCCGTCGGCAATGGCTTTTACCGCTGCCGCTTTGATGTGTTCAGGTGTGTCGAAATCGGGTTCACCGGCGCCCAGGCCAATAATGTCATGTCCGGCAGCTCTCAATTCTGCTGCTTTGGTAGTCACGGCCAGAGTGGGGGATGGTTTTACCATTTGCACACGATGAGATGGACTAGTCACGATTGCCTCGTTATTACCTGATTATGATAGCCGTGGGAAGTTTGTGGATGCCCGTGACTTGAATACCAACTCTGTTTTTAAATTATGGGCTGCGCAGCTATTTTGATCGACTGGATCTGCGTTGAAGCTCCTCGCCATAGCTAAGGCTATGACTCGTCTCTTCGCCTTTATGCCCTCGGGTATTGCCCAGTCGTCCAAAATAACTTGCTCGTTCCAAAATTTAAAAACGCCATTTGTATAATTATCAATACAGGCATCAAAGTGCTTGGGAAATTATCTACTGTTCACTGTAGAATGACGGTGTCAGTTAGTTAATAACCGTTATCAGAGCACAGTTGGCATCATACACAATCCGCTGTTCTGTTCCTATCCGTTTATCCGTTACAGTTAGTAAATCGAATTGTAAATTGAACTGTAAATAGCATTGGTCTTACTGGAAAAAGTCGCATGAGTCGATTGTTCAAAGTGTCATCCCGTTTCAGTCCTGCTGGTGACCAGCCTGTTGCCATTAAACAGTTGGTTTCTGGCATTGAGTCTGGCCTGGCTTGTCAGACGCTGCTGGGGGTAACGGGTTCCGGTAAGACGTTTACCATTGCCAATGTCATTGAGAGCATTCAACGCCCCACCATCATCATGGCGCATAATAAAACCCTCGCAGCGCAGTTGTATGGTGAGTTTAAAGAGTTCTTTCCCAATAACTCGGTGGAGTATTTTGTTTCTTACTACGATTACTATCAGCCAGAAGCCTACGTACCCACATCCGATACATTCATTGAGAAAGATGCATCAATAAACGAGCATATTGAACAGATGCGGCTTTCTGCGACTAAGGCATTAATGGAGCGCGAGGACGCCATTATTGTTGCGACAGTGTCTGCTATTTACGGTCTGGGTGATCCGCAATCCTATTTGAAAATGATGATGCATCTGGACCGTGGTGATCGTGTTGATCAGCGGACCATATTGCGTCGGCTGGCAGAGCTTCAATACACTCGTAATGATGCGGATTTTCGCCGCGCCACTTATCGGGTCCGTGGTGATGTGATTGATGTTTTTCCGGCAGAATCGGAAAAAGAGGCCATACGACTGGAGTTGTTTGATGATGAGCTGGAATCCATTAGCGAGTTTGATCCGTTAACCGGTGAGGTGTTTCGAAAACTACCAAGGGCCACCATTTATCCAAAGACGCATTATGTCACGCCCCGACAAACCATTATTGATGCAACAGAGTCCATCAAGGTGGAGTTGAAAGATCGCCTGCAGCAATTGCGAGATAATAACAAGCTGGTTGAAGCGCAACGTTTAGAGCAGCGGACGCAATATGATCTGGAAATGATGATTGAGCTGGGTTACTGCAACGGTATCGAAAACTATTCGCGCTATTTGTCCGGCAATAAACCCGGTGAAGCGCCGCCGACGTTGTTTGATTATATTCCTGACAATGCCTTGTTGGTCATTGATGAATCCCATGTCACGGTGCCGCAAATTGGCGCCATGTACAAAGGTGACCGCTCCCGAAAAGAAACCCTGGTGGAATACGGCTTTCGTCTTCCATCGGCGCTGGATAACCGGCCCATGAAGTTTGAAGAATGGGAAGCACGACGACCGCAGACGATTTTCGTTTCCGCCACGCCGGGAAAATACGAAGAAGAGCATCAGGATCAGATAGCGGAGCAAGTGGTTCGCCCAACTGGATTGGTGGATCCGGAAATTGAAGTGCGCTCGGCTACCACACAGGTGGATGACCTGGTGATGGAAATTCATAAAACGGTGGCGAAAGAAGAGCGGGTGCTGGTGACCGTGATGACCAAGCGGATGGCGGAAGACTTAACAGAGTTTCTCCATGAGCAAGGGATCAGGGTTCGTTATCTGCATTCTGATATCGATACGGTTGAACGAGTGGAAATCATTCGTGATTTGCGCATCGGAACCTTTGATGTGCTTGTGGGTATCAACCTGCTGCGGGAAGGGCTGGATATGCCCGAGGTATCATTGGTCACCATTCTTGATGCCGATAAGGAAGGGTTTCTGCGTTCAGAGCGATCTTTGATTCAGACCATTGGCCGTGCTGCGCGAAACATTAATGGTCGGGCGATTTTGTATGGTGACCGAATCACGGGTTCCATGGAGCGAGCCATCAGTGAAACCGCTCGCCGTCGACAGAAGCAGCTCGACTTCAATAAAGAGCATGGCATCACACCGAAAGGCGTCTTTAAATCCGTTGCGGATATTCTTGAAGGTGCTGTGATTATCGGGCGCAAGAAAGGCGCGAAAGGTAAGCGCGCTGTGGCTGAACCGTTGGCCGAATATCAGGTGCCCATGACGCCGCAAGCGATGACCAAAGCCATCAAAGTTCTGGAAACAAAGATGATGGAACACTCCCGTAATCTGGAGTTTGAGGAGGCTGCTGCGGTTCGTGATGAAATTGCTGCGTTGCGTGAGCAGGTGTTAAAGCATTAATCATGCATGCATGATTAAATAAGTAAGTAGTTTTCCCATTAGAATTAACCGGCTCACAGTGTTGCTTTTTTTAGCGGCATTGATAATATACGCAGCACTTCAGTCGGTTAGCTCAGTTGGTAGAGCACCACCTTGACATGGTGGGGGTCGCTGGTTCGAGTCCAGTACCGACTACCATTATTAAATTCTCCTTTTTCTTCAGTGACAGCATGTTTAAGCTGGATTGAACTGTTGATTTTCGTTTAACCCTTCACTTTCACGTGCAAGTTGGTACCACTTGGAATCAAGCGCGTTCAGTGATTTTCCGTGGCTATCCACGGTGTCTACCAACCATCCGGAAGGGCAGTCAATGGAGCGATAGCATCGTATGACCGTTCTCGGATGCTTTTTGTGGATGGGATAAAAGGGAGTGGTCACTTGATCGCCGGGTTCAAATGGCATTTTCATTGCGGACTTCTGTATACAGACAAAGAACTAAGAATAGATACACTCTATTTTTAGACTAATCTTCCAGATTACGCATGATGAATTATTGCGATGGTGATGCTTTTTATCATCCACTAGTTATCCAGATCATTTACTGCCTGAACGGGCAAGCAGTAAATTGGTTCAACCTGAATAATTATGAGAATTGATCAAATTATGAGGAAAAAAATCACTGTTGTTCTTTTGATATGATCTGCAATAACGCATTCGCTACTTTTCTTTCACAACCAAAATCATCCCATTCTACTGTGATCAATGGTGTATTCATTGAACGACAGATCTGAGGCAGAATCGCTTCGTGATAATTATGAATATCGCGAAGATACGACAATGGTGTACCATCCTCAGCGGCTCTTGCGCGATTGATCAATCGGCTGTGTGAGACTTCCGGTGCAGTACGTAAATACACGACCGCACTAATCACCGGGTAATCTTTCAGACGGTTTTGGATCGCGCAGTAGTGCAGCATGTAGCGCTCATCAGGGGCATCCATTGACAGGAAATTCGCCTGGGTGAAAATCAGATCAGAGTACAGGGAGCGCTCAATCAGATAGTTTCTATCCGTAGGGAGTTTTTTCACTATATCTGCACGACGATCAGTGATGTATTCCTGAAACAGAATGCGTTTGCTGGAGTCCTGAGGATGGTCGGTGAAATCCTGAAGCAGTCGTGTAAATTCCGGATCATTGACGGGTTCCTGAATCGCTTCCCAGCCAAGCTCTGCGGCAAGCTTGGGGAGTAGGGTAGATTTACCGGCGGCTATGTTGGCTTCTACAGCGACGAAATGATTGGGTTGCTTCATTCAGGGCCTCAGTGATCGATGATGCCAGCCACGTCATCTTGATTCTGTCATGGCTGGGGTCGGCACTTTATTGGCTCAGGGAATAATGATCAATAAGTAATAGCGGAAACGGGTATATAAATCGGCGTTAGTTTTCCGGAAATAGCTGTGTTATTTCATACTGACCTGAGTCTTTATCATTCCCCATCGTGATCTGGTTTTCATCAATCAGGCAGTGCAGCTTCATGACTCTTTCCATAAGTACGGTGAGTTCTTTGGCGGCTTCGGGAATCCGATACACGTGTAGGTTGTCGAACCGTGACAGTTTGTCTCTATTCTGTTGCCACCAGACTTCAGGTGTTCGACCACCGTAGTTATAGATACAGACTTTTCGTGCCCGGCCACAGGCTTTACGGATGCGCTTTTCATCGGGCTGACCCAGTTCAATCCAGGTTTCAATTTCTCCACTCAGGTTTTTTTCCCAGATATCCGGCTCATCGTCTGTGCTGATGCCGCGAGTAAACGACAGTTCACTGTTAGCGTGCAAAGCCCATACTAATACTCGAAGCATGGCGCGTTCCGCATTTTCAGACGGGTGCTGGGCAAGGGTCAGATCATGATCGGCGTAGTAATGCCGGTTCATGTCGGCAATATTGATTGCCGCTTTGTAGATGGTTGCTTTGAGCGCCATGAATCGTGAACTCGATAAATGACGCATATTAACACAAGGCTGTTCAAAGAGGGCTTTTGAGAGAAGGCTTTTGAGAGAGGGCTTTTGAGAGAGGGCTTTTGAGAGAGGGCTTTCCAGAAAAGGGAAAGCCATGGTAACGCAATTATTCAGAATAGGGTTGCGGGTGCACCAGCGAAAAGTCACGGATATGTTGATAGATAATCGGGTAATCAATACCCGCCAGTTGCAGTATCTGTGAGAGTTGCTGGTAACTGTAGCCGGTGTCCAGTCGCTCACGAATCACGTCATTGAATGCACTTTTGCTATCGAGATATTCTTGATACCAGGGCAGAGTGTGAGTGTCATTCATACTTTCAATAAAGCGATACGTGGCGGCTTTCATTGAGGCATTCAGTGAGTCTGTTGAGCTATTTTCTGAGGTAACCTGGCGGGTAATTGAGCCCATGGAGTGGCAAGCATTCTGTTTTAAATTGAAGCTGCTTGGTTTCTGCAGGTATTGGTTGCACTCCTCTAATTTATTCTTGAGCACAGGCATGACAGAAGTGATGTCCTTTAATGAAAAGAACTGGCGTTGATGTTTGTTGGACCAATCATTCAGCGCATTGGCCAGCAAAGAAACCCATTGTTCTTTTTCTGAGGCAGGGTAGTCTGCCTGACCGAGTAAGTCAGACCATTGTCGTATTATAGCTGCGTTGGCTTTCTCAATGGTTTGACCCGGCACCTCAAGGGCTTTTGGTAGCCAGTTAAGGTAAAGCTGGCGCAGTTGGTAGCGGTACCCTTCGGTGATCATCCCCTGAGGGCTTTTCTGATAAGCGTCTGCCAACATTCCATACTTAAGCGCTTGCTCCACCAATTCTGTATTCGATTTGACTGGGGGAGGCGTTAATGATTTCGGTGCGGGAATAGACTGAGTTTTATGTTCTCCGTCGATCGGGTGCACAGTGGTTAGGGTCTCAGTGCTGCTGATGGCAGCGGTGGTCAGTAAGACGGAGCTCAAGGTTAATGTGGTTATAAAAGCGTTAATAATCATGGGAAGTATCCAATAGCAGTGAGTAACGAATGGTCGTTAAATAGCTATCGGCACAGAAGGTGTACCTTATTATGAATTTTTTATGCCAATTGGAGGATGTGTGAACGGGTTCTCACAGTGGTTAACATTTGAACTGTAGAGAAACGGTAATGTTGATGTGGATCAATATGTTCAGTAAAGACAATACGTAAGATGGCTCATGCCTGATGAGGAAAGTGTGAAAGGGGGTTCCTCAAAGAAACGATTTATACCCCGCGGGGGAGGTGGTGTATAAATCACGAAGATCAGACAGGCAATAATCGTAAAGTTTGGAACCGGTTCTAGTGACCGGTTTTTTGTTTTTTGCAAATTGAAAAATCAATGACAGTGGCAATTGCAACCGTGATATTGAATCACGCAATCTGCTTCAACCAATTTGCCTTTTTCAATAAACTGGCTAACCAGTTCATCTGCGGTCAGATCGCGAGCCGAGCAGGTGTGGTAGCGGGCATCGGTACCAAATGCTTCGGCGATGGCGCTCATCAGGTTTTCTTTAGTCAGTGCTGCTTCCTGTTCTTTAACCAGGTTAAGCACGTTATGACCGTGTACAGATTCCATAGCTTTATTCTCGTTAATCATATTGAACGGCAAACACAATACTCTGAGTTATAGATTAGAGTAGTCGTATATATTCGTATTCAGAATAAGGATTATTTGCCTACAAACCTTGCAATCATCACAGTAGGGCTGAGAACACCAATAACGGCTTCCAGTGATGCCAGGCTTTGCGCCAGCGAGCTTAAGGGTAGGATGTCGCCGTAGCCTAATGTGGTTAGCGTGACAAAACTGAAATACAGATAATCCGGCCAGCTGGAAATGCTCTGGGCTGGCATATCGAAGGATCCGGGTGAGAATAAGTTGGTCATCAAATAGAGATAACTAAACGTAACGCCGGTCAGGAGATAAAAGTTAATAGCGGCCAGCAATTTCTCCATTTCTGGCTGCTTGCTGAAAAGGTGCCCCATCAGCATAACCATCATGCCCAGGTTAAACAGCATGCTGGCAATTAAAGTAAATAAGGGTAACCACGGTGGCGATATTGAATGCTCCGCCAACAGTCGCAGCACTACAATGGCAATGCCGGTGACTTTTAGCCAGCGTCGGAGTCGTGGCGACTTTTCCGTCAAGGCCTGCAGGCTGAGCACCATGCTGGCAATCATTAATGCAGAAAACACTGTGCCGGCAATGGATTGATAATCGATCATCAATGGCGAGAAAACGATGCTGAAAATCAGCGTAAGCAGCAGAAACCCCAGTGAGTGATGAGGATGTTGTACAGTCTCTTGAAAGTGGGTAAGCGGTTTACGCAGCATTGATAAAAGCCGATAAGGGGAAACAAGTTATTCTACTTATCTAAAAGCGATTCAGAAATAGAGAGATGTTCGCACAGGCTGGGCTGAGGGGTTAACGGGGATTGTAGAGCCTTCAAGGCTCGTGTTATCTTTCTACGTTAAACTACTGTATTTATTATCAGGTATTTTCAGGGATCTGAATGGCAGAGTCGGTAAGCAAAAAGAGCAGCCAGTCCGGCAGTGATTCATCGGTGGACCAGGTAGCTATCCGGCGACGGAAACGGTCTGGTCACTCAGAAAAAGTGAGCGAAACACTGTCATCCCGGGTTCAGGAAGGGATTATGTTTTGCTGGCTGGTGCTGGCGGCTTTTCTGTCTCTGGCGCTGTTCAGTTACCACAAGGGCGATCCGGGTTGGTCATTTATTGGGACAGCGGATTCTGTGGCCAACAGTGCCGGCAGAATTGGTGCATGGTCGTCTGATTTCTTACTCAATTTGTTTGGCTTTCTGGCCTGGTTGGTGCCGGTGGTGTTCATTCTGAAAGCCGTTAAGGTTTTCCGCTATCGGCACGAACCCAATGAGTGGCACGGTTGGCTATTTACTATTCGCAGCACTGGTTTTGTACTGACGATTGCCTCGGGCGCGGCGTTGGCTTCCCTTCATTACCACGCATTGAATGATCTGTTTCCTTCCAGCACCGGTGGAATCATCGGTGAACTCATCATCTCGGTATTTATCCCTGCCTTTAATGTCACTGGTAGCACGTTGCTGTTGATGGCGAGTTTTTTGCTTGGGGTGACGCTTTATACTGACCTGTCCTGGTTTTATTTGATGGATACGGTGGGTTATTGGAGTATGCAGTTCCTGAAATTCTGTCAGCGGAAGACGGTCAATGGCTTTAGACGCATTAAAGAATATATAGCTGAGCGCTCAGAGCGAAAACACGCGGCCGAGTCGATTCCTGTTCTGAGAAAAGACCCTGTGATGCCCATAACGGAAGAATTGCCGTCACCTGCTGCGATCAGAGCAGTTAAGGAGGCCGCCCTTAAGCCCCGATCACCTGTGATTGTACCTCCTCCGCCAAAAGTGAAACCCGTTCCGGTCAACAAGAATGTGCCGGTGGGTCGTTTGCCTACTGCGGATTTGCTGGATGTGGCGCGCCCCTCGGGTAAAGCCATGAGTCCAGAGTCTCTCGATCAAATGTCCCGTCTGCTCGAGTTGAAGCTGAAAGACTTTAATGTGGATGTTGAAGTGGTGGCGGTACTGCCTGGTCCTGTTATTACCCGATTTGAAATTCAACCGGCCCCGGGCACGAAGGCCAGTAAGATTTCGGGCTTGGCCAGCGACTTGGCTCGTTCGTTGGCAGTGGTCAGTGTGCGTGTGGTTGAAGTCATTCCCGGAAAATCCGTTATGGGTATTGAAATACCCAACGATGATCGTGAAACGGTGTTCTTCAGCGAAATTATTTCTTCACCTTCTTTCGAATCCGCGCCGTCGCCAGTCAGCCTCGCGTTGGGACATGATATTTCTGGTCAGCCGGTGACAGTCGATCTGGCAAAAATGCCGCACTTGCTGGTGGCGGGTACAACGGGTTCTGGTAAATCCGTGGGGATCAACGCCATGTTGCTCTCCATGCTGTTTAAATCAGAGCCGGAAGATGTTCGTCTGATTATGATCGACCCCAAGATGCTGGAGCTGTCGATATACGACGGTATTCCCCATTTGCTGGCACCGGTGGTAACGGATATGAAAGAAGCCGCCAATGCGCTGCGTTGGTGTGTGGCTGAAATGGAGCGTCGCTATAAATTGATGGCGCATCTTGGCGTTCGGAATATTGCGGGTTATAACCGCAAGGTGAAAGACGCCGCTGACCAGGGTGAACCTTTGCGTGATCCGTTCTATCAACCGGTCTCTTCCGATGATATTGCCCCCGAGCTAAACAAACTGCCGTTTATTGTCGTGGTGGTTGATGAATTTGCTGACATGATGATGATTGTTGGTAAGAAGGTGGAAGAGCTCATCGCCCGTATTGCTCAAAAAGCCCGTGCTGCCGGAATTCATTTGATTCTGGCAACTCAACGTCCATCGGTGGATGTGATTACCGGTTTGATCAAAGCCAACGTGCCGACTCGTATCAGTTTTCAAGTATCCAGTAAGATCGATTCTCGAACCATCATTGATCAGGGCGGTGCTGAGCAGCTTCTCGGACATGGTGATATGCTGTATCTACCGCCGGGAACCAGTGTGCCTGTGCGCATTCATGGTGCCTTTGTGGGTGATGATGAAGTCCATCGAGTGGTCGCCGACTGGCAACAACGTGGCGAACCGGATTTTGTGGATGAGATTCTTAACGGGGTGTCTGATGCCTCAGAAGGCAGCGCAATTTCCGGCGGTTTGGACGATAGCGAACAAGATCCCCTTTATGACGAAGCTGTCGCCTTTGTTACGGAATCAAGAAGGGCGTCTATCTCATCGGTGCAGAGACAACTGAAAGTGGGTTATAACCGAGCCGCCCGAATGGTTGAAGCCATGGAAGCGGCAGGTGTCGTAAGTCCACCGTTGCATAATGGCAACCGAGACGTGATTGCGCCACCACCGCCCAAGAATTAATTTTATAGTGCAGATTAAAGACGATGAAAAAACGACAATTACTGGCTCTGTTGCCGATGATGTTAGCGCTTGGTTTGCCGGTATCTGCCGAGCAAAAGGCTCCCGGCGATACGCCAGCCCGTGTTGCAAATGATACTCAGGCGGCAAACGATTTGGCGAATAAGTTACAGGGAATGGATACGGTGAGTGCCTCCTTCACCCAAAGTACCATCGATAAACATGGCCGACCTAAAGTTGAAAAGGGCGATATGCAGTTAAAGCGCCCTAACCAGTTTCGTTGGAATATCACTGCGCCTTTCAGTCAGGAAATTGTTGTCAGAGACGGCAAACTCTGGATGCTGGATCCGGACTTCAAACAGGTGGTGATCAAAAAACAGGATGATCAATCAGGTCCTACAGCGGTTCAACTGCTCAGTGGCAATGCCAGTGTTTTTCTAAAAGGCTACTCCGTCATTCGTATGAACTATGGCCCTGAAGAGGTGTTTACCCTGAAGCCGCTGCGTAGTGAAGATCTGTTTGAAAAGCTGGAAATCAACTTTTCCGAAGGTGAAATTTCCGCCATTACCATTTTGGATACCCTCGGCGGTAAACGACGGATTGATTTCACTGGCGTCACCTTGAATCAACCAGTGAATAATGAGCTGTTTCAGCCAGATATCAAGAAGCTGGAAAACGACGGCTTTGATATTATTGATGAAAGCAATCTGTAATTCTGTAGATGCAGCGTTTAGATAAGGCAAAGTGCCGGCAATGACCTCTCTTTTTGATGTTCCTGACTCCAAACGATACGAGCCCCTTGCTGCCCGAATGCGTCCGGCGAATCTGGATGAGTATCTCGGTCAGGATCATATTCTGGCTCGAGGCAAACCTCTGAGAGAAGCATTAGAGCAAGGTATGCTGCACTCCATGATTTTCTGGGGGCCGCCTGGTGTTGGAAAAACGACACTGGCTCGTTTGATCGCCACGAAAACCGATGCACATTTTGAGACGTTGTCTGCGGTGCTTTCTGGTGTGAAAGATATCCGTGAGGCCGTAGCAAGGGCGAAGGATGAACAGCGATTTCACAATCGGAAAACCGTGCTTTTTGTTGATGAGGTTCATCGGTTTAATAAGTCCCAGCAGGACGCTTTTCTTCCGCATATAGAAGACGGAACCGTTATATTTATTGGCGCAACCACTGAAAACCCATCCTTTGAATTAAATAATGCTCTGTTATCTCGAGCCCGCGTTTATGTGCTGAAACCATTGGGTGATGATGCCATAGGGCAGGTGATTGATCAGGCTATCACTAATGAAGTGCGGGGGCTTGGCAGTAGAGGCGTTACTCTGGATTCAGAAGCCCGGGAGATTCTAGTACGTTACTCCGATGGTGATGGACGCAAGGCGCTGAACACATTGGAAGTGGCGTCGGACCTTGCAGAAAGTGGCATTATCACCGGTGAAACCGTGCAGGCCATATTGGCCGATACCGGCCGGCGCTTTGATAAAGGCGGCGATGCGTTTTATGACACCATTTCTGCTTTCCACAAATCCGTCAGAGGTTCCCAACCCGATGCTGCATTGTATTGGGCAGCAAGAATTGTCGATGGCGGCGGTGATCCTCTTTATGTCATCCGACGATTAGTGGCGATTGCCAGTGAAGATATTGGTAATGCTGACCCCAGAGCTTTGGAAATAGCAATGAACGCCTGGCAGGCGTTTGAACGTCTGGGGGCTCCAGAAGGGTTGCTGGCATTGGCCCACGCCACAGTTTATTGCGCCTGTGCACCGAAAAGTAATGCAGTTTATAAAGCCTGGAAAGCGGCGATGGATGATGTCCGCAGCGGGCCTTCTTATGAAGTACCGAATCATCTTCGTAATGCGCCCACTAAGTTGATGGGGAGTCTTGGTTATGGTGAAGGTTATCGTTATGCTCACGATGAACCCAATGCGTATGCCGCTGGGGAGCGATACTTTCCGGAAGGAATGGATGTAAAGCAATATTATGAGCCAAACGACCGTGGTCTTGAGATCAAGATAAAGGAAAAGCTGAGTTGGCTGGCTTCACTGGATCAAGAAAGCCCTAATAAGCGGTAATTTATTTATATTATCCAATCATATTTTGTTGTCGTAACACGTACAAATCAAACCCTGAATAGAAAAGCAGTTGGATAGAAGGGCGCATTATCAAAATCTGGTAACCTGTTACCGTTTTTTATCCAATGACCGGAGGAGTCTCCCATGCAATACAGCTACCTGTTGAATTATCTGGCAGTAGCCGCAGGTGGTGCGCTGGGAGCTCTCAGTCGTTCCATGATTTACCAATGGTTTGCCCGATCAGGGAATGATCATTTATTCCCGCTGCCAACATTAGCGGTAAACGTGGTGGGTTCGTTTTTAATGGGAATTGGCTGGTACTGTCTGGTGGAAAAAAGCCTGTTGCCGCCCATCTGGAAAGATGTTTTAACGGTAGGATTTCTTGGGGCGTTAACCACGTTTTCTACGTTTTCCCTTGATATATTCAGGCTATTGCAATCAGACCGATTTATTGAAGCCGTGGCCTATACCTTGTGCAGTGTTTTCATTTGCTTGCTGGGTACCTGGTTGGGTTACATCGGTGCCCGGGGTCTGATTAACTGATCTGTCATTTATAACGTTGACGGCTTCTTCCAATATCGAATGTCCTGCTTTCATGGTGTATCATCACTCAGTTGCCCGCAGCCCGACAAAGTAAGGGTAACCCACTCATCAACCAATCAGTTAAATTGGTAGGAATATGCTAGACCCTAAACTCGTACGCAGCACACCTGACGCTGTGGCGGAACAGCTGTTAAAGAAACACTACAAACTGGATGTAGAGCGTCTGGTTTCTCTGGAAGAGCGCCGTAAATCGCTACAGATAAAAACCGAGCAGCTGCAGAGTGAACGTAAGTCGGGCTCCAAGGAATTTGGCAAGATCAAATCCCAGGGCGGTGATGTTACTGAACTGAAAGCGCGGATGGATCAGGTGAACCTGGAAGTGAAGGAAAATGAGCATGCGCTTTCCGAACTTCAGGAAGAGTTGAACAATCTGCTGCTGGAAGTACCAAACCTTCCCCATGACTCGGTGCCAGAAGGTAAAGATGAAAACGATAACGTGCTCGTCCGTACCTGGGGTGAACCACGTCAGTTTGATTTTGAAGTAAAAGACCACGTAGATCTTGGCGAAGCATTCGGACTGGATTTTGAAGCGGCAGCAGTGCTCTCCGGCGCGCGCTTTGCCATGTTGCGTGGCAAGATTGCCCGTCTTCACCGTGCTCTTGCCCAGTTTATGCTGGATGTGCAAACCACAGAGCACGGATACGAAGAAGTCATAACACCACTGCTGGTTCATGACAAGGCGCTTTACGGTACCGGTCAGCTACCAAAATTTGGTGAAGATCTGTTTAAAACCGCCTGTGATGATGAGTCCGGTGCAGAGCAGAAACAATTTTATCTGATTCCAACCGCTGAAGTGACACTGACCAATCTGGTGCGTGAGCAAATTCTTGAGGCGGATAAACTGCCACTGCGTTTAACCGCTCATACTTCCTGTTTCCGAAGTGAAGCGGGCAGTTATGGTCGTGACACCCGAGGTCTGATTCGTCAGCACCAGTTTGAAAAAGTGGAAATGGTTCAGGTCGTTCATCCAGAGAAGTCCTTTGAGGCGCTGGAAGAAATGACCGGTCATGCAGAAGCCATTTTGCAGAAACTGGGCTTGCCGTACCGTGTTGTTGCCTTGTGTGGTGGCGATATGGGCTTTGGCGCGGCCAAAACTTACGACCTGGAAGTATGGTTGCCAGCGCAAGACCAGTATCGTGAGATTTCTTCCGTCAGTAACTGTGTGGATTTTCAGGCGCGCCGTATGATGGCTCGTTTCCGCAATGAGTCCGGCAAACCTGAACTGGTGCATACGCTAAATGGTTCTGGCCTTGCGGTGGGTCGTACTCTGGTAGCGGTACTTGAGAACTATCAGGACGCGGAAGGTCGCATTCATGTTCCTGAAGCGCTGCAGTCCTATATGGGCGGTCTTACGATTATCGAATAATCGTTATCTACCGGTTTCCGTTCTGGAAACCGGTTCCTTCCTTCTCAGTTTTCTGTAGCGAGATTTTTCAACCAGATTCCTTTCATAATTCGGTACAGTACCAAAACTGCTTTCGTACCTTCTTCCATCAGCGCACAGATAAAGACCAGATACAACGGCAGATGCCAGTGGTTAATGGCAACCCAGGTTAGCGGAATACCAACAGCCCACATGCCGATGATGTTGATTACCGCTGTCGCTTTAACATCACCGCCACTCCGTAAAACGCCGATAATGCCGGTCAAGTTAATCACTCGAATAGCAATGGCAAAGCCGGCAATGACAAGAACTTCTTGAGCCATCGCCGCAGTATCGCCATCAAACTCCCCAAACATACTGACAATCTGTTTGCTGAATATCAGTGTCACTATTCCAAAGGTCAGTGCAGATAATGGCGCAACGATCATGGCAAATCGTCCCTGTTTTCTGGCCATGTCAAAGTTGCCTGCACCGAGCTCTTTACCCAGTAGAATGGAGGTGGCAATGGCGAAACCAATAAACAATGAAATCAGTACACCTTCTACGGATGAGATTGCGCTCATTACGGCGAGTTCTTCCACACCCATCTGGGCAAACATCAGGTTGTAAAGGATCAGGCCAAACGACCACAGCCCGTCTTGTAGCAGCATGGGAATACAGATACTGATGTATTTGAGCCAATGTTTTGGGATGCGGCACTGAATAAAGTCGCAGGCATTGGGGATCAGGTCCGGTTTTACTTTAACGATGTAATAGATGATCAAGCCCACTTGGATCAGGCGAGATATCGCCGTACCCCACGCGGAACCAGCAACCCCCAGCGCTGGAAATCCAAACTTTCCGTAAATCAGCAAATAATTAAACAGCACATTCAAAAGAATGGTGATAAATCCAATGCGGGTTGGTGTTTTTGCATCATTGCTCGTTCTCAGTAGTGCTTCAAACGGTATGGTAATAGCAATGAATAATATGGAAGGCGCGGTAATGACCAAATAGGCGCGGCCCAGCTCTCCCAAGCTGCTGTCTTCGCTGACCATGGCCATTATTTCCTGAGGAAACGACAAATACAGGACGACAAAGGGGATGGAAACCACAAGGGAGGCAATAATGGTTTGCACTAATGTTCGTCGGACGCCGTCTATATTTCGGGCACCAATATATTGTGCTGCCAGAATACTCATACCACTGCCCATGGAAGCAATGAGTATCAAGTTGAAAAAGAAGATTCGGTTCCCAATGCCCACTGCAGCCACTTCGGTTTCACCGAGCATCGAAACCATGAAAATATCGATCAGCCCCAGCATGGAAAACATCATAGACTGCAGGGAGATGGGCAGTGCCAGTTGCCAGAGATTACGGAGAAATTCCCGGTTGGTGAGCTGTGTATCGCTAGATTGAGTGATCATATATGGACAACAAACTGATTTTTGGAATAAGTCTCAATCCGTGAGGGAGGAAAGCTCGATCAGGATGGATAACAGTTATACCCTTCGCCTTTCAAGTTGCTACTTTGTTGGCTGCGTTTACTCACCCCGATCACCTACTATTTGTAGGCTCACGGGGATTCACTCACTTGCCGCCGCGTAGCAACTTGAAATCCTTTGGGTATATATCGTAATTTCTATTGGTAACTGTACTAGGTTATTAGCTTCTGATATAAGTCGCATTATTCCTTATCTGCATAAAATATCGAGAATACTTTGGATTATCTGCCATTATTTCTACAGATACGTGATCAGCGTTGTTTAATTGTTGGCGGTGGTGATATCGCCCTGCGAAAAATTCGATTGCTGTCTGATGCGGGCGCCATGATTCGTGTGGTTGCTCCTGCCATTTGTTCTGATATTCGTGCATTCCTTTCTTCTGACCATCATGAGCTGCTTGAAAAAGCCTTTGATGAGCAGGACCTTGATGACGTTTGCCTTGTTATTGCCGCAACGGATTGCCAGCAGGTGAACCGGCAGGTGGCGGCCGCCGCAGGGCAGCGCCGGTTGTTTGTAAATGTGGTGGATGATGCGGATGCAGGGACGGCGGTCATGCCGGCTATTGTTGACCGTTCACCGGTTGTGGTGGCTTTTTCTACCGGCGGTAAAGCGCCGGTTCTTGCTCGTTTGCTGCGACAGAAGTTGGAAACCATTCTGCCTCAGGGTTACGGTAAACTGGCGGCATTGGCTGGCGGATTCCGTGAGCAAGTAAAAGCACGATTCAGTCATATCAATGATCGACGTTACTTCTGGGAAAAGGTATTGGCCGGTCCTGCTGCTGAAAAAGCAATGTCCGGCGACCTTGATGGAGCGCAAGCGATTTTTGAGCAGACACTGCTTGCCAGTGAAGCACAAAAAGTCGGTGAGGTTTATCTTGTTGGTGGCGGTCCGGGTGATCCGGATTTGCTGACTTTTAAAGCCCTGCGTTTAATGCAGCAGGCAGATGTCGTACTTCATGATCGATTAGTGTCTGAAGAAGTATTGGCGCTATGTCGTCGGGATGCAGATTACATTTACGTGGGTAAAAAACGAGATCGACATACCCGGCCGCAGGAAGAGATCAACGCGTTACTCGTAGAGTTGGCAAAAGAAGGTAAACGAGTGCTCCGTTTGAAAGGCGGTGATCCGTTTATCTTTGGCCGAGGCGGAGAAGAAATTGAAACGCTGGCAGATGAGGGTATTCCATTTCAGGTGGTGCCCGGTATTACGGCCGCGTCTGGCTGTGCCAGCTATTCAGGTATTCCACTGACTCATCGTGATCATGCGCAATCTGTACGTTTTATCACCGGGCATTTGAAAGATGGTTCTTATGGGTTGAACTGGCGTGAGATGCTGGATCCTGGTCAGACACTGGTCTTTTATATGGGGCTGCTGGGGCTACCACGAATCTGTCAGGAATTAGTTGACCATGGTCGTGATATTAATACGCCCATTGCCTTGATTCAGAAGGGAACTACAAAAAACCAGAAAGTGTTTACCGGCACTTTGGGAACGATTAACGAGATCATTGCCGAAGAAAAAGTCCGGGCGCCGACGCTGATTATTGTGGGCAGTGTGGTTACACTCCACGAACGATTGAGCTGGTACAAAAACGAAGCAACCGGGAGGTAATCCCGGTTTCGTTCTGGACTAAATGCTTTTATACAGTTAGCGCTTCCAACGGGTCTGGATGAGTAAACTGGTAATTCAAAGCTTTCTTTAATTTATCGCAGTTTACCAGCCGGTAGGGCATAGGCTTATCGGTAAATATTGGCGGCTCTATTCCCAACACTTCGCAGGAGCGGGTGTACAGTTCGCGACGGGTTGGATGTTCATCAGCAGAAGCGTTGAAGACTTCACCAAAGAGGTTCTTGGCAATAATCTCTTCAATAATAAGAATGCAGTCTTCCTGATGAATCATATTGACCGGGTCATCCGCTCCGCCCAGCTCTCTGCCGGAGAAGTAGCGGCCCGGTTGATAATCGCCACCAATCAGCCCGGAGAAGCGTAACACTGTCGTTTTTAGTTCTTCATTGAGGGTGAACAGCTCTTCAATATCCAACCAGGCAGTGTCTGAGAATGGAGATTCTATACGAATGGCGTCGTTTTCTGTCACTTCGTCATTATTTTGCGGGTAGACGGATGTGGCGCTGATGAGGATGATTTTTTTAACTCTGGATTCATCAATTTGTTTGGCAAGTGCCTGCATTTGTCTCAGGTAAAAATGCGGCTGGCCGTCACCTTTGCCGGGTGGAATGTTGATGAAGAGAATATCAGTATCCAGGAAGTCGGCAATGTCACCTTCGGGATCGGGGGACAGGCTGATGTTGTAGGCCGCCATACCGGCAGCTTTGATATTGTCTATTTTCTCTGCCCGGGTGGTGGAACCTTTGACAGGGTAACCATTGTTAACCAGTCTTTCCCCCAGGGGCGTGCCCAACCAGCCACAACCCAGAATGCTGATGGTCTCTTTCATGGTGACTCTCATTTTGGTGATGAAGTGCAAATGGGAACTATTCTTACTGATAAATGTATTAAAAGAAACTTAATAATAACCAAGTTGAATAGTAGGGATTCTCTGCGACTCAGTAATGTCATAGAATAGTCCTGAAACTGATAGAGGAAGTGTTGCGTTGAACATTACATTCACAGAAGCCGCACAGAAGTATCTCGCCAATCTGCTGGAAAAACAGGGTGTTGAAGGCATTGGTGTGCGTCTGTTTGTCAGTAATCCCGGTACGCCCCATGCCGAAACCTGCCTTGCCTATTGCAAGCCGGGTGAAGAGAAAGAAGGGGATCTGAAGATGGATCTGGAGTATTTTCCCTGCCACGTGGAAGGTGTCAGTGAGCCATTTCTTGACGATGCCATGGTGGATTTCGCAGAAGATAAACTGGGCGGTCAGCTGACCATCAAAGCACCAAACGCCAAGTTGCCAAAGGTCAATGACGACAGCCCGCTGGATATGAAAATTAATTACTTCCTGCAGATGGAGGTTAATCCGGGTCTGGCTTCTCACGGCGGCATGGTGTCTCTGGTAGAGCTGGAAGATGATGTAGCGATTCTGCAGTTTGGTGGTGGTTGTCAGGGCTGCGCGGCAGTTGACCTTACACTAAAGGATGGGGTCGAAAAGACATTAATGGAGCGGATTCCTGAGCTGAAAGGGGTTCGTGACGTCACAGATCATACCAATACGGATAATGCGTTTTATAAATAACTTTGTTTTTGGGGGTGGGGAACCCCCCATTTATTTTTTATTAATTGTTTAATTAATTACGCAGCATGTTTATGAGACAGTGGATCGGTAATAACAATGGTGTCGCCCCTGAGCATGAAGTTATTGCCATGAAGGTCCATAACGCCCACCGGGGACAGCTGAATCAAGACGTCGTATAACGTTCTCAAAAAAGAATCATATTCTTCAATAGTTTGCTCTTTCAAGGAAGGAAGAGATTCATTGCCGGGTTTTTGAGATAACCGCTCGCTGGCTTTTTTGATCTCTGCAATAAAGGCATCCAGGGATTCTATCTCATCCGGTAATGATCGATGATCCATGCCATAGGAAAATGCAACGGTTTTAAAGGCGTTCCAGAGCGTGCCAAAGTCCATATCATGAAAGTGCTCTGGTTGAACGGGATGGCTTCCATCTTCAGTAATATCTTCCAGGCGCTCGATGACATAAAAGCGGACTTTTAAACCGTTTGGCAGTTCAACGATATCTTCCCGATGGATAAATGGGAGGTGTGGGTTTTCTCGATTCTCTTGAGACATGCACCAGCGAGCAAAAAGATAATAGCCGTCTTTTCGGCTGGTGCAGACTTTGACCACTTTGTCCGGCTCATCCGGCAGGTTGTAGACCGTGGCATAAACACCTTCGGCAATTGGATCAAATTCAGTGCACCGTTCCAGAAATTGTACGGCATCCGACGGGTGGCGAATTTCTTCATTTGACGCCAATTCAGACATTTCCTGAATGGCTTCTGAATAAATGGTCATTATTTTTGTAAACCCGGGCTTGATTGGCACGGGTCTCCATATTGGGTTTTGTCGTATTTATATTTCTTTCTCTTTAGAGCGTTATGTCTCTATGAGTCCATTCATGAGAAAGTGGCTATCAATAATGAGCCTTCAATCACTGATGGCTCATTATTTGGTTTAACAGTACTTATTGTAACTGATTAGCATCATCGCTGATGTTGGAATAGTGATCGATTTTTTGATGAAATGCTGACTTTATAAACATGGGGATCCTACGACTACCGCAATCATTCGGTATTGGGCGTTAAGTTAGTTTTATATAAATGTAGGAAAACCTTAACATTTCTAAATCGGGTTGTCAGTCTTGACTCCTTGTTGAATTTTGATTGTCAGAGAATGATCGTTCAGTCGGATTCACACTTTCCCATCGAGCTCATTCATAAAGTCGGTTACTATTTCGTCATTATTAATGCAGATGCTTAATTGATTATATGAGCCGCTCACCTCTTATCACGCTTGCCGGAAAAGAAACCCTGGAACATGAGTTGAAATACCTGTGGCGAACCAAACGCCCTGAAGTGACCCAAGCCGTATCTGAGGCTGCAGCCCTTGGAGACCGGAGCGAAAATGCGGAGTATAAAGAAGGTAAAAGGTTGCTTCGGGAGATTGATCGTCGCATTCGCTTTCTTACCAAGCGGCTGGAAGTGCTGAAAGTGGTTGAGTACTCCCCGGAGCAAGAAGGCAAAGCCTTCTTCGGTGCCTGGGTGGAGTTGGAGGGTGAAGAAGGCGATATTCTGCAGTGTCGTATAGTGGGCGCTGATGAGATCGACATGAAAAAGAATCATATCACCATCGATTCGCCCATGGCCCGGGCGCTGGTTGGAAAAGCTGTTGATGATGAAGTGGCGGTAAAAACGCCGTCGGGGAATCGATTCTGGATCGTAAACAAGATCCAATACAAGCCATTTACATAGAGTGCTGGTCAAGGTGCTCTTAGGGATGGTAATTTTACGTAATGGTAAAGATACCGGTATAACTCATCGTCATAATAGTGTATCTTTTCCGACCTTTTTGTATTCCTCTTGTTATCAATCACCCAGTAGTCCGACTGAACTGTGAAGCGTTATAAACAGGCCATTTTATCCAATTTTTTTGTCACCGAAGATGGTAGCGGCATGCGACATCTGGTGGAAGCGAATCTGGATATAGAGTCAAGAAGTGACCATACGCTGTGCACTGAGGTGCTGCAGAGTGATTGCCAGTATCAGGTGCTGGAAAATCAGCATCTGCCAAAAGTCTGTTTGATCTGTTCCGCTATTCTCGACCGACGAATCAGTAATATGCCAGTGGAGCGCAAGGCGGTGATCATTAGGAAATTGGAGATTAAAGAGGAAGTTGCCCCCAGCTCTCAGCTGTCGTTGTTGTCATACGTGGAGATTAAACAGAAGCTGGCAACAAGTGGAGAGGAGGAGAAACAAGAGAATCAGCCCGAGCAATTCGAACTGATTCTGTGAGGTTTGTAGCGTTGATGATCAGCTGCGTCTACCGGGTAGAACATCTTTCAGTTTTTCGTGCATGGAGCGCAGGGTTTTCTCTGTGGTATCCCAGTCAATACAGGCATCGGTGATAGACACGCCGTACTTCAGATCTTCCGGCTTATCGGTCATTTTCTGACTGCCCCAGCCAATATTACTTTCCACCATTAAGCCAACAATGGATTTATTGCCTTCGATAATCTGGTTAGTCACGTTTTCCATCACCAAAGGTTGCAGAGCCGGATCTTTGTTGGAATTGGCGTGGGAGCAATCCACCATGATGTTTGGTTTGATATTCGCACTTTCCAGTTCCTTCTCACACAGAGCGACGCTTACCGAATCGTAATTAGGCTTTCCGCTACCACCACGAAGCACCACATGCCCATAGGGGTTCCCTTTGGTATGGGTGATCGCAACCTGGCCTTTGCTGTTCAGGCCAAGAAAACGATGCGGGCTGGAAACTGATTGCAACGCATTGATCGCAACTTCAAGGCCGCCGTCCGTGCCATTCTTAAAGCCAACCGAAGAGGAAAGCCCGCTGGCCATTTCCCGGTGTGTTTGGGATTCGGTGGTTCTGGCACCAATGGCTGACCAGGCGACCAGATCCTGAAGGTACTGAGGTGAAATAGGATCCAGCGCTTCGGTTGCTGCGGGAATGCCCATATCCGCAACATCCATCAGTAATTGACGGCCAATATGCAAACCTTCTTCGATTTTAAAGGAGTCATTCAGGTGAGGATCGTTGATTAAACCCTTCCAGCCAACGGTGGTTCTTGGCTTTTCAAAATAGACGCGCATTACCAGATATAAAGTGTCGCTTAGCTCTTCGCTGAGTTTTTTCAGGCGGGTGGCATAATCATGAGCTGCTTTAATATCGTGGATAGAGCAGGGGCCAATCACGATAAATACACGATGATCTTTCCCGTCCAGAATATTCCGGATTACCTCGCGGCTTTCGGAAACGGTTCTGGCGGCAGCATCGGTCATGGGAATCTGAGCTTTAAGATGCTCAGGGGTCAGCAATACTTCCTGTGACTGGATGTTTAAATCTTCAATGGGTAAAACTGCCATTTAATACGGTTCCGTTTTGATATGCGCTGAAATTTTTTGTTAAAGCCTGTGCTACCTGCTTGTTCTAAAGAGCCTGAAGATCGTTCTCTTTGTTTGATAAGAGTCATGGGACAGACTGCGTTTAACCCGTATATTTCATAAACATGCTCCCGTTCTCGCTTGTCCTTTGCCGCCCTAAGAGAGTTTTACTCAGTCGACCGTACTCCCCGGTACCCACAGGGCATAAATACGGCGCTCCATCGCAAAATCCCTTAGTACGGCAAATGCCCGCGCGAGACTCGGGGCAGTTTATGAAATATCCGGGTCAATAAATTCTGTCGGTATACCGCAGTATTTTACGCATTTTCACTTTATTCAAACTCTCGCATCCCTGCAAGCCTCATTCGGATTAAATACCGCTAAAACAGATATTTTATGCCAAGTGTGAAGAGAATCAGTGCTAATACCGTTCTCATTAGGGTATCTGGTAACTTATTCCCAAGTTTTGCGCCCAGTGAAATGGCAGGAATGGAACCGATCAACAAAAAGCCGAGCAGGATGAAATCCACATTCCCAAGCCAGATATGCCCAAGACCCGCCAGTAATGCCAGTGGTATGGCATGGGCGATTTCACTGCCAACCACTTTGACGGGTTTGAGTAATGGATACAGCAATACGATCACTGCGGTGCCCAGAGCACCGGCGCCAACAGACGACAGTGTGACAAGAATTCCGAGGAAAATGCCGGCTATGAAGGTCAGCAGCTGTTGTTGCTTCGTGGTGAGTCGAGCTACCGCCTTAAGCTGTCTTTGTTTGAGCAGAGGCTTTATTAATAACGAGATAGCAGTAAGGGTCAGCATAATCCCGAGGCAGAGTGTAAGGATCGGACTATAATCAGCGCTCTTGTCGAAAAAGAACTTTAACAAAAGAATCGTCAGGGCGGCTGCGGGCAAACTGCCAGCGCAAAGAATTTTAACCAGTGACCAGTCAATACTGCGCTGTCGGTGATGAATCATAACACCGGTGGATTTAGTAATGGCGGCAAACATCAGGTCTGTACCAATCGCAATGTGCATAGGAAAGCCGAACATCAGCAATAGCGGTGTCATCAGAGATCCACCACCAATACCGGTCAGACCGACGGCAAAGCCTACGCCTGCACCGGCTGCGATGTATGTTAGAAAGTCCATAAGCATCCTGAAATATATGGTCTAAAGTTATAAGTAGCCCAGACGATGTTTGAAAATGTTGACTAATTAGCGAGATTCGCTGGTAACTATATTGACTGGCTTGTATTCTGGAAAAGAATTTAATGTCATTGTTTTATTCTATATAGAACTAACGGATTGATTTTCTCCCTATCCACTTTTGTCAGAACAACCCGCCTGACCGGAGGCCATCATCAATGAAGCTGCAACAACTGCGCTACATCTGGGAGGTTGCCCACCACGACCTGAACGTCTCAGCAACAGCGCAGAGCCTTTACACTTCCCAGCCGGGCATCAGTAAGCAAATCAGACTTCTTGAAGACGAGCTGGGTGTGGAAGTCTTTGCCCGAAGTGGTAAGCATCTGACGCGAATTACCCCAGCCGGCGAAAAAATAATTGATACCGCGGGCGATATTTTACGGATGGTGGAATCCATCAAGCAGGTGGCCCAGGAGTTCAGTGATGAGCGTAAAGGCAGCCTGTCCATTGCCACGACGCATACCCAGGCCCGTTATGCATTACCGGATATTATCCAACAATTTATTAGTCAGTATCCGGATGTTGCCCTGCACATGAATCAGGGGACGCCTATACAAATTTCTGAAATGGCGGCGGATGGATCCGTTGACTTTGCCATCGCTACAGAAGCACTGGAACTGTTTAATGATTTGGTGATGATGCCTTGCTATCGCTGGAATCGTTGTGTGCTGGTACCCAGAAATCACCCTCTGGCGCAGATTTCTGAGTTGTCCCTGAAAGACATTGCCCGGTTCCCGCTGGTGACCTATGTATTCGGTTTCACCGGGCGCTCAAAACTGGATGAAGCTTTTATGAATGAAGGGCTTTCACCCAGAGTCGTGTTTACCGCCACGGATGCGGATGTCATTAAAACCTATGTGCGCCTTGGTTTGGGTGTGGGGATCGTGGCAAAAATGTCCTATGATTCAGAGTTGGATCAGGATCTTGTGCCGCTGCGTGCTGACCACTTATTTGAGCCAAGCATTACCAAGATTGGTTTCCGCCGTGGCACTTTCCTGCGTGGGTTTATGTACGACTTTATTGAAGCCTTTGCGCCGCACCTGACAAAAGATGTGGTTCAGGAAGCAGTACTGCGTCATAACAAGGTGGAGGTTGATGAACTCTTCTCCCATGTCCAGCTGCCTAATCGTTAAGTTGTAAAAACTTATTAGTATTGAAAAAAGCGGCTGTTCTAAGCCGCTTTCTACAAAACATCCTTGACCAGCTTAAAATAGATTGTGTAAATTTCCGGCTCTTTTCCTTCTTCTTCCACAATAAAAAACGGTGCTTTATCCACCTGATAAAGATCCGCCAGCAACGCACCAGTGCTTCCGGGCTCACCTTCTACGGCATTTACAAATTGGTCTATTCGGTGGATATGGCCAGAATCTTCAAGTCGTTTCTGAACTTCTTCGCACTTGGTGCAAAGATTTCCGTCCAACATCACTTTTTTGACCATGGTGATTTTCATAGGGGATGCTCCTAGGTATCTTTACATTTATTGTACCTGCGAAGATCTGTACCTTATTAGAATTAATGCCTATATGGCTAGGTTAATATGATATATTTCTGAGGCTTGGGGTGTCTGATCTGATGCAAGATCAGGTGAGTCCTCTATGTTTATAACACTCTTATATCACAACAATCATAAAAAGCAGCCAGTGAGAAATAGCTAATGGATGTCGTCTGTCTTGACTTGGAAGGTGTACTGATTCCTGAAATCTGGATTGAGTTTGCCACCCAAACCGGTATTGATGAACTGCGGGCAACCACCCGCGATATTCCTGATTACGATGAACTGATGACCATGCGTCTGGGGATTCTGGAAAAGCACGGTCTTGGTTTGAATGAAATACAGGAAGTGATTTCAGGTATGAAGCCTCTGGAAGGCGCTGTGGATTTTGTGAACTGGCTGCGCAGCGAATTTCAGCTGATTATTCTGTCCGACACATTCTATGAATTTGCTGATCCATTCATGATTCAGTTGGGTCGACCTACGTTGTTTTGCCATCGCCTTGAAGTGGACGGTGCTGGTAAAGTTACTGGCTACAAATTGCGCCAGAAGGATCCAAAAAGGGCTTCTGTTAAAGCGCTAAAGAATCTGAATTATCGAGTTTTTGCTGCGGGGGATTCATATAATGATACCACCATGTTGTCCGAAGCGGATGCGGGTTTTCTGATTATGGCACCGGATAATGTGATTGCAGAGTTTCCTCAATACCCTGCGATCACTCATTATGATGGGCTTAGGAAAGCATTGCTGGATGCCAGTAAAGTTTAATAAAAAGGGCGCTCTAAAAGCGCCTTTCACTTTCCTGACTAATAGTTCTGATTCATCTGTATCAATCAGCGGGCTAAAAAGTGGTCTTCTAGTCCATTCATCAGGTTACGCACTTTCGTGATGGACTCTTCATACTCTGAGTCACAATCGGAATCCGCAATTATCGCACCGCCTCCCCAACAGTGAAGCTCCCCATCTTTTGAGAGGATCGTTCTGATGGCAATACTAGTATCCATAGTGCCATCACAACTGATGTAACCAATGGAACCGCAATAGATGGTGCGGGCAACGGGTTCCAGCTCACGGATAATTTCCATGGAGCGAATTTTTGGCGCACCGGTGATGGAGCCGCCGGGAAATGTGCTTTCCAGTAAATCCACAGGGCTGTGGTGATCATCCAGTTCACCATTCACGGTGCTGACAAGATGGTGAACATTGGCGTAACTTTCCAGGGCAAATAATCTGGGCACCGAAACGCTTCCGGTTTTGCACACCTTGCCAAGGTCGTTTCGCAAAAGATCCACGATCATCAAGTTTTCAGACTGATCCTTTTCACTGCTCTTTAGCTCGTTGGCAATGGCGAGATCGCTTTCTGGCGTGAGGCCTCTTGGGCGCGTTCCCTTGATTGGGTTGGTAGACACCTTGCCTTCTTTAAGCCGAATAAATTGCTCTGGTGAATGGCTGAGAATAGCCATATCCGGTCGCCTTATATAACCAGAGTAGGGCGCCAAAGTGGTGGTACGCAGCTTTTTATAGGCTTCCCAGGTATCGCCGGTGTGGTGCGTGGTAAAACGTTGAGTCAGGTTGACTTCGTAACAGTCTCCAGCGGCAATATAATCTTGTATCGCCTGAAACGCAGTCTGATATTCTGCTCTGGACTGTGTCGGTTCAAAGGCTTTCAGCAGTTTAAATGATGAAGAATTTACTGCTTTTCTTTCGGTATCGAGAGACTGAAGCACCTGCGCTTTAATCTTCTCAGGAATATCCGGATGAAACACCAGAGATGTTGATCGCTTTTTATGATCAGTCACTAAAGCCCAGTGGTAGAGTCCGACAGATATATGCGGTGTATCGTTATCTCTCGGTAGAATCCGTTCAGGCTCTAACTGTTCGCA
Organism: uncultured Endozoicomonas sp.; assembly: GCF_947495845.1. Lineage (GTDB taxonomy): Bacteria > Pseudomonadota > Gammaproteobacteria > Pseudomonadales > Endozoicomonadaceae > Endozoicomonas. Next base: position 209,413 of record NZ_CANMAO010000002.1, on the reverse strand, counting down.
AAGCTCATAACTCCAAAAGCCCACCAGCCCACCCTGAAAAGGTAAGTCGCTGTTCTCAGCGCTTTGCTCAATCAGGCTCATGCGCTCAAGCGATTCTGATAGATAACTTAGCGGTGTGTTAGTGGTGACCTGTCTTTTAGTTTGATCGACAAAATCATCAATAATCAGCTTTCCACCGGGAAAAGCGGTGAAGTGTTTGGCGGGTGCTGCAGTGATGATGTCGTAGCGACTGAAAGTATCCTTATAAATGGCATGGGTGCCATTAAAGGCGGAGCTATCCAGAAAACAGGGGTAGGGCAACTCGATAAAATGCTCGAAATAGAGACTGGTGTCATCTTTATACTCCAGTTCAAGAATTGTCAGACTCTTCATATATTTATCCGGACAGAACTGCGGCTAAGTGTAACGTCTGAAGGCGCTTTCTGTCATTTAACTCGACTGCTTACATTCCTTTTTCTCTGAGTTGTGCGTATGTCTAAATGCCAAAAACTCGGGATTGTTTACAATCCTTGTGGATTTTTGATCTATTTTTATATATAAAGTCATGAAAATTAATAATTGTAGACAATCTCATGGGCGATGCTGCTGAAAAAACATCGGTCAAACCGCTGACCCAGGCCAGAGAAGTGACTGATCTGCTGATGCAGGACATTGTATCCGGGCAGTTGGAAGAAGGCAGTCGGATCTCCGAACTTGAGCTGTCTCGCCGCTATGGCATTGGCCGGGGCCCGCTCAGAGAGGCCATTCTTCGTTTGGAAGGCATGGGGCTTGTGGTGCGTGAACCCCATGTGGGCGCCAGAGTCGTCAGGTTATCGCGCCAGGAGTTGGCGGAAATTTTCACCATGCGCGAAGCCCTTGAAGGAGTTGCCGCCCGTGAAGCCGCGAAAAATATCACGGATGCTGAGTTGATTGATCTCGGTCAACTCATTGATCGCCATGGACGCTATGTTGAAGAAAATAATGGCGAAGCTTACATGGATCAGGAAGGGGATTACGATTTTCACTATCGAATCATCAAAGCGTCCGGCAATCAACGACTGATCAACCTTCTTTGTAATGAGCTCTACCACCTGATCCGGATTTATCGAAAAACCTCCAAGGGTGAAGCTCGCCCGGAGCGCGCGTTGATCGAGCACAAAATGATTTTCCAGGCATTGCAAGACCGGGACGGTGAATTAGCAGAACTGCTGATGCGCAAGCACATAGGTCGTGCACGGCGAGAAATTGAAAACGCGATTGAGCAATAACAAACAACAACAAGAACGAGAGGTAACATCTTGAATAAGCAGACAAATGCACTGGTTCAACTCATCCAAAAAGAAGGCATTGTTACCGCACCGGGTGTTTACGACGGTATTTCTGCACGCTTGGGTGGGGAGGCGGGTTTCTCGGCACTGTATGCCAGCGGTGGTGCCATTGCCCGCAGCACTGGTGTACCGGATATCGGGCTGTTGACGTTAACCGAAGTAGTTGACCGTGTTCGTCAGATTGTGGAAGCCACATCGTTACCAGTGATTGCCGATGCGGATACCGGCTTCGGTAACGAAGTTAATGTTAAACGCACCGTTGAATTGTTTGCTAATGCTGGCGTCAGTGCTTTCCATCTTGAAGATCAGGAGTTTCCAAAGCGTTGTGGTCATCTGGACGGTAAGTCTTTGGTATCTACCGAAGAGATGTGCAAAAAAGTATCCGTAGCGAAAAAATACGCCGGTGATGTCATGGTCATTGCTCGTACCGACGCTATTGCAGTGACCGGTTTTGATGATGCCATTGAGCGTGCTCGTGCGTATGTGGATTCTGGTGCAGATATGTTGTTTGTGGAAGCACCACAAACCATCGAACAGATTGAAGAGATTGCACGACAGGCGCCTGGCCCTAAATTGATCAATATGTTTTACAGCGGCAAAACACCATTGGTGCCAACGGAAGACCTGAAAGCCATGGGCTACCAGCTCATCATTATTCCTTCAGACCTTCAGCGGGCAGCAGTCACAGCCATGCGCGAAGTGTTGAATGTGATCAAACGGGATGGCAACAGCGGCGCCATTGCCGACGGTATGATGACATTCCAGGAGCGGGAGCAGTTGGTGAAAACCCAAGAATTTCTCAACCCATAATCTATTTGGGGTACGTGATTCTTTTTCAGAAATACAACAATTTGCAGGTGAATCTTTTGGTAGATTGTCGCCTGCGCTCAGCAAGCGAACATACTATAAAAACGGAGAAGTTCCATGGCAGATAAGAAATTAAGCGGTGCGGGTTTGCGAGGCCAGTCAGCGGGTGAAACCGCGCTGTGCACAGTTGGCAAAACCGGCTCAGGTCTGACTTACCGTGGCTATGATATTAAAGAGTTGGCCGACAAAGCCCAGTTTGAAGAAGTGGCTTATCTGCTACTTTACGGCAACTTACCCAACCAGACGGAACTGGACGCTTATAAAGCTCGTCTCAAAGGTATGCGTTCACTGCCGGATGCGCTGAAAACCGTCCTGGAAAACATTCCTGCCGATGCGCACCCAATGGATGTGATGCGCACCGGTTGCTCCATGCTGGGTAATCTGGAAACCGAAAAAGACTTCTCCGAGCAGCTGGATCATATTGATCGTATGCTGGCGATCTTCCCGGGCATGATCAACTACTGGTATAACTTCAGCCATAATGGCGTGCGAGTTAATGTCGATACTGACGCGGATTCCATTGCCGAACAATTCCTGTGGACCCTGCACGATAAAAAGCCAGATCCGCTTCATGTTAAAGTGATGCATGCGTCACTGGTTCTCTATGCTGAACACGAGTTCAATGCGTCCACCTTTACTGGTCGTGTATGTGCCTCCACATTGTCGGATATTCATAGCTGTGTGACTGGTGCTATTGGCTCCTTGCGGGGTCCATTGCATGGTGGCGCTAACGAAGCGGCCATGGAAATGATCGAGAACTGGCGCTCAGCGGATGAAGCGGAAGACAAAATCATGGGCATGCTGGCTCGTAAAGATAAGATCATGGGCTTCGGTCATGCGATTTATCGTGAGTCTGACCCTCGTAACGCCATTATTAAAGAGTGGTCTAAGAAACTGTCTGAGCAGGTAGGCGACGAATGTCTGTATGCTGTGTCCGAGCGGGTGGAAGCTGTCATGTGGCGCGAAAAGAAATTGTTCTGTAATGCTGATTTCTTCCATGCGTCTGCTTATAACTTTATGGGCATTCCTACCAAACTGTTTACCCCGATCTTTGTGTGTTCCCGCGTTTCTGGCTGGACCGCTCATGTGATGGAACAGCGGGCTAACAACCGAATTATCCGTCCATCTGCGGATTACACCGGCCCTGAAACTGCTGAATGGGTTGATATTCAGGATCGTGTGTAAGTGAATAATCCTTATTCCCATGCCCGAAGGTGTCGCAAAAGGTCATTAAAAGCGGGTGTTGTAGGTCGGTAACCCAAGGGGTTGCCGACAATCAGCACCTACAGGCCTGCGAGATGTCGGCAATTCTTACAGAATTACCGACCTACTGGATTTGCGACATCCTCGCTCTTTGTGGGAATGCATACAAAACAAAAAATACCTGCCCGGTGGACGTTCGACGTATGAACACTGACTTTCGAAAAAAATTACCCGGCACTGAGCTGGACTATTACGACACCCGCGAAGCTGTGGAAGCGATCCAGCCGGGTGCTTATGCAAAGCTGCCTTATACCTCAAAAATTCTTGCTGAACAGCTGGTTCGCCGTTGTGAACCAGCAGCATTAACGGACTCCCTTAAACAGATTGTTGAACGAAAGCGAGATCTGGATTTCCCCTGGTACCCAGCCAGAGTCGTATGCCACGATATTCTGGGTCAAACAGCGCTGGTTGATCTGGCAGGCCTCCGTGATGCCATTGCAGAGCAGGGCGGTGATCCTTCCAAAGTAAACCCAGTCGTACCAACACAGCTGATTGTCGATCACTCCCTGGCCGTTGAACACGGTGGTTTTGATCCAGAAGCGTTCGAGAAAAACCGAGCCATTGAAGATCGCCGTAACGAAGACCGCTTCCATTTTATTGAATGGACAAAAACTGCGTTTAAAAACGTCGATGTCATTCCTGCGGGCAACGGCATCATGCACCAGATCAATCTGGAGAAAATGTCTCCGGTAATTCAGGCGCGTGATGGCGTTGCGTACCCTGATACCTGTGTAGGCACAGACAGCCATACGCCGCACGTGGATGCCTTAGGTGTTATTGCTATTGGTGTCGGTGGTCTTGAAGCGGAAACAGTGATGCTTGGTCGTCCGTCGATGATGCGCCTGCCGGATATTATTGGGGTCAAATTGGTTGGTAAGCGGCAGGAGGGCATTACTGCCACAGATATTGTGTTGGCCATTACCGAGTTCCTGCGAAAAGAGCGTGTGGTGTCGTCTTATTTGGAATTCTTTGGGGAGGGCGCTTCCAAGCTGACCATCGGTGATCGTGCAACCATTTCCAATATGACCCCAGAGTTCGGCGCCTCTGCCGGTATGTTCTATATCGATGAGCAAACCATTGATTACCTCAAGCTAACAGGTCGCGATGCGGAACAGGTGGCTCTGGTAGAAAACTACGCCAAAACCAACGGGCTTTGGGCTGATGATCTAAAAGAAGCTGAGTATGAACGGGTACTGACGTTTGATTTGTCTACCGTTTGTCGGAATATGGCAGGCCCATCCAATCCACACCGTCGTTTACCAACGTCGGAACTACAGAATCGTGGTGTTGCTGGTGAATGGGAAGAAAAAGAAGGGTTGATGCCCGATGGCGCTGTCATTATCGCCGCTATTACCAGCTGTACAAATACCAGTAACCCTCGAAATGTTGTGGCTGCCGGTCTGGTGGCGAAACGAGCCAATGAGCTTGGATTGGTTCGTAAGCCCTGGGTGAAATCGTCCTTTGCTCCCGGCTCAAAGGTGGCAAAACTCTATCTGGAAGCGTCTGGTTTATTGCCAGAAATGGAAAAACTGGGCTTTGGCATTGTCGCCTATGCCTGCACCACCTGTAACGGTATGAGTGGTGCGCTGGATCCAGCGATTCAGCAGGAAGTGATTGATCGTGACCTTTATGCCACCGCAGTACTGTCTGGCAACCGAAACTTTGATGGACGGATTCACCCCTATGCCAAGCAGGCATTTCTGGCATCGCCGCCTTTGGTCGTCGCCTACGCCATCGCCGGTACTGTGCGTTTCGATATCGAAAAAGATGTGCTGGGCACCGATAAAGACGGCAATCCCATCACGCTTAAAGACATCTGGCCATCGGATGCAGAGATTGATGCTATTGTCAGTGAGCATGTGAAGCCGGAGCAGTTTAACAAGATTTACATCCCCATGTTTGATCTGGATAAAGTGGTAGAAGCAAAAAGCCCACTTTACGACTGGCGCCCCAATACCACCTACATTCGTCGCCCTCCTTATTGGGAAGGCGCCCTTGCCGGTGAGCGAACCCTGAAAGGCATGCGCCCTCTGGCTGTGCTAGGTGACAACATCACTACCGATCACCTGTCGCCTTCTAATGCCATTCTTGCCAGCTCTGCTGCCGGTGAATATCTGGCAAAAATGGGCTTGCCGGAAGAAGATTTCAACTCTTACGCCACCCACCGTGGTGATCACCTGACTGCACAACGGGCGACGTTTGCCAACCCGAAGCTCTTGAACGAAATGTGTCTGGATGACAAAGGTGAAATCAAGCAGGGATCTTTGGCAAGAGTGGAGCCAGAAGGCAAAGAAACCCGCATGTGGGAAGCCATTGAAACCTACATGGATCGTCGACAGCCGCTGATCATTGTGGCGGGGGCAGATTATGGTCAGGGTTCCTCAAGAGATTGGGCTGCCAAAGGTGTTCGTCTGGCCGGTGTCGAAGCCATTGTTGCGGAAGGGTTTGAGCGTATTCATCGTACCAATCTGGTGGGCATGGGTGTTCTGCCACTGGAGTTTAAGGCGGGCACAACCCGTAAAACTCTGGAGCTGGATGGCACTGAAACCTATGACGTGATTGGCGAGCGAACTCCGGGGGCGACTCTGGTTCTGCTGATCCATCATCAGAACGATGAGACCATAGAAGTACCAGTGACTTGTCGTCTGGATACTGCAGAAGAAGTGTCTGTGTACGATGCGGGCGGTGTATTGCAGCGTTTTGCCAAAGACTTTCTGGAGTCGTCTGAGGCGGCTTAACCATGAGAGCTTTCATGCTATAAGGCTGCCGCAAAATCCCTGGTTCCCATGCTGTGCGTGGGAACCCAAATGACTATCTCTTTGAAAATTGAGATATGCATTCCCACGCACAGCATGGGAACGAGGATAGCTAATAAAATGAATCATCTCCCTCAAATAAAAATCCCAGCGACGTATATGCGAGGAGGCACCAGTAAGGGTGTCTTCTTTAACTTGTCAGATTTACCGGAAGCAGCACAGGTGCCAGGAGAGGCTCGTGATGCCTTGTTGCTGCGGGTCATCGGTAGCCCTGACCCTTATGGCAAACAGATTGATGGCATGGGTGGTGCCACCTCCAGCACCAGCAAAGCGGTGATTCTCTCGAAAAGCACCCAGCCAGATCACGATGTGGATTATCTGTTTGGTCAGGTTTCCATTGATAAACCGTTTGTGGATTGGAGCGGCAACTGCGGCAACCTTACGGCAGCTGTGGGTGCCTTTGCCATTACCAGTGGATTGGTGGATACCGATCGGGTTCCGGAAAACGGGGTTGCAACGATTCGGATCTGGCAGGCTAATATCAAAAAGACCATTGTCGCTAAAGTGCCGATGACTGATGGCGCCGTGCAGGAAACCGGAGATTTTGTTCTCGATGGTGTAACTTTTCCGGCAGCTGAAGTTCAGGTTGAGTTTTTAAATCCTGCTGATGGTGAAGGCGCGATGTTTCCAACAGGCAATCTGGTGGACGATCTTGAGGTACCCGGTGTTGGCACTTTGAAAGCCACTATGATCAATGCTGGCATTCCCACTATATTTATCGATGCAGAAGCCATTGGTTATCAGGGTACTGAACTTCAGGAAGCCATTAATGGCGACCAGCAAGCGTTGGATCGTTTTGAAGCCATTCGTGCCCACGGCGCCCTGAAAATGGGATTGATTACCTCTCTGGAAGAAGCCGTTACACGACAGCACACGCCGAAAGTGGCTTTTGTGGCAAAGCCCAAGCGTTATGTTTCTTCCAGCGGTAAAGAAGTCAGTGAAAACGATATAGATTTACTGGTTCGTGCGTTGTCTATGGGTAAGCTGCACCATGCCATGATGGGCACAGCTGCGGTGGCTATTGGTACTGCTGCTGCCATTCCCGGCACATTGGTTAACCTTGCCGCTGGTGGTGGTGAGCGAAATGCCGTGCGATTTGGTCATCCATCGGGGACTCTAAAGGTGGGTGCTGAAGCGAACCTTGAAAATGGTCAGTGGATTGTGACCAAGGCGATAATGAGCCGCAGTGCCAGGGTTCTTATGGAAGGTAATGTGCATATTCCTTCTGCAACACCATAATCACGGCGTAAAGTCAGATCAGTGAAGAGGCTGGTATTGTTCTTAAATCCTTGATCGGAATGTCAGGTATGGAGACGAGTGAGAAAAAAGCGTGTCTGCAGAATTCAATGAATTCATTGGGGCTTACAGATATTGATAGTGGTGCTCTAAGCTTTGCTGGTCTCAACAAGGCGCTCAGCACAGTTTCCTTGATCTATACAGATATCAGACAGATGCCAGAGAAAGATTGCTAAATGAGATGTGCCAATGCATACAGTACGATGGTGAGGTTGTGCTGGAAGAAGCTCAGGCATTGCGCGCGACGGCTGTGATAATGGAATGCCCGGTGCCGCCACTGGTGGATGAATTCTTTCAGGGTTGAATGAGCCAGCCAGAGAGGCTTTCTGGCTGGCTGTAAGGGTTTCAGAGACACAGAAAAACTATTTGAGTCTTCTGGTCAGATTGGCTTGATCCATGATCCTCGTGGCAATTTCTTCGACTGAAAACTCTGTCGTATCGATGTATGGGATACGTTCCTGCTGATAAATCTGCTCAACCATCTGCACATCATACTGGCATTGCCGGAGTGAAGAGTATTGACTGTTTGGGCGACGTTCGTTACGAATCCCCGCTAAACGCCCAGGGTTGATGGTAAGGCCAAACAGGCGGCCTTTATGTGGCCTTAACGATTCAGGTAGCTTGATGCCTTTATTAAAATCGTCTTCAGTAATCGGATAATTCGCAGCAAAGAGACCAAACTGGAGCCCCAGATAAATACAAGTAGGTGTTTTTCCCGAGCGTGAAGCCCCAACAAGAATAATATCGGCCTTTTCGTAATGCCTGAAGCGGGCGCCATCATCATTATCCAGGGCAAACTGAACGGCTTCGATTCTCCGGTGATAACTGTCGCTGGTGGTGGTAGATCGTTTTTTACCGACGGTGTACAACGGGTGCGAGCCCAGTTCATTTTCGAGACCGGGCAGGAAAGTGGCAAAGAGATCAATCATATAAGCGCCACTGGTATAAAGGAGGGTGCTTACCTCTTCGTTCAGCACGGTCATAAAAATAATGGGTTGAACCTGTTCCTGTTGATGCGTTTCTTTTATCAGCGTTAATGCCTTAATGGCCTTTTCCGGCGTATCAATATAAGGCAGGGTGTGATGAATAAACTGTGGCCCGGAAAACTGAGCCAGCAGGCTTTGGCCAAAGGATTCCGCCGTAATTCCGGTACCATCAGAGACAAAAAAAACAGACCTTTCCACCCATGCACTCCTGAAAATGTTGTTCTTGGTGATAGTTCAGCCGGGATAGCTCAGCCGGGATGAGGGTTAAACCTACACTAATGTAGGGTGTGATTAAATGTAAAAAACTCTTCCAATTTCTAACATTATCTAACAAAATGTGTCGAAAACAACCTGTCAGGCTCTCTGCAGTCGGTAAAACGGGTCATCAAAGATGATCTATTACAGGTGGAATTATTCAGTAAATCAACAAGATATAGCAGGAGTGCAGCTTGAATAGTTCATCTTTACCAGAGTTTGTGGTCGGCCTGGATGTCCTGGGCAATGGTGATGTGGAACGCGTCGGTGGTAAAAATGCCTCGCTCGGTGAGATGCTGAGCCATCTTGGTCAGGCCGGTGTCCGGGTTCCTGGTGGTTTTGCCACCACTGCTGAGGCTTATCGTGATTTTCTGGATAGCTCTGGTCTTTATGACCGTATCCACGATCTGCTGGATAAAATGGATGTGGATGATATCCAACAGCTGACCCAGGGAGGCGCCAAAATCCGTCAGTGGATTATGGATGAACCTTTCCGTCCGGAATTCGAAACCGCCATTATTAATAGCTACCGTGAAATGGCGGGTGGTAATGATGAAATGCCCGTTGCTGTCCGCTCTTCTGCAACCGCTGAAGATTTGCCGGATGCCTCCTTTGCGGGTCAGCAGGAAACCTTTTTGAATATTCGTGGTGAGCAGAATGTGCTGGTCGCGGTTCGTGAAGTGTTTGCCTCCCTTTTTAATGATCGTGCCATCTCTTACCGTGTGCATCAGGGCTTTGATCATCGTGATGTCGCTTTGTCTGCTGGTATTCAGCGGATGGTGCGCAGTGAAACCGGTTCTGCCGGTGTGATGTTTACTCTGGATACCGAATCCGGTTTCCGTGATGCTGTCTTTATTACGTCTTCCTATGGCTTGGGTGAAACAGTTGTTCAGGGTGCCGTCAACCCTGATGAGTTTTATGTTTATAAGCCAGCTCTGGAAGCAGGGCGATCTTCCATTCTTCGCAGGAATATGGGCAGTAAAGCCATCCAAATGGTGTACGGCCATGCCGGGGAAACCGGAAAGTCAGTACAGACAGTGGACGTTGATCTGGAAAAGCGTCAGCAGTTTTCTGTTAATGATGACGATGTTCTGGAGCTGGCCCGTCAGGCGATGGCCATTGAAAAACATTACGGTCGCCCTATGGACATTGAATGGGCAAAAGATGGTGATGATCAGTTGTTATACGTGGTTCAGGCGCGGCCAGAAACCGTGCAAAGCCGCACCGAATCCAGAACTCTGGAGCGTTATCAGTTAAAGGCTCAGGGCGATGTGCTGGTGGAGGGTCGCAGTATCGGTCAGCGCATTGGCCAGGGGCGTGTGTGTCTGGTGGATGATCTGGCGGATATGGATCGAGTGCAAGCCGGTGATGTTCTGGTGACGGATATGACCGACCCGGATTGGGAGCCGGTCATGAAAAGAGCTTCTGCCATCGTCACCAATCGGGGTGGCAGAACTTGTCATGCAGCCATCATTGCCCGTGAACTTGGGATTCCTGCGGTAGTGGGTTGTGGCGATGCCACTCGACGGCTTAAAGACGGTCAGTCTGTCACTGTCTCCTGCGCAGAAGGCGACACAGGTTTTATTTATGAAGGTGAGCTGCCTTTTGAGCACCAGAAGAAAGATCTGGAAGCGATGCCGGATCTGCCTTTCAAAATCATGATGAACGTCGGTAACCCGGATCGTGCTTTTGGCTTCTCCCGAATCCCCAATGCCGGTGTTGGTTTGGCTCGGCTTGAGTTCATCATTAATAAAATGATTGGCGTTCACCCAAAAGCTTTGCTCAATTATGACAAACTGCCAGAAGCAGTGCGGCATCAGGTGGATGAGCGCATGGCAGGCTATGGGGATCCAGTGGATTTCTACGTGGAAAAACTGGTGGAAGGTGTGGCTTCCATTGCTGCGGCTTTTGCGCCTGAGAAAGTCATTGTTCGCCTGTCTGACTTCAAATCTAACGAATACGCCAACCTGGTGGGCGGCAGCATTTACGAGCCGGAAGAAGAAAACCCGATGCTTGGCTTCCGTGGAGCGTCCCGATACATCTCCGAATCTTTCCGGGATTGTTTTGAGCTGGAATGCCGTGCCATGAAACGAGTGCGTGAAGAGTATGGTCTGAGCAATGTAGAGCTGATGGTGCCGTTTGTCAGAACACCGGATGAAGCCCGTCAGGTGGTGAAAATTATGTCTGACTTCGGCTTGCGTCGTGGCGAAAATGACTTACGAATCATCATGATGTGTGAGCTTCCTTCCAACGCACTGCAGGCGGATGAGTTCCTGGATTACTTTGATGGTTTCTCCATCGGCTCAAACGACATGACTCAGCTTACCCTTGGTCTGGATCGTGACTCTGGCTTGATCGCCCATTTGTTTGATGAACGTAACAGCTCGGTCAAGCAGCTGTTGTCCATGGCGATTCAAGCCTGTCGACGTCAGAACAAGTATATTGGTATTTGTGGTCAGGGTCCCAGCGATCATCCGGACTTTGCCCGCTGGTTGATGGAGCAGGGTATTAATACAGTGTCATTGAACCCGGATTCTGTGATTGAAACCTGGCTCTATCTGGCGGAGTAAGTCCAATACTGGAAAGAGCGCAGAGAGGAGTAGTGTTCTTTCCAGCTAATCTCGTTATCATTCATTGTTTGATTCAGGGAGAATAATAATGTCTTTTACAACACCGGATCTCTGCGATGATTTTCCTGAAAAAATTCAGGTGGTGGAGCCTGGTTTTCGAAGTTATGGTGGCAACCAGATTTTCAGTGGCAAGATCGTGACCATCAAATGCCATGAAGACAACTCCATGGTGCGCGAGCAGGTATCAACGGATGGGCAGGGAAAAGTGCTGGTCATCGATGGCGGTGGCTCAATGCGCAGAGCGCTGCTGGGGGACATGTTGGCTGAGAAAGCAGTCAGCAATGGCTGGCAGGGTATCATTGTTTATGGCTGCATCCGAGATGTTGAGGTGATTGCCAAACTGCCGATTGGTGTACAGGCCCTCGCTTCTCATCCCATGAAGACCGATAAAAAAGGATTAGGTGAAGTGGATGTTTCCGTGCGCTTTCATGGCACCGATTTTATTCCCGGGCAATTTCTCTATGCCGATACAAATGGCGTTCTTGTTTCATCTGAATTGCTTATTTGAAACGCAATGACAGCCTGTTGACGATAATAAGGCTGGGTTTGAAAGGTTACGGTCGCTAACCAATACTGAGAAAAGTCTTGGAGCTTTTCAACTGTTATCAAGCCCACCGTTTTGCAGCACAATTAATGTAAAACCTGAAGTAAACCCTCCTGGCAGTTGAAATCCCTCCTTAGACAGTGCACTTACCGCTTGTGTTGGAGTGTGTCTGGAGTCCGGGATGATAGTTAGAGCGCTTAGATCGCTTCCGTTTTATATAATGTTGATGTTACTGACGTGGAGTGTTTCAGTGTCGGCTGAAACTCTGGAGTCATTGATCATCGATTTGCTGGAAAATCATCCGGAAGCCCAAATAAGTTATCATCGCTGGCAGGCTCAACAACAGCATCATCGTGCTAAAAAAGCCGATTTTCTTCCGAGTCTGAATCTGACCATTGGTGGTGGCAGGCAGGAAAAACATTATCCCGAAGGCAGCACCTCCGAAACGGACGGTGACACTCTGGCCAGAAGAGAAGCCTCCCTATCTTTTCGACAAAACCTATTTTCCGGTTTTGAATCCACCCACGCCGTGCGCGGTGCAGAACAGCTGCTTATGGCTGAACAGTGGCGACTTCAGAAAACCTATGACGAATTGGCACTCAATATAATCGATGTGGTTTTAGAAGTGCTTGAGCTTCGTGGCCAGATGAGGCTGGTGGAGCAGAACCTGAGTAAACATAAAGAAGTGCATAAGAAAATCCAGATACAGCTGGCACAGGGAGTGGCAAGACGGTCGGATTTAACCGAAATAGAAGGCCGTTTAGCAGGTATTCAAGTGGAGTTTTTGAATACGCAGAATCGCTTGTTGGATGCCGAGAATGAATACCTGAATTTGACCGGTAAAATCCCGGAAGCGTTGCCGGAGCCTGCCTATCAGAATTACCCGATGCCTGAAGACCTGAACAGGGCTTTAGCACATGCCTACAACGACAACCCATCTATCCGGGCGGCAGATCACGAAATTCAGTCCTCTCAGTCAACGTATAAAGTTGCACAAAGTAAGAATCTGCCGACGGTTGATCTGGAAGTTGATTGGACCGAAGACCACAATGCCAATGGTACTAAAGGTTCGGGTAAAAATGTGCAGGCGATGATCAATGTCCGCTACAACCTGTTCATTGGCGGTAGAGATCAGGCTCGAATCAAGGAAGCGGCTTATCGGGTTGAAGAAACTCGTTCAAAGCGAAACCGGACAATCCTCAGTGTAAAAGCTGAATTACGACGGGCATGGGTGGTTTATCAGCTGTCTGATGAGAAAAAGAAGTGGCTGCAGCGACAGAAGGAAAATAATCAGCAGACCATTAATGATTATTACCAGCAATTTGATTTGGGTAAACGTACCCATCTGGATTTACTGGATGTAGAGAATACGCATTTTAGAACAGCCCAGAGCTTGAATTCACAGTTTTATGAAGCGGTAAAAGCCAGGTACCAGATTCTGGGTACCACCGGCAAGCTTTTGCCCACTCTGGGTATTCAACATGATTTTCAACAAAAGCTGGTTGTCAAACGTGATGGCACAGACCCCGTCAAATCATCGGTGGTCAGTCAGAAAGAAACGATCAAGCCAGAAGTCAGTGTCAGGCAAGTGATTGCACAAAGCGCAACGTTTTCAAGCCGGCATCACGATAAAATAAGCCCTGTAATGAAAAAGGCAGAAGAAGCGCTCATTGTTCATCAAACCGTAGAAGTAACCGTTAAGCCAGACAAAACAGCACCCACTCAGGAGAGCAAGGCTCAAGTTGCTCAATTGGCTGTTGAGCCAGTTGATGTGTCAGAAGAGAAAGGCGCAAGTGATCATCTGACAAGCCACTTAATTTATGAAAGGGCATTTTATGAAAGGGCATTAACCGATAGTCGATTACCGGGTGGTGTGACGTTTGAGCGAGAACGCATTGATGCTGTTTTGAGAGCTCAAGCTATACAACCCAATGGTTGGAGTGATCTTTACCAGCGAAAAATCTCGTCCAGTCGTCAGGTTTCACTGCGTGATATGACTCTGAATCGAAGTGCTTTCCTCTCATTCCAAGGTGGACAGCAGCAGGCGGTTTCGCAGAAAAATAAGCCTGAGCCAAAAAGGAATGAGTGGATCAAGTCCAGACATTCAACATTAGCACCGTGGCGAGAAAAGACTGAAACCGAGCCCATTGATAAACAGGAACTTGCCATAAGAGTCACGGGTAGGTTGTTAGTTTTTAGCTGATTTTGTTAGTTTCGCCCCGGCTATTGACACGTATTTTCATTAGTTATTACCGTAGGTTATTATTTCATCAAGTGTTCGGAAAATACTGATCTAAATCCCTGAATTAATTGCAAAAACACTAAGGTTTTCTTTTCTTATTACGGTAATATCCGCACCCATCCATTGCTCAGATCACAATCTGAACAGCACCTTTCCGTAATCCACCTCTGACGGAGAAACTTCCTGTGAGAAAGACCAAGATCGTCTGTACCATCGGCCCTAAGTCTGAATCCCATGAAATGCTGACCACGCTGGTCAACAACGGCATGAATGTGATGCGACTGAATTTCTCCCATGGTAATTTCGACGAGCATGGTGCTCGCATTACCCGCATTCGTGAAGTGATGGCTGATACCGGAAAGCGTGTTGCCATTCTACTGGATACCAAGGGTCCAGAAATCCGTACGGTTAAATTGCAGGGCGGCAATGATGTGATGTTGACTGCTGGTCAGGATTTTACTCTGACCACGGATACATCTGTAGTAGGCGACAATACCCGTGTAGCGGTGACATACAGTGGCCTGACTGACGACCTGAAGCCGGGTAACACTGTTCTGTTGGACGACGGTCTGATCGAACTGACCGTTAAAGACGTCAAAGCACAGGAAATCGTCTGTGAAGTTAAAAACAACGGTGAACTGGGTGAAAACAAAGGCGTTAACTTGCCGGGCGTAAAAGTCAATCTGCCAGCACTGTCAGAAAAAGACAAAGCGGATCTGGTGTTTGGTTGCGAGCAGGCCGTTGATTTCATTGCAGCGTCGTTTATTCGTAAGGCAAGTGACGTATTGGAAATTCGCGAATTATTGGCTGCCAATGGCGGTTCCGATATTCAGATCATCTCCAAAATCGAAAATCAGGAAGGCGTTGATAACTTCGACGAGATTCTGGAAATCTCTGATGCGATCATGGTTGCCCGTGGTGACCTGGGTGTTGAAATCCCGGTTGATCAGGTGATTTTTGCCCAGAAGATGATGATCAACAAGTGTAACAAAGCGCGTAAGCCGGTTATCACTGCCACCCAGATGCTGGATTCCATGATCAAGAATCCACGCCCGACCCGCGCAGAAGCCGGTGACGTGGCGAACGCCATTCTGGACGGTACCGATGCAGTTATGTTGTCCGGCGAAAGTGCCAAGGGTAAGTACCCAGCTGAATCCGTTCATGTGATGGCCACTATTTGTGACAGCACCGATGGCAGCATGGCTTCCCGTATTGATGCCTTTGATGCTGAAATCGATAATTCCCGCAGTATCACTCAGGCGGTTTGCCGTGGTGCGGTGAATACTGCCGAGATCCTGGATTCCAGCCTGATCATTGTGGCGACGCAACAGGGTAAGTCTGCTCGCTCTCTGCGCAAGTTCTTCCCAAAAGCACAGATTCTGGCGCTGACTTCCTCTGAAAAGACAGCAAACCAGCTGAGCCTGAGCAAAGGCGTGACGACTTGCGTGATTCCACAGCAGGAAACCAGCGACGCGTTTTACAAGATGGGTAAAGAGCTGGCGGTTAAGCATGGTTTTGCCAAGTCTGGTGACGTGGTTGTGATGGTGTCCGGTGCTCTGGTTGAGTCTGGTACCACCAACACTGCTTCTGTCCATGTCATCGATTAATCATTACTGATTATTGTCGTATTTCAAAAGCAGGCCTTCGTGCCTGTTTTTCTGCATCTATTCCCTTAACTGCCGATAGCATAGAGTTCAAATGTGTCGGGAGTGTGTCCCATGAAGGGGATGATATTTACAGAGTTTCTGGAGATGGTGGAAACGCAATTTTCTCCAGAAGTGGTTGAAGAGATTCTCGAGCTTAGCGAACTGCCGTCCGGTGGTAGTTATACATCCCTGGGTACTTATGCCCATGCAGAAATTCTATCGCTGGTCAGCAATCTGTCTCGAGTAACAAAGGTAGACCCTGAGGTGCTACAGACGGCTTTTGGTGAATACCTTTTCAAACGACTGGCGGACTCTCACCCCCAATTTATCAAGGATATTCGCTCCTCTTTTGATTTGCTTGAGCGGGTGGAAGATTACATTCACGTTGAAGTCCGTAAGCTCTATCCCGAGTCTTCTCCGCCGGAGATTCAATGTACGTCCATTGATGAATATCAGATGCGGCTGCATTATAAATCCCACCGTCCTTTTTCTGCGCTGGCGCTGGGGTTGATTCAAGGGGTTGGGCGCTATTTTGATGAACGATTATCCATTCGTGTAGAGCCGCTGTCGGATGCGGGTACTGAAACCATGTTCCACTTAACCCGGAGTTGAGCAAGGATTACATCATGGACGGTGAACTCTGGAAAAAGCGATACGAGCGGGAAAAGCAGGCAAGGCTGCAGGCTGAGCAGATTGCCGAACAAAAAACTCGGGAAATCTACCAGCGAAATAGAGAGCTAACCCAGTTAACTGAAAGTCTCGAGCATCAGGTGGTAGAGCGTACTGCGGAGCTGGAGGCGAATAATCAGCGACTGGCAGACTCCAGAAATACCCTTCGGCAAAAACAAACCGCATTGAAAGAGGCGAATCTGCGGCTGCAGGAAAAGGCGGCGGAGCTGGAAAAAGTCAGCGAGCATAAATCACAGTTTCTGGCCAATGTTTCCCATGAGTTAAGAACGCCACTCAATAGCCTGATGATTCTGGCCAGCATGTTGACAGGCAATCACGAAGGTAACCTGAGTGATGATCAGCTTCAATCCCTGCAAATTATTTATAACAGTGCCAATGAGTTACTGGAGATAATTGAAGATATTCTGGATATGTCAAAAGCCGAGGCAGGGGAGTTAAGTATCTATCAAGACGATGTGCTGTTGGGGGATATATGGCGAGGCTTGTACGATCAGTTTATGCCGATCAGTAAAGAAAGAAAGATTGAGTTCCAGGTGGTTTGCGCACCGAAGTTGCCGGATCTAATACACACGGACAAGAAACGACTCAAACAGATTTTAAAAAACCTTTTGTCCAATGCCTTCAAATTCACCCCTGAAAACGGCTCTGTCTGTCTAAGAATCCATAAAAAAACCTGGAGACTGGATGACCAATATACGTCAGAAGGTCTGGTCTTTGATGTGAGTGATGATGGCGTAGGCATTGCTGCAGATAAACACGAGACCATCTTTAATCTGTTTAAACAGGCTGATGGTTCCACCAGTCGGCGTTATGGTGGTACGGGGCTTGGTTTATCCATCTCCAGAAAACTGACTCACTTACTCGGTGGTCAGCTAAATCTGGACAGCGAAGCCGGTAAAGGGGCTACATTCTCATTAACTCTCCCTCCGCTCACACTGGTTCCACAGAGTGCTGCAAGTGCTCAATCTGACAGTAACTTTGTTGCAGCGGGTAATGTAGATACAACACCTGACTTTTGCGGACAGGAGGTTCTTCTGGTGGATGATGACTTAAGGAACAGCTTTGCCTTTTCCAGACTGTTGGAGAGCAAAGGACTTAAAGTACATCTGGCTGAAAATGCCCATCAGGCTATCGATTTCCTGAATCAAAGCCCACCGCTTGATTTGATTTTATTGGATCTTATGATGCCAGAAGTTGATGGTTATGAGCTGTTAACCCAGCTGAAGAGTCAGGATAACTTTCGTGAAATCCCAGCCGTGATGTTGACCGCGAGTCCGCTAAGAGAAGATGAAATCCGCTGTCGTGATGCAGGGGCTGATGATTATCTACAAAAGCCAATCGAAGTCAGCGTGCTGATCAATCATATTAATAATGTTTTTTTGAGCAGCAGGCATCGCTGAGTACGATCGTTTTACGATAACCTTTAGATAATGTCGATTTTATTCAGGTTTGAATAAACGAACGGTGAAACGGGTGTGGTCATTGGTTTAAACAATTGCATGAATCGATCTTTGAGCGACCATAATACACCTGTGAACGTACAGCCGCTCACAACAACTGCGCTGCTTGCAGCAATCATAGGATTTCCGGTCTTGCCAAAATAGGTGAGAGTATCTGCAGCTATGGTGCCTATCGTTCCGGCAACGGCGGCTTCTTTATAGCTTTTATGGAACTGTTGCAGATAAGCTGTCGGTAGCTTTGACTGCAGGGATCGGTAGTGCTGATGCATCGTTAAACAGGCATTATAAAAATGCTGTCCTGCTTTTATTGAACCTGCCTTTTTTTCCAAATTTTCTCCACATTCATCCAAACCAGAAATTGCCATCAACAGGATAAACCCAACGGCAGCGACTGGGTGTCCCGTATAGCCAAGAATATCGCCAAGAATGGTGCCAATTCCCGAATGGATAAACACTCTCTTAATGATTGTTTTTATGTGCCCAAGGGTTTCTGATAACGTTTCATCTTTCAAACAGTCAGGGCGAACCAGCAGTGCGATCGCCATTATTGCCGCAGGAATAACAATAATTGCAGGGCCGGCTACCACCTGAGCCATTGACGCGGTGATAATCCCGGCATCATGAAGATGACGTATGATGTCAGCAGCAATGGCAAACCCCATGGCTGTGGGTGGACAAAAATAATACAGTTTTGATAAATAACCCCGGAAGTTATCGGGGATACAGTCGCTGATAGTATGTAAGCACTGGTGAAGTAGCCTCGAGGCTTTTAAAAACCCTGTCTGTTGATTAGGGCAGCTCTGCCCAATTCGGTTCATTCCATCCAGAAAGCCGATTGTCGTCTTAAGCAAGATGCAGTAGCCTGCGGCCTTAGGGTAACCTAAGTCGTTTATAACATCGGCAGAAGTCACACCCATCAGGGAGTTCCATAGCATTCGTTTGCCGATAATTTTCCGAATGTCTGTTGAGCTTAACGAGCCTGTGTGGTCTTCTTCGTCTGCATTTAATTCATCCAGTAAGTCTGCAACAGAATCCGATTTGGATAGGCTCGGTGGATCATTGTCACGCTGTGCTGAAGTCACTGTATCTCTATTTTCTGCTTTTTCAGGAATGGATATCGTGGTTACTTCTGCATTAGCTTCCTTGCAAGGCATGATTTCCGAGCCATCGTGTTCTGTTATTTTCTCCCTTTCAGCTTGATTGGGGTTGGTTTTTCCTTTTAAAGCGTGAGCGTCAGAGGCTCTTTCTGAAAAGGATAGGAGAGTGTGACTAATGATTTCATCACTGATTGTTTGGGCAAATCTATTGATGATTTGAGTATCAGGAATAACGTCATTACGAGACTTTTGCTGAACATGATTAATTAGCGAAATTTCAATGATTGAGCACTTAACAGAACCATTTTGAATGGTGGGCTAGTGTGAAAAAGTAAGTGGAGGAGAGTGACAATGGGCAGATGGTTTGCCAGTCTGCACTTATTTACCCCAATTTACGGAGAGAATGTCAGAGTACTTTTCTGAATCGACATTGCCACCACTGGCGATTGCAACAACGGTGCTTCTCTTAAATAGCTGGGGAGCTTCAAGAAGGGCTGCAACTCCGATGGCGCCACTGGGTTCAACCACCAGTTTTAGTTCGCAGAACAACAACCTCACGGCTTCACGAATGTACGGTTGTGTAACCGAAAAGCCTTTTACCCCTGTCTGTAAGGTAATATTGAAATTTTCTTTGCCCGGTTCCAATGCCATCAGCGCATCACATTCGCAGTTGTCGGCGCCTTTAGCCCGAGTTCGGGTCTTATGCTGGAGAGAAAGCCCCATACCTTGGAAGCCATCCGCTTCTATCGCCCAAATATTTGAAGCTTCTGGCGCTACCAGACTTGCGCCGGCAACCAGGCTGCCGCCACCGGTGGGGCAAAGTAGATGTTGGCAGTGTTTTTTCATCGCCGTTAATTGCCTGAATAATTCTATCGAGACAGAAGATTGGCCAATAATAATTTGCCGATCATCAAAAGGGTGAAGAAGTACTTTCTTATGCTGCGTGGCCATTTTCTGAGCCATAAGGCTTGCAGCTTCTTCCCGGGATGGTTCTGTGCTGTGACACAATATGACCTCGGCTCCGTAAGATTGTGCATTTTGTACTTTTGCGATTGGGGCATCATGGGGCATGATAAGCGTGACATTGACCTTTAATAGTTGCCCGGCAGCGGCTAGCCCGGCGGCAAAATTCCCTGAAGAGTAGGCAATAACGCCCTGTTTTTTCTCAAAAGAACTCAGGTTTAGTAATCTGAAGATAGCCCCGCGAAATTTGAAAGCACCGGTCTTTTGTAACGATTCCGCTTTGATGAAAACGTCGCCACCAATTAATTCGCTAAGACGTTCAGATTTAATGAGTGGTGTTTCTCGAATATAAGGTGCTATTTGCTCATAGGCTTGGAGCAACAGTTTATGTTGGGGAAGTGGCGAGGGGGCTGACAGGTTGATCATTTATTATGGTGACTGCATAAAAGAGTTAAGCAAAATCCTCTATGAAAGATAGTCAACTTTTAAGAAAGCGCTATTCTCAGTCTCTTCCAATATGAAATAAGCCTAGGTCATCACCTCGGTATAACGAAAAATGACCTGTATTTATTGGACTCCATAAAAAAGCCCGCTTAAAGCGGGCTTTTTATCAGCAGTTCTATTTGATTAGAACTGTTCTTCTTCAGTAGAGCCGGTCAGAGCAGTTACTGAAGACTGGCCACCTTGAATCACGGTAGTCATGTCGTCGAAGTAACCGGTACCCACTTCCTGCTGGTGAGCAACAAATGTGTAACCCTTCTCAGCAGCGCCGAACTCAGGCTCCTGAACCATTTCTACGTAGTGCTTCATGCCTTCGCCCTGAGCATAGTTATGCGCCAGTTCGAACATGTTGTACCACATGTTGTGGATGCCAGCCAAAGTGATGAACTGGTACTTGTAGCCCATGTCGCTCAGTTCCTGCTGGAACTTGGCAATGGTGGCGTCGTCCAGATTCTTCTTCCAGTTGAAAGAAGGAGAGCAGTTGTAAGCCAACAGCTGATCTGGGTATTCGGCTTTGATCGCGTCAGCGAACTTGCGCGCTTCGTCCAGGCAAGGTGTTGCGGTTTCACACCACAGCAGATCAGCGTAAGGTGCGTAAGCCAGACCACGGGCGATGGCTTGATCGATGCCAGCGTTGGTGCGGTAGAAACCTTCTGGAGTTCTTTCGCCGGTCAGGAAAGGTGCATCGTAAGCGTCGCAATCGGAAGTGATCAGGTCTGCAGCGTTAGCGTCGGTACGAGCCAGAACGATGGTTGGAACGTCAGCCACGTCAGCCGCCAGACGAGCAGCGGTCAGCTTTTGTACGGCTTCCTGAGTAGGAACCAGTACTTTACCGCCCATGTGACCACACTTCTTCACAGAAGCCAGCTGGTCTTCAAAGTGAACGCCGGCTGCGCCTGCTTCGATCATGCTTTTCATCAGTTCGTAAGCGTTCAGAACGCCGCCGAAACCGGCTTCAGCATCCGCAACGATAGGTGCAAACATTTCAACGTAGTTTTCGTCACCTGGCTGCTTGCCTGTTTTCCACTGAACCTGGTCAGCACGACGGAAGCTGTTGTTGATGCGCTTAACAACGGCAGGAACAGAGTCTACCGGGTACAGAGATTGGTCTGGGTACATGGTGCTGGCGGAGTTGTTATCCGCAGCCACCTGCCAGCCGGACAGGTAGATGGCTTCGATGCCAGCTTTAACCTGCTGAACAGCTTGACCACCGGTCAGCGCGCCCAAGCAGTTGACATAACCTTTTTTGGATTGATTACCGTAAACGAGATCCCACAGCTTTTCAGCGCCCTGGCGAGCCAGTGTGTTTTCAATTTTTACAGAGCCGCGCAGACGAACAACGTCTTCTGCCGTGTAGGTTCTTTTTACGTTTTTCCAGCGTGGATTTTCTGCCCAGTCTTTCTCGATGCGGGCAATTTCTTCAGCGCGGTTGTATTGAGCCATCTTATTTTTCTCCTCCGAAAACCGAGGTGTAATTATACGACCTACAAATTCAAACATGTGTTTGATTTCAGGACTGAATGCTAAACACAAAGCCTTAATTCTGGTAATTTATAAGAGTTATCTCGGGTATTTAGAAAATGAATATTGCACGCGTCGATCTGAATTTGATGGTTTATCTGGATGTACTGTTAAGGGAGCGCAATGTGACCCGGGCAGCTGAGCAGTTAGGCATAACGCAACCCGCCATGAGCAATGGGCTTAGACGACTAAGGGAGCTTTTTGGTGATCCATTATTGATTCGTACCAGCGATGGTATGACACCCACGGAACGAGCGCTGGAGTTGCAGCCTCTTATCCGTGAAGCGTTATTGGCCATGGAGAAAACCATCCAGCCCAAAGAAGATTTTGTGCCGGAAAGCAGTCAGCGGGTATTCCGGATTATGGCTTCGGACTATGCAGAGTCCACGCTGATTCCCATGGTGTTGCAAAAAGTACGTGCCAATGCACCGAATGTCACGCTTGATATATTGACGCCCAGTGACGTCAGTTTTCACGATGTTGAACAGGGGTGGGTGGATATGGCGATCAACCGCTTCGATAGTCTGCCGCAGTCGTTTCATCAGATGAGGATTTGGCAGGATGATTTTTCTTGTGTCATCAGTCGTGATAACCCGATTTTTCACAAGTTCACTCTTGATGCGTACCTGGCTTCTCAGCATATCTGGGCCAGTAAAACGGGCATGGGAGTTGGTGTCGGTGTTAACCCTGAAGATGTGCAAAGGCTTGGTTGGGTGGATGAAGCGCTGGCTGCTGTTGGTAAAAAGCGGAAAATCAGCGTATTCACCCGACACTATCAAGTGGCCATGTTGCTGAGTGCGCAGAATGATTTGATCGCCACACTGCCAAGCAAACTTGCAGAGATGGAGCGGTTTAACACTAAAATTGCCGTGGTGCCGCCGCCCTTTGAAATTCCGTCTTTCGACTTATCCATGGCGTGGAGCCCACTATTGCACCATGATTCTGCCCATCAATGGCTGCGTCAGATCATCAAATCCATCAAGTGATAGCGATCAGAAATTACACAGAATAACATCGATTAACATTTGCGATAAAAAAATCTGTTAATCGATGTTAACCTGTGTTCTACTTTCTCCACGGTGCTGAGAAGTAACCGATGAGATGTCTAGCTGGCTCTCAACGCTTTTTGAGCAAACTTTTGAGCAAACAACGAAGTACAAAAATCAGTTGGATTAAAGGAGAAGAATATGGACTGGCTGAGCGATCTTGATACCGAACACGCGCTTTTTGATGTGGCTGAAGAGTGCAAGGAATTTATGGCAGAGTCCTACTACTTGCTGATTTCTGAGCAGCAAAGTGAATCTCTCCTGGAAGACTGACAACCACACAAATCGTGCACCAACATTTTAAAAAGCCCACTCGTGTGAAGTGGGCTTTTTTATATGCAGTGATTCTAACGACAAATAGCTATCTCAATTTTAAAAAAAGATTTTTTATAGTGTTAACTTCTTTGATGATTTTCTATTCCTACTACTGTTAGCTGTTGCGTAACTTGACTGAATCAGGTTTGCGAGTAGCCCATAGCAGGCAGAGAGAAATCATTATGCCCACAACATCTGCAGCTGGATTGAGCCCTGAACTTTCCTTATCCCCCCCCCTTCCACAGGAGCCTTCCAGTAAGGAAAAGAGACAGGGAACGTCACGGAGAAACGTTAAATTAAGCAAGCACTGTCATTCGATTTATGGACTACGAACCCGAAAATGCACACGTACATCAGCTCACAAGATTGAAAAACGCTATGACTCTGCGACCAGTAAAATCAGCAAAACATTAACGCTTGTTAATAATGGCGAGTTATCGGGCAATAACAAGTCGTTGAAAAAGTGCCGTGTTGCCATTAGAAAAATTGATGCGGCACTGTTTGATAGAAAAACAAAGCTGATGGAGGGAGATCGGCATAAGCCTTGCCGGAATCACAAAGGCCGTGCGTATAACAAAAGCGATAAATCCCAAAAATGTACAATGGTTGCACTCAGCAGGCAGTTAAGGCGCTGCAATGGTGTTGTGTCAGAGAATACACGAACACGATCGGTAAGATCGGCTAACCCTTCTACGGATGAAAAAAAGAATGAACTTGCTATGGTTCACCAGCTGCAACAGCAATCCACACAAGCCCAGCGGAAAATAACCCGACAGTTGCCTGACGTCAGCACCGATACATCGAGCATCAGCGGGAAAAAAACAACCAGCCCATTTTGTAAAGATCTTAAGAATTTTCAGATACCTCAGCGTTTTCAGACTGAAAATGCTCAACCTTCTACAGCCTCTGTATCTGATAAGCTTCGATCTTTACAGAACTATCTGAAGGTCGTTAACGGAGTCACCGCTGCTGGTAGAAAAAATTGTTTTTTAGCGAGCCTGACTCAGGCAGGCGCAGACCGCGCAGAAATGGTGAGTGAGCTTGTCAAGGTAGGGCAAGCTCTGGAACAGCGAATAACTGCCCATGATCGTATGCTCTCCGGTAAAACCTATTCAAGGCCTTGTAAAACCAGCAGCGGAGAACGTGAAACGCTTGCTCAATCGCAAGCTCATTTGATCGCATTGATCAATGCCTATGAAGTAGGCTGCTCGCAGTTGGGGGTTTCTCCTGACATGGCTTTATCAACTCGTCATGATGATTTACCAACCGATGAAGGAGAAGCGCTGATTAAGGTTTTGTTAGAGCTAAAATCTGCAGATAAACGCCTGGATACAGTGAACTCAGAATTTTCAACCTCTGCAGGACAGGGTGAGCATCAACCGCAAACAGTTTCCCCCGAAACAAGCATCACCAACACCACGATACCGTTAGCGACGGTTTATGCCACTCATGCCAACGAAACGGTTTCATTACCGACAATTTTGAGTGCAACGACCAACACCACATCAACTACTACACCACTGCCGTTGAGTTTTGAGGGAAATGTGCGAAGTTTAGTCACAGAAACACGAGATGATCAATGGAGTGCAGAATTTAGAAAGCAGTTGACGTTATATTCTTCGACGCTTACCGACGTTGAACAAACGCATGCAAATGAAATACTGAAGCAATTGGATATTTCCGATGCTTATCTGAATATTTTTACCCTTCGGGAGTGGTTGAATATATTCAAAGATTTTTTAGTCCAAAAAGAAGGAGAGGATTCGGCTGCTGTCACAGCCTATCAACAGCTGATAATTACTATTGATGATGAAATCAGCACTCTTTTTCCTAATAGTGAGCCTCAGGTTCCTGGCAGAAAAAAACGCAGTATAGAATCAGATATAGAAGGGTTAGAAAAAATCTTTAGTAGTGCCGTCAATCGGTTGAGCCAAGCTCCCCATTCAAGGGCGATGATGACGTTTTGTCGTGGCTTTTCCGACTCTAGAAAAATAATGAAGAATAAACTTCAGAATGTAGAGTCGACTCCCGACGAACAATGGACCCCGGATGAAATCCTATTAAAGAACGCTATTGATAATAAAAAAGTTGATTCAGTAGCACTTAGTAAGATGTTACAAGAAGCAAATAATGCATTTGTAGAAAGAGACTATTACACGGCTGGGGAAAAAACTTGCAAAATAAATTGGATCGCTCAGGCTGAACGGTTAGAAAACCCAACGAATGCTCTGAATAAATATTTGAAAGCATCAAAGGTTGATTTTTCAAATATTATACATGTCGTGAATAGAAGCGGTGTGTCCATTCCTGTGGAAATTAATTCAGCTCGAATTGATGCGGTCAATCATCTATTAACGTTGGGGAATCCTTTCTTTGTACCATTAAGGCTGGCAGGACGTGTGGGAAATTGCTTTGCATCATCGCTTATCCAGGCGCTGTCACAGAATTTCACCTATTACCATAACGTTTTTCATAATCTTATGAGCTCAGAGTTTGAGACAATGCCATTCGTTGAAGCGGCCAACATATTGCATGCCGCTTATAATATCTATATTGCAAAGGCTCGATTAAGCAGTAAGCAATCATTACCGCCTAAGGTTCTGGAAGCTGCACAGCATGATCTTACCATGAATCAAGGATTAATGGTCGCTTCAGGTCATAAACTCAACAGTCTATTTTATAAGGAGATCATAAAGAATGCAATAAAAATAGAACGTATGGTCGCCAGTCTTGAACAGACCGTAATACCCTCATCCAATATTGGCGCTTACTTGATTGATGCCTACAAGGCAGCCAAGCAATCGGCCCTCAACGCAGGAGAGAAGGCTTTTCATGAAATTAAGTTGTTAGTGAAACTTGATTACGGGGATGCAAATCATGTAACAGTAGGTACAGTCAGGGAGTTTTCAGATGGGCGTGCTTCTATGTATTTTGAAGACACGAGCACTCATCTGGTTTCATTAACAGCGCCTTCACTTGATGCACTCTCAGATGCCAGTTCAGAATTCACAGCAGAAGTATTGCACAATCTGAACCTCCTGAGGCTGCCAGCACCGTCAGAGTTTACACTTTCACCGGTTTCAACTGAATTATTATCGGCTTTGACCGCCCTGCGATTATTGCCGACAAGCCCTTTAACTTTGGGCGAGATTACAACGGTTCCTTATGAACAACTGAAGGTACTGAAACAAACCCGTACTGTCGAGCTTTATACCAAACTGCTAAAACAACTGAATGGGTTATCTGTTAAAGACAGCTTCCGGTCTCCTAGGGGCGTTATACCTGACATTGAGTCGGGGTATGTGACGCCCAGTGACCCACTGTTATTTCGCGCTCAAGAGATGCTGGCAGCAGTCAATGATTTTGAATCCAGTGGGGTTGTTATCGCACCTCAAATAACCGCGCTAATGCCTTCTATTCTCAATGATTTCACCCGCACTTTGAGCGTTATCAATAAGCTGACAGCAAAGCAGTTTGTGGAAAACTTTGATGTTCAGTTTCTGGAGAAAGTGACTGAGCTTTCCCAATCTTTAATAGATCTGGCCAGTAACCAACAATGGGCATCTCTTTTCCCGAAGGAAATTCAGTCATTAAAAAAGGAGGCAAAAAAATTCAAACAGATGCTTGATGCAAACTCTGCAAAAGTTTCCGCATCTGCCAAACCCTCAACAGACGAGAAAACCACGCTCAGTGATGATGAGCGACTTGAGATGTTGAATAACCTCAACGGTGTGCTTAAAGATAAGAAATCATTGCCCTCATGGCTATCCTGTTTTAAAAAACAAGCATCGCCTGATAATGATCAAACCCCTTTGCAGAAAGAAAAGGCTTTAATAACTGAACTACAAGACTTTAGCCAGTTATTTTTTGCCCTGACCGGTCATCGACCTGCTGAAGTGAGTACTCAGGAGGAGGTTACGTTATCCAATGAGACAAAATTGATTGCTCGATACGGACTGAAAAAAGTATTGGATTTGAATCCGGAGTCCTCATTACTGAATCCAGAACTCAATCCAATTTTTGCCGGCGTTATGAATGACCCGGTTATTAAGCCTCTGCTTATTTCGATGAATCAGTATTTTTCCAGTGCGCCGGCCGCAGCGGAAACAGGTGCCGTTCAAACCACGGGACAGCGGAAAAAAAATCCTGCTAGGACAACTCAGACTGATGGTCCCTCGGCAGGGAAAGTCGCCGGCATTGTATTGGGTTCATTGGGAGGAGCCGGGATTCTTGGTGCTGCAGTGAGAGGTATCTACAAATCGGTAAGTAGTCGTATATCCAGTGCGGGTGATTCAGGCGCGGGCAGAGGCGTTCTGGTTGATGAAGAAGTGACGGATGAAGAGGTGAATGCCGTCCTTGAAGAATTGGGAATTGATCCTGTGAATCCGAAGCCAGTTTCCCAGCCTGAGGCCAATCCGCAGTCTGAAGATATTGAAATGCCTGATTTACCAGATGCACCGAACCACCCACTTCTCCCAAACACAGAGGCAGAAGAGGTTGAGGACTCTAAAGCTGGTGCTCAGAAGGTGAAAGTTCGGTGTAAGAAAAGCATTGATGGAGGTTGCTCCAGAACACCTGAAGACGAAGAAGATACTAATATTGAAACAGAAAACGCGGCTGATGAGGCTGATATTGTTGAACCAGAAGTTATTTTCGAGGACCTTCCGGGCATGGAAACCGTTGCTTCCTCTGCTGGTTTCAGGGCAGCACGGTCTGAGCTGAAGATGCTGAAAAATCTCCGTTGGACCGGAACGTCGAGAGTGTTTCCTGCCACATCACCCATAGCAAGGCTGTTGCCAAGCACCAGAATAAACTGGATAAACCCCGGGTTCAGTTCTGCAAGCCTGATCAAGGCTTTGCAGTTATTTCCTAAAGCAGCTTTGAGGGTGCTGGGGGCATGCTCGAATGCTGCTTTGCCAATTACCTATGGCGTCACCATCGGCCTCCAGTTTGCTCAGGACATTGGTAAGTGGATGGAGCAAGAGACTTATGAACAGGGGCTGACTACGGTGGATGACATAATGAGTTATCTTTCCCTCTTCTTTCCTGCTGCCATGGCCTGGCAAAAAATTGCTCCCGAGCTCGCCCTGGAACGACTCCATGAAATAAAAGATCGATTTGTACCCTGGATGGCAGTGCTGAAGTCTCCTCTAACCGGGTCGCAAGCGTTTGAGGCGTTGCACGATATTGCTTCGGATCCGACGCTGGGAGTTGGGCACGCACGTTTTGAATTTCCAGATGGCACAGTGCTGTATCGAGCCTCATATAAAAAAGCAGATATGCCCATATCAACCGAGTCAAAACAGGGAGCATTTGACCAGCTGTTGCAGGGTGAAACGACACCGGGGCGAGTGGATTTTTATATCATCACCAGGAAAGTAGAAGGACAATCACAAGTTGTATTGGCTTCCGGGACTTATTTTGGGATTACCTCTTCAGTATTAGATACGCTGAACACCAAACATAAAGAGATGGCACTGGTTTTTCGGGCGATTAATAGGATCAATCAGAAATATGTATTTGAAACACTGGATCTTGAGGAAGAGCAAAGGAAAATCAACAGTAAAAGCTACCCATGGCAGGGGTTAAGCCCTCAGGATAAACTTCTTAAAAGACTGCAGGAGATTAGGAAACTTAACGAATTGAAGGCAGCTAAGGAGGCC
Source organism: uncultured Endozoicomonas sp. (assembly GCF_947495845.1). GTDB lineage: Bacteria > Pseudomonadota > Gammaproteobacteria > Pseudomonadales > Endozoicomonadaceae > Endozoicomonas. Next base: position 180,305 of record NZ_CANMAO010000002.1, on the reverse strand, counting down.
GAAAGCCGTGCCAAGGTTGAGCCTATTTATTCAGCACTGGAGGAGCCCATCACCTCATTTGTCTTTGAGGCAAAACGCCAGGAAGCAGCGACACATGAATTCTTTAAAACAACAGCCTTGTATGCGGCACATAATGGCACTTTGAATTGGCAGGAAGCACGAAATCAGTTCAGTGCTTTCATGTTAAAAGAAGGTGATGAAGGGTATCGTGATGCGGTGACATCAACCTATGAGTATCTTGACCCTGAATATCGAAAACGGGTTAAGCCTGCCTATATAGGGTTGGAGCGTGAAAATCTGCCAGTAGAAGGTACTGAAAAAGCTCAGGCTCAGCAGCAGAATCTTCGTGTTTACACAATAAATACAGGGAAGGCATTAGTCGATATTCTTCACTTTTATCCGGATGTTGATTTTAAAAGCAGCGAGTCATCCCCGGCAGTCAACCTTTATGAATCTACTGATGACGAAGCTACCGGTGGAGAGGATAGCGCAGCTCCATCAAAACATGCTTTTGAATCTTCCGTTGTCACCGTTCCGGACATTCTCGGTGTTTGTCGGCATGCCCGTTATAACGCAGCTGAAAAAAATATAGGACGCTATCACAGAACCTATGATGATGTTGTGCCAACGTTGCCATTTGAGCAAATTCAAACTACCCGCGCGGCTGAAAATCACAACTTTTTAGACAGCCAGACGTTTACGTATTATGACGTATCGGCTTCGAATGAACATGTGCTGATTCTTCGGCAGGTATCTGTTGGCGCACTTCTGTCATCACTCAATGGTGACATTGATCCCCCTTATACTCCAAGGGCCTGGCGACACTATTCTTCTGAGATGAAAAAACACGTTTATCGGCTCGCACTTCAACAGATTTCTGGAGAAAGTCGACTCATTCCGATTATGGATTCTGGCAACAGAACGCCGATGACGCCAACAGAACGCCCGGTTATTGGGCCAGATGGCCAGATAGTGAAACAAGGCGCTTTTCTCAGTACACCCGAGCATCAGTTTCAGGACATAGATACCTGTGATGATGACCCCTGTGTTGTCGACATTGATGCTACGATTCCATGGCATAAGTCGGAGACTACTCTCAGTTTGCAGAAGGTCGTTAATGATAAGACAGGGGAAACTGAAACATACTCATCTAACTCACCTGAATTACAGATAATTCCAAACAGGCGGAAAATCATTTTTTCAGACGCTTATCTGAAGCAGATGGGTCGCTACAGCGCTAATACGCATTACATGCTTTACTTTTATCCAGTGGATGAAGACGGCGAAGTAATTAGTGCTGGAGCGACATATTTGGCTCGCTTGAATCATCATTTTTTCCAGCGAAAGCAAGTGCTGCACCTTCGGGAACCGGTCGATCCAAGTCAGGGTGTATTCGAAATCGTGAAACGATTATTTACTGCTGATGGGCATGATCAGGGGGGGGTAATATCCACAATACCTACAGAACACATTAGCCAACCACCGGGCAGTGTTCGAGTCCATGGTCAACTGTCACCGGGGCGTTATGTTATTCAGGCAAACCGTGGGGATGCAAAGCAAACTTTTGTTGTCACACCAACCAGTTCCTCTGCAACTGAATATGTTCAGGAATGTTTGACTTCTAATCAGCCGGTCTCACTGGACACTGTCAAAGAGCGACTTGTCAGCACTATTTCTGCCGCCAACCGTTATGGTGAGTACTGGAAAGTGATCCTGGAGCAGTTACTGGATCTTCCTGGTCGTAAAAATGATGAAGTCAGCATTGAGACAGACGACTTGCCCCAGGGCGACATTGAGAAATATCAGATACTAGTGACCCAATACCAGCGACACCATGGGCAATATCAGCCTTGCAGAGAAGTTGGGTTGGCTGAAGAAAGTCAGCACGGCGTGGATAAACTGGTTCGTTTAATCATGCTCTGTGAACAATCTTCAAGACCCTTAAAAAAGGAAGATTTGATCCACCTGCTTAAAACTTCTCTTGCTCTTCCACAGCCTGTCTTTGAGGCGTTTGTAACAAGCCAACTGTCCATTCAAACCGTTGTGGGTGGAGTGTCAAACACGACATTAACACCAGAAAGGCAAACCATGCCTGGTAGACGATTATTAAGTGTGGGGGATGAATTTGACAGGAACTCTGCAATGCGGCTTGGTTCCCCCTTTAGCCATATGGCGTATCTAGGCGCTAAAGCTGCTGAAATACCTCGTCAAATGATATTGGGTGGAACCGTGCTGATCGAAATGGGCGGGCAGCTGTGGAATCAATATGCTGGCAGTACCCAGCATCAGGCAAACCAGCCAAACAGCTCTGATATCAGCAAAGTTACAATAGCAACCAATGTTCTTGGCAGCTGCAACAAAGATATGACGGATTGCAAGCCAGGGCAGGTCGCAGTTACCTTTCGAAGCACTGATGAAAAAGACTGCCAATTAATCAGCGGGAATCAGAAAGCACCCTGTGAGGTTATCAGCAGACCAGCTCATCACGAGCTGATTCAGGAGAAACCAAATAAAAGTGGGCTTAAACAAAAAATAGTGTTGAACCCGGTTAACGAATTAGGCGGCAGAGCCCTGAATCGTTGGAATCAAGATACTGCAGTAATGGGACAGGGTGATTTACACCCATTAACCATGCCCGGTACAAAAGCTCAGTCGTGGAATCAGGTATTGGCATTGTATCAAAAAAATCATGGCAAACTGCCTGATGGTTTTGGAATAAACCTTGGAAAAGATGGGAAATACTATTCCACTGATGATGCCAATTCTATGGTATGCAACCATAGTAGCAAGCAATGCACTATTTCATCACCTCTTGAAAACACTTCCTGGAGTGAACATCTTGCTGGAAAATTAAGTAATTGGTTTTATCAAAATAATCAGGGGCAGCAGGATAGTCAGCCTTGGGCATCAGCAAAAACCCATAAAGCGATCAATGGTGTTATGAATGCTTCGCTTTTTGATGAAAAGGCTCGCATCGCTAATGGTTTTAACACGCTTGGAAGTGCTGTCCATGGACAGATGGAACTGGCCAACATCTTCCTGCATTGGAAAAATAATCGAACTATGGTTCCCAGCTATAAAGCAGATGCAGGGCGAATGATTCATTCATCCAGTGATAAATCAATCATAAATGAGAGCCACCAAGTTAATATTGATTTTCTGCAAAGTGCCTATGAGCTCATTCCTGATTTATTGCAGGATGTAGTCGATTTCTTGAAGCGCCATACGGACGATACCACAGTATCCAGATTATGGAATGATGCAGATAAGCTGAACATTATTCTTTTGACACACTCCGACTTATCCAGTCATTTTAACGAATTACTGGATGCACTTCCTCAATCATTTATCGAAAGCTATCTTCAGGATGTTTACCATTCTCCAATTGGACCAGAGCATGAAAGATATGCAAATGTCTTCGATCTGACGGACGATTCAGGTGTATGCCTCAAGGGAAGTCATTTACATGCTGCCGGTGCAATTCATAAACAGCACTTTTTTTCAGCGATTGAAGGTGAAATGCAGCCAGAGAATGAATTGGGGATTCATTTCATAAGAAGCATGCTGAATGTTCTGGCGGTCAATGCGCTCAAATTGATTAGTAAGCAGCACGATGAGGAGTTGATATCCCGTTGCCTGCTGATTAAGCAGGAAAAAAGCGCGTGGCAATCCATCAAGGATTTGCGGCCATTCAAACCATCTCCAATCACTTTGGAAAGGAGCCGAAAGCATTGCTATCAGGAGTTATTAAGTGAGCTGCGTCAGCACGGACGGTACTCCTCAAATAATGAGAATAGTTACTCTGAAAATGTCAAAAAAGCAGAACTGACTTCCACAGCGACAATAAAAAATGACAAAGCCCCCAAAGAGAACCACTACATTCGATTTATTATCGATATGAATAGCAGTCTTGAAAATTGCCAGATATCAACGTTGGATAAGCGAATGATTGCATTGTTTATATGGGAATCAATGCAGGAATTACCAACGGAAAACGTTTCTGGGCGTGTTGCTTATAACCATGAAATCAAGAGGCAAATGAGTATATATCAACAGGTGTATCAACAGGTGTATCAACGTGTTATCGATACGCAACCTGATAGGATGAAGTATCCTAAACTGGATCAGGGTTTAGAGCAGGAAATTGCCAGTGATGTTGCTTCTCTCAGCTTTTTTGGCTTACAAAACAGGCAGGGTAAAGCAGCAGGGCGAAAGCTTAAGGTGGACGCTGGTTCTATTTACGTCGAAAATGCGGCGGAAATACCTGAGATTGGTTCACTTTCGATATATGAAGCAAATACTACTGACGCTAACTCTTCTGAAAAACAAGCTAGTTGGCACTATAGCAACCCTGAAGCTTTCGCCCTGGTTAAAGCAGCTGATATTGAAAAGGAAGTTGATCTTCAGTGGAAAAGACAATTGACAGAGTACGATGAGCAAACAGGGCTTACGCACGAGGATAATCATTCGCATTTGAGTGTTTAGTACAACCCAGTATGGGTTCTCTTTACAACTTGCAGCGATAACAAGTGTCATCGACTGACACTTAATGATGCATTTTGAGGTAACTTCTCAGAAAGTGCTGGGCGATGCCAAAAATCGTGTAAAACAATAGTACATGATTATTGATTACCAAGGGCTACAGCAACATGGTACTAACGTTTCCCAGCAGTTATTGAGAAGCTACATTTTGAGCTGTGTTATTTTTTCCCGAATCAAAATCAATGTGTGATGTCATGAAATCGCCCGCTTATTAACCCAAATACAAATTCATCGCCGTCTAAATGAGAATGCGAATACTCATGCGTAAGCATTGGATGAGCAAATGACATCATAGTTTCGAAAGCACGGGCTACTTCAACTTAACGCGCTCTTATTCATATTGAAAATACCCGTCATAACCCCTGCTGATTGGCATTATTCACCCATTTCTATACTATCGTGCCAAATATACCCTGCATTTGGACTAGCTATAAGCTTGGCTATCCGCTGAGGGTTTCATGTTCCTAATTCAACAATAACGACAATCAGGAAGTGAGGCACAGATGACTGAACGTATCCAGAAGGGTGGCCTGCAGATTGCCAAAACCCTACATGATTTACTGGTCAATGATATTGCGCCAGGAACTGGTATTGAGCCCGATCGCTTCTGGCAGTCCCTGGAATCGCTGGTCATCGAATTGGCCCCGGAAAACAAGGCATTGTTGGCCCGCCGTGATCAATTGCAAGAGCAGATCGACGGCTGGCATCGTAAAAACACATTCAATGCTGAAACCAAAGCGACGTATAAATCCTTTTTGCAAGACATTGGTTACCTACTACCAGACGGCGGTGATTTCACCATTGCGACGGAAAACGTGGACAGTGAAATCGCTCTTCAAGCGGGCCCTCAGCTGGTTGTGCCAGTGATGAATGCCCGTTTTGCTCTAAACGCTGCTAATGCGCGCTGGGGCAGTTTGTACGACGCTTTATACGGTACCGATGCCATCTCCGAAGATGGCGGTGCTGAGAAAGGAAAAGGGTATAACCCAATCCGTGGTCAGAAGGTCATAGAGTTTGGTCGTGAATTGTTGGATGATGCGGCGCCTCTGGTTTCCGGTAGTCATGCGGATGCCGTTCGTTATCAGGTGCTTGAAAACAACCTGGCGATTTCTTTGCAAGACGGTTCTGTAACTTCTTTGCAAGACACAGAAAAGTTCGTTGGTTTTTCCGGTGCAGCCAGCAAGCCTGATGCCCTTCTCCTTAAAAACAATGGTTTACACATTGAAATTCAGGTCGATGCTGAAGGCGTTATCGGTAAGAGTGATGCCGCTAACGTTCAGGATTTGCTGATTGAAGCGGCCATCACCACTATTATGGACTGCGAAGATTCGGTTGCTGCGGTAGATGCAGAAGATAAAACTCTGGTTTATCGCAACTGGCTCGGTTTGATGAAAGGTAACTTGCAAGACACGTTTGTCAAAGGCGGTGAATCGTTAACCCGTCAGCTTAATGAAGATAGGGTTTATACGGCAGCGGACGGTGGTGAACTGATATTACCGGGCAGAAGTCTGATGTTTGTTCGCAATGTCGGACACCTGATGACTAACGATGCCATTCTGGACGCTAAGGGCAATGAGATTCCCGAAGGCATTATGGATGGTATGTTTACGTCACTGATCGCCATGCACGATTTGCAGAAAAGCGGTGGGCGTCGCAACTCCCGTGAAGGCAGTGTTTATATCGTAAAACCAAAGATGCACGGCCCGGAAGAAGTGGCGTTTACCTGCAAGCTGTTCGATCGCATCGAAATTGCTTTGGATTTGCCGGCTAACACCTTGAAAGTTGGTATTATGGATGAGGAGCGCAGAACCTCCATTAACCTGAAAGAATGTATCCGCATTGCCAAAGATCGCATTGTCTTTATCAATACCGGCTTCCTTGATCGTACTGGCGATGAGATTCATACCAGCATGGAAGCAGGCGCGGTGATTCCAAAAGGTGAGATGAAGCAATCCACCTGGATTCAGGCGTATGAAGATCAAAACGTCGATGTCGGTTTAAGAGCAGGGCTGCCGGGTAAAGCGCAAATTGGTAAAGGCATGTGGGCCATGCCTGATGAAATGGCCAAGATGATGGAGCAAAAGATTGCTCATCCTCTGTCCGGTGCTAATACTGCCTGGGTACCGTCGCCTAATGGTGCAACGTTACATGCCGTGCATTATCACCGTGTGAATGTTCAAACGGTTCAGGAAGAATTGTTCAGCCGTAAGAAAGCCAGTGTTGATGATATTCTGGAGATTCCGGTACTGGCGGATACCAGTCACCTGACGCCAGAGCTGATCCAGAAAGAGTTGGATAACAATGCCCAGGGTATTCTGGGTTATGTGGTTCGCTGGATTGATCAGGGTGTTGGCTGCTCTAAGGTGCCGGACATCAGCAACGTGGGTTTGATGGAAGATCGGGCAACGCTGCGTATATCCAGTCAGCACATTGCTAACTGGCTTCGTCATAAGGTTTGTACAGAAGAGCAGGTGTTGGAAACTATGCAGCGCATGGCTGTGGTGGTTGATCAACAGAATGCCGGTGATAGTGCTTATCAGCCGATGGCGCCAGACTTTGATCAGAGTGTTGCTTTTACGGCGGCTCTGGAATTGGTGCTGCAAGGTTGTGAGCAGCCTAACGGTTACACCGAACCGGTTCTCCATAAGCGCAGAAAAGAGTTTAAGGCGCAGCAATCCTCCAAGTAAAAATCGGTCACATGTCGTAAAAGAGTGCTGTTTTCAGCACTCTTTCCTTCCTTTACTTATTATAATCAGACGACCGCTGTTTTTTAGGTGAGCACTGTTTTTAGTCGACCACAGTCACAACCTGAACTACGCTTTCTGGACCCTTCAATTGTTTAGTTGATTGCCTTCAAACCTCCCCATTCATTGTCCTGTCTGGTTGTTAAATGGAAAACACGTCTTCCCACTCCGTTAAGAACTGGGTAATCAGTTTGTTACTGGTTATCGCTCTGGGTATTGCAGCCTGGTTTTACCTCGAACATCAGCGAAAATATCCGGGTACTGATAATGCTTACGTTCACGGCAATATCATTTATGTTTCTCCCCAGGTGGGCGGCATGGTCAGCACAGTTAATGCTGGCAATTATGTTTATGTTCATGAAGGGGAGTTGTTGGTTCAAATCGATCCTGCCCCTTATGAGGCGCAACTGAAAAAAGCCCGTGCAGCCTATGAGGTGGCAGCAGAGCAGAATCTGGCGACTAGCAAGGCGATTAATGCGGCCAGTGCTGATGTCGTTACTGCTGGTGCGAACCTTCGAAAAGTCCAGATAAACTTCAAACGCACCATGACGCTGGTGGATTCAAGCGTACTTCCCAAGCAAGATGGTGACAATGCCAAAGCGGCATTAACGACGGCGCGGGAAACGGTCACCAGTGCCAAAGCACATATGGAACAGTTGGTCGCCGAACAGGGAACTGTTGGGAAAGATGCGCCGGCTGTGCAAGTTGCGGCGGCAGATTTAATGACCGCCACCTTGAACCTTTCCTATACCAATATTGCCGCCGCCGTGGATGGCAGGGTGGGGTTGATCAATGTGCATCCGGGCAGTGTGGTTAGCATGGGGCAGGCCATGTTTCCCTTGGTGGAAGCCGGAAGTTTCTGGGTGCAGGCCAATTATAAAGAAGACGACCTTGCTCGTATTAAACCCGGTATGTCGGCCAGTGTGACATTGGATATGTACCCGGATAGTCCAATGAAAGGTGTCGTCGAATCAATTTCTCCAGCCAGTGGCAGTGCGTTTTCGTTATTGCCACCAGAGAATGCGACGGGGAACTGGGTCAAAATCACTCAGCGCTTTCCGGTGAGCATTCGGTTGGATGCTGATGATGACAAACCGCTCAGAGTCGGAGCAAGTGCCGCTGTGGTTGTCGATACGGTGGCTGTCGATACTGTTGTTACCAAAGTGGCGACAAAAGATAGGGCTGGCAGTGCAGCGGTGAACCATGGTCAATAATGTCAGCAGAGCCGCGGTGACCATTACGATTATCACATCGTCGTTAATGGTGCTGATCGACATGACCGTCGCCAATGTCGCTCTGCCGGATATGATGGGAGCACTGGGAGCCACTTCTGAACAGATTACCTGGGTGCTCACCAGCTTTGCCATGGCAGAAGCGATTTGTATTCCTCTGGCCGCTTTTTTGACCCGCCGGCTGGGTGAACGACATCTTTTACTCTATTCCATTTTGGGCTTTATTCTGTTTTCCGCCCTGTGCGGTCAGGCCGACTCGTTAATGGAAATGATTGTATTCAGGATTTTGCAGGGGTTGTTTGCGGCGCCTGTCATTCCTTTGAGTCAATCGGTTTTGATGCAGGTGTATCCCAAAGAGGAACAGGGCAAGGCCATGGCGATTTTTGCCATTGGTGTGATGGTTGGGCCGGTACTGGGGCCCGCCATTGGCGGTGTTCTGACGGAGCATCTCAATTGGCGCTGGGTATTTTACATCAATCTTCCTGTTGGTGCGCTGTGCGTATTGCTGATTTTAAGAAATATCAGGATTAGCAATCAGGGAGAAGCCCCAATGGACTGGCTGTTGATTACCACCATGGCGCTGGGTATTGGTTTGTTGCAGATGGTCCTGTCCCAGGGGAATGAGAAAAACTGGTTCAGTTCGAACTTTATTCTTTTTTCCTCCATCGCCAGCGTGGTGATGATTGCTGCATTTATCATTCGATCTTGCAAAACCCGGGGCGATATTGCTCCAGCCTGGATGCTGATGAATCGCAATCTGGGTATTTCCTGTCTGGTGGCCAACCTGTTTGCTGTGGGGACGTTTGGTGTTTTGCAACTTCAGCCCATGCTGCTTCAACAGTTGTATGATTACCCCGTTCAGACTGCAGGTTTTATCATGGCGCCTCGAGGCATAGCGTCAGCCATTGTGCTGATGATGGCGGCACCGTTAATGGATAAGGTGGATGAGCGCTGGTTTGTACTACTTGGTTTGGCTCTGAACGCGGTCGGTGTCTGGCACATGAGCCAGTACCCTCTGGAAGTGGATGAATTCTGGCTTATTTTACCGTCAGTGATTCAAGGGGCAGGGATGGGGTTGGTGTTTGCACCGTTGTCAAAACTGGCTTTTGCCACGCTGCCTGCAGATTGGGTGCCCGGTGGCACCGCCATGTTCAACCTTTGCAGGACCATCGGTTCTTCCATCGGTATCGCTATCATTAATACTTACTTCAGCTATGTTCAGCAGGAAGAGTGGCACAGTTTGGGAGGAAGCCTTGCTGCAGATAATCCGATTTTACAAAATTATGCGGAACGGTCAGGTATGGAAGTCACCAGCACGGTGTTTTTGGAAAAGATAGCTGCCATGTTGCATCAGCAATCCACCATGCTGGCGTTTGTTTATTGCTTCACCGTGATGGTGGCAATTTATATTGTATTGATCGCACTGATTCCGCTGTTTAAGCGGAAGGTTTCATGATGCTCAGTGACTTTCAATGGCCAGTGCCTGTTCGGATGCGTTACCGATATAGGAAGCCGGTGTCATTGCTTTTAGTTCAGCTTTGACACTATCTGGCATCTCAAGCCCTTCGATGAAGGTGGCGAGTGTTGCTTTGGTAATGCCATCTTGGCCGCGGGTGAGTGCTTTCAGTTTTTCGTAAGGCTGATCAATGCCGTAGCGACGCATTACGGTTTGAATGGGTTCTGCCAGAACTTCCCAGGCTTTGTCGAGATCATCATTCAATCGGGCGGGGGAGGCTTCCAACTTGCTAACGCCTTTCAGTGTCGCGGCGTAAGCAATCAAGCTCTGACCAAGACCGACGCCCATGTTTCTCAGCACGGTAGAATCCGTCAGATCCCGCTGCCAGCGGGATACCGGAAGCTTGGCTGCAAGATGTTGCATGATGGCATTGGCTATACCCAAGTTGCCTTCGGAATTTTCGAAGTCGATGGGGTTAACTTTGTGCGGCATGGTGGAAGAGCCCACTTCACCAGCAACCGTTCTCTGCTTGAAATAGCCTAGAGAAATGTAACCCCACACGTCACGATCAAAGTCGATCAGAATGGTATTGAAACGACAGATGCCGTCATACAGTTCGGCGATGTAATCGTGGGGCTCAATCTGTGTGGTGTACGGGTTGAACTCAAGACCAAGGCTGGTGACAAACCGTTCGGCATGATCTGCCCAGTTTACTTCCGGATAAGCCGACAGATGTGCATTGTAGTTACCAACGGCGCCGTTGATTTTGCCCATTGGGGTCACGCTTTCAATCTGGCGGATTTGTCGCTTCAGACGATAAGCGACATTGGCCATCTCTTTGCCAAAGGTGGTTGGTGAAGCAGTCTGACCGTGGGTGCGTGACAGCATTGGTTGGTCAGCATGGGTCTTTGCCAGACTTTCGATGGCGGCAATAATCTTGCGCATCTCTGGCAACACCACGTCTTCCATGCCGGTTTTCAGCATCAAACCGTGGGAGAGGTTATTGATGTCTTCGGAAGTACAGGCAAAATGAACAAATTCACTGATGGCAGACAGTTCTGCATTGCCCTGAAAACGCTCTTTAATCAGGTACTCTACGGCTTTAACATCGTGGTTGGTGGTGCGTTCGATTTCCTTGATACGGGAAGCTTCGGTCATGGAAAAATCGGTGACCAAGGCATCCAGTAATTGATTGGCTTCTGCCGACAGGGCAGGGACTTCCTGAATATCAGCATGCTCCGCCAGGGATTGTAACCAGCGAACCTCCACAGCCACCCGAAAGCGAATCAACCCGTATTCACTAAAAATGGTTCTCAGAGATTGCGTCTTATCACCGTAACGTCCATCGATGGGAGACACTGCGGTCAGTGCATTCAGCTCCATGTTCTTGCCTTATGCCGGAGGAAAAGAAAGAGCGCATGATACCTGAAATGGCGTGGTAATCGTAGGTGGGAGCAGAAGAAATCGGGTTGTTTTTAGGATTAAACAATGGGCCCATTTGGATTGTCGGGGCCCATCGTTATTTTTATAGGGTTAGGATGGTAGGCGTTTGACGGCGTCCAAGAGCTTGTTCCTGCCTATAAATAGATGCCAGCGGCTACCACCGCATTGTCGCCAGAGCATGGCGGAACGAATGCCGGCCAATAATACAGCGCGAATACGGCTGGCATTCATCGAGTTTTGCAGGTGTCGAGCATCACCATTCACTTGGATGCGGGTTTTAAAGGTGCTGATGGTGTCTAAATACACACTGGCGAGACTGGATATCACGTTCTCGTGATTGGGACCAAAGTGATTGGCTTGTTCCTGAGAGCGTGCCAGCCGGGAGCTTATGGTGCCCAGCATTTTTGAGTTTCGGCTGAGCTTCTTTTCGATGTGGATCAGGGCGAGGGCATAACGGACCACATCTCCTTGAATAGCGGAGCTGTTTCTGCTGAGTACTGATTCAAGGGATTTGCGCCCTGTGCTCAGATGTTCAAAACCGCCATAAACCTCGGACACACTTTGAGGTGAGGTGATAAAAATACTGTTGATTGAGGCGTTCATGACCTCACTGTCGCACTGCCCGGTCTTGGCTAGCTTGTCGACGAGCTCTGCGGCCTGGAATACGCCAGAAAGAGCTGCCGCCTGATCCATCATTGAATGTCGCACCGATGCTGTTCTCTGCAGGTGGTAAAAGTTATGAGTTAGGAATGACGAGTTTCAATAACACCGCCACCAAGGCAGGTTTGATTGTCATAAAAAACCACGGATTGTCCCGGTGTTACTGCTCTTTGAGGTACATCAAACGTCACGTGATATTGACCATTGGCATCCATGGTTAATGTGCACTGTTGATCTTGCTGGCGATAACGAACCTTGGCGGTGAGTTTTGCTGGCAATGCTGGTGCAGAGCCGGACACCCAGTCAATATGGGAACAGGTGAGGCTGCTGGAGAAGAGCATTGGATGGTCTGTGCCTTGACCGACAATCAAAACATTTCTCTCAAGGTCTTTTTCAAGTACGTACCATGGCGCTTCACTGGCATTTTTCAGGCCACCAATGCCCAGGCCTTGTCGTTGGCCAATTGTGTGGTACATCAGGCCGGCGTGCTCACCAATGATGTCACCGTCTGTGGTTTCAATGGCCCCGGGTTGTGCGGGCAGGTACTGCTTCAGAAAATCCTTGAATCGACGTTCACCGATAAAACAGATGCCGGTACTGTCTTTTTTGTTATGGGTCACCAGATCGTGTTCTTCAGCAATGCGACGAACCTCTGGCTTCTGAAGATGGCCAACCGGGAATAGTGTGCGGGCAATCTGCGCTTCATTTACGGCGTGCAGGAAGTATGTTTGATCTTTGTTGTTATCCGCACCTTTCACCAGATAGCTATGGCCATCTTGATCAATTCGCTGGCAATAATGCCCCATGGCGATGAGATCGCTGCCCAGTGTCATGGCGTAATCGAGAAATGCCTTAAATTTAATCTCTTTGTTGCAGAGAATGTCAGGGTTCGGTGTTCTTCCATTCTTATATTCATGAAGAAAGTGTTCGAAAACATTGTCCCAGTATTCCGCGGCAAAATTGGCTTTGTGCAGCTTGATGCCCAGCTTGTCACACACCGCCTGTGCATCTGCAAGATCGGTCATGGCCGTACAATATTCGGTGCCATCGTCTTCTTCCCAGTTCTTCATGAACAGGCCTTCAACCTGGTATCCCTGCTGCATTAACAGCAATGCAGAAACCGATGAGTCGACACCGCCGGACATGCCAACGATAACCCGACCCTTTATTGAAGATGCGCTTGAAGATGCGTTTGCTGAAGAGGTTTCCATGCTCACGGGAAAATGCTACTGCCTATGAAAAAAGAGCATTTTACCGTTAAGCCACCGATGAATCTATATGGAGCTAACGTTAGAGGTTTTTGCGGATGCCGGTTTCGTTTTTTAACAAAACTTAATTTATTCCTGATCAAGGATGGTATATGGTATACGCGTTTTTGCAGATGTCTGATTGCATTCGAGTCACAGTCTCAAACTGCCTTGAACGGTAGTAACCACTTGAGTAATGAATGCGTTCGTGAGGATAGATTATCGTTCACTTCGGGGTCAGAAAATGCCAGCCGGTTATCGCATTTTCAAAACAATTGGCCTTGGAAGGGCACGCAGTCAGGCGACTTGCACCTATATAAAGACAAAAAATTAAAGAACCCGGCATTCATCTGGCCAACCCGATGATTAGAGAATGGAGTTAATAATGGGATACCAAAAGATTTCGGTGCCTGCTAACGGTGACAAAATTACCGTCAATGAGGACCTCTCCCTTAATGTTCCAAACACCCCGGTTATCCCTTTTATTGAAGGTGATGGCATTGGTGTCGACGTATCGCCAGCCATGCTGAAAGTGGTTGATGCAGCGGTAGAGAAAGCCTATCAGGGGCAGCGTAAAATTGCCTGGATGGAAGTGTATTGTGGTGAAAAAGCCACCCAGGTTTATGACGAAAACACGTGGATGCCAGAAGAAACTCTGGAAGCCCTGAAAGAATATGTTGTAAGTATCAAGGGTCCTCTAACCACACCAGTGGGTGGCGGCATTCGTTCTTTGAACGTTGCTCTGCGTCAGGAGTTGGATCTGTTTGCCTGTATTCGCCCAGTGCGCTGGTTCGAAGGCGTTCCAAGCCCGGTAAAAGAACCTGGCAAAACTGACATGGTCATCTTCCGTGAAAACTCTGAAGATATCTATGCAGGTATCGAATGGAAGGCAGGCACTACTGAAGCTGACAAGCTGATTGCCTTCCTGCGTGATGAAATGGGCGTGACGAAAATCCGCTTCGACAAGGATTGCGGTATTGGTGTTAAGCCGGTTTCTAAAGAAGGCACTCAGCGTTTGGTGAAGAAAGCCATTCAGTTTGCCATCGACAACAATCGTGACTCGGTTACCCTGGTGCACAAGGGTAATATTATGAAATTCACCGAAGGTTCTTTCAAGGACTGGGGTTACGATACGGCTGTTGAGTTCTTTGGCGGTGAGCCTCTGGACGGTGGCCCATGGCATACCATCAAGAATCCGAATACTGGCAAAGAGATCGTGATCAAGGATGTCATTGCGGATGCGTTCCTGCAGCAGATCCTACTGCGTCCGGCTGAATACGATGTTATCGCTACTCTCAACCTGAACGGCGATTATATCTCCGATGCTCTGGCAGCACAGGTGGGTGGCATTGGTATCGCTCCAGGTGCCAACATTGGTGCGCCGACTGCTGTGTTTGAAGCCACGCACGGTACAGCACCGAAGTATGCAGGTCAGGATAAAGTGAACCCTGGTTCAGTAATTCTGTCTGCAGAAATGATGCTGCGTCACATGGGTTGGAATGAAGCAGCTGATTTGATCATCAAAGGTATGGATGGAGCCATTGGCGCCAAGACCGTTACCTATGATTTTGAGCGCCTGATGGATGGAGCAACTCTAGTGAAGTGCTCTGAGTTTGGTGATGAGATCATTAAGCATATGTAATGTGCGTTTGATGTTGTGATCATGAAAGCCGGATTTTATGTCCGGCTTTTTTGATTGGGCAAAATCAGGTTTATTCCATTTCTTGATTTATTTTTTCACTGCTTGTTTTTTGATCACCTCTCGTTAATATTGCGTCATCAGACAATGGATAGTGTTAAAATACCTATCGTTATTGTCAATTTTTAATGCATGGATGCCAAATCCTGAGATTTTGTCAAAACTTATCCTGGCGTGCCGATCAGCTTTTTAACGCTCAATGAATTTTATGATTGGCCCTTGGTACTAAGACTTAATCGTTGCTTTTGTTGCTCCGGATGCGGTATGAGTAATCAGAAGGTAAGTTTGAATGTTAAGGTTACAGCCATAAACCATGAGTAATCTCGAACTGTTTCGTCTAAGCTTGGATAGAGAGGAAGGTGATCTGGATGCAGATCTGGGTGTCGCTGTAGCCCCGGAGAAAACCAGACTTGCGCCTCCGCCCATGTATCAGGTTTTACTCCTGAACGATGACTTTACACCCATGGATTTTGTTGTTGAGGTACTGGAGAAATTTTTCAGTATGCCAGAGGGAAAGGCGACCCAGACCATGCTAATGGTACACACGCAGGGAAAAGCAGTTTGTGGCGTGTTTAGCAAGGATATCGCAGAGACCAAGGCACAGCAGGTAAATGAATATTCCAGAGAAAATGACCATCCCCTGCTGTGTAAAACAGAAAAGGCCGATTAGCATTTTCAAGGTTGAACCATATGCTCAACAAAGATCTCGAAGCGACACTGAATAATGCATTTAAAGATGCCAGGGAAAACCGACATGAATTTATGACGGTTGAACACCTCTTGCTGGCTCTTCTCGATAATGAATCGGCCTCAAGAGTGCTGATTTCCTGCGGTATCGATCTCAAAAAGCTCCGTCAGGATTTGATGGAGTTTGTCAGTTCCACGACACCTTTAATTCCCGACGGTGACTCTGAACGTGAAACTCAACCTACATTGGGTTTTCAGCGAGTGCTGCAGCGTGCGGTTTTTCATGTACAGAGTTCAGGCAAGAAAGAAGTCACTGGCGCCAATGTTCTCGTGGCCATCTTTAGTGAGCAGGAAAGCCAGGCTGTTTATTTTTTGAAACAGCAGGACGTTGCCCGAATTGATGTGGTCAATTTCATAGCCCATGGTATTGCCAAAACCCCTGGGCAGGAACTGGAAGAAATTGGGCATGATCTTTCAGAAGAAATGGAATCAGAGCCTACCAGCTCTGGTAAATCGAAGAATCCATTAAAACTGTACGCATCTGATTTAAACGAGCAGGCTCGTTTAGGTCGGATAGATCCACTGGTGGGTCGTGCTGATGAAGTTGAGCGTGTTTGTCAGATTCTGACCCGGCGTCGTAAGAATAATCCGCTTCTTGTTGGTGAGGCGGGTGTTGGTAAGACGGCGATTGCTGAAGGTTTGGCTCGTAGAATTGTCGATGGTGAAGTGCCAGAAGTGCTCTCTGAGAGTGTTGTGTATTCCCTGGATCTAGGTTCATTACTTGCCGGCACCAAATATCGCGGTGATTTTGAAAAGCGTTTCAAACAGTTGCTGGGTGAGCTGAAAAAACTGGATCATGCGATTCTGTTTATTGATGAGATTCATACCATCATTGGTGCCGGTGCAGCTTCTGGCGGTGTTATGGATGCATCTAACCTTCTAAAACCGATGCTGACATCCGGTGAACTTCGTTGTGTGGGTTCGACGACCTTCCAGGAATTTCGAGGGATCTTTGAAAAAGATAGAGCCCTTGCCAGACGATTCCAAAAAGTGGATATCGTCGAGCCGGATGTAGAAGACACCTTTCAGATATTACTTGGCCTGAAGAAAAAGTTTGAAGAGCATCATTGCATTGAATATCAGGATGCAGCATTAAAGGCTGCCGCTGAGTTGGCAGGGCGCTACATTAATGATCGTCATATGCCGGATAAAGCCATTGACGTT
Organism: uncultured Endozoicomonas sp.; assembly: GCF_947495845.1. Taxonomy (GTDB): domain Bacteria; phylum Pseudomonadota; class Gammaproteobacteria; order Pseudomonadales; family Endozoicomonadaceae; genus Endozoicomonas. The sequence continues at coordinate 163,371 of NZ_CANMAO010000002.1, read as the reverse complement.
ATTGACGAGGCCGGTGCGTATCAGCGTCTTCAGCCTGAAGATCAGCGGAAGAAAGTGATTGATGTTGATGATGTTGAAAGCATTGTTGCCAAGATGGCAAGGATTCCGCCTAAATCGGTTTCTTCGTCTGACAAAGAATTACTTGGTAAGCTTGAGCGCAACTTGAAGATGGTTGTGTTTGGTCAAGATGAAGCCATTACTTCGCTGTCTACTGCAATCAAGCTTTCCAGAGCAGGATTAAAAGCACCAGAAAAGCCGGTGGGTTCCTTCTTGTTTTCCGGTCCGACGGGGGTTGGTAAAACGGAAGTCTGTCGTCAGTTAGCCAAGGCGTTAGGTATTGAGCTGGTGCGCTTTGATATGTCTGAGTACATGGAAGCCCATACCGTGTCCCGTTTGATTGGTGCGCCTCCGGGTTATGTGGGTTTTGATCAGGGCGGTCTGCTGACAGAAGCCATCAATAAAACGCCACATTGCGTGCTGTTGCTGGATGAGATTGAAAAAGGGCACTCTGATGTTTTCAACCTTTTGTTGCAGGTCATGGATCATGGAACACTAACAGACAACAATGGTCGTAAGGCTGATTTCCGTAATGTTATTGTGATTATGACCACCAATGCCGGTGCAGAAAAAATGACCCGAAGCTCCATTGGCTTCCTTGAGCAGGATCATGTTACTGATGGTACTGAGGCAATCAAGAAGACATTTACGCCTGAATTCAGGAATCGCCTGGACTCTATCATTCCATTTGGTGCACTGAATGATGACATCATCAAGCATGTGGTTGATAAGTTCCTGACCGAGCTTCAAGCCCAATTGGATGAGAAAATGGTCCAGTTGGATGTGGATGATAAGGCTCGTAGTTGGTTATCCGAAGAAGGCTTTGATCGCCAAATGGGTGCACGCCCGATGGGTCGTGTTATTCAGGAGCATCTCAAGAAACCATTGGCTGAGCAGATTCTGTTCGGCAAGCTGGCGGAGCGGGGTGGAATGGTGAAGGTGACGGTCCGCAAAGGAAAGTTGCATTTGAAGTACGAACCTACGAAACAGCGCACAACGGATCTCGAAGCGATGGACAGTGGAGAGTGACGGTAGGACGTTTAGACAGTAGATAGAAAAACAGGGGCTTAAGGCCCCTGTTTAACGAGAACGGTAAGTGATGCGACCTTTGGTCAGATCGTAAGGTGTCAGTTCAACCTTTACCTTGTCTCCAGTCAGGATGCGAATGTAGTTTTTGCGCATTTTTCCTGAAATATGAGCGGTGACGACGTGCCCATTTTCCAGTTCTACACGGAACATTGTGTTAGGGAGGGTATCGATAACGACACCCTCCATTTCCAGACTTTCTTCTTTTGCCATTAAATAGCTACCTCAGAGGTGTTAGTACGGCGTGATTGATTTTGCTGGGCATTCTGCCTGAAAATAATTTGTAAAGCAAAGTACCCTTGGTGTATGGCAGTGATTTGTCGCGTTATTTCTGTGCTTTTTTCCTTACTTCAAAAGCTGCCATTGCTGGTTGATGTATAGCTCTATGGGTCGGAATTCAATTTTGTAATTCATTTTCTGGCTGTTTTTGATCCAGTACCCAAGGTGTACGTAATCTATCTGCTGTTGCTTAGCCTGATGAATTAACCAGAGGATACAGTATTTACCCAAACTTCGGTTTGAATATTTTGGACTGTAGTAGGTATAGATTGCCGAAAAAGCATTCTGTAATTCATCCACCACAGACACTGCCAATAGTTCCCCTTGCAGGCGAAACTCATAAAAGGACGTAAACCCGGGATTATCAATCAGAAATGCTGAGTATTGTTCAACGGTTGCCGGGTACATATCGCCATCATGATGGCACTGATTGATGTATTGTTCATACAAATCATAGTGCTCATGACAATACTCCGGGGTTCGTTTTTCGACCTTTAGATCGCTATTCCTTGACCATACCTTTCTCTGAGTTCTGCGCATGGAGAAATCAGTCGCTGGAATGCGGGATGCAATGCAGGCATTGCATTGGTTGCAGTGCGGCCGGTATAAATGTTGGCCACTCCGGCGAAACCCCAGATTGGATAAATTACTGCAAAGTGCCTGATCGGTGGTGATATCAGGGTCAATAAAAAGGGTGGTCGCCTCTTCATCCGGTAGATAACTGCACTGATGAGGCTGTGTGGCATAAAATTTAATGTTTTTATGTTCACTCATTGTTGATGGTCAATCCATTGCCATGCTTTCTTCCAGTGTGCACCTGTGGGCGTTGTTCGGCAATAGCGGTTGAGATATCCGGTAAACTCCTGTCGAGGCATGGTGACGGCGCCCAGTGATGCAAGATGAGTCGAGTGCATTTGGCAATCAATCAATTTAAAACCCCATTGGTGCAACTGATTTGCCAGCGCGGCAAAGGCTATCTTTGAGGTGTTGCTTTGCAGACTGAACATGGACTCCCCAAAAAATAAACTTCCCAGTGAAACACCGTACAACCCGCCGACTAACGTTTGCTCATGCCAGACCTCGACTGAATGGGCATAACCGGCACGGTGTAAATCAATGTAGGCGGCCATCATTTCATCAGTGATCCAGGTGCCTTCCTGGCTCTGTCGCGAAGTGGAGCAGTGATGGATAACGCCGGAGAAATCATGATCCATAGTGACCTGATACTTACTTTTACGCAGTAATTTAAGTAGGGATTTTGAAATATGGAATTGATCAGGGTGCAGCACCATTCTTTCGCTGGGAGACCACCAGAGAATAGGGTCGTCCTCGCTGAACCATGGAAATATTCCCTTATGATAAGCCTGCAGTAATGTATCAATGCTCAGGTTCCCGCCAACGGCCAGCAGTCCGTCCGGTTCATCCAATGCTTTTTCAGGATCAGGGAAGAGAATGTTTGAATCTGCCAGCAATGTCAGAATTTCTTGCATAGTTTGTGGCTTGCCTTTGTTAAAAACTGCGTTAAAAAGGTTGTTAAATCAGGCTGGCCGTGTAAACTGATCTCCGTTAAAACATGGCCTGATACAACTATTTTGCAGAGCAATGCTTTTATTGTCCAAATTAATGTATTAGAATGCCACGCCTAATCTATTTGATACTCTGCTTTCTACCAGCCGCTTAATGAAGAATAATTCAGATCTACTTAATTTTTCTACCGACACTACTGTGTACTTTATGTGCGCTGGTGCAAGTATTATCCCTTTTTCTGACAAATGAATTTCCTGGAGGAAATCACATCTATGGGTACCCTGAGCATGGGCGGAAATATTGATACCAACAATGAGATGGATATCATTGAACAGCAGCGTCTTGCCGCTCTTATTGAAATTACAGAGCAACACAACAAGGAAGTCAGTCAGCTGAAATCCCGTCTGGAAACAGCGGAAAAGAAAGCTGAAAAGTCTGCAGCCCAGCTGAAAAACATGGAGAGCGAACTGAAGGAGTTGCGCGCCAGCAATCCTGATCGCATGAAGAAGCAGGTGAAGCGTCTACAGGAGCAAAACCGCACCCTGACCGGCGAAAATGCAACACTGAAAACCAAGCAGAAGCAATTGACTCAGCAACTGAATACCGCCAATCAGGAGCTGGAGCAGCTGAAAGCTGAATCCGAGAAAACCGAAGAGGCTGAAGCAGAAGCCTGATTCTGGTCTTGGAGTAGGCCTATCGCAGCGTCTATTCCCAATAACCGGCAACCACCCAATCCCATGCTTTGTGTTGTTGCCGGAAGTATTGATATATTCCCTTTTCCTTGCACAAATTCCTTTCCTGTTGCTGGCATCCCTTCTATCCTGTGAAATCAATCATTAAGTTCATTTGAGCTTTCAGCGGGAGCGCATACATGAAGGATTGGAACATTTGTCGATATGATGATATCGAGCATATTGAGCGCACTTACGCCTTTAAAAAGTATTCCACGGCGCTCGCCTTTGCCAATGCCGTTGCCTGTTTGGCTGAGTTGAATGGGCATCATCCCCGTATGGTTGTTGAATGGGGCAAGGTTGTCGTTGCCTGGGGAACTCATCAGTCAAAACAGGGGAGCGGTGTTTTTGAGAAAGACAGAGTGTTGGCTCAACGCTGCGATGAGCTGTTTGAGCAGCTGTTGCGCCCAGTCATAATCAGTTAACAAGTAAAGATATTCTTAATATCGTGAAAAGATATTAAATTCGAGTGGATGTATTAGAAATTTGATCCATAATTACCATGCTGATTTTGATCGACTCCCCCCTACGATTGAATCAGTCTTGGTCTATATGACTGTGGCACGTTGATTGTGTGCCAAATGTTTACTCCTAAATGGTCTTAGCCCGTGTCTTCTTCCCCCAGAAGCGCGGGTTTCTTTTTGGTTGAAATTCCTGCTATGCAGCGAAGTATCAGCAGCTTACCGATAAATCATCACCTGATCAGCATTTCCAGTTTTCCGCATACACCGCTACAAAACGATATAAAAACTTGGCAAAAACTTGGCAGACTTGGCATGCCAAAACAAAGACAAGTTTTGAGGGCATAAAAAAACCGGTCTATCATTTGACCGGTCGCATATTTGCGGCAATACTTGTCCCGTCGTCGTCTGACGGTGTTGGTAGCACTTTAGGGCGGGACAGGTTCCCGATCAGATTGCACGGCTTTAGAGCCGGGTGTCCTGATCTATAAAAGACCGCTTGCGGGAAAAATCAGGAGAGTGCCTTAAGCTCTTACCAGCTCCCGGCACCATTTCAATAATAAAAGTCAGTCGGACAGTTTTTCTTCTAACTGGCTGATTACCTCATTGATCATTCCAATAGCAAAATCAAGCTTGGTCATCGCTGCAAGATCGTCTGTACTTTCAAAACATTCGTAGCGTGCTGAGTGGTCTTTTTTGGCTGAGCTGGCTAAAGCGTGCAGTTTTTTTAAGATGTTCGCTGATTGTTGCATCACATAATCTCGCCTGTGTGAAATGTACGCAAATCATAAAGACTAAGCCAAAACCGACTATTGACGCAGATCAATTTTTTTAAAAAGTATAACCTCAGGTTATTGAGTGATACTCGAAAAATAATAGGTGTTTGTTTTGTGCCATCAGTTCCCAGGGCAATTACTGGCAGCAATGACACGGAAGAAGATCAGCGAGAGAAGGATAGCCAAATCACTGGACGTATCTCAGCCTGCTGTTCATAAGTGGGTATATGGTAAGGCATTACCAAGGCTTGATAAGTTCTGTCAGCTCTGCGTCATCCTTGACACTTCGCCCAATGAATTGCTTGGCTGGAAAACTTGATTTACTGCTACCACCAGTAAGGTGCAGGCTTCCAGAACTCCGGGGCTTTTGGTGGCTCTGTTTCTTCAAAGCCTGGCTGATCTGTCCAAGTGATAAGGTCAAGCCGGTATGAGTTTAGCTGGAGAGCCGCTTGCTCTTTGCTTCCATTGACCTGATAAGGAAAGGTGTTGCCGCCAAAATCCTTATCGTTTTTGTATTGGTCGATACGTTGAGCAACATTCTGAATTTCACTGTTTCGCCAGCCTTTCTTTATTTCAGCAAGCTCTTCGCCAGTAGGCGGCTCAGGTGGTTTTAACGCCTCTGCCTTTCTTCTTGCATGATCTTCTATCAACTCCATAAATGGAGCCAAGTCAGTGAACGGCTTATTAGGCCGGCCATCCAGGTATTCGACCTCACCTTTACCTGCCTGCCACTGGATGGCATGTATTTCTTCGGGCAGGTCTAGCGGCATTGTTTCGCTGTAATTATCAACAACAACGAGCTGATCATCTGTGATAACGGTTAGTCGCTGAATATCCATCGTTACCCCTTAAAGTTTAATGATGTAACAAAGCGCGTAATAGGGCGACATTGTGGAAACCGTATGTGAATGATTTCCACCATCAGCACAAATACCACTATGATTGTGTGAACCTGAATTACCAGCGTTATAGGTTGAAACGTTCGAAACACCGGAATAATTGTTATCCGGTCTTGACTGGTTAAACCCGTCGTTTACTACGCCCTTTATGTAGTAGTTGCCTGTTGAGTTTAGTCTGTAGCCCTTTACAGCATGTCCATGTGCTGGGATTTGAGTCGACGATAGGGTGGTATTACCTACTGAAACAGTGTGTGAGTGGTTGCCCGCTACTGCGGTTGTAGCACTAACACTTCCTCCAGTCGCTCCCACGTCATAGCCACCACCCGCACCAATAACAAACCGGTCTTTTAAATTTGGAATCGGTATACCGTTAGATGTTTCACCCTGACCATTGCAAAGCTGCCATCCCGGTTCTATTTGTTCTTCAGTACCAGCAAACATCCCAATAAAGCCGGGAAACACACTTGAAGCGATGGCCTCAGCCTTTGCCTGGCTTACCGCTAATTCTGTAGCTGCTTTTGATTCTGATTTCCCAGTTGTGCTGTTTGATAGCTGGACTACACCTTGAGCTGTAGGGCTTGCTTTTGGAAGCTGAGAAGCACTGTGATTATGATTGGCAGGAGCCGCACCAATATCAGAAGGCGTATGAGCGTGGTCAGCAGTTGCGTAAAAACTGGCAGACTGATTATTCAGCTTTGCTGAGTTTGGAGCGGTAGCCGTTTTATCAAGCTTGTTGTCTTGCAGGGCTTTTGTAGCTGCAGCAGTAGCCAGCTTGTTTGCACTGCCATCTGTCAGGCTACCAGTAGCCGAATAGTTGGGAACATTGCCCAACCCAATCTCGACCTTTGTTGGCTTCTTGTCAGTTGTATAAAACTTTGTCCAGGCATCGTTTGCAGAGTTACGCCCCCAGAAGGTATTTGTATCTGTCTCAAACCAGATCAAACCGGCAACAGTAGCGGGAGCTGCGCTATTCGCGTTGCTGGATCGAATGGCAGCAAATAAAGCGTTTAGCTCAGCCCTGACCAATGCGCCAGACTGGTTATCTATGTAGTAATCAACCATGGAAATCCACGCAAAAAAAGCCCGGTAAGAACCGGGCAATATGGGAAGGGAGAAAGGTTTATTGTTCGCCGTAGGAGATAGCGAAGTAGTCAAAGGTTCTGGCAATGGCTGAGCCGGCATTATTGAAGAACTTAATATCAAATCCTTCAGCAGTGCTGTTACTCTGCTCAAACCTGTCGCCGGCCTGCATTCCCTGGCCTGTTATGCCAACAGAAGCAGGAGCCAGAAACGCCCGATTGTACTTAACGGACAAACCAGCAGCAGGACAGGCAATGCCAACGCCGCGCTCTATCCTGTCGGGAGCATCAGCAATCAGCTTCAGGCCTGCAATGGTGCCAACTGCGCTTTCATCTTCAGTAGACAGCGATACGCGAATTCTGAAGGCTCTTGCCCTGAACTCACCGACAAGAAACTGAGTCCATTCAGACCATTTAGCCGAACTACTGGCAGGATCATCATCAGTCTGCGACACCTCATAAATCAATGAAGTGTTGCCGGGGTCTTGACCATCGAACATAGGCCAGTCGTCTATCTTATCCGTTCGATCATCAATGAGGTCGGGCAAGTAAACTGATCCATCCATTTGCAGGGTTAGACGAACAGTAAAGGCTGCCTTCAGGTCGATAGGCTCATCCATCACATAATATGCACCGCTACCGCTTAACGTCAGCGTACCTTGATCTATAACAACGCCATGACTTTCACCAGGCCATGTTTTAGGCTCGTCACGCTCTACAATCCGGTTGTAGTTGAGCATATTGCCGAGATTGGATACCACTATTGCCGCCGTTTCAGACCATTTTGAGAAAGCGTTTACAGCCTTGACCATATACGTTCCAGACAACAACGGAACATTGGCAAGCGTAGCGTTACCCGGCAAGCGATCAGTGAGTTTTACACCTGCCTCCCATGTTGCCGCACTGCCAGTGTGATAAGTCCAACGCACCTGAATAGAGCCACCGGTCAACACCGTTGGATCATTCATTAAATCCCAAGAGAGCAAGGCAATGGTTGAAGAGATAGCCCGAAACTGAGCGCCTGTAATATTGTCTGGCGCACGCTCCAAGCCCTGCACTGTCACCAATGTTTGAGCGTAAGGCGATGAGACACCTGCAAGACGCGCCCGAACTCGAAAATAATAGTCACCGGGAGCAAGGCTCGTCAGTATTGCACTGGTAGCCGCACCAGAATAACCACCTGACCATTCATCAGACGACAATAGCCGATATTCCAGCTCGTAAGACTGCGCCAGATCGTCACCAGCCTTCCAGCTAACTGCTATTGATTGTTGAAGTGTTGCGCCTGCGCCCACAATTGACTCAACCGCTTTCAAGTCTTTTGGAGCCATTAACCCTGAAATACTGCCGCTATCTTCTGCCCATGGGGAGAAATACGCCCCAGAGGTTGAAACCGCTCTTACCTTAACGGTATAAGCTCCCGGCAATACGACAGGTAACAGATACTCTGTACCTTGGGTAATCGTTCTCAGGTCAATGTTGCCTGCATTATCAATCAAATGAAGCTCATAACCTGATGTAAACTGAGAAGCGCCGCCAGACTGCCAAGAGACAAGCCCGGATGATGCTGCATTCTGTGGCGTTACATTGAAGACAAGGTTTTTTGGTGCTGGCAGCTCTGCGCTCTTCCAGTCAAGCTCAGCAAAATCAGAAACCACATCACCCGCACGAGCACGAACCCTCAGCGAATAAACCCCAGGCTCACAAGCTGGCACCTGCCACTCACGAGTAGACACGCTACCACCTGCCCATAGGACGCCATTTTTACGCATCTCAACATCAAATGATTGTCCTGCACCCATCCAGCTCAAAACGCCTGCTGTCGTTGAGTCTTTCTCTGTTGGATCCACTTTTAGATTTACTGGAACTGTGACAGCTTCAACAGTAAATGAGCCAACACGCCAGCCGGTCACTGATCCAAATGGCGGCTCTGCCTTTACCCTGATTTCATGCTGACCATGCGCCAAGCCTTCAACCCAACAAGATACAGAACTTGTTTTTGTGACTGGTAGCCAAGCATTACCGGAGAAAGGTCGAGTCTCTACCGTAAAAATAACCGTATCAAGGTCAAAGGAGTCCAGCCTTTCTACCTGCCACTTGATCAAAGCTCTTGCAGGATAAGCTGTAACATCAACTGACTCTGCTGAGATTTCGGTAATTTCCAATGTTGGAATCGAGCTGATATACCAATACTCATAAGGATCAGATACCACACCGTAAGCATTTTCAGCCGTGATAATGGCTCTGAATTGACCGTCAGTAGGCACAGTAAAACGGTATCGAGTTGAAGTAGTTTCACCGCTTGCGACTGTTTCAGCTATCCAGTTTTCGCCATCAGCTTTCATGCGGTCAACAGTCACATAGTAGCGTTGCACCGATCCGGGGAAAGGATGACTCCAAGTAAGCTCTGCTATCCAGTCACCGAACTGCTGAAATTCTGCAATCTGCCCGTTAGAAGGTGGGTCAATATCGCCTGCACCTGGCAGCGTTGTTGATGGCGGTCTTGATGGAACCGCACCAATGTAGTCGCCCCACAATTCAGCGAAGTCTTCTCGCAAAGTAAGAGCAACGCCTTTCTTGGTATCAAACTCCCAAGACTCCACCATAAAGGGGTGATTAAAGCCGATAGTTGGCGTATTCAGCCGAATAATGCGCCCAACTTTTGCAGGAAAAGCCCGAAAATTAAAAGGGGCTTTCAGTGTCAGCAGTCTATGCCGGTTTAGCTCCAACGATGCAAGCCGCTGTGCCTGATCTGAAGATTGAACAAACTCAAGGTCAAAGTCGTCCTCAAGCTCTTCACCATCTTCCAGCAAGTAACGCTCGCTGCCCACCTCTGGAAAATCAGCAGACTGGTAGCCTGAAAGCGCATCGGTATAAGAGCCTTTGATAATGTTGGCAAGGTCTCTACGTTCAGGCATTGGCGTTATTTCGACATCGCCAATAATGTCAGCCTCAGTCAGCTCTAAAACAGGCTCGCCGTAATAGGTTGCCACATAGAGGGAAAATCTACCGTATTGATAAACCAGCTTGCCGCCGCAAGTCTGCAATAGCCGCTCTAATATTTCTGAGTGTGCCTCATCGTAATCATAAGCGCCGCCAGCCGTATAACGGTTTTCGTTTGCACCTGCCGCTGTAACTACTGGCTCATTACAGACAATTCTTGCAGCTTCAAATGATTCAAGGTCAATCTCTAAGTCTGCTGCTTCGAGATCGTTTCTCAGATACCGCAATATCACATCAGATGAGAGTGAAGGGGCTTGCTGACTATCTATGCGCTCTGAAGCATCAAGCAGAAAAGAAAATTCAGGGAAACCGTTTGGATAGAGCTTTTTGTCATCTCTAAGATGGATATGTGCAAGAACAATTCCATTGCCGATCATATCATTTGACCAACCTGCAGATTGCAGAGTTGGTAAATGGCTTACATCGGTTTGCCCACCATCGTAGACAGCAATATTTATCCCATTTCCGTTATAGGTAAAATATGAGCCTCCCGCCGTTGATCTGCGAGTCAGATTGATCTTGTGCTCATCTTTCAGGAAATAGGGAGCATCATTGATAACGGCTTTTCCTGAATATTTGTGACCAGCCAGAGCAAGCACAACATGAAGCCATCCACCGACACCAGTAGCATGAACAGCAACGCCAGAAACCAGCGTTTTACCAAGAACCCCAACCATGGGAATCATCGCGCCGCGCACAACCTGCCGCCGATGTTCTGGCGCTGTGCCTTTGCTGCTTTTCCTGCCCGGATTCAATACCGCAGCAGGAGAAGAAAACCCCATAACGGAATTAATCAGCAGCGAAGAAGGGGCAGAACTGGCACTGACCACGCTATCAACAACAGAAGGCAGCATAATTAACTTGCTCTCAAATTAAATTCTGTTTTCTTTCCAGCAAAGGTTATTTCTCGCTTTGCTGTATCAGATACGTACTTAAAAACACGGTCGCCCGGATGCCTGGCATTCTGTGACTCATCGTTAAACCGGTCAGAACGCTTTTTATCCCAGTCTTCAAAGCGGTTTGAGGCCTTTACCTTGATAGAGTTCTGCTTTCCCGTCTTGACCTTTGCGTCAATGATCTTGCCTCTAAAAACAATCTCAGAAGCTTCTGGCTGATGATCATCATCCAACGACACAAGCCAGACAGTTACAGGCCGCCCATGGTATCGAGCACGCATCACCTCACCTCGTAGCGAGTCGTCAAAGCCTGATAAGGTGATATCTATCTGAGTTGGAGAATTACCGGAGTTTTCCTTAATCGTTCCGATCTCTCCAAGAGCGCCAACACCTGAGAATGTCATTCCATCAAGAGTAAGATCACCAAGACTGGTATGGAATCGAGCGGTTATCTCAGGCCATTGGATTTCAACAGCAAAAGCCAGTCGCACATCATCACGCGCCAAGGCTGTTTCTAATGGCGTTGTCATTGACGTATAACCTCTACGAAGTTGAGCGTCACATTACCTATCAATGACTGCCTCTGAGTTTTACTGCCTGAATCTTTTTCAAGCCTGAAAATGGCTGACGGGTTATCTGTGATTACCTGGCTGTTATTGGGTGGAGCTTTTCGCAATGCTGGCTCAAATCGCAATGAAGTTTTTCCATAGCTATCTGTGAAGGCATCAGCAATCATGCGTTTAAGCTCACCGTTAACCTCAAAGTAATCACCGGTTTTCAGGTACTCAACAGATGGCGTTGCATCCTTAACCATCAGAACGCGCCCCAACTGCCCAGCACCGTCAACCGTAGCATTACCACCAACGCCAGCTCTAGCTATGGCGTGATCGGTAATCTTGATCCGGTTAGCCGCACCTCTGAGCTGAAGCAACGTAATTTCAAGCAACCGCAGCCTCTCAGCTCCAAGCTTTGAAAATTTGAGCTTTGCTTTCCACTTTGCGCCGGGAACTTCCATTGTCTGAGAATCACCAGTAAACGGACTCTCAAAAAAGCGAGTTACCGCCTCAAGATAGAACTCATTTTCTTGAGGTATAAGCTCGCTAGGCCAGTTATAAATATCAGCCATTACCGACCTCGTATTGATCTTGAGAGAACGCCACCCGCGTTAAGATCGCTCAGAATCATGTTGAACACCTGAGCCGATATGTTTTCAGCCAGATACTCATCATTGGATTGACTCGCACCGGACTCGACAACGATTTGAGGCGATAGGGTAATGGCATTAACGCCACCTTTGCCGCCCTGATCCAGCTTATGATTTGGCGTAACCGAGCCTGCACCGTTACCGGGAACCGTTAAGACTTCGGGGCCAAACTCACCAACCAGATAAGAAGAGCCGCCCATTACCTGACCACCGTGGGAGCGACTGCCCGCCAGAGTTGAGCTTGCCGCAGCAATTGCCGATGCTGCCATTGGCGTTGCTGCTGCCGTAGCTGCTGCTGCCGCTGCCGGAGCCATAGCAGGGCCGACTATTGGAATAGCCGCTGTAGAGGTGAACGCATTAAGCGCAGCCATTGCCGTTTGTGCGGTCGCCTCACCAGTGACAGCCGTCACATAACCCGTTGCAGCAGTTAAGCCCAGCGTCTTTTCCAGTGCAGCAAGCACGACTTTCTGAGCGCCGATCTCAATCAACGCTGCAATCATTGACTTGGCTAGACCTGAAGCGACTCCTGCCATGGCATCGCCGAAGTCTTCACCGTCAACAATGGCATCAGCCGTTGCGTTGGCAAACCCTTCGGTAAAGTTTGTGAAGACATTGCCCCACATACCCTCAAAGGTTTGCATTTGTGCTTCAGCGTCTTCTATGAATAGCTGAAGGTTTGATTTATCGTTTTCTAACCTTGCTTCAGCAAGCTCTGCATGTTGCGCCGAATAATTGTTACCAATGGCAATCATTCCGTCAGAGTATTCTTGCTCGCTGATCAGTCTTTGCTCTCGGTATGAATCGAGCTTTGCTAATTCCTGCTGCTCTTTTTCATCCAGAAGGGCTACTTCATCAAGGTTTCTTTGCTTGATGGTATCAAGCCATTGAGAGGCCGATTCTTTCTGCATTGCAAGCTGCCTTGCCGCCCTTTCTGCCTCTTTGTCTTCCTTGTCTTGAGCGCCTGTATCGCTGCCACCGGTTTTCTTGATGCTGGTTTCTGTGCTGGTTGTGGAGATTTCAACATCAACCGCCACTTTGTCTTGCTCGGTTTTCAGTAGCTTCTTGGTATCCGCTACCCTTGCCTTGATTTCATCGAGCTTTTGAGACTCTTCATCAAGCCTGCCCTGAGCAAACAGCCCACCCATACCGCCATCTTCAACAGTTTGTTTGAGGTTGTTTACAAGGTCTTGCTGCTTTGTCAGTTCAATATTGAGGCGATTCAATGAAGCCTGAGCGGTCATTACATCCCAGTTTTTAAAGCCTTCACCGACGTCACTGGCTGTCTCTGACAAGGCATCAAGGAATTTGACGAAAAACGAAGAACCGCCAATCTGTTTATCAAGCTCTGCAACAGCGTTACCGAAGTTGGTGGTCAGTGCTTCGGATGCCTGACCAATGGTGCGCGGCATTTTGCCGAACTCTTCATTGACGTACTCGGTTTGAGACATTAAAGCTTCAAACACCTTATCAGCAGTCAGCTCGCCATCCAGCATGGCTGCACGCATTTCGCCCATGCTCATATTCATACCGCGAGCCATGGCGCGGGCAACTTCCGGAGTGTTTTCAATGATACTGTTGAACTCTTCAGCTCTCAGAACACCGCCAGCCATTGCCTGCCCAAACTGGCGCATAGCTGCAGACATTTCTTCAGAAGAAGACGCGCCAATAATGCCAAGCTTATTCAGGTTTTCAGTCAGCTTGATAATGTCAGCATCGGACTTACCAAGTTCGCCAAGGGTTTGATCAAGGTTTTCCCATAGCCCGATAGTTGTCTTAAGGTCTGAACCTGTTTTGATTGCGATATCAGTCAGGGCTTTGTATTTAACCTTCCCATCCACTGCACTGTTAGCAAGCCGCTCGACTCGCTTTTGCAACAGGTTAAAACTGTCAGCAGTCTTTAAAACGCCAATAGCCGCCTGCACTGTGAAATATCCAGCAATGGCACCACCTGCAGCCTTGACTGATCCAGCCAGCTTGTCTGATGCCTGCTCGGTTCTGGCTGACTGTTTTTCAAGTCCTTTTAGTTCGCGCTCGGCCTGTTTTGTGCCTTTCGACTCAACGCGAATCTGTAAGTTGGCTGTTTCGCTCATGTTTCACCAGGCATAAAAAAACCCGGTAAAGACCGGGCTTGTTTAAATCTTTGCTGTTTGTGATTACTGCGTTGTTACCTTGGTTTCAGGCAATACCGTTCCCGCAGTAGCGTAGCTTTCTACAACGCCGTTTTTCATAACAACTGTCAGAGATGAACCCGTACTTTCCATAGAAGCAGGATTAAACATGCTGTAGCTGCTTTGCCCATACATATACAGCCATGTTTCACGGCCTTCACTATCACTCATGGTTGAATAAGGCTGACCAAAGGCCAGAAAAATATCTTCTTTTGTGGTTTTGCCTTTTTCGATTTGAGCAACAGAAACCTGATTGATCGGCCTGCCAACTTCAGAGGTAGTAGTACAGCCAGCCAAAACAGCAGCAATAAGCAAAATACAGAATCGTTTCATTGAATTGTCCATTCAGTACAAATAGAAATTATATCCTGCTGAATGCTACCGACAGTCGTTGTATAACTGCAACCTCCCAGGCTCTTATATTGACCTTGGTCAGCTTTGCCCAGTGGTAAATCTCTGTGTAAGTAATCGCGCCTTTTGTCGCATTGTGCAGCGAGTAGAACCAACCAATAATATATTCAAGCTCTGACGGCTTTTCTGGCTGCTCCTGTAACTGTTTTGGCTTTATCCCTGTAGATTCGTATACCTTGAGCAAGTGAGCCTTTAACGGGCTTTTGTCGCCTTTTGGCGGCTTTATCAAAACCGCCTCAGCTTCAGCCCACTTGATAAGCCGGTCTATTTTTTTTTAAGAAAGTTCAGCCGGTTTGTTATAAAGCTATCCAAACTCTGAGCAATTGCCGGAGAGTTGCGTAGCAGCTCCATAACATTCGCTTTGTTGAACTCTTTCTTAAATGACCAGCCAGCCACAAGCGCGGCTTTGGTTTCCAGCTCTCGGCTTTTCAGGATTGCTTGCCGATCCTGTGAAACCTGCAAAAGATCATTAGCGGCCTTCTCCATTTCAGTAGGAGTGCTGCCGCCTTCCAGCGCTTTCGTCTTGTAAACGCTCGTAGTTACTTCAATCGCCAGAAGCTGCTGCTGAGTCTCAGCCAGTGCAGCCTCATAAGCATCAGAATCAATGCCGTAGACCTCTATCCATTCACCGGAATCAGCACCGTCAATGGTGTAAAGCTTTAAGCGTTGAGGCGTGTTACAGGCCGGTTTTGTATAGAAGTCTTCCGGAGTCATTACGCTGCAGCCCTTACAATTTTCAGGTTAGTTTGCTCGGTTGTGTCATAGAGTGCCTGAAATTCCATGCTCAGAACGACTGGCCCCGTTCCGCTCACCTCTGGCGCACCAGAACCAAACTTGATTCTTGGCAAGGTAAACGTATAGCTACCACCATCACCCGCCAGAGTGAAAGCAACCGCAAGCTCTGTCTCATTGATAAAGTGATCAACCATGCTGCTGTCTTCAAAATACACAGACATGGAGCCGGTCAGGTTGCTTCGCCCGATACTTGGCTGCAATGTTTCATCAGAGCCAACCACGAACAGAGCTTCAAGCCCGTTTTCAAGCGATAGCTCGATGGAGGTAACAACACCGGACTCAGCACCGTTAACCGTCAGGCCACCCGAGAACGAATCAAAAGGAATGTTGGTGGTTGCTGCGTCATAGGTTGCACCGGTAACGATAGCGGTATCAGTCGCCATGCCCTTACCGATGGCGGTTAGCGTACCTGTTACCATGGCATTAGGCGCAACGGACAGGCTCAGAGCATTAAGCTCTACACCCGTGAAGCGGTGATACTGCCCAATGTCTGAGAAGTGTCGTTCAATGGTAAAGCTTCGACGGGTAACGCCGGTTTTCAGTTCATCGTTTGCCCAGGTGCCGCACAACACCGCTTCAAGGAAATCATCAAAGCTGGCATAACTGAACTCAAAACTGATATCGCCGCCAACCTGTTTGTTGCCATGCTTGAAAGCTGCAAGCTGGCGATCAGAGCGCAGTTCTTCAGACTGGATTGTCTCTTTACTGAGAGCCAGCGAGGTTGAAGTGTGGCGAATCGGTTTTAACTCTGGTGTATCTGGTGTTTGCCCATAGGAAGGCTCTGCCACATACGCCATCGAATGACGCGCACCGGTAGCAATGGTCATTGTTAATAATCCTGTAAGGGAAAGATCAGCGTTGAGAGTACGAACGCCAATTGATTGTGAGAGTGAGCCGATACCAGCCGTTTTCTACTCTGCCACCAGTGCGGCTTGAGCTGGTTATCTGTACTGCTTGCCCGTTGTGACTCAGAAGCAGGCCGTTTTTAAAGTGCCGTTGCACTTGGTCAGCGTAGCTGTGAAGCTCTGCCCAGCCTTCACCGGTAGGCGCGTATGCATCGACTTGATAGAAGCCTGTTGACTCATCAAGACCACCATCGCCCAGCGTTGAGCCGACAGTTTCAGCAGGAATAAACATTACCGCCAGCCATGCGCCAACTTTATCGGGAGGTGTTACATTCTCCCAGGCTATCGGCAAGCCAAGATCAAGCCCGGTTAAATGACTGCTGAGAGCGGAATAAACAGGAGAAAGCATTAGATTTTATTCTCCTTGACTGCTTTACGAATCAGACTGCTGATTCTCGCCATATTGCGCCTGACCATTCCTTTTGGTGCCTGATCAGAGTGACCGTACTCAATAGCCAGCGCATAGGGGAGGTTGTTGGTGAGGTATAGCGTTTGATCGTCGTTTGACTGATTAACCGCTTTGACTGCAAGAGCTACTGTACCGCCGCCGTTCCCGTCATAGATATCAAGCTGACCGCTTGCCGGGTTGTCGGTTGTCGCTTGCCAGTTACCCTTTAAACGACCTTCGTCAACCGGAGTATCAAGAATCACGCTCTTGAATAGCTCGATGGTTGCCGCTTTGCGAGTATCCCCGCAGGCAGCGATAGCATCTGACTTGAACGAGCTGACGACACCGGAAAAGCTCTTTTTGGTCATCGCCTCACCTGCACCTGATAAACCAGAGGAACGCCAGCCGGGTTAACTTCATCAATGCTGACAATCTGCCAGTCACCATCAACTGATCTCACCTTGTCGCCTTTTTGGGGCTTGTGACTGGTATCCAGTAATAACAGCTTGTCACCCTGAACAATGGTGGATCCATCTATCAGGCTGCTTTTGTACGAAGTGAGCAAACCGTTAAACGTCAGTTCTTCGGTAGTGCCTGGAATCGGTTTACCTTCAACCGGATCAAAGCCGCCGCTCGTTTCCCGAAGCAAAACAACGGATTGCCCGAACTTCTTCAGCAGCTTGATAACGGTTTGAGCTTTGTCCTGATAGAACTTACTCATCGGCGCGACACCATAAAGCCGGAAGCAGTCAGCAGAAGAGGGCGAATCATTGCCTTGGCTTTAGTTGGTTGCGGTATCACCGCACCTGAGCCGGTTTCGGCGTATTCCATCTCAATAGCACCCTCTACCTTTTCCTTGATAACTTCTCGGCCTTCGCCCGTTGGCAGTAAATCAACCGATTGGCTATCAATGGCAAGCTGACACTCAGCATTGATAATCAGCGCCGGCACCTGATCGGAGGGCAGATAAAAGCCATCGAAAACCGCACCACTGCGAGGCCAGCTATCAGCCTGCATCGGATCAGCGCGAGAGCCTTTGTACTGCTGCACCTCTAGCCAGTCATGCGCCACGGTCAACAATTCCAGACAATCACTTTCAGACTCAGGCACGCTTAGCCCTCTGGCTGTGGCGTATTCCCTGAGCTGTTCAACTGTTGCGTATGGCATGAGTCAATCGGGAGCGGTTAACCCGCCCCCGTTCCGGTTAGCTGCCGGTTTTACCAGTGGTGATCAGAACGCCTGCACAGTCTTTGTGACTGGTGGCGATCTTCTTCCAGTTGGCTGCAGTGGCGATCGCTGCATCCGTTGGGCTGTTGACGTCAGTCTTAGCCCACTGAAAGCCTTTCACGCCCACAATGAACTCATACTCACCCTGCATCATGCGTTGGATGTTTTCGCGCCCGGTGGTTTCAGTGGTGACAAAGGAAGTCAGACCAGAAGCCTGCACCGCAACACCGCCAGCCACCAAGCCGAGAGTATGCAGAAGCTCATCTTCAACCAGAGCAGGGATATCAGACACCACATAACGACGACCCAAACCGCCATCAAAGACGTTAATGTCTCCGATAGTGTAAAGACGGTTGTCGTTGTTCAGTGCTTCACCGATCAGCTCATGGAAGCCGATAGAGTGCATCAGGTAAGCAGTGATCAGAGCAGAACGGTCGCCCAGCTTGGCATTACCACGATTCAGCTCTGCCAGAGTCAGAGGAACACCGCCGGCAGTAGCGACACTGTGAGCCAGCTCTGTAACAGAACCGATTGCGGCCTTGGCAGCAGCAGCAGAAGTATTGAGCTGATCGCGGATGATACCCTCAGCAGCCTGAGCGGATACGATCGCCGCCACTTCTTCAACGCTGGCACCGATTCGACGGTATTGGGTGTCAGTCATCTTGACCGGCCCGATACGACCATCGACTTTGATGGAACGCTTGAGCAGTTGGTTCAGCTCAACCGCAGTCACGGCCTTATCAGCGTGAGCATTACGACGAGCAGCCAGACCAGCAATTGCCGCCCAGCTTGCTTCTTCAACGTAATCACCGATAACGGACTCGTTACCCATGATGAGCGCACCGCCAGAAGCTTCGTTAAACTTCTGTACTTCTTGATCAACCATTTCGGTTGCAGTGTCGCGCACCTGGCGATTGAAAATTTCGAGAGTTGCCATGGTTGTTTAACCCCAGTTTTTGGACTTGATAGATTGCAAGGCGCGATCTTTCATAGAGCCGCCTTGTGTATTTCCACCGCCCTGAGCGTTGGAACTGGGAGCCTGACCCCCGCTTGCTTTGCTGCCGATGATGACCGGTGCATAAGCTTCGTTGCTGACAAACTCTTTCTTGAGGTCGTCAATGGTTGCCGCGCTCGGTTTGCCCTCGGCATCGAGTACACGGGTTACATGCTTACCGTCCTGCATCTCTACAGATAAACGGCCTTTGATATGCGGCATCATCAAGGCAGGAGAAACGCTAATCTCTGTTGCCATTGCCTGAGCTACGTTATCAACCAGCATGGTTTTAAGGCTATTGCTCATGCCTTCGTTGATTGCTGTCAATTCAGCTTCACGGGCTGCCAGCTTTTCAGACCAGCTTTTTTCCAGTACAGCTACATCACCAGACTTACGAGCTGCTTCGTCTGCTGCTTCCTGAGCGGCTTTGTCTGCTGCTGCTTTGGCGTCTTTCTGCTCCTTGAGCTTTGCCAGCAATTCAGCGTTTTTAGCCTTCAGGCCGCTGGTGTCTTCCATTTCTGGCAGACCATCAACCGCTAACTGGTAGCCGCTGTCTGTTTTCTGGTACATGGCTGCTGTTGCTTCTTCCATGCCTTCCAGTGAATCAACTTTAAACTTGAGCATCATTAACCCTTGGTCGTTTGATGTTTGCCGCCTTGCAGCAGATACAAAAAAGCCCCGGATAACCGAGGCTCGTTTTAGCGTGACAAGTCACGAATTGAATTTATTGATTGGTTAAGCTGTCACAACTTCAAGACGCTGCTCCCAGTATTTCAAAAGCTCGCTGTAATTCTGCCAGTCTTGAAAGTTGGCCTCACTTTGAGCTTTATCTATCAAGCCTCTCAGGAAGCCAATAATCCGTTCTTTCTGAGTCACAATCCCGCCCGCTTAAACACTTCAGGAGCAATATCGCGCATCTGCTCAAGCGTCAGTGGTCGAAAGTTCTTATCAAGCTGCAACTTTGCAAACTGATCAGCATTAAGACCACCATTCTTAAACAATTTCGCTCTATCGTTACCCAAGACGCCATCAATAAAGCTCTCAGGCTGTCTTTTTAACCATGAGTAGTACGATTCATCAGCCGAGACATAACCGCCCTTAGAGGCTCTTGTTTGTCCTTCTGAGAGCCAGTCGTATTTTTCAGACAAAACAGGAATCGTTGTAGACCGGCATCTAATATGAAGCGGAGGCGTTGGCCCCTTACCAAAATCAAATACACGACCATCCAGAGAGCGGCAGGTTGCAGAAGTTCGACTGTCCAAAGTTGCATTGAACTGGTAAGCCGTTATCACATCCTGATTCGCTTCCCACGTTAACTGTCGGGTAGTGCTGGCAACGTGCTGTATTGCTGTTCTGGCAATGGCATCAGCAGAGCGCCGAGAGGTTTCAAGCATTCCGTTTCTGTACTGCATTGACCGGGTGCCAAGAATGGCGTCAATCAATTCTCTGTTTGTTCGGCCTTCAAGGTAAGCCTGAGTCACAGCGTTATTGATTCGCTGTATTTCTGGCTTGATCCAATCCTTGATAAACGACTCTAGCAGCAGCTCACCGCTATAGCCTTTGACCATTAAAGCCCGGTTGCGGGTTTTGCTCCACAGTGCAGAAGCGTCCACCGTTGCAAATGTCAGGCTTTCAGGAGCAACAGACGATAGCGCGGCTATTTCCATATTCGCCGCTTCTGGTGCCAGCAGCTCAAGCCGGTTATTCAGCTCTGTAGCGTAATCGCCCAGGATAGAAGACATTGCTTGCTCAAGCTCTTTCTGCAGAGCCTTTAAGCGAGCTTTGGTATCAATATTCTCAGCCGCAGCAATAGAAGCCCTTAACTCCTTTTGGAGCATCTTAAAGACTTTATTCTGATTGGTGGCTTCTGAGGATTTGAGCTGTTCTATGAGGGTTTGAAACTTGATCGCATTATCAATCATAGAGGCATGACGACAGTCTCACAGACAACGCACTGAGTACCGATACCTTCAACGACTTGCATCAACGACGAACCGCAGCCGCACTTCCAGACGAGCTGAACCCTTCCGTCGTAAGGAATCCAAGTACCGTTGGGTGTTAGCTTCGGTAGCGTCTTTTGTCGTTTCTGCTCTCGCCGAGCATTCAGGTCAGATACGTTTTCCATCAGATAATTATGGATGAATTACGCCGATAAAGGAACCGGCTCGTTTTCAAGATCTGCGTCTATCTCTTCGTCCGTTCTTTCCGGATCAACGATTTCAAACTTACGCAGCAAAGCCCGAATGTCTGACTTGGCAACAGTGCCGGACTGCCAAAGCTGAACCAGTGCAAGTAAGTCCTGAGCCGTTAACTGAGCGGTCACAAAGTCTCGGCTGATCTCATACCAAGTATCGCCAGTGACGCCCATGTATTGAGCGCACCATTGCAGGCACTTGGTAACGGCTGCTGATACGTTGGCACAACAGAGAGCCAGAACAGAATAAGCTGATTTATCGCTGCTGTTGGTTGCTGTGGCGGTGACGTTAACACCGGGCAACATCAGACGCGCACCCAGCTTAATCATCTGTTCCTCTTTGTGCTTCATCAGCTCAAGGGGGAGGCTGTTCGGGCTTGCCTGCAGCAGTTTCGCATCAGCACCAGTAGGCAGGGCAATACCACCACGAACACCAAGATACACTTGGTCTTTGATGTTGTTGTCATACCATGTTTGATTCAGGCCAATCATTGCCAGTGTTGGCTGGCCAGCGATAAACGAACCTTCTTCAAGGTCTGCTGAGTTGCGATAGTGGGCAATGTTCAACTGCGCCAGATCAGCAAGGGGAGCCTGATCAAAATCAGTATCGTTATTCTCAGCACCAACAAAAGTAAACGGGATCTCTTGCCAATATTTGCCACTGACATCCGTAGGAAGAAAGCTGTCTACCTCTTCAAAGCCTTTCCGAGACTTTTCAAAGATACGAACCTGATAAACACCGTCGATCAGCTCAAGCACTCTGTAACGAATGCTGTCGCAGTGTTTGAAATCCCCAGGCTTTCTCGTTGTCGATTGTTCTTTCAGTACAACCAGAGATAAACGGGTAACGCCGTCTACGGTTTCCGTATCCCAGTTGATAATCTGGCGTGGATGATAGCGGAGAATGGTAGCGCCTTTGCCTGCACTCTCGGCCTTGCTCATGCTGCCAGACGTTGCAGGGTAATCGACCAGTAAGCCAGCTCTGCCCAGTGAGGCAACATGGCTTAGAGTTTTCTGAACAACCTGCTCTAACCCTATGCCTTCACCGTTAGCATTATCGGTCAGGTACTCAAGGTTAGAAGGTAGTTCAGCCGTTGGGTCTTTGGCGAAAGCAACACCCATCAACCCTGAGCGAGTTCTGCCCGTAGCGTTAAAGTATGAAGCTCTCAGCTTGTACTGACTGTTGCGCTCTGTGTTCTGCTCAGTGATATCGTGCCGGTTTAGCTTTGGCAGATAGTTATCGCCACCTTTCTTGATTGCCTGCTCACCTTCGCAAGCATCATCAATCATCTGCCAGAGGCGTAGCTTGTCGCCATCAATACGACAGTAATCAACCTGTTGCGTCATAAAGCAAAACCAATGTTGAAGTTTGTGATCGGTCGAATAACCGGATATTCATAAGCGATGAAGTAGCCGCCAGCGTCGGGAGCGTGATCATTGTCTGATGACTTGTCAGGCTCGCCATTGTCACCCCATACCTGCTGCTCAATGCACTCTGTATAAACAGGGCATTTGTCAGTGTTGATCAGATAACGCCGCTCACCGTCCGCATTGCAGAACATGGCGTTCATTGCGTTGATACGATCTTTTACCGCAGGGTTGGCAGGATTGGCACAGACAGAAAAACCGGCCTGTTCCAGCAAACTGATATCAGTCTCAGAGGCGTTAACTGACTTCCTGTTCTTACCACTGGCGTCCGGATAAATCAGAATCGAACGCTCAGAGCCATACTTTGACTGAATGACCTGGATCATTTCACGGGTATCGAATCCGTTAACGATCTCTTCAACCGCTCTCGGCAATCCTTCCCGCTTTACATGGACAACAGCCGCCATCTTGCCCACGTTAAAATCCATACCAATGAATAAAGGCTCTTGGCCTTCTATCCTGTCGTTGCAGTGGTTTAGCTTGCGGTCAAACTGGTTGTAGATCGTGCCTGCATTCAGGTTAACGAACTCACCCAGAAGATAAGCGTCGATCAGTTGCCCAGGGTAAGACTCACGCAGAGAAGAAATATAATCCGGAGGTAGAAAGTCCTGATTCTCATAGGTGCTGGCTTGAACTAGTCCATAAGATGCGCCGGGCTGCTTCTTGAATCGCTGATAGGTAAACTTGAAACCTTCCGGAGTGGTTGTAACACCGATACCGTTAACGACACCGGGAGCAACCAGACGCAAACGGGCAATGATTTTATTCCATGCCTGCTCAGCCTTCTTGCCGTTCATTACGTCCAGCTCATCACACAAAGCGCGGGCAATCTTAAAGCCAACAATGTTTGCTGGATTGTCCATCGTCCTGCAAATGATCGTCCCGTAATAAATCCGGCCTAAATATAAATCGACTTCCTTGTTGCTCTCCCTGATACGAGTTCGCATACCAAGAAGCTCTGCAGCTTCCGTAATCGTCGGGTAGAAGATATCGCGTATCAGTGGATACGTTGGAGCAAAGTACCCTTGAGCAAGCTTTGGGTGAGCCATTGCAAAGGTGCAAAGATCAAGACAGCCTGCAAACGTCTTACCAGAACCGAAGCCGCCAACATAAGCTCTAAACTTCTTTTCCATCGACAGAAAGCGATGCTGAGCATTGCTCAGGCTTAACTGGCTCTCTGACATTGAAAACTACCTGTATCGGCTTGGCTGTATCCTCTTCGCCTGTCGTGGTTCCGAGCATCTTATTCATTTCAGACACCGCAGAGACAACCGCTGATAAGTTATTAGGCCGTAGATTCTCATTCTGATCTTTGTATGTTGATAGACCAGACTCGGTAACAGATTGGAGAATCCTTAGCCTTTGCTCTACCGTTATCGTGAAAGCTTCCTGAGCCTTTTTCTGCTGCTCCTGAAGCCTTTCTTTGATATTAAGTTTTGTTAAGTTTTGCGCCCCGACAACTGTTGCTGTCTTTTTGCTGTAACCCGCAGCTATAGCGGCCTGCGTAGCGTTTCCACCGTTGGCAATGTACTCACGGCAAAACGCTTCCTGTTTTGGAGATAGCTTTGCCATACGTCAGTACCTTACCTGCGCCTCATCTCATCAAGAATCGTTTCAAGTATGACAAGGCGTTTGTCGAGCTTGTCTACTAGATCAATGATGGCCTTTTGATCGTTAACCTTAACCTTTAGAGCTTTCAGCTCAGTCCAGAAGTAAAACAACAACAGGCTGAGGGCTGGCGATATTGTCTGAGCAACATCAAGCAGCACCTTCCATTCCATTACTTCAGCTCCGGTAAGTCATCGCGCTTGAGTGACTTAATGATTTCCTCTGCCAGCTTGTCGTCAAGCTCGTTAGTGGTCATCTTTGCCAGCTTACGCAGCGAATAGGCGATGATCTGAGATAAGAACCGCTCACCGATAATGGCAAAGGCAATCTTTCCGACAATAGCCTTCAGGCTGTTAAGCAGCAGGCTCCAAATTATTCCGCCCATTTCCCTGTCCTCATCATTTCAGCCAGTCGAATAGACCGCTTGCCCACTTGATTAGCCCAACGACTATCAAGCATTTCCATAGCCGCTTCGTCATACTCGCCCGCCCGAATACAAGACAGGGTTTTACTGAATCTTAAAAGACCACTGACGCCCATATTGAACGCCATATCAATCAGCACTGCTCGCCGGACTTCATCCAGACAAAACATGAAAGTGAGCTTCTTCTCAAGCTCAATCGTTACCTGAGAGATATCATTTGAAAGCAGGGTTTCAGCTTCCTGATTGCTAATCCCTCTGTCTTCAATGTTACGCCCGTAGCCAATTGTCAGCTTGTTTGAGGTGCAACGGTACGGTTTAAGCCGCAGACCTTCATGCAGCTTGATCAATTCAACTACGTTCATTTTTCACAAACCAAAAAAAAAGCCCCAACCGATAACGGAAGGGGCTGGATGAAATTGGTAGCAGGGGATGGAATCGAACCACCGTATTGCAGCTTATGAGACTGCCGAGAAACCACTTCTCAACCCTGCTAAAAAAACTCCCCAGCCTGAACCGGTTGCCAGTAGCAGGAGGGGAGTCATATTCATGGAATCGCCATGAAACGATAGTCATATTCGTAAGGCTTGCTGATGCGTTAACGGGTCGCCAGTCCGATCTATCCCATCTCATCAAGAGCACATGAAGGGAAAAG
The DNA here is from genome assembly GCF_947495845.1 of uncultured Endozoicomonas sp. Taxonomy (GTDB): domain Bacteria; phylum Pseudomonadota; class Gammaproteobacteria; order Pseudomonadales; family Endozoicomonadaceae; genus Endozoicomonas. The sequence continues at coordinate 138,179 of NZ_CANMAO010000002.1, read as the reverse complement.
TCGCCTTGTCATGCCTGCACTGGGTAGCAGGTACACCATCATCCCCGCGATTCGTCGCCACGATAACCAGGCTAACCATATTCTTCAGGCAATGGCCTGTAGGATTTTGGTTCAACCGGTAACGCTTGGGGAAGGAAGCGACAGAGAGCAAAGCAGGGGAAGGAGGCGACAAAAACGAGCAGCAGGAGAAATAAAAACATACCGCTCCTTTTGTCTTGCTATAAACAAAAAAACCTCAGTGAAAAATCACCGAGGCTACAAAAACAGATTACTATTGCACCATGCTTGTTGCAAGACTCCTGCAAGGCTAACTACTGCGTCACTTCAGAGCCAATATACAAACCTTTCTCATGCAAAATCTGACTAACCCTGTCTTCTAACTCTTCCAACCTCAGAGCCTCCCGCAGTGGCTTTTTCAGGCTCCGGTATACCGTCGAACGATTAACGCCCAGAGTCTCCGTAATATCAGGAGCCGTACTGTTGCGCTTTGTCTGGCTGAATACATGGAATAACCAGCTTAAAAGGAGTCCTGGCTGTAAACGCTTTGCCAGCTTGGAAGACTTCATAGCAGCAGGATAAACCGCTTTGGAATAGCTCTCCTTGAGCTGGTTCCCGTCCTGCGTATAGCAAAACATCAGGGTAAGGTACTCATCCTCTGTGAGAGCTTCACGGATAGAACGCCTTACCATGGCATCCTGAGCCAGTCGCTCATCAAAAGAACTTGGCTCTGTGGTGTAGCGGTTAACTGTCGGGTAATCCTGTTCATAGTCGAACTTCATTCCCTTGCACTTCACTCCACGCAGATCAAACGCAGAGAGAAGGGCTTGTTTTGTGTTGTGGTAGTAGCTCACCTGTTAACCCCTGTATTAAGAAGCCTGCCGACTAACAAGCAGTAGTTTTAACCTGGCAACACCAGAGTCGTTGTAATAAAACTGTTCAATCTGCTTGTCATGCCCTCTGGCTTTTCCAAGCCGATACTCTCCAAACTGCTCAGTCTTGATGCCGTGCTGATTGGCAAGTCTTCCAACCATGTTTGCAGTTATGCCTAGCTGCTCGCCCACCTCTGTTGCGGTGTAATACTTCTTCTCAATGATCGGAAGCGGAATAGCGTCAAAACCGGCAAACTCTTTCATTGCCGCCGATATGAACGCTTGCTTTGAGCGGTTGCCAAGGTTAGGCATTGCCGAGAGAGTCAGACTGAGAAAGTCATTCATAACCTTTAGATCATCCATTCTCGTCATTGCTGGCTGAGTCTGGCTTTTCAGTTTTGAATTAATTGCTTCCTGTCTTGCAATCTTTCCCTCTGCCGTCATTGCCGCCAAGAGAACATGGTTAGCGGCATTGATGCTGAAGTGGTAGACAGTCTTTGGCCTGCCTCCGGTGCTTTGCTGCATTGATGCAGTAAAGTCTTGGCCTTCTCTGAGGGAGTGTTTTTCTATTTGCCGTTTGATAACGGTAGACTGACTTGAGGGTGATGTGTCGAATCCACAGACCAAAAGAAGGCTTTCACCATCTACAACATCATCATTTACCGCACCCTCACGGCGTAGAATCAATTCAGCGTCATTTAGCGTTGTTATTTCGTATTTCATACACCCCCCCAGAGTTATCTAATGCTGCCGAATATGGCCCGCTCTACCGTGTTTAATGCCATACCGTTTTTAACGTGATCACCTGCGAACCGAAATACCCGCCAACCTTCCAGAGTGGCTGTGTTGTATTTGTCGCAATCACCGATAAACCCGCTGCCTCTGGTGTGCCTGCCACCTGACCAGACACCGCCTTCAATCTCAACCAGTATTCTCAGATCAGGCCATGCGAAATCAGCCCGCCATTTTCGTTTATTGTGAAACCTGAACTCTTGCTCAGGCTCCGGAAGCTTTACCGCTCTGACTTGCATCAGGAAGGCTTGCTCTAATTCTGACTTGCCCATTAAGGAAACAGCCCCCAAAAGAAATTAACCAGGCGAATCTTGAATGATGGGCGCTCAACCCATGCGCTAAATTCAGCACTACACTTTGTGTTGTACCGCCTTTCTACGTCTTGATTCAGGCCTGATGCCTTGCAATTTCCCCATGACGTAGCATGAGCACAGTTGCTACAGGTTTTTATTTTCATGCTCCTAACTCCTGCGACCTGTCACGGCGTGATCAAATCGTTAAAACGTGACTTGTCACGCAACATCAACTTATGAGCGCCATGTAAGAGCAGGGTTATCAACTCAGCCTGCTCTTCAAACTCACCGGCAACCATCAGCTCATTGATACAGTTCCGAGTGCCTTTGAATATCTCAAGGCTGATAGTCTCTGCGCCTCTGGCCTGCTTATGAGCTTTCTTTCTGGCTCTGTATTTTTGCTGTCTTATGCGGTCAGCTTCGCGCTTTTCCTCTGGTGTTTTAGCCATGATTGTTATTCGTCCCTTTGCGCCGCCATGCTCGATCATGGGAAAACGCTTCACGATTGAGGTATGAATTGAGAATCTTCAAAGCCCGAAGAGCTTTCTTGTCTTCGATGTATTCAAGCTTTCCAGCAAGAGAAAGCAGCTCATCAGCTATCTGAGGTTTTAAAGCGGACATATAGTGGCCCACAAAAAAGGGCAGCTACTGCCACCCTGATTTATTGATTAACGACACTGGCTCAGAAAGGAATATCCGGGTCGTAGTCATCATACCCGCCGCTCTGTTGCGGCTGCTGCTGTGGTTGTTGCTGGCTTTGCTGTTGTGGAGCCTGACCGCCGTTTTGCGCTCCATCAAGCATCTGCATCTGACCACTGAAGCCATCAACAACAATCTCTGTGCTGTAGCGGTCTTGCCCGTCTTGCGCCTGCCATTTGCGAGTCTGTAACTTGCCCTCGATGTAGAGCTTGCTGCCTTTGCTCACGTACTGCTGAGCGATCTCTGCCAGCTTTCCGAAAATGACCACTTTATGCCATTCTGTTTTTTCTTCCTGCTGTCCGGTCTGCTTATTTTTCCAGCTCTCAGAGGTTGCCAGAGACAGGTTAGTAATTGCCGAGCCCTGTGCTGTGTAGCGTGTTTCAATGTTGCCGACATTGCCGACCAGAATAACTTTGTTTACACCGCGTGCCATGTGTCACCCCCAGTGATAGAAAATATGATTTATGACTTCCCAGGCTGCACCGATCAGCAAGCCAAGGACGACCAGAAAGATGAAAAGTTCAACCAAAACCAGCTCCAACGGCTTGCGCCTTTAAGTCAGCTACACGCTCCTGAGTCATTTCCACCAATTGCGATTCTGTACCAAACAGCAACTTGAATTGTATTGGCGTCATGTGGACTGAAAGAGCCGAACCAGTGTGATGAGCAGGGCAGAGCGGGATAACATCGTAATCACTCGCTCTCTGGCTCATGCCTTGGCCTGCTCTTGGATGGTGTAACTGAGCGGGTGTGTCTGGAATGCCTAACAGCTCACAAGCCAAACAGCCGACACGCGCTGCAAGGCTCATGTATTGTTTTTTGTTCAATCTCGCCACCTTCCGAGGTAGCAAACTGGCTCAAAAACCATTGTCCCATTACATAAACTCCGCTTGTCTATGCCTTGCATCTTATGAAGTGGAACTTGGGAAGCCTTAATGCGTCTGTGCTTATTAATAGTCGGCTTTTCTCTAACACCAATGGTTGTGGTGTAGCTGAATAGCTCTCGACCATGCCTGTCTTTGTATATGAATTTGACTCTGTATTGATGCCAGCCAAAAAGCTTTACTTGAAGGTCTTTCCATGACTTCAGGGCTTTAGGCTTTCCTAACTTGTCAGCCATCGCCCATATACCAAGAGCAAGACAAACCAGATAACTAACACCCAGAAACCAATAGGCCGACTCTGACTCTGGCAAGTAGCTATTATCAATGGCTATTTGAACCGCCCATACTGGCGCAATGACAACCAAAAAGAACAACTGAAATGACACAAGAACTGTTACCAGTAAATCTGGTATGAAAGCCCTGATTTTCATCTAACCCCCTGCAAATATTTCTCATAAGCTGAGTCTTCAGGCCTTGGAAGAAAGCACCCGCGATCAATCGCCCAGGCTTCCACTTGCTCCATGTACCGGCAGAAGTCAGCCGTACTTAATGTTCTGGAATCTTTAAGCTGTGGTGGAATGTCCAGCTTGCTATCTGGCGACTCTTTGTAGCCGAGAAAAGTATGTTTCAGAGCATCGTGTAAGAACTCAGTCGTATACTTTGCGCCCTTGCTATTGAAGTGAGTCACCATGATAGAAACCCACTTCCAATAGAGGGCATTGGCTGAAAGACTGCGCCGAGCCTTAAATGGCTTAAAGCTGAACTCTATTGGCTTGTTGGTATCCAGCCTCTCTACATAAGTGAGAAGCTGGCGTTTTGTTGCATCATTACAAACGACCAGCTTCTGAGTCATCAAACAGCACTCATCCAAACGCCAGCAAACAGCACCATGACAGAAGCGAGAGCCAGCACCTCAAGGCAGTCATTGATAAATTCGTTGGACATTGGCCTGACTCCATTTCACGGTAAGCAGTAGGTTGGCTTTTGTTTTCTCAAACAGCTCCATAACAGGAATACCTGCACCGGCTCTCTTGATAAACTCCTTGCGAGTAGTGCTCTGGCGGGAAGATGATCGCTTAACAGTACTTTCAACCGTAGCCGCCCTTACTCCCAACTCTTCGCCGATCTGCTTATAGGTCAATCCCTTAGCTCTCAGGTCAAAGATTTGCTGCTTCGTTTCATCGCTGAGCCAGTTCCTCTTTTGCTGTATCCCAAGCACTCGCCTGAGATAGCGAACAGTGCCCTCAGGAATGCCGGTCATCTCTGCAACGTTTGAAATTTTTTCTTCAGGGTTAATGGCGTAGATCGCCAATATCTTTTCGCGCCGCTCTTTAGGAGTCATCAGAACAAACCTCTTAACCTTGCTCGTGCTGACTCTGGATCAGCGTTAATACCTTGTTTTTGCATCTGCTGCTCAATATCAAACTTGGTTTGAAGTAGCTGCTTTTCTGCATAACCGGAACGATCTTCAAGCCGCATCAAATCAGAATCGTCGTTACCAGAAATCACCTGGCTAACCTGCACCTGATAGGCTCGCTCAAACTCGGCTCTAACCTGCTTAATGCCGATCTCGTCAGCCATGCCTAACCGCTGCCACAAACCACGACCCGCCAGCTTGACCGCTGCATGAGTAAACTCTGTATCAGGGTTTTGCATCATCAGGTGTCGTTTGTTATTGACCTCAAACCAAGCATCATCAACAGAAGGAAGCCCGAAATCTTCAGGCCTGCTTTGTGACAAGGTGATAAACAGCTTCAGGCTTGGCAGGTATTCGCACTGATCAACCATGCGCCTGATACCCTGCTGAATCTGATCAGCCGTTAATGCCTGAAACTCTGGCGATGTTGCCCACATACGCTTTGCAGCATTGCGCCGCTTTTCGTTGTCGGTGCCTGCGTAGTGCTTGCTGTACTGAGCAGGCCAAGCGGTAAACATTGCGCCGAATATCTGGTTAACAGCATCGAGCTTGATCTGATCCATGATCGGTTCAGCCTGTAGCTCAGTTGTTCCAGTAGTCTTCGTTAAGTTCTGCTGCAATGTCGTGGTGAGTTGGTGCGCGGCTTGAGTTGACATTGTTTCCCCCGAAAATACCTTTGTAGCCGTTGGCTATGCTGCTTTCGATCCAGTTGGCCTGTTGTTGTTGGTTGCCACTGGTGTCTTTGATCAGCTTATTGATTGCGGTCAGCTCTGTTTTTTCTGTTTTGAACGTCCATCGGTGCTCGTCGCGCTTGTATTCAAGCCATGCGATCCACGCCTCATAGTTGAGCTGATCCGGGTAGATGGTGAGTTTTGAGAGCGTCTTGGTTTTAGCTGCCGGCTTTTTGGGCGCCTGCTTTGCTACCTGCTGCTGAATGGCAACCGCAGCCGCTAACCAGATTCGTCGATCTGTACCGCCAGAACTTTTGATCAGCTCGACAGTTATAAAACCTTCACTCTCTAGCGCATTAATGCGCCGCTGAATGGTGCGCTCATGGCAGTTATACAACTCTGCAAAATAAGCGTTACCTGCGTAGCAGTAACCCTCTTTAGAAGTGAGAGCCGATATATCTGCATACAAGCACTTGTCATCACCATTCAGGTTTTTACACCGCAAAACGGGAGCGGGGATTACTCCGTAATAACCTGGCGTGCTTTCGAATGACATTTGTCATATACTCCTTTTATTCCTGCTTTGAAACGATTTGGCGATTGAGACAGAGCAGGAGCCGGAACCCAGTCTTTTAGATTGGGTTTTTTTGTTTATGGGGTTTGAGAATTTCCGTTGTGCTGTTTAATTGTTTTATCCATAGGCATCCTGTTTTAAAAGGAAGCCAGCGCCTTCCATGGTTGCTGGCAGCGTGAGCCGCTAAGCGGCAGCAAGCGATAGCTTGTAAGTGATAAAGCAAGCCCCCTTGATATGCTTGATAGTCCATGTTTCAAGCATCCCGAAATCAACAAAACTTCTCATCAAAAGATAAAGCCCTTCGACTGACAACCCTTGCCGGGTCAGCAGATCATCAAGAACCAAATAACCTTGCTCTGATTGCGTCTTGCTGCTTTCCAGTTCCTCAAATAGCTTCAAGGCTTCAGGTGGCATACTTTGCCGCTGTTTTTCTGCTTCACTCATACTTACATCGTCGCTCTCTTGGTGGTTAATCTATTGCAGCCACTAACCGAATGGCTGACGGACAACTTCCGCAAGTCCGGCTCGCGTAACCGGTTGAGTCAGTAAATTTCAGGTAGACGCCTTCCCCAGCGATTCGCCTGGAACTTAAAAACTCCGCGTCAAGTTGTTAAAGAGCGTTGGCACAAAGGCCGGTCAATCAAACAAAGGCTTCAGGGCTTGGAAAACCAATCAAGCCTTTGCTTTCCGCAATATTTTTCAGATTCAGATAGGTTTTGAGCTTGATATTCTTGCGCTTGGATTCGTAGTGCGACCATGCGCCTTGAGTCAGCCCGAACACATTTGCGGCCTGAGCTTGTGTCAGGTCGTGTAACTGTCTGAATTTCCTTAAATCTTCATTGATCATCTGCGCTAAACCTAACTTCCAATACTTATAATAATACCCCGAGACATTTATTATGGCAATTATAAATAATACCTCTAGGTAATTGCTTAGGGATTGTATTTGTACCTATAATACCCATAGGAATATTATTGATGTACGAGAGACTAGAAATGACCGACTGGATTGATAGAGCGATACAGACAAGGAAGGCCGCCCAACTGACTCAGTTTGAGCTTGCTGACCGCATGGATGCCACTCAGGGCTATGTGTCCAATATCGAGCGCAGACGTAAAGGCTTCACTCTGGATACCGTCTACAAGTTCGCTCGCGCCCTTGGCGTTAGCTTCAATGCGCTTTACTACGGAAGAGAGACAGAAACCCCTGCAGTTGACGGTGTTCCATTGCTTGATCCGGTTAGCCTGGCAGCTTGGATCAATGACCCGACAGCAGAGGCCAGTCAGTTTATTCCTTGCCCTAAGGCAGACAGAGGCGCGCGCACTTTTGCTTACATCGTTCAGGGCGATGCAATGGAGCCAGCTTATAAAGATGGAACCATTGTCTATGTTGATCCGGATACAGAGAAAGCCGTTGGTAAGAATGTTATCTACATCGCCAGCAATGGCAGACCATCACTGAGAAGCTTTACCAAGGTTGATGGCGTTGAGTACCTGAAACCACTTAACTCTCAGTATCCAGCGCAAGAAGTGGAAGCAGATGCTATCTACTGTGGTTCTGTAGTTGCTTCATACAAGCCAGAATAAAGCGTTCTGACACACGTTAGAACGCTCTAGCCCAGATATACCACCTATCTTGTAAAATCCTCTGAAAACAGGGTTAAAAACCCCTTACACCTGTCGTTTATCAATCACAGTTCTATTCTGGCATTCTCTCAAGTTCCATTTTCATCCAGTTTTTACCCATACCCACACGACAAATTTGTCGTACCCAGACGACAGTTTTGTCACCCCCACACGACAAATCTGTCGTCTGCTTCTCTATAAGTAATACATATAAGTAATACATTATTAATAATACCCACTCTTACTCTCCCTCTATCCGTGCTTCAGACGCTTAGACAAATTTATTTAAAATAATGTCCTGAGACATATTGACGATACACAATGTCTAGGGGTAATATTTCCACAAGCTAAATACTTATACAGACATTTAGCCCGCCAGCCACCCGGTGAATAAGCCTCCAAACCGGTATCTGGTTCCGAGTCTGCAGAGCAGATAGGAGTGTGGAGCAACGGCCTTAACCGTTAGAGATCACCAGAAAGCCAAGTTTTCTAGTGATTTTTAGAAGGGGAGAAAAACCATGACTTGCTACGCAACCCAGCAGTTAAACAACCACCAACGCAACCAAGACGCAAAAGAGCGTGACGAGAGCGAGGCTGAAAGACGATCTGAGGCAACTCACAGTTTGCTTGATTTGATTGTTGAAGCTTCTGGCGATGCTGTCCTGATCGCTGCCATTGAAAGACTGTCTGACAAGATCGGCATTGCACTCCATGAACTACACATGGAGAACATCACAACCGCTCAAGGTGTTGATGCTGACTTTGATGATTATCTGGAAGCGATGTAAACGACCATAGCCCTTTTTTAAGGGCTTTTCTTTTTGGGGAATACCATGGCAGCACTATTACAAGAAAAACCGCTAGAAACGCCTGAAATTGATCGAGAGCGCATATTTAATCAGCTAAACCTGCAAGGCAAGAAACAGCAGGACATTCTCGACGCTGAAAAGCCACTGCTTGATGAAATGACAGCGCTTGTGGCTGAGAACAAAAGCACTTCAAACGATGTATCGGTAGAAGCGATAAACCAGCGAGTCAAAAACACAAATCGAGTGCTTGAGATCAACAGAGTACTGCTAAAACACTGTGATGATTTTTTGAGTTCTGTAGCGATCTGCAATGAGCTGCACGAACTGCTTAACCAAAACCTGAAATTCTAACCAATCGCCCGGACTCAACCGGGCTTTTCTTTTTCGATATGGAGAGTTGAACCATGAAAGAGTTTATTACCAAGCTCAACCGAATCCAGTGCAAGTTAAACGCCCCAAAAAACCAGCGCAATAACTTCGGGAACTACAACTACCGAAACTGTGAAGACATTCTTGAAGCATTGAAACCGCTGCTTCTGGCTGAAGGCCTGATTGTTACAATCACTGATGAAATTCAGGTTGTTGGTGATCGCGTTTATGTTAAGGCAACCGCAACCATTACTGATGGCGAGCATAGCCAGCAAACTACCGCTCTTGCTCGTGAAGCAATTGAAAAAAAGGGCATGGACGTAAGTCAGCTAACCGGAGCGACTAGCAGTTATGCAAGAAAGTACGCGCTTAACGGCTTATTCCTGATTGATGACAATAAGGACGCTGACAGCATGAATAACAATCAGCCTCAGCAACAACAGCAAAGGCAGACGCAACGCCAACAAGCACCACAACAGAAACGGGAGCCGGTTGTAAACCCTCAGCAGGTTCAGCACCTACAAGGCGCAATCATGGCCGCCGGTGTAACTGATGAGTGGTTCTGCCAGAAATCAAAGATAAAGAGCCTTGGTCATCTTAAAGCAGCCAAGTTTGAACCTGCAGTTAACTGGTTAAAAGAAATCGCCCAGGGTAAACAAGAAGACAATACTCAGGCTGCTTAACTGCGGCTTTTCCTTTGGAGGAATCATGCTTATTCAACTATTCGATACTGAAACAACAGGCCTACCCAAAGATTGGCGAGCACCAATGACCGATCTGGATAACTGGCCTCGGATTATTCAGCTCGCTTATCTGGTGTTTGATCTGGATGGGAACGAAGTTGGCTCTTTCAATGAGCTGATCAAGCCGGATGGCTGGACGATGCCAACCGAGAAATTCTGGATTGATAACGGATTCAGTCAGGAGAAATCAGAAGCCGAAGGTATCCCTATTGCTGACGCGCTTGGCTCTTTCATCACGGATTACAACAAGGCTGATGCTTTGGTAGCTCACAACATTTCCTATGACTACAACGTCACCGGCGCGGAGTTGCTGAGAGCTGGCATCAGGGCAGGTAAGAAAAACCGACAATTCTGCACCAAGGAAATCGGCACTGACTTCTGCCAGTTACCCGGTAATTATGGCAAGTACAAATGGCCCACGCTCTCAGAGCTTCACAACAAGCTATTTGGTTGTGACTTTGACAACGCTCACGACGCTCTAGCCGATGTGAGGGCTACAGCAAATTGCTTCTTTGAGCTGGTCAGGCTCGGAGAGATCAAGATTGAAGAGGTCGCTTAAAGCGGCCTTTTTTATTGGGGGAATCACCATGGCATTTGAAGCGTACTTTGATCACGTATCAATCGGCACATTAGAAAATAAAGCCGTTGTCAGTAGAGAGATAGCGGAGCAGATCAAGGCTTTCAGGAAAGCTGGCGGCAAGATCACCAGGCTTCCTTATGGCGTGATCAATAACAACAGCAAAGCGGATTTTAATACAGTCATTTCCAGTGGAGGACGAAAGCATGAGCGCAGTTAATCAAGTTGTTGAATACGGTGTCACCGATGCCGCTTTGAATGAACTGAGAGAGCGTTATAACTCAGTTCCCGATGCTGCCACCAAGGAAGGCATGAAGACCATCAAAGCCGCCTTGAAAGAACTGGTTCCGCTTCGTACCGGAGTTGAAAAAAAGCGGAAAGTTTTGGTTGCTGACGCAGTAGCCTGGCAAAAGAAAGTCAATTCAGAAGCCAAACGGATAACCGGCAGGATTCTAGAGATCGAAACCCCGTTGCAGGAAGCCAAAAAAGAAGTTGATAACGCTGAGAAGATCAAAGAGCAAAAGCGGGTAGACGACATTCAACAACGGATTGAGTGTTACAAAAACATCCCACTGGCAATGCTTCAAGCCAGTTCAGCAGAATTGAAAGCCTGTATTGACGATCTGAAAGCCGATCAGGTAACAGGCTTTGCAGAGTTTGAGATTGACGCGCTCAAGGCAAGAAATGACGCAGTAGCTCACCTTGAGGGTATTCACGATTTACGGATTGTTCAGGAGAAACAAAGTCAGGAGCAGCATCGCCAGCCAGAGCCGGAAGAGTTCGCGCCATTTGCTGACCCCGATCCAGTTACAGAAGACGACATGGAGCCGTTTTTTGTCGAAGAGTCTGAATACCAGCAAGCCGCCGACAGACAAGAAGCAATTAAGGCATTAGTGCAACTTCACAGCATTGATGATTCATTGGCTCATGCAGTTGTAAAGAGCATCGAGGCCGGTCAAGTACCCGGAGTTTATACGGTGTTCAATTATGAAGGTGAGTGCTGAAACATTCTTGTTTGAATTTTGGGAACAACAAGACATGGCGCTGATCTGCGCCATGTATCCAAACCTGAAGCAGCAACCAAAAGAAAAGAAGGTTGTTGTTAGCCTGGAACAAATCAGAAATAAAAGGAAAAAGAATGGTCGCCGTTAATAGTTACTTTTGCGGTGCTGGCCTGATGGATGTCGGCTTGTTAAAAGCTGGCATCACCATCAATCAGGCATTTGAACTTGATAAGGATGCTTGCAAAACCTACCGCGCAAATCTCGGAAACCATGTTGTTGAGTGTGATATCTCTGAGCAGTTGGTTCTTGAGCAAGATAGCTGCGATGCAATGGTTTTCACTTATCCCTGCACCAAGTACAGCACAATTGCAGACATTCATCAGACAAGGACAGGCGATGAACTGTTTTTACATGCGCTCAGGCATTTAGCCGTTGCCCGCCCTGAGTTGTATGTAGTTGAGAATGTCCCAGGGATGCGAGCCTTTCCAGTAGTAATGGAGGCAATGACAAAAATGCCTGATTACTATGTTCAGGTGTTTTGCCCGATCCAGTCTGAACAGTTGCTACCACAGCGAAGAAACCGACTGATAATCATCGGCTCTCGTCGTCATTTCAATATCAGGCCGCCTGAGAATGCAAGGCGCGTAAAGTTATCTGAAATAATGGACGCCGATCCTGATGTAAGCATTCCCAAGGCAGTCACCGCCAGAATGCAGGGAGCATACAGAGACTTACCGATTATTTCCGACCCGGCAAATGATGATCTGGCGCCAACCTGTGTTGCTCATTACGCGAAAGATAAAAGCACCAGGCTAATCAAAGACAAACGCTTTGAGCTTGGCGTCCGGCCTTACTCGGTCAGAGAGTACGCAAGGCTTCAAGGCTTGCCCGATTCTTTCAGCTTCCCAGTATCAAATACGGCTGCTTACAGACAGATAGGCAACGGTGTTTCTGTACCTGTCGGTGAGTGGATTGGTGGTGAGATTATCCGGTATATGAGCAGAGCGAGGGCAGCATGAGAAAAAGCAGAGCTGAATTGTTGGTTGAGGCGCTCATTCAAGAGCTTGGTTATGAGATTGAAGAAGAGTTTGTTTCTGAACCTAATTCTCACACTCACTTAATTCCAAAAAATTATCTTGGCTTCCAAAAAGGCTACGCCAGCGCAAAAACAGTAACGCACAAGGTTAGACTGAAAAAGCAGGAGGCGCAGTCATGACAGAAAGCATGATTGTAAAAGCCAACAAATCCATGAGAGCCGAAATAGAACGGCTTGAAAAGATGCTCGATCAAGAGCGAATGGCAAAGGATAAGCACCGCAGAGAGGCAAATGTTCTCAGAAAGAAACTTGAAGGCCATGGTCGTTTAGAAATGACCGTTAAAGGCTTTCTTGCTTCTGTTTCCAGAAATGACGGTGTAAGGATGCGTGATCTTACCCAGTTGAAGCAGGTGGTCAATGAATGAATCTACACGCCAGTGGTTAGAGCAACTAGCCACTGTTAAAAACAATTCCAAGGCTCAAGAAATATTGCGGTATATCAGAGAGCTTGAGAGTAAAAGCAGAAAACCATGACCCGCTATTCACAGGTTTATCCTGTGGAATGCTTTGTTGTGTTTTTTTACAGGGTGAAATTATGGCAAAACAAAAACTAATAAGAATAAAGCAGTCGGAACTTACTAGGCTAATAGATTTACTTGATAACCCAAAAGATGAACGGTTAAAAAACAAACTGGATCACTATAGAAAGGTGAAACCGACAACTTTAGAAAGAGTTGAAAGGCATAGAATATTTGAAACATGACCATTGAATTAAACCGGCGCAGCGTAGCGGAGTCCGGTTGATAAACTTGTTAGCAGGAAATGAGATGGCAGAGAAATTAACAAAAAACAGCGATAAAGGATGAGCTTACCAGGCGTATCGAATGGTTTGAGAAGACTTATGGTTTTGATCAGGAACAGAGTTCAGCAGATAGCATTAAAGACAATCCGAACAAATTGATCATGTACGGACGATATTTAGCACTATTTGAAGCAAGATTTCAGATAGAGAACGGTTTATTTGTTGGCGGCTTTTCCTGCTAACCCCGTTTTAACCGGGCGGAGCGCAGCGTAGCTCCGCGTTGAAAACTTTGTTATGCAGCACACTGCACTGAACCAAGGATTTAATAATGAAAATGCAAGCACCGATAGAAGTTGTAATCAAAGTCGCGGTCACTAATGGCGAAGGACAAAGCGGTCATGCGACTGTTACGTGTGGAAAGGGTATTTTCCCGACCGAAGAAAAAATACGTGAGTTGGTTGAAAAATGCGAAGCAGAAGTTGCTGAATCTGGCTTGCGTTTGATGACCAAGCGGGAGTGGTTTAATACGATCTGCCCTCCTGAAGTTGAAGAAGATGAGGATGGGGAGGTTCATGTTACTGAATATGCGATACCTGGCGGCAATGATTGGGATGCATAACCATTTAAATCACAGGCGCCGCAGGCGTCCGGTGGATTTGATTGTTAGGTGTAGGAACTAAGGATAAAAGAATGTCATTTGATATAGAACCAAAAAACAAAGAAGCGGGAATTCTCGGAAAGCCAAACGGTTTCTGGCCAGCCTTCTGTATTGAAACCCCAGTCAGCGAAGTAATTGATTGTGAATACACAAACAGAGACACAATCAGGTATGAGCATAAAGGTTTTGTTGGCGAGTGGTTCAGCGAAGATGATGCGTTAGAAATGCACAAACTTTTAACTGAGTACGTAAAGACTGACGAGTATAGAAATCACAGATACTTTTCGGAAAGACATAATCAAATGGAAAGTATGTTGGAATTTCTACCGATCTGTTGTGGTTTTCGTCAAGTTGGACTCGGATACACCTAACCCAAAGCTCAGGTGCGCCGCAGGCGTCACCTGGAGCGTGTTGTTATCCGTTCTGGAGGAAACATGAGATACAGAATCAAAGAAGATTATGACAGCGCAGGTTTTCGCTATTTCAGGCCGCAGTATATGTATAGATTTTTTCCTTTCTGGTTGTACTGGTGGACAACATACACAGGCCATGATCACTCAAATGTCGGGTTCTATAAAAAAGAAGAAGCCGAAGAATTTATAAAAAATGAGATTGAAAAAAAGAAAATCGTGCGTGGTAAAAGGTTACACGATTTCGACGGATAACCCCGTTTTCACCGGCGCAGTCCGGTGGAAAACTTTGTTATGCAGATGATTAACCGAGGATTTGAATTTTGGATTTATGGGAAATTGCCCCAGAGCTTGACCGCTGGGTAGATGATAACTGCATTGTTACTGTGCATGATCGTGTAGAAGCAATTCAGGGGGGTGAAGCTATGTGGGCAGAAGTTGTTACAAAGAAGCTCATTGAAATAGCCAAAGAATTAAACGCATACAAGAAAGCACTGAATGATATTTCGCAGCTTCCCAGTGTTCGGCAGGACGAAGCTTGCAATATCGCTCTTAATGCTTTGGACGAGTTTGGATAAATCTGCATAACCCCGTTTTAACCGGCGTAGTCCGGTTGAAAACTTTGTTATGCGGTCTTGATTAGAAGGTAAAAGAATGAGCCATAGAGAAAGAATACTTAAAAGGCTAATAGAAGAAGCTGCTTATAACCTGGCAGAAGCCGTTGAACTTCTGGAAAGTGCTCAGTTAAACGGATTACGTAAAGATGCTGAGTCGCTAATGGGGCGAGTTCTGGAAGTGCAAAAGAATCCAGACTGTATTGATAAACTAAATAATGGTGATTTTAGAATGATTAGCACTGGTCATCTCAGGGTCTACATTGCTGGCCCAAATAAATTGAGGGTTGAGAATAGTGTCAACGGAGATTTTACAGAAATCTCAACAACGCCAGCAGGTAAGAAAACGTATCTAAGCACTGGATCGACTGCATAACCCTAAGCTCACCCGCCCGAAGGGTCGGGTGGAGCGTGTTGTTATGTGTTTTTTAGAGGATAAGGTATGGACAAAGTTACATGGTACACAGCGGGATTGAATAAGTATTTAAGCGATAACGGGTATGTCCATTTTTTAACTAAAGAAAAAATGCGCGATGACTTTGAGCAAGATATTGCTTTTACATTTAACGAAGAAAATAAGACCTTCGGCAAATGCGATGTTATTGATTTTTCCAGATATTCAGAAGCTGAAAAGCATCAAAAAGAATTTAAAGAGTTGATACGTAACACATAACCCATTAGTAGACCAACTCGTTGGCTTTTTCACATTAACAATCGTACCAAGAGCCTCGGTTTTATCCGGGGCTTTTTTATACCCGGTAAAACATGGAAATAACACACACCCCCAAAGGTGGCATGTGTCAGTCATGCGCCAATGTAAACAAGGATTGCTCAAAGCTTTCCTTTAAAGATATGCCGAAGATCGGTAGCCATGACAACGGACAAACAATAGTTGTCAGGTGTACTGAGTATCAGAAATTCGTTCAACCCACTTGGGGAGTGGATGGTAATGGCAATCGTCGTTATCTCTGCGAATATTGCGAGCTGATATTTGGTGACATTGATCCTGAAACCATCAAGCACAACTGCGACACATCAAAACCCAGATACCATAATCGAGACAAGCACCATGACGTACGATGAAATCAAAGATATGCCATTAGCTGAGGCATTAACAAAGCTGTCACTGGCTGAACTGGTGCAGGCTTTGCGCCACACGTACAGACCATTCTTTGCCGCTGCAATCAGTCAGGCTGCAAAGAACGATTACAAGGCTCGCATAATTGCAGGACAGAAGGCCGCTTGATATGGCAAAGTGGGTAAGACTAAAAAAATACGTTCAAGAGACTGGTGAGCCAGAATCTAGCGTAAGGGCGAAAATAGCTGAAGGCGTTTATCTGGAACGCCGACACTATAGAAAAGACCCGTATTTCAAAAAAATTTATTGGATGAATTTAGAGGCGATAGAGCAATGGCTGGACACAGCCCAACCCCGCGCGGTGTAAGACTGCGCGGAGACAAAATAGAGATCAATTTTTCTTGGAATGCCAGAACCCGCTATGTTGTGGTTCCTGGTCTTCCAGCCACGGCAAAAGGAATTAAACAGGCTGCAGCTTTACGGGAGGTTATAAAGCGAGAAATTGAGCTTGGTATATTCCAGTGGTCAACCCATTTCCCCGATCACAAGTTAGCAAAAGCAGAAATGCCCAAAGCTACCGGCATGACGGTAGAGGATTTGCTTAATCGCTGGCTTGACACTCAAGAGGGCATCCTCAGCCCACGCTACTACAAAAACTCTAAATACAGAGTTGAGTCCATTCTTATACCGGCTTTCGGTCACATCCCAATATCTATGCTCGCGCCCGGTCACATTCGTGATTGGGCTTCAAAGCAGAACACTTCTCGCAAAACAACCAGCAATTATTTAATGGCTCTGAGGTCTGCGATCAGAGAGGCTATTAATGATGGCGTTCTCACGGAAAGCCCGCTCAAAGGGTTGGTGCTGCCTAAAGAGAAGGCCGAGATAACAAAACGTATCGAGCAGAAGCGGGAGCAGGTAACACCATACAGCAGAGAGGAAATAGATAGATTGCTCGAGCATTGTCATTACGACTCAGAGAGAAATCTATTCCAGTTTGCTGCTTGGTCTGGTGTTCGCCCGGGGGAATTAATCGCGCTTGAATGGCGCCACGTCGATTTAAAGAAAGGAACGGCTTTTATCTGTCAAGCCATATCTGACAAAACGATGAGCGATATCAAAACCAGAGCCAAAGGCCGAAGAGAGATTATGTTGTTGCCTGCAGCACTGGAAGCGATACAGAGACAAAGGGAAATCAGCCAGCTATCAAAACATGGCCGAGTCTTTGTAAATCGTGAAAGGCAACCCTTTGTAGATTACAACGCGCTTCAGTGGTCGTTTCATTACGCTTGCAAAAGAGCTGACGTAACAAAGAGAGGGGTAGGGCAGACTCGCCACACATTCGCAAGCTGGATGTTAATGAATGGAGAAGATGAAGCGTGGGTGGCAAAGATGCTTGGTCATACCACTGTCGAAATGATCAGAAAGCACTACCGCAAATTCATCAAAGACGACTCTTCTACCGGTTACACCTTAAAAGCCGATTGGGGACAAAAAACGCCTCAAAACTTGGCGAAAACTTGGCAGAAAGAGAAGGCTAAAAACTAAATCCCATATATAACAGTATGTTAGCCTCTAATGCTTGTAACACTCCTAAATGGTCTTAGCCCGTGCCTTCTTCCCCCAGAAGCGCGGGTTTCTTTTTGTGTGGCTTTTGTTCAGTGGATCGGGCCTTGCTGATCAGGGGTGTTTTCGATTTCTTCGTTGATTGGATGTGATGGTAAACCATCTTCTTGCAGCTGCTGCATTTGAAGAGATGACATATAAATATCCGCTTCTTTACCTTCAAGTATTCCATGCCCATGCCAGGGCAATAGGCGGTAGTCAGAATGATGTGCGTAATCCAGAAATGGATACTTTATGATCTGGAAGTAAGGTGAGTAATCAAAATCGCTGGGTGTGCAGAGTTTGGGGTTGCGTTGAAATAACTGGACACTGGACTCAGAGCTTTGTTTGACCAACGGCAAAATGGGAAATTGAATAAAGCTAAATGCTTCGGCGATCATCGTTGAACAAACAGTTTTGGTTTCCTGTCCGGGCGCATGATGAAAAAGAGAGGAGCCAAAACGTTTTGGCAAGAATGCATAAGGAAAGAAAAATCGAGCAAGATCCAGTATTTGTCGAACGTTATAATCCATCCCCAGTCTGCTGACCGCGTAATGCAATGCTTTCTGGCTATCAGGGTAGCTCAACCCTTTGGGGCGACATATTCTTAAATGTTCACCTTCGTAAGCGCTCAATGGTCGAATAGCGGTACCGACACCCAGTTCGCTTTCAATGATTAATTGTTCGTCCGGGGCGCCATCATAGGATTCGCTGATTCTTAGCCTGACTTGCTCATCTTCAATATCGTGGATTCGGCCAATGTACAGCATGGCGTGAGACCAGGGGCTCTGGGTCATCTGCTTGATGACCTGGCTGACTCGGGTTCGCCCCTCAAGCAGCAGTACGTCGCAGGGTTTTACCTCATGACGAATACGCTCAAAATCACACAGTGGTGTGTGTTTTTTCTGGACATTGTGGCTAAGCCAGCGAGTGAGGTATCCAGCGAGAACCTTAAAGAGCTTCATGTATGAGTCCATAAGCCTGTTTTTATTACTTTATGTTAGCATTTAGGCGGTTATCGATTTTGAATAGTCATAAAAATTGACGTTAAATCTGTATTCTTAAATAACGGCGATGAATAATGATTAATGAGCCGTAATGGGTATGGGTTGATAATTTGTGGGAGGCCTAAATGGATGAAATCAGCGATGTTGGTGGAGTGGGTAAATCCCTGCAGCTTCTGAAAAAGCAGAAAGGATTGCCGCCGGTACACTCATGGAATCCACCGTTTTGTGGCGATATCGATATGCGCATCGATCGAGAAGGGCGCTGGCACTACAACGGTTCTCCAATTGCCAGAGAGAAAATGGTTTCTTTATTCGCCTCGGTGATGCGCCGGGATGATGATGACTACTACTTGGTTACCCCGGTAGAGAAGGTGCGAATTCAAGTGGAAGATGTGCCTTTCGTGGTGATTGCTGCGGATGTGCAAGAGGGTGAGGCTGGAAAAGAGTATCATCTGACAACGAATATTGGTGATCAAGTGGTTGTCGGTAAGGGTTCGCCAATACTCACTGGGGAGCGGGCAGGCTTTCTGGCTGAAATGTTATACGTTCTGGTTCGTGATCGATTGTATGCCCGAGTGAATAGGAATGTCTTCTATCAGTTGGTGAACGATGCGCAAGAACAAGTGATTGAGGAAGGTGTTGAGCTTGTGGTTCCCAGTGGAGGCGAGTTATTTTCGATCGGAGTGTTAAAAGAGGAGGGCGAATAAATCGCCCTCGCTGTCTTATGGCTTAATCGAGTTACATATTTGGATAGTTCGGACCACCCGCACCTTCCGGAGCGACCCAGGTAATATTCTGGGCGGGGTCTTTAATATCACAGGTCTTGCAGTGAACGCAGTTCTGACTGTTGATTTGGAATCGCTTCTCTCCAGTCACATCATCCAGCACGATTTCATAAACGCCGGCCGGGCAATAACGCTGGGCGGGTTCATCGAACATAGGTAGATTCTGTGTAAGAGGAATGGTTTCATCGGTCAGTTTCAAATGACATGGCTGATCTTCCTCGTGATTGGTATTCGAGAGGAAGACAGAGCTCAATCGGTCAAAAGAAATAACACCATCCGGTTTTGGATAGTTGATTGGCGTGCTTTCAGCCGCAGGCTTTAAGGTCGCATGATCTGGCGTCTTATCTCTCAGAGTAAACGGCAGTTTGCCATTAAAGATGTTCAGATCCGTAAAGGCAAACGCGGCACCAAGAATGTTGCCAAACTTGTGCATAGCCGGGCCAAAGTTGCGCTGTTGATGCAGTTCTTTGTAAAGCCACGAGCCTTTAAAGGCTTGATCAAAGCTTTCCAGCTTTTTGCCGCCCTCATCGCCAGAGTCGATGGCCTTGAACACTTCTTCTGCTGCGATCATGCCGGACTTCATGGCGGTGTGAGAGCCCTTAATCTTGGCGCCATTCATGGTGCCAGCGTCACAACCAATCAACAATCCACCAGGGAATGTCATTTCCGGCAGTGACATTGGTCCGCCTTTTGCCAAGGCGCGAGCGCCATAAGAAACCCGCTTGCCGCCTTCCAGATACTGCTTGATGACAGGGTTTTGCTTATAACGCTGAAACTCTTCAAAAGGGCTCAGGTGAGGGTTGGAATAACTCAGATCAGTAATCAGGCCCAACACCACCTGATTGTTCTCCAGGTGATAGAGGAAGCCGCCGCCAGTGGATTCTGTGCCTGCAACGGATAGTGGCCAACCCGCCGTGTGAACCACTAAGCCTTCCTGATGTTTGGCAGGATCAATATCCCACAACTCTTTAATACCGAGGCCATAATGCTGAGGATCGCTATTAGCATCCAGGTCAAAATGACTGATCAGCTGCTTGCCAAGGTGCCCTCGACAGCCTTCAGAGAACAGCGTGTATTTGGCGTGGAGCTCCATGCCTGGCATATAGCTGTCTTTCTCTTCGCCAGCCTCAGAAATACCCATATCACCGGTGGCAATGCCTTTAACACTACCATCGTCGTTAAAAAGCACTTCCTGAGCCGCAAAGCCCGGGAATATCTCAACGCCCATGGCTTCGGCTTGTTCTGCCAGCCAGCGGGTCAGGTTACCAAGGCTGATAATATAGTTGCCTTCATTGTGCATGGTTTTAGGCACAAAAAGGTTGGGCACTTTTATAGACTTGGTCTCGGAGCGGAGTACAAAAATATCGTCCGCTGATACCGGTGTATTCAGTGGTGCTCCTCGGTCTTTCCAGTCCGGGAACAGTTCATTTAATGCGGTGGGTTCAAAAACGGCACCGGACAAAATATGAGCGCCGACTTCAGAGCCTTTTTCAACAACGCAGACAGCAAGCTCTTTCTCTTGCTCCTGGGCCAGTTGCATCAGACGACAGGCGGCCGATAAACCCGAAGGGCCGGCACCCACGATAACGACATCAAATGCCATGGATTCGCGTTCCATGATCAGCTTCCTCCCTGTCGGAGTGTTATTTTCTAATGGTTATGGCAAACACAAGTATCCCCGTCGCCTTTCAAGTTGCTACTTTGTTGGCTGCACTCGCTCACCCCAATCACCTACTGCTGTAGGCTCATGGGACCCGAGGGCCTAAAGGATTCACTCTTTTGCCGCCGCGTAGCAACTTGAAATCCTTTGGGTATAGACGGTCTTTATGGATAACCGTTTTCAAACAAGTGTTTGAATTTGCTTGGCATTATAATCAGTGTTTACCGAAATGAGCAATATTGTTGCCTATATTTAATGCGTTGGTGTTGATCTCAAGCAACCGGAAGTGCGTAAACCTTATAAACGGAAAAAGCCTGGCAGGCAAAAGTAAACATCAACTGCCTTATAGTAAAGGGTAGCCAGTATAGGCTGCGTAAAACCCGAGCTATAAATGATAAGTGCCGTAGATACAAATGAAATCGTTTGTATGAACTATTTGGAACATACGTTTGAACCCTTATAAACCTGCTGGTAGACTGCGTCTGCGCAGATGTGTGAACACAGGTGACTGAATAATCATTTTGATTCATCCGGTTGTTCCGTTATCTGTTTGAACATTCCAAATCAAGCCAATAACGAGAAGGGAAGGCTGCGAACCTATGAAGATACTAGTAGCCGTCAAAAGAGTCATTGACTATAACGTCAAGGTTCGGGTGAAGGCGGACAATACCGACGTCGATCTCACCAACGTCAAAATGGCAATCAACCCTTTCTGTGAAATTGCTGTAGAAGAAGCAGTAAGACTGAAAGAGAAAGGGGTAGCAACAGAAATTGTTGCCGTATCCATCGGCCCAAAAGAGTGCCAGGAACAGATACGGACTGCGTTGGCACTGGGTGCAGACCGTGGCATTCAAATTCAAACTGATGGTGCGCCTTTAGGCTCTCTCAGTGTTGCCAAGTTGCTCAAAGCGGTTGTGGATGAAGAAAAGCCAGACCTGGTTCTCTTGGGCAAACAGGCCATTGACAGCGATAACGGCCAAACCGGTCAGATGCTGGCAGCGCTGACTGGCATGGGGCAAGGTACTTATGCCTCCGAAGTGAATGTTGATAATGGCAAAGTGAATGTGACCCGTGAAGTAGACGGCGGTTTACAGACATTAAGCCTGAGTCTCCCGGCTGTGGTGACAACGGATCTGCGTTTGAATGAGCCGCGTTACGCGTCCCTGCCAAACATTATGAAGGCCAAGCGTAAGCCTCTGGATGTGAAAACGCCGGAAGACCTGGGCGTGACCGTGTCATCCACTGTTGAAACCCTGAAGGTTGAGCCGCCCGCAGAACGTCAGGCTGGCATTAAAGTCGCCAGTGTTGATGAGCTGGTCGAAAAATTAAAAAATGAAGCAAAGGTGATCTAATGACCATACTCGTCGTTGCTGATCATGACAACGTAACTCTGGGTGCCGGGACACTGAATACGGTGTCTGCCGCAGCTGCCATTGGTGGAGATATCCATCTGCTGGTTGCCGGTGCTAACTGCGGTGCTGTTGCTGAACAAGCTGCTAACGTTGCTGGTGTTGTGAAAGTTTTGTTGGCTGATAATGCTGCCTTTGAACACCGTCTGGCAGAAAATGTCAGCCTGTTGGTTGCGGAGCTTGGTAAAAACTATTCCCACGTTCTGTCGTCTACTTCCACTGATGCTCGTAACATGATGCCGCGCGTTGCTGCGCTGCTGGATGTGGATCAGGTGTCGGATATTATTAAAGTAGAAAGCGCCGATACATTTGCTCGTCCAATCTATGCGGGTAATGCCATTGCGACGGTTAAGTCCAGCGCTGCTGTGAAGGTGATTACTGTTCGTGGTACGGGTTTTGATCCAGCCGCTGCAGAAGGTGGCTCCGCGGCTGTTGAAGCTATTTCTGCAGATAACAACGCTGGCGTTTCCAGCTTTGTCAGCGAAGAGCTGGCTCAATCTGACCGGCCTGAACTGGCTGCTGCCGAGATTATTGTCTCCGGTGGCCGTGGTATGGGTAACGGTGAGAACTTTGAGCTTCTCTACAAAGTGGCGGACAAACTGGGTGCTGCTGTTGGCGCGTCCCGTGCGGCTGTTGATGCCGGTTATGTACCTAACGATATGCAGGTTGGACAGACCGGTAAAATCGTTGCGCCAAACCTGTACGTCGCTGTCGGTATCTCCGGTGCTATTCAGCATCTGGCCGGTATGAAAGACAGTAAAGTCATTGTTGCCATCAACAAAGATGAAGAAGCGCCTATCTTCCAGGTAGCGGATTACGGTTTGGTTGCAGACCTGTTTGAAGCGGTGCCTGAATTGGAAGGCAAACTCTAATAGTTATTAGAGATAGACAGATGACTAATAGTCATCTGTCTTTTATGTCCGCAGGGTTTTCTTAACTGACCATACCATGCATAATAATCCTTAAATGCAGAATAATAATTATAAGTGTGCTGGAGTAGTCAGTGATTCGAGTTCTGTTAGCGGATGACC
The DNA here is from genome assembly GCF_947495845.1 of uncultured Endozoicomonas sp. Taxonomy (GTDB): domain Bacteria; phylum Pseudomonadota; class Gammaproteobacteria; order Pseudomonadales; family Endozoicomonadaceae; genus Endozoicomonas. The sequence continues at coordinate 114,757 of NZ_CANMAO010000002.1, read as the reverse complement.
ACGATCTGGTGAGAACCGGGATCTCAAGAATGTTGTCAGATATCGACAATATTGAGATCGTTGCTGAGGCGGCCAGTGGGGAAGAGGCCATTGACCTTTTTCGCGAAGTAAAGCCTGATGTAGTACTGATGGATGTCAGAATGCCTGGCATTGGTGGTCTTGAAGCGACTCGAAAGATTTGTCAGATTGAATCTTCGGCCAAAGTCATTGCGGTCACCGTCTGTATTGATGATCCTTTTCCTAATAAATTGATTGAAGCCGGTGCTTCCGGATATGTCACTAAAAGTTCTAATATCTTGGAAATGGTGACAGCAATTCAAACTGTGTATGCCGGGAAAAAATATCTATCTCCAGAGATTGCTCAGAAGATGGCGCTTAAATCCATGGAACCGGATGCAGCCTCTCCCTTTGGTCAACTCTCCCATCGTGAAACTCAAATTGCTCTGATGATTGTCAATTGTGAAAAGGTTCAGGCCATTTCTGACAAGCTGTGCCTTAGCCCGAAAACCGTGAACAGTTATCGATACCGTATTTTTGAAAAGCTGGATATCACCAGTGATGTTGAGCTTACCCATCTGGCGATTCGCCATGAATTGATTGATACCGTTCAATAGCGCAGCCGACTCCCATATATACCCAAAGGATTTCAAGTTGCTACGCGGCGGCAAGTAAGCGAGGTGAGAGCACACAGCCAACAAAGTAGCAACTTGAAAGGCGACGGGTATAATGGTCTGATATATGTAGTCCAACTGGATGTATATGGCAGACAGTGAACCGTTAAGCCTTGCTGATTCCAAGCCCTTTGATCATAAATCCTTTCTGGAAAGTGTTTCGACGCGCCCCGGTGTTTATGACATGCGGGATGGTCATGGAAAAACCCTCTATATTGGCAAGGCTAAGAATCTTAAAAATCGGTTATCCAGTTATTTTCGAGCCACCGGCCTGACTACGAAAACCATGGCGTTGGTAAGCCGGATTGTTGATATTGAGGTCACGGTTACCCAGACAGAGACCGAAGCTCTACTGCTGGAACAAAATCTGATCAAAAATCGACGGCCGCAATACAATATTCTGCTCAAGGATGATAAGTCGTACCCTTATATTTTTATTTCTGGTGATAATGAATTTCCCAGAATGGAGTCCTGTCGAGGCCGTAAACGACAGAAGGGTAAATACTTTGGTCCATACCCCAGCCGGGTTGCAGTAAAAGACAGTCTTCATCTATTGCAGAAAGTGTTTAAAATCCGCTCGTGTACGGACAGCTACTTTCGAAATAGAACTCGACCTTGTCTCCAGTATCAGATAGATCGCTGTAAAGCCCCCTGTGTAGGACTGGTTTCCGAAGAAGAATATGCTCAGGATATTCACGACACCAGTCAGTTTCTGGAAGGAAAAAGCCAGCAACTGATTCGCTCACTGATAAAAAGAATGGAAACAGCAGCAGAGTCTTTGGATTTTGAAGCTGCCGCAGCACTTCGTGATCAGATTTCACACCTAAGAGCGGTGCAAGAACAGCAGTCGGTCACGAAGGCGTCGGGTAATGTGGACGTGATAGGCTTTGCCGAACTGGCAGGGAAGACCTGTTTTGATGTGTTGTTTATCCGCTCAGGCCATGTGCTTGGTCATAAGTATTACTTTCCGGAGTTTAAGCTTGAGTCGTCCAATTCTGATTATCTGGAAGAGTTTGTCGCTCAGTTTTATGTTCGGCTTGCCGGCAGTCGAGACTTTCCCGATGAAATTGTTGTGCCGTTTGAGTTTGCAGGTGCTTTGGTGGTGGAGCAAGCCATTGAATCACTGGCAGCGAAAAAACTGAAAATAAAACATCGAGTGCGCTCAGAACGTCATGATTGGTTAGTGTTGGCCAATAAAAATGCGCAACACAACCTGCAGAGCCATCTTGCCAATAAAAGTCATCTGACTCAGCGTTATCAGCAGTTATCTAAATTGCTGGGCTTGTCTAAGCCGATCATCAGAATGGAATGCTTCGATATCAGTCATACCATGGGAGAGGCGACAGTGGCTTCCTGTGTTGTTTTCGGTGCTGAAGGCCCAAAGATCAGTGAGTATCGTCGGTATAATATTTCAGGCATAGAACCCGGTGATGATTATGCCGCCATGAACCAGGCCTTGAAAAAACGGTATCATCGACTGGCTTCCATGGAGGATGAGAAAGAAGAGGGTGGTCGTCCAGATTTGATTATTATTGATGGCGGTAAAGGACAGCTGACAGCATCCGCAGAAGCTCTTGCAGAGCTGGAGCTGCAGATTCCCATGCTGGGCGTTGCGAAAGGTGTCACCCGAAAGGCGGGTCTTGAAAAGCTGTTATATGATGGAAAAGAATTAAATCCAGAAGGGTATGACGCCGCGTTGCTACTCATACAGCAGATTCGGGACGAGGCGCATCGCTTTGCCATCACCGGTCATCGTCAGCGTCGCCAGAAGGCTCGGAATCGCTCTGTGCTTGACGATATCCCAGGTGTTGGCAGTAAGCGCCGCTCAGCTCTGCTAAAGTTCTTTGGCGGTAAAGATGGTGTTTATAATGCTTCTGTTGATGAGCTGGCAAAGGTGGAGGGGATTAGTCGTAAAATGGCTCAACAGATTCATGATTATTTTCATAATGACTAGCGAAAATGTCAGGTACTGTGTACCGTATGCTCCGCATAAATACTGAATAAACTAAGCGGTTTGCTTACTGCTTATAACAACGGCATCAATTTTTGGCATAACATGAACGTTCCAAATTTTCTGACACTTGCAAGAATTGTTCTGGTTCCCTTTCTGGTAATCATTTTCTATTTACCCTTCGAGTCCCGCTATCTTGTGTGTGCTGGGATTTTTGCCTTCGCGGCGGTCACCGACTGGTTTGACGGCTATCTGGCTCGCCGATGGAATCAAAGCACACCCTTCGGTGCTTTTTTTGATCCCGTGGCGGATAAAATTATGGTGGCTGCGGCGCTGTGTTTGCTTATTGACGAGTTCAGTTCTTTTTGGATGACAGTACCTGCCATGATCATTGTTGGCAGGGAAATTGTGATTTCTGCCTTAAGGGAATGGATGGCTGAACTTGGTAAGCGCACCAGTGTTGCTGTAAGTATGATTGGTAAGGCCAAAACAACGGCGCAAATGGTGGCGATCACTTTATTGCTATTGTCTCCTAAACCGTTGGACACCTGGACAGATTATGCGGGCATCTTATTGCTGTATCTGGCCGTGGTTTTAACCCTGTGGTCAATGTACGTTTATCTCAAAGCGGCTTGGCCAGATCTGTCGCCGTTTCAAAAGCCTGACTGAAAAGACGGAAAGCGGTTGACATCAAAGGAGAAAAACCTAAAATACGCTTCGTGCTTAGGCAGTGGCAGCGAGTTGAAATAGTTAGAAACAACTTGGTGTTACGGTATGAAGCACAACTCTTGAAGATAACTCCTTAAGTGAGTGTTTTGAGAGATAGAGCGGGAATAGCTCAGTTGGTAGAGCGCAACCTTGCCAAGGTTGAGGTCGCGAGTTCGAACCTCGTTTCCCGCTCCAAATATTAATAGCTGTTTTGCAGTTTTTAATAGAAGGCGAGTTAGCAAAGCGGTTATGCAGTGGACTGCAACTCCATTTAGACCGGTTCGACTCCGGTACTCGCCTCCAGTTTTAACGTTCTATATGTAATACATAAAGAATGCAGGCAATAGCCTGTTTTTTTATGGCATAAGTTTGTAATATGTTCTTATGCCCGAGTGGTGAAATTGGTAGACACAAGGGACTTAAAATCCCTCGATCGAAAGATCGTGCCGGTTCGATTCCGGCCTCGGGCACCATCTATTTAAGGCGAGTTAGCAAAGCGGTTATGCAGTGGACTGCAACTCCATTTAGACCGGTTCGACTCCGGTACTCGCCTCCATTATTCTCTTATCTCATCTCTCTGATTCAAACTCCTCTGGTCTGATCTCCACCAGCTCTATCTGATTGCCATCTGGATCTGCTGTAAAAAAATACCGAAAGCATCCTAGCCTAGCGTTAAGAATAGAAGAGCATTTTATGCATTTCTCTTCTAGCTGTTTCCTCATTGGTTCCAGATTCTGGAATCTGAAGTGCAAAGTGCGTGATTCCCAATTTGTTTATATACGGAAAATAGTTGGTCGTAGCGCTTATTTTGCAAGGTGTTGCGAACTGGAATAGCTCGATTTTTGCTGAGCCGGCTAGCGCCATAAGAAGAATAGTAACGTTGTCATCTGTGTATTTCGTCTGAGCGTGAAATCCAAAAAGGCTGTAGAATTTTTCGCTTTCTGCGATATTGCCGCTGGTTATGGATATATGATGAACGACGATAGTCATAGGTTTGCACGGATGTGTGGAGTGATTAAATCAGTTTAGCTTCAGTAGAAAAACGCAGCCCACCGAGTAGGGAATTTTTTCTTTTCTTTAATGTACGACAGTAGCTTTGAGAGCGGCATAAGACGTAAAGCCTCTCTTGCTTCACGAAAACCATCGCCATAAATGGGGTCTGGTGTTAATGCGATTTGTTTGCGCCGGAACTCTGCATCTTTTGTGTCCAGATTTTTGAGCCAGATGTACTCCATGAGCACGCACATGCCTTCTTCGACTTTTAGAGGAAGATCCAGAAAATAATTATAAAAAAACCAGGCATGGGTTAATTCATGAATCATCACGGTTCGGAAATGTTCTTCTGGCAGGTTGACCTGAATCAGGATGCAGTCAAAATTTCTCGCCAGAATCTCCCCGCGACTATGAGTGGTATTGGTGCGAGTCACGCCAAGAATGGGGTGGTTGTCATGGAAATTATGATGACTGGCGCCATTCAGCTCATCTCGGCCACATAGAAATACTGGGGTCTGGGTGGAGTTTAACTTTAAACCGACGGAGGCCAGTGCGAAGCGCATTTCTTCCGCAATCTGATCAGCTTGTGCCTGCGTGGAGATGCCGTTAAGGCTGCACTGATTGCAAATCACGACACCGTCGGGATACTGCATGCCGCCATCGGTGAGGTTGTCGCAAACCAGTCGGCCGCAGCTGGAGCATTCCGGATGATTTTGATGTTGATCGCAATAGGGGTTACCCCAAAAATCAACAAAATACCGGCGAGTTAGTGGTTTTCTGCATACTGAGCATTTTTTGTTACCCCTGGTTGGTATGCAGGCGGGGTGCCAGGGCATTTTGTTGTGTTCAACGTATTCTGCTGAAATCGGTTTTTTGCAGCCCGGGCAGCGAACACACTGAGGGTGATATAGTTTTTTTCTAAATACGACAAATGAGCCACCTTGCAGCGGTTGCCGGCAGCTTTTACAAAGCAGGCAATGTGGATGCCAATGCTTGCCCATGGCGTTCACGATATTACCTGATATTGGTTTTCTGCATCCCTTACAAATTTTCACAAATAGTATTGATAATATTGAGTGCTGTGCTGTTAGTTCAAAGATAGTGATCGGCAGACATTCTCTTTAAACGACTGGCTTCTGCATGATAGTACTGGCTTGTCGTCTGAATGGAGTCATGTCCTGCAAAAATCGCGAGATCTTCAATATCCATCTTACGCGCCAGATGGGTTAATGCTGTGTGCCTCAAAGCGTGGAATGGCATTGTGCTGAGTCGGGCTTTCAGTTCCGGTTCAGCATTGATTGCACATCGGTTCATAAAGGTTCGCCACCATTGCCTTAACCCTCTTGGGGATAGGGCGCATAGGGTGTTATTTAACATCCTGTGCCTGGGTGCCAGTGGAAATGTGTCACCATAAAGGCTATCAATGCCGTATAACTGCTTGAGGTCCATGATCGTGCCTCGAAGCTGGTTGTTGAGCGGGATATGCCGGCGCTTTTTCCCTTTGCCCAGTACGCTCAAGTAAAAACCATTGTCGTTATCTGGATGTATATCGGTACAGTTGTGATGGGTGAGTTCAGATTCTCGAAGTGCCAGTCCATATCCTAAAGCGATGATGTATCGGGTTCGAGCTGCTTCCATCTTTTGACCTATTGTATTAGAGGGTAGGTGGTCAATACACTTCTTGATGAATTCCCAGTCTGAGTCATGAAAGTAACGTACGACGGTATTTCCTCGGGCCAGTTTTTCGCCAGATCGGATCAGTGCTGCAGTTGGATTCCCTGTAATGTATCTGTTTTTCTCCAGAAACGAGAAAAAGGACGACAACACATCGATCACCTGATCTGTACTCTTTCCGGGCTTTATGGAGGACTTAAACAGCACCCTTTCTGGTTGGCCGGGTAGAATGCCTTGGGTTGTCCAGTGATATGGCAGTGTTTGAATGAAGGTCAGGTAGTTTTGTAAATGCTTGAGTCGTACGTTTTGATAGCTGACTTTTAGCTCAAGGTATAAATAAGCGGTGAAGCGGGTGATTTCTCGATCGTAGCGCCTTAGGGTTTCTTTAGAGCGTGCGCCGGCTTTCTGAAGATAGAATTGCAGGGCTTCTGCATCATTTTTGGCGCCAAGCATATTGTCTTGATGCAGCGGTGATGCCTGGGGCGGGGCAGGTGGAAGCTCCATCACTGCGGAGCCAAATATGGTCATGATACTGCTCATTATTTTTTACCAGGCATGGTCTTCTCGAAAGCTTCAGCGGCACCTTTGAGGCGTTCTACTTCTAATTCGAGCTGGTTAAATCTGGCCAGTTTTGATTCGGTTTTTTCCAAAAGTGATTCCAGGTTTGCTTTTGATTGCGAAATATCATCCAGTTGCCGCCTAAGGTGGATCTGCTCTTTTTTATCGATCAGTAGCTCTCTAACCGTCATGATGATCTCGGTGTTGCCACAATCCAGAAGAAGGCTGATCTTCTCAGCTATGTCTGAGGAGGTCTTAAGGTCTTTGGTTGTTGCTGCAAGATCATTTTTTTCTTCGCACGCCTTTAGATAAGCACGGGATTTGTTTTCCAGACGATTCTCCAGCTCCATGAGAGTTTTGCTCATAGAATGGATTTTGTCATTCTGGTCAGTGATGCTTTTTTCGAGACTCTTTTTGGCTCTTCTCTCATCATCCACGACACCTAACCAATGATTGATTTGCTCCTGGTGTCGTTGGTCCAGCTGTTTTTCAAGCGCTTTCACTGATTCCTGATGGTCTTGCTTTTGTTGGTTCAACGCATCAATGGTCTGAATACTGCGCTCTTGTTCCTGCTCAAGTTTTGATTGCAGGGATTGTATCTGTAGCGCCTGCTGCTTCTCTGTCTCCTGGCACTGTCCCAACTCAAGAGTTATTTGCTCGTTCGTCGTCTTATATTCTCTATTTTCTTTAGAGAGCGCTTCATTTCTTTCAATCAGCTGTTGAATGGTTTGCTTGAGTTCATCGATTTCCTGATTAGACGCTTCTTCCTGTGAGCGTTGCTGCTCAGTCAGGGAGTGCTTCCACTTGCCAATCTCTCGCTTCAGGCTTTTTACCAGATCCTGAGGAAGTTCAATGTCTTCATCTTTGCTCAGGTCGCTGAGAAACCGCCATTCGTTGTAATAAGGAAGAACGGTTTGCTTACCCATCTTACCCAATCGTGCGATTTTATCCGCGTTTATGCGCTCTCCTTTTTCCTGCAATTCATCAAGAATATGAAAGATTCGGGTTCGCTTCATGTCGCTTTCTGTAGATTCCTGCATTTTCTCTGCTCATGTAGAACTGATAATACCAGTATTATAATACTGGTATTATCAGTTCTATCAATAATTACTTTAATGCCGGTAACTATTCTTACCGGCATTAAAAAGTGGTTTTGGCGAGATATATTAAAAAGATGACTAAATTAAGGTCTCGGTGAACACTGAAAGCATTACCAGGTTGTCAGGTACGAGGCCGTTAGATTTGGAGGCGCAAAAGAACAATTTTTGCGATCAACACACAGTGCTCAGTAAGTGGGGAGTAGGGGGCATACTGAGAGAGGGAATGTGACTGGAGATAAATAGGAGGAGGGCTCAGATATTAAGAGTAACTGCATAGATACTCTTATCGCATAGGGTGAGCCCTGAAAATCCCTCCCTTACTTAAAATTACGAGACTTTTGCTTTATTTTTTCTACCAACTTCTTACCTTTGGCGCTTAGAGTCAGCTTGAAATAACGGCCATCGTCTTCATGTTGAACCTTCTTGATCAGTCCAAGTCCAGGACGATCATGACGGCCTTCGCCAAGACGCTTAACACTGACAGCAATATCGCTAGGTGTCCCGCAGGTCAATTTTTCAGAGTTCACAAGATCGGTGATGGTCTCACCAGGGTTCTCAGCCACTACAAGAAGTATTTGCCACTGGATTACGGTCAGCGGTTGTTCTTGCATAAGTTGAGTCAGTTTAACCAAGCCTTTTAAAGTCATCGGCAGTTACCTTTTTTAGAGTTAATTTTCAGGGCTGTTGTGAACTAAGAATGTCGTTTATTTTCATTCCTTGTTGGCTAAAGCCCTTTGTTCGCAACACTTGTGGTGACTGCTATACCAAAATAAATATTAGACAGTTTTCTACTGTCTTAGCAAGTTTATGGACGCAGTCGTTAAATATTTCGGCAATAAGTAACAAAACTGTTACGTTAGGGAACAGGTTGTCAGGAAAAGTTCAACGCTTCCCAGAGTGAATGTTTCCCATTAAAAGTCTCCCATTAAAAGCCTCTATTACTCGCCTATGGCTTTGACAACAGTTTTCAGAAAAAATTCTATAACTCCAAACGTTCTATGAAGGTATCGCCTAAATAATGCCGTATGTGCGCATAATATATATTATGTTAAATAGGTAATATTCTTATCCCAACCCTATTAATACGAGTTATAGGATGGATTTAATTAATTGAGAATAAATCTCATTTGCGCCTTTTGATTTTATGACTATTCTAAAAACGTTTAATAAAAACTGAATTGGACTATCAATATGAATTTTGCCGCAAAGGGTTTTGCCCTCTTTATTACTTTATTACTGGTATTTATTGGGAGTGCTGCTTCGGCTGATCCTGAGGGTATCATCACTATTAGTTATCTTGGAGACTCTGATGCTAAAGGTTCTTTGAGTACTGATTGCGTTAAAGGTGCAGAGTCTTGCCATGTAAACTTTACACCATCAGCTCAAACGCTGACTGAGCAAAGTAACCCATTAGTTGGGACTCTTCAGTTTAATGCCCTGTTTTATCAAAAGCCGGATGTCGCCGGTGATTATGGCTCCATCACTGTGAAGCAAGGAAGTAAATCTACTACAGCACCGATTCATATCGATTTTGATGCCCTCAATCTTGGCGACAAAGACTCTCCTCAAGCCAGGGCTTTGATTTCCTTCTTCCACCCGGCTTTGATTTCAGACGCTCTAAAAGAGATAAACGGTGAAAAGGATCTCAATGATTATGTGATCGGTGAAAAAAAACTGTCCCAAACTATGCATTTATTCAAGCCTGAGAGCCACGATCTTTCAACCCAGGATGCGAATCTTCTTAACTCAGTGATCTCAGAAGATTTTCTTACATTTGATATTGGTGATAGCTATTCCATGATCATGACATTTGATGATCAAAACCTGCCAAGCTCCATTTATGTAGTTGATCGCTGGCGTTTATTCCGGCACTCCCTGGTCAAAACCGTTATTGGTTATGGGGATTTGGTTGGGCTCGTTTTACACGGTGTTGAATTTGTCCGCTATGGTTCATCATTAATGGGTTTTGAAACTGATGGTCACTCCCACGGCCCTGCGGTTAGCTCTGGGATAAAAAAAGTGATTTTAGAACTCATAGGTTCTGGGTTCCATGTTGCTGAGATTGTTGATCATACCCATGGTGTTGGTGAGTTTATTTATGGAGGTCAAAAACATTACCATGATCATGACCATGGAATTGGGGAGCATGTTTTTGGTGTTCTTCATTTAGGTCATACTGTTTATGAAACAGTTACTATGTGGTCTATCGTGCATGGTATTCAACTAGGGTTGACCGTGGCCAGCTTTGGCTATCATCATATTCCGGCTCGTGTCTATGAATACTCCTTGATAGAAGCGCTGCAGACTACCGCGACAAAACAGGCCGCTAATCGAAGAAACAATAGCTGACCTCCCTTCCCTCAACTCATTGAAATAACGATACTTTACCAGTGTCGTTATTTTGATTTTCCGGCAACGCCATAAACTGGTCGATTTTATGGAAATATGTTGCGAAAATGCCTCACATTGAAACGAATGTACATGGTCAGCTATTTTTAGCCTGGATATGCAGTTTTATTCGGACTGAAGCTTTTGTTTTAGACAGCTGATGTAAAGGTGCAGCCTAATTTCAGGCAGTGATGCCATCAGAATAATAAAGTGAGTGGAATGCAGAAATTTGCCAAGTTGAGCGGTTCATGGCTGGCCGCAGGGGGTGTTTCAGCCGTCATCGCTGTGTACCTACTGACAGCAGATGTCGTTGATATTAACGACAGTGATCGATCCCCTCCCCCTTCGGCTTTGGAAAACCCAAATTACGCATTACCCACCGTTGAAGCGACGCGTTTTGACCAAACACTGATTAAACGAACCTTGACGCTTTATGGTCGCACGGAAACAGACCGTACGGTCACAGTGAGCTCTGAACTGGCAGCACGCGTGGTTCAAGTGTCTGGAAAACGGGGCGAACTGATTACGGTTGGGCAGGAAATTCTTAAACTCAATGAAGGCAGTTTAAAAGCTCAGCTGGCATCCGCAAAAGCCAGGGTCAAACAAGTTCAGCAGGATTATGATTCAGTCATCTCTCTGCAGAAGAAAAAGCTGATCGCGGATAATCAGGTGGCCGACCTGGAGGCCTCTCTGGCTGAAGCTATTTCCAATAAAGAGCAACTGAGAATACATTGGGAAAACACGAAGGTGGTCGCTCCGATTTCTGGAGTGCTCAACCAGCGCTATGTTGAAGTGGGCGATTTTATTGATACGGGTAAGCCGGTGGCCGAGATTCTGGATCTGGATCCACTGGTGATCAGTGTGGATGTGCCCCAAGCCTCTATTGCTCAATTTCAGGCCGGCGAGTCCGCGTCGGTTCGCTTTGCAGATGGTCAGTCACGACAGGCCTATATCCGCTTTATCAGTCGTCAGGCAAACAGTTCTACCCGAACCTTCGAAGTTGAGTTAACTGTTGAAAACCCAGCCATGGATATTCCAGCCGGATTGAGTGTTGAAGCCGATCTTTTTATGGATGAAGTGCTTGCGCTGGAAATTAGCCCTGCCTGGCTGGCGTTGGATGAAGACGGCAAACCAGGGGTGAAATGGGTAAACCATAAGGATCGTGTGCAATTCACACCCATCGATCTGGTGAAGTCAGAAAGTAATCGCCTATGGATTACCGGCATTCCCCGACATGCAAAAGTCATCACCCGTGGCCAGGGATTTGTCCGGGCCGGTGATCAGGTCTCGGTGATTAATCCGGGTTTATCACTGGTTGCCGGGGAGTAATGCATTGTGCGTGATCTGATAACGGCTTCATTATTACGAACCCGAAGTGTCATGATGTTACTGGCACTGATTCTGCTCACCGGGTTTGCCAGCTATATGACCATTCCCCGGGAGTCCAGCCCCGACATTACCATTCCGGTCATTTATGTGTCTGTCCATTTTGAGGGCATTTCCCCTGAGGATGCTGAGCGTCTTCTCGTCCTTCCGCTGGAAAAAGAGCTTCGCGCCATTGAAGGCTTAAAGGAAATGAGCGCCACGGCATCTCAATCCCATGCGTCGGTAGTGCTGGAGTTTATTGCCGGTATGGACACAGATGAAGTACTGGCGGACGTCAGGGACAAAGTAAATCTGGCGAAAAGTAAGTTACCCAAAGATACGGATGAGCCAGAAATTCATCAAATTACGTTTGCCAGTATGGCGCCTGTCATTACCGCTGTGTTATCTGGAAATCTTCCTGAACGAGCTTTGGTCAAAATGGCCCGTGAGTTGAAAGATGTGCTGGAATCCAGAAAACAAATACTGGAAGTGGATATCGCCGGCGATCGTGAAGAAGTGGTCGATGTTATCATTGACCCGCTGAAGCTTGAAAGCTACGGCCTGATTCCCAGTGATGTAATTAACCTTGTGGCTCAAAATAATCAGCTGGTTGCAGCGGGTAATGTTGATAATGGCAAAGGTCGATTTTCCGTAAAAGTACCCGCGGTTTATAAGACACCTGCAGACATTCTTTCCCAGCCCGTAAAAGCCGACGGTGATCGTGTTATTACTTTTGCAGATATTGCAACCGTATTGAGCACCTTCAAAGAAGGTGGCGGTTATGCCCGGATGAACGGGCAGAACAGCGTCGCCCTGGAAATCAAAAAACGGCCGGGTGAAAATATTATCGAAACCGTTGCCCTGGCCAAAGCCATTATTGCTGAAGGTCAAAAGCTGGCACCTGATACGTTGATAGTGGATTACGTGGGTGATCAGTCCACGGATATTGTAACCATGGTCAACGATCTGCAAAACAGCGTACTCTCGGCCATTATTTTTGTGGTGACGGTGATTATCGGGGCGCTGGGCTTTCGTAGTGCGGTGTTGGCAGCAGTTGCTATTCCGGGATCATTTCTTGCAGGCATTTTGATCATTGCCATGATGGGTTTAACCATCAATATGATCGTCCTTTTCTCCTTAATGATGGCCGTGGGCATGTTGGTTGATGGTGCCGTGGTGGTTACCGAATTTGCCGATCGGAAAATGACGGAAGGTGTGCCAAGGCGGCAGGCTTATCGTGATGCATCCATTAGAATGTCATGGCCGATTATTGCCTCCACGGCAACGACACTGGCCGCCTTTTTCCCGCTGATGTTTTGGCCGGGTATTATGGGGGAGATGATGAAGTATCTTCCCCTGACTCTGATCGCCACCCTCGCCTCTTCTCTGGTGATGGCGCTGATATTTATTCCAACCATCGGTGCTGTCTTTGGCAAACCCAGAAAGATCAGTAATAAAGAGCAGCAAGCCATTGTTGCTGCAGAATCTGGCAACTTGTTGGATATTCCGGGATTGACGGGTTTTTATATACGATCATTGTCTAAAGCTATTCAGCATCCTCTGAAAATTCTGGCTGCCGGGCTGGCTTCGGTCTTTATTATTTATGTGGCGTTTATCCAGTTCGGTAAAGGTTCCGAGTTTTTCCCGGATGTGGATACGGATAGCATCGTTGTTAAGGTGAAGGTCAATTCCAGTAATCTGTCTATTGACGAGAAAGACGACATTCTCAAACGAGTCGAAGCCATCATTCTTAAAGAGCCTGAGCTGGAAACATTGTATGCCCGTACCGGCGATAATCAGGAAGTGGGCACGCTGCGCTTGAATATGGTGGACTGGAAGTTCCGCAGAAAGGCGGCTGAGATCACGGAAGATCTTAAAGTGAAACTGTCGCATTTTGCTGGCCTTGATATATCCATTGAACGACAGAAAGACGGACCACCACAGGGCAAACCACTGGAATTGGTGGTCACTGCCAGCAGTCTTGAAGTACTCCACGACAGTGTTCGAAAAGTGAGACTGCTACTGTCAGAGACGGATGGATTTATCAATGTAGAAGACGATGGCCCAACTCCTGGTTATGAATGGCGAATTGATGTTAACCGGGCAAATGCTGCCCGTTATGGCGCGGATGTCAGCAGTGCCGGCGGTTTGATCAGAATGGTGACGTCCGGGTTAACGGTTGGCAGTTATCGTCCGGACGACAGCAGTGATGAAGTCGATATTCGTATTCGTTTCCCGGAAACCGATCGCCATCTGGAAAGCATCGACCAACTTAGGTTGATGACTCAAGCGGGCTTGGTCCCGATCAATAATTTCATGACCCGGGAGATCGTGCCAAAGGTTGATAGCATTAAGCACCAAGACGGCAAACGCTCCATCAGCATCACTGCCAATCTATCTGAAGGACTGTTGCTCAATGACCTGTTGCCGGTCCTGAAGAAACAGTTGGAAGCGCTTGATCTTCCCCGGGACGTTCGCTTCCAATTCAAAGGTCAGAATGAAGAACAGGAAGAAAGTGGTCAGTTTCTGGTGAAGGCATTTACTGTTGCTCTGTTCGTCATGGCTATGATTCTGGTGACGCAGTTCAACAGCTTCTATCAAGCATCATTGATTATGTCCGCGGTTATTTTGTCCACTGGCGGCGTCTTTCTTGGCTTGTTGTTGGCCGGAAAGCCTTTCGGTATTGTGATGTGTGGTATTGGTGTGATTTCCCTTGCCGGTATTGTGGTGAACAATAACATCGTCTTGATTGACACCTACAACGTGCTTCGAAGCAGAGGTATGAAGGCGGAGGAAGCCATTCTCAGGACCGGCGCCCAGCGTTTACGCCCCGTGATGCTGACAACCGTCACCACTATTCTGGGATTGATGCCCATGGTGTTATCCACGAATATTGACCTGTTGAATCATAGCTTGGAAATAGGTGGACCAACGGCCCAGTGGTGGAACCAGCTTTCTACCGCCATTGCCGGTGGTCTTGCTTTCGCCACGGTGTTGACTCTGATATTAACGCCCTGCCTTCTGGTGATTGCCGGTAAAAAGCAGGATCGAAAACTCCAGCCTTAATGGTATGGCCAGATAACTTTCTGTTATCTGGCTTTTTGTTCAAATCTGATATTCTCTACAGAATCTATGGATCTTATTACGATTTGAGTAAATACATGACTCTGCAGTTAGCTGATATTGGTGTCAATCTGAGTGATCAGGCCTTTGATCTCGACCGAGATGAAGTAATCACGCGCGCGGTTGAAGCGGGTGTTACCACAATGATTTTGACGGGAACCTCCCTTGAGGAGTCCCAGCAGGTGTTGAACTTAGCTAATCACTATGCTGAGTACTGTTATTCAACGGCAGGTATCCATCCACACCATGCGAAAGACGTGCAAAACACCACAATGGCAGAACTGAAAAGTTTACTGATGGAAAAGAAGGTGGTGGCTATTGGCGAAACAGGATTGGATTTTAATCGAGATTTTTCTCCCCGACCGGTTCAGGAAAAGGTGTTCGAACAACATATTGAACTGGCCATTGAAACGGGCATGCCGCTTTTCTGCCATGAACGGGATGCATCTGAACGCTTTGTAGAGATGATTAAAGGCTGTCGGGATCAGTTGTCACGTTTGGTCGTCCACTGTTTTACCGCGGAGAAAAAGGCTCTGTATCGTTATCTGGATTTGGATTGTCACATTGGCATTACCGGCTGGATCTGTGATGAACGCAGAGGCACTCACCTTCACCCATTGGTAAAAGATATTCCCTCTGATCGACTGATGATTGAAACCGACGCTCCTTGGTTGCTCCCAAGAACCTTAACCAGCAAACCGAAGAGTCGCCGTAATGAACCGGCCTTTTTGGTGGAAGTTGTAAAGGAAATATCCGTTCATACCGGCAAAAAAGAAACGGTTATCGCCAAGGAAACGTTAGCCACAGCCCTGGAATTTTTCAATATTCATCAATAGGTTCATGGGGGTACGGATCCAGGTGAACAATCACATCCGCATCGGGCAGGTATTCCAGCACCGCCCGCTTGGCTTTTGCGCCAAGATGGTGTGCTCTTTCTAAGGACAGCTCAGCCTCAAGATCCAGGTGCATCTGTATGAAGGACATTGGGCCGGATACCCGGGTGCGAACATCATGTACACCCAACACACCATGAATGGACAGCGCCCTTCTCTCTATCTCTTCCAGGTCTTCCGGAGGTAAAGCATGATCCATTAGCTGCTGGATGGCTTCCCAGGCCAGCTTTCTAACACTAAAAATCATATAGCCACCGATGAGGAAAGCCAGCAAATTATCCAGCTGATCATATCCCTGACTTGCACCAAACAATGCAATGATAACCGCAAAATTCGTCAACAGATCCATACGGTAGTGAAGCGAATCGGATTTAATGGCGGCGGAATCAGTCCGTTTGATCACGTACCGCTGGAAAGTAATCAGGATAATGGTGGCCACCATGGAGAAAGCCATAACCCCAAGGCCGGCATTTTCATTTTGCAGCACAATATCATCGCCGGACATTCGATCCAGGCTGTTCAGTATTAACACAATGGCAGATCCGGCAATAAATGCAGCCTGTGCCAGCACCGCAAGCTGCTCTGCCTTGCCATGACCAAAATGGTGGTCGTCATCGGCCGGCTGAATGGCAATTCTAATAGCGAACAAGGTGATCAAGGAGGCCAGCACATCCATGGTTGAATCCAACAGAGTTGCCAGTAGACTCAATGACCCGGTCATAAACCAGGCTGCTAGTTTAGCAATAATCAATAAACTGGCGGTTGCAACAGAGGCATAGGTTGCGAGTTTCAGTAAACGGTGATTTTCTTTAGACACGTGCTCACCTGAAGGTATGTCATGCTGGGTATCAGAATGGTTTACTTTGTTATCTTTAAATAAAGTCAAAAAATAGCTAATCATGCGATCCTTGCCAATCAACTAAAGATTCTTCTTTATCCTATCCTGAAGTGATCTTATTGAGCCAGTTTTTCAGTTCATTCTCGGAGAATGGCCAACCTAGCTCTTCTTCCTGCCCCTTTATACCAACCACTGGAATACGTATGCCATAGTGTTTTATCAAGTCATTATCTGTACTGATTTCTATTGGCGACCATTTGCAGCCAATGGTTTCCAGTATTTTTTGAGCATCTTCGCATAGGTGACAACCGGCTGTGGTATAGAGAAGTAGCTGAGTCATGGTACGTCTTACCTAAAAAGGGAGCCTATGATAGCGATATACTCAGTGTTAGACCAAGAAAGAAAAATTCCAGATATAACCCCTGATATAACCACAGATTGGAATTTTTGCGTATACTTGCAACGGGCAATTATAAACACAGCTGGCGGTCCCATGGATTTTACATTTTTTAATCAGTTGATGCTGATTCTGGCGTTGTCTGCTATAACCCTCGTTTTTTTCAAGCGTTTTCAGATGCCTGAAAGCCTTGGTTATCTGTTTGTTGGCATTATTCTTGGCCCAACCACTTCTGGTTTGATACAGCAGGATTTTGATATTGCCCTATTGGCGGAAATCGGCGTGGTTTTCCTATTGTTTACCCTCGGTCTTGAATTCTCCATAAAGACCATCATGGCTATGAAAAAAGAGGTTTTCGGTCTTGGTGGGCTTCAGGTGCTGGTTACTGGGGTGGGGATTTTCGGCATTCTGACCTTTTTCAATTTTCCCTTTTTGGCATCACTGATTTGTGCCTCAGCATTGGCTTTATCTTCAACCGCTATCGTCTCCAAAGAATTAACTCAGAGTAATGAAATACGCTCCCGGCAGGGGCAGTTGGCTATTGGCGTTCTGTTGTTTCAGGATATTTCTGCTGTTATCTTCTTAATTATGATCCCTGCCCTGATCAATGGTGGTACGGAATCTATCGCCATTGCCTCATCGTTAGGGTTTGCCTTGTTTGAAGGCATCATTTTTGTCGTAGTGATGCTGTCTATTGGTAAGTGGGTGTTACCTGCCGTATTTCATGAAATCGCCAAGGCACGTTCTGAAGAACTGTTTGTATTGATGGCTCTGGTCGTTGCATTGATGGCCGCCTGGCTTTCCCATGCTCTTGAGCTGTCAATGGCTCTGGGTGGTTTTGTGGCCGGTATGATGATGGGAGAAAGCCATTATAAGCATCAGGTGGAAGCGGATATCCGTCCATTCCGTGATGTATTGCTTGGGCTGTTCTTCGTGTCTGTCGGATTGATTTTAGATACAGCAGTACTTCAAGAGTTTTGGAAAGAAGTACTTCTAGGTACTATTGCTCTAATAGCCTTTAAGTTTTTAGTGACCTACACCTTGGCGAGAACCATGGGTGAAACCAAAAACATCTCGCTGCGAGCCAGCCTTTCACTGGCTCAAGGAGGAGAATTCTGTTTTGCTCTGGTGGCTCTCGCCTCTCAATATGGCGAAAATGGCGGTAATTTGACCTCCATTGTTCTCGCAGTGACTATTTTATCCATGGTTATTGCGCCGATTTTGATTCGGAAAAGTGATCGAATTGTTAAGTTGGTGAAATTCGATAAATCCGAGGACACAGTGAATCGGGTTAAAGAAGAAGAAGTTCGTAAACAGACTGCCCATATGAACCACCATACCTTGATCTGCGGTTATGGCCGGGTGGGTCAGACCATTGCCCGATTCCTTTCCAAAGAAGGTAAAACCTACGTCGCCATTGATGATGACCCACTTCATGTTCATGAAGCAGGACTGGCAGGTGACCCCGTTTTTTATGGTGATTGCCGAAAACTGGAATTGTTACTTGCCGTTGGATTGGAGCGAGCCAGTCAGGTGGTGATCTGTATTGATCGACCTGAGAACGCCATTAAGATTGTGACAGCCATTCGGGAAAATTGTCAGAGCACACCTATTCTGGTACGAACCCGGGATGATAGTCAGTCTGATGCGCTTAAGAGTGCGGGCGCAACAGTGGTTATTCCTGAGGTATTAGAGTCCAGCCTTGTCATCGTTAAACACGCTCTGCTCATGTTGGGTTTAAATCCGCTGCACGTTCGGCAGCGAGTAAATGAAGCCAGAGCTCAAGGGTATGAAATCTTAAATGGATTTTACCCTGGTATGAGTGACTATCTTTTAGAAGGTGCGAATCAAACCCATCGTCACGCGGTGACTGTCCATAAAAACAGTAAGGTTTGTGGGCAGACGATTGATTTGTTTGACTTAAAAGGAACAGATGTTTCAATTGTTGAAATACGGCGGGATAATATGATTTTACAACCTCAAAAAGGCATGAAATTGTTTCCTGGAGATATTGTTGTTTTAACAGGAAGTAGTAATGACATTTCTCATATCGAAAAGTACTTCGACTAGCATAAATTGATAGTATAATATTTTTCTGACGGTACTATCGAGTATGACCTTGTTCTCACAAGGCCATACTTTTCTGAATTAAATAGCAAGGGATTGTCTGCTGTATGAGATGGCAATATGGTATTCACAGTTGATTTTTTTTTCCAGCACAGATTTAAACTATATTCATATACCTTGATTTTTTGCCTTTTTAATAGCTTGTTAGGTATTAGTGTGGCAAAGGCTGATCACTTTGAATATGAATTAAATGCGATTAGTGAAAATAAGATTAAAATAGGACGAAGTCAGAAAGATAATGCAGTAATAGCAATTAATACCAGCCCGCTTAAAGACGAGATTCAAGGTAATATTCCCGCAAGAATTGTAGCTGACAATGAACATATTACCTTTGAAAATGATGTTAACTATTTTTTATGGCATGGCAATAAATCTGTAACGGATAAAATCAACAACCATCAGGTTTCTCATAGTCCTTATGTCTATCTTACCTTAGATATTGATGATGATTTAAAGGGTAAAGATATATCTGTCATCATCAGGAAAGAAGAAAGTCAATCACGATTAGCGACAGTGACTGCATTTTTTCCACAGCTGATTCCTGTGTTTATAGCCAATGATGTTACTTGGGGGCCAGCACCTACCCTTTTCTATGAGACACTGATGCGTTGGAACTACAAAGTCATTGGTTCTGATGTGTCAAGTTTAGTGAGGAATATTGCAGCAACCAAGGCATTTGATGATAAAACTGCGTTGCTATCAAAATGTACTGCTGACTTTATTGAAGGCTTTGTCTTGTTTGAAATGGCAAACTACGGAGACAGTACTGGAGAGCAAAGAGGTAAGATCAATACATTTCGTCACTATATGGCAACAGCACCAATGAAGAAAGTGATGGATTGTATGTCACGGGTTGTTAGTGACGTGGCCATTGATCTTGCAGAAAACCCTGAATCGGATAGTTTTAAATTTCTTTCAAAATTAAATAATAAAAGTATTGAAGGTATCTCTCAAATTGTTGTTGGTTATGGTTTTAATACCATCGCTTTTCAGGCAGGGGATTTATTCGGGAGCCTGAAAAGAAATATCGGGCTGACTGACGCTGGTAGCAGCGCCACATTTCAAGACGATATTGACCGCTCTCTTGCAAAAGCTATCCAATATACCCTGCAGGCTGGGTATGAAGATCTGTTTCAGGGTATTTCTGAGGACTATGGTTTAGATGACCGTATTGGTTATGCAATGGCCGGTGGTGTTGGTCTTATTGAAATGTTTACACGGCTCTACATTTATCAGGGGGTAAGCGATAGTGTAAGAGATAGTGTAAGAGATAAAAGGCATCAATTTCATTCATTTGCGAAGCGTGCCGAGGCAATGGGCGTTTCATTTAACCGATGGATAGCAATACCAGAGTTTAATGACTTTCAACTTTTAACGTTAGGCGTCGCCCTTCCGGTTGCATCCTATGCTGCTGTATCCTTGTTAAATGGACATGTTTCAGCGGGTCTGTTTCATCTTCTCAATAATGCCTATGAAGGTATTACCTTAGGTGCCCTGACTTTTTTAATATCTCCTGTCCTTCAGAAGTATGGTTCCCAAACAATTAGATATATCCAGAAACCTGTGCTTGACTATGTGGGTGCAGATAACGGAAGTTGGTCTGAATATATTCTGGCGGAAGACATTCACTATAGAGTGGATCTTGTTGTCGAGGATGAATAAACTCTAATGTTTTTATTAATAAATAAACAATAATTCATGGCAACGGATCTGTCATTCTGATGAGGTTTTTAAGAATGAAGGTTTCCTATTTGGTCTATGGTGCAAAGTATATGGTATTTGTTTTTCGCTACTTTTTTGAAAGAATTGCGATTGATATTAGGTTGCCAATTAAGAGCCTTTTTATTGTGCTGCTTCTATCACTGAGTGGATATTCAGTTAGTGATGGAACGGAGTTGTATGAAGGAGAAATTATTTTTGATGATATCACTATAGATAGCGATCAACAGATCATCTTTGAACTCAAGAAAGATACATTACTCAATCAAAGTGATAATAAGGCGGTTACCTCACTGGGCTCAAATTCCAGTAATATTAAAATCAATGGAAGTATTGACTCTACAAGTCAGAGCTGGCTGAAAAAAATCGCTTCCCCCCATGATATGAAAGTAATAACGCCGGATGATGATTATATTCGCTTCAGTTTTGAACCATCACCTAATATGCTGGGTAAAAAACTCCGTGTATTTCTAGAGCGAGAAGACAACTTGTCAAAAGTTGCTATTGCGGGGGCGTTTGTTCCCCAGCTTATTCCGGTGATAGCCATAAATGCTGTCACATGGCAGCCTTACTCTTACACAAGTACATTGATGAAATGGAATCACTTATTGACCGGCAGTGATTTTACAGAGTCAGTTGCCAAATTAATTAATGAAAGGATATTTACAGATAGTAGCCCCTTGTTTACGCAATGTGCACAGGGTTTTATTCAGGGACTGACGGCCTATTCTCTGGGGATGTATGGAAATAAATATGGCAGCCAAGACCAAACTTCACCGCTGGAGATGAAGGATGGTATCCAGAGGCATCATTATACAAGAAGTAATCTGGAAGCATTTCGTGGCTATATGGGTACGACACCGACCAATAACCTGGTTAGTTGTATTTCCTCTATTGTTGCAGATAACCTGAAAACACTTCATCAGCAAGGTCAGATTCAACGAGTATTCGGCAACTGGTCGCAACTGGATTCTCTGAATGATGAAACTCTGGATGGTATCGCTAAGCTCATGGTTGGATATAGCTTTAACCAATTTGCTAACCTGCCCGGTGGAGCGGTTTCTTTGATTCGTGATGACTTAGGTATGAAAGAAAATCATGGCGTTTATCAAGACTTCAATGAAGCACTTAAAACCAGTATTCAGTATACGCTACACAATGGTTACATGCAGTTTTTCAACGGGCGAGGTTGGAGTGAAACGTCGTCTTATGGGCTTGCATCCGGTATAGGCCTTCTTGAAATAGCCTACAGAGTAGGACGTATATCAAGCATGGGTTTGGATGAAAAGGCCACAGAAGATTTGCTGGCCGTTGATAAAGAGCTGCACCATCAGGTGGTGTCTATTGGTGAGCGGGCTGAGGCGATTGCTTCTTCGGCCTACCAATTTGTACCGGTACCGGAGAATGTTAGAGAGTATGCAGTTCCGGTCGCAGCAACAGTACTTGGCCCTATAGCGGCTTATGTACTGATGGATGCAATGATTAATTATTATGCTGTTGGTGGTACCAGTATGGCAGTTCAGAGAATTTTTACATCTGCCACGAATGGTCTTGTTCTGGGTGCTCTTGCCTATGTATTGCTTCCCTACATTCAGAAGCAAGCCGGCTATTACACACAAAAAGCAGCGGATAAGTTCATGGAATGGAGTCAGGCGGATAAAGAGGGCTGGATAGGCTATTTCGCTGCTAGAAATACTTACTATAAAGTAAGCTTTCTGATTATTAAGTAAACTTTTGGTACTGGTAGATGATACCAGTGCCATCTCTCCCATCTTTTCGTTTCCGTATATTTTATAAGTACCCGTCCATATGGGATCGAATATTTCTGGCTTGTTGATCAGGTTCTCTGCAAGGCGCAACGACGGGAGCATAGCAAGCTATGTGACCAGAGTTGCAACGCAGTCAGAGGGGCTGATCAATGAGTCAGAAAATATGATTTCATATGCTCGGGTACTTATCTATTTCTGTTCAATATTGCATCTATAGGAGTAATCATCTTAAGATTCGAAGACAACAGTTCTGGAGATAGGCAATGTCCGATAGCAAAGGTACCGGAATCAGGTCAGTGATCTTGAGCGCCCTGTCTGCAGCATTCGGTGTTCAGAAGCAATCGAATCTGGAAAGGGATTTCAAAAAAGGCAAACCAGCGCACTTCATTATCGCTGGATTAGTGGGTACTTTTCTTTTTGTTATTATTTTAATGGCGATCGTACGAATGGTACTGAGCTCAGCGTAAACCGATATTACTGGGTACTAACCCAATAAACAGCAGTCACCACAACTAACGTAATTAACGCGACTGCAGCAATTGCATCAACGGAACTGTCTTTCATCACTTTTCTCCTAGGGTTAATGCGCAGGGGTAACTGTAGCAAGTTGAGCTGCTTTTGGTCATCCCTGTTCACCAACAATTTCGCATATATTCCTTTTTCGTCTATTTTTATTTGAAAACAGTAGTTTTACGTATAAACAAAAGCCAGTATCCTCTGTGCTGTATCATGACAAGGCCTCAGAAATACGACACATGTCAGGTCGTGCTGTATTCCTGAAGCTGCCTGGTCACATCACAAAAGCAACAGACGATCAGTCCATGTATAAATACGATGATTATGACCAGCGAATCGTCGCTGACAGAGTTCGACAGTTCCATGATCAGACTCAGCGATTCCTGGATGGCAAGCTGTCAGAAGATGAGTTTCTTCCCCTCCGGCTGCAAAACGGACTTTATGTGCAGCGTTTTGCACCGATGCTTCGCATTGCTATCCCTTATGGCATGGTGAATAGTGAGCAACTGAGAAAATTGTCGGATATTTCCCGACGTTACGACAAAGGATATGTGCATTTTACCACCCGACAGAACCTTCAGCTCAACTGGCCAAGTCTGGAAGAGGTTCCAAATATTTTAGAGGAGCTTACCTCGGTTCAAATGCATGCCATCCAAACCAGCGGCAATTGCATTAGAAACACCACCACAGACCAGTTTGCTGGTGTTGCTCATGATGAGATCGTAGATCCGCGTCCGTGGTGTGAAATTATAAGACAATGGTCGACATTACATCCTGAATTCTCTTTTCTGCCCAGAAAGTTCAAAATCGCCGTCAGCGGCAGCGTTGAAGATCGTGCAGCTACCAATGTGCATGATATCGGCATCCATGCGCATTTGAACGACAATGGTGCCGTGCGCTTTAAAATTCTGGCGGGTGGCGGTTTGGGCAGAACGCCGATGATTGGTTCTGTCATTAAAGAATCATTAGAGCCAGAGCATTTACTGAGTTATCTGTATGCCGTGTTGCGCGTCTACAACCAATACGGTCGTCGAGACAATAAATATAAAGCCAGAATCAAAATTCTGGTCAAAGCGTTAACACCGCAAGTGTTTGCTGAAAAGGTTGAGCAGGAATGGTTGCCAATTAAAGATTCCAATGCTCATCTGCCAGAACAGGAAATCAGCAGAGTGGCTTCGTTCTTCACAGAGCCAGCCTATCAATCACTGGCGTCTGTAGACTTGAATGATCTTGCTCTGTCGGCAAGCGTTCCTTTCCAGCTCTGGCTGAAACGTAATGTCCACTTGCATAAAAAGCCTGGTTACAGTGCAGTGACTCTGACACTTAAGGCGACGGCGGATGCGCCCGGTGATGCCAGTGCAGAGCAGTTGGACGCCATTGCAGATCTAGCGGATAAGTACAGCTTTGGTGAGCTTAGGGTTAGTCACGAACAAAATTTAATCTTTGCGGACGTCCAACAAAAGCAGCTTTATGAGCTCTGGCAACAATTAGAAATTCTTGGCCTGGCAACACCTAACCAAGGTCTTTTAACCGATATGATCTGCTGCCCGGGTGGTGATTTTTGTGCTTTGGCCAATGCTCGCTCAATTCCTCTGGCAGAAGACATTCAACGGCGCTTCGAAAATATCGATTTTCTCCATGACATCGGCGAGTTGGATCTTAATATCTCGGGCTGCATGAACGCCTGTGGTCATCACCATGTTGGGCATATCGGTATTCTGGGCGTTGACCGTAAAGGCGAAGAGTATTATCAGATTCAGGTGGGTGGTGCTTCTGGCTACGACACATCGTTGGGCAAAATACTCGGACCTTCTTTTAAAATGGAAGAAGTGCCTGATGTGGTCAACAAGCTGCTGCAGACCTATGTAAAAGAAAGAAGACCGGATGAGCGGTTTATCGATACCTGTCGCCGAATCGGGGTCGAGCCATTTAAGGAGAGTGTTTATGCCGCTGCTTAAGGATGGGACGCATACAGAAAATCAGTACAAAGTATTGAGTGCCGAAGAGGCAACCGACGCCCTGCCTCCTGGAGATTATTTATTTCCAGTGTCGCATATTGAGCTGGCACTGCAATTTCAGGCGGAAGGGCATGGCAAATCAGGGCTTTGGCTGGACAGTTCTGATGAACCCAGGATCAGTACCGATTTATTGAATCAATTTACTGTGGTTGCTGTCAATTTCCCCAAATTTATTGATGGTCGCGGCTACAGTATTGCGTTTCTTTTAAGGGAAAGGCTTGGATTCAACGGCGATATCAGAGCCATTGGTGATGTTCTGGTGGATCAGTTGAATTATATGCGTCGCTGTGGGTTTAGTAGCTTTGAACTTCGTGAAGATCAGGATGTTGAGGTGGCGGTTCGTGAAATGAATGGTTTTACGAATTTCTATCAAACCTCTGCAGATGAGGCGATACCGGCCTATCGCTTGAGGCACAACCTGTAATAAATGGATAAATCTCTTTTGGAAAGAGATTTATCACTAATCCATGCACGAACCGCGTTCAGTTGGTTATACTGTATTTTCAAATAAATACATCCAACACAGAGCCTTATATAAATGGAAAGCGGTTCCCTGCTCTTCTCATTCTTTCTTATATTCACCGGAGCTGCGGTTCTGGCCACTGGCGCCCTATTCACCCGTCAGCCTTTATTGGTCGCTTATATTACATTGGGTGCATTGTTTGGTCCTTTCGGATTAGAAATCGTCAACGATACCGATCTATTAAACGACATTTCCCATGTTGGCATTATCTTTCTACTTTTTCTTCTCGGGCTCGATATGCAGCCCAGCCACCTTGCCCATTTATTGAAAAAAACCGCTACAGTCGGTGTATTAAGTTCATTTATCTTCGCACTCACAGGCTATGGTCTTGGCTTGGCATTTGATCTGCCACAACATGAAGCGCTTGTCGTTGGTGTGACCATGATGTTCTCAAGCACGATTATTGGCATCAAATTATTACCCACCACGGTTCTTCATCATAAACACACCGGCGAGATGATGGTCAGCCTGCTGTTGCTTCAGGATTTATTTGCCATTGTTACGTTATTACTTCTCTATAACTTAGAACCGTCCCACCAATCGGGCTACAGTGATTTGGCGCTGGCGTTTGCTGCCCTTCCCCTGATGTTTTTGGCGGCGGTGTTGTTGGTGAAATATCTTTTGTTGCCACTGATGGCACGGTTTGATCGGTTTCATGAATATCTGTTTTTACTGGCCATTGGTTGGTGCCTCGGATTTGCTGAGCTGGCTCACAGCTTGCACCTTTCTTACGAAATTGGTGCTTTTATTGCCGGCATCAGCCTTGCAACCAGCCCGATTGCTCAATACATCGCGATCAACCTGAAACCACTCCGCGATTTCTTTTTGGTACTCTTCTTCTTCTCAATCGGCGCCAGCTTTAACCTTGATTTAATGGGTATGGTGGTGGTTCCCGCAGTGATTATGACAGCAGTGATTATTACCGTTAAACCCGTTGTCTTTGGTTTCTTATTGCGCAGGGTTAGTGAAAAGCAATCAACAGCCTGGGAAGTGGGTTTTCGCCTTGGGCAAACCAGTGAGTTTTCGATTCTTATCGCTGTGTTAGCAAGCAGCCAGCACTTAATCAGTGGGGTGGCTGCACATATTATTCAGGCAACCGCGATACTTTCACTGATTGTGTCTTCTTACATTGTGGTTTTTCGGTTTGAATCGCCTATTGCGCTGTCTGAGCGACTGCGCAGGGATTAATCTTTTTTGGAGATGAATTAGGATAGTGAGGGGGAATGATACTTTCCCCCCCTCATTTCAATCAGGAAAAGAAACCTCGGGTGGTAAAACGCTCCCACCACTTCAGCAGTGTATTGTCCAATGCATGTTCTGCGGCCATGCCCAGCTTGTCAGTAACGCCCTTTTTGATAATGTATTCCACCTGAATAAGGTCTGCTTCATCAACCTTCTGATAGATATACTCATCGCTGGTACTGATCTGATCAATCAATTTCATTTCAAGGGCTTTTTGTCCGTACCAGACTTCACCGGTAGACACCTGATCAATATCCACCACACGACGTTCGGCTTTTACAAAGTCTTTGAAGAGTTCATGGGTATCTTCCATGTCCTGAATAAACTTCTCTCTGCCCTTCTGAGTATTCTCACCCAGCATGGTCAACGTTCTTTTGTACTCACCCGCCGTGTGTAATTCAATGTCGATGTCGTGTTTCTTCAGCAGACGATTGACGTTTGGCAACTGAGCCATGACGCCGATGGAACCCAACACTGCAAAAGGTGCCGCAACAATATGGCTAGCAACACAGGCCATCATATAACCACCGCTAGCGGCTACTTTGTCAACGGTGACTGTGAGTTTGATGCCCTTATCCCGAATACGTTTCAACTGGGATGAAGCAAGACCATAGGAGTGCACCATACCGCCACCACTCTCAAGACGGACGACAATCTCATCCTGTTCAGGGCTGGCAATGGAAAGGACTGCCGTTATTTCTTCTCTCAGAGACTTCACTGCAGAGGCTTTGATGTCACCATTAAAGTCGAGAATAAATACTCTGGGCTTTGTTGGTTCTTCAAATTTATCGCCCTTGGCTTTAATGGCTTTCTTTTCTTCCTTGGCTTTGGCTTTATTTTCTTTCTCTTCTTTTTTCAGTTGTGCCTTATCCAGTAATGTGTGTTTTAGCTCATCCTTTAAATGATCGTAATGATCATTCAGACGGTTGATCTCCAGGTGTCCTTTGTGCATTTTTTTGGCTTTCTGTCCAATGGCGGCGATCAGCGCAGCCAGAACGGCAATACCACCAATCAATGTGATGGTTTTCGCCAGAAACAGAATAAAGTCAGCGATGTAGTCCAAAAGTATCTCCTTACAAAACCCGAAAACAGAGCCAGTGGCTATAGAATACCTGATTTCCCTGCCACAGTGACTACATATATAAAGTCAATACACCGTAAAATTCAAACGCTCGTATGAATACCATTGACAGCTTGTTTGAATCCCCATAATCTGCAGACTGGTAATCGTTAATTTCTACCATAACAACAAGGAAAAGAGATATGAGCTCTGTCGCTGACATCATCAACTCTATGAACACCCGTTTCGATGCCGACGCTGCTTCTGGCATGGATGAAATTTTCCAGTTCGATATCACCGATGGCGATGCTTATCATCTCATCGTCAAAGATGATGCTTTTTCTGTAGCGGAAGGCACTCATGATGACCCAAGCGTTACTCTGATCATGGATGGCGAGACAATGGTCGGTGTGATGTCCGGTGAGATGGACGGCATGCAAGCCTTCATGATGGGTAAATTACGTGCCGAAGGCAACATGATGCTGGCTACCAAATTGAGTGCGCTGTTTCCTAACTGAGCATGTAGCATGAATTGAGGTTTCTCAATTTGGCATCATAAACCGGTTCCGGTCTTCGGAACCGGTTTTTTTATGGCTAAAATATATAAACATCGTCGTTTTATAGTCATTTCTCAACAAGTGATTGACCGACCATCCAACAATAAATACCATTCATCATCAATGAGTGTGATGCAGTTCACATACTCAATAAGGTATTAAAAAAAATAATCAAGTTATGGTTTGTTTATGTCTGTTAAATGGAAGTACAGAGAACAGAACACAGGATGTGGTTTCACACTTGTAGAACTGTTGATCACCCTTGCGGTCTTTTCAATTGTCGCCTCTATAGCCTACCCGTCGTTTATTCAGTCGATTGCTAATAATCGTGTTCGCAATCAGGCTCAGGAAATCCAGAGCATTCTTTCTTTTGCCCGATCGGAAGCCATCACTCGGGATACCATTGTAACAATTACTCCTGACAATGACTGGGTAGGCAGTAATGGGACTGTCAGTGCTAATGGTGTCACCCTGATGCAGGTTGGGTCATTCACGGACACCAACATAAACTCACCGGAAGACAGCTATCGCTTTGACAACCGCGGTTTATTCTCCGGTGGGGCTATCGCTATTAGTGATGCGAATTCTTCTATCATCGGTACCGTCAATGGCATAACAGTGTCGTTTACTCCCCACTCCCCTTCTGAGGAAGGTTCTACAGAAGACTATACAGAAGAGCCAGCAGAAACTGAGGAGGAATCGCCGTGATGAAAAATACTTCAGGCTTTACCATGATTGAAGTGCTGGTGGCGATGATGATTGTGTCTGTTGGGCTACTGGGCATTGCCGGCTTAGTGCTGGAGTCCCGTAAGAACATTATTGAAGTGCAGCAACGTTCCATTGCGATAAACCTTGCTGATGACCTTCTGGCTCGCATGGCAGCAAATGTTGATGGGCTTGGCAGTTACACCGCCAACTTGAATGCCGTGCCAGCTCAGCCTGGCACGGTCTGTCATCAAGCGGGATCTAACTGTACGGCACAGCAAACGGCTGCTTTTGATCTCTGGCAATGGGGAACCTCTGTGTTTGCTGGTGCCATTCAACGGGAAGACGCTACCAGCACGGGCGGCCTTATTTCTCCCAGAGCCTGTATCGATATTAATAATAGTGATGTGACGCTGACGCTGGTGTGGCGTGGTCGTTTTCCTCGTCCAGACAGTCGTCCACCGGATGCACTGGTTCCCGCAGAACCGGGCAATTGTGGAACCGGCATCGCCAGTTACCGCTCAATTGCGGATAACGATCTCAGACGTGTCATGGTGATGAACACGACCATTAACTAATAACAAAAAGTGATCATCAAACATGGATAGTTGTTTATTGATGTACTCTCGTCGTATGAATGGTTTTACCATCATTGAATTGATGGTTGCCATGGTGCTGTCTCTGTTCTTATTGGCGGGCGTGGCTACCTTATATCTCAACACCTTTATCGCTCAGCGGGAAAGTAGTGACATGGTGTTATTGAATCATAACGCCAGATCAGCCCTGGCCATTGCCAGCGGTGATTTAAAATCTGCCGGTTTTGCTAACGGTGTTGCTGCTGGGAGCATCAGCTCTGCAGGCTATACGGTGACTGATGATTGTACTGGTTTGGCTTCCGCAACCCAGCCCTTTCCTTCTTTTTTAGCCGGGCGTGGAGGCAATAATATTTTGGATTGCGCTGTCGGTCAGGCCGGAAATTATACGGCAGCCGATGGTAAACCGGCGGATTGGTTTTTATTTAAAGGTACGGCAGGTTCATTGACGACGGCACTGGCTGCCACTGGCAACTATCTGGTTGCCAACAGTCAGGAAGGTCGAGTTTTTCGAGGAACCAATGCTCCGGATCTATCACCTGATCAGGAAATCAGAGAATACCAGTTCAGCCTGTTTTATCTGGCCAACAATGAACTGAGATTACTACGGCTGGATAATGATGCTTTGGTAGATACGACACTGGCCAGCAATATTGAAGCCATGAGGGTTGAGCTGGGTATTGATGAAAACGGCGATGGCCAGGTCAATCGGCATCAAAGTGTGCCAGCAGACATAAGTAATTGGAGCGCCGGCCAGTGGAATCAGGTGCAAAGCGTTAAAATTCATCTATTGGCAAGAAGTCCGGAAACGAATAATTACACGGACAATCGAACCTATACCATGGGTGATATCACCGTAAAAGGCGGTGGTGATAATCGTCATCGCCATTTAGTCAGTACGACAGTGTTTCTATATAACCATGCATATCAATAATCAGGATGATTAAGATGAAGAAAAAACAGAGCGGAATGATTCTGCTGGTTTCTCTGCTGTTCTTGATGATGATGACCACCATTGCTGTCACCATGGTCAATCAGAATAGCCGTTCACCGCGGACGATTGCCAATACAGAAATCAAACTCAATACCTTTAATGACGCTCAGGCGATAGTGAATCAAATATCCGTATCGGGTATGGATACTTTTTTGAAAGGTGTTTGTAATGAGGCCAGAAATCCTTATAACCCCTTACAACCCGCCGCAGGTCTCACTCAGGAACAGCAACAGGCGCACCTTTGTGGAACAGCTAATACGCCACCAAGCCCAAGTGTTCGTTATCAATCAACATCAATGACTGCACCACGAACAGAAAATGCCAGTGGTGTCGGGAAATATCAGGTGGAGTATTACCAGATTGAAGGGGCAAGTAATCAGTCGGGTATATCGACGACGCTGGCCATGAATACCTTTAAGGTGATGCTGGGGGATCAGAGCAATGGGGCTTCTTCAGGACGTAATGTCATGGTCAGTATTCCTACGCACTTAGTACCATCACCTTCGCCGTAAATCAGAATTAATTAAATAATGATAAGAAAAAGATAAGCCTATGATGTGGTCAACATTGAAAACCGGAGTGGCGATTACGCTATCCATGTTAAGTCTTTGGTCAAATTTGACTATTGCTGATGATACCGAAGTATTTACTGCAGCGAATGTTGCCAATACAGAGTCGGCTCAGGTAATGATCATCTTTGATAACTCCGGCAGCATGCGAACAGTTGTACCCAGAGGACCGTACGACGCGTCAATTACTTATCAGGGTGGCTATCCATCTAATGGCACCGGTGAGATAGACGACGATCATGAAGATATTAATAACCTGTTAAGTGATGGTCATCCCTGCCAGCAGAATTCTGTTGCTACCTCATGCCCAGGCAACTATCTCAACTGGTTTTTTCAACCTGATAGAACAAGAATGGATATTGCCAAAGAAGCAGTAACCCAGCTCATCACAGATAATCCAAGCCTGGAGTTTGGCCTTGCATTGTTTAACTTTGAAAATGGAGGGCACATATTCCAGGGGCTACGGGAAAGAAATAGCGGCGAAACACAGACATTGCTATCAGCAATAAATGACCTGTCTCCCAGTACATGGACACCGTTGTGTGAAACCTATTATGAGGTTTATCGATATTTTACTGGTCAATCTGTTGATTATGGTCTCGAAGCTGGCAGCAGAGATACCTCACAGGAAAGTGGCGGTTTATACACTTCTCCATTGAACAGTTGCCAAAATATCTACGTTATTTACATGACTGATGGTCAGCCAAGCAGGGATGGAGGTCGTAATACCGAAATTGAAACACTGACTGGAAGATCCTGCTCAGAATATGACGGCAACTGCCTGCCAATCCTTGCCGGCTACCTGAGTAATCCCGGTGAATCCGGCCTTGATGGCAATACGTTTACCGGCCCACAAAAGGCGTTTACTTACACCATTGGTTTTGATACGGATCAACAGTTGTTAAGAGACACCGCAGATGAAGGTGGTGGCAACTGTTATACAACAGTGGGCACCAATACTGATCCGGAAGCGGGTTGTGTTGCAGTAGACGACATCGCCGGTGCATTTGAGGGTGCACTGGGGGAGATTCTGAAAAGAAACAGTACTTTTGTGTCCCCTTCCGTTGCAGTGAATAGCTTTAAAAAAACCGAGTCACTGGATAATGCCTACTACGCTATGTTTCGTCCAACGGACAACACTCGTTGGCTGGGCAACATCAAAAAACTGAAGATATTTAAAGATAATACCGTAACGCCGGGTTGTGATGAGAATGACAATTTTAGCCCCGGCACCGTGGTTGATCGAGGCTGTGATGCCGCAATTGAAACCAATGGAAATCGGATTGCTGAAGGTATTGGCACCTACTGGGGAAACGGCAGCGACGGCCGGCAAGTTGAAAGTGGTGGATTGGGCGCTCAGTTATTAGCCACCGGAGCCAGAGGTACTTTCTATACCAACCTGACATTCAGCGATGAGACCACAGAATTTGAATTTATGGGGCCACTGGATTACATAGAACGTGACAAATTTGGCCTAACCGGCTCAGAACATTACACGTCGGACAACCTAATAAACTGGATAAAAGGTTTGGACGACGATGGTAATACACGTTCCTGGGTACTGGGTGACATTCTGCACTCTCAGCCAGTGACCCTGAATTATGGCGATACAGACGGCGATGGTGCGGAATATGACCAGGATAATCCAAATATTCGTTTAGCGTTTGGCACCAACTTTGGGCAATTGCACTTTATAGAAGATAAAGGCAATGACGTAGAAGAAAACTGGTCATTTTTTGCAGGAGAAACCGCAGGCAATGTACCAGCCCTTTATCTAGACAGTGACAGCACCGCACACCCTTATGGTATTGATGGCCAGATCAGTGTTATTCGGCTGGATTACAATGACGATGGCAATATCAAATACACCGATGGTGACCGCATGGTGTTGCTTTTTGGTATGCGCCGCGGTGGTGATAGTTATTATGCCATTGATGTTTCTAATCCCGATGGTACACCGATTCTTCTATGGCGAAAAGACAGTACTGATCCGGGGTTTGCAGAGTTAGGACAAAGCTGGTCCTCTCCTGTTCCTATGATTATTCCAGGCTATCGTCGTGTAGAAACAGATACGGAATCAGGAGTCACAACCACCTCGATTTTTTATCGGTATGTCGTTGCCTTTAGCGCTGGTTATGATCCTGTTAATGATGACGATCGCATTGGTATTCAGGAAGTAGATACCGATGGAAATAGCCATAGGGTGAGAAAGCTGTCGCAAAAAGGGCGTGGTGTGTTTTTTGTGGATGCCGGCAGTGGCGAATTAATTAAATCGTTTATCCCAACAGACAATGTTGATCTACCAAACGCGCTTCATTATGAAGACAGTCGTTTGAAATGGAGTGTTGTCGCCCCCCCTGCTCCAATGGACAGTAATGGTGATGGTCTCACTGACCGAGTGTATTTTGCGGATACCGGTGGCAATGTGTTCAGAATTGATATTGGCACAGCGTACCTTGATGAGGATGAACCGACAGAAGAAAGTAACGTCTGGAGCATGATCAAACTGGCTGAATTGGGAGCAGATGAATTGAATGTTCGCCCAGCGCCGGATAATAGTTCAGATCGTCGATTTATGTATCAACCCGAATTGGTACGCACCATTTACCGGGGCATTGCTTATGACGCGGTGGTTCTTGGCAGTGGTAATCGAGCTAATCCACAGTCCGGGAGTTTAAGTTCAACCACCACTCCATCGGATCGCTACTACGTGATCCGAGATAAAAATGTTTTCTATACTCGGTTTGGCAACTGTGAGGATTGCAGTACGCCACCGGAAGTGATTCAACATGATGACTTTTATGACGCGAGCAGTAATTTAATTCAGCAAGGCACAGGTCAGCAAAGTGCCAGCGCACTGAATATTTTGGATACAAGCTTTGGCTGGTACATAAATTTGACCGCTTCCGGTGAAAAAACGACAACGGTCGGAGATGTGTACAGCGGTTCATTGTTGTTCAGCACCTATTCCCCAACCAGTGCATCTGGTGCCAACGCCTGTATGCCGGGTATTGGCAGTAGTCGGTTCTATGTGGTGAATTTACATACCGCGGCAGCCATTCGAGACCTGGACAATGATGGTGACCGACAAGTGGATGATCGAGCTTCTTTACTGTCGGTTATGGGTATGCCCGGTGATGCTGCGATCGTCTCCATGGGTGAAGGACAAAGCCTCTGTGATTTGAACTCCAACTTTTGTGATGTCGACAATCCAATCGGCATTCATCGCAGTGGATGGCTAGAGCTATAAAGGAAAAAACAATGAAAAAGGAGTCTGGCTTTACATTAATCGAGCTGCTAATTACCCTGGTCATTCTGGGTATATTGACGACCATTGCATTACCTAGCTACCAGCAATACTTGCAGAATGGCAGACGCTCGGAGGGACAAACCGCCTTGCTTGATATTGCTGGACGACAAGAGCAGTTTTTTTTGGAAAATCACCGCTATGCCAATGATCTATCCGATCTGGGCATTAATAATCCTTTTGTCACTGAACATGCCTGGTACTCCATCAGTTCTGAGTGTGGTGACGCAGGTGATGCATTTACCTGTGAAGATGGTTACTTGCTGTTGGCTTTACCTCAGAATGCTCAAGCGGTTGATGGGAATATCACGATAAATTCGTTGGGCAGTAAATCGGGTAAGTGGTGAATGTATAAGTACCCAACCATATGAAATCATATTTTCTGACTCATTGATCAGCCCCTCTGACTGCGTTGCAACTCTGGTCACATAGCTTGCTATGCTCCCGCCGTTGCGCCTTGCAGAGAACCTGATCAACAAACCAGAAATATTCGATTCCATATGGCCGGGTACTTAGAAGATTGTGAGGGGCTCTGCTTGAGCTCCTTTTCAATGGTTACTTATTCGTAGGATTTGGATGGAATATTTTAATACGCTTTAATATGATTGGATAATATAATTGCTAAAGATCAATCAGCTGACGGGATATGGTGAATTTCGGCGGGAGTTGCGGCAAGTGATCCTTATGAAACCACCCTGCAAAACAGAGCTCTTTATTATCTATCACAAGTTCCCCGGATTCATACTCTGCATGAAATCCCATCATTAATGAGTGTGGAAAAGGCCAGCTCTGGCTGAAACAGTACCGAATATTGCGAACTTTAATCCCGGTCTCTTCCATCAGCTCACGACTAACGGCCACTTCCGCACTTTCACCTGGTTCAACAAAGCCTGCCACTACCGTGTGCATCGTTGATGTTTTTCCATGACGGTTATGTTGAACCAAAAGATACTCGTCGCCTTTTTTTACGACCACAATGATACAAGGAGAAATTCTGGGATAAGCATGATGACCACAACCAGGGCAGACCATTGCCCATTCACCCGCTTCAGCCTTATTCTCTGTGCCGCAGTATCCACAGAAACGATGCTCTTTTCTTGAAGTTAAAATCTGTAACCCATGACTCAATAACCCAAATGTTGTTTCACTGGTCATCGTCAGTAACTGTCTTGGGCTGATGACCTCGTAACCTTCTGGTAGATAACACAGCTCGGCAAACCCGATAGAGGTACTATCAAGATGACCAACAACTATTGCCTGAGAGGTTTCATAACCAGTGAACTCTTCCCTGCCCCAAAGCCATGAGTTTGTGCTGCTTAGTACTATCTGACCTTCAAAGAGAACAAGAAACTGCTCAGCCTTGAGCTCGGGGTCATAACCCATGAGGGGGGAATAGGAAACAGACTCGGGTAAATCCACAATCAAGGTAACTCCTTGTAAACTGCAAGCTGTAAACTAAACGCTGAAGACTCAGTGGGCAGGTTTGTTCGCAAGCCAAAGACAATTACCCGATTGTTTCTGAATATAATCCAGCTTTCTTTTATGGTGAGCCAGTTCATCTTCGCCAGCAGATATCACTTTCAATGCCGGACGGTCATTGGGAAGCCTGCGAATCTGACTTCCACCGTCATCATCGCCATCACTGTCATCATCGCCGCCAGCAAGCAGTAAGGCTCTCTGACCGCCGGTCATCGTCAGGTAGACTTCAGCGAGAATTTCGGAGTCCAGCAGTGCTCCGTGAAGCGTACGGGATGAGTTATCGATGAAGTAACGCTTGCACAAAGCATCCAGATTATTCTTCTGCCCCGGATGTTTCTTTCGAGCAAGCGCCAGCGTATCGATAACGCCACAAACTGTTTCTACTTTAGGAAAGCCCTGACGCAGCAAAGCAAATTCATGGTTGATAAAGCCAATATCAAACGCTGCGTTATGGATCACCAGTTCAGCGCCCTGGATAAACTCCAAAAACTCCTGAGCAATGGTTTTGAATACAGGTTTATCCACCAAATATTCATTAGTAATGCCGTGTACGTCGATGGCTTCCTGTTCCACTACCCGTTCCGGGTTGATGTATACGTGGTAATGATTGCCCGTGAGCTTACGGTCAATCATTTCAACACAACCAATCTCGATGATTCGATGCCCCTGTTTCGGGTCGATACCGGTGGTTTCTGTATCCAGAATAATTTGACGCATGGATTAACGATTCCTGCTCAGTACTTTAAGTCCGCTTGTGTTCTTCAGCGCCTTTACAGGCAAGCTGGTCGGCAATTTCATTCTCCCGATGGCCGGTGTGACCTCGAACCCAGCGCCATTCAACCTCATGCTTCTGGTTCTGCTCATCCAGCATTTTCCAGAGATCCTGATTTTTTACCGGTTGGCCAGCCGCGTTTTTCCAGTTCTTACGCTTCCAGCCCTTCATCCATTCCAGAATGCCTTTGCGAACATACTGAGAGTCTGTGGTCAGGGTTACAGAACAGGGTCTTTTCAGTGCTTTCAATCCTTCAATAGCCGCCATCAATTCCATGCGATTGTTCGTGGTTTCCGGCTCACCACCATAGAGCTCTTTTTCGAGATCTCCGTATCGAAGCAAAACGCCCCAGCCACCAGGACCCGGATTCCCCTTACAGGCTCCATCCGTAAAAATTTCAACGTTGAGGCTCAAGCGCCCTCCTCTTTTTTTATGGCAATTTCATGACAAGAGAGTGATAAACGACTGGCACTGGGCCTTGCTAATGGCTGACCAACAAAACGACGACGGACGTCAGACCAGACTTTACGAATTGGGGTCAGCCCTGGTGTTTCCCGGGTTGCCACCATTAGATAAAACCCACCGATGGGCAGTTGTGTCTGTTCCAAACGATCTTCAATCAGATCACCCTTTAAACCCGAAAACCAGGGTTTGATCGGATGAAGATAGCCACTGTAAATGACTTTCTCGATGGAAAAGTTCAACAGTACAAGCCAGTCTTTCAAACGAGATGGCGAGATAAAATGCACACCTCGCATCATTTTTCGATAGCGTGGGACGGTGTGCCGGGCAACACTGCCAAGGCTGTAGGGATTAAAACCAATGATAATAAGTTTGCCATCTGGAATGATCGTATTCGCCGCTTCACTGAGCAGTCTGTGGGGACTGTCTGCGACTTCCAGAGTATGTTGCAACAACACCAGATCCATCGACCCCGGCGTCACTGGCCAATAAAGAGGGTCAGCGCAAATTTGAGCTCTTGGCGGATTTTCAAGATGATGATGACTCAGTATAAATTGACGCCGAACCTGACTGGACGACAGTAGATCCAGTTTCCATGAGATGGAACATTGCCCGGCATGAAAACCAAAGATCGTACTCAATTCATGCTCAAGGAGGCTGCGTTCGCTCTCAACCAGAATTTTCCCAGAGTCTGTGTCCAGCCAATGCTCAAGCCCTTTAACTCGATCATCCAGACTGGTTTCCGCACTTTTTCCAAAAGGCCGAATCATGCAGTCAAACACACCCGAAACAGATTGTGAAATATTGAAAGTTAACAGCCATAAGTACCCGATCATATGAAATAGAATAATTCTGCCTTAGTGGTTAGTTACTATGCAAGGCACATCGGAGTGAGCATAGCCATAGCTATGAGATCG
This sequence comes from uncultured Endozoicomonas sp., assembly GCF_947495845.1. Classification (GTDB taxonomy): domain Bacteria; phylum Pseudomonadota; class Gammaproteobacteria; order Pseudomonadales; family Endozoicomonadaceae; genus Endozoicomonas. The sequence continues at coordinate 76,769 of NZ_CANMAO010000002.1, read as the reverse complement.
TAGATGTAACACAGCAGAGTGGCTGACCACTAAGGCAGAAAATATGATTTCATATGGTTGGGTACTTATTACCTTTCCCGATAACAGTTTACACTGAAAACACAAACAGAGACTCTACATTGTAACCCCATTCATTTACCATGGCTGTTTCTACATAGATATGCCGTCAGGGCTTTTCATCTTCATGCTGACCATTACACCAATTCCGGCTTTTAATGATAATTATATTTGGATGTTTCATCAGTCCGGAAGCTCGGATGTTTTTGTCGTTGACCCTGGCGATGCGCAACCCGTAGAACAGGCATTGAAAGAACAGCAATGCCATCTTGCCGGCATTCTGATTACTCATCATCATTATGATCATACCGGTGGTATTACAGCCTTAACGGCTGACCGGGATATTCCGGTTTATGGCCCGGATAACACCAATATCTCCGGCATTACTCACCCTCTAAAGGATGGCAGTGTAGTAATGATTGCAGGTACTCAATTCACTGTTTTTGCTACGCCAGGGCACACACTGGATCATATCGCCTATTTCACGGCTAGTGGCGAACAAGGCAATCCTGCGTTGTTTTGTGGCGATACGTTGTTTTCAGCAGGCTGTGGTCGTTTGTTTGAAGGTACTGCAGAACAAATGTACAGCAGCCTTTCAACACTAGCGGCGCTGCCTCAAAATACCTTGATCTACCCAGCCCATGAATACACACAAGCCAATTTAGAATTTGCATTGGCTGTGGAACCAAATAACAAAAACATTATCAAAAGGAAGTTCGAGGTCGAGATGCTTCGCCAACGATTAGAACCATCGTTACCTTCTTCGTTAGCGACGGAACTGGCTACTAACCCGTTTCTCAGATCCGGCCAGACCTCAGTCATCAATGCGGCACTGCAAAAAGGTGCGCAACCGGGCGCTTCTGCTTCTCACGTTCTACGGGTAATCCGTGAATGGAAGGATCAATTTTGATGATGGTAGAATAACCGACTAATAACTCCAGAATCTATTTTATGATCAAAGCTCCCCAACCCAAGGACGGCCATCCCCGCAGCCGTTTTCCTGCCAATGCCAGACTTTTGCTGTCTGGTATTGTCATGTCGTCGCTGTTGTCTGGCTGTCAGGTACTTAACCAACCTGAAACGCCGACTGAAGTTTCTCAGACCGGTGGTCCAACTCTAGTGGCCAAAGACACTAGCAGTACTGATGTTAAAAAAGTGGTTCAACCTGTCGTCATTGATGACCTCTGGGTACGTATTCAGTCCGGTCTGGCAATGGATCTTGACCAGAACAACAGCCGCATTCAGGCTGAGCTGAACTGGTACACCCGCCACAAAAATTACTTCAATACCATGTCCAGCCGAGCTGCACCTTATCTCTACTTCATTGTAAAGGAAGCCGAAGCTCGTAAAGTCCCTCTGGAACTGGCGTTGATGCCAATTGTTGAAAGCAGTTTTGATCCTTTTGCCTATTCCCATGCAGGCGCTTCCGGGCTCTGGCAGTTTATGCCGGAGACCGGCGAGCACTACAACCTTGATCAGAACTGGTGGTACGACGGCCGTCGTGATGTTGTCGCCTCCACCCGTGCCGCTCTGGATTATATGGTGTATATGCATGGCATGTTTGACGACTGGGAGCTGGCACTGGCCGCCTTTAACTCCGGCCCTGGTCGTGTGCTTCGTGCGGTTAAAAAGAATCAGCGTTTAGGGAAGTCCACTCGCTTTTGGGCTCTGGATTTACCCAAAGAAACAACCGCTTATGTTCCCAAGTTAATCGCTCTTGCTAAAATCGTCAGAGACCCAAAAAAGTATGGGATGACCTTCGACACCATTGCCAACAAACCCTATTTTGCCAAGGTGAACACCCATGGGCAGCTTGATTTGGCTAAGGCATCCGAACTCTCTGGTGTCGATTTAAAACAGTTATACCAACTCAACCCCGGGCTGAACCGCTGGTCCACACCACCAGAAGGGCCTCACTATCTGGTGGTTCCACTGAACCATGCAGAGCAGTTCCGAACTCAACTGGCCGCTTTACCGGCGGAACAACGGCTGTCCTGGCAGCGTTATGTGGTTAAAGCTGGAGACAATCTGGGTAAGATTGCTAATGACTACAACACCAGCATTGATGTCATTTCTGAAGCCAATAAACTGAACAGTACTATCATTCGCATTGGGCAGGGACTACTGATTCCTGTAGCCACTGGCAAATCAGAAACGTACACCCTCAGTGCCAGCCAACGTTTAGCCGCCAAACAGAATCGCGGTGTATCCGGTCGATCAAAAGTGGAATACCGGGTAAAAAGCGGCGACAGCTTCTGGAGCATCGCCCGGAAGTATGACGTCGGCGTAAATGAATTAACCCGTTGGAACAATCTGTCACCACGGGATACTTTGCGGATTGATCAGGCGCTGGCTATTTGGAGCGAACAGGAAAGCGATGGCAGCATTCTCCGTAAGGTGAATTATACCGTTCGTTCCGGTGACTCCCTCGCTAAGATTGCCTCCCGATTCAATGTCGAAGTCAATGAAATTCAGGATTGGAACAACGATCTTAATGGCAAATACATCCATCCGGGTCAGCGTGTTATTGTCTTTGTGGACGTAACGGATACCTGATCTTTCATCCAGGCAATAAGTACTGGAGCTCTCTAATACTTATTGCCTGCTATCCTGTTAGCTTTCCTGAACCATTATCCACTGTCGCAATAAAAATAGTTATTCACCGAAGACAGTCGATAATCTTCTGAGCATGTTCAACAGGTGCCACTGAATGCGGTCTACGCTGCACGTTTCGATTCGTTTTTTATTAGCTTGGTTATTCAGTTTATCGTTACTGGTGTACGCTGACTCAACTCTGCAAAATCCGCCTCTTCGCCATGCTATCAGTCTTTATGGGGAACCTAAGTACCCAGCAGACTTTACACATTTTAATTATGCGAACCCTGACGCGCCAAAAGGTGGAAGGATAAAACAAGGTGTTATCGGTCATTTTGATAGCCTGACACCTTATATTGACCGAGGTACAGCGGTGGCGGGAAGCTACCTGATGTACGATTCACTCCTCGCACGGTCCTGGGATGAGCCTTTGACAAAATACGGATTGATTGCTGAAAAAATGCAGTTAGATCCTGATAATCGCTGGGCCAGATTTTATATAAATCCGCTGGCAACATTTCATGATGGTAAGGCTGTCACTGCAGAGGATGTAAAGTTCAGTTTTGATGTACTCCGGGAAAAAGGCTCTACTTTCTATAAACAGTTTTATCAGGATATTGAGCATGTCGACATCAACGACGTGCGGACGGTAACGTTTCATTTCAAAAACAGTGAAAACCGTGAACTGCCTTTAATTCTTGGACAAATGCCCATATTCCCAAAGCATTATTGGCAACACCGAGATTTTTCATCACCCGGCCTTGACGTTCCGGTAACCAGTGGTCCCTATAAAGCCGTTACGGTTGAACCGGGTCGATCCGTTACCTTTCAACGGGTTGAAAATTACTGGGGAAAGGGTCTTGCGGTTAATCGCGGACGGCATAACTTTGATGTGATCCAATATGAATATTACCGCAACAATGCCGTACTTCTGGAAGCCCTGCAAAAGGGAGAATACGATTTCAGAATTGTGGTAGATCCAAGGGAATGGCATGACAAGCTAAATGACCAACGAATGGTTAAAAGCAACCTGACTCGTTCATCACTGACCAACCATAACCCCCAAACCCTGACGTTGACTTACAACAGCCGTAAGCCCATTTTATCAGATGCCCCTGTTCGCCAGGCTTTAGGCTATACCGTCGATTTTAACTGGATTAACAAGCAGCTCTTTCATGGTATGTACCAAAGGGCGCACAGCATCTTTGATGGTTCAGATCTTGGTGCAGATGCGGCGCCAACCACAGACGAAATCAACTTATTAAAACCCTGGCCCAAAGAAGTCCCAGCAGAAGCGTTAACATCCGTCTGGCGTTCACCCGGCAGTGAAGCTGATCTGAGCCGACGGGAAAGAAAACGCAAAGTGCTCGCTCTACTGAATCAAGCGGGCTGGACTGTTCAAAATCACAGAATGACCAACGCGAAAGGACAACATCTTGAACTGGAAGTGTTAGTCTCTTCACCAGACAATGAACGTATACTGCTGCCGGTACAAAAGTTAATGCAGGATATGGGGATCACATTAAAAATTCGTACGGTAGACATCGCACAGTATATCGAGCGACTGCGAAATCAGGATTACGACCTTGTGCTTCACACCTTTCCTCATACCGCGTCTCCGGGGACGGAACAAATCAGCCATTGGGGTTCATCCACTGTAGATCACCACGGCAGCCGAAACCTTGCGGGCGTAGACCTTAAATCTGTTGATGCATTAACTGAAAAAATACCCATGGCTAAATCCAGAGAAGAACTACTGACGCTTGTCAGGACACTGGATCGTACGATATTGTGGAATCATTACGTGCTTCCGTTGTGGTATTTGCCGGACTGGCTTGTTATTCATAAGAAAAGCCTGCGCTATCCGACCAACCCGGCACCTTATACCCTTGATCTCAGTACTTGGTGGTATGAACGTTAAGTCGTCTAATGCTTCTTACTATCAATATTGCTGTGATCGTTAAGCACTGCAGACTCATACTGAAGATGACTTCTAATGATGATAAAAAATTCAGGTACAACCCACAGAATTTCATCCTGTATCATGGGCCTCGGATTGATGTTGGCGGTGCCATCCATCAGTTATGCAGAACTGGAAATTAAAACCGGAATACAAACGGCTCTAACCCATCACGGCAACGCCAAATATGATCAGCCCGGCAAACCCTTTCTTCATTTTGATTATGCCAACCCGAATGCCCCCAAAGGCGGTAAACTTCGAATGGCAGCCAGCGGTACCTTCGACAGTCTTAACTCTTATTCCAGCAAGGGAACTGCTGTCACTGGCCTGAACCTGATCTATGACACGCTGATGACTCAGAGTAACGATGAAGCGTTTTCCATGTACCCTCTGGTAGCGGAATCCGCAGAAATTGCACCGGATAAGATGAGCATTCAGTTTAATCTCAACCCGGAAGCACGATTTCATGATGGAAAGTCCATAACAGCAGAGGATGTCAGCTACACCTTCAAGCTACTAATTGAAAAAGGTCACCCCTTTTTCGGCAGTTATTATTCCGATATTGAATCGGTTAAGGCGTTGAACAAAGGTCAGGTACTTTTCTCATTCAAGTCTGATCAAAACCCTGAACTGCCCTTCATCATGTCTCAACTGCCAATTCTCCCCAAACATTATTGGGAAAAGCCAGAGAATGATTTTTCTTCTGCATCACTAACACCACCGCTTGGCAGCGGCCCCTACAAAATCAGTCAGGTGGATGGTGGTCGCAGTATCAGTTATCAAAGAGTGGCTGACTACTGGGGCAAAGACCTGCCAGTGAACAAAGGCCGATACAACTTTGATGAAGTTATCTACGATTATTACCGCGATGAGCATGTGGCTTTGCAAGGACTGAAAGCCGGTGCTTATGATCTCCGCTATGAAACCGTGGCGAAAAACTGGGCAACCGCCTATGACGTTCCCGCTGTACACAATGGCGATCTGGTACTTTCAACTATACCAACCATCAGTCCTGCGCCTATTCAGGGATTTGCCTATAATCTGCGTAGAGATCAGTTTCAGGATCGAAAAGTGCGCAAGGCGATCAGTTACGCCATGGACTTTGAGTGGCTAAACCGGAACCTGTTCTATAACAGCTATATTCGATCCAGCAGCTATTTCAACAATTCAGGCATGGAAGCCAAAGGCACGCCCGATGAAGACGAACTGGCATTGCTTGCACCATGGAAAAAACAGTTACCTGAAGACCTGTTCACGAAACCATATGAACTGCCCGTTTCCGATGGCTCAGGAAATATTCGTTCGAACCTCAAGAGAGCTCTATCTTTATTAAAAGACGCCGGCTGGACATTAAATAATGGACAGTTGACCAACAGCAAAGGCGAACGTTTTTCCATTGAGCTATTAATCGCTCAGCCATCCATGGAGCGGGTCGCCCTACCCTTCAAGAAAAATCTGGAGCAGATTGGCATCTCCCTGAATATCCGCACGGTGGATACTTCTCAGTATATTCAACGGCTTCGTGATTTCGATTACGACATGATTGTTACTGGCTACGGTCAATCAGCCTCACCCGGTAACGAGCAATCCGAATTCTGGGGCAGTGCCGCAGCAGATACCAAGGGCAGTAGAAACTACATGGGCATTAAAGATCCGGTCGTTGATGCCATGATTAGCCATGTCATTAATGCCCATAGCCGGGAAGAGTTAACCACTGCCGTTAAAGCTTTGGACCGAGTGCTGCTCTGGGGCGAATACCTGATTCCGCAATGGTACTATCCTTATGATCGAATCGCTCACAGTAGCAAGGTGGTACGTCCCGATGCTGAACCGCTTTACAATACTGACCTGTACACCTGGTGGATAGAGGAAGCGAATGCATCAGAACCTTCCAGAAGAGCTTCAACAGAAACTTCAACGCCAGTTCACTCACCGGTGGATGATGAGCAATCCAACAAATGGCTCTATTCTGGTTTGGTTTTGCTGGGGTTGATTCCTTTATGGATGCACCGTCGTAGAAAACGTACGTCACCGATCGATTAAACCGGCAGGATCGCTCCATGAGCAGCTACATATTGAGACGACTGGCACTGATGATACCGACACTGCTTGGTATCATGCTGGTTAACTTCCTGATCATACAGGCCGCCCCCGGCGGCCCGGTTGAGCAGATGATTGCCAAGCTGGAAGGTTTTGAGAGCAATGCCCTCAGCCGTATTGGTGGTTCTGGTAATGCTGAAGTACAGCAGGTCAGTTCTGATAATTCCGGTGAGTATCGAGGGCGCCGTGGGTTAGATCCTGAACTAATCAAAGATATCGAAAAGCTCTACGGCTTTGATAAGCCTGCCCATGAGCGCTTTTTCACCATGTTGAAAAACTATCTGGTGTTTGATTTTGGTGATTCTTTTTTCCGGGATGCCAAAGTCATTGACCTGATCAAAGAAAAACTGCCCGTCTCCATTTCTCTTGGTTTATGGAGCACCCTAATTATTTACTTGATATCCATCCCCCTGGGAATACGCAAAGCATTGAAACACGGCAGTCGGTTTGATATCTGGTCCAGTGCTGTCATCACCACCGGTTATGCGATCCCCAGTTTTTTGCTGGCTATTTTATTGATTGTCGTTTTTGCCGGTGGCAGTTACTGGAATCTGTTTCCTCTGAGAGGTTTGTTCTCAGAAAATTTTGACGAGTTAAGTCTTTTCGGAAAAATCGTAGATTACACCTGGCATATGACGTTACCCCTGATCTGTATGGTGATCAGTGGTTTTGCCACGCTGACCATGCTAACAAAAAACTCATTTCTTGATGAAATCCATAAACAATATGTGCAGACGGCTCGAGCAAAAGGGCTTGATGAGAAACGGGTTCTTTATGGTCATATTTTCAGAAATGCCATGCTTTTGGTTATTTCCGGATTTCCTGCCGCTTTGATCGGCATATTGTTTACCAGCTCCTTGTTGATCGAGATTATTTTCTCTCTCGATGGGCTTGGCTTGCTGGGGTATGAAGCGGCCATTAATCGTGATTATCCCGTGGTGTTTGGTTCACTCTATATTTTCACATTGCTGGGTATGGTGATTAAACTGGTTGGTGATCTGACCTATGTCATGGTTGACCCGAGAATTGATTTTGAGGCCAGAGACTGACCATGAGCAGGTTGACTTTGAATCCATTAAACCAACGACGCTGGCAGAATTTCAAACAGAATCGCCGTGGTTATATTTCTCTCTGGATTTTTTCCATACTGTTTGTTGTCACCCTTCTGGCAGAAGGCGTGTCCAACGACAAACCACTGCTGGTCTGGTTTGATGGTGAACCTTACTTTCCAACTTTTGTTACCTATCCGGAAACCACCTTTGGCGGTGAGTTTGAACTGGCCATGGATTATCGTCAGGACTATGCGAAAGAATTAATTGAACCAAAAGGCTGGATGATTTGGCCACCGATTCAATACAGTTACGACACCATCAATTATGCCCGCATTGCGCCTGCGGCTCCCTCCCTTGAAAACTGGCTGGGAACCGACGACCAGGGTCGTGATGTGCTGGCCCGGGTTATTTATGGGTTTCGAATTTCTGTGTTGTTCGGATTGGCGCTGACGCTGTTCAGCACTATCATTGGCGTCGCCGTCGGCGCATTACAGGGTTTTTATGGCGGCAAAGTCGACTTATTTGGTCAACGTTTTATTGAAATCTGGTCCGGCATGCCCAACCTTTATCTGCTGATTATTCTCTCCAGCTTTGTCGAACCCGGCTTCTGGTGGTTACTGGGCATTATGTTGTTATTTCAATGGATGACACTGGTTGACGTGGTGCGGGCAGAATTTCTTCGCGGGCGAAATTTGGAATACGTTCGCGCAGCAAGAGCCCTCGGTATGAGCGATGCTCGCCTGATGTTCAACCACATTTTACCAAACGCCATGATTGCCACCGTGACGTTTATGCCCTTTATTCTCACCGGCGCCATCACCACCCTCACCTCTTTGGACTTTCTTGGTTTCGGTCTGCCCGCGGGCTCACCATCTCTCGGCGAGTTAATCGCCCAGGGGAAAAACAATCTACAAGCCCCGTGGCTGGGGATCACCGCATTTGTGGTGATGTCCATCATGCTCACTTTGCTGGTCTTCATTGGTGAAGCTTGCAGGGATGCCCTCGACCCAAGAAAATACTACGCCGGATAGAAGACCATGACGGATACCTCATTACTGACCATTAGTGATCTCAATATCCACTTTCAACAGGGTAGTGAAAGTACAGAAGTTGTTAAAAATGTTTCTCTACAGGTCAACGCCGGAGAAACCATTGGTCTGGTGGGGGAATCTGGCTCCGGGAAATCCATTACCGCCTTAAGCGTGTTGCATTTGTTAGCTGGCAACGCCAAGTGCACTGGTCGTATTGAATTTAACGGTGAATCGTTACTGGGATTGTCACCGGACAAAATTCGCAAGATTCGTGGTCACAAGATCAGTATGATTTTCCAGGAGCCTATGACAGCGTTGAATCCTCTTCACAGCATTGAGAAACAAATTTGTGAAGTACTGGGTATTCATCTGGGTCTTACGGGCAGTGAAGCAAAAGCCAAAGCGCTGGAACTGCTCAAACTGGTGGGTATTAAAAACGCCCGTAGTCGTCTTTCAGCCTTTCCCCATGAATTATCCGGCGGTCAACGACAACGGGCAATGATTGCCATGGCACTGGCCTGTGAGCCACAACTGCTTATTGCCGATGAGCCGACCACTGCTTTGGACGTAACTGTTCAGCGGCAAATCCTCAGCCTGCTTCAAGATCTCCAGAAAAAGCTCAATATGGCTGTGCTGTTTATCAGTCACGATCTGAATTTGATCCGTCATATTTCGGATCGAATTTACGTGATGAAAGAAGGTCAGGTGGTTGAAGAAGGCATCACATCGGAAGTATTTAAAAACCCTGAGCACCCCTACACCATCGATTTACTGAACGCAGAGCCCGAAGGCAGCCCTCAACCTTTAGATAGTCATTGTTCCGAATTAGTGTCCGCTCAGGATATAAAAGTCTGGTTTCCCATCAAGCAAGGGTTTTTCAAGAAAACGGTTGATCATATTAAAGCGGTTTCTAATATCTCACTATCAATCCAGCAAGGTGAAACTCTTGGTATTGTTGGTGAATCAGGTTCCGGAAAAACCACCCTTGGTCTGGCGCTGCTAAAATTACAACACTGTGAAGGAGTGATCCGGTTTCAGGAACAATCCATCGGAGATATGACTCAAAAGCAATTCCGTCCATTACGTCGTGAAATGCAGATTGTGTTTCAAGATCCATTTGGCAGCCTCAGCCCGAGAATGACCGTTGCAGATATCATTGGCGAAGGGCTTGATATCCACCAGCTGGCAAAAGGCTATGAACGGGAGCAGCAGATTATTTCGGCTCTGGAAGATGTTGGCCTTGATTCAGGTTGCCGCAACCGCTACCCCCACGAATTCTCCGGCGGCCAGCGACAGCGGATATCCATTGCCCGAGCACTGGTACTCAAGCCAAAACTCATGATTTTAGACGAACCCACATCGGCCCTGGACAGAACCGTACAATCCCAGATTATTAACCTGCTGCGTGATCTGCAGAAAAAATACAACCTAAGCTATATCTTTATCAGCCATGATCTGGCGGTGGTCAAAGCCATGAGCCACCGAATACTGGTAATGAAAGAGGGTGAAATCGTAGAACAGGGAGATACCCGACAGATTTTTTCTAACCCATCACAGCAGTACACCCGAGAATTGATCAGCGCCGCTTTCAGTGCTTATTGATTAAAGGATCTTGGTTTACGTTCAGAGGGTTGCTTTTGCTTTGCATCATTCACTTTGATGGGGCGACCGGCAACCTCTTTACCGTCCATTGCTCTAGCCGCTTCTGCTTCTGCGTCTTTTTCAAAAGTAATAAAAGCAAAACCTCGGGAACGACCAGTTTCACGATCTCTCATTAGCTTGATATCTTCTATAACACCAAAAGCTTCGAAAGCGTGCTCGAGATCATCTTCCACTGCGGTGTAGGCGAGGTTCCCTATGTATAAAGTCCTTTTTTCCATGAGCCAGCTCAATTATCCAAATTAATCTATGGGCTTCTGATGTGGGGTATCTGAACCAGGTAATGGTGCCAACCCTTAAAGATTCTCACATCATTAACTGACTGTCTACATTACTCAAAATTGACGACTGTTTCCATTGAGAAAAGACTTCCCCAGAATCAATTCTGGGGAAATTAAGAACACCGGAGGTCAAAAAGCGTAACTCACATACACTATTATTGAACGGTCTCGTTTTCTGAAAAGACACCTTCAAATAACGCGGTAGAAAGATACCGTTCACCAGAATCCGGTAAGACAACCACAATGTTCTTACCTTCATTCTCAGGCTTCGCCGCTACTTTCAACGCACCATACAACGCAGCACCACAAGAAATCCCCGCAAGAATGCCTTCTTCTTTCATAAGACGCTGGGCAGTTTCAATCGCATCTTCATTAGAAACTTGCTCAACTTGGTCCACCAGCGACAAATCTAAATTACCGGGAATAAAACCAGCACCAATGCCCTGAATTTTATGGGGAGCCGGTTTTACCTCGTCACCCGCAATGGTCTGGCTGATCACTGGCGATGCGCTTGGCTCTACTGCAACGGAGGTAATCTGCTTACCCTTGGTTTCTTTGATGTAGCGTGAAATACCGGTAATGGTTCCGCCGGTGCCAACACCTGCAACAAGAACATCTATCTCACCATCCAGCGCATTCCAGATCTCCGGCCCCGTGGTTTCTTCATGGATACGAGGATTGGCCGGGTTTTCAAACTGCTGAAGAAGAAGGAATTTCTCAGGATTCTCTGCCGCTATTTCTTTTGCCCTGGCAATCGCACCGGGCATGCCTTTTGCGGGCTCCGTAAGAATAATGGTCGCCCCAAGGGACTTCATGACTTTACGACGCTCAATACTCATGGAAGCAGGCATGGTCAACGTCAGTGGAATGCCTCGGGATGCGGCAACAAACGCCAGAGCAATCCCCGTGTTGCCACTGGTAGGTTCAATAAGCTCCATACCCGGCTTTAGCTTGCCCGTTTTTTCCGCATCCCACACCATGCTGGCGCCAATACGACACTTGACACTCATGGCCGGGTTTCTGGATTCCAGCTTGGCGTAGATATTGTAACCTTTGCCTAAACGGTTCAGCTTTACGAGCGGTGTGTTACCAATCGTTTGGGAATTATCCTGATAAACCTGTGTCATTGTTACCTTCCCTATTATCACTTCATATCAAGTCAGGCCGTCATCATCGACCAGAGCATTTCTTATGGTGTGAGGCTATACCGACTCCCCATTATCAGTAAAGTAATTTAAATTTATAGAGTTAGACGATTTATCTATAACATAATCTCAACATTCGGAAGGGCAGCCGCAAAGGCAAAAACCTACCCAGCCCTTTCATTTTTGGGTAACCTTACGACCATCAAAAGCCAATAAAAACAAAGACAGATTTATGAGCTTCAGCAGTACCGACCAGTACATTGCCACTGATGACCTGAAAATGGCGGTCAACGCCGCGGTAACCCTGCAACGCCCCTTACTGATCAAAGGTGAACCAGGCACCGGCAAAACCATGCTGGCAGAGCAAGTTGCCAGCTCACTGGGTAAAGAACTGCTGCAATGGCACATCAAATCCACCACAAAAGCTCAGCAGGGTTTGTATGAATACGATGCTGTTTCTCGTCTGCGTGACTCCCAATTAGGGGATGAGCGGGTACACGACATCAGCAACTACATCGTCAAAGGCAAACTGTGGGAAGCCTTTGAATCGGAAGAACAGTCGGTATTGCTAATCGACGAAATTGATAAAGCGGATATCGAGTTCCCCAATGACTTACTTCAGGAGCTGGATAAAATGGAGTTTCATGTTTATGAAACCCAGCAAGTAGTCAAAGCTGTAAAACGCCCCATTGTGATCATTACCAGTAACAATGAAAAAGAACTGCCGGATGCATTTCTCCGCCGCTGTTTTTTCCACTACATCAGTTTTCCTGATGCCGACACTATGCGACAGATCGTGGATGTGCATTTCCCAAATCTACAGAAAAAACTGGTGGACGAAGCACTGGAAGTCTTTTTTGAACTCCGTGACATCCCCGGCCTGAAGAAGAAACCCTCAACCTCTGAATTAATAGATTGGCTCAAGCTATTGAATTCTGATGATATCCCTGCAGATATTCTCCAAAACCGGGATACCCGCACAGCCATTCCGCCACTCCACGGTGCTTTGGTAAAAAATGAGCAGGATGTGTATCTCTTGGAACGTCTGGCCTTTATGAATCGTCGGAGTTAATCCGCCATGCTGACGAATTTCTTTGACACCGTCAGAGCCTTTGGCGTGCCAGCGACCACTAGGGAATACCTTGATTTGCTGGCAGCGTTTCAATCCCATTTGGCGTTTGCTGACCAGGACGCATTTTATCAATTATCCCGCACCATTCTGGTTAAGGATGAGCGTCATTACGACAAGTTTGATAAAGCCTGTCAGGCCTTTTTCAGTGGGCTTGAGTCAATGGACGATCTTCTGGAGGCGCTGATTCCGGAAGAATGGCTTCGTGAGGATTTTATCCGGCAACTGTCCGATGATGATAAAGCCAAGATTAAGACCATGAAGGACCTTCAAGAATTATTGGACACCTTCCGGCAACGACTTGATGAACAGAAAGAGCGGCATCAGGGCGGCAACAAGTGGATTGGTACTGGGGGCACTTCTCCTTACGGCGCATACGGGTATAACCCTTCAGGCATTCGCATCGGTCAGCACGAATCCCGTCACCGAAAAGCCACGAAAGTGTGGGATAAACGGGAATTTAAAAATCTGGATGACAATGAACAGCTCGGCAGCCGCAATATGAAAATGGCACTGCGCCGGCTTCGTCGATTTGCAAGACAGGGGGCTGCTGACCAACTGGATCTGGACGACACCATCCGCTCTACAGCCAATAAAGGCATGCTGGACATCAAACTGGTGCCGGAACGGCACAACTCCGTAAAAGTTTTACTGTTTATGGATATTGGCGGTTCCATGGACGACCATGTCCGGCTTTGCGAGGAACTGTTCGCCTGCTGTCGCACAGAGTTTAAGCATCTCGAATTTTATTACTTCCATAATTACCTATATGAAAGTGTTTGGCAGGACAATCGCCGACGTTATCAGGAAAGAATCAGCCTCTGGGATGTCATCCATCGCTATGGCAAAGATTATCGAGTGATATTTGTCGGCGATGCCGCGATGTCACCCTTTGAAATCACGTCACCGGGCGGCAGTGTGGAACATTTTAATGAAGAAGCCGGTTATGTGTGGATGTCACGGGTGCTGAATCATTTTGACCGTGTCGCCTGGTTGAACCCTTCTCCTCACGGAGCATGGCAGTACACCTCCTCTACTCAAATTGTGCAAGAGCAGGTAGAAGGCAAAATGTATCCATTAACCATTAACGGCCTGGAAGAAGCGATGGGCTGGCTGGCAGGGTAATACCTGCCCCTTCCTTTCTCACAGTAGTGATTTAAAGAATGAATCAACTACTTCCGTTGCCGGTCCATAAATCTGTTCATGGAACAAAGAGCCGTGATTCCCTGGCTCCAAATTCAGTTCCACGGTTTTAGCGCCAGATGCGGCTGCCTCCTGAAAGAAACCCGCTGCCGGATAGACATTGCCTGATGTACCGATCGAAACAAAAAGATCGCATGTCGACAGCGCCTGATAAATCTCATCCATCTGCAGCGGCATCTCACCGAACCACACGATGTGAGGACGAAGATTGCCCGGAACGCCACAACAATCACATGGGGTTTCTACCGTAAGATCTTGATCCCATGGAAAAATGTTATCTGTATCCTGACACCGCGCTTTCTTCAATTCGCCGTGCATATGAATCAAGTTCTGGCTCCCTGCCCGCTCATGGAGATCATCAACATTCTGGGTAACCAACAGAAAATCACCGCTAAACTGTTGTTCGAACGTAGCCAGAGCGATGTGGGCTTGATTAGGATTTATCGTGAACAACTGCCGGCGACGATCATTATAGAATTTCTGAACCAGTTTGGGGTTTCGGGCATAACCTTCTGGTGTAGCCACCTCTTCAACGGGATGATTCTCCCAGAGACCGTCACTGGCTCTAAACGTCTGAACACCGGATTCGGCAGAAACTCCGGCGCCCGTCAACACGACAATTGATGAATAGTTCAAAAATGCTCCTGTTTCAAAAAAGCGCTCACTCAAAAAAGTGCCTAACGACGGCGCCTAACGACGAAAAATGGCAATATATGACGCGATCTTGCGGCTGCCAGCGGGTACTTCCAGTTTAAGCTGGTTGTGTTTATCAAGAACGGCGCCTTTGACATCAGACAGCTTCAGTAAATTGGCATCTCGTTCCCGTAGCAGTAATGTCACGGATTGCTTTTGATCATTGAACACTTTCACATCCCACTTAACCTGTAATTCTTTATCTCCTTTCTGCTGCACTTCAACCCGAGAACGTTCAACCCGAACAGCAAGTGCT
Organism: uncultured Endozoicomonas sp.; assembly: GCF_947495845.1. Classification (GTDB taxonomy): domain Bacteria; phylum Pseudomonadota; class Gammaproteobacteria; order Pseudomonadales; family Endozoicomonadaceae; genus Endozoicomonas. Next base: position 61,608 of record NZ_CANMAO010000002.1, on the reverse strand, counting down.
TCCGCGATGGGTAACCAAACGTCTTCACCGGCAGTGGCTTTAGGCATCCAGGACTGGCCACCAATCACTTCAACACCTGAGCTGTCTTTATCGTACATACGTAAAGGGGCAGGCGGTAAATCCACCGGCGCTTTAAACCGCCAGTACTGTATTGGCCGCTCAGCCATAAGTGCGCCCCTGCCACCGTTACGGCCATAGGTGTCTAGAATATAATATTTTTCCAGTGTCAGGGTTTTCGCCAGCAGATTAATCAACTCTCTGCTGTTTGCCGGAAGTGCTGTCTGTTTTGGTAATGGTGTTACCAGCACTTCTCCGACTCGTTCTGATGGATTAGTGAAGTCTGCGGCCATGCTGGCTTCCATCATTTGCGCCTTTCTGTACATTCCAGGGGCAGTGGAAGCATCTCCTGCCACCAACCGAATCTCTGCATTACTGAAGTCAATACTGGAGCTGTTTGAAAGCAATGCTTTCATCAATAGTTGCCCTGTTTGCGGAGCGCTGTTTGAAGCGTTAACACTTAATCGGTAATGGCTTTCATAACTCAGTAGAGGTGTAATATAAGACAGGTGCAGCTTTCCCGCGGTTTTTTGCTGCCCAAAATTGGCCGTATGGTATTTTAGATATTTTCCCTGGGTCTCCGACGGTTCACGGGATAAAACCCTGAGCCCCTGCGGGTCTTGATAGTCAACGAAATACTGTCTGCCATTATTCCCTTCAACAAGGCCGACCCCATTCTGAAAAGTAATTAACTTGCCCTGAACCGAAACATTAAGACCACTGCCAAACACTTCAACCGTTTTACCAACCAGCTTGCGATAGTAGTTATCGCGATCCAGCCCTCCCAGATACCAGGTGATCGTGTCAGGTCGAATGACATGGTTACCATCTCGATACTCAAGGCAGAGACTGCCATTCTGACGGTTCATTGGTAATCCGGCTAACTCAAGAACACCTTGTTGATTCGGAAGCTTATTAAACGTCTGTGCAATAAATGCTTTGTCGCGATACAGGGTAACTGTGCTGGCTTTCGCCTCCGAAACGTTCAGCCTCCCCTCCACCACTTCTGAGCCAATCGTAACCTCTGAAAAAAAGAACAAGCAGCTCAAGATGCACAGCGAAGGTCGAAACATGTTTTTTCTATCCTCGTTCATCAGGAAATATAAAATTATTCCAGTACTTTATAGTCTATTTATTAATATGTCTTTAATAAGAAATCACTTAACCATCGTAGGCTGACGATAAAAGAAAAGGTTCTTCTGCGATTAAACATGAAGAACCTTATTGAAACTAACGTTGGCAGGAAAGATTGATTTTAAAAAGACCAGTAAGGGTTCTCAAGCTTCAGATTTACCGCCTTACCAAACCCTGGCACTTCGATTTTATCATCGGAAAAACTCAGCGATGTGCCATCCAGAACACCCTCACCGAACTGGTAAATAGGATTAACGGAGCGATCAAGACAACCTCTCTCGTATTCTTCCTGCTGTGCGCCGACCGATTCATTGCGTTTTTGCCATGAACTCATCGCCTTATCGCCATGGCGTGACAACAGCATCTTTCTGGTTAATGTGGGGCTCAACAGCAACGCCGTTGCATTATTACCACCAAAGCCCTTGGCATTGATCAATGCCAGGTCCATTTCAGACGGCGCTATCTCTCGGTGCTGCTGAAGAATGTTCAGATACTCCGAGCAAACATCATCAGCCAGCCCGGTAATCGTTTGAATGCCGGGAATCACGCCATATTTCCACGCTCCCAGAGTTGCCATGATCTGGTCACCACCAGCTGCGCCAATAGAATGCCCCAGATAACTTTTCACAGCGGCAACAGGCCAGTTCTTTATACCAAATACCTTGGCTGTATCATTAAGAATCTGCGACTCTGTGACTCGATTCTGCGGCGTTCCCGTGCCATGAGCCTGGACAAAACTGCGATGGCGTAATGCATCTTCACCGGCAATGGCTCTACCCATCGCGGCAGCTCTCGCCACGGTGAGATGGTTACCAGCACCCGGGGCTGAAATGGATTTTTTAAAACCGTCCGCATTGATGAAAACGTCCGCAACGGCACCCAGAATATCGGCGCCAATTTCAAGAGCCAGCTCATCATCCATTAACACCAGAAACTGAGACGATTCAGCAATAGTGAAGCCGGCATTATTGCCAAAAGGTCGGCAAGAGCGACGCCAGTCCGGGTTTTCACTGTCGGATAAACCATCCAGCTGCCTCAGGGCTGCATCGGTGGTCAGAGCCCCCATGGTGGAATAGCCTTCCAAAATTTCCGGTAAGATCGGTGCCTCACTGTTACCGACAATCACTAAACGGCGACGACCACTGCGAATTTCCTGCAAACCCTGTTCAAGGTTATAAAGCATGGTGGCACAGGCACCCATGCTGGTGCCGGTATTCCCTAGTGAGCCAAGAATATAGGCATTGATAAAGTCCGCGGACATTTCCGCAAACCCAAGGGGACACTGTTTTGAGGTTACCCGTTTACCCATCAGGCGAGCCTTAAGCATGCCGCCGTAGCCGTTGTAATCCATCTGCCCCATGGCACTGCCGGAATACACTGCAATATCATCCGGGCTGAGTTTTTGTTTCAGAGCTTGCCAGTCTATACCGGAAGAACCGATGGCATCGGATGCGCCATAAACCGTCATGGCCAACGAACGTGGATGATTGCGGGATTGGTAGAGTTTTTCGGGCGAAAAACCACTGGGTAGCTGCCCTGCTGCATTGACTGGCGATTTACGGGTACAGGGCACCAGCATCGGTTGTGGGTTGGCAATTCGAACCTTTATACGACCACCGTCAAGGGGTTCTACCTGCCAACCTTCTGGTAGAGGGTCTGGTAAACGTCGGGCACTCAAGACGATCTCAGTCCCCTCTTCCGCTTTAATCGCCTGATGAATATCAATGGCATCACTATTGAACAGGTTCTTTTCCAACCTGCGCACCAGTGTGCCCGATAGAATATCTTCACGGCTCGTGTCTTCTGGCAGATTTCTCAGAACCCGCAATGCCTCGATGGTTTCTTTCTGAGCATTGCCCTCCAGGCTTTCCAGCACAAGTCGGCGATAACCATGAAAACCGGATGTTCTGCCGGCGGGGCTAATGCCACCCTGGGCAACAATAACGGGTAATCTGGACAAACCATACTCCTGTAAAATAACTTGCTCTGCATTCCATGGGAAAAGAGCATGACGGTAATCAGGGAAATTGCTTAAAGCGGAAAGTTACTATCAGTGTAATGGGTTTGTGGTAAACTTATCCGGATGAAAAAGACATTCACCCAGATAAAAAACCACTACACCCTGTATTGTTAACAACTATATTGTTGAACTTATGCTTAAGCAGCCCGTTTCACTGTCCATCCGCCGAGTATTTATTCTGACCATTGAGCATATGATCAGTACCAGCATTACTCTGCCTTTGGAAATGCTCGAGGCAGCCCGCACTTATCAGAACACCCACAAAACACCCGATAAAATTGATATTCTCTTTTGCGCAAATCAGGAAAGCGCAGTGACGACCACCGGGGGTTTAAGAGTCACACCCGACTGCCCATTATCAGAAACCGGGCACGGTGATTTGATATTAATACCCGCACTGTGGCGCAACCCTGTGCCACTGGTGCGGAAAAACCCGGCGATCGTTGATTGGATCAAAGAACAACACAAAGCAGGCGCTGTTTTTGTGGTTGCCGGAACCGGCGTTACGTTTCTGGCCGCGGCCGGACTCTTGAATCGACAACCCGCCACAACGCACTGGTTCTACATGAACAGGTTGCAGCGGGCTTTTCCTGCCGTAGATTTTATGCCAAATCATTTAATTACCCGGGCTGGGCGTATTTATTGTGCCGGGAGTGTCAATTCCGTTGCCGACCTTATGGTGCATCTTATTGAGGGTGCTTTCAGCACGGCCATTGCCCGCAAAGTTGAGCAGCAGTTCTCCCATGAGATTCGAAAATCCTTCAAAGAAACCCACTTTGCTGAAGATCATAAAACCGCACATCAGGATGAAGTGATAGTGGCGTTGCAAGATTTCATCCACCAGCACTTCGCCAGTGATATCACCATTGAAGACCTTTGTCGGTTATCCGACTTAAACAGCCGCACGCTCAATCGCCGATTCCGCGAAGCAGCAAGAACCACACCCATGGCTTACGTCCGCCAAATCCGACTTGATCAGGCGAGGGATCTATTAAAGAATACGAATCTGGGCATTGCCGAAATTGCGGTTCAGGCAGGGTTTAATGATCCTGATTACTTTGCCCGCATTTTTAAGCGTGACTATGAGCTAACGCCCACAGAGTTCAGGCGAAGTGTTCGAGGTAAATTATTCTATCTCAACGATTAATACCAATTCTGTTTTTAAATTATGGGCTGCGCAGCCATTTTGACCAACTGGATCTGCGTTGAAGTTCCTCGCCATTGGTATAATTCACGATCATGCTCTTACGAAAAGTAAACAGATTCGGTATGCTTTTGGACTCATAATAATAATCAGCCACATCGGCACTACGGAGATTTTTGACAATGTCACAGATGACGTCTTTCAAAATGGGAAAACTGGCAGCAGGCTTTTTGCTGACCACTCTTTCAACCCTCACTTTCGCTGCTTCACCATTGGGAACCTGGAAAACCATTGATGATGAAACTGGCGACGCCACCAGCTATGTCACTATTTTTGAAGACAACGGAACGCTCTCTGGCAAAATCACCAAGCTGCTCGATCCTGAGTCAAAAGATGACATCTGCAACCTGTGCGAAGGTGACTTGAAAGATCAGAAGATTGAAGGGATGACTATTCTCTGGGGCATGGAAAAACAGGGCAGTAAGTACGACGATGGTGAAATTGTTGATCCAGCGTCAGGCAAAGTATACAGCGCTAACATGAAAGTCACCGATGGTGGTGAGAAGCTGGAAGTTCGTGGTTACATCGGCTTTGCCCTGCTTGGCCGTTCCCAGACCTGGCTACGTGTTGAAGAATAAGCGATAACTCGTTGAGCTTATTAGCCATTATTGTTGTTCTGATAGCCAGCCTTGTTGCTGGCTCTCTTTTATTCTGGACATTGCGATTAGGTATTGGCCCTGTACCCACCTCTCCTTCTGTACAAAAAACAATACTGGAAATCCTTCCTGATCATCTAACGGGTGATGCTGTTGAGTTAGGCTGCGGTTGGGGACAGCTCCTCAATCTACTGCAGGTCAAATACCCTACCCAGACTATTTACGGCTATGAGCGCTCACCCATACCCGCAATGTTCAGTCAACTTACAACGGGTGCGTGCATTAAGAAGCAGGATTTTTTCAACGGGGACTTTCAGCAGACGGGATTGATTCTTTGTTATCTTTACCCGGGCGCCATGGAGAAAATTGAGCAAAAGCTCATTCCCGAACTGCCCTCAGGATGCTGGATTGTCACCCATACCTTCAGCTTGCGAAAACGACATCCGGTAAACGTTATGAAATCCAATGACATCTACCAGACGCCGGTGTATCTCTATCGGCTATAGGCCGCTTATGAAATGGACGTTAAAGGAATTCCCAAAGCCTCTCTTCCTTTCCAGCGATAGATTTCCAGTTCCGCAGGGTCACAGGAAACACACCCTTTTTTACAGGCCGTGAAGCACTGCGGTGACTCACAGATTACCTGCCCCTTTCGCAACCAGTGAGACAACATGCCCCGCATCGCCTCAGGTGTTGTCTTGAACTTCACACTGAGGTCTGCAAGGGAGCAGACCTTCTGTTCTTTCAGATAGTCACGAATAGCAATCAGCACAGCGTAATCCGGATAATCATTTCAGTGGCTTCATTGAGTTGAGGACTTCATTGCGTTGAGGACTTCATTGCGTTGAGGCTTCATTGAGTTGAGGCTTCATTGAGTTGAGGACTCCATGCGCCCTAACAGAACAGCACCACCCAGTTTTCGCATCAATGCAATGGCAATAAACATCACAAGGGCAATACTCACCACCCAGAGAGCCGTTTCTCCAGGCTGAACATGAACCAGCGACAATTGGTAATACAACGTTGCCGTCGCATAACCAAGCAAAAAGGTCCAGAACGCAATAAACAGTGTCCAACCGGCGGTCGTTTCCCGGTAAATCGCACCCAATGCCGCAACGCAAGGCGTATACAGCAGTATCATCAACAGATAGGCAATCACTGCCGCATCGCTTGGGAAGAGTTTTGCCATCACCGCAAAGGTGGTGACATCGACTTCCTGATCACTGGCCACCGATTCAATGTCGCTGAGATCACCCACCTGAATCCCCAACGGATCAGCAAACGAGCCGGCGAGATCACCAAGGTTGGCAGGAATAGTAGCAAACGCTGCTTGAATAGCCGCCATCAAATCAAAAGACTCATCCTCTGCAGCGCCCTGGTTTTCTGAAGCCGCAATGGCGCTGTACATAGAGTCGAGAGTACCAACAACAGCTTCTTTCGCCAGAATGCCAGTAAAGAGACCTACCGCTGCCGGCCAATTATCTTCCGTCATGCCCATTGGTGCGAAGATAGGGGTGATGCTCTGGCCAATTTTGCTCAGCACGGAGCTTTGGGTATCCTGATGACCAAAAGAGCCATCAGTGCCAATGGCATTCAATGTGTTTAGAATCACCACCACCATCACAATGGCTTTACCGGCGCGAAGAATAAAAGACTTCAATCGATCCCAGGTACGAAGCAACACCTGAGTGACCGAAGGCAAATGGTAGTTGGGAAGTTCCATGATGAATGGAGAGCTATCACCACGCAGCACACTTTTTTTCAGAATAAGCCCGGTAAAAATCGCCGCCAGAATACCCACCAGATAGAGCGTAAAGACGACATTCTGCCCCGACTCCGGAAAGAACGCTGCTGCAAACAAGGCATAGACCGGCAGCCGGGCACCACAGGACATAAATGGCGCCATAGAGATAGTTAACAACCGGTCTTTTTCATTATCCAGCGTTCTGGCCGCCATGATAGCGGGCACGTTACAGCCAAAACCCACCAGCATCGGCACAAATGCTTTACCGGGCAACCCCAGAAATCGCATTAACCGGTCAACGACAAATGCGGCTCTGGCCATATAACCGGAATCTTCAAGAATCGACAGGAAGAGAAAGAGAAACGCGATCACCGGAATAAATGTGGAAACGGTTTGCACACCACCACCCACCCCGTTGGCGAGCAGAGTAACGATCCAATCCGGAGTGCCAAGATTGGCTAGCCAATAGCTCAGGCCATCAACCAGTAATGCCCCGGTAAAAAGATCAAAGAAATCAATGAATGCACTACCAAAATTAATAGTGAACATGAACATCAGATACATGACGCCCAGAAACACCGGAAAGCCCAGAAAACGATTCAGAACAATACGGTCAATGGATTCGGTCAATTTATGGCTGACCATGCCACGCTCTTTAATGGCACTGCTCATCACACGGCCAATGGCATCGTACCGACGGCTGGCGAGAATAATATCCATATCCTCATCCATGGCAGACTCAAGCAGATGTCTCTGTTGCGTTGCCGTATTGACCGATTGCCAGGACGTTTCAGGCACATCAGCACTCTCGGCAGCAGGGTCGCCCTCCAGTAACTTCAGAGATTGCCAGCGTAAAGCCCCGTGATCCTCTACTTCCACTTTCAACACTGACTCAATTTCAGCCAATGCGGTTTCCAGTTGTTCACCAATATTAAGTGGTGGCGCAATAGCGACGCCGTTTTCAAGAAAGGTATTAATGGCTTTCTGGAATTCACTAATGTTTTTACTTTTACTGGCAATCAGTGGCAACACCGGACAACTCAGCTCTTTTGATAAGGCATCCAGATCAATATCCATCCCCTTCTCTTTCGCCACATCCATCATATTTAAAACAATGATGACCGGGACGCCCATATCCAGAAGCTGAGAGGTGAGATAGAGGTTTCGTTCAATGTTAGAAGCATCAACGATATTGATAATCAGATCTGCTTCCCGCTGAAGAATATAATCCCGGGCAATTTGCTCATCCATGGAGACATCACTATCGATGACATCCAGGCAATAGGTGCCGGGCAGATCAACCACCTCGATGGATGAGCCTTCAAATTTGTAGATGCCGCTGCGCTTTTCTACCGTCACACCGGGCCAGTTGCCGACGCGCTGGCGAGAGCCCGTTAAAGCGTTAAAGAGCGTGGTTTTACCGCAGTTTGGGTTTCCAACAATAGCAACAACGTGTTCATTGGTCGGAATCATAGTCTGGACACCTCAACCGTTGCCGCTTCATCACGACGAACAGACAACTTAAACCCTCGTACTTCCAATTGAATGGGATCACCCAGTGGCGCAACACGACTTACAGTGAATTGAGTTCCCGGGGTTAGCCCCATGGCGAGCAACTTACGGCGATAGGCATTGCCCGACTGGTTGAAAGCCGTGACCTTCCCCTTCTCACCGGTTTTTAATTCACCCAATGTCACCATTATTGACCGCTCTCCACTGACTTTGAAAAAGGATGCGGCTGAAAATATCAATGATATAAAGAAGTTCAGGTCAAAAATCAGGCCAACGTTTTCAAGAAACATACTTGAAAACATTATTATTATTGTGGGATCAGCGCTGCGATCATGACTTCAGGTCATTTTCAGCTAACAGAAATATATACGCAAATGAGAATGGTTACAATTTAATTGCCTGGCAATTTGTTACGCGTATTGATTCAAATCAATTGTATTATGCCAATTCAACTGATTGATAAGTCGACTATTAAAGGTAGAGAGTAAAGCCAGATTAAAGGTAGATAATTATTTTAATAAGAATACCCAGCGATTTCATGGTTAATCGCTGGGTAGGATGTTGGACTGTATAAAAATGTGCCTTATGGAATGGATGGGTACATCACGCCACACATGTACTGCAAAATACGATTCACCTGACAACTGTAGCCAAATTCATTGTCGTACCAGACGTACAGAACACAACGCTTGCCATCAACAATCGTTGCCTGCCCATCCACCACACCGGCTCGTCGGCTGCCAACAAAATCGCTGGAAACGGCTTCCACCGACGTCACATAATCCACCTGCTTTTGCAGGCTGGAGTGCAGAGAGGTTTCCCGCAGGAAGTCGTTCAGTGCATCAACATCCGTCTCTTTTGTCAGAGACAAATTCAGAATCGCCAGAGAAACGTTTGGCGTTGGCACCCGGATCGCATTACCGGTGAGTTTGCCTTCCAGCTCTGGCAGAGCTTTGGCCACGGCCTTGGCAGCACCGGTTTCGGTGATGACCATGTTCAGTGCCGCACTGCGACCACGACGCTCGCCCTTGTGATAGTTATCAATCAGGTTCTGGTCATTGGTGTAAGAGTGAACGGTTTCAACATGCCCATGTTCAACACCAAACTGATCATTGATGGCTTTCAATATCGGGGTAATGGCGTTGGTGGTACAGGAAGCGGCGGAAAGAATCTGATCTTCCGGAAGAATATCGTTATGGTTCACACCATAAACCACGTTCTTAATATCGCCTTTACCTGGCGCAGTCAGCAATACGCGAGACACACCATTGGCTTCAAGGTGCAGGCCAAGCCCTTCCTTGTCACGCCATTTGCCGGTGTTATCTACCACGATGGCATTATTGATGCCGTATTCGGTGTAATCTATGGAATCCGGTGCATTGGAATAGATCACCTGAATACCAACGCCGTTAGCATAAATAATGCTGTTTTCTTCATCAACAGAGATGGTGCCTTGAAAGGAACCATGGACTGAATCACGGCGCAGCAGGCTGGCGCGTTTCTGTAGATCGTTATCCGCACCACCCGGGCGAACCACAACCGCACGCAAATTTAATCCAGAACCACCGCCGGCACGTTCAACCAATAAACGCGCCATCAAACGACCAATACGACCGAAGCCGTACAACACCACATCCTGACCTTCACTCAACGGCTGCTTATTGCCGTTGGTAATACCTGCAACCTTTTCAGTAACATAGGCTTCAAGACTTAAACCATTTCCTTCACGGCGATAGTCCACTGCCAACTTACCGATATCGATCCGAGATGGGCCTAGATCTAACTTTGAAAGAATGTCGAGCACTGGGAAGGTTTCACGAACAGAAAGCTCGCTATCTTCAATCTGCCGAACAAATTTATGCGCTTTAAGAAGGTTAATGACGGAACGGTTGATCACCGGGCGTCCGTAAACCGAGGTGACAACATGATGATTCCGGTACAACTGACCAATCAGAGGGATCATGGACTCTGCAAGAGCCTCGCGCTCTTTCCAGTCTTGAAAACGGTCTGCTACCACGATAATTTCCCGTCGTTTTTATCTATTTGTAATGAAATCCCGTCATGGGACTTTTGTTTCGCGGCTATTATCCTTTCTAATAAAACACAAAGCAATAGATAACAATACAGCTCAACAGATAACATAATCGATCACTTCTCCAGGCCATTTATTCCTTTTTAAGGCACTGGGAGAAACCGCTAACAAACGCTACAATTCCCGATCGGTAAATGAAGTGCGGCAATAGGTTCAGCTATTCAGAAAGCTATTCAGAGAGCTACTTAATAAACTGATCAATACTAAATGCACCAAGAGGACGTCCGGACAATTCATGCTTCAACACAACTTCCCCCTGCCCGCTTACCCCGGGGACAAGCTTCAGTGGGGTAATCTCTCCAAAGCTGGATACGCTTACGCCATTGCGACCGCTGCAGCGGCGGATAATCGCCCGTTGATGATTATTACGCCGGACAGTGCATCGGCCAGCCGACTGGTTGAAGAGCTCGAATTCTTCCTACCCGACAGTTCAAATGTAAAAGTCACCCAGATGCCGGACTGGGAAATTCTGCCCTATGATACGTTTTCTCCCCATCAGGACATTATCTCCCAACGGCTTTCGACGCTTTACCATTTACCCATGGCCGGTCATTCAGAGCAAAAGACTATCCTGGTGATTCCGGTCAGCACCCTGATGCACCGCCTCTGCCCAACATCCTTTTTACTGGGCAGCGGTCTCTCATTAAAACCCGGTGATATCTTCAACACCAATGAGCGGCGGACTCAGCTTGAGCAGGCTGGCTATCATTGTGTGGATTCGGTACTGGAGCACGGTGAGTTTGCCATTCGCGGCTCCATCGTTGATATCTACCCTATGGGGTCTGAGATTCCTTATCGAATTGATCTGTTCGATGATGAAATTGAATCACTGAGAACCTTCGATCCGGAAACCCAGCGTTCCGTTGATAAAGTGGCCGCTATAAATCTTCTGCCTGGCCATGAATTTCCGATGGATAAAGCAGGCCGTGAGCGGTTCCGCAGCAACTTCCGGGAGCAATTTGATGTCAGTCATCGGGATTGCCCAATCTATCAGGACATTGGCGAAGGCATTGCCAGCCCGGGGATCGAGTACTACCTGCCGTTGTTCTTTACAGAAACAGCTACGTTGTTTGATTACCTGCCAGAATCGACCCGAGTGCTTTCCTATGAATCCGTGGGCAATCGACTGGATCAATATTATCAGGATGTGCATGCCCGCTACGAAAATCGCCGGGTAGACCCCCAGCGCCCGATTCTGCCACCCGCCAGTGTGTTAATGCTGCCGGATGAACTCCACAGCAGGCTCAACAAACTTCCCAGAGTGACTCTCTATAAACAGGCGGTACCAGAAAAAGCCGGTCGCTTTAATCTGGATCGGGAAGCGTTACCAGAACTCACTTTGAATGCCCGCACCGATGAACCGCTCAGTGCGTTAAAAGCCCTTATCAATGACGTTGATCATGTATTGCTGGTAGCAGAAAGCGCTGGTCGCCGTGAAGTATTACTGGAACTACTGGCACAGAGCCAGATTGCTCCGAACGCCTGTGACAGCTTTACTGAATTTCAACAATCGCTCCCCAAACTTGCGATCAGCATTGGCCTGCTGGAACACGGGCTTTATTTAAGCAATGCTAAAACCGCCATCATCCCCGAAGCGTTGCTTCTTGGGCAGCGAGTGGTTCAAGCCCGTCGGCGTAAAAGTGGTGAAGAACAAGACCCCGATCAGGTCATTCGAAACCTGACAGAACTGCGAATGGGTGCTCCTGTTGTTCATATCGATCACGGTGTTGGTCGTTATCGCGGTTTGGAAACGCTCGACGTGGATGGTCAAACCACCGAGTTCCTGACGCTGGAATACGCCAACGAAGCCAAGCTTTATGTTCCGGTTGCGTCCCTGCACCTGATTTCCCGATACACCGGTGCCGATGATGAAATGGCGCCATTGCATCGCCTTGGCAGTGAACAATGGACCAAAGCCAGGCGCAAAGCGGCTGAGAAAGCCCGGGATGTGGCTGCAGAATTACTGGATATTTATGCCCGCCGTGAAGCCAGAACCGGGTTTGCGTTTGACTCTCCTGAACAAAACTATCTGGCATTTTCTGCGGGCTTCCCTTTTGAAGAAACGCCCGATCAGCAACAGGCCATTGCTGCGGTTGTAAAAGACATGTGCGCACCAAAACCCATGGATCGTCTGGTGTGTGGCGATGTAGGCTTTGGTAAAACCGAAGTGGCCATGCGCGCAGCGTTTCTAGCAGCGCAAAGTGGCAAACAAGTCGCGATTTTGGTGCCAACCACCCTGCTGGCTCAGCAACATTACGAAAGCTTCCGAGATCGTTTTGCTGACTGGCCGGTGGAAATTGATGTTATTTCCCGCTTTAAATCCCAGAAACAAGTGGATCAACTGAAGGAACGTTTGGCGGAAGGCAAAGTGGATATTGTCATCGGCACTCACAAAATCCTTCAGGGTGATCTCACCTTTAAACAGCTTGGCCTGTTAATCATTGATGAAGAACATCGCTTTGGTGTGCGTCATAAAGAGAAGCTGAAATCATTGCGCTCTGAAGTCGACATTCTCACGCTGACAGCAACGCCGATTCCAAGAACGCTGAACATGGCCATGTCCGGCATTCGGGATCTTTCCATTATTGCCACGCCACCGGCAAAAAGACTGTCCGTAAAAACCTTCGTGCGCCAGTACGATCAGCCATTGGTGAAAGAAGCCATTCTCCGTGAACTGCTTCGGGGTGGGCAGGTTTACTACCTCCACAATGAAGTAGAAAGCATAGAAAAAGTAGCCGGCGAACTGCAGGAACTGATACCAGAAGCCCGGGTCATCACCGGACACGGCCAGATGCGCGAACGGCAGTTGGAACAGGTGATGTCCGACTTTTATCACAAGCGTTATAACGTACTGGTCTGCACCACAATTATTGAAACCGGTATTGATATCCCTAACGCCAACACCATTGTCATCAACCGGGCGGATAAGTTTGGCCTGGCACAGCTACATCAATTGCGCGGCCGGGTTGGACGTTCTCATCATCAGGCTTATGCTTACCTGCTCACACCTTCGCCAAAAGCCATGACAAGGGATGCCCAGAAGCGATTGGAAGCCATTTCAGAAGCACAAACTCTGGGCGCAGGATTTATGCTGGCGTCGAACGATCTGGAGATTCGTGGCGCGGGCGAGCTGTTGGGCGAAGGCCAAAGTGGCCAGATTTTAGGGGTTGGTTTTACCCTTTATACTGAGATGCTGGAACGGGCTGTTGCCGCCATCCGTGATGGTAAAACACCGGACCCGGACAAACCGCTGAACCACGGAACCGAAGTCAACCTGCGTTTGCCAGCCCTGCTGCCAGAAGATTATATTCACGATGTTCATACCCGATTGATTCTCTATAAGCGCATTGCTGCCGCTAAAAATGATGAAGGACTAAAAAACCTTCAAGTGGAACTGATTGATCGGTTTGGACTGCTTCCCGACCCGGCCAAACATCTGTTTCGCCAGATGTCTCTGAAGCTGAAAGCCCAGAAGCTGGGTATCCAGAAACTCGATGCTGGCACTAAAAATGCTCGTATCGAGTTTGAAGAACAGCCATCGGTTGATCCTATGACCATCATTAAACTGATACAATCCAGAGCACAGCAGTTCCGGCTGGAAGGCAGTAGCATCTTAAAGTACAGTGAAACCATGGACGCACCAGAGCAGCGCTTCAAGGCCATAGAATCCCTTCTGCAATTGCTCGGCGAGCCAGCACAATGAGAGAAAGCTTTTTGAGACCACTTGAGACCATTTATGAGTAGAAACCACTTTATTGCGCTGTCTGCTGCATTGTTATTTAGCTTGCCTCTGGTCAACCTTCAGGCTCAGGTTGCTGAGCCTGAAGAAAAATGGTATCAGGCAGACATCATCGTCTTTCGCTACCTGAGCGATAGCAGTGGTGAAGCATGGCCAGACGTAACCGCCACCAATAAACCTGAAGGCACCATCACCCTTAAAGGTGAAATCCCTTTCTATGCGCCCTCTTTCGACATCGGCAGCAGCTCTCTGACGACATTCCCGGATAATGCGTTTATTTCACTGCCGGCCAGTGAAATGAAACTGACGAGAGAAGCCAATAAACTGGCAAAGAGTGGGCGTTATGAAGTGATAACACAAAAGGCCTGGCGCGGCCCGTTGATGTCTGGCCAACAAATGCCACCAGTAGAAATCTCAACAATGATTGATGGTATCGATCCCATGTTGCTGGATGGCACCATCACCATCAGCGAAGAACGGTTTCTTCATGTGGATGCGGACTTCTGGCTGAAGAAGCTGGAGCCTGTGGACACGTTTATCACTAGCTCTCTGGGTAGAGTTGGTGACCAAAACCCGAATAGTCAGGAACAAGCGCCTGGTGAGCAGGTTATTTTCCAAAATGCCAACCTGCCGCCATTGCGCGTCACTGCCAACTATCCTCTGGAGCAGAGACGCAGGATTCGTAGTACGCGGGAAATTCAATATATGGACAGCCCAGTGATTGGTGTTATTTTCAAACTGACACCCTGGCAGCCAGAAGAAACAGACGCTGAAGAAAGCAGTATTACAACAGTGAATTGATGTTTGAAAGATAGAGTAAGCAAATCACTCCCGGATTTGCTTACTCATGATAAAGCTATTTTTATCCCCTTCGGACTGATAATCAATCTGATCCATCAGATTTTGAACAATACTCAGTCCTCGACCACTGCACAGCCAGCTCGCTGGATTATCACCATCAACATCCAACTCTTCTTTTTCATCTAACTTGGATTCGTCCAGGCTTTTCCCCCAGTCACTGACGGTGAACTGCAGCTTCGACTGAAGCAGATCCACGCCAACTTCTACTTTATGCCCTTTCTCACTGTCATAAGCATGTTCGATGGCATTGTTGACTATTTCTACAATACACAGTTCGACCCGGTTCACTTCTACCGGTGAAAGCGTTGTCATGGTGCAAAGACCACGAACCGCCATGGCGACCAATGCCGTGTTTGAAAGTTCGCTGTCAATTTGCAGCTTTAGCGAATGCCCGGTCTCATCTGACATGACTACTTCTCCTCTATCGCCTCAGTCACTGTCGGTAAGATGGAAAACAGTTTATCCATAGAGGTAAGGTGAAACAGATCCAGAACCGCGGGTTGAGCTCCAGCCAGTTTGATTTTGCTTTTACCGTCCATTTTTTTCAAAGCTGATACGAGCACACCAAGACCACTGCTGTCCATAAACCGAACTACGGATAAATCGATCACCATATCCGATGCATCCTGATCAATATGATTGAATAGATAGTCTTTAAAGTTCTCTGCGATAGAAGCATCCAGACGCGCCTCATCCACGGACACCACCAGGTGATTGGATTCGTTCTTGGTATCAAACGGCATTGTGCACTCCTTGCATTGTCAGCCAGTAGGTTATACCAATTCTGTTTTTAAATTATGGGCTGTGCAGCGATTTTAACCGACTGGATCTGCGTTGAAGCTCCTCACCATAGCTACGGCTATGATTCGTCACTTCGTCTTGCCCAGTCGCTCAAAATAACTTGCTCGCTCCATAATTTAAAAACGCCATTGGTATTAATTATCGTTTACGGATTCCATTCCAATAATAAAAAAGTCACGTCATCCTCAAATACCTCGGAGCCCGACCAATCTCGAATACTATCTTCAAAATGATTCACTACGAGACCCAGGTCTTTCGTGATCGACTCTTTGAGCATACTTTTTAACCGATCTTCGCCAAACATCTCTCCTTCCCGGTTCTCACATTCTGTTAAGCCATCGGAGTAGAGGAACAGCCGATCACCCGGCGCTAACTGCAGCGATTCAGTTGAGTAGCTCATTCCCGGCATCATACCAATTGGCACACCGGCGATCGGAAGTACTTCTATCGAAGCGCTTGTTTTACGAACCCACAAGGGAGGCGGATGCCCCGCTAACGCAATGGAAACAGCGCCGGTCTCATTATTGATCAGCCCATAAGCCATGCTGAAATACAGCATTGACTCTGCTTTGGCTTGAAATTGCTCATTTAGCCGGGACAGCACTTGATCCGGTGCTCTGCCTCTAACATACGGGGGTGTATCCAGCACTTCTTTCACCACGTTTCCGTGTTGATCATCACAGAGAATATGATTTAAAGAGAATGATAACAGCGCAGAAGGTATGCCATGCCCGGCAACATCCAGTTGATAAAAACAAATATGCCCATCACCCAGTTCGTGATAGCCAAACATATCGCCACCCAGAAAACGACTGGGTTTAAAATACCAATTGAAAGCTACATTCCCTAATTGAGCTGGATCACATAATAATTGTGCCTGAGTATCTGCAGCGGATTTTAAGTCCGTTTCAATGGCGTCAATTTTCGCTTCCAACGCAGCTTTCAATTCAATGATTCGATTGCCGGCATTTAACCTGGCTTGAAGCTCATTAAAATCAACCGGCTTTTTCAGAAAGTCATCTGCCCCGCCATTGATTCCCTCAACCACGGCTTCTTCATCGGAGTTACCAGTTAACAGAACAAAATAGATATAGCGGTGAAAATCAGTGGCGCGGATAGTCTTGCACAGTTCTATACCATCCATCCCGGGCATCATCCAATCACTGACGACAAAACGAATACCCCGATGATCATGAATCATCGCCAACGCCTCAAGGCCGTCAGCCGCTTCATAAACCTGAAAGCCTTGTTTTGTCAGCAACCTCGTCAGCATCATTCGCTGATCGCGGGCATCTTCTACCACTAAGATTTCCATATCTTTCTCGGATATTGGTTATTCGTTGATAATCCTTCGGGTTGGGTAGGCAAACGCCGCCCCTTCTTCTTTCACAATGTCAGCAATAATCAGTAATATTTCTTCCTGCACCTGTAAATAACCCACTCGATCAACTCGTGTAATGTGCGCACGTATCTGACATAAAAGACCAGAGTCGTCGTACCTTATGAAAACAGCATAGTGAGGTTCGGTAGCGTCCACATCCGATAACAAAGAAACTGTTTCATCGATCCTTTTGAGGATACGAGGCATTTTTTCGAGATTTTCATAACACAGAGAGAAATCTTCTACCATTCGGCGGTTACGCATTCGACTCGGATTTTCAACCACAATGCCACTGAAAATTGAATTAGGAACGTAGATCGGACGACGATCAAATGTACGGATTTTGGTTAATCGCCAGCCTACCTTTTCGACGTGGCCTTCTATGGATCGATCTGGCGATCGAATCCAGTCGCCTTCTGAAAATGGACGATCAAGCATTAGCATCAAACCGCCAAAGAAATTGGACAACCAGTCCTTAGCAGCAAGACCCAGAATAATGCCGCCCACTCCACCAAAAGCAAGCAAAGTAGACAGGCTATAACCAAACACATGAACAAGATTTAGAAAAATACCAATAGTCGCCAGCAACTGAATGGTGCGGCTAACCACTGAATGGGAAACCTGCTCGGCCAGTCTGCCGCTGGAAGCCTGCAGCATTGCACCGACATTAAGACTGACTTCCCAACTGAACCAGCCAACATAGAGAATCCAGAAAACCCGGCGAACCAAATCCAGAACATTCAAATACTCATCACTTTTATCACCAGGCCAGGCGTACGCTGTATAAAACAAAAAGAGAAACCAGGGCAATAACAGCAAAGGCAACTTAACTGTTTTTATAACAATCGTTCTAAAATTTTCGTGGGAGTCATTTTGAAGTGATATGGATACCCGCCGAAAGCCATAGAAGAAAATGGCAGACAACAAGAAAGCAAAAATAATGTGGTAGTAAAAAGACAAAAAACCGTCACTCATTGCAGCAGCCAAGCATAATTATCGTTCAATACAGTGTAGCTTGCTGAGTGACCAGTACTTTCAAATTGTTCGATACTGAGCTTTAGTACTCATTTCCAAGCCGAGTAGCTAACATCGAATTGACCACCATTTATGGACACGCTCCCCTTACCTGCTTGCTAATCAAGCCTGTACTGGCTACGTTGACAACCCTTTCTTCGATGGCTCTTGAAGTGGAGGAACACATTGAAAATTCACCACTGGTGACGGGGACACCTGCTGAGGTAAATGATAACCGGGTTCCACCACCCCAACTTATTTCAATGATTGAATCGATTGCATTGTAAACACGAATCACTTCTTCAGTTGGGTCAATCAAATCATCATTATTCGGATTTTCAAAAATAACCCAACCACCTGCCCAGTTTGCATCACCATCGCAACTGGTTCCAGAATTAGACTGGCAGGCACTGACCAACTGTGATCGTTTAATCGCCTCACTCTTTACCAGCATCGCGCTGGAATATACCCTCTGGTTAAAATAATCCAGGCGAAAGCGCTCTGCAATTTGACCAATGGGCGTGACGAGAGAAATTGAGATAGCAATAATAATGACTGTAATCAGCAGCTCGATCAGCGTAAAGCCATGTTCCCTTCGTTTTAAAACCAGCATTCGCCATGCCATCCTATTTGTTAATCAGCGTAGAAAAACCATGTATTGCTTAACATGATTTTAAATATCACTTAATTAATCGGCATATACCTTAATCCAATAACCACTAGATTGAGTTATTGTGGCAGCCCACAATTAATGCATATGGCACACGAGGGCATGCCTAAAGAAGATTAAAAATACAGTTAGTACAGACCATCAGAAAGCATTTTCTTCAACCTCTTTAACCATTTTCATGCTTGATGGGTTCATTGGATGATTAGATGGAAAATCCAGTGTTCTGGTTGGAAAAGCAATATCACCACCGTGGCTATGAACAATATTTAAAATTTCAAGCAGGATCATTTCCTGAATTAATAAATACCTTGCCCAATCAGTCGTTCGGGTAAAGCAATACAAGCTGCAATCAAGGCTGGACCCGCCAAAGCCGACAAAATTAACCATTAAGGCTTTGCTCTGATCAACATCCTTATGATCCGCCAAATAGCTTCGTATGTCCTCAAGTATCCGATTAATCAGCGTGTTATCATCATACCGTAACCCAAACATCTGCTTGATTCTTCTATTTTGCATCCTTGATGGGTTTTCTACCGAGATACTCATAAAGGTTGAGTTCGGTACGTAGAGCGGCCTCCTTGAAAAAGTCAGAATACGGGTCTGTCGCCAGCCTATATACTCAACAGTGCCTTCAATGTTCTTATCCGGAGAGCTGATCCAATCTCCAACGCGAAAAGGCTTGTCCAGATAAATCATCCAGCCACCAAAAAAATTGGCCAGCATGTCTTTTGCCGCAAAACCCAGGGCCAAACCACCCACACCGCCGAAGGCCAGCAGACCGGACAGCTTATAGCCCATGGATTGCATAACAATCAAAACACCCGCGATCACAACAGCAATAATGGATAACCTTGCCATAGCAATCACACTTGTTTGATCAAATTTCTTTTTCCCTGCCAGTTGAAGGTAGTGGCTCTCCATGGTTTTAATAAAGGAGATAAAAATCCAGCAAAAGAGCAGGACAAACAAAAAATCTCTGAAGGTCAAAAACCGTGTAAACAGTGCCCCCGCTGAACCTTCCCAACATTCATCTATGGTCCAGCTAATACCTGCAGCCCAGATAAATAGATGAACTGGTTTCTGCCCAGACATTAACAGAGCATCGTCCCAGATATTATTCGTGGTTTTGGCTCTAACAATCAGCGCCTTGAATAACCAGCCAGACAGAAAACGGATAATTGCCGTGGTGATAAGCGCTATAACCGGCACATACAGCCATTCAGGCGGAGGTTCATGAAGCAGGGACTGAAAATCCATAGGAGAAGACCTGAAAGGTAAGCCAAATACTCAGGTATTTACTATAAACCAAGCATCAGGCTCTGATGGGAATAATATACGACAGCGGATTATAATCACTAAACAGGTAAGATCTCAATTGGCGTCCCGGGTAATATCCGAGCGAACAAATCGATAATGTCATCACCGTGCATCCGTATGCAGCCTCGGGAACCGGGCTTACCCATTTCCGCTGTATCCGGAGAACCATGAATATAGATATATCGTCGCATAGTATCGACACTACCCAGCCGGTTAAAACCAGGCTCAAGACCGCTAAGCCAAAGAATTCGACTTAAAATCCAGTCTTTTCTCGCAGGATACTGGGATTTAAGTGCTTCATCATATATTTCACCAGTAAATCGACGCGCAGCAAAAACGGCGTGTCTGGGAAGCCCATCACCAATTTTTGCCCTGATAATGTGCTTTCCCAAGGGGGTTTGCCAGCTGCCTTCCTGCTGGCCTGTGCCCTTACTGGCCGTCGAAATCAAGTAACGTCGCTTATTATCATCATCTTCATGGAGCACCATTTCCTGAGTCGCAACATGGACCGTTATGTGCATGAGGGAATTTACTCCAACATTCTATTCAACGAATACAGTCAAACAACAATATTTAAACGTGCGCCCGAAGACCCGCCGCCATAAACGGCACCATCTTACGCATAATTTCTTCAAGATCATGATGAACACCATAATCACTTTCCGCAATAGCGCGTAACGCATTGGCACCGGACAGTGTAAACACGGCAGATCCCAGCATGAAATACACACGCCAGAAAAGATCATCAATCGGAAGCTCAGGACACGCCTTGACCATTAATTGAAGGTACTGCTGAAAAACATCGCCATACACTTCCCGCAGATATTTTTTAAGGTGTCCCTGCCCCTGGGTATAAGCAAGCCCAATCAGTCGCATGCAGACAGAAAGATCCTGTGACTTTCTCGGCTGAACGGCCATGATCTGATCCACCAGAAGATGCAGAACACCTTCCAGATCCACCTCCTTTTCCCCGGATTCGTAATCTGCCAATGCCCCCGACAAATTCTGAACAAATGGATCCAGGAAACGGGAAAAAACGGCCTGTATCAGCGCCTTCTTGGAGCCAAAATGGTAATTAACGGCAGCTAGATTAACACCGGCCTTACTGGTTATAGAGCGCAGGGAGGTCTCAGCAAATCCGTGCTCAGCAAACAACTTCTCCGCAGCATCCAGAATCCTGTCTACGGTTGCTGGCTGTGACATACTTTATATACCTCCAATGTAAACGTTTGTTTAAAACTACCGTTCGAAACATAAAACTTCAAGTCAGAATTCGTGTAATGCATCTATATGCCAACAGGGTTTCAGGTTATTTATCCTGTTTACTGAAGAATCAGCTATTGCAGCCGAAAAAATACTGTATATAATCACATGTACTGTATAAAAAAACAGATATCATCATGTATAAACTGACCAAGCGCCAAGCGGAAATACTGAACCTGATTCGCTCCTATATAGAAGAAACAGGTTTCCCACCGACACGTGCCGAAATTGCGAAAACTTTTGGCTTTCGGTCACCCAATGCTGCTGAAGAACATTTACGTGCCCTTGCCCGTAAAGGTGCGATTGAAATCACCCCTGGTGCATCAAGAGGCATCCGCATACCCGGCTCTGACCAGTTAGGCCTTCCCATTGTAGGCCAAGTGGCCGCAGGTAGCCCAATTCTTGCCCAGGAACATATTGAAAATCACCTTTCAATCAATGCTGATTTCTTTTCGCCAAAAGCAAACTTCATGCTTCGAGTTAAAGGAATGAGCATGAAAAATATTGGTATTTTAGACGGTGATTTATTAGCTGTTCACAAAACAACGACTGCATCTAACGGTCAGATTGTAGTGGCCAGAATTGAAGATGAAGTGACAGTGAAACGCTTTGAGCAGATCAAAAACAAGGTCTATCTCCACCCTGAGAACGAAGACTTTAACACCATCGAGGTCGATCTCAGTGTTGATGATTTTGCGATTGAAGGCTTAAGTGTTGGCGTAATTAGACACTAAATTACAAAACAAGCCGAGTTTTGATTCGGCGGTATTGATACCGCTTCGATCCATTAAATGCCTACTCCTCATTTACACAGACATGTGATGCCTGAGGGGGCTGGCACCTGTAAAAAAGAAATATGATAGTTAATCTAAGGCAGGTATTGCCGTTGTAGGAGTCAGACATGCAATTATTATCACTGGCAGAAAAAACACAATACGCTTCCCCTGAACCTGAGAACATCCATTCAATTGACGAAGTGATTCTTTCAGGCTCATTATTCAAATCAGGAAAGCTACTGAAATCCCTACTGAATGACCTGGCAAATGACCCACAGGATCAACGATGGCTGACACTAATCCTCTCTGGTGAACAGGCGGGAAGCACTATTAAATGGTTGAAAACCAATGGACTTAAGAGCCAGCGCTTACAGGTTCTGAATCATTCAGCAAAAGCAGACCCATTCAAACTCACCCAAAAGGCTCTAGCCTCAGGCACCAGCCACACAGTCGTCAGCTGGGTTAATGAACTAACCAGTAGAGAATTATCCGAACTCGAATTTGCTGCAAGATCAGGCCAATGTCATGCATTAGCCATTAGAAACCGGTAAATTAATTAATCAATGGAGCACTCGGTCTTCCGGAATATATTCACCGGCATCCGTCTCAGTTTTACGCCCTACTTCTTCAATACAGGCGTCTAACATAACCCTGGCGATTTCAAACTGATCCCCCTGCAGGAAATCCACCAATTCCTGAGAAAAAGACATAGTCACCAGTGGTTCAGCATCTTCTTCATCACTTCGGCGCAAGACAATCTCGCCAGAAGGTAATTCCACAATTTCCAGAAACGACACTGACATAGACATCCCGTGCTTAGATAAATAACGGACAAGAAAATATTGAAGGGCATTTTGCATGAGCCATCCAGTGCTTTCAAGGCGAAGCACTGAATATATCACCACCATTTACCACTCAAGACTAAAGTTCCGACTATAAGTCACCAACTCTTTTAAAGACTCAAGCGCCGACAATAGATTACCAGGAAGGTCATAGCGAATTGAGCTCTCATTGAATAGTGGAATCTCATTGTGATTGATACCCTTTCGCTCAATGGGCATTGAGCATTCCTCATGACTTTTCAACAGTGCCGCCAGCCAGGAATCCTGTTGCTCTAAGCGCTCAACATACTTCAGCTCGGAAGAAACCTCACCTTTTTGGTGAATGCTATTAATGGCTTCATCAAGGGATGGTAATTGTTGAACAGGGAGACGGTGGTTAGTCATAATTTCGGCCAACAAAGAATGATAAGCCTGTATCATGGCATTCAGACACGCTTCGCGAAACGCAGGCTTGGCAATATCGTCTGCACCCTCCCAGGCTTCTAACAGCAAACGGGAGTGGAACAACATTTTGTTAGTATATCCCTGCCAATTATTGGTCATAACCAACTCCTGAAATCACCAAATACAAAGTAACCAAACAGGTTAAACAAAAGCATTGTTACTTTTATTTAACCTGTGTGTTGGTCATCCACTAACTGGATTTGCGTTTCTTCGTTTGCTTCTCATGCCACTTGCCTTCTTCAAAGGTAGCGCTCCAACCGGTTGCCTTTCCTTCAATTTCAGTCATGACATACTGAGACTTAGTTTTGCGACTGTAACGAATAATGGAAGGATTACCATCCGGATCCTGTCTTGGTGCGTCCATCAAGTAACCGTATTTAGGATCAATCTCCGCCTGATGAGGTAATAGCTCAGCAACCAACGGTGCACGGGTTTCCCGATTCTTCGGAAACTGACTGGCCGCCAAAAACAGTCCTGACGCGCCATCTCTGAGGATGTAATGGTCTTCAACCTTGAGGCAGCTCAATTCTGGCATCGGCACCGGATCCATCTTTGGTGGCGCCGCTTCACCATTTTTCAGGAGCTTCCGCGTATTCTTACACTCAGCATTGGTACAACCAAAGTACTTACCAAAACGACCCGTCTTCAACTGCATTTCACTGCCGCATTTATCACACTCAAGTACCGGACCATCGTAGCCTTTCAGCTTAAAGCTACCCTGTTCGACTTCATAGCCAGAGCAATCCGGATTATTGCCGCAAACATGAAGCTTGCGCTTTTCATCAATCAGGTAGCTTTCCATTGCCGTTGCACATTTAGGACAACGACGCATGGCTCTCAGGGCATTGACTTCGGCAAACTCATCATCAACATCTTCAACTTCTTCACCTGGCACCAGGTTAATGGTGGTCTTGCAACGCTCCTTCGGGGGGAGCGCATAGCCAGAGCAACCGAGAAACACACCAGTTGAAGCTGTACGAATCATCATTGGGCGACAGCAGGTCGGACATTCAATATCCGTTAGAGAAGGTTCATTGGCACGCATACCACCTTCTTCTTGCTCCGCTTTGGCGAGCTTCTCGGAAAAATCCGCATAAAACTCATCAAGCACCTTTTTCCAGTCCTTACCAGCTTCTGCAATATCGTCCAATTGCTCTTCCATGCGAGCAGTGAAGTGATAATCCATCAGATCACGGAAGGATTCATCCAGGCGATCCGTAACAATGTCGCCCATTTTCTCAGCATAAAATCGACGGCTCTTGACCGTCACGTAGCCTCGATCCTGAATCGTTGAGATAATCGAAGCATAAGTGGATGGACGACCAATCCCCTGTTTCTCCAACTCCTTAACCAATGCTGCTTCACTGAAACGAGCCGGTGGTCGTGTAAACAGTTGCTTTGGATCCAATTTGTCTAAATCGAAGCCGACTCCCTTATCCAGTGCAGGCAAAATCAGATCTTCACCTTTTTTAGCCACTGCTTTTTGAACACGGGTGTAACCGTCAAACTTCAAGGTGCGACCTTTGGCCTTCAGCTGATAGCCATCCACATCAATAGTCAATGAAGTACTGAGGTATTGCGCAGGTGTCATCTGACAGGCAACGAACTGACGCCAGATCAACTCATAAAGCCGTTCAGCATCCCTCTCCATGGATTTCAGGCTGCCCGGTTCCTGAGTCACACTGGAAGGACGAATCGCTTCGTGGGCTTCCTGAGCGCCATCTTTACTGGAATAGCGATTTGGCTGTTCCGGGCAGTAATCCTCACCGTATTGATCAACAATGTAAGTGCGGGCACTGTCCACAGCATCCTGACTCAAGTTGGTGGAGTCGGTTCTCATGTAGGTGATATAGCCTGCCTCATAGAGACGCTGAGCCATCATCATGGTTTTCTTAACACTGAACCCAAGTCGTGTACTTGCCGCTTGCTGTAACGTCGAGGTAATAAAAGGCGCTGAAGGTTTACTCTTGGTGGGCTTATCTTCCCGATTGGTCAGGGAGTATTCCGCTTTCTCAAGAACAGCCAGCGCTTTATCGGTAGCTGCTTTATTGGTGGGCCTGAACGCTTCACCGTTCTCTTTAGCCACCTGGAAGCGAACAGTGTCCTTTTTGGCAGTAGTCAGATCCGCATACACTTCCCAGAATTCTTCCGGTATAAAGCTGCGGATTTCACGTTCACGATCCACCACCAGCTTAACCGCTACGGATTGAACCCGACCGGCAGACAAGCCCCGGGCAATTTTTGACCACAACAGTGGTGAAACCATGTAGCCAACCACACGATCCAGAAACCGGCGAGCCTGCTGGGCATCCACACGATCCTGGTTTAATTCACCGGGTGCCTCAAAGGCTTTCTGAATCGCCTTTTTGGTGATCTCGTTAAACACAACGCGTCGGTAGCGATCAGGATTACCACCGATGGCCTGCTGAAGGTGCCAGGCAATAGCCTCCCCTTCGCGGTCCAAATCCGTTGCGAGATAAATGGTGTCGGCATTTTCTGCCAGACGCGTCAGTTCATCAACCACCTTCTCTTTACCAGGAAGCACTTCATAATGCGCCTCCCAGTTGTTGTCCGGGTCGATGCCCATGCGCTCGATAAGCTGCTTACGCGCTTTGGCTTTTTTGCGAATCTCCCGTTCTTCTGGTGGGAGTTTCTTCGATTCGGCCGCGGCTTTTGCCCGGGCTTTTGCATCAACAGGTTTCTTGGCACCACCCGACGTTGGCAGGTCTCTTATATGACCAACGCTGGATTTGACAACATAGTCTTTGCCCAAATATTTGTTGATGGTTTTCGCCTTGGCTGGCGACTCCACAATAACTAGCGATTTACCCATGCTGCCTTACACGTCCTGTCATCTGTTCCATTGTTCCGACTGATCAGATTCTGAGAGCAGGTTATCAGCATATTATGCTGTATGCCCAGTTTTTGCAGAAAAAGTCATCAGCCAAAACAGGAAAGCCGGGATAGAAATTGCTTCAATATATAAGGCGAAGTCAATAATCGGTCAAGGAAAACCATGAAAACACTTACCAAAACCTTGATCAATTAACACTCTGAAACATCGCTGAAAACGCCTTCGATCCACAGTTTCTCTGTTATATCCCGCTGTATAAAAAATTATCGCTGTGCTGCAAAAACACACGTCATCAATCCAGTCAGCCCTGAATTCATGTAAACGATAACGGCAAGATGATCTAAAACTTAGGGGTTCACTGACAAGCTACGCTCGGCCGCAAACACCAAGGATATGTACTTAGAAAAGGCAATAGAAAACAGGGAATAGAAAACACAGCCTTTTCTAAGTACATAAAAAAACAGAAGCTGAAACCAGCTTCTGTTTTATCATTGATAAAGGATTAAACCCTTTCAAAGACAGTCGTAATGCCCTGACCCAAACCTACGCACATGGTAGACAGGCCAATGTTACCGCCATTCTGCTTCATCACATTCAGCAGTGTGCCGGAGATACGCGCACCAGAACAACCAAACGGATGACCCAGAGCTATAGCGCCACCATTCAGATTGACCTTCTGGTCCATCTTGTCGAGGAGTTTCAGGTCTTTCAACACAGGCAAAGCCTGGGCAGCAAACGCTTCGTTCAACTCTACATGGTCAATGTCGTCAATGGTCAGGCCAGCACGCTTCAGCGCCTTCTTGGTGCTTGGTACAGGACCGTAACCCATGATGGACGGATCCACACCCGCCACCGCCATGGAGCGAATCACAGCCAATGGCTGCAGACCCAAGTCCTGAGCACGCTGGGCAGACATCACGATCATGCAGGAAGCGCCATCGGTAATCTGTGATGAGGTACCAGCAGTAACCGAACCTTTAGGGTTAAAGGCTGGCTTCAGCTGAGACAGACTTTCCGCTGTCGTTTCTGGACGAATAGTTTCATCCTGAGTAAACAGACGAAGATTGCCGTCTGCATCGTGCCCCTGCATTGGGATGATTTCATCTTTGAAATTACCCGCTTGCGTAGCAGCCCAGGCACGCTGGTGAGAACGAGCGCCGAACTCATCCTGCGCCTGACGTGTAATACCGTGCATGGTGCCCAGCATTTCCGCCGTCAATCCCATCATACCCGCCGCTTTGGCGCCGTATTTGGACAGACGTGGATTGGGATCCACACCGTGCATCATGCCAACATGACCCATGTGCTCAACACCACCCACAACAAACACATCACCGTTGCCGGTTTGAATGGCTTGTGCGGCAGTGTGCAGAGCGCTCATGGAAGAACCACACAGACGACTGACCGTCTGAGCACTTGAAGTATGAGGAATTGGCGTCATCAACGAAGCCATACGGGCGATGTTCCAACCCTGTTCCAGAGTCTGGTTTACACAACCCCAGATAACGTCTTCAACTTCTGCCGGGTTCAGGGCTTCGTTGCGATTCAGAACACCGGTAATCAGTTCAGCCGACAGGGTGTCAGCACGCACATTGCGGTACATGCCTCCCTTGGAACGCCCCATTGGGGTTCGGCCGTAATCAACAATCACTGCATCTCTTGGATTCAGGCTCATGATTTTCTCTCTTTATAATCCCTGAAAATGGTTCATCGGTCGCGACTTAAGCGCCGTAGAATGTTTCGCCGTTACGAGCCATTTCCCGCAGTCTGTCCGTTGGCGCGTACAGCGGGCTGATCTCAGCGTACTTATCCGCCAGGGCCACAAACTCGGCAACACCCATGGTATCGATGTATTTCAGTGCACCACCGCGGAACAGTGGGAAACCGATACCCATGATCAGGGAAATATCTGCATCAGCAACGGAGTCAACAATGCCATCTTCCAGGGCACGAATGGTTTCCATGCACAGCGGCACCATCATGCGGGCGATGATTTCGTCATCTTCAAAGGTTTTACGCTCAGCACAAACGTCAGCCATCAACTCGTAAACAGACTCATCAACGACTTTCTTTGGCTTGCCTTTTTTGTCCTGCTCATATTTGTAGAAGCCGGCTTCTGTCTTCTGACCAAAGCGCTTGTTCTCAAACATAACGTCCATGGCCGTCTTGAAGCTCTTCTGCATACGGTCTGGATAACCTTCAGCCATCACACCTTCAGCGTGGTTACCGGTATCCATGCCCACTACGTCGAGCAGGTAAGCCGGACCCATTGGCCAACCGAAACGTTCCATGACTTTATCAACCTGCTTAAAGTCAGCACCGTCGCGAAGCAGTGAAGCAAAGCCAGCGAAATAAGGGAACAGAACACGGTTTACCATGAAGCCCGGGCAGTCATTAACGACAACCGGTGTCTTACCCATCTTGCGAGCGTATTCCACGACAGTGGCTACGGTTTCTTCGCTGGTCTTCTCTCCGCGAATAACTTCCACCAGTGGCATGGCGTGCACAGGGTTAAAGAAGTGCATACCACAGAACTGCTCAGGACGTTTCAGGTCGCTGGCCAGATCAGTAATCGAAATGGTTGAGGTGTTTGATGTCAGCACAGCGTTGTCAGCAACGTAGTTTTCAACGTCCGCCAGAACCGCTTTCTTCACCTTAGGATTTTCAACAACGGCTTCAATAACAACGTCTACCGATTCAAAATCACCATAAGACAGTGTTGGCACGATGTTGTTCAGCACACCACCCATCTTGGCAGCGTCCATACGACCACGGGATACACGCTTGGACAGCAATTTGCTGGCTTCCGACAGACCCAGATCGATACCCGCCTGATTAATATCTTTCATCAGGATCGGCGTGCCCTTCAGAGCGGACTGGTAGGCAATACCGCCACCCATAATGCCAGCACCGAGAACGGCAGCTTTGTTGGTTTCTGCAGCCAGATGGGCAGAGTCTTTGGCTTTTTTCTTCAGCTTCTGGTCATTCAGGAACAGGTTAACCAGCGCATCGCTGACGTCGGTTTTTGCCAGTTTGATGAAACCTTTGGCTTCCACTTCCAGTGCTTTATCACGCTCAAGAAAAGCATGCTTCTGGATGGATTTAACCGCTGCAACTGGTGCAGGCATGTGTGGACCAGCCTGCTGCTTAACAAAAGCAGTGGTGGTTTCGAACACCATCATGCTTTCGATAGGAGACAGTGTCAGCTTACCCTTCTTCTCAGCCTTACGAGCTTTATAATCCAGCTCACCAGCTAAGGCATCTTTGATCAGGGCAACCGCCGAGTCTTTCAGTTTCTCAGGAGCAACCACTGCATCAACCGCACCCACTTTCAGTGCAGCGTTCGGGCGAAATTCTTTACCGCTGGCAATCCACTCAACGGCATTGTCTGCACCGATAACCCGTGGCAGACGAACGGTGCCGCCCCAACCTGGATAGATGCCCAGTTTGACTTCTGGCAGGCCAACCTTGGCGTTGGTAGACAACACCCGGTAGTCAGCACAGAGAGAAATTTCAAAACCGCCACCCAGTGCAATACCGTTAATGGCAGCAACGGTTGGCATGTCCAGATCTTCAAAGCTGGAGAAGATTTTGTTCACTTCCATCACGCCGGCATAGAGAACGTCATCGCTTTCTTTGAAGGTTTGTACGAATTCGTTGATATCGGCACCGACGATGAAGCCGTCTTTTCCACTGGTCAAAACCAGCCCTTTGATAGAGCCATCAGCACTGATCGCTGCGATGGCCGCTGCAAGATCTTCAATCGCCGGGCGACTGAATTTATTGACGGACTCACCTTCCAGATTGAACTGCAATTCGGCGATACCGTCTTCCACAGGCAGAACCCTGAACGCCTTGCCCTGGTAGATCATGAACGTCTCCTTTCGGATGTTTGATTATTATTGCTCTATAGCAATCGGATACTGCCTGCTCGCCTTTCTATTTATAGAGCAGTGTTTCCGATCCTATATGACTTCCTGAATTAACACTGGCAAAACCAGTTACTTCCTTGCAAATTCATACAGGTGTTTGAATTTATGCCTACCTTCTTTGAAAAGAGATTCAAAGTCAACCCTACCGCCTTGGCGTAAAAACAGAAAATGACAGAGAAACCCACTCTTTTACAAAAAATAAGACAGCACAAAGATAACCACTGTCTTTTAATGGTTTTTACTGACCAATGCAAAGAAAATCATGGATAAAACACGACGAAGCCTTACAATAGAGAGGCCAAGACTTGAGAAGATTTCATAAAGGAAACCAGCTTATGAGCCTCTACAAGCACATCCTTGTTGCGGTTGACCTGTCCGATGAGTCCGATGAGGTGCTCAATAAGGCCAAGACCATTGCCGAAAGACATCAAGCCAGACTCACTCTGGTACACGTGGTTGAGCCACTGAGCGTTGCCTATGGCAGCGACATTCCTCTGGATCTAACTACCCTTCAGGACGAGATTACCGAACAAGCCAAGGAACGCATTGCTCATCTGGCAAACTCGATCAACCTGGAAAAAGGTGAACAGCATGTTGTTTACGGACGCCCCGAGCGGGAAGTGCACCGTATAGCTGAAGAGAGCGATGTGGATTTGATCGTAGTGGGCAGTCATGGCCGTCACGGACTGGCGCTGATTTTAGGATCGACGTCTACCAGTGTTCTGCACGGCGCAAACTGTGATGTTCTTGCGGTTCGGGTTGGTAAAAACGACAGTTAATGCAGTCTTGAAATCACACAAAAAAGGGCGTCAAACGACACCCTTTTTTCAGATCTGATTTACATATTATCGAGCTCTTCCCAACGCTCCATCTTTTCTTCAATCAATTCATTCAACTCCGTTAAACGACCAAGCACCCGTTGCACGGCCTCCTGATCACCCTGATAAAAATCAGCCTGACCTGTTTTCGTTTCCAGATCATTCAGTTCTGCTTCCAACGCTTCAATCTCAGCGGGCAACCCATCCAACTCTCTTTGAAGCTTGTAGCTCAGTTTCTTTTTGGCGGGTGCGCTGTCTTTCACTGGCGCTGCTTCCGATTCGCTGGGCTTTCCTTGCTTCTTTGCAGAGCCACTTTCTGCAACCAGCTTGTTGATAGCACCACCCTGCCGCAGCCAATCATCAAAACCACCAACGTATTCGCTGATATGACCACCTGGTTCAAACACCAGCGTGCTCGAAACCACATTATCCAAAAAGGTTCGGTCGTGACTCACCAGTAGAATCGTGCCCTGGAAATCCATCAGCAGCGATTCCAACAATTCAAGAGTTTCTACATCCAGATCGTTGGTCGGTTCGTCGAGTACTAACAGGTTGGCAGGTTTACTGAACAAGCGGGCCAGCAATAATCGATTTCGCTCCCCACCGGACAATGCCTTTACAGGCACACGACAACGGTTGGCTGGAAACAGGAAATCACCGAGATAACTGATCACATGACGGCTGGCACCATTAATCATGATGCTTTCACGCCCCTCGGCCACGTTATCAATAACGGTTTTCTCAAGATCCAATTGATTGCGCAGCTGATCAAAATAGGCGATTTCCAGCTTGGTGCCCATTTTTACCGTGCCAACCTGCGGCTCAAGATTGCCCAACAAAATACTGAGCAATGTGGATTTACCGGCACCGTTAGCACCGATCAAACCAATCTTGTCACCACGCATGACACGCAGATTGAAATCTTTGATAACCGTATTTTGATCAAAGGCTTGTGACGCATTCTTCACTTCAAGCACTAACTTACCGGAGCTGTCACCCTGTTCCAGCCCAAAGTTGGCATTGCCCTGCACTTCACGACGCTGGCTACGTTCTTCCCGCAACTTTTTCAGATCACGAACCCGACCTTCGTTACGGGTGCGGCGAGCTTTGATGCCCTGACGAATCCACACTTCTTCCTGGGCAAGCTTTTTATCAAACAGGGCGTTTTGTTCTGCTTCCACTTCCAAAGCGTGCGCTTTGCGTTCCAGATAGGTGTTGTAATCACAGTCCCAACTGGTCAGCTGACCGCGATCCAACTCGATGATGCGCGTGGCCAACGATTGCAGGAAAGAACGATCGTGGGTGATGAACAACAGCGCGCCACCAAAGTCCTTCAGCTGTTTTTCCAGCCAATCAATGGCAATAATATCTAAATGGTTAGTCGGCTCGTCCAATAACAACAGATCGGGCTCACCCACCAGCGCACGAGCCAGTTCAACACGACGACGCCAGCCACCAGAAAGCTCCTTCATCTGCTTTTCTGCAGGCAAGCCCAGCTTTTGCATGACAGTATCGACCTTTTGGCTTAAACGCCAGCCATCCGCGGCCTCCAACTGTTGCTGAACTTTCTCCAGCTTTTTCATGTCCTCATCAGTGCTGATGTTCATGGACAAACTGTGATAACGGCTAATCAGCTCACCCACCGCTTCCAATCCGGAAGCCACTACATCGTAGACTTTTTTCTCATCCTGATCCGGCAGATCCTGGCTTAACACGCCCACTTTCAAGCCCGGCTTGCGCCACATGGAACCGTCATCAGCAATGGCAGCGCCCGACACCAGCTTCATCATGGTGGATTTGCCCGCACCATTACGACCAAGCAAACAGACCCTTTCTCCTTTGCGAATCTGGAATTCGGCTTGATCCAGTAAAGGCTGGTCACCATAGGCCAGGCTGATTTTTTCAAATCTAAGTAACGGCATTCTCAATCCAGAAAGACATGAACTCTGTCCGCGGAAAGCGCACAGAGTGAATTTTCAAAAGCGGTAGGATAACTTTTAGCTCACTGAATGCATAGCAAGCTCATGTTTTTTGAGGCAGATTGCAACGATGATGGCAGCCAGCTGGCATAAAATCAGCACTAAAAATGCTATCTGGAAGTCCTGTATGGTCAATGCATCCAGATCCGGTGCTTTTGCTTCCAAAGCAAGGCCGATTAATGGTTGCATCACAGGGGCAGCTATCAGCATCGATGCATTGATAATTGCCAGATAAAACCCTTTACTGTTTGTTGGGCTAAACTGCTTAGCCAATGAAAATGACAATATATAACCACCACTGAAGAAGCCGGTGGAAAAACTCAGCACTCCCAGTGCACCAAGTGAAAAGGGGCAGAAGATCAAAGCAGAGAACAGCAGAACCGACATGACCGATGAACCCATCATCACCTTGCTGGAAGAGCCCAACCGGGTAGCAAGCCAACCCAGCAGCGGTGCTCCTATACCCGCCCCCAGAAACATAACACCCACCACATCCCCTACCGCTTCTTCCTGCCCTGGAAAGCGCTCATAAAAAAAAGGAATCCCCCACAGCCCTCCGAAGGTTGAAATAATTGAAAACAAACCAAACCCGAAAATACAGCATTGAGCGTATGCCATTCGATTAAAGGGTTCTGCCTCAGAGTCTTCGCCTTTCTTAAATGTGGAACAAATACGGCCAGATATATCCGTCTCAGAATCCGATACTGGGTATGACGGTGCATTTTTAACCATGAACAAAATTAAAAATGAAATAACAACACCGACTAAAGCGACGATTTTCATGGTGCATTGCCAGCCGCACATATCAAGCAAGTTCGGCAGAACGATCGGCCCGAGGCCACCACCGAGCATGGCAAAAGCTTCTACCATACCCGCCATTGCCGGGAACTGATCCTCTCGCATCCAACGGCAAGCCAACGTCAGGGAGGCAACAATACACGGTGTGGCAATCACTCCCATAAGCGAGCGGGATATGAATACTGACCAGAGTGATTCTGACACACTAAACCAATAGCAAGCAGCTGCCATCAGCATTGAAGAAATACTCAATAAGACGGTTAAGTTAATACGGTCTGTGAGGTAACCTGCGGGAATCTGGAAGATAAGATAGCAATACAGATAACTGCTGGTGAGCCAGCCGATACCGGCAACGTCGAGATGAAAAGCACTCATCAACTGAGGCACCATCA
Source organism: uncultured Endozoicomonas sp. (assembly GCF_947495845.1). GTDB lineage: Bacteria > Pseudomonadota > Gammaproteobacteria > Pseudomonadales > Endozoicomonadaceae > Endozoicomonas. The sequence goes on along the minus strand of NZ_CANMAO010000002.1, from coordinate 27,368 downwards.
CCGACGGCGCGCCTTGAATCATAAGCTGGTAGGAACAAAACAGAGATGCTACCGCACAAACCAATATACCACGCACACACACATTTTTGACCATTGGACTCTTTCCCCCTAAACAATCTTGCGCACCTCCCTGCATTTAACAATCGTACAAATGGGATATGAGCCTGCTTAGCGTAGTCAAAAATCAGTTAACTTCACCTTAAAAAACAGTTTGAGCGTCACAGTCACTACAGGAAAAATTAGAAGTCATAGTAGCAATTACTTAAATAGAAAATGAAACATCTATCAGGCAAGACGTGAAGACAGATCATCAATGAAAGACAGCAAGCCAAAAATATATTCTGGAGAATTAAAAGCTTCAGGATGCTAAGTCGAAGGTATCAAGGTGTGTAGCAGTGTTTAATGGTGGCCAGCCCTGCCACCATGAGTTCAGCTTCAAGCAACACTGCCATGGCCGTCTGAAAAGAAGGGCCTGAAGATGGCACACCATCGCAGAGCAACCCAGTCAAATAACTCACCACTGGCATATGACTTGCCAACAGGACAACGCCAGAGTCCGGTAACCGCTCCACAATATCACGGGGGTTACCCTCTGGCACAAGGGCATCCAACGTTTCAACATCACAGCCAAACTGGTTGGCAGCAATACCTGCAGTTTCTCTGGCACGATCATAAGGACTGGAAATAATCCGGGTAACCGGAATATCCGCCATGGCAGTCACCGTACTCAGCACTTCATTTCTGCCAACGTCGGTCAGTACCCGTGCCCGATCACTCGTCGCTGACCAGGAAGCCTCACCATGACGCATGATAATTAACTGCATGGCGTGCACATCCTCTTATACCAATGTCGTTTTTAAATTGTGGAGTGAGCAAGTTATTTTGAGCGACTGGGCAATACCCACAGGGCATAAAGGCGAAGCGACGAGTCATAGCCGTAGCTATGGCGAGGAGCTTCAACGCAGATCCATTCGCCCAAAATGGCTGCGCAGCCCATAATTTAAAAACAGAATTGGTATTATTCATCTATATCAGTTGGAGAGCCCTGCGGCCAATCTGAAAATGGGTAGGGCTTTACATCACTGTTAAAGGTGAGAAAACTGGCAATCTGAAAGATGTATTGATTCACGCTATCACTGAAGTTCAGCAATCGCTGGTTGGGCTCACCAACAACAAAACCATGCACCGCCTGAATCAACGCAATCAACATCACAAGGAAACCGGCAAGGTAGGCTGCTATGCCAAACAGCACCATAAATACCAGGCGAAACCACCGTGACTCTGATTTCAAGTTATCGACTATATTCTCATCCATTGACTGTCTCCTATCGCATAGCTAAGCCCTGCAAAGATATTAAATACCTTACCTGGACATAAATTCAACATCCGTTTTCTGTTCCCGCAACATCATACCCTTCACCAGATTTTCGATGGCATTACCTTCAAAAATAATACTATAAAGACCATCCACCAGAGGCATATAGATACCCAGCTCATCGGCCTTCTGCTTCACCTGTTGAAGCGTGTTAACACCTTCCGCCACCTGCCCCAGCTTCTGTTCCGCTTCCTGAAGACTGCAGCCTTCTCCCAGCGCGCGCCCCACCTGAAAGTTACGACTTAATTCTGATGTACACGTCGCCACCAGATCACCAACACCGGCAAGGCCAAGAAACGTCATTGGGTTGGCCCCCAGAGTGACGGCAAAGCGGCTCATCTCTGCCAGGCTGCGGGTTATGAGCATGCTGTGAGTATTCTCCCCCATTCCAAGGGCAGCACCCATACCACAGACAATGGCGTAGATGTTTTTCAGTGCGCCGGCCAACTCCACACCATAGACGTCACTATTAGAATATACCCGGAAATAGTCACAATGCAGAACCGATTGAATCGTCTGACAAAGGGCATCATCTTCACTGGCAATAACGGTTGCTGTCAGCGCCTTGGCAACAATCTCTCTGGCGAGATTCGGACCACTGAGAACCCCCAGTCGTATATTGTCCAACTCTTCACGCAGTATTTCGCTCATTAAGTCAAAGGTGACCGGTTCAATACCTTTGGTGGTGCTGATCACGATCTTGCCATTGAGCTTATCACCGGCTTTACGGATCACATCCCTGAAGGATTTACTGGGAATGGCAATAAACACAATATCTGCATTCGAGATCACCGCATCCAGATCACTGTCAGCGCTCACCCGGGGATTAATTTGAAAACCGGGCAAATATCGCTGATTCTCATGATGTTCATTGATGCTTTGAACCTGAGTTTCATCCCGCATCCAGAGCTTAACCCGGTGGCCATTTGTCGCTGAAATATCTGCCAGAGCCGTACCAAAGCTGCCGCCGCCAAGAACCGCAATGGATAATATCTCGGACGATTGAACATTCCCTGCGCTTTCTGGCTTAGCGTTTTCTGGCTTAACTGTCATCGCTTTCAATCCTGATTACTGCTATCGAACCGCTTTATAAAATGGCATGTAATTCCTGAGCTTATTAAACCACACAAGCAGCGAATAACATAAGTCGGTGGCAATTAGCTGAAAGCGCACACAGTATTCATTGCTTTGCCCTGTGCGGCTCTTTGCCACATATTTTGTATGAGTATTGTTACTAGCTATGAATGAGTCTAAAGCCTAACAATATCAATGGCTTAGGGCAAGCATGAGTTACAACAAATGATACAACAAACGGTACAACTTAGGTTACAACTAAGCATGAACTTTGAACTTCTGTTAAAGCAAAAAATAGGTGACTCAGAAATAAATCCAAGTCACCCTGTAGTATTGAGATAAAGCCTGTATCAGTGGCTTTAAGATAACCCTATGCCATCGCATTAGTTAAACCTAAAGTCTGCTGAGAGAGCTTTATGTTAGCTCTCAGAACATATCTTCAGCTATATTCTTAATGTTGTTACCAACCTCATAGAATGGAAGTAGTTTTAAAGCCTTCTCTTTTTCTTTCACAGTCATTTTGTCATCATCAAGTAAAGCTCCTGCAGAACTAAAGATTTGGTCTGTTTGAGAAATTATAGGCGCACCTACCCAAGCTGAACTTGGCTTCTGGTATCTAGCAAACTCATTAACTTCAATACCAAATTGATAAAGAATAGGAGACAGCTTTTCAGTTACAGCTAACAAAGCACCTGCTTGAGGTGTATAAGCTAAAGCGTTTAGTGTCTTCTCTTTAGTGGTTCTCTTTTTAAGCTGCTTCTGTTTATCCTTATCACCTATAGCTCTAACATACTGTTTACCTTCAGAGCTTAGATAGCTAACCATTCCAGCTAATAGCGCACCTTGAACAGCCCTAAGTCTTGTGTCCATATCAATAGCTTGACCTCTACTAAAGACCTCATAGCCTGTACGTAAGGTGATACGCTGCCAAGAGTTAGCTACAGCATTCATGTACTGAAGCATGACACCACCTAAAGGAGCGTCTAGTCCTGTAATCTTCTCACCTACAGCAGCCTTAGCATTAGCTCTGTCAGCTTCTCTTTTAGCTCCTCTTGCAAGCAAGTCCAATGCTCTCTGGTCAGGCATACCATTATCGTCTACCCACTGGTCAAAGTTAAAAGCCTTTATCTGCTTACCTGTAAGACCTTTCTTAACAGTAACCTTACTCAAGTGCTTATCGATGACTGCAGCTTCATCTACAGATAGACCCATAGCTCGACGCATTGCAGGAGTTATCTTACCTTTCTTGGCTATGTTTCCAACTACTTGTAAACTCAAAGCCTTATTAACACCACCTTCAATGTATGACAGTAAGTTAGCTTTGAATGCCAATCTATCAGAAGTATTTAGTGCAGAGTCAAAACGTCCAGCAGGCTCTAGGTCAGCTAATGCTTTACCAAAGTAACGAGCATTACTTGAGTCACCTAAATGAAGACCAATGACTTCAAGTTCATTTAAGAGACTCTTACGTTGTGGATTAGTTAGCTTTGACAGTAAAGGTATATGTTCTCGTACACCTGCAACCCCAAGTTTACCAATAGAGTTAGCTATATCAGGTAAGGCTGCAAAAGAGGAATAATCTAACATAGTCCAATTGCCAAGAGACTTTAAAGACTTTACTACTCGGTTATTGAAAGCTCTATCAAAATCAGAAGACCAATTGTCTCGCTGCTGTCTTCCCATGATACCATTCATAGTATCTGAGTGTACCTTCTCAGCATCCTTAATCTTCTTCTGTAGGTCTTTCTCGCTTCCCTTATGGTTACGCTTTAAGTCACTAATAACACTCCTCAGAAGGCTCTCAGCGTCTTCAGGTGACTTAAAACCTTTCTCAGCTAAAGCTATACGACCACTCATAGATGACGTGTAGTTATCAATAACCTTATTCAAGTCTGTATCAACTAAATCAAATACAGAGACAGAACCATCATCAGAAGTAGCTGACATATCAAGTTCAATTCGCTTCTTAAATCTATCTTCATCAGCTAGGAAACCATCACGCAACTTAAGACTACTTACACTTTCTTCAGCATAAGGGTCTAAGTCACCACCTTTAACTATACGTTCAATTAGGGCTTCAACTTCATCAGGACTCTTATCAGGCTGACCCTTACTTACAGCATTACGTAAGGCTGACTTAACGCTGTCTATGGATAGCTCACCTTTACGAATTAGCTCTTTAACTTTGTCACCTTTCCAAATTCTAGGTACATAGTTCTTCAATGATTTAAAGTCAGCACCTTCTACACCTGCATTACTAGCTTTAATCTTTAAAGTATCTAATGCTGAGCGTACAGCACCTATAGCCATACGTTCGGCTTCAGATTCACCTGCAGCACCTGTAACAGCTTTCTTATAAACATGAGTCATAAACTCAGCTTTCTCTGCAGGAGACCTTGAGATTAAGTTTTTGTCTAACTTGAAGGCTGCTGCTAGATCATCTTTAAACTTAAGACCTACGTTCTCTCTAAGACTTAAAGCTAAATAATCAGCACCATCAGCCTTACCATCTACGTCTACAGCATCAGTCAGCAACTTACTGTATTCACGTTTAGCTACACTTGAGTCTAATTTTTGAGACCTTGCACCTAAATCCATACGTAGCTTTAAGGCTCTCCATTGTGGTGCGCTAGTCTCCTCTACAGCATCAACCATAAGATGACTAACTGTCTGCTCTACTTCGTCTACGAGTTCAGCAGCAGCTTGGCTATTGGCTGCCCTAGCTGGCTTACCTTTCTTAAGTAGCTTCTCAGCACCAATCTTAAGACCTGCACCTGTACCACCTAAGACACCACCAACAGCAGCAGAGAATAAAGTATCTTTCAAAGCGTCTTCAGCATTGTATAACTCATTAGTCTGAGTCCTAATACTCTGTCTTAATAGTTCATCACCTGCATTAGTAGCAGCACCTACAAGACCATACTTAGCTACACGGTTCATCTTAGCTAGACGTAAAGCTGCCTTTGAGCCAGTCCATAGACCCTTAATGACAGTACCAAAACCTAGAGTTACTGCAGTCATACCAGCTTGAGCAGCCAAGTCTTCTTTAGTATTGAAGTCAGCTAAGAAAGCAGCAGCTAGATTAGTCATCATACCGTATTGCTGTAAGTCAGCTTCTGCTTGCTGTCGTCTACGTAGAGTTTCAGCCATAGCTTCAGCAGCCTCTTGGCTTACTGGCTCTTGGTCAACTAAGGTTTGCTGCCATTTAGAATTTAAACCCTTAAAGACAACTTCATTAGATTTACGGTCTCTTATGTTGAAATCAGGGTTAGCTTCATGCTGGCTTTGAATGTCTGATAGTTCACTATTGAAGAATGAGCCTTCTACTTCATCAATAAGATAAGAAGCCTCTAGTGCATTACTAAAAGAGAAGTCTTTAGTCTTAGTTGAAGTTCGTCTATTAGGTCGGCTATTGCTTTCTGGTAGGTGTTTAATAGGTGAGAATGGGTCAGCATTAGTTGAGGCTACTTCACGCTTACGGCTTCGTCTTGGGTTAAGCTCAAAGCCGAGACCTTGAGCCTGACTTAAATCTATATCGTTTTCCATGTTTCTTATTTACTTCTTATTAAATTAAATAGAGTGAGTAGAGCCTAGGTGTTAGCTAGACCCTGAGTTAAGGTTTATTTTATTTTCGCCCAAATTGGCGCAAATAGTAACCGGCGTGATTTCACGCTCGTAAATAGTTTATTAAATCGAATCTTAAAGATGTGCATAGGCTGTTCTTTAGCACCTGCTTTAAGTTGATCTTGATACCAGTCTCCAACCTTCTTTTGGTTAGCCTTGGATAGAATACGTGGAGGGTTATAGACAGCCATACCTTTTAATAACTTCTCACACAGAACGAAGTACCTACGAACAGCGATACCTATATCACTCTTAGCTTGCATTGCTAGCATCTTTGAAGCATCAAGAGTTAATATATACTCCTTCTTGTTATTACCTCCTCTACAGCCCTTGGTATCACCCGCTGCATTTTTTTGTGCAGCTAAAAACACCTCGTAATCCTCACCTTCAATAAGCTTATTCTGTTTAACTTTTTCTCTTATCCAATCTTTAAAAGGTGTCATCAATCCAAGCAGCATACTTATAAACAGTCTTTTCGTCAGCGTATGAACCACCATAACGACCACTTAATGATTTAATCTTACTCCCGAATTTTCGGGAATTAGAATATTCTTTAAAATGGTTAGGTTGGTTCTTCTTCTCACCACCGCTAGACTTATGTATATCATTTAGACAATACAAGGTTTCATCTTCAGGGTGAGTCTTAACGTTTACTTCTTGGTCTTTAAATTTTAATGTAATCATAATTGTACTTCTTTCTTCTTCAATTTAGTTAGAGGGAAGTTAATCCCTCAGTTAATCTTTAGTTTATTACCGTCCAAACTTCTGATAAAGCTCTGCTTCAAGACAGATAGTCTTAACTTTATGCAGGAGCAAGTTAGCTTTAATCCATAGCTCATGTAGTGAATGGTCTTCATCTTTAATGTAGAACTCAATAAGCATAAGTTGACCGTCAACTACTTCAGCAACTTCTTTATAACCAAAGTTATTAGGGTTACTTCTGCTATAGGTTTCAATCAATTGTTCTGAGGTAGCAATAATTGCTTTAAGGTCTTTAGCTTTCATGTTTAATCTTCTTATAAATCTTTAAGTTTGAATTTAGGTTAGTTGTAAGTTGTTTGAAGTAAGTTTTAGTTTCTTCAGGTAGAGCTATAGGCTGCATCCTTACGTTCTGACTAGCTGGAATTACTCTTAAGTTGAAATAAGCATGAACACCACCTAAAGCTATAGGGATTATATGGTCTACGTGGTGTTCAATTCCTGTCATTTCAGTTAATTGATTTCTATGTAGACCAATTTCGTTAATACAGAACTCATTTAATTCATCCCAAGAGTCATCTAAAGAAGAAGCTATATAAGCACCTCTACGTTTAGCACTACCTTTAAGTCTAACTTCAGGCTTCTCTGATCGGTATTGCTTCTTGTACTGCTTAATAGCTTCAGCGTTCTCTGCTTGGTATTGCTTCTGATATTGCTTGATAGCTTCAGCGTTCTCTAAGTTGTACTGCTTCTTCTTTTGCTTACTTTCGTCTGAAGCACCCCTTAAACGCTTACATTCAAAACAAACACCAGTGCTAACATAACGCTTAACTATATGCCCATACTTGCAAGGCTTACCTGTAAAGTAGAATTTAAGACACTCAGATTTAGCTTCTGCTCTGCTAATAGTTTTCATTACATAGCTTCCAGTTCACTATCAAAAGCCAATAGCTTAGCCTTAAGAATCTCCTGCTCAACTTCAGATATAGCTTTATTAAGTAGAATATTAATAGCCTCTTTATGAGCATTAATTTCTAATACACGTTTAGCTTTGGCTTCAACTTGACGTTCAACCATAGACTCTACGTCGATTACAAAACGTGCTTTCTCTAGGTTGTGCTGTAGATTAGCTTGAGCTTCCTTATACTCATTAATGCCTTGAATGGTCTCACGAATATAAGACACCCATTTAGGTAATTTATTAACAATGGTCTGTAGAGCTTCAGTGTCTTGATCATCAATAAGGCTAGAGACAGCTTTACGTAGACCAGTCGTAGCTACAAGTGTGTCACCAGTATTAACTTTGTAAGTAGCATCAAGTGTCTTTTGGTACTTCTTCATTTCAGTGATATTGAAGCCCCCCTCACCACCAGTTAGCAGATAAGGCTTCTCTACGGTTTGAGGCTTATTAGAAGATGAATAAGAAGACAGAAGCTCATGAGCTTGGTCAATGGTCATGTCTTCAATTGTTTTAGTTTCAGCAATAGTTTGCATAGTGTTCTCTTTAGTTAGGTTTAGTTTTGTTTGTGTTTAATTGATTAGGTCTTTAAGATAATTAACAGCTTCTACAATTCCACAAAGAAGCAGTACAAATGTGATAGGTGCATAATGCTTAATCAATATGAACTTCAAGAAAGCCTTATAATCATCATCAATAATAGTCTTTAAGTTTTTCATAGCAGTATGCTCCTATTTAATTAAATTAGTTTGACTCTACCAGCCATAATCATTTGCTGTAGCGAGTGTTTAGCCATAGCTACCTGTTCGTTACTGTAGTTATAACTACCAATCATTTCATTGTCGTATAGACCATTAGTGATAGCATCAGCCTGAGATTGACTAATAGCCCCACCATTAGATAGCTGAGAGATTAGCGGAAATGTACCCATAGAGTCAGGCGTTACGCTATAACCTTTAGTTGAACCAAAGCTGCTACGGTCAACGTTATACTCATCGTAACCGTTGATAGCTTCAGATTGATTTGATTCAAAGGTGGTTGAACTTCCCATTTTAGTTTCCTTTAGTTAGGTTTAAGTGTTTATAGTTTAAAGTGGTTGATAATGTTTTTAGCAATAGCCTTGTAATAGCAACCATGAATATCTACAGCTTTATTAGTCTCAATAGCTTCTTCATGGTCTTCTAAATAAGAGGTCTCTATTCTATCAGGTAGGATATAAGTGTTTACTATTCTATTCTTACCTGAAATATTAACTCTACGTTGTTCTTTAATTACAAGACCATCGGCTAATAGTCTTTTTAAAGCTCTACCTACAGCTTGTTTAGTAGAGTCTAAATCTTCAGAAATAAAATAAACTTCCATAGCTGCACTTTCAGAATGCTTTAAGTAGTCAATTATTGCTAACTGAAGTTTTCCGTATCCTTTGCTCATCTATGGATAACCTATTTAAGTATTCAATTTGGTGTCTAAACTGAAGGTAAGACTTAAAGTCTATATCTTTGCATACCTTCAGATACTTGTAGTTTTAATTAGCTGTTTTGATGCTTTAGTTAGTGGCCTTACTTTGTACAAGTCACATTTGTAAACGGTACAGTTTTCTACTTGCTTAACCCAAGTTCCTTTCTCAGCATCATCATAAATACAAGATTTGCAATGAGCATTAATAGCTTTACGTAAGCTCATAATAATACTTCCTATTAGTTAGTGTTTTAGTGTTTTAAATTTATGTATATGTGAACCTATAGCTCAACATTAATCTGAACTGTAAGTCACGTTTTAGATAGGATTTAGATAGCTTAAATCACGGATAGACACCATTAAGAATGTCTTCAGCCTCTACACGAATAAGAGGATTACCTTCAGCGAATATAACTAGACCATGGCTATTTCTAGGGTCAGCGTAAATCTGATAATCATCAATATCAAAGTTATCTTGGATGACTTCAATCTCAGCAGTTAGACCTTTTAGATAAGAACCTAAGATATCACCTACAGTCTCATCACCTATAGTATTAGCTTCAAGCTCATCTAAGACTGGCTTAATATCTTTTCTTACTACTAAGTCTTTACTTTTATAATTTGAATTGAAGAAACCTAACCAAGACCCTTCTTCAACTTCAAGTTCAATAAAGTTATTTTTAAGTAGACCTTGAGTTACCGCTTTAGCTTGGTCTTCAGGTAGCCCTAGCTGACTATAAGTATTAAGTAAGGCTTTACCTTCAGCCATAACTGCAGGGTTATCTGATAGATTACCTGTAAGCGTTAAACCTTCACTTACTTCAGGACTATATTTAATGGCTGGTAAACCTTTACCCTTCAAAGCTACATATTGATTGATACCCTGCATTTGACCTTGCGATTTAATTAGAGTGCCCATTAGTAGTAACTGATTGAAGTTTTCAGTTGACCCTGCATAGTCTTGAGCAAATCCAATACCACCTCTACTCTCAGCTATTTTAGAAAAACGTGTATAAGCTCCATACAGCGCAACCCTATCTGGATAACCATCAGCATCTTTAGCAATTAGACCTTGAGCTATTTGATCTTTAACCATAGGAACTACAGACTGAGCTATAAGCCTACGCTTCTGGTTATCATTACCGTTTTGATATGCTTCATTAGTAGCCTCTGCAAGCTGCTCTTTAGTTAACTTAGTTTTAACCGGAGCTTTACCCGTAGTAGTCAATTCAGCTTTGGCTGCAGCTACTGATTGTTTAAACTCATAATTCTTAATTCCTTCTTCTTCATATCGCTTAACTTGAACTGCAGTTAGCTTACCTTCACGTTGAGCTACTTCAGCTAGACTTGCGATAGCTTCAGGTTTACCTGCTTTAGCTAAATCTGATAAGGCTTGATGAGTATCAAAACTTTTGATTGAGCGTTCAGATTCTCTCACGCTTTCTTTTAAGTGAGCAGGGAATGTTTCAGAATTAATAATGTAATCATTAACACTTAAGTTTCTAGGGTTAGCTTGATACATTTTATATAGCTGAGTATTAATCTCCTCCTCATTCATACTATCAGACCATTGAGTGTCAGAAGACTTAAGTAGACTAATAGTTTGCTGTAATGACTCAAGGCTATCTGTAGACCCATCAAGGGCTAGAGAGCCACGCTGTAGACGTTCTGAGTTATCCTTATTGAATATGTTCTGTTGAACTAAGAGTTGACTGTCAGCTTCTAATGAGGCTTTAACCTTATCCTTAGAGTATTGACTTACACCTTTGAAGTATTCAGCACTTAATTCTTCTGTAGCTAGCTTATAGGCTTCAGTGTCTAGCTTTTGCTCATCACTAAACTTAGCTGTACGCTCTTTAAACGCTTGGTTATATAAAGGCATTGAACGTTTAACTAGAAGCTGGTCATTGTTAATTGCTTCCTGTTTATTAGCGTAATGAGTAGTCTCAATTTGGTCAGCTACGTTTGAGAAGATAGCTGAACCGTTCTGAATTAGTTTCTCAATAGGGCTATCGAGAGTATGGGTTTGAGCTAACTGTCCCACCTGAAGAGGCTGTCGCTGTCGTGCTGCTGATTGAGAACGTACTTTGGGTAGGGCATTAGTTTGAATATCTCCTGCGTATGTTGGCATGTTATGCGGCCTCCTTAATTAAGTCTTTATTCTTTCCAGTCTCGACACCTAAGATCATAGAAATAGTGTGATAGTCAGTAACACCTGAAACCAAGAGCTTAATAATAATCTCGAGACTAGCCTTATATGCACTGATAGCTGCTGTATGCTCAGCTTCAACTAGATATTCAATTCCTGTAGCTGTCTTATTCGTCAACTGTTTATGGCCATAACCCGTAGCTACTTTCATAGCTTGGCGTTTAAACTGAGAATGTGGATGCTTAATATTAATGAGACCTCTCTTACCAGCTTTATCTATGTGATATGAAAGTCTAGCTTCAGTCTCCTTAGTTTCAGTTATTAGAGCTTCAGGTACAGCTACAGAGTTAGCGATAGTTGAGGCTTCAGTTGACTTACCATTAGCTGCAGCTTTGAAGGCTTCAAATACAGTGTCATAGAAAGTGTCATCAATCCAAGCAGCATACTTATAAACAGTCTTTTCGTCAGTATAAATATAAGATGCCCTAGTTCCTTTAGGGCTAAAGCTGACAGAATGCAAATATGCATTCCGTGAGAATTGACTTGGTGTGTACTTCTTCTCACCACCACTAGCTTTATGTATATCGTTAAGACAATACAAGGTTTCATCTTCAGGGTGAGTCTTAACCATAACTGTCTTGTTATTGAATTTAAGTTTAATCATTGGTCACATTCCTTTAGGGCTAAAGCTGACAGAATGCTCATTAGCATAAGTACCTTTTAGTTTTCCACCGTTAATACTCACTATGCTAAAACGGCGTACTACTTTTTCATTTAGGTTCTTAGTTAAATCAGTTAGCTTACCAGTCCCACCACTAGCTTTATGTATATCGTTAAGACAATACAGTTCATCATTTTCAGGATGAGTCTTAACTGTAACTGTCTTGTTATTGAATTTAAGTTTAATCATTGTCTACAGTTCCTTAACGTCTTTAATAAATTTATTGATGAGTTCAGCCAGCAGCTTATTAGAGTTGTATAGCTTACCTTTAGTAGAACTGTAGATAAGTAATGCTTCCTTTAGCTCTCTAGCTGTCTCGATGGGTACTCTAGTTGTAACTGATTTGAAATCTGTATGTGATTTATATTGCTTATACATGGTTATACACCTTTAATATTGTAAATTAATTGACTAAAAAGAAACCCTCAGCCAAGCATTAAGCCTGACCGAGAGTTAAACCTAACTAAATTGAAGAGAAAGAATTAGGTTTGAGTTTCTTATTATTTTTATAACACTCAGGGATAACTTTAAACTAACTAGCCACCACAACTATTTGTTAAGAGCCTTCATTACTTAACGATTAAATTAAAGTTATCCCTGAATATTATATATATATGTATGTATGTAAATTAGAGCTAAAAGCTAAACCCTGAGCCAACAACAGGAGAGAATTGGAAGTAGATACAACAACAACTCAAGGTTTAACTTTAACTCTAAGAAACACTTTATTAGGCAGTAAAACTATAGAAACCCTATAGTAACGTCTTCGCAGATACATGAACTTTTATATACGACTGACTGAGAGTTTTCTTACTTACTCTCTATTAGGTAGGATAAAATAAAAAGTAGAGAAATAATAATAGACCACCATCATGAGCTTACAGACGTTAGTGAAGCCAATGGTTTCACAATCGGATAACGTGGAGAATTTTGGTAGTTGCATGAAGTTCTGCCAGTTACGCTTACCTGGTACTTTCCAGTTCCCGTTGTGCAATTTTTCAAAAACCTGCACAACAGCTTCGCCAAATTCATTATTACTAGCAAACTGTCCCCTCAGTTCATTCAGGAGTTCACCGATATGATACTGAATGCTTCGCTTCTCGCTGGCTTTGTTAACTTCAGTTTTTCCAAATCTTGAATTCTCTAAGCTCAGCTTCAGCTTGGTCAGCGTTAGCTTGTAGCTGCTCCATGTCAGCTAAGAACTCTCTATCAGATTGAGATAAAGATTTACGGTAAGCTCTCTCCTCTCTTTTAACTTTCTCTCTTTTTGTTACTAGACCCTTATCCCAAGACTTAATGCTTCTCTTAGGTAATGTTAATTCTGTATTAAGCCCAGCTTCCTTAGCAGCCTCATTCAATACTTGAAGATTAAGCATGAGCTTCTTTACAACTTGGTCACTGTTATGTTCCTTGAATTGCGACAAATTGAATACAAGTTCATCATAAGTATCTTTCTTACTGACCAAGGTTGATATGTAAGTCTTACCCCGCTGACTAGGGTCATAATCCAAGTCAACTAATGTTGATAACCTACGGAAGCTATGTTGAGGGCGTTTAACTTTGCCTCTCTTGTTCTTGTTCATGGGCTGATTGTTCTCTGTATTATTATTGTTGTTATCTAAAGATAGGAATAATTCAGAGTCGTCTTCAACCAGTTCTTCATTTCTGAAGTTAAGGAAGGAAACGTCTTCTGGATTAGCTTCAATGAGAGCCATTTCTTCTTCTATGGTTAGGACTTTTTGTTCTTCTTGGAGTGGAGTAGAGGAGGGATAAGCACAACCACGTTGTGGTTCTGTAGAAGCAGTGGATACCGTGATAGTTGTTTCAAACGGTTTAGCTGCTGGTTCTGGTGAATTTTCAGTTTTGGCATTTTCACATTTTTGAAAATCCCTAAGCTCTTTAATTTTTGAATTTACTTTACCTACACTTACACCAACTTCATCAGCTATCTCTTGCTGTGTAAGTTCAGTGTCTTCTATTAAACGTACAATCACGTTATCTCTTTCACGTTTGGCTTCCCTGTTGAAGTTCTTTATGAATGTCTCTAATGGACTATGAAACTTTTCAGGCATATCTGTTAGTTCAATCATTGACCCCATACTTACTGTCTTCTTATATAAAGGAAGACCATCAGTTAAAACTTCAGCGGCTTTAAGCATGACCTTCTTTCTATCTTTAGCTGTCATACCTAAGATAATCTCTTGGTCAGCGTTAGCTTTTAATGAAGCCTTCTTAGCGTCTAACTCGTTACCCTCAGTGATAACCTCAACTGGAAAGTCAGTAACTTCTGCTTCTCTGTAAGCGTGATACCTATGGAAACCATCAGCTAGGTAGAAGACCTCAAACCCAAAGTCATTCGTTCTGTCAGTAGCCTTAACAACCTTCAGTGGCTTTAACCTAGCTTTAGGGTCTTCTTCAAGTAAGGCTTTAATCTCTCCAACAAGAGCGTCTTTATGCTGCTTGCTTGTCTTGGCTCTTACCTGAGTTAATTCAGAGTCAGCGATAAGTTCGTGTTTAGTGGTCTCGAAAGTGATAATGGTCATACTTCATTCCATTTATAGGTATGAGACCAATGTACTTTTAGTGGCTTAATTCTTTCTTAATGGCTAAATGGTTTAGGTATTTATACAGATAATAAGTAACCTGTTTCAAAGGGTTTAGCTATGAGTCAGCTTAAAGTAAGCAGCATATGAATAGATACCAAAGATAAAGGTCAAACCTAAACGCTAACTCCAAGCTGCCTATAAGCCCTAACCCTATTCTCTTTGCTTATGTTCTTACTTAGTAGTCTTCTTAGCTACAGTCAGCATCAAGTAGCCTGAGAGTGGCTTAGTGTTAGCTTATAGTTACTGTCTTTAGTTTCTTACTTATAAGAATAATAAATAGAATAAGAATGAAAGAGGAACTTAGGTTAGCTTAAAGATAACATTAACTAAGGCTTCAATGATGGAGCTAACTTAAAGTTATAACTTAAGGTTTGGCTTAGAGAGGAACTTAGAGTCTTAGACTAGTCTTATAGTGAGGATAAAATGTTTTGGGTAATTTATAGGTAATAAGACCGTCTGTTTAGAGACCAATATAAAGGCTGCTAGTTAAGCTCAAGTCAAACTCAAAGCTGCCTTATAGCTAACCTACTAAAGAGAATACTACAAAGATAAAAAGAGTGGTCTACAAACTTAAGTTTTATATTAAGCTAACTATTAGCAAACCTTACTCTTTTGTTTTTATAGTTTTCCTTATTAGTATTATTTCTTAAGGAAAACTATTATCCAACTCTATGCTTTAATATAGGTGAAACTCTATATAAGGGTGGTAAAAAAAGCTACAGCCCTTGGGAGACTAGTAAACTTATGTACACTTCAGACCTTCAGTAAGGCAGTTCCGACAACTCAAAGTCAGTTAAAAGTTCCTCTTTATGTTGAAACTCAAAGTCAGTATTTACCCAAATACTAGAAGCCTTGGTATAAGAATTACTCTCATCTCTAATTATGAAGATATAATTATTACACTCCAATTTATTAAGATGATTTCTAGCTGTCTTCTCACTAATCTCAAGCCTTTTAGCCAACTGCTTATGACCCTTATTAAAACCATTGTTAGCCTGAAGATACTTAAAGGTAACTGTTTCTTTAGCTGTAAGATTAGGTAAAGGTTTTACTCTTACTTTCTTAGGTTTAACCTTACGTATAGCTTCAAGTCTTCTATCAGCTTCACTATAAGCCATTACAATAGACTCTCTCTGTCTTCTACTAAAAGGTGATAAACCTAAGAAGTTCAGATTTAACTGTCTGCTATGCCAAGTGTGTAACTTACCGTTAGCTATTAGCTCATCAAGGGATAATTGACATTCAGAAATAGTAGTTACTGCTTTAAGTTGATTCTTATTGATACTACGTTCAATGTTATTGAATACAGTGTTGTTCATTGTGTTTACTCCTAGTTATTACTTTCTATTAGCTAGGAATAAATAAGAGTTTACTGAAGGAAGCTTTGAGATTAACCAAGGGGCAGCTTTGAGTTTGACTTGAGATTAACCAATAGCCTTTATGTTGGTCTACTATTACCATTGGTCATTAACGTAAGTTCCTGCTCTAGTTCCTACTGTAGAAAGAATACTACTAAGGAGAACTATAGAAAGGAGCTAATAGTCAGCTTTAAGTAGCCAATTCAAGCCATTTTCAGCCTATTTAAGCCTTATCTAATGCAATGGCATAGGCTAACTATAAACACCATTAAAACACGTTAATTTAGCTCTCAGAAGGCTTATGTTTGGCTTTATGTTTGGCTTTAATTCATACAATGAATTCTTTATGTGTAAGGCTTTAAGCTCACTCTCATTCATACAATGAATGCTCTACGCTCACTCTCATTCATACAATGAATGCTCTACGCTCAACAGGTACTCTTAGAGGCTTAAAGAAAACCAATAGCTAACCTCTATCAACCTTACGCCACTGATAGCTAAACTCTATGATGCAATCATTGCAACCTATAAACACAAGCCAGCATTAAGCAATCATTATGCCAACTTTGCAAAAACTAATAGCTCCATACATAGGAGCAATAGCCAGCTTAAGCTAACTATATGAGAACCATTAGCATCTTTGTACTGCTCAACCAATACAAAAAATAAACCTTAAGCTAACCAATGATGCAAGCATTGCAACCAATGGATATATAATCCCCAGTGAACCTAGAGTTACCAAGGGTTACAGCTTAGGTAGGTGACATAATGGTGACATGAGGTGCAGTTAGAGTACGACAGTAGTCCGGTTATGCTAAATAAGAGTACACGTAAGGTTAAGTATAGCTGCCGATGTTCTACTCATACGCAGCTTCAGGTTGCATCATAGGTGACAATGTTTGGAACATAGGTGTTCATGGCTAGCTCTCAATCTGCTTTGAGTTTATCCGTAGTTCTACTTAGGGCTATGGGGGGAGTTCGGCTTTGCGTTACTGATTTAAGCCATAGACATTTTTGCATAAAATATCAGTCGGTAAACTTTATGTAAGCGTAGAGTATTCATTGTATGAATCAGAGTTAAACAGAGACCTTATTCCCTTAGTTCTCCTTAGTAGTATTCTTTCTACAGTAGGAACTTAAAGTCAACTTCAATTGGATACAAGCTGACTTACAGATAGCGATTAGCCTTAGAGTAAGAGGTCTTTATGAGGTCTTTATGTTTGGCTAGTGGTTAGCCTTGGGTTAGCCTTGAGTTGACTTACAGATAGCTAACAGCCTTATAGCTTGGTCTTAGGTTAGCTATCAGTCTTTTACTTATAAGAATACTAAATAGAATAAGTATTAAGGAGGAACTATAGCTAACTTTAAGTAAGGCATTACCTGTAACTCACATAATGGAGTAGCTTAAAGTTAACTATAAGTAACTTAGGGTTTGACTTAGAGTGCCCCCCAAACCCCCCAAAGTTACTTCTTCTTCTTATAGATAGGATTAAATCAATAGTTCTATTCCAACCTATCTATAACTGACTTAATGACCTCTACAGACCAACCTGAGCCATACTGTCTATCTGTAGTTCCCACTGAGGAATGACCTGTAATATGTCTACGTAAACTGTCAGGAACGTCTAGTAAGTCTCTAAGCCTATCTGTAAGCCCATGACGGAAACCGTGAGTTGACAACCCATGAACTGCTAGTCTCCTATTGAGGAACGTAAGCCAAGCATCATACTTCTTACCGCTACTCAAGTCCTGACCGTAAAGATGCTTAATGTTTGCATGAAGTGGAATTGTTCGCTCTCTAGCATCAGTCTTACTATCAGTCACCTTATAGCAAGGTATACCTTCTACTGTCGTCCACTGTATGTTGTAGACTTCTTTAGCGTTACAACCTGAGTAGTAGAAGAATGAGAATATATCCTCAGCACCTTTATACTCCTTAGAGGCTCTTAAAGCTGTCCATACGCTTCCTTTGATTGGGGTCTTATGGTTCACCTTCTTAAGGTTCTTAAAGCCACCTATAGCCTTAAACGGGCATTTAAACTCATGTTCAGTAGCTTTCAGTAACCAAGTGATGAAGCCTTGAGCATTAAGGTAGACTGTTTGTGCTGAAGTTCCCTTGTACTTATCCTGTATCTTCTTCTTGAATGTACGAACATTGTCTTTAGTTATCTCATGCAGATACTTAATATCAGTGAACTGCCAAGCCTTAACTACATCCTTCCTTCTCTGCTTTGGGTCTTTCCAGTCCCTAGACTTCTCATCTAAGTATTCTTCAAATAGAGGAGCTAAGAAGATCTCACTATTCTCTGTCGTATTATCGCTATTGGTTACAGCTTGTGGCTCACTTACAACTGACTCACCGATTAAACTATCTAACTCTCTATACACCTTCTGTTCATACTCAGCAGCGTAACGAGCAGAGCTAAGGTCATCTATAGGTACTATGGCTTCTTCAGCCTCAACTACTTCTTCAAGCATATACTTGACCCACTGCAACTGAGAGGTGGTAACAGCGTTATCTCTAGCGGCTATGAGTTCTTCCTTAAGATTCTTGAAGATAGTCATGCTTATTCTTGCTTCCCATACAATATTTAAAATAAAGACTATTCTTTGAGCTTCAGAATAACTATCCGTGAATAGCGAAAGTGTTATGTAGTGGCTCTTGTCGTACCTCCTTCTGTAGTAGTGAGTACCACTTCGAGTTATCAAATGAGTTACAACTTGAGATACACTATGTCTCTTTAGTTGTCTCGGCTTGGCTCTAGCCCTTGATTTGTAACTATTTATCATAATTTATGTAGGGTTATTGTTACAAATTGCTCAGCAGGACTATGATAGACGGTTTGCAATGGTATAGTTCACCCTCGGAACGATAGTGAACGTTTTTGCACAACTGTCAGGATATAAAGGAGTCTTCAGTACTCAAGGCATTATCAATCAGCAAATTGCTATCATCGAATCCCCTGTGGTTTGAATGGAATAGCAGATGATATACCAAAGTACTGAGTCCGCCAGGAATCAATAAACCTATGAATCAACCATTAAAAAAAGGGTCCTTCAGCAAGGAAGAACTCTTAGAGTGTTCTGAAGGCAAGCTGTTTGGTACTGGAAATGCGCAGCTCCCTGCTCCGAATATGCTGATGCTGGATCGCATTGTGCGCATATCTGAAGAAGGCGGCGCCTACGGTAAAGGTGAGATCGTCGCCGAGCTGGATATCAATCCTGACCTCTGGTTCTTTTCCTGCCACTTCCCCGGTGACCCCGTAATGCCGGGCTGCCTCGGCCTTGATGCCATGTGGCAGCTGGTCGGTTTTTATCTGGGCTGGATGGGTAACCCCGGTAAGGGAAGAGCACTGGGCAGCGGCGAAGTGAAATTCACTGGCCAGATTCTGCCCACCAGCAAGCTTGTGACATATCGTATCGATCTTAAACGCGTGATTGCCCGTAAGCTGGTTCTGGGCATCGCCGACGGCAGTGTCAGTGTCGATGGTCGCGAGATTTATACGGCAAAAGACCTCCGCGTAGGCCTTTTCCAGAACACAGACTCTTTCTGATTTTTTTTCCAGGACTACTCAGGTAACATCAATGAAACGCGTTGTAATTACAGGGATTGGCATCACATCTTGCCTGGGCATTACCCAGGACGAAGTTGCTGAGAGCCTGAAACTCGGACGTTCCGGCATACGCTTCAATGAAAGCTACCGCGATCATGGTTTTCGCAGCCAGGTATCCGGAACCGTTGATATCAACTTCGAAGAGCATATCGATCGTAAAACCCTGCGTTTTATGGGTAATGCGGCAGCTTATGCCTACATTTCCATGAAACAGGCCATTGAAGATGCAGGCCTTACTGAAGATCAGGTCTCCAACCCGAGAACCGGTCTCATTGCCGCATCCGGTGGTGCCTCTTCTGAAAACATTGTTGATTCCGCAGATATCATGCGGGAAAAAGGGGTGAAGCGTGTTGGCCCTTATCGGGTAACCCGGACTATGGGCAGTACCGTTTCTGCTTGCTTGGCAACCCCCTTCAAAATTAAGGGTGTTAACTACTCCATCACCTCTGCCTGTGCCACCAGCGCCCACTGTATTGGTAATGCAGTAGAACAGATTCAGCTGGGTAAACAGGACATCGTATTTGCCGGTGGTGGCGAAGAAGAGCATTGGACTCAAACCGGTTTGTTTGATGCCATGGGCGCCCTTTCTACCAAATACAACGAGACACCGGAGCAAGCTTCCCGTGCTTACGACGCTGACCGTGATGGCTTTGTTATCGCTGGCGGTGGCGGCATGGTGGTTGTGGAAGAGTTGGAACACGCCCTGGCTCGTGGTGCGAAAATTTATGCTGAAATTACCGGCTACGCCGCCACTTCCGATGGTTACGACATGGTCGCCCCATCCGGTGAAGGTGCTGCTCGCTGCATGCGCATGGCGATGGAAGCACTCGATGGCCCAATCGATTACATCAACACCCATGGTACCAGTACACCGGTTGGTGATGTTGCAGAACTGAAAGCATTGATTGAGGTGTTCGGTGATCACATGCCAGTGATCAGCTCGACAAAATCCTTGTCTGGCCACTCCCTCGGTGCCGCCGGTGTTCAGGAAGCGATTTATACATTGCTGATGATGAAGCACGGCTTTATCACTGCCTCTGCCAACGTCAACAACCTGGATGAGGCGGCCGCTAATCTGCCAATTCTGGTTGGTGAAGCTCGTGAACAGACACTGAACCGGATCATGTCCAACAGCTTTGGTTTTGGTGGCACCAATGCCTGCCTGGTGTTCGATCGCTTTGAGCAATAAATCGCAAACCGATTCTAACTGTAAAATAAACCGGCTTTAGCCGGTTTATTTTTGTCTACTCCCCTCCAAAGTCTCCCATAGCGCATTGGTTTATCTATAAATAAATACCGAAATATCAACCCCTTAAATACGGACACCAACTGTTCATCCAACTTGATCCAGATCAAAAAACCAACAGCGTAAATTCTGTACAGTTCGCGCCATCTGATTATCTACTGACCGGGTGACTCCGATGTCGCAAACAATTGCTCAACCAATGACCGCTGGCAACACAACTTCCAGCAACTGGACCAAACGTGATACGGAATGGATGCTGACACTGTTCGGCACCGCTATCGGCGCTGGTGTATTGTTCCTACCGATCAATGCTGGCCTTGGCGGTATCTGGCCACTGATCCTGATGACCATCATCATTGGACCAATGACTTTTCTGGCTCACCGTGGTCTGAATCGTCTGTGTCTGTCTTCCAAAAACCCGGACTCCAACATCACCGAAACCGTGACTGAGCATTTTGGCCAGAAAGCCGGCTCTCTGATTACGCTTGGCTACTTTGCTTCTATCTACCCAATCCTGTTGATCTACGGCATCGGTATCACCAACACTGTCAGCTCTCTAATGGTGAATCAGCTTGGCATGGAAACACCAAACCGTGCGATTCTCAGCTTTGTGCTGGTAGCCGCCATGGTCAGCGTCATGATTGCTGGTCAGAAAACCGTTCTGAAAGTGACCAACGCCATCGTTTACCCTCTGATTGCGGTACTGTTCGGTACATCTCTGTACCTGATTCCAGAGTGGAATACCGCACAGTTTGATGCGCCAGTCACTGCCGCAGGCTTCCTGAAAACCGTATTCCTGACCATTCCGGTTCTGGTCTTTGCTTTCAACCACTCCCCTGCGGTTTCCTCCTTCTCTTCTGCTTATCGTAAAGAGCTGGGTGACGGCGCTGAAGCACAAACCAGCAAAACGCTGAAACGCACCACCATGATGCTGGTTGGCTTCACTATGTTCTTTGTCTACAGTTGTGTACTGACACTGTCGCCTGCTGAACTGCTGCACGCTAAAGCGGCTAACCTGCCAATTCTGTCTATCTTTGCCGAGCGTACTGATAACCAGATCTTTGCCTGGCTGGCTCAGGTGGTTGCCATTGTCGCAATCTCCTCTTCCTTCTTCGGTCACTACATGGGTACCCGTGAAGGTCTGCAAGGTATGCTGGTTAACCGTGCCAAGGCTCAGGGTAAGAAAGTGAATGAGAAGGCCATCGATAAAGGCATTATTGCTTTCATCACGCTGTCTGTCTGGGCGGTTGCTTATGCTAACGTCAGCGTTATGGGCATGATCGAATCTCTGGTTGCACCGATTCTGGCCATGATCCTGTTTATCCTGCCAGTGTATGCAACCCATAAAGTGCCTTCCATGGCGCAGTATCGCTCTAAGGCCAACATCTTTACCGTGGTAATGGGCCTGATTGCAATCACCGGTTTTATCACTTCCCAGTTAATCTGATTTCCCACCGAAACCTTCGGTAATCCGTGAGCGCCATGAGTGCTCACGGTATTTCAGTTACCGGCAAAGCACGGCAAAATACCCAAAGAATTTTCACTAGCCTTTGTTCTCAATGCACGGGCTAGACTCCCAACCATTTGTAGAATCGTAACGGGCCATTGCTCGTTCATCCTTTCAAGGGCAAGAAGTACTATGCTCAGCATCTTCGATATTTTCAAAACCGGGATTGGTCCCTCCAGTTCACACACTGTTGGCCCTATGTGGGCAGGTCACCGTTTTCTGAATGAACTTGAAGAGAAAGGCATTCTTTCGAGCATTGCCTCTATACGAGTTGGCCTTTATGGCTCGCTGGCTCTGACCGGTGTTGGTCATGGTACTGATAAAGCCACTCTGCTTGGATTGGCAGGCTACCGTCCAGACACCATCGAGCCAGACGATGCTGACCGTATTTTTGAAACCATTCGCTCTGAGAAAAAACTGACGCTGGCCGGTAAGTTCGATATTGACTTCGATTACGATTCACACCTGGTATTCCATAACGGTGAAACCCTGCCGGAACACCCAAACGGCATGCGCATCTTTGCTTCGGACAAAAACGGCGTTGTTGTTTATTACAAATCTTACCTGTCTGTGGGCGGTGGCTTTGTGGTCAGTGCGGATGAATTTAATCAGCCAGAAGCAGCCAATGGTTCAGATGAAATATCACCGGTTCCCTACCCTTTCCGTTCCGCCGAAGAGTTGTTAAACCTTTGTCACGATCATGGCTTAACCATCGCTCAACTGGTTGTTGAAAATGAAATTGCCCGTCACGACGGCAACGCCGAACTGGTGAATGAAAAAATCGATAATATCTGGGAAGTAATGCATGCCTGCATCGAACGCGGTCTCCGTATGGAAGGCACACTGCCGGTCAGTGGTCTTAAACGACGCTCTGCAGATATGCATAAAAAGCTCACCGTTAATCCGGAAGCTATGCTGATGGATCATTTCGCCATCATGGATTGGGTGACGTTGTTTGCCATGGCCGTAAATGAAGAAAATGCCTGCGGTGGTCGTGTGGTGACGGCACCAACCAATGGTGCAGCCGGCGTTATTCCGGCGACACTGGCTTATTACACTCGCTTTATTTCCCGCAATAACCAGCAAGGTATTCGTGACTTCATCGCGACAGCTGCCGCTATTGGCGCGCTGATCAAAATGAACGCTTCTATTTCGGGTGCTGAAGCGGGTTGTCAGGCTGAAGTAGGCTCTGCTTGCTCCATGGCTGCCGCAGCACTGGCGGCTGTTCAGGGTGCCACAATGGAGCAAGTGGAAAACGCTGCCGAGATTGGCATGGAACACCATTTGGGCATGACCTGTGATCCAATTGCCGGGCTGGTACAAATTCCGTGTATTGAGCGAAATGGTATGGCGGCTATCAAAGCCATAACCGCATCACGCCTGGCTATGCGTGGCGATGGTGAACACGCAGTGTCTCTGGATAGCTGTATTGAAACCATGTATCGAACGGGTTTGGATCTGCAAGCTAAATACCGTGAGACATCTCTGGGTGGATTGGCGATTTATGCCAAAGCCCAACCGATTAAGATGATGGTTTCCTAAATCAATACGCTTCTGGATAGGGTGTTAACGCCCCCTTATCCAGAAGCCGATTCCATGCAACCTAAGTTACTGAAAATTAACACCTTTAGAGCTTCATTCTTCTTTTGTTAGAAAATTGACACTCGCCTGGATAAGCATTCGAATTATCCAACACACTCTGTCAATGCCAGTTGATTTTGACAATTATCAACAACGTCAGCGCAGCACCCTTACAGGCTAAGAAATAACCAAGTGCAATTACTATACTGTTTAAAGTGATAAATAAGGAACGTTCTAACTAATAAAACGGAGACGCAATATGCCCATAGTATCTGGAAAAGGTCCTCAGAGTCAGAGTCAGATTCCACCTGACCAAAAATTACAACACGCTAAAAAAGCCAAACACGGCAAGAGACTCCTCAGTCCTCTGAAAAAATTCGCAAGAAAACTACTCGAGCTAGACAAGCATAAGACGCCGCACAAAACCAGCATTTTTGACCGCAAAGCAAAAGTACCTGATCTATGGATCAAAAATGCGGCGGAGGATTACCGAGAACGACAAGATTATGAAAGTATCAAGCCAACTGAGATAGCCATACCTGAGATGGAAAAGCCTGAAATAAAGGAAAAGCACACAGAATCCAAAAAACCGGAGCGTCTGACAGTCAATTTTTCCTCAAAAGTAAAAAAAGGGGACCTATGGATACCAAACGCCCCAGAGGCTCACAGGGCGAGATTAGAAATGGCAGAAAACGATTTTACCAACATACCGCTGGAGAATCAGATAGCTGAGCCAACACCCACCAACCCACCAGAAACCGCTCCTACCTTCTCAACTTTTAAGTCTAATAATGCTTCTCAAACATCCAGAAAATCCGCAGAAACTGCAACTTTAGCAACAAAGATCAAAACTGATAAAAAACCACCGGTTAAACCCAGTACGCCACCACCACCACCACCTCCTCCATCTCAGTCGGCGAAACCTAAACCGGACAGTGCTGCAGGCCAATCATAATACTCATAAAAAAACCGGAGCCATGAGCTCCGGTTTTTTATGATGAATGCAATAGAGAGAGGTTAACCCGCTATTTCTAACAACAGTTTGTTCAATCTCTGTACATATGAGCCCGGATCATCCAACTGACCACCCGCCGCCAGATTCGCCTGATCAAACACCACCCGGGTCAGATCACCAAAACGATCTTCATCAGATTCATTATCCAGACGCTTCACCAATGGGTGCTCAGGGTTAATTTCAAAGATCGGCTTGGATTCTGGCATCGCCTGGCCAGCGGCTTCCATAATCCGGCGCATCTGCAGACCCATATCATTATCACCCACGACAAGGCATGCTGGAGAGTCGGTAAGACGATGAGTAACACGAACATCTTCCACATCCGCCCCAAGCACGTCTTTAATCCGCTTCATCAGATCTTCATTGGCTTTGGCAGATTCTTCCTGCGCTTTCTTGTCGTCTTCACTGTCAAGCTTACCAAGATCCAGATCGCCACGGCCAATATCAACAAATGACTTACCATCAAACTCAAACAGGTGAGACATCAGCCACTCATCGACACGGTCGGACAGAAGAAGAACTTCCAGCCCTTTCTTGCGGAAAACTTCAAGGTGCGGACTGTTTGCCGCCGCTTTGGGTGTTTCTGCACTGATGTAATAGATTTTATCCTGCCCTTCCTTCATACGGGAAAGATAACCTTCCAGAGACTGATCCTGATCTGTGCCGGCGCTTTCGGTGGTTGTAAAGCGAAGCAGCTTGGCAATACGCTCACGGTTGGCGTGATCTTCAGCAGGGCCTTCTTTCAGTACCTGACCAAACTCTTTCCAGAACGAGGTATAAGCTTCTGGTTCTTTTTTGGCCATTTTATCCAGCATATCCAGCACTCGTTTGGTCAGAGCGCTTTTCATGCTGTCAACAGCCGGGTCTTTCTGAAGAATTTCACGGGATACGTTCAAAGACAGGTTGTTGGAATCCACCACACCTTTAATGAAACGCAGATACATCGGCAGGAACTCTTCTGCCTGATCCATAATGTATACGCGCTGAACATACAGCTTCAGACCTTTTTGCATGTCGCGGTTATAAAGGTCAAACGGTGCCTTGGCCGGAATATACAGCAGACTGTTGTATTCAAGCTTGCCTTCCACCCGGTTGTGACTCCACTTCAGTGGCTCCACATGATCATGGCTGATGTGTTTATAGAATTCGTTGTACTCATCGTCGCTGATCTCACTGCGAGAACGAGTCCACAAGGCTTTGGCAGTGTTGACCGTTTCCCACTCAGGCGCTTGCTCTTCATCCTTTGCTTCATCCTCATCACCGGAAGGCATGGCTTCCTTTTTCATCATGATGGGCAGAGAAATATGATCCGAATATTTGCGGATGATGTTGCGTAGACGCCAACCATCAGCAAACTCGTCTGCGTCATCTTTAAGATGAAGAATGATCGTGGTGCCGCGGCCTTCTTTATCCAGAGGTTCAACGGTGAATTCACCAGAACCATCAGACTCCCAGCGAACCCCTTCGTCGGCATCGGCCTTGCGGGTTTCTACGGTCACTTTATCTGCAACGATAAAGGCAGAATAGAAACCAACACCAAACTGACCAATCAGCTGGGAATCTTTTTTCTGATCGCCACTCAGGTTTTGCAGGAAGTCTGCGGTGCCAGACTTGGCAATGGTGCCCAGGTGCGCAATCACGTCGTCACGATTCATACCAATGCCATTGTCGGCAATGGACACGGTTTTGGCATCTTTATCGAAATCTACCCGGATTTCCAGATTGGGATCGCTTTCCAGCAGTGCACTGTTATTCAGGGCTTCGTAGCGCAGTTTGTCCGCAGCGTCAGAGGCATTAGAAATCAACTCCCGGAGAAAGATCTCACGATTGGAATAAAGGGAGTGAATCATCAGGTGCAGCAGCTGCTTTACCTCGGTTTGAAAACCTAACGTCTCTTTTTGTGCTTCTACGGTCATTGGAACCTCAAAGTATGTTCATAATAATGGGTGTTGAGAGTGATACTAAAATGTGGGCATGAAATGGTATTTCAACCCTCCATGAAAAAATGTATCTCATAACAATGCGCTTACGACAACTTTGGCGGTAAATCGTAGCCCTCTAAGACACTCAATACTTTGGAGTGAAACTCACGACTGTAGAGGATGGCCGTCACCAGAATAATGGTTCCCATCCATAATCGGGGGTCGATAAACCAGCTCAGGGTCGCCAGTGCAAAATAGTACGCACGCAGACCAAAGTTAAAGTGGCTCGCAGCCAAGGTCATAATGTAACCCGCGGTCTTACCATAATCTTCCTGCTCCGCTTGCTTACCCACGACCTCGTTAAGAAACGGCGCATTGCCCATCCAGCAATTCCCGCTCTTTCCTGAAGCCTCACAGCTGCAAGATGTACAGAGGAGGTAGAAAAACACAGCCCGCACAAT
>NZ_CANMAO010000001.1 GCF_947495845.1 uncultured Endozoicomonas sp. | reverse complement strand
ATCTCACGGCCTGAATAAATGCCTGATGGGACAATCTCTAGAATCCAGCTTTAATGAATGAGCAGCGGGAATCGCTGTGTAATAGTCGTAGTCCATGACATTGGCGTGAATGTCCGTGGTTTCCAGCACGCGCAGATCAATAGTGGCAGCCGATGCAGCTCCGGTGATTGATACCAACCCCATCAATACTGCTGCAGATAATGCAGTCCGACGTACTTGCATACTTCCCCCTCGTTTTGAGGCTATTAGTTTCCAAGCAACCTACCTCAAAAAAGACGGCCATGTAATTAGTACGATCCACCAAATTTGCTTTCAGCTATCTGTTTAGAAATCCGATGGTGATACGATATTTGAATAAGGCTAATGACAGGAGTTGTTAGCATCTTCTATCCCACAAAAGGACTTGAGGAATGGGAATCTGCGCCAAGGAGCTGAGGCATTACGTGGTTCGTCCGGCTCTGAAACATCTGGGCATGTGGAGCCCAACCGCTGAAAACTTGTTGCTTGGCACCGCCGCCAGAGAGTCTGGCCTTGGCTTCCACCTGAAAATCGCTAATCAGCACGCGCTTGGAATTTATCAGATATCCCCCAGAATGCACCGTAAAGTCTGGGATCAGTTTTTAGCCACACAGCCAGAACTCTCAAGCAAAGTGAGGGGGCTGGCCAGCCAACGGGAATTTCTCGCCCATCCTCACCATGAGCTGGCGACCAATCTAGCCTATGCAACCGCCATTGCCTGGATGATTTACCTGCGTTCAGGCACTACGTTGGAGTTAATTGGCAAGGATGATGTTCGTTCCATGGGGCGACTTTGGTACAAACATTTCCACAGCAGAAACCCTGGCACCATCAAAAGCTTCTGTGACAGTTATCAGAAACAGATCATTGAATCGGGGAGCTCTCGAGAGGAATCTGACTACTTTAATCAGAACGCAGATATAAGAAGCTGTTCATGATCTTTTGCGAATAGCGAAAACGAGGAGAAAATGTTCCTGTTTTTCAGTTTTTCAGTTTTTCAGTTTTTCAGTTTTTCAGTTTTTCAGTTTTTTGAGGAGCATAGTGGCGCTACGTAACGAAGAAAACTGAAAAACAGGGGCGTTTTATCATCGTTTGCAGCTCGCAGAAAGATTGTGAACAGCTTCTAAAGCCTGCTTGAGACATTCGGCAGGCTTTATCTTGATGAGCCGTTGTCAGAGGCCTTGTGCTTCTGCACACCCGACACAATAATCCGCATAGGGCATCACTTTCAGGCGTTGCCCGGGTATCTCTTGACCACAGCCATCACAGTAGCCGTACTCACCTTCATTAATCCGATCCAGCGCCTTATTAATCTTGCGAAGCTCCATGACGGCCTCGTTACCCAGAGCATCCATCACCTCGTCGTTTTCACGCTCCTGAGCCTGCTCCGACCAGTCTGCACTGTTCTTACGAGTCACGTCTTCTTTGATACTGCCCAATCGGGTGTTCAGCTCGTCACGACGAGTCAACAACCAAGTTTTTGATTTTTCATGGTCTGACATTTTGCAACCCCTGCTCCAATACTGGAAACACTATTATTGTTAACCCCGTTCCGAGGTTTATAGAATTTCATCAGATGGTTTTGTAGCTATGAGAGACATCCTGACAACATTTATAGTACCGCCAGTGGCGTTCGATCGTAAACTGTCCCTGATCAATCCCAATCATCAATAGTAGATCATCGCTCTCAATATCGTGACATCGCTGCCAATAAAATTAATCGATAAGTAGTTGTGCAAATGGAATCGAATATTTCTGGCTGAGTGGCCAGTTACAATGCAAGGCGCTGCGGAGGGAGCATAGCCGTAGCTATGTGACTGGAGCTGCAACGATGCACGACTGCATGGATGCAGAAGGTAGCACCCAAGGGCATAAAAGCAACGCAGGAGCAAGTTGCCGAGAGTGGCTGTCCACTTAGTCAGAAAATATGATTTCATTTGGTCAACTACTTACCTACCGTCGATTCCTAAAACCCTGACTTGGTTGAAAGCTGAGCGGCAGATATAATTGACGAATTTCCTTTTAGACACAGCTGAAACCAACCCTATGACCACAACCAACCTGACCGGTTCTGATACGCACGGCTTCAATAAACTGCAGAAGAAGCTGAGACGCATGGCAGGCAGAGCCATCGAAGACTTCAATATGATTGAAGACGGTGACCGGGTCATGGTCTGCCTGTCCGGGGGTAAAGACAGCTATACAATGCTCCACATCCTGATGAGCCTGCAGAAAAGCGCACCCATCGACTTTGAGCTGCTTGCCGTGAATCTGGATCAAAAGCAACCCGGCTTTCCGGAAGAAATACTGCCAGAGTATCTGGATGGCCTTGGCGTTCCTTATCACATCATCAACCGCGATACCTACTCCGTCGTTAAGGAAAAGATTCCTGAAGGCAAAACCACCTGCGGCCTTTGCTCACGTCTGAGACGAGGTACACTCTACGCCTTTGCTGAAGACATCGGCGCCACCAAAATAGCCCTTGGCCATCATAAAGACGATATCGTCGAAACCATGTTTCTGAACATGTTTTACGGCTCACGACTGGCCGGCATGCCGCCAAAGCTTCGCTCTGATGATGGTCGAAACGTCGTGATTCGCCCTCTGGCCTATTGCCGGGAAAAAGACATCACCGCCTTTGCTGACCAGATGGAATTCCCAATCATTCCATGCAACCTTTGCGGCTCTCAGGAAAACCTTCAGCGCCAGAATATCAAAGCCATGCTGACAGAATGGGAAAAGAAGCACCCTAGTCGTATCGAGTCCATTTTTACGGCCATGCAGAATATTGCGCCATCACAGATGGGCGACACAGAGCTGTTTGATTTTAAAAACCTGACGGTCGATCGCAGCTCAGAACGTAAAGGTTATGAGCATGCTGATAACCAGTTTATCTTTTCTGGCAATATCAGCATTCAAGAAGAAAATAACGGGGTACAGGTGCTCAACTTCGAGCCCTGATTGCTTTATTGCGGTTCGTTCAGCCGCCAGTCATACCGGTACTTCACGATACCGGTATGACTCTTGATTTTTTTCGCAGTATCAGGCCGGGCGTATTTCTGTAAATGCAGCAACACGCCATCTTTGTCGACAAAATCCACTTCATACCATTCATAAATTCGCGACAGAACCAACCTGCCGTCAATCCAGGTTATACCTTTCTCCTGGCTAACAAACCGATCGGCCAGCTTATCCAGTAATTGCTCTGTATTGGCCGCGGTAAAAACCTGTGGTGATAAATCCGGACAACCCATGCTGGCACAATTCACCGCATAATGAATCCGGTTATCTTCCCATAAAGGCCTGAGTATTCTGTGCTCGATATCATTCAGCGTCAGCGGCAGGCCAGCAACGGTAATCACCTTTTCATCCCATGGGCCAAAACGATACCAAGGACCGATATCCGCTATGGACTCAAGAGGATAGTTTTGCAGAATAAGATCCACAGTCAGGGCATTATACAGATTGATCCAGAACGCTTTCTGTTCCGCCTTTGAATAAGACAAAGGCTCAACGGTTGATAGACGACTCAGGTAATCTTTTAGTTTCTCACGGTCTGCTTGTGAAACTGCCTGATACCGAAAAGTATTACCCGCTGAATGGACGACAAGATATTCATCCAGAATATCCTGCCAGTTCTGATGACTCACTGTTTTGCTGGAACCCTCATCACCACCATCCCAAACAGCCCAGTATTCACTGGCCGGTGCGGCTTGAATATTGACTGAAAATGCGACAGAAAATAATAAAAACAGTAACCAGAAAGGCCGGAGAAGAGAAGGAGAACGAGTCATTATTTTATCTTTGTGATTCATAGGAACTCCCTCTCTCTGTTGGGTTATGTTAACAGAGCCTAAGTACCCGGCCATATGGAATCGAATATTTCTGGCTTGTTAATCAGGTTCTCTGCAAGGCGCAACAGCGGGAGCATAGCGAGCTATGTGACCAGAGTTGCAACGCAGTCAGAGGGGCTGATCAACAAGTCAGAAAATATGATTTCATATGGTTGGGTACTTAATTACCCCTGATCATCGTCATCATACTGGATAAGCTCGTTGCTGTTAATCATGGCAATCAGTTCCTGGATGTAGTCATCACCACGAATCGAGTATGCACCAAGCCCCTGGGCAAGGTTTACACCGGTTACTGGCAAGCGCTTTTCCCGGTTACTCTCACGCATTGCTCTCAACGACTGATAAGAGTGATTGGTGTTCAGGTTATGCATATACGCCTGAACAGAAGCGTAAACCGTCTCAAACTTTTGCACTTCATAGGTTTTCCCTTCAGGGCGACCACTGGGAACAATTCCGCAGCCCGGACTGAAACACCATTGTCCAAAAAAGTTATTACCCTGCGTCGCAAAACGGGACGTTCCCCAAGCACTCTCATTGGCAGATTGCGCCAGAGCCAGTGATGCGGGAATAATATCCACCCGGGGCAGCAACGTTTCAAATAGCGCTCGGTCAACGGTTTCAATACTTTTTAGACGATACCGTTTGGCCAGGCTCTTCACCCAGCCAGCTTCATCCTCAGAGAGCGTCGTTTTTGCCGACAACTCAAGCAACTGTTGGCGATTCTGCAGGATGACTTGATTCTCTCGCTCTACCATCGGTAGAACGTAATCAAAGAAAGCACTTTTCTTGCTTTTTACATCGACGATACTGCCAAAATCCGGCAGATGAGAAGGAATTTCCTTAAGCTCAACCACCTCCTGAAGCTCATTTGTTGGTAACGGCCAGAGATACCAACCTGAAAGTAAAGTCAGCACAAGTAATGTACTCAGCATGAGTTTGTCGACCCTGTTCAGCATACTTTCCTCATAAAAAATGTGATTTCTATAGAATACCTACTGACTCACAAAATTGGCATTAAAAAATTTTATTTACACCGGCGATATTTACATTTATAAAAATATATGTAATCACTGTGGGGCGGCTACAAGCGGTTCTGTCATACAACGCTGCACACAAAGCAGCGACAGATAGCCAATAACTATAATAACAACAAACGGTCAACCGCCGGTCAGCATCAGCGTCTTCTCTATTAACGACGAGAAGGCTGATTGCTTACCAAGACATGGAGGCACAACCATGATCCTTAGCCATTTTTGGGGTTTACTTACTGAGCCGGACCACGAGTGGACCAGTATTCGTAAAAACCCGCCCGGTCTTCTTCAGCTTTATCTTGGTCAAATCATCTGGCTGGCAGCCTTGCCAGCTATTTCAACCTACATCGGTACCACCATGGTGGGCTGGTCACTGCCCGGCAATGATGATGTCGTGCGTCTTACCAGCGACAGCGCCCTTTGGATGGCCCTTCTGGCCTGGCTCGCCACCATCAGCGGTGTTGCCGTCATGAGCTGGTTCATGCAATGGATGAGCAGCAACTTTAACAGCAACCCCAGCCTGACCGACTGCACAGCCTTCACCTGCTATACCGCCTATCCACTGTTTCTGATTGGCCTCAGCGGGCTTTACCCTTCACTCTGGGTAGCAATCTGCGCAGGGACAGCCGCTGTTTCAGCAACAGCTTACCTACTCTATAGTGGACTCCATATCTTCATGAAAATTCCCAAAGAACAGGGATTTATTTACGCCAGTTCTATTCTTTGCATTGGTTTAGTGGTTCTAGTGTCCATTATGATCACCACCGTGATCTTCTGGGGCATGGGTGTTGGACCTGAATACGTCCAAAGTTACTGAGTCCTTCTTTTCAGATTTGGCCGCTAATGCGGCCATTTTTATGCCTGTCATTTATGGCCGGCGATTATACCCATTTTCCAGCTCCCGATAATCCGTTATCCTTCCAGCTCAACCTTCCAGCTCAACCTTCCAGCTCAACCTTCCAGCTCAACCTTCCAGCTCAACACCAGGAGGATAATAAACCGTTGCAGAACGACCTTCACCAAATCGAACAGCGCGTGCTTGAGCTGTATCAGGAAGCCGAACGCTTTTTCCAGAAATCATTTAAACGACCTTACATTCGTCTGGATCTTACCGGCGCAACGGCTGGTCAAGCCTGGATCGAAAAGCATCAGCTGCGTTTTAATAAAGTGCTGTTACAGGAGAACCGCGAGCATTTTATTCAGCAAACTGTCGCTCACGAAGTAGCGCACCTTCTGGCCTATGATCTTTTCGGCCCACGAATTCGGGCTCACGGAAGGGAATGGCAGGGGATAATGATAAAGGTATTCAGACTGCCAGCGGATCGCTGCCACAGTTACGATACCGGCAGAAGCAGCCGAAAACAGTGGCTTTATCAATGTCATTGCAAAGGCAGGGAAATCGCCCTCAGCACTGTGCGACACAACCGTTCACAGCGAGGAACGATCTACTTGTGCACAACCTGTAGAGGACCATTGACATACGCAGGAAAAGCACAGGCCACAATCAACTGAACAACCGGCAGAAATATTCAAGGCTCCACTGACGCAGCCATCACTTTTTTCTAAAGACCTATTTCGTAAGCTACACTCTCACCCTCAATAGGAACACGCCTGCGTACTGCTCTGCTGCCAATGCCCCAGAACTCAAATACAGCGCACCCAGAGTGCTCCTACGGTGAAAGTGAAGACACACGAATAGACATAGACGATCCTTTAATTGATTTCAACGTCAACAGTCCCTAACACTGCCAACAAATCGTCACCGTATTTTTCCAGCTTATGTTGGCCGATCCCGGAGATACGGGAAAGCTCAAGATGCGTTGTTGGTCGATGCTTTATCAGCTCCATCAGCGTTTTATCATTCATGATGACATAGGCTGGCACACTCTGCTCTTCTGCATGGTTCCGACGCCACTGTCTCAGGGTTTCCCAGAGTTGTTGGTCGTGCGCTTCCACCACCACCCGGCCGACTTCTTTATACTCCTTCTGATACTTAGTAGAAGGCTCATAGCGATCACGCCGCAGCTCTATACGTTCATTGCCCTTAAGAATTGATCGACAACTATCGTTTAGTTTCAGGGCACCGTGGCCATCAACATCCACATTCACATAGCCTCGTGCCACCAATTGTCGGAATACTGAGCGCCAGCCATTCTGATCCAGCTCATTGCCAATGCCAAAAGTACTTAACCGATCATGACCAAAGCGGCGAACCTTATCATTTTGCTTACCCTGCAACACATCAACCAGATGTGCGACACCAAAACTCTGACCGCTGCGGTAGATACACGACAGTGCTTTCTGCGCTGCTTCTGTGCCATCCCACACTTCTGCAGGCTCCAGGCACAAATCGCAATAGCCACAGGGTTTATCCAGTGGTTCATCAAAATAATTCAGTAGTACTTGACGACGGCAACCGGTGACTTCACACAGCGAAAGCATCGCTTCCAGCTTCTGCCGCTCCACCTGCTGCACTTGCTGACTCGCTATTGATCGAGCCTGCATTTGTCGGAGAAGTACCACATCCTGAAGGCCATACACCATCCAAGCCGTTGCGGGCAGCCCATCACGCCCACCACGGCCGGTTTCCTGATAATACGCTTCGATACTTTTGGGCAAATCCAAGTGCGCAACAAAACGCACGTCTGGTTTATCGATCCCCATGCCAAAGGCAATGGTGGCCACTACGATAATCCCTTCTTCCGCAATAAAACGGTGTTGATTGGCTTTTCGCTGCTCAGGCGGCAAGCCTGCATGATAGGGAATGGCTTTACGCCCAGCCTGGCTCAACCACTCTGCCGTTTGTTCAACCTTTTTCCGGGAAAGACAATAAACAATGCCAGAATCTTCTGGATGCTCTTTCTCCAGAAATTTCAATAACTGCTGCTTACCCTGCTTTTTCTGGCTGATACGATAAAAAATATTGGGACGATTAAAACTGTCAATGAACACCCTGGCGGATTGCAATCCGAGACGCTCACGAATTTCCTGACGGGTGCGCTTATCCGCTGTGGCCGTTAGGGCAATTCTTGGAACGGCAGGAAAGCGTTCCTGCAGGTGGTGCAACTGAAGGTATTCCGGACGAAAGTCATGCCCCCACTGGGAAACACAGTGCGCTTCATCGATCGCAAAAAGAGCAACTTGCATTTGATCCAGCAAACGCAACATAGATTCCGTCAACAGTCGCTCTGGAGCCACGTAAAGCAGATTCAGATCGCCCATCAACAGCTCTCGCTCCACTTGCTGACGATCTTCTGGAGACATACCGGAATGCAAGCAGTCCGCTCGAATGCCGAGCTCCCTCAGGCTATTTATCTGATCTTCCATCAGCGCGATCAGCGGAGACACAACAACTGCCGTGCCACCTCGCATCAATGCAGGAATTTGATAGCAGAGAGACTTCCCTCCACCCGTAGGCATCAGAACCAGAGCATCACGGCCAGCCACTACTTCTGCAATGACATCTTGCTGAAATCCTCGAAACGATGGATAGCCAAACGTGTCGTTTAAAATATTGAGAGCAGGGTCTGACATGAACTTCAAAAACAGCCAAATTCAAAAGTGAAAAGTATACGGAGTTGTGTAAGCTTTCGCATCCCATAAGTCGCATAGCATTCCTGATGGTCACCGGCACCTCTGAACCAGTAAGTACCCGGCCATATGGAATCGAATATTTCTGACTTGTTGATCAGGTTCTCTGCAAGGCGCAACGCCGGGAGCATAGCGAGCTATGTGACCAGAGTCGCAACGCAGTCAGAGAGTCTGATCAATGAGTCAGAAAATATGATTTCATATGGTTGGGTACTTAAGTCAACCTCCCTGCTTTTCAGCGTAATGCCAGCAGAGTAGAATGCTAACCTCGTATTCACAGGACATGATTCCATGCCAAACACACGGGCCTCGCTGGAAACTTTTCTTCAGCCATTCTCTGAAAAAAATGAAGGTACTCTTGACTACCACGGCCTTCATGGATTTCTGACCGCCCTGACAATCTGCCCAACCGATCTCACCGAGCATGAGCGTAACGAGAGTGTTTTTGATCAGAAGGTTGACCTGCCTGCAGAACAGGCCAAAGAACTGAACAGACTCATTCAGGAAGTTCAAACCACTATTGACCGTGGCTTCAATGATGAGGAAGAAGGGTTTTCCCTATCCTGCGAAGCCGAGCTGGAGGATCACGATGATGATGCTCTGGCCAACTGGTGTACCGGCTTTATGGTGGCGCATTTCCTAAACGAAGATGCCTGGTTTATCAGTAATGAACAGGAAGTATGTGAACTTTTGCTGCCCA
The DNA here is from genome assembly GCF_947495845.1 of uncultured Endozoicomonas sp. Classification (GTDB taxonomy): domain Bacteria; phylum Pseudomonadota; class Gammaproteobacteria; order Pseudomonadales; family Endozoicomonadaceae; genus Endozoicomonas. The sequence goes on along the minus strand of NZ_CANMAO010000001.1, from coordinate 382,495 downwards.
TTATGCTGGCCTCCGGTCTGTTTGATGACGAGCAGGAGTTTAAGGATATCCGCAAAAACGAAGAGCTGGTTGAAGACATGTGCAGCCAAATTCCTGAAGTTTTAATGGAGCTGTATCTGGTCTTCAACGCGCCTGAAGAAAAGAAACCGTTTAAGCCAAAACGGCGTTGACAACTATCCCTCATTCGAACCTTAGTTACCTGATAGTTAGCTATAGTTACCATAAATTCAGATGTATCAAGGACGATAACTATGCACCCCACCTCAGGTAACAACCCAGACAGTACAAACATAGATAGCTTGCGTCGGAAAGTTGACAGGTTTAAAGACAAGGATAGTGATTCTGCCGTAAAAAAACTTGGTAAAGGCTTTCTTCGCAAAATCAGCCCCCAGTATAAAATTGCAAAGTCAAAATTAGCAAAAGCTGAAAGCGATAAAGCAGCAACTGTAAGGCTGAAGGACCGCCACATTACGAATACTGCACTACCCGAAACAAGACGCAGCCCTTATGACCCACTACCAGAATTACCTGATCAGAACCAAAGTAGGTCTGCCCCAATCTCATCACGACCACCCAGTGGTGCTACTAAGCCAGCTCCTCACAGCGAAGCTCCGCCACCGCCTCCACCCAGAAGCTCATCAAATAGACCATCGCTTCCTCCAAGGCCTTCACACGCTTTAAGCGTTGCAAAAGCTCAGGTACCCCAAAGCAACGCGATTAATTATGAGAACTGGTTTGACGATTTAAAACAGGCGACGCAGGAAGAGCCTTCTTACAACAAAGGAGAGTTGCTTGGTGGAGCTCGATTTACAAATATTCTTCCACCAAAACACTCCGCCGTGAATATTAATAAACAGCCTATAAATGCAAACTACACGTTTGATCAGAATTATATTGCTAGTCAAGCCCCTATGATGAATAACGAACAAGGCTTACCAGCATTCTTTTCAATGATTGCGTCCGAAGGTATAACGTCTGTCGTTAACCTGACCAATTCAAATGATGAAATTAACAAGAGAACCGGTCTCCAGGGAACAGATTTAAGAGCCCAGTATTGGCCAGAGCCAGGAGGCTTACAGCAACATTTCATGGATGGCCAATGGTACTCTGTCGAAAACATGGAGACAGAGAAGCATACTGGCTATGATATTACGAAGCTTAGTCTTCATGTACAAGCTCCTGATGGAAGCCTTCTTCAGGAATCTAAAGAGATTAAGGTTTTTCATTTCACGGACTGGCCAGATCACGGTGTCCCCAGCGGCGATGGAATGAAAAAATTCGATGGTTTTATGAGTCAGGTTAAGAATCAATCTGGAGAATCACCTAAGCTGGTCCATTGCCGCGCAGGGGTTGGTCGGACTGGTACATTCATGGTGCTTGAGCAATTAAAAAAAGGAATTGATACCGGTACAATCAATAATAATAACCTGACGGAAAAAATAAATCAGCTGGTTTTAGAGGGTAGGGGAGATCGCGGTAAGGCTTTTGTACAAGCCAATACACAACTACAAATGATTCACGAACAGGCGCAGGCATACCTACAAAAGCGCTCCGGTTATTAATATATAGAAATCCAGATATATGCATCATTAAATATATGAAGCGCAGTAGCAAAGCCTGAACTAATGGCTCATTACCGTTGTTGCCGCTGGTTCAGGCTCAAAAGTCGCAGTGGTTGTATCATACAGCCACACCTCAACCCGCCTGTCACGGATTACTTTTAAGCGACTATCTTCTAAATCCATGTCCACCACAGGAACGTAACCCGCCAACTCAATACTACCTCTAGACACTCCGGCACGAACCAAATGTCGTCTAACCACATCAGCCCGTAGCTTTGCCAGCGTCTTGGAAAAAGGAGAGTCATCGTTCGTTTCTCCAAAACCAATCAGGCGAATTGATCGATCATCTATTGCCAGAAAATCTGCCAACCGTCCAATATCTCGAATCGCCTTGTTATCAAGCTTGGCCTTACCCTGTTCAAATCGAAAGTTGACCGACAGTCTTGTAAATGAATCAACCAGCTTTTGATAGTCTGCTGGCATGGCACTTTGGTCGGAAGCTTTGGGTTGAATACTCTGAGCCACATACCCGACACTCTCCACAATAGACTGCCCTTCTTTGCCAATAGCGTACTCCAGAAATGCTCTGGCCATTGGTTTATCATTATTTTCCGGTATATACATGTAAAGGCGACGGCTTAGCAGATAATCCTCCGTAGATACATTGATCACCGAAGGAGACAGGCTCTTGCCAGCGGCATCAGCCACTTTCAAAGGTTTGGCTGCACCAATCGTATTAAGGCTGACAAAGCCAATTCCACCAGGGCTACTCACTACCGTTGCAGACAAAACCTCATTCGACTCAAAGCGCTCTACCCGACTTTTAAGCTTATGTTTTTTGGCCAAAACCAGTGATTTGAACGTGTCCCAGGTTCCAGACTGTTCATCCCGGGCCAACGGTGTTACGGCCAGATCCCTCCCTCCTAACTGTTTCCAATTGGAGATTGATCCGGAAAACAACCTGGCCACCTGATCAACACTCAGAGCGCTTACCGGGTTATCGGGATGCACAATAATGGCAAGACCATCAATACCAATAACATATTCAGATTGCTCACTGAATAAATCACAGTTTGCCCATAATAGCGATCGTTCAGACTCTTTACCTCGCCGGGAGGAAGCCGCAATATCGGCTTGCCGAGACTGAAGCCCTTTGAAACCCGTTGACGAACCATGAGCCTCAATTTTAATGGCAACCTCTTTATTATCAGCAGCCATAAAACCTTTGATCATGCTTTCATTGATGGATTTATCAGATAGAACCCTGACATCAGAAGCCCCCTGATTTTCAAGAAACCCTGCAGCCAGTGCCGGGCCAAGTGAGGCTCCTACCGTATTAGATCCATGTATGGTAAAAAGAATCTCTGAAGCCAGCACATTACGGCATAGAGTAGCCTGAACGATAAGCAGGAAAATATAGAACAGCGGTCGTTTTGTTATCTTTATCATGGTGACTACCCAACTTCTGAAAACCTGACCATTTTATGAATCATTTATGACAGTCAGATGACAATGGGTAACTAAGAACAGTCTACAGAGAAAGAATCACTGCTATATCAACAGTCAGAGATTAAAAGGGTTTATTAAGGAAAGGCTGTAAGTTTAATTCAGAATTTCAACCACGCTTTCCAGCTCAGCAATAACCTGATCAATCGTAACGTGATGCTCGGCAACCCGTTTGCTGGAGGCATTTTTCTTTAATTGCGTCCTTGCGCCATCAATAGTGAATCGCTGGTCATAGAGAAGATCACGGATCTGCCGCACCAGCAGCACATCTTCATGTCGGTAATAACGGCGATTCCCCCTACGAACAGGTGACAGCTGAGGAAATTCCTGTTCCCAATAGCGAAGCACATGGGTTTTTACACAACACAATTCACCGACTTCACCAATAGTAAAATAGCGTTTACCGGGTATAGCCGGAAGTTGACTCGTCCTGAGTTCCGTGTCCTGCATGGTCGCTTCCTGAGTAGCTTTCCACTCTTGCCTTGAGTTTCTGACCGGGCTTAAACGTCACTACTCGCCGGGGTGAAATGGGTATTTCTTCCCCTGTTTTTGGATTTCGTCCAGGCCTTTGTCGTTTATCCCGAAGATCGAAGTTACCAAAACCAGACAGCTTTACCGGTTGATTATTTTCCAGAGATTGACGAATTTCTTCAAAAAACAGCTCCACCATTTCCTTGGCTTCCCGCTTATTCAAACCCAGCTCGGTATTCAGGCGTTCAGCCATATCCGCTTTCGTCAGAGCTCCCATAATAAAAAAATCCCCCTTTTGTGCTGTTCCACAGCAAAACTGACTTGAACAATGCTCTTTCTGTACGCTGACTAAAGTAAAGAGTACTACTATCGTATTCTTTTTATCTTCTTCAACATTGATCAGTATGTACACAGTAGCAGGTCAGACCGTACTTGTGCAGTATCGTTCCAACCTAAGCTCTGCAATATGACTCATATATTCTTTAGATTGCGGGAAGCAAGACATCAGGTCAAGCCCAAGGTGAGTAGTTGTAATAGATCCATCGCTTGAGATTTATCGATCTCACTAAAAATGAAGCTATTCAAATCCATTCTAGCCTGCCCTGTAACTTAAGCTAGCTTTCAACGTAATCCCAATAATCAATTTATGAGTCACACATAGCTTCCTATGCATCCTTCCAAAAACCAGACTGCACTCGCACAAGTTCATAGAGTCTCATCAACAAGTTCAGACAGAATGGATAAGCCTGAGAAAGAAAAGGAAGTACAAGTCGCAGACATTTTACAAGCATGTCGTTCTGGAGATATCAGCACAATAGAAAAGGCTATTGCTCAAGGTTCAACCGATATTTTTCATCAACATATGAACCCGGAAAAAAATCATTCGTTCAAGACAACACACCCAGTTGGGATCGCTGTTGAAAATAATAGTACCAAAATTGTCGACCTTCTGATTGAACAGCATGTTGACCTAACTATTTCCCATAAAGGTTATGCTTTGGTTGCTCTTGCCTGTAGCAAAGGAAATATGGGTATTGTAAAAGCGATTATTGAGGCTGGTGCCCCCATTACAGCAGGGCCTAATAACATATCTCCTTATTACGCAGCATTGATGCATGGTCATCAGGGCATACTGGACTACTTATATACAAAGACAGACCTGAAATTACAAAAAATACCTGTTGAGCTCAGGAATCTCTTTCTTGAAAACGCCTGTCTAAAAAATGAATATCCAAAGCTTTTCGCATTAATAACTGATGATACGGTGAACTTCAATAATCCGATACCAAGCGAATTGATCCCACTGATCGATGAAGCTCACCAACATATAACGAACGCTCAATATGAGCAGACAAAATTCATAGCATCAATAATTAATCGCACCGTCAAAGAAGGTCTCGAGGAGAGTAAAGTAGAAGATACGCTCAATGCTTTTTATAATGTAGCTACAACATTACCATTTAGCCGTAGGATCAATACATACGACCATAATGAAGGTGAATCGAAGACTGACAGCGACAGCAAACCCAAAATCACCATCCGTAGTGAGGATGCCGAATTATTAGCAATCAATCTTCCAAAGATATCACCTGGCTCAGAAGAACATTCAAAGCTTGTCATGTCCATCATTGACTCACTAGCCATCCCCAAAAAAGAGATAAGCCTCCTACAAAATAAACAGTTTCAAACCATTATGGAAGAACAAGGTTACCAGCTGCAAAAAGGTCTGATTGAATTTGAGATCTCAGCTTTTAATTTAGTTTGCTGCTATATGTCAGTACCTGAGCTTACGGAGGAAGTACCACTAGATCTGGTAGTCTACCAAAATTCAGCAGCATATAAAAAGTCCTCAATAGTATTAAATGCCAGCAGAAAACCAACTAACTTTTTCAAAACAAATCAAGAATTAACAAAGCTAAAAAAACAACAACTCACATTAGATTCGCGGCATAATACAATGAACAAATTATGCAAACTTGCTGAAGAAAAGCTTAGCACCACTGAGTCATCAAACGCACAGGAAATGGGACACACTGTTCAGAGGGGAGAAATTAAAAAAGGTAAGCAATATGTGATGTACTACAGCATGGTTTAATACCAATGGCGTTTTTAAATTTTGGCACGAGCAAGTTATTTTGGGCGACTGGGCAAGGCGAAGAGACGAGTCATAGCCTTTACGCCCTGTGGGTGGTAGCTATGGCGAGGAACTTCAACGCAGATCCAGTCGGTCAAAATAGCTGCGCAGCCCATAATTTAAAAACAGAATTGGTATAACACTGTCCATGTAAGATAGATAAGGCATAAAACCTGATTTTCAAAACAACTCCTGACTGTCCCGTAAAAGACAGTCAGGCTAGAAAAGAAAACGACTACTGTCTCAGGCTCGCATTAAATTCCTGTTTCAGTCGGCTGACAATGCGCTCAACCACTTCGTTCACTTCTTCATCTTTCAAGGTTTGTGAAGGATGCTGCATAATCAGACCCATAGCCAGACTCTTGTACCCTTCTTCAATACCTTTACCGGCATAAACGTCGAAAGTCGTTACGCGACGCAACAGATCACCGGCTTCGCTGGCAATAGCCTGCTCAATAGCACCTGCCGCCGTGGACGCTTCAACCACCAGAGCCAGATCACGGCGCACTTCAGGGAATTTAGACAGTGATGTGAAGTGAGTGACCTTACCGGCAATCACAGCATCCAGTCGCATCTCAACAACATAGGTTGAAGCCGGCACATCCAGCTTCTTCGCCAGTGAGGGATGAAGAGCACCAATGTGACCAACAACCGTACCGTCGCGAACAATCTCTGCACACTGACCAGGATGCATGGCAGCGTGTTCGCCTTTACGGAAGGTAAACTCATTACCTGCCTGACCAAGTTCCAACACGGCTTCCAGATCACCTTTCAGATCAAAAAAGTCCACAGACTCTGCTTTGCCCTGCCAGCTTTCTGGATGACGACTGCCAGTCATCAGCGCCGCCAGCATTGACTCCTGCTTCAGTTCTTCACCGTCTTTGATAAAAGTCAGACCGGTTTCAAAAAGACGCACACGGCTTTGCTGGCGGTTCAGGTTGTAGCCTGCGGTTTTGACCAGACCAGGCAGCAGTGTTGTACGCATAACCGACAAGTCACTGGCAATGGGGTTTGCCAACGCCACAGGTTCACGGACAGGATCAAACAGCTGATGCAATTCCGGCGCAATAAAGCTGAAACAAACTGCTTCCTGATAGCCACGAGCCGCCAGTGCACGACGAACGTCGGATTCCTGAACCAGCGCTTCATCCACCTGCTTCATTTTCAGCAGAGCTTCTGGTGTGCTTTCTGGCAGATTGTTGTAGCCATAAATACGACCCAATTCTTCTATCAGATCTTCTTCAATGGCAATATCGAAACGCCAGCTTGGAACAGAAACGTTCCAGCGTCCTTCACCCGTTGAAGTCAGATCAAGGCCCAGACGGGAAAGCAGCGCTTCGATATGGCTATCTTCAATAGACATTCCCAGCAAAGAAGTCACTTTCTCAGAACGCAGAGTCACTTCACGCAGGGCTGGCAAATGTTCTTCGCTGGCCACTTCTGTTACCGGGCCAGGCTCACCACCACAAATATCCAGAATTAACGACGTCGCACGTTCAACGGCTTTTTTCTGCAGCTGGAAATCCACACCACGCTCAAAGCGGTGAGAAGAATCGGTGTGCAAACCATAAGAGCGGGCTTTACCGGCAATGGTGATCGGATCAAAGAAGGCACTTTCTAAAAAGATGTTTTTAGTGTTTTCGCTGACACCGGAACCTTCACCACCCATGACACCGGCAATGGCCAGCGCTTTCTGCTCATCAGCAATGACCAAAGTTTTATCATTCAGGGTCACTTCCTGACCATCCAGCAACACCAGCTTTTCAGCAGGCTTAGCCATACGCACCTGAATGCTGCCGGACAACTGGTCCAGATCAAAGCCATGCATTGGCTGACCCAGTTCCAACAAAACGTAGTTAGTGACGTCGACTACCGGATCAATGGAACGAATACCGGAACGACGCAGACGCTCAGTCAGCCACAGCGGCGATTGACGGGAAACATCCACATTGCGAATGACACGACCAACATAACGCGGGCAACCCTGTGGAGCATCAATGCTTACCGGGAAAGTGTCGTCAATCACTGGCGCAATATCAGCAACCGTTTCTTCAGTAACATCTGCCAGAAAGTTAGCACTGACTTCACGGGCCAGACCAGCAATACTGAGACAGTCACCACGGTTAGGCGTCAGATCCACATCAATAATTTTATCATTAAGAGACAGGTATTCACGGATATCCTGACCAACAGTGGCATCCAGTGGCAGTTCCATCAAGCCATCAGAAGAGTCGGACATACCCAGCTCTTCTTCCGCACAGAGCATGCCGAAAGACTCTACGCCACGGAGTTTCGCTTTCTTGATTTTGAAGTTGCCCGGCAGGACTGCGCCAACCGTGGCAAAAGGAATTTTAATCCCGACACGGGCATTCGGCGCACCACAAACCACCTGAAAGGTTTCACTGCCGGTGCTGACCTGAGTCACACGGAGTTTGTCAGCATCCGGATGTTGTTCACAGCCAACGATTTCTGCCACTACCACACCGGTAAACTCGCCAGCAACTGACTCAACGTCGTCTACTTCCAGACCGGCCATGGTGATTTTATCCACCAGCTCCTGAGTACCGACCTCAATATTGACCCACTGCCTTAACCACTGTTCACTGAATTTCATAGTTTTTACTCAAATCCTGTAGCCATCTTTAAAAAGGAAATTATCTTCTCTTCAGTTCTTAGCGGAACTGGTTAAGAAAACGCAGATCGTTCTCAAAGAACTGGCGCAGGTCATTCACGCCGTAACGCAGCATGGCAAATCGCTCAACGCCCATACCAAAGGCAAAACCGGTGTACTTCTCAGGATCAATGCCGGAATAGCGGAACACATCCGGGTGCACCATGCCGCAACCCAGCACTTCCAGCCATTTAATAGAACCGTCTTCATTGCGGCCCCACTCAATATCCACTTCCGCAGACGGCTCAGTGAACGGGAAGTAAGAAGGACGGAAACGCACCTGCAGATCATCACGCTCGAAGAACACTCGCAGGAAATCGATCAGCACGCTTTTCAGATCCGCAAAGCTGACCTTCTCTGCCACATAAAGACCTTCCACCTGGTGGAACATGGGGCTGTGAGTCTGGTCGGAGTCGCAACGGTACACCTTGCCCGGGCAAACAATGGCAATGGGTGGGTTTTCATTGTTGGCAATAAAGCGTTCCATGGTACGAACCTGAACCGGCGAGGTGTGGGTTCTCAGTACGGTGGACTCATCAAAGTAAAACGTGTCGTGCATGGCACGAGCCGGATGATGACCGGGAATGTTCAGAGCTTCGAAGTTGTGGTAATCGTCTTCGATCTCAGGCCCTTGCTCAACAGTAAAACCGATGCGACCAAAGTAATCGGTAATGCGTTCCATGGTACGAGTTATCGGGTGAATGGTACCCAGATCCTGACCACGGCCCGCCAACGTCACATCAATGGATTCACTGGCCAGTTTGGCGTCCAGCGCCTGCTGGTCGATCAGGGCTTTCTTCTGGTTAAGGGCATCCTGAACCTGCTGTTTGCCTTTATTGATCAGGCCACCGGCTTTCGGACGTTCTTCGGCGGACAGCTGTCCCAGGGATTTCAGCAGAGAGGTCAACTCACCTTTCTTGCCGAGGTATTGGACGCGGATTTCGTCCAGTGCTGGGGCGTCAGTGACCGTTTCAACAGCACTGAGTGCGCTGGCCACCAGCGTATCAATCGTGTTATCCAGATTCTCCATGGGATTCCCGAACAGATGAGCGACAGAAAATAAACGGTCAATTCTAGCGGTTGGTGGGGGGCTTGGGTAGCGTTCTATGATCGCTCACCCATAATGAGTGGTATTTTGACCAGCGTATTTGTACATACAGCCCTGTTTCTTTAGAATCACGGCTCCAAGAAAGGGCTAGCCATGCAAATTACAATAAATAATCAGCTGATGGAGGTTGAGGCTGACCTGAGCCTTGAGACCTTGCTTGGTCAATTGGGACTTCTTGCCGAAGAAAGTTCCCAGGGCGTAGCGCTTGCTGTCAATCGAAAAATCATCAGCCGGTCTCAATGGGTCTTCTGTCAATTGAACCACGGTGATGAGATTACCCTGATAAAGGCAACCGCAGGTGGCTGAAGCGCCTACCTGATAAACGTATCCCGTATAGCACGGATTAACAACGAATAAACCAGCATGCTGAAAATTGCGGATAAAACATTTGCCTCTCGTCTATTTACCGGCACGGGGAAGTTCTCCAACAGCCTTGTGATGACCGAAGCCATTCTGGCTTCCGGCAGCGAACTTGTCACCATGGCACTCAAGCGGGTCGACCTGAACGAGCAACAGGACAACATTCTTGGCCCTCTAATCGAAAACAATCTGAACCTGCTGCCCAACACCTCCGGTGCGCGTAATGCCGATGAAGCTATTTATGCCGCTCAACTGGCAAGAGAAGCCCTCGGTACCCACTTCGTCAAAATAGAAATCCATCCCGATCCCAAATATTTACTGCCCGACCCCATCGAAACCCTGAAAGCCTGCGAAACACTCAGCAAGATGGGATTTGCGGTGCTGCCTTATATCCATGCCGACCCGGTACTCTGCAAACGTCTGGAAGAAGTGGGTGTAGCCGCCGTTATGCCCCTTGGCTCTCCCATTGGCAGCAACCTTGGTTTAAGAACCAAAGAGTTTATCCAAATCATCATTGAACAAAGCTCAGTGCCGGTGGTTGTGGATGCAGGCATTGGCAGCCCTTCCGATGCGGCGCTTGCCATGGAAATTGGTGCGGATGCTGTGCTGGTCAACTCTGCCATTGCTGTTGCCCGTGACCCGGTTGAAATGGCCATTGCCTTCAAAGAAGCCGTCATTGCAGGCCGACGTGCTTATACAGCCGGGCTGGGTGCTCGTTCTCTGCAGGCCAAGGCCAGCAGTCCTCTTACTGCTTTCCTGGATGACTAATAAGGCCCTTTGACATGTCGTTTCTTGAACGGTTCAACCAGATCAACTGGGATGAGTTGAAAATGTCCATCCACAGCAAAACCGCTGCCGATGTGCAACACGCTTTGAACAGTTCAAGGTTGACCCACGATCAGTTTCTGGCGTTAATATCGCCTGCTGCAGAACCGTACCTTGAAGCCATGGCGCAAAAGAGTATGGCGCTTACACGACAGAGGTTTGGCAATACGCTCCAGCTCTTTATTCCGCTTTATCTCTCCAACAAATGCACCAATATCTGCACCTACTGCGGTTTCAGCCTCGGCAATAAAATTCGTCGCAAAACCCTGAAAATGGAAGAGCTGGATCAGGAAGTGGCCGCCATCAAAAAAATGGGGTTTGACCATATTCTGCTGGTCACCGGTGAAGCGCCGGGAACCGTTGGCGTTGAGTACATCAAATCCGTACTGGAACGAATTCGTCCGCACTTTTCTCACATCAGCATCGAAGTGCAACCACTGGATCAAGCAGATTATGAAACTCTGATGACCGCAGGGCTTGATGCGGTTCTGGTGTATCAGGAAACCTATAACCGCTCCGCTTACAAAGAATACCATCTCCGTGGCAGTAAGATGGACTTCGATTACCGCCTGGAAACCTCTGACCGACTGGGCAAAGCCGGTATTGATAAAATCGGTGTCGGCGCATTAATTGGCCTGGAAGACTGGCGAACCGACTCAGCCATGGCAGCGGCTCATTTAGACTATCTGGAAAAAACTTACTGGCGCACCCGCTACTCAATCTCCTTTCCCCGGCTGCGCCCATGCGAAGGTGAGTTTCAGCCGGTATCGGTGATATCCGACCGCCAACTGGTGCAATTAATCTGTGCCTACCGTCTGTTTAAACCCGAAGCAGAGCTTTCTTTATCCACAAGAGAGTCTGCAAAGTTCCGGGACAACGTGCTGCCGCTGGGCATCACCACCATGAGCGCCTATTCCAGCACGCATCCGGGCGGCTATGCGGATGACAATATTCTGGGCAATGAAGATCTGGAACAGTTTTCAATCGATGACAATCGACGTCCGGAAGTGGTAGCCAAGGCTATTCAGGAAAGAGGGCTCGAGCCGGTTTGGAAAGACTGGTCGCCGTGTTTTAACCACTGAGCTGTTCTATCGCCTAATCAATTTGATATTATGATACACCTTCAATATCAATCATTCTGACCATGAACCATTCAGAAGATAACGACGATTACAACGCCTTCCTAAAAGAGATGGCAGACGTTACCCCCGTAAAGCGAAAAATTCTGGCGGATATTCAGAAATCTCAAGCCGTGACTCCCGGACAACAGGTTCGCAAAGCCGCTGCTGAAGACACCTTTACCGACCCGAATTTTCTGTCACTGCTGAACCCAAAGATGGTGAAGCCCCATGATTTTCTGGTGTGGAAACGGGATGGCGTCCAGGAAGGCGTTTTCAAAAAACTTCGGCTGGGCAAATACGAGATAGAAGCGCGGCTGGACCTGCACCATAAAACCGGCAAAGAAGCCCGGGAAAGTGTTTTCCAGTTTATCAACGATTGTCGCGAACACGAACTGCGTACTGTCTTGATTGCCCACGGTCGGGGCGAGAAAAGCAATCCACCGGCCCTATTGAAAAGCTTGCTTTACACCTGGCTGCCACAAATGGAAGCTGTGCTGGCTTTTCACAGTGCCCTGAAGTTTCATGGCGGTTCGGGAGCGCTGTACGTTTTACTGCGCAAGAGTGAGCGGGAAAAATTAGAGAATCGCGAACGCCATGCAAAAAGAACCCTCCATGGGACTATATAGCCCCATGAAGCAAATTGTAATCTAGACAGGCTTCACTTTAGCCATTTACGGCGCTTAGAAAGGGTCAGGTGCCATACACCTTCTGAGCAGGAACCGCTTCGTCAATCAGCCCTGCAACCGCCTGACCAATCTCTGCCGCTTCCCAGCGTGCACCCTTGTCGTTTTCTGGTCCACGACGCCAGCCGTCTGCAAGGGAGATCTTACCGCCTTCCACTTCAAACAAACGGCCTGAAACGTTCTGACTTTGTTCTGAACCGAGCCACACCACCAGAGGTGCAACATTTTCAGGTGCGTAGAAATCAAAACCGTCTTCCGGCTTTTTCATCATGTCGCCGAACACATCTTCCGTCATACCGGTACGGGCTGCTGGTGCAAGGCCATTGGCCGTAATACCGTAACGCGCCAGTTCCGCCGCCTGAACCAGTGTTAATGAAGCAATGCCACCTTTTGCAGCAGCATAGTTTGACTGACCAATAGAACCCTGCAGGCCTGCGCCGGAACTGGTATTAATAATACGCGCATTGACGTCTTTACCCCCCTTGGACTGCTCACGCCAGTATTTCACTGCATGACTACTGATGCAGAAATGACCTTTCAAATGAACGGCCATCACTGCGTCCCAATCGGACTCTGACAGGCTGGCAAACATACGATCACGGCAGATGCCAGCATTATTAACCACCACATGCAGGTCACCAAACGCTTCGATTGCCTGTTTAACAATCAGGGCAGATTCTTCATAGTCAGTAATGTCGTTGGTATTTACCAACGCCTCACCACCGGACTGTTTAATGGTTTCCACCACGCTTTCAGCGGCTTTACCATTAATATCGTTCACAACCACTTTGGCCCCTTCCGCAGCAAAGCCGAGGGCATAAGCTTTACCCAGACCACCACCAGCACCGGTAACGATCACTACACGATTTTCACAAATAGCCATTTCTCACTACCTATTCTTATTCTTTTAAAGTCGTTCAATAATTGTCACGTTAGCCTGACCACCACCTTCACACATGGTCTGCAAACCGTATCTGCCACCAGTACGTTCCAGCTCATGGAGCAACGTTGTCATCAATTTTGTACCGGTCGCACCCAAAGGATGCCCCAACGCAATTGCACCACCATTGACGTTTGTTTTTGCATGGTCATAACCCGTCTCTTTCAACCAGGCCATGGCAACGGAGGCGAAGGCTTCGTTGATTTCCACAAGGTCAATTTGATCCAGCGTCATCCCCGCTTTTTTGAGCGCATAATCTGTGGCAGGAATCGGTGCCGTCAGCATCCAAATCGGGTCAGCGCCGCGCACACTCATGTGATGAATACGAGCTCTTGGCGTCAGGTTGTATTTTTTTAACGCTGCTTCAGAAACAATCAATACCGCTGATGAGCCATCACAGGTCTGGCTGGAAACACCGGCAGTGACTTTGTCGCAACCAAACAGGAAATCCAGCTCAGCCATTTTTTCCAACGTTGAGTGGCGAGGCGTTTCATCCATTCGAACACCTTCCAGCTGAACGATTTCCCGATCAAATCGTCCCTCTTCAATAGCCTGAAGTGCACGACGATGGGATTCCAGAGAATAACGCTCCAGATCTTCACGGGATAACCCCCAGTGATCTGCAATCATCTGGGCAGATTTGAACTGTGTGGGTGGCTCAGCACCATAACGCTCAACCCAACCTTTAGAACCAGAGAAAGGATCGGTAAACCCCAATGGTTCTGCAGCCATCATCGCAGACGAGATGGGAATCTGCGTCATGGTTTGCACACCTCCGGCGACCACTACATCCTGAGTACCACTCATTACCGCCTGCGCAGCAAAGTGCACGGCCTGCTGAGAAGAGCCACACTGGCGATCAATGGTCGTGCCCGGCACGGCATCAGAAAGGCCGGCTGCCAACCAACTGGTACGAGCAATATCGCCGGCCAGCGGGCCAATGGTATCAACGCAACCAAAAATCACATCGTCGTATTCGTTATCCGGAATACCGTTACGTTCTACAATGGCCTTTAAAACATGGGCACCGAGGTCCGCACCATGTACATGAGCAAGCCCACCTTTACGACGACCGGTCGGTGAACGGACTGCATCAACAATATATGCTTCTGCCATATTATTTCTCATAAAAAGCTTACTCCTGCACAAATGTGCTGCCAGCACCCAAGAACACATCACCAGCTAATACAAACTGCTTGATTCTCTGTTTATGAAACCCTTGACTTCCGTAAGATGAAGCCATTGCCCAGGCACTCTTCATAAAAATCTGCAGATCCACTTCCCAGGTATATCCCATGGCACCATGGGCTTGAATACCATTTTTGGCAGCCAGTAGAGCAGCATCGGTTGTCACCAGTTTTGCATGAGAAACGTCTCTGGTTCGACTACTCAGGCTATTGGCCACAGAATAAGCAGCCTTGTACAAAGGCGACTTGGCAAATTCAATCTGCACGGCAACATTCGCCATCAGATGCTTAACTGCCTGAAAAGAGCCAATGGGTTTACCAAACTGCTTGCGATCTGCCGTATATTCAACAGAGAGATCCACCATCTTTCTGGCAAGTCCTAACTGCTGTGCAGAAACTGCCAGGGCTCCACGATCCAGGGCATCCTGCCAGAGTGCTTTGCCAACAAACTCATTGACGATCAGTGTTTCTGAAGAGGGCGTCCATTCAACAGAAAACAGCTGACGACTCGGGTCAACGGATTCGTTTTTAGTCAGTGCCACCTGCTCAGGCTTTACTGCATGAACTTCATCACCATTGGCAAGAATCAACAGATCAGCAACATGAGCATCTGCAACCAGAAGGTTTTGTGGGTGAGCAACGGCAACCCGGACTTCACCCGTTGCTATACGACTCAGCCACAACTCTTTAAATTCAGCCTGATCATCACCAAGACTGTTTAATAGTGGTGTGGATACCAATACCGTTTCAACCAGAGCTTCTGGTAAAGCGGTGTAGCCGCACTCTTCTGCCAGCAGAATAAAATCCAGCTCATTCATGCCCAGGCCACCATAAGCCTCTGGCACGGTCATGGCCGTCAAACCCAGCTCTGCTAACTGAAACCAGAGTTCACTGGATCGCCCGGATTCACTTTCCCAGCTCTCACGCAGTGTTTCTGCTGTAACTTCATTGGTCAGAAATGACTTCACACTGTCGTGGAACATCAGCTGATCTTCAGTAAACGTAAAATTCATTGCTCTCTTCCTGGCTGTAGGCACTTCCTGGCTGTAGGCACTTCCTGGCTGTAGGCACTTCCTGGCTGTAGGCACTTCCTGGCTGTTGGCACCCTTACGCTCTGGGCATGCCCAGCATACGCTCGGCGATGATGTTCCGTTGAATTTCGTTGGTGCCGGCGTAGATCGGACCAGCCTGGGCAAACATAAAACCATCTAGCCATTTGCCAACATCGTCAGCCGCCGGCGCATGAGGTAACAATTCTGCCCGCGCACCCAAAATACTCATGGCGGTTTCATGCATATTCTGATCCAGTTCTGACCAGAAAATTTTATTGGTAGACGACTCTGCGCCAATCTTTCCGCCCTGAACCAACCGTGAAGCCGTCATATAGGTGTTCAAGGTGTAAGCCTCGGCATCCATCCAGGCTTTCATCACGGCATCGCCAATTGTCGGATCTATATCTGCAGATTCTTTATTGGCTTTGTACAATTCAACCAGCCGGCGGGCGGTTTCCTGAAAGCGCGCAGGAGATCTAAGCATCAAACCACGCTCAAACCCTGCGGTGGACATGGCAACGTGCCAGCCCATGCCTTCACCACCCAAAGCGTTTTCAACCGGCACTTTGACATTGTCGAAAAAGATTTCAGCGAAGCCGGGCAAACCATCTAACTGAGGAATTGGACGAACCGTAACGCCTTCTGCATCCAGCGGTACCAGAATAAACGTCAGACCTTTGTGACGGCTGGATTCCGGATCAGTACGGAAAATACCAAAGGTCCAGTCAGCCCAGACGGCACGAGTCGACCAGGTTTTCTGGCCATTGATGATGTAATGATCACCTACCCGTTCCGCCTTGGAACGTATCGCCGCCATATCGGAACCAGCGCCGGGTTCAGACCATCCTTGCGCCCACACCTCTTCTCCGGTTGCCATTTTAGGGAGAAAGCGAGCTTTCTGTTCTTCCGAACCAAACTCCATCAGTGTTGGCCCTAACAGAAATATACCGTTCTGATTCACCCGTGCCGGTGCACCGGAACGATAATATTCTTCTTCGAAAATCAACCATTCAATCAGATCGCAACCTCGACCACCCAGTGCTTCTGGCCAAGTCACCATTCCCCATCGACCGTCGTTTAATTTGGCTTCCCATTCACGGTGCTGCTGAAAACCTTCTTCCGTATCAAAAGAGCTCAGTGGTTGCTCAGGGACATTCTGTTCCAGCCAGCTGCGCACTTCCTCTCGGAAAGCGTTTTGACCATCGGTATAACTGAGATCCATCTTACGCCTCCGACCCTGCTGCTTGTTTTTGTTGCTCCGGGGAAAACGACGCATCCCGCTTGTCCACGAACGAATCTCTGGCTTCCTGGGAATCAGGAGATGTATAGGCTTCTAAAGTAAAACCCTGTTCCCAGCGGTATTTGGCTTCCAGACTGCCATCTTCAATACCGGTGAGCGCTTCCTTCGCCAGCTTGATCATCTTTGGACTTTTTGCAGCGATCTTTGTCGCGATTTCTCTGGCAGTATCCAGAAGCTGGTCACGGGGAACCACTCGCTCAACTGCTCCCAGTCGGTAGGCTTCCTGCGCATCAATCATGTCGCCAGTGAAGTACATATGACGCACTTTCTGCACCGGAAACATTCTCTGCAGGTGAGCACCGCCGCCCATGGCACCGCGATCCACTTCCGGCACACCAAAACGGGCACAGTCAGAAGCGACAATAATGTCCGCAGCACCGGAAATACCGATACCACCACCAAGTACAAACCCATGAACAGCGACGATGACTGGTTTAGGGTTCAGATGAATCGTTTCAAAGGTG
This sequence comes from uncultured Endozoicomonas sp., assembly GCF_947495845.1. Classification (GTDB taxonomy): domain Bacteria; phylum Pseudomonadota; class Gammaproteobacteria; order Pseudomonadales; family Endozoicomonadaceae; genus Endozoicomonas. The sequence goes on along the minus strand of NZ_CANMAO010000001.1, from coordinate 365,111 downwards.
TCGTAATTACCTTTGTTAACCTTGACGATCAGGCTGCCGTCGCCTGCCAGCTCTTTGATATCCACACCGGCACAGAAACCACGGCCATTGGCGGCAATAATAATCACACGAACATCTTCGTTCTTACCCAGAGCTTTAATTTCACTGGCGATATCCGCCCAACCCTGGCTGGTAAAGGCGTTCACCGGCGGGTGATCAAACACCAATTCGGCAATGCCCTGCTGAATGGTCACATTGAACGGTTTACTCATTATTGTTATTCCTTAGATGACGTTAGACAGCGACAGGCGTATCCACTTCAGCGACTTTTTGAGCTGGAGAGTTCGCCGTCAATTGACTGAGACGATGCAACTGCTGATTGGCTTCCTGCATGATTTCCTGAATCAGTTCTTCACAGCTCAGCAGGCTATCGATGGCACCGGCTATCTGGCCCGCAGGTAGAACACCCTCACCGGGTTTACCATCCACCATGGCTTTTTGAATCACCATGGGCGCATTGGCGGCCATAATGGTCTGAGCTGCGGTCATCTCACCGTCACCGCGCATTTTTAGTGCCGTTTTCAGCATGCTCACCAATGACATACCGGTGTATTTTCGGAAGGCCAGTCCATTGCTGATGGCGAGCATCAATTTCTTCAAACGCCCCGCTTTTTCCAGTTCTGTCAGAAACTCATTGGTAATCATCCGCTGAGGCATACCATCAATCGCTTTACTGACAATGATGCTGCCGGGATTGTTGGTGCCCACATACCGGTCAAGCGTGGCTTCGGGCACTGGGCTGTTTTTTGTCATCAAAAAACGGGTACCCATAGCAATACCTTCTGCGCCATAGGCCAGGGCGGATATAAGACCTTTGCCGTCTTTAAAACCACCAGCAGCCACTACAGGAACATCCAGAGCCTCAACAACTTGGGGTAGCAGAATGGAGGTAGGAATAGAGCCGGTATGACCACCGCCCTCACCGCCCTGAACCGTGACAGCATCTGCGCCCATTTCTACGGCTTTGATCGCATGTTTCAGCGCACCAACGGTTGGGATACAAACGACACCCGCTGCTTTGAGCTGGCTGATCATTTTCTTACCAGGTGACCGACTGTAACTGACAGCCTTCACACCATGACGCACCACCATAGCCACAATCTCTGCAGCATTGGTCTGATACATATGGAAGTTCACACCAAAAGGCTTATCCGTCAGTTTTTTGGTTTCAAGAATGGTGGCTTCCATCTCTTCCGGAGGAATGGTAGCACCGGCCAGAAAGCCAAAGCCACCGGCATTACAGGTTGCGGCTACCAGTTTCGGGTCGGCGACCCACCCCATGGCGGTCTGGATAATCGGATATTCACAACCTAACAGTTCAGTAAGACGGGTTTTCATTATGCTTCCGCCTTTTCTTTATCCGACGACTGACGTTGAGACTCAGCCATGGATTTACCATCAAACCCGGCCAGACGATCACCGGACACCAGATCATTGTGAGAGTGGGCAAAATGATGCAAACCAAACACCATATCCATGGTGGTTCGTTTGCCCATTAAATCTTCAGCGTTATTCACCGCCTGTTTGGTCAGCTGCAAACCAAGGCGAGGCATTTTGGCGATACGGCCAGCAATCGCCAACGTCTGTTCTTCTAGTTCATTTCTGCTGACGATTCTATTTAACATCCCCATTTGATAGGCACGCTCAGCCGGCATACGTTCCCCCAAAAACAGAAATTCTTTGGCAATTCTTGGGTTCAGCTCATGGGCGTGGGCAAAGTATTCAACGCCGGGAATGCCCATTCTTACGACAGGGTCTGCATAAAAAGAATCATCGGAAGCAATAATCAGATCACACACCCAGGCCAACATCAGACCACCAGCTATACAGGCACCCTGCACCATAGCGATGGTTGGTTTGGGAATGTCACGCCAGCGACGGCACATGCCGAGATAGACTTCCTGCTCGCGGGCATAGAGGAATTCACCGCCGGGTTTATTGGTGTGATCATACCAGAGGCTGGCTCGATCAAAGGTTTGATCAACGTCACGACCCGGTGTACCAATGTCATGCCCGGCAGAGAAGTGTTTGCCAGCACCTGCCAGCACAATCACCTTAACGTCGTCATCACTGCTGGCTCGACGAAAGGCGTCGTCCAGCGCATAGGTCATTTTTGAGTTTTGCGCATTGTTGTACTCAGGCCGGTTCATAGTGACGATGGCAACACCATCACGAACCTCGTAGAGTACGACCTCCTGGTTTTCCGTCTTATCTGAGTTATCTGTCATCGTCAGGCTTCCATCTTATTCTTTTTATGAGCATGTTTAATTACAAAACCCTATGACTAAAGGCGACGATCACCCGGCGGATTATCCTTCAATTGTTTTGAGCGAAGGTTATGAGGATCCAACTCACGAATCACCTCAAGTTGCACCTCTGTCGGAGCCGCAGTGACAGGCACATCGCCTTCGACAAACACTTCAAAACCGGTGTTTTTCAGAACCTGTTCAACGGTAACGCCCGGATGAACGCTGACCAGACGAAGTTGATGATCCGGGCCATTCCAATCCATGACGCACAAATCAGTAATCACCAGACGTATATCCACCTCATCCAGCGTGTAACCTTTTGGCAGCCGTTCCGGGTTGTAGCCAATGGAGGCAACAACATCACATTCGCCATCCACAAACACGCGGGTGTTATGGCTTGGTACAAAAAAGCTGTTGGCGTGGCTGATCGAGTTACCCGGAAAACCTCGAACGCCTAACATCTGAACCTTTGGTTGTTCATAAGTGCCGCCAAGGGCTGAAATATTCGCCTGACCAAAACGGTCAATCTGGGTTGGGCCGACCATGGCGTGGCGCTTACTGCTCCACACATTGTCAAAAATTCGGGAGAAGCCCATCCAGGTTTCGTTCTTCTGTACGAAGCCGTCTTCCCTGTTGCCAACCGGGTTCGGTTCAGACAACAACCAGGCCTCTGAGTCCGTCATCATCAGGTCGGTATTGAAGGTTTTCATGGCTAGGCTTGCCGCCAGACGTGGAATCAAACCAATGCCGGTGGCCAGAACTTCGCCATCGTTTCGAAAAGCTTCAGCACCGGCACAAATCATTAGTTCTGCCAGTGTGTATTCTTCAGCGGTGCTCTCTTGAGACAAATCGTGAGTCATCATCAGTACTCCAATGAATTAACCTTAATAAACCGGCAACGGCAGATGTTTAATGACTTCCAATCCACCCACCTTGGCCTGGTAGTCTTCTTCGCTGCTGTCTTTAATGAACTGCTCAAAGTACGATGCAAAACCACCGTCTTTTACCGAAGTGTTGTAGGTTTTGAAATGAGATACATCAAATCCGTAGAGAGGAGCGCAGGAAGTCGGGTGTGCACCACCAGGCTGCAAACACACGCCAGATGTCATCGAACGCTCCCAGAATACGTAGCGGGATTCTTCCGGGTTATTGAAGTAATCGGAATCCACCAGTTCATCACAGGTGACAAAGGTCTTCTTTGCGGCCCGGGCAAACCAGTCATCCATATAATGATCAGAACCTTTGATCTGACAAACTCCGCGCTCATCAGCACGATCCACATGCAACAGTGAAACGTCCAGATTCAGTGCCGGCATGGCAACCCATTCTTTTTCATCATAGGGGCTATCAATCACTTTGATGTCTGGGTTGTTACGGATAACGTCGGTTCCCAGACCAATACGGGTCGGGATATAAGGACATCCCCACGCGGCAGCACGAAGGCCAAGCAGCATCATGCCTTCATCCACTTCCATCACGTCGATACTGCCCTGCTGGCGAGCCTGACGAAAATAAGGCTCAAGAGGAATAAAATCGAGAGAGACAAAGGCAAAAACAACTTTCTTTACTTTACCGGCCGCACAGAGCATACCGACATCAGCACCACCGTAAGCGACGATGGTTAGATCTTTCAAGTCAGAGCGAAGAATCTCACGGATCAACGCCATAGGCTTACGACGTGGGCCCCAGCCACCAATACCGATGGTCATACCGTCCTGCAGCTCGGCAACTATATCTGCAGTGGTCATGCGTTTGTCCATGATCCGACACCTTTTTAGTCTGCACAGTTGGTCGTTTTAAAATGCCTCAACTGAAGCACAGTTCATCAACAACCAATATATTGATTTCATTTAAGCGACTCAGGCCTTGCCTATCATCGTCCAAGGGGACTAACGCAGAAATAGAAGTGTTTTATGAGCGGATTTATTGATCAGAAGTTAAAAAATGCGACGGACGTAAATTCTATACGCCCGTATTAATAGAAAAAATCCATTTTGAAGATGTTAAATGAAGGAAAGGCGACCATTTATCTCCTGCGCTTATTTAAACCTGCTTTCTTCTCAGAGAGATCATATTCTTTTTTAATTTTAAGAAATGGATGAAATATATCAGTAAGCGACCCTACATCTAAACAAAATTGATCCATAACTCTCTTCTTGAGTTCCAGCATTTTTTCATACCGTTTTTCCGTAAGTTCCACAAAAGGGGTAATTTCATCAAGAGTTTTTTGGAGATCAAGGTTATTATTACCAGATTCGATCTCACTTTTTATATTACTCAGAGCGTCCTTACAAGCCTTTCTCCTTAGTTCCAACCCTGTTCTTGGCTCAGCTTCATTTTTTTTATCTTTATCTGCAAATTCTTTAACCTTCAGTGCATCATCTATTTTCACTAAATCTTTTCGGAAATCTCCTACCCCTTTGAAAACAGCATTATTTTCAACCATATGATAAACAACATCCATAAAGGTTGTGTTACTCTTTGCAGATTTAGCATTCAAAAGCTCATTAATCGATGATAACTTAATTGCAACTGCACCACCCGCATAACCTTCGCTATTAGCGACATTTCCAAGCATCAGAAAACACTCAAAAAGCCTGGATATTTCACGACTGCCATTCAGAGATTCGAGAGCATCAACCACGGCTACGATCTCATTCCTGAGTGACCCAGCTTCCGATTTAACATACCACACATCATTAATCAGCTTAATTTTCTCTGAAAACCTGCTAATTTGAGAACAATTATAAAAAAATGCTTCAACATCATTAAGCTTAAGCTCATTCTTCATTTTTTCATTAATAGCTTCAATTTCCTCAGAACTCGGTATCAGGTTTTTCAAAAATGACTCAGATCGCTCTTGATTCATTACAGTCAAATCAACTTCATTAATCGCCTTAATTAATTGTTCAGCACTTACATTGGATGATAGAACCTTCTTCAACGTAATTAAAATATTTTGATGCCGCCGACTATCGATAACGGATTTATTTTCAACAGAATTTGGTTTATCAGGTTTCTTTTTTGATTCAACTATCGGCACAGAAAACTCACTATAAAAGAGTGACAGATCAACTTTTTTGTATAGATCCATATAGTCAGCGTTTGAAAATACATTTGGCTTATTGGGATCTATTCCAGCTTTTTTCCAGTTAATACTTCCTATCTTACAGCCCGCTGGCCCAGCATAAGGAATCTTTTCTCCCTGCTTCTTAATCGCTAAAGCAGGATTTGCCATTGGAGTTCCCGGTACTGGGGGAGGAGGAGGAATAGAACCTGATGCTAACGCTCCTGCCTTCTGAGGTGGAGGTGGAGGTGGAGGTGGAGGTGGAGGTGGAGGTGGAGGTGGAGGCGGAGGTGCTACAGAGCTCGGTTTAGCGGGCATATCTGTACTATCCGGGCTCGTATCAGCTCCATTTTGAACTTCATTCTTTAACTGATCAGAAACAGCAGAAGCTGGAGCTCTCAATTCTGACGATATTTTCTCCTGAATCATAACCGAGCTTTGAGAATCTTGAGATTCTTGAGATGGTTGCTTCTCACTTACATTAGACCCTCCACCTGGTTTTAAGAAGTCAAGCATTTCTCTAACCTTCTCTTCTGCACCTCCTCTTCGGCGAATATTTCGCCTTCTTTGAGACTTTGGCTCGCTCTGATCGTCCTTAGGGATTTGTGTACTAGAAGGATCATGCTTGGAGTACTTGACTCCATTCTTTTGAGCGCTATCTACACCTTCACCAGCATCATCGTTTTGAGCAGACAAAGGCGGAACATTCTTTTTTGAGTTTCCGTTGAGAGGATCCATCTCATGCTTCCTAGTTTTATTCCTATCCTAATTAAAGCAGTCATCGTAAGCTGATAGCCACTATGTCAATTTAATGACGACTCTTTCAAAACGGCTCACTAAAGTAGAGCCATTAAATGATCCTTGCCTTGCGATAAAGGGCATCGATTTTCATCTGGGTAGATGCTGGAATATCAATTTTGGTATTTACCAGACTTATTACACCGGTAATCTCATGGAACATATCCCTATTTTTTGATCGCAAATCCCTTAGCTTCGATAAAACCTTACTTCGATCACCGATACGTTCTGCCAGACTTCTAGGCCGATCAATGTGCTTGGCTTTCTTTTCATTAACCGAAGCCTCAAGCTCAGCATCATTGAGCGCTTTTAGCTCTATGGTATTTTTCTCACTGATTGCAGCAACATCTTCAGTTTCATCCTGGTTTAGCTTTTCAGTCTCCAGCTTTCGAGCAAGGAAAAATACGCTCTTAACTTTTTCTGCTATGTTGGTGGCAATGCGACTCGCAAAGTAATCGTTATATATAGCCGTGCGCACCTCACTGACCTTTTCACAAAATGCCCGGTTCAGGATATGTTTGCTTTCGATGTCCGAGAGTTTATCCAGCGCATTTCGCGCACTCATATTGAACACATTCGCAATTGTTTCTGAATATTTATCCTGAGATGTTTTGTACAATTTTCTACCTAATACTACCTCATCATAATCATCAAGTTTCTCAAGGCTTTTATCAATGCTATCCGCTATAACAGATGCCTTTTTACCAAACAGATCACCACTGGTAAATGGTTTGTAAGCATGGAAGCGTGAAATATTCTGATACTCTTTAAGAATCGATTTTTCAACATTGTCGAGGGTCTCCTTCAGTCCTGTACAACGAGCAAACTCAGGATCACTCTGCCCCTTCAAGACAATGCCAATAATTTGTTTCAAAGCGGGGTCACTAGGGCTCTTATCGAATTTTTTTGCTGCACTAACACCTAACTTGTTCCATGCACCTATCAAATCAAATATAAAAGACTCAGTCTTTGCTATTAATAAGTCATTTATAATACTCTTCTGTAATGGGTTACCAAATCTGGATTCAGACTCAGAGTCAACTCTAAAAGGTTTGTCCGATAAAGTATCCAACGAAGTCTTAACCCTGGAGATTCCCTCTTTTATAATGCCACCTTGAAAATCTTCAGGTAAAATCTTTGATAATTCATCTATTTTTTTAATGGCAATACTTTTAATGACAGGTTCAAGGTTTTTAAACAAACTGCCATGCTTTTCATCAAAAGCCACATCAATAATATCTTCCACACCATCTAATCGGGCAAGCATTTCGCGATTTTTGAGCTTAATCTGCTCTTCTTTCTTCTTCTCGAGAAGGTTTATCGAGCCCATCAGCAAATTATTCCGAGAATTAATAGTAGACTGGAGTTCTTTAGCCGTTATTGAGAATAAATGAACCGCCCTATCAGCTCGCTTCTGGAGAAACTTATCGTTTGCAGAAGACGCTGCTATATCCTCTAACGCTTTCAGTTTAGAACTCACTTTTTCTCTTACTTCCGAATACTTAACTTTCAATGCGTCCATTTCTTTAACGAGTCCGGTAACCGCTGAAACATCCGAATAGTTTTTGTTGGCCTGAAGGCGCACTGCACTATCTACAGCCAATTTCTTTTTGGTAAGCCCACCAACCTCTAGCTCAATTCGAGTGGTATAATACGTCAGATCAAAAAGAACACTTTCGTTCTTTCTTCGTTCAACGCCTGTAATACCAGCCTGAATTTGACTTCTGGTATTTTTCAAACACTCAAGTGAGTTATCTCGTTCAGAGCTGAATTCACAGATCATGCCTTCAATCACCAGAATGGTTCTATCCACATTAGCCAACACTGAAGGCGCAATATTGGTACGTGCCAGGTCCTGATAGAGCGCCTCTACCTCATTCTTCTTAGTCTTATAACCCGATAGAATGCGGTCAAGGTCGCTAGCTATCTGCTCGGCTATTTCAGACTGATTCAAGAAATCTGCTTCAGTCGCCGCCTTGTTTTTGAGTAGCTTTTCTATATTGTCATCAAGATCATCGAACTTTTGATTCAAATCCTCTTCACGTCTTTTAAGTTCAATTAGTGAATTTTCGATTTCATCAGCAAATGTTTTTTGAGAAAAATCAGTTTCACCACCAGTTTTCTGCACTTGGTTTGAGGCTGAATCTGAGCTACTTTTATCTGCAGAGACAGCAGGTAAATCAATTTTGTTTTTATCCGACCCAGGGAAAACCAACTCTTCACATTCTTGTTCAAATAGATTGCCAGCTCTTTCTCTGGTAAGCATTTGATTTTTTTGGTAACGACTGATTCGAGGCTTATTATTAGCTCCTGAAAGACCCTTTTCTTTTCTGGATGCTTCCCTCCCCCTGTTTTTTCTTTTAGCACCCGACTGAAAAGCTGGGAGCAGCTCATCCAAAACAGAGTCCTCATTCTGAAATGGTTGAGTAACCTTAGAGCTTTTCTGTTTTTTCTCAACAGTGTTCAAGGTTTCTACTTTATCATCTATTTTCTTTTCAAGCTTTTCTATATCAGCAATAAACTCTTCTTTACTTTTTAAGAACTGTTTTATTTCAGACCCAATAACATCCAGTGTGGTAGTAACATCATCTAAATCATTTTTGGAAAACTCTTCAGATTTAAGATCTTCTAAAAGATTTTGGACACTTGCCTTTTTTCTTTCATATACAGATAAAATCTGATCAAGATCGCCCCTTAATGATGCTAGTAATTTCTTATTCTCGAGAAGCTGGTCTTTATTAACCCGATAATGGGAAAAAATGGATTCAACACTTTCTTCTATATCATTTAGCTTGTCATCTATGGTGGCTTCACGATCTCTAAGTTGAATTAGTGTTGATCCCACATCATCAGCAAATACCTCCCGTGAAAACGCGGTACCGGGGTCCGAGCCCTCGACCACACTGAGACGCTCCAAGTGTTCTTGTGAACCACTCATTGATGACGTTGACGAGAAGTAATCGGAAGTATCAGATTCAACCGAGTTTATTGAACCAAGGCTGGCACTGCGTTTGATCGAACTGTTTGTGTCTTGCAAGTCAGCATCCAATTGGCTTGTAGTTCTTTTTCCCAGATTATTTTTGCTATATTCAGACTTATCAGAAAACGGTAATTTCTTTTTAGCGGATATAATCATATTCTGAACAGTCCTGACGCCTCCATTTACTGCTGTGGTCTTTAATGAGCCAACCAGCTTTCCAGCGGACTCCAGAAAAGAGTGCTTTTCTACACCTGCAACCTTAACGCTGTCATTGTTGGTTTTCATCCTAGATCCTCGAATATTTTGAGTTCTCTGCCGAAAAACTCATCCCTGTTGTTAACTGTATTAATTTTCTGCAAGAGTAATTATTAAGCACTTCGAAAATGCAATAAATTAGCCTTTAGGCGATAATGCCCATTGACTCTCTGTTTTTAAGTGATACTAAAGTATAGCTATTGGCTCTATTCAGGGTTCGACCTGATCACCGGGAAAGATTTTAATCGACATTCCGTTAAGAATTTTGCGCTACCAATCTGTACAAAATTGATACAGGTCAGATATTTGCTATTTTCCCCCCAAGATCCGTTATGCTAGGTAATACCACCTATTGCCGAACATTATCCACAGGCACAGACTATTTCTTTTTTACCTGCTCTTATAGGTCTGCAGAGCTTTTTCAGCTCGTTACCTATTAAGCCCCATTGTTATCAAGGGCTTACAACGCAGTTTAAGAGCATTTTTTTCAGTGTGTTAATGGACACTCGCTAAGGCCACCAGAAATGACAGATCTTAACCAATTTCGAATTGAACACGACCTTCTGGGCGAAGCTCCGGTTCCTGAGAGCGTTTACTACGGTATTCAAACCCAGCGTGCTGTGGAAAACTTCCAGATCAGTGGCGTTCAGCTGAACCATTACGGCAATCTGCCAAAAGCTCTGGCCATGGTAAAGAAAGCCTGTGCACTGGCTAACCGTGATCTGGGCATGCTGGACGAGAAAATGGCCGATGCCATTTCCGACGCCTGTGACGAAATCATCGAAGGTCGTCTGCACGATCAGTTCGTTGTGGACATGATTCAGGGTGGCGCTGGTACGTCCACCAACATGAACGCCAACGAAGTGATCTGTAACCGTGCACTGGAGCTGATGGGTCATCGTCGTGGTGAATACCAGTATCTGCACCCGAACACTCACGTCAACATGGCTCAGTCCACGAACGACGTGTACCCGACGGCTATGCGTCTGGCCATGGTTCTGAAGCACAAGTCTCTGCTGGTTGCTATCAAAACCCTGAAAAATGCCATGGATATCAAAGCTGAAGAGTTCAAAGATATCCTGAAAATGGGTCGTACCCAGCTGCAGGACGCAGTTCCTATGACTCTGGGTCAGGAATTCCGCGCATTTAGCACCACTATTGGTGAAGATGTCCAGCGTATCGGCGAAATGGCTTCTCTGCTGCGTGAAATTAACCTGGGTGGTACTGCCATCGGTACTGGTATCACTGCCGACAGCCGTTATGCACCGCTGGCGGTTAAATATCTGTCTGAAATCTCCGGTCAGGAAATGATTCTGGCAGGCGACCTGGTCGAAGCAACTTCCGACATGGGCGCTTTCGTTATCTTCTCCGGTGCACTGAAGCGTCTGGCGGTTAAGCTGTCCAAGATCAGTAACGATCTGCGTCTGCTGTCCAGTGGTCCGATGTGTGGCTTTAACGAGATCAACCTGCCAGAAATGCAGCCAGGTTCTTCTATCATGCCAGGCAAGGTAAACCCGGTTATCCCTGAGTGCATGAACCAGATCGCCTTCCACGTCATTGGTAATGACCTGGTGGTGACTCTGGCGTCTGAAGCCGCTCAGCTGCAGCTGAACTACGCAGAGCCAGTGCTGGTTTACAAGATTCTGGAATCCATCCAGCAGCTGTCTGCTGGCATGAACATGCTGACCGAACGTTGCGTCAAAGGCATCACCGCTAACCGTGAAGTGTGCCAGAGCTACGTAGACAACAGTGTTGGCCTGGTGACTGCTCTGAACCCATACCTGGGATACGAAAACTCAAGCCGTATCGCCAAGACAGCCCTGAAGAGTGGTCGTCGTGTGGTTGATCTGGTTCTGGAAGAAGGTTTGCTGACCGAAGAGCAGCTGGCTGAAATCCTCAAGCCAGAAAACATGATTGCACCTCTGAACCTGAGTGCTTCCATCAAGCACTGAGCGATTTAGGTTCATCAAAAGCATCCTCTACGAGTGCCTTTGATAACGAAAAAGGCCGCATCTGGTTCCAGGTGCGGCCGTTTTTTCACCATTCTATTACTCCCACCGTCGTACAATCGCGGTAACCCTCGGTAATCCACAATAACAACTTCGATAAATTCCCCTATCATTCATCGATTATATCAGTCTTCACCTATGCATCACGGTTTAGCCTGCAGACTGAATAGCAAAAGCGTATCAGCCCCATTGGAAACCGAAACAGAACACAAAAAAATAGGTAAACGACTAAAGTCATGTAATGAGCTCTGCTGCATTTTGGGCATTTTTCCTTAAGCAAGTCTTACTGGCGCTCTAATTTTCTATTGTGCTGACAAAACATCACGCCATACTCTGCTAAAATTGTTTCTGACGACGGTCAGGCGAAGGACGGTCAGGTAAAGGCAGTTGATAGATGTCACGGTTCTGAATTTATTAACAACGTTCTGCCGTGCCTTAGAAGCTGTTCATGATCTTTTGCGAATAGCGAAAACGAGGAGAAAATGTTCCTGTTCTTCAGTTTTTTGAGGCGCATAGCGGCGCTACGCAACGAAGAAAACTGAAGAACAGGGGTGTTTTATCATCGTTTGCAGCTCGCAGAAAGATTGTGAACTGCTTCTTACGGTACCTGTTCAGTTAGCTAGTGCATTTGGATGCACTCTTTACCGGACTCTTTACCGGTTTCCATTAAACCCTTTTCGGCTTGATTGCATAACGAATACATGTGGAGTCACTATGCAGCAACAGGATATGAAGCAAGAACCTACCGTATTTATTATTGATGATGATGAGGCCGTCCGTGACTCACTGAAAATGTTAATGAAGTCGGTTGGTCAGGCAGTGGAAACCTTTTCTGCTCCAGCAGAGTTTCTGGAAGTTTATGACGAAAACCGCCCGGGTTGCATCGTTCTGGACATCAGAATGCCTGGCATGAGTGGCCTTGAGCTGCAGAGCAAACTGAATGAAATGCACTGCATTCTGCCGATTATTTTCATTACTGGCCACGGTGATGTGCCAATGGCGGTACAGGCCATTAAAGATGGTGCAATGAACTTTATTCAGAAGCCGTTCCGCGATCAGGAGCTTCTGGATCTGATTAACGATGCCCTGAAGCTGGACACTCAACAGCGCCGCGAACTTCTGGAGCACAAAGAGATTCTTCGTCGTCTATCCACACTTACTGACCGTGAGCGTGAAGTACTGCACCACGTGGTTGAAGGCAAAGCCAACAAGGTGATTGCTGCCGACATCAACCTGAGCCAGAGAACCGTTGAAATCCACCGCTCCCGGGTGATGGAAAAGATGGGCACCAAATCACTGGCTCACCTTGTTCGACAAGTGATGCAGGTTAAAGAACATCTTGATGGTGAGTTTAACTTCAAAATTTAGGCTATCGTCTTCTTAGAAGCTGTTCATGATCTTTTGCGAATAGCGAAAACGAGGAGAAAATGTTCCTGTCCTTCAGTTTTTTGAGGCGCATAGTGGCGCCATGTAACGAAGAAAACTGAAAAACAGGGGCGTTTTATCGTCGTTTGCAGCTCGCAGAAAGATTGTGCACAGTTTCTTAGTACCAGCTATCAGCATTTCTTTAAACGTGCTGATGGCTACTTAAGCTATCACCGGATATCAACACGATATTCATGGACAATCATCAGAATTATTGCCAGTTTGAACGGTGATTAGATACCCCAGAAATGGGTTAAACCTACCTTGTGAAAATAAAACGAATACTCATTCAAATGGTTAGGTAATCCCCGTATCACGTCAAGTACATCCCTCCATTCAGCATTTAGCCCACTAAACCTAAACTGAACATCATCCATTATGAATAACATAAATGGTGCGCAGAGACTGTGAATTATCTTTCCTTAAGCAAAGAGCGGTCGACATTTAACCAAGCTCTCAATTGAAGAGCCACTCAGCAACCATACAGAAAATTTTTTGCAAGGCTGCCAATATGAATCTCGCCCCGACATGCTCAGTTTACCTTCTGGAACAAGATTCTATTGTCACAGATACGATTCGTCATCTGTGTATAGAAAACGCGCTTTCACTGACCTGCTTTAACAGCCATGTTGAGCTGATGTCTGCCATCAAGGCTACCCAGCCATGCTGCATTATTGCGGCTAATGACCAGCCCTCTGGACAGGCACTGGACCTTATGGAAAATCTTGCGATTGAGCAGCAACAGATCCCCGTCATTATTCTTGGGGATCACAACGATGTACACAGCGCCGTTGCTGCAATAAAAGCAGGTGCTATTGATTATATCGAGAAGCCAACCATCTATGGTCGATTGTCAGAGCAACTAAACCGCGTCATCAAGCAACGGGCTCAGGTATAATACCGCGTAGCCTGGTTCAGGGCTGAAGACCTTTCACGTATTCAGCAAGGTGCTTTAGTAACTCGATTTTACTGGTTGATTGTTGCACGTCCTCAGACTGGCTCTTTTCTTCCCAAATCTGCCAGAATCGCTCATAGGTGAGTACCGACTCATTACTCTGGTGCAGCTGGCCGGATAAACGCTCACGACAATACTGGTTCCATCGAACTCGTTCATCCTCATCTAACGTCTCAGAAAAATGACGACCTCGATAGCGAAATAGCATTTCTTCCAGACGCTTATCCTGAAAGTACAATCCAAGATCAGACAACGCCTCGGGTTTCACTCCATGAATTCGATTCATCTCATCACGATCCGCCGGTGAGAAGAAACCACCGGAGTAAATCATTTGATCAGGATCTGTCTGCCCTCCTTCTGGTCGTTGGGAAACCACGTCCCGAAGTTTCGCCGATAAACCCGGATCATCTATCAATCGTTGCCGGTTGCGTTCGCAGGTTGCCAGATCAATTTCGAGGCGATCCTGATCTTCAGGCTTTAATACTTTCAAAGGTGCGACCACTGGGCACTTATTCAAATGAATAGTTTTCAGTGGAATGCGTTGCTCACCTCCCGGTAGCTGATCCGTTGGCGTGTAAAGCCTGCTGCGAATATCGTCAGCGGATAAATTTAACAACGGCTCCGGGTCAATGGACAAGTCATAAACGACAACTCCATTACGATTCAACGGATGATCAACCAGCGGCATGACAATGGCCAGATTATTCCGCTGCGCACCAAACATGCCTGAAACATGGACGACCATATTCCGTTGAGCAGTGTTCAGCAGTCCAGCCACTTCGCGCTTACCCCGATTAGCCAGATAAAACTGGTACACCTTAGGTTGTTTTTGTCGTATAAGCCGCGCAAGGGCGATGGTCGCTCTTACGTCCGAAAGCGCATCATGAGCTGAGCCATGATCCAGCCCGTTTGCTTTTGTCAGGTGCTCTAGCTTAAAGCTGGTGAAGCCATCTTCTCGTTTCGGCCACTGAATACCTTCAGGCCTCAGTGCAGCAACCATCCGAACCAGATCAACCAGATCCCACCGACTGTTGCCGTTTTGCCATTCCCGGGCGTATGGGTCATAAAAATTGCGATACAGAATATTGCGGGTGACTTCATCATCAAAACGCAGCGTGTTGTAGCCAAGAGCGCAAGTTCCCGGCTCCATCAACTCACGATGAATTCTCTGAATAAACTCAGGCTCAACTATTCCCTGGGCATTAACAGCCTGAGGTGTTAACCCGGTAATTAAACAAGCTTCAGGGTTTGGAAGGTGATCTTCTGGCAGTCGACAGAAAATATTGAGCGGCTCACCAATTTCATTCAACTCAGCATCCGTTCGAATACCGGCAAACTGTGCCGGCCAATCCAGAGAAGGGTTGGCCCCGAAGGTTTCATAATCGTGAAAGTAAAAGCTTTTGAGCATCCGATGACCTGTTCAAATATGAGTTACAAGCATTGCCTGACAATGCTATTTACTATACATCAGACTTACACCTTATGAACAAATTCAACCGACAACTACAACTTCTTCCACATACTGGATCGACTCAGGAGCGCCAATTTTCAATTCAAGCTCATCAAATTGAAGACTATCTAACTTCTCCGGATTCAAAGTTACCTGGGCATGGATCGCTATTGATTGTTGAAACTCAAATTTATCGCCCTCTATTGCCCGGGTAAACCGGGGAGCAATAAGGCTCGTATTGACAGTTACACTACCGTCGTCATTCCTAAAAAAATGCGTTTCATATTGACGATCTACGGCAGAGAGTACATCCTCCCGCTCATCTTCACTTTGACGCAACAGCGCCAGGAAAAACCAGAGACTATTACCACTTGTCTGCGTCAACAAGTCTGAAATAACCGACGTCATACTATCAGTTTCAGCAAAATCGATGATTCTCTGCTGCACTACTTTTGAGAAGGCAGTTCTTGCAGATTCCAGTTCATCACCTTTACTCAAATTCCCTGCACTCTTCCCGGTTGCAGATTCCGTATGAAACGATATACCTTGATTCTCAGGGAGTTCAGCCTCGGTATAGACATAATTGCCATTTTGACAACAGACATGGAATTTAACAAAGGGCTTGCTGCTATGGGCAAAAAAGTTCATAGAACGAGTAACATCCTGATCAAACTGTGCAACAATATGATTATCAAGGAGTTTCATTTCTTTATAAGACTTAAAAGCAATTTCGCCAAGATTTTTCAAAACGGTGTCACCCTTAGAATACCGATTCACGTTTTCGTAGTTGTTTAGTAGGTTTATGCGAAACATTAAGCCCCATACCTTTTGCTCAATACTCTTTAATGCTTCTGACGCCTCATCAAACCCAAACACTTTGAGTTGTTTTATTAATATTGAAATTTTTTCTTGATCCTGTTGAAAGAAAAGCCGAATACCTTCAACACTACCTTTTATCAAATATCCATTAACAATATCTTGCGCATGCTGCTGAACACTCTTTTTAAATACTAAGCCATGAGGGTAATCCGACCCCTGAAGAAAGTGCCATACATTCGAGAGAGACTGTTCAACCTCTGCGACAATCACATCCTCGCCGTCAATCACAACAAAGTCGCCCTCGACGTCATGTAGGTTGTTAACAACAACCTTTGGCTGAACTTTGCGTCCATTGAGTATTTTTGCCTCAACTGAGCTACCGTAAAGGTTTGGACAACTGGAGGCCTTCCTCAACCCTGAATCCTGTTCATCTTTTTTAGCTGAAAAACTGTCGCCGAAGTTACCTACCCCAGGCGAGTATGAGGTTGTAAGAATTGTCATACCGGCCACCGAACCAAATAATACTAACGTTATTAATATACTAAATGTTCTGACCATTAAATCTTACGTTAGTTCGAATTAATTGATCTCATAAATCCTGCCAAACCACCTCAGCCTGACCTCGGGTTACTTCTAACAACCGGCGAGTCAAATCGTTACAGATCTCTCCAGGCATAGCCACCATTAGCTTGACTCTATCAGAATACTGACAACCCATTAATTGAGCCTGATACTGATTCAGGATATACCGAGTCGCCTGTTCTTGTGAGTAGTCACAGGTAATCTCGCCTTCCTGAAGATGCACCCTCCTTGTTAGAGGCAATTGCTCACAGGCCATCTGAACAGCAGAACTATACGCTCTAACCAGACCACCTGCCCCGAGTCGGACACCTCCGAAGTAACGAACTACTACAACCACAATCTCTCCAATTCCTTTATGAAGCAGCACGTTCAACATGGGCTTACCCGCAGTGCCAGAAGGCTCTCCGTCATCATCACAGGCAATGGCCGCGCCGCCATTGGGCGGACCAGCAATATAAGCTGTGCAGTGGTGGGTCGCGTCTGGGTATTTCTGCCGGATAGATTGGATAAATACTTGAGCATCAGCCTTGGAAGGCGCATGGGCTATCCAGGTGATAAAACGGCTTTTTTTGACGTCGGTTTCAAAAACCACAGTCTCGGCGGGCACATCGTAATCGGCAGGCATCGTTTCCAGAATCAGCAGGATAGAGCGGAAGGTGATAATACTTGAAGACTATTAAGTACGCCAAATCCAGTCTCTTCCAACCATGAAATGGCCTGATTAACCGTCTTCGGTGAACGTGAAATAGTCTTTCAAGGAGTCCACCAAATCGAAGATATCGTGGCCAGCATTCACAATGCTGTAGCCCGAGTCAAAATACTCCGGCCCCACATCAGGCTTACACCAGTGACAACGGGCATCAAAGTCCAGATATTTGAGATCGCCATCACCGGGCATAATAACCCGCATGTTATACACAGCACCAATCAACACCGGCACCGAGCTGATCAACATAAGACCATTGCAACTGATGTTACCAATACTGCCCATAACCCGCATGGTATTGCGGTTATAAACCTTGAGGTATTCCTGCAACTGGTGGCGTTGAATTGAGCGGCCTTCCTTGCCACTACTTCTCAAAGACATACTTTATACCTTAATGTACAAAAACTACTGCCCTTCCCGGAAATTCACAATCAATAGAATCTCTGAAAAAGATACACCTGCCTCATAATTACAGAAGATGGAAATACCCCTTTCCATGCCAACCGCAACCTCCCTGATAAAAGGACAATCATTAGAGCTAATGGCCATAGGGAAATGAATCAACTTGCTTAACCCAACTTTGATTTGACAGCCAAACATCATTACTTCCACCTACTTCAGCCTTGAAAAAACCATCACATAAATCCTATATTTCAATCAGTTAAAAGATATTCACGACACAGAATGCACACCAGGCAGCAACGGATACGGCACTTTAAATACACCTTCTGAACCAGAGAATTTCATGATTCTGACGCTTAATATGGACATTAATAGACGTGCATTCTGGCGCAAGAATACTTGGCGAAAACCGGTCAAATCACATAAAACTGAATAAGAAAAGACCAGATCCCAAGATCTGGCAATAGAAAGAAGTCAATGAAGGGAAAATAATAATGTTTAAAGGGGCTAATTAAATGAGCCCCTCTGAAGAATGAAAGAATTACTTAATAATCAAACCCGTTTCATCATCACCGATGGCTCTGATGGAATTTTCCAGCTGCTGGAGACGAACAGAAACCTGACTTTGAAAAGAACTCAGTTTCTTGCTCAATTCTTCCTGAGTTTCAGCGGATGCTACAACCTGCTGCTCAACGGTCTTCTGACTATTAATTGTCTTTTTGAGAGCAGCAATCTCGCCCTTCAGAGCGTCTACGTAAGCCGTCATATCCGAATTGGCTACCAGCTGCTCAGTGGTAACAGCCTTGATCATCTGGTTAACTTCCACCAAACGCTTATCTTGCTGCGCATAACTCTTTTTCACGCCATCCATCTGACTCACAGCCTGATCGGCCTTTTTCGCGGTCTGGGCAATCTTCTCTTTATTCTCGGTAATCCACTGGCGATTCCGCTTATTGGTCACATCCCATAATTTACGGATTTCAGAATTCAGCACCTTCAACTCTGATCGAAACACCGAATCGCTCTGGCTGATATTCTCTCCAGTTTTCGAAACCTCGCCGGTCACTTGCCCAAGTGATTCCCGGGTTTCCTGTAATTGCTGCCGGGTATCCGCCAGCGTTTTCTGCAACTGAGAGAACTGCCAGTAACCACCACCGGCAACAGCCACCAGCAATAAAAACAGAATGGTACTCACCCAATAGCCGCCACCACCGGATTTGACCGGCACACCATGACCAATATTGCGAGGTGCTCCCGCAGAAGCCCGTTGTCGGGAAGGGCGCTCATCCGCCGACAGAGAAAAACCCTGCTCGGGCTGCTGTGTCTTATTGTCCTCTCGCATAATCACTGAATTCCATCACAAATACGGCGCTTGTCTGTTTGTCTTCTGACTCATAGCGCAAAAAAGAAGGTTCATTGTAGAAGAAAGCGTTAGCACTCCCAAGCCAAAATGCACGTTTGCACAATATGAACTTTGATTTTTTTGATACGAACCGCAAGATACATACCAGTTGGATTAGTAATAGCCCTAATGCTAATATCGCTTTGCGAAAATCAGGTCTTCAAAACCCACAATTATTCCATCTGATATAAGATCAGAAAAGAAGCGGAGCTAAACATGGCGTTTCAACTTCCCGAACTTCCTTATGCCCTCGACGCCCTCGAGCCACACATCTCCAAAGAAACTTTGGAGTTCCATTACGGCAAGCATCACAACACCTACGTTGTAAAGCTGAATGGTTTGGTAGAAGGTACTGAGCTGGCCAACAAATCTCTGGAAGAGATTGTTAAAACCTCAGAAGGCGGCATCTTCAACAACGCGGCCCAGATATGGAACCACACTTTCTACTGGCACTGCCTGAGTCCAAATGGTGGCGGCAAGCCAAGTGGTGAACTGGCGGCGGCTATCGACAAAGCATTCGGTTCTTTTGATGAGTTCGTTGCCCAATTCTCCGACAAGGCCGTGAACAACTTCGGCTCTTCCTGGACCTGGCTGGTAAAAAATCCAGACGGTTCTCTGGAAATCGTCAACACCAGCAATGCGGCAACTCCGCTGACTGGCGAACAAAAGCCTCTGCTGACCTGCGACCTGTGGGAACACGCTTACTACATTGACTACCGCAATGTGCGTCCTGATTACCTGAAAGCTTTCTGGGCTTTGGCTAACTGGGAATTTGTTACCGAGAACTTTGCTGCATAAGCACTATATTGTCGGATAGCCAATTAGTTGGAAAGTAAACGATAAATAGATCCATGCTGACTGTACAATTATCAAACAATCAGTGTGGGTCTATACCAAAATCAAATATAAGGAAAGCTATATATTATTTATCTGAAAATCCATATAAGAAAGATAAATAAGCGATTGCACTTACATTGATTGACTTCTAGCCCATTCCCTCCACTTGCTTAACAGATTTTTATCCACATGTTAAGCGACCTAAACTCTCCATAAAATACAACTACCTCCAAATAAGGACTGCTAAATTAACAGGGTAAATCCAATAAAGCTGTCGTTTTGTTTTGGGGACTGGTTCGTTGAGCATTAACAATAAAGTTGGAGTTTTATCACTTTCTGCCGCCGTGATCAGTGCCATGATTGGCGGAGGAGTTTACAACCTGCCGCAAAACATGGCTCAGGAGGCTTCTGCTGGAGCTATTCTCATTGCCTGGGTCATCACCGGCGCCGGTATGTGGTTTATTGCCAATACCTTTTGTACATTAGCTGACATTCAACCTGAAATGACAGACGGAATCTATGGCTATGGTGATATAGGCTTTGGCCGTTTAACCGGCTTTTTGATGGCATGGGGCTACTGGCTTTGCAATATCTGCTCGAATATTGGCTTTGCCGTTCTAATGATGGGGGCGCTGAATTATTTCTTTCCACCCTACTTAAAGGGTGGAAACACTGTTTATGCCGTTATAGGAGGCTCCATTGTCATTTGGTGTATGCACTTTGTCGTTCTAGCCGGTATTAAAGAATCTGCACTTCTAAACAACATTGCGGTTATAGGCAAACTTGTACCTTTGTTTATTTTTATTCTCATCATGCTTTACCTGTTCGACTCTTCACTCTTTACCAGAAACTTCTGGGTGCAAGCCAACATTCCCGACGTTCAGGACAAACACCTTGGCAGTGTATTTGAGCAGATAAAAAGCACAATGATGATGACTTTATGGGTTTTCATTGGCGTGGAAGGCGCTTCGGTTATTGCCATCCGAGCTCGCTCACAGAGAGATGTTCGAAGTGCAACCTTAGTCGGATTCATCACCTGTCTGATTTTATACGCTTTGCTGTCACTACTCCCTTTAGGTGTTCTGACTCAAGAGGAAATCAGTATAATGAGAGCACCCTCAACCGGTGTAATTCTTGGAAAAACAGTTGGTTACTGGGGAGCTATTTTGATGAATACAGGCGTGCTGGTCTCTGTTCTCAGTTGCTGGCTGGTCTGGACAGTGATGCTTATATCCATGCCTTATGAAGCGGCGCTGGATGGTACCTTTCCCAAGGTATTTGCCACTGAAAATAAAAATGAAACCCCCTCATTTTCTCTTCTTGTGTCGTCTATACTAATGCAGGGATTTATGGTCATTGTCTATTTTGCAGACAATGCTTGGAACCTGATGCTGAGCATTACCGGCGTTATGGTTCTTCCCTGCTATCTGGTTTGCACATTGTATTTGTGGAAACTGTCCCGGCACCCAGAAAGCCTTCATGCAATATCACAAAAGAAAGTTCATCGAGCGATGAAAACTGGCATTCTCGGGTCAATTTACGCAGCCTGGCTGATTTATGCGGCCGGTCTCACGTATATGATGGTCGCAGCTGTGATTTATGCGCTGGGTCTTCCTTTGTTCTGGTGGGCAAGGAAAGAATCTAACGACCAAAGCCCTTTATTCATTTCATCAGAAAAGGTATGGATGGGCACAATTGGCTCTATCGCTGTAGCTGGGGCTATTTATTGCGTTAAAAACGCCCACGAATTACTCGGTTAAACCGGTAGCCAAAATGTTGAACATTGAAACTGGTAAAAACCGCATTCCATTACCAACACTAATAGCTGTCTGGTCTATTTCTGCAGTGATATCGCTCCCAGGCTTAGCAATATCCCCAATACTTGGGCATCTAGACCGTATATTTCCCCATGTTTCTGACTCCGATCTGCAAATGATGACCTCCCTGCCATCAATACTGATTATTCCTTTTATTCTACTTTCCGGACACTGGGGAAGCAGAGAAAACAAACTGATTCTTCTAGCAATTGGGCTAACGATATTTATTCTTAGTGGTGCCAGCTATTTTTACATTCAGAGCATGAATGAACTACTGTATGTCAGCTTGCTGCTGGGTGTTGGGGCAGGTCTCATCATTCCACAGTCTACCGGATTAATTAATGACTTATTCTCTGGGCCATACCGCATACATCAATTTGGTATCAGTTCATTCATAACCAATTTAACACTGGTTGTAGCAACCGCCCTGACTGGATGGGTAGCCGAATACGACTGGCACTATCCGTTCATTGTATATCTTTTCCCTGTGCTGCCATTGTCATTGCTCTACTTCCTATCAAACCAATACTTAAAAAGAAAACAAGGTGAAATCAAGGGCGAGCAACCCAATGTGAGTGAGACAGGGTCTCCATTGCATAACAAAAGAGCCTTACATAATGGCCTGTTTACTATCATGGTCGTTTACTTTTTCGCCACGGCTATAGTTTTGGTTATTCCATACAACTTACCCTTTCTTTTGCAGAATGATCATTTTAAAAGTGATATATCAGGAGCATTAATTTCGACATTTTTCACAGCAATGATGCTTCCGGGCCTAATGATTAACAGACTGATCAAATGGCTGTCCAAACAGCTAATTACCATTTGCTTTTTCGGTATAGCAATAGGACTTATTTTTCTTACTCTCAGCCGGCACTGGCTTTTTCTTGCAGCAGGTGTTGCTGTGACAGGTTTTTGTTATGGCACTATTCAGCCATTTCTCTATGAAAAAACGGTAGCTACATCAGCTAACAAGCGTGCAACTTTTTCTCTTGCTTTGATGATGTCCATGAATTATACAGCGATTGTGCTGGCTCCCTGGGTATTCAACAAAATTCCGCTATTGATGAGCAGCAGTAACGGTATCCCATTATCATTTTGGATCGCTTCGATCATGGCCTTGACAATGAGCACACTATCACTCGGCCTAAACAAACGCATAGCTTTTTGATTATAAGCATTCTCCCGCTCAGATTTTCACCAATCCATACTTGCCAAGCCAGTGCATTGAGTAAGACACTATGCAGTTCTGATCCTACATCGTAACCCTGTTGTCATGCCAAGAGCCAATACCGAAGACTTTCTCTCCCTTTTTCTGGATGACATTCCTTTAATGGATGTGAGAGCGCCCGTTGAATTTGAAAAAGGCAGCTTCCCCGGTGCCACTAACCTGCCCATTCTGGACGACCGCCAGCGGGAAGTTATTGGCACCTGTTATAAACAGGAAGGGCCGGATGCAGCAGTGGCACTTGGCTATAAGCTGGCTACAGATGACGTTCGCAAGGAGCGCTTGGAAGGTTGGCAACGCTTCGTCAAACAACACCCGGAAGGTTATCTTTTTTGTTTTCGTGGTGGGCAGCGTTCCCACATTACTCAGGAATGGCTGGGTGAGTCTGGTCACCCATACCCGCTAATCAAAGGCGGTTATAAAGCGTTAAGACGCTTTTTGATTGATGAACTTGAACGCGCCATTGAACAAGTGCCTTTTATTATCCTCAGCGGTAAAACTGGCACAGGCAAAACCTATTTAATACAACAGTTGCCCTACAGTATTGATCTGGAAGGTCTGGCAAATCATCGAGGTTCCAGCTTTGGTCGTCGCTATGGTGGTCAACCAGGGCAGATCGATTTTGAAAACCGTTTGGCCATTGCCCTATTGAAACACCACCATCGTCACCCGGGCATGCCAGTACTTTTGGAAGATGAAAGCAAGCTGATTGGCCGCTGCAGTTTGCCTCAAACCATGAAAGATAAAATGCAGGAATCACTCCTGATTCTTCTGGAAGAAACCATGGCAGAGCGAGTAAACATCGGCCTGAAAGAGTACGTTACGGAAAATCTGGCAGAGTTTGTCGATGCCTATGGTTATGAAGAAGGCTTTGAACAGTTTACCGAAGGGCTTCATGGCAGCCTTTATCGAATCCGACGCAGGCTTGGTGGCGAACGCTATCAGCAACTCACTGATATTCTTAATTCTGCCATCGAACAACATAAACAAAACGGCGTAATAGACGGCTACAGCCCATTGATCAGCGAACTGCTCAGCGGTTACTACGATCCTATGTATGACTATCAGCTGGAGCAGAAAGCGGGTGAGATTGTGTTCCGGGGCAATCGTCAGGCCATTAAGGAAAACTACACAGAATCGTTTCTGGCAACTGTAGCGAAGAAGCATATAATAGGGTCTGCTTAAAAAGAATAATGCTAAAAGGAAAGTACAGTGAGCATCGATTTCGATAATGTCATTGATCGAACCAACACGTCCAGTCTCAAGTGGGATCGCTTCGCTTCCGATGTGATTCCCCTCTGGGTGGCGGATATGGATTTCAAATCGGCTCCTGAGATTATTGAAGCACTGCATGAGCGTATTGATCACGGAGTCTTTGGTTACACCATGCCTGATGGTGAGCTGGAACAGCTGGTGGTTGAGCGCTGTCGAAACCTGTATCACTGGGATATTGAGCCAGAATGGATTGTCTGGATGCCCGGATTAGTCTCAGCCCTCAATGTTTGTGTGCGCGCCTACGCCGGGAAAAGAGAAGGCGTTATTTCGCCTATTCCCGTTTATTACCCTTTCCTGACAGCACCAAAACTCGCCAACCGAGAGCTTATTGGTGTTGAATGGATAAAGAGTGATGGTCGCTGGATGTTGGACCTTGACGGGCTGGAAAAGAAAATCAACAGTTCCACCAAATTGTTAATGCTGTGCAATCCACAAAATCCTAATGGCAGAGTCTTTACCCGGGATGAACTGAAAGCACTGGAACAGTTCTGCAAGAAGCACAATCTGATTGTCTGCTCCGATGAAGTGCATTGCGATCTGATTCTTGATCGACACGCCGAGCATATTCCCTATGCGTCGATCAGTGATTACGCACGGGATCACTCTGTCACTCTGATGTCACCATCGAAAACCTTTAACCTTGCGGGTTTTGGCTGTGCTTTCACCATTATTCCCGATGGCAAAGTACGACATCAGTTTAATGCTACCCGCTCTGGTATTGTGCCATCACCGGACAGCACATTGATCGGTTATGCCGCCACCAAAGCGGCTTATCGACACGGTGAGCCATGGCGGCAGTCGCTACTGGATTACCTCCGTGGAAATCATGATTACCTGATGGAACAAATTAACAGTATTCCCGGGCTGTCCATGGAGCCTTTACAGGCAACCTATCTTGCCTGGATAGACGTCAGTGAGCTTCAACTGGAAGATCCGCACCAGTTCTTTGAGCAAGCAGGTGTTGGGCTTTCACCAGGAAAACAATTTGGTGATGCAAACTACCTTCGACTGAACTTTGGCTGTAGTCGCTCTATACTGGAAGAAGCCATTGGTCGAATCAAAACGGCCATCATCAACAGATAACCATCCTCTTGACGTTCATCACTACCGACAATTTAGGCTGTCGATGGTGATGAGCATCTCTTCTATACAATACCCGTCGTTTTTCAAGTTGCTACTTTGTTGGCTGCGTTTATGACCTCCGGTGCTTGGTCACTCCATAATTTAAAAGCGCCATTGGTATAACTAAAAAAGTGCGATACATCATCACCAATTGATCTAACCAACCAGACCAATTCCGACTAATACTTGATTGGATAATAAGTACCTTCAGGTGTCAGTCATGAAAAGTCGTTTGTATTCACTGATAATCAGCTCTCTTATTCTCTATTCCGTGGAATCTAACGCTGAACACATGCTCAATATCAGTAACCCAGTGATTGTAAAACCGGAACGATGGCAACCAAAAACACTGCTGATATTTGGAGATAGCCTCTCAGACAGTAATGGCGATGATTTTCATTCTTCTGAAGATGCCCCTTCGACTTTTAACCTTCTACGATCACTCAAAGGGGATATCAATCCACAAACCGGTGAGCCACCCGTAGACCTTAGCCAGTTTTTTTCCCGTGCCAGTAGCATTCGCAATATTGAAGCGACATTTGACTTGTATCGAACGGAGCTTCAGGCAGAAAAACGAGAACGAAGTTTCCTTAGACGACTCATGACCGGGCTTGAAGAACGAGTGATCAACAAGCTGGAAGATTTAATTACCAGCCTTGTGGACAGCCTCAAATCCATTGAAGACCGAGTAGATAATCACCTGCTTGGTCTGATTGAGCACACTCACTACTTTATTCGCAAAATTGAGCACTCCTATCTTGCCCAGTTAATTACGCCAATCAAAACCATCACCAAGCTCCTTGGCAACAAGCTCCAGGCATTAAGCGAACTTGTGAAAGATGATCTGGTTTCTGAAATACCCGAGCTGGCTGAAGACACCCTACTGGCCACTACCCGCCGTTTTGCAGGCCAGATTCCTCTGGTACCCGACAGTCAACACTATGAAAAAGGTAAATGGACGACAGGGAAAGCCATGGATCTGATGTGGCCTGAGGTGCTGGTGAAAATGATGTCATTCCCTGAAGAAAATAAAGTTCAATTGGATAACCGTGCTATGGCCGGCAGTTGGATACTCTGTACTGAAAGTAAACTGGGTAGACCTGGTGCTTTTCTTCGCTCGGTTGGCGGTATGCTCGATGCTGTAGTCACTGCCTTTCAAGGTAGCCTACTACCACCCTGCGAAGGTTTGATTGTGCAGTCTTATCTTAATGAGCGCCGAAACGCCGTGGCTGAAACAGGTGTGGCAGAAGTAGACATCCCCCTCCGTCTAATGCCTCAGGATGCTCTGGTTATCTTTTTCAATGGTGGCAATGACTTCCTGAATAACTGGGATGACCCAGATGATATCGCCCAGGAACAAGCACAGGATATTTACAATGTCCTTCAGGCTGGAGCTCAACGAGTGATTGTCTTTTTACTGCCCGATATTACCGCAGCACCGCGGTTTCTCAATTCGCCCATGAGAAGTGAGCTTCACGAAAAATGGTTGAAATACAATGCCAGCCTGAGCATGAGGATCAATCTATTAAGGGAAGCATTTCCTGAAAACCATGGCTACCGGGTAATGAAAATCGATGGTGAAGAAGTCTTCTCAACACTAAGGAAAGATCCACAATGGGACTTCGTCCACCCTATTCTGGACATCCCGATTCCCGGCATGGATGACGCAGAAGCCGTTGAAATTGAACGCAATGCTTTCATTACTGAAAAACGTCGAGAGGCTGAAGAACAAAAGAATTTTGTCAGCCAAGAGTTGTTAAACAATGCCGCGTTCGACGACAACTGGCAACCAACTGGTGAGCGTTTCTCGCAGGTTACTCCACTGAAAACGGCATTTTACAGCGACAGTGTGCATCCAAGTGCAGAAGCCCATTACGCCATTGCTGAGGAAACCTGCGTGATGATTTCGGAGCGATTTAACATCCCCTGCGACACCGGTAATTATCCAAAAAATCAGGCGATTAAAGAGGCCTTGAAAAGAAAACCATAAAGTAAAAAGGCTCCGGTAATCGTTCGGAGCCTTTCGTCATCTTTATCGTCTGGTCATACGACGGACAAGCGCGAGTAACAGGATAGCCAGCAACAATACAACGCCCCAGCAAACCCAGACAATCGCCGTGGCATTAGCGATCAAGTCCGCCGGCTTCATGCTACTAACACTCTGCATTCTCGATGAGGTAATCCCTTCTTCAAGAACAATGTCAGAAATGCCATCGCCGTTAACATCCGGCAACTGGGCAAAGAAGTTCACCTGTGCTTGCCAGTTTTTGTATTCCTGGACGCCAGACGTCAGTGGGCCTTTATCAATAATACTGTCGTTAAAATCCACCACGGGGTTGCCATCACGATCTTTAGGAACAATGTTCACCAAACCATAACTCAAGTCAGAAATGGTCCAGGCAAAACCGCCCACATAACTGGTCGCCGAGAAACTGTACAAACGGGTTTCATCGGAGAGATCCAGTGGCTCATAACCTGTTTCCTCAGAACCCAGCTCAATAGAAGTGATACGATCCAGCGGTGGGCGCAGTGAGTTGTAGGTGAAACGCAGACCCGAAAAACGCGGGAAGTAATCATCGCCTTTTACCTGCCAGGCGAAGGACATCACTTCCATCAGGCCCCTGATTTCCTGAGCGGTCATCCAGATTTTTATCAAAGGATAGCCAGGTTGATCATCCGGCCCAACACCCAGAGGTTGGAGGCGAAAAATATCCGACACTGACTGAACACCCGATTCACCGGCCATCATATCATCACGAATCAGACTATTGGTTGTGAGCGCAATATCACTGCCGCTGGCATAACGAATGGCATCGGCCACCAGATTACCAAGCGCATGATCGGCATAATCTCTGGTCAGAGTTTCAGGGGTTTGAACCAGCGGCTGATCAAAAGAAAAATCACCAGTCATGACTTCCTGGTTGATCAATGTTTTAAACCTATCGACCTGGGCGGTCACTGCAGACTTACCAACGGTGCTGTCATCAATTTTATGAAGCTGATACTGCTTCACACGAACATCGCCAGTGTCGCTTACCACCAGATTCAACTCACCCAGAAAACGGGTATCAGAGCCGGCCTGAACAATGGCTGTGCCATTTTCCATAATGGGTTCAAACAGCGGTGTATGACTGTGGCCACCGACGATAACATCAATACCTGACACTTGACGGGCATATTCAACTTCTTCGCCACCCCAGCTGCCATCTTCCATTTTGATCACGCCACTGTGGGACATCAGAAGAACGACATCTGCCTTTTGCTCATCTCTCAAGAGCTTAACCATCTCTTTCGCCGTCGCTATCTGATCAGCAAATACCGATGGGTTGTGATCCGGAGCCAGTACTTCGGCGGCATCTCTGCCCATCAAACCAAACAGGCCAAAGCGAATGCCATTCTTTTCAATAATCTTCCATGGAAGAATGGTCCCATCTTCCTGAAGATGTTTTTGAGCTTCAGGCAACGTCAGGTTAGAAGACAGTATTGGTGGTAGCTCATCAAGGTGATTTTTAGCGGCCTCCAACATCATGGAGACACCATCGGAACGAAAATCGAACTCGTGATTGCCCAGAGTGATGGCGTCGTAACCCAACTGTTTCATCAACCGGAGTTCAGGCGCATGCTTACGGTACAGTGTATGGAACAATGTGCCCTGACTGATATCGCCACCGTCCAGCAATAGCACCGGCTGATCGCCCAATGCGTTGCGACGCTCATCAATCAGAGTGGCTAGACGTGCCACGCCGCCAATGGTTTGATCGTCATTAATCGTATTCGGGGTATATTCGGAATTGGGGCCAAAACCCAGCAGGCGAGACTGCCAATCATTGGTGTGCAATATGGAGAATTGGGTTTCTTTCGCTTTCACTTCCTGGGGCATAAGGAATGGTGATATCACCAGACTGAGAAGGAGAAGTAATCGAGTCATCATTGTCATTATTATTATCGCTTTGCGGCTGCTCAAAAATTGTTGCTGTTTGTTTCGGCAGTGTACCTTCAGAAGACCATCGTCGCAAAAGAAACAGGCATCATCAGAGAGTTGCTAATTGCCAAATCAAACGGCATGATAACGAATTCTCCAGATACACCATTCCGATTGTGAAAGAAGATATTTCCTCCAGCCAGCCTTCTGCTTTTCAGTTTGAGCCAATTGGTGTTATTCGCTCCTGTTATCGTCAGAAATTCGGTATTCCACGCCAGCCGGGTATTGTCACCGCGGCAGAAGCCACACTGGAATTGTTGCCGCCTTATAATCAGGAAAATCTGGTTCGTGGTCTGGATGGTTTTTCCCATATCTGGGTTCATTTTATTTTCCATCAAACCATGGATGAAGGCTGGCGCCCAACCATTCGGCCGCCCAGGCTCGGCGGTCGCCAGAGAATGGGGGTGTTTGCTACCCGCTCTACCCACCGTCCAAACCCCATTGGGCTTTCTGTGGTTGAGTTAAAAGGCATTGAATCCGGTAACGGCAAGCTCAAATTACATCTGGCCTCGGCAGATTTGCTGGATGGCACGCCGGTAATCGATATCAAACCCTACCTTCCTTACGCCGATGCTCTGCCCCACGCCAAAGGTGGCTTTGCGCCGATCCCCATGCAAATGGCGGATGTTGAATTTACCGATGAGGCCATGAACCAGTGTCTGCGCTATGAAAAACGCACTGGTCGAAACCTTGTGCTGTTAATCGAGCAAGTGTTAGGACAAGACCCCCGCCCGGCGTATTTGAGAGAAACCTCAGAACGCCGGCACGGCACAGCCCTTTGGGATATTAATGTGGTGTGGGAATACACGGGGCACCACTTTCTGGTGAAAGGGCTCGAGTCTCTGAACTCAAAAAAAGAGATGGATAAATAATGATTATTCCCTGGGAGATGCTGGAGCCAGAAACACTGACCAATTTGATTGAAGAATTTGTCAGTAGAGATGGAACGGATAATGGCTATGATGAATCCTTAGCCAGAAAAGTAGAGCGAGTGAAATCAGTGCTCAAATCCGGAGAGCTGGTGATTGTTTTTGATCAGGAGAGTCAGACGCCTAACCTATTACCAAAAGATCAGGCGAATCTTTTACCCAGTGAATTCGAATAACCCGCTTATACCAATGTCGTTTTTAAATTGTGGAGTGAGCAAGTTATTTTGGGCGACTGGGCAAGACGAAGCGACGAGTCATAGCCGTAGCTATGGCGAGGAACTTCAACGCAGATCCAGTCGCCCAAAATGGCTGCGCAGCCCATAATTTAAAAACAGAATTGGTATTACCACTTGGCGCCATTAATAAATCCTTTTTCTCCCTCCCTTTGAATGTAGGATTTTTCAAGGGGCGTACTTTCTCTGTTAAGCACCTCATTCCTATGGGGAAAACGACCAAACATATAAATCATTTGATAATGTTGAAATCCTTTTTCCATTGCTTTTAAAAAGGCATAAGGTGTTGATGCGTTTTCATTCAGCGCTTTCAAGTACTCAATGGATTTCACCTGTGAATCAAGGTGCTCGTGATGCATCATCGGAAAGACAACAAATAATTGCTGATATCCCGTGAAATAGTGTTTATAGAGTTTTTTCTCAAGATTTATTTCAGCAGCAACCCGCCCAAGGGCATCATGAGCATAGGCGCGCTCACTTCCTCTGAACATATTTCGACTGAGCTGGTCTGTCAAAATAATATAGGCGAGGTTATCAAAAGGGTTTTCAGAAACATTCCATTGATGCTGACCGGCAACCACCTGATCATACAAACCAAGAAAATTTTCCCGACTGGCTTGATCAACCACTTTACTACCACTGGTGCCCTCAGGGCCGTGAGGAAACCACTTTTCATTGTAACGACCCACACCACCGCGCTGAATATCCAGCTCCCATTCTTCAAACCAGAATCGCAGCACTTTAAGCGCGTCCGGGTGAGTCTGGCTCAACCAGGTCTGAGTATTTTCATTAGATGGGGAATGCTGATTCAACTGCCGTTCAGCACCAGATACCACAGCAGCTGCAAGACAGGCGGCCAGAAAGAAGTAAGTAAATGAAGGAAGCTTCACATCCTTGAAGAGTAAACCCATGAAAAACCTCAATTATTCTATTTATAAGTGGTTAGACTAATAGATTGAGGTTTAGTTCCAGATCGTACTCAGAGGTTACATTTTCGCAGCTGCTCACCATAGTTGCTGGCTCGACGCTTTACCGAGCCTGCCGTCGCCAACAACCAGGATTTCTTTTTATAACTGCCCTTACGGTAGCCATACCAGCCTTCGTGATAGTTCAGATACTGATGGTCTGCCGCCCAAAGTGACGTGCCATTCAGTTTGCGGGATTTGTTGGTGTACCAGCCAATAAAATCGATGGAATCACCAAAATCTTCACGGCTGGAGAAAAAGCCACCGGCTTCATCAACGTACTCATCCCATACAGGATCTTGCGCTTGCGGATATCCATACGCACTCGAATTTCGTGGCAATGGAATGAACAGAAACCATGGCCGGGGCGGTCGAACATCATGACGGAATGAGGATTCCTGATGCATGATGGCCATCATAATCTGAATTGGGGTACCCCAACGATCATTGGCTTTTTTGGCGTCTTTATACCAGCTGCGCTTTTCTTTGAAAATACTGCATAAATTACTGGGTTTGGCAGGCGGCCTTGTGCTGGCACAGCCTGTCAGAAAGACCACCGTTATCAGAACAATCCACCATCTGTGAGTTGCAGCTTTCACTCGCCCCATGCCTCTCGCATTTTTATAAAGTCTTCTTCGGTATACACCTTTACACCGAGCTTTTCGGCTTTTGCCAGCTTAGATCCGGCCTTTTCACCCGCTAGCAGAGCCGAGGTTTTTGCAGAAACTGAACCCGTTACCCTGGCACCCAGTCTTTGCAGGATCTCTTTCCCTTCATCCCGGGTCATAGACGTCAATGAACCAGTAAGCACCCAGATTTCACCAGACAGTGGCTGACTATTACCGTCACTGACAGGAGCCACAGTTTCCCACTCTACCCCTTTAGCCAGAAGAGATTCAATCACTTCACGATTATGTGTCTGCTGAAAGAATTTTTCGATATGCCCTGCCACAATGGGGCCAACATCATCGACGGTTTGAAGATCTTCACTGTTTGCCGCCATCAGTTTGCTCAAATCCTGATAATGACCAGCCAACCCCTGAGCCGTGGCTTCACCCACTTCGCGAATGCCAAGCGCATAAATAAAACGAGATAATGTGGTTTTTCGGGATGCTTCCAGAGCAGTAATTAAATTTTCTGCGGACTTTTTCCCCATACGCTCAAGCCCGGAGACTTCATTAACCGTCAGCGAGAAAAGATCAGCTACAGTTTTTATCAGCTGGCGATCCACTAGCTGTTCAACCAGTTTATCTCCAAGACCATCGACGTCCAAAGCCTTACGAGATGCAAAGTGTTTAATGGCTTCCTTACGCTGTGCAGAACAATAAAGTCCACCAGTACAACGCACCAAAGCTTCTTCCCTTTCCACTTCGGAATCACACACCGGACAACGAACAGGCATAACAATATCCCGAACCGTTTCGGGCCGCTGAGAATGAACCACTCTGCTGACTTTGGGGATCACATCACCGGCTCGGAGGATGACAACCTGATCACCGATTTTAATATCCAGCCGTTTGATTTCGTCCATATTATGAAGCGTGGCATTACTGACCGTCACACCACCGACAAACACCGGCTCAAGGCGAGCTACCGGAGTAATCGCCCCAGTTCTGCCCACCTGAAACTCCACATCTTTGAGTGTCGTTACTGCTTCCTGTGCAGGGAACTTACGAGCAATGGCCCAACGGGGAGCCCTTGCCACAAAACCAAGGGACTGTTGCTGAGCCAATGAATTCACTTTATAGACAATGCCGTCTATTTCATAAGGCAGGCTTTCACGTTTTTCGGCCATCGCCGTGTAATAGTCTTCACAGGCCTGAACACCGTTTACAACTTTCAGCTCTGGGCTGACTCTCAAGCCCCATGTTTTGAACCGCTCAAGAATCTCACTGTGTTTTTGTGGTAATTCACCACCTTCCACAATACCGGCACTGTAGCAATAAATAGTCAGCGGGCGTTTTGCCGTAATACGGGAATTTAACTGCCGAAGACTGCCCGCTGCCGCATTGCGTGGATTTACGAATACTTTCTCATCTTTAGCTATCGCCTGCTTATTTAGCCGTTCAAAGCCAGCTTTGGGCATATAGACTTCACCACGCACTTCCAATCTCTGAGGCCAGTCATTACCCAACAAGCGCAGTGGAATAGACTCAATAGTGCGAATATTCTGGGTGATATCTTCTCCAGTTGTGCCATCCCCACGAGTCGCTGCACGAATAAAAAGACCATTCTCGTACAACAGACTGACGGCAATACCATCCAACTTGGTTTCACAGGCGTATTCAATATCATCACTGGTTTTGAGACGCTCTTTAATACGGCGGTTGAAATCAGCCTGGTCTTCCGCATCAAAAGCATTATCAAGAGAAAGCATGGGCAGTTCATGTCGAATCTGACCAAATGCTTTTAAAGGTGCACCACCCACACGCTGCGTGGGCGAATCCGTAGTGACCAGATCCGGATAGTCCTTTTCCAACTGTTTAAGTCGGGCGAACAAACGATCATATTCGCTGTCCGGCACCTCTGGTTCATCCAGCACATAATAACGATGGTTGTGACTATTGAGCTGTTCCCGAAGCTGCTGGACTTCCTGTTCAATGGATTCGAGAGAAGGTGTATCTGAAGAAGGGGGAATACTCATGAAACTCATTTTACAGTAGGTCGGTTTTCAAAGAGAAAGCCGACAATTTTCTGATATAGATTGTCGGCTTTCCTTCGGAAAACCGACCTACGTAATCAATGGGAAGGTTGTGTCGCCAGACGCTTGCGCTCGTATTCACGAATACGCTGACGACAGTGTTCCAGTGTTTGCTGAGTCATCACACTGAACTGCTCATCCTTCAATTCACCGCCCAGGTCGAGAGCCAGACGTCTTGCGGTCTCTTCCATTAATGCAAAAGCCTGCATGGGCTTTTCAGGGCCAGGAAGGCTCATAAACATACTGAGGGCAGGCGTTTCAGTAGCTTCGAGATTATTAATATCGAACGTACCGGGTTTAACGCCATTCGCCATGCTGAAGAGAATCTTGCCTGTACCATCACTGTTGGAATAACGATGAAAGATAGACATATCGCCATAGCGCATACCCGATGAGAGCATGGCCTGCATCAGTTGCTCACCGGAGAAAAACACACCGCCACGGGAGAGCACGTTAATCACAATAACGTCACTGGCCGCTGGGCGATCTTTCAGTTTTTCCGGTTTGCTGGTTTCCAGCTTTAACTCAGTTTGTGGATGAGCAGGCCCCTCAGACACACGGTCTTTTTGCAGAGTCTCGCCATCTGCTTTTTGGGCCCTTAGGCTATCATCCGCTGAGATAGAATCTCTATTCGACACGTTTTCACTCCCTGAAATGTTCTTTGATGAGACATCCAGATTCATCAAAACAGGTGGTACAGGCTCGTCTATTTCCACAGTACTCAAATAGCCAGAATTGTCTGACGACGCTTTAAACTCTGAGCGTTCAACACGAGCTGAAGACGCATTTTGAGTAGTCGTGGGAGCCGCCTTTACCGGTGCTGGCTTTGCTGCTCTACTCTCATAGGCTCTACTCTCATAGTTCTCATCAACGCCATCATCCGCTGAAAAACCAGGCTCCATTCGCTCTCGAGTCACTTCCCTGCAGGCAAGTGAACGGGCGCCACCATTGGGTAGCTCACTGGAAAATTCATCCTCACCACCATTGACATCTTCGAGGCCAAAGTTCAGCTCAGACGACCGTTTTCTGGCCAGCCGCATCCTGCGATAGCCATCAGCGAGCACGCCGATGATTACCAGTATTCCTATCAGTATTAGCCAATCTCGCAGATCCATATACCTGCCTGTTCCATAAAGCTCTAGACAACAATGTTATTGCAATAGCATGCAATAATCTTAGCGTTGCAATATATCAATAAAAACGCAATAAATTAAGCAAAGACATTAAGGTAAATATACCCATTTATCGCCTGCACCCTTCTGCCTGAGCCCTTCTATAGTTCGGCCATTGCCGCCGCTTGTTCAACATCAACAGAGACTGGACGGGATACACCAGGCTCGTGCATGGTTACTCCGACAAGCTGACTGGCCGCCTGCATAGCGATTTTGTTATGAGTAATGTAGACGAATTGCACCTTTTCGCTCATCTCTGACACCATCCTCGCATAACGTCCCACGTTAGCATCGTCCAATGGCGCATCCACCTCATCCAGCATACAGAAAGGTGACGGGTTGAGTTGAAAGATAGCAAAGACAAGAGCAATCGCCGTCAGTGCTTTTTCACCACCGGACAGCAGATGAATAGTACTGTTCTTCTTGCCTGGGGGCTGAGCCATGATAGCGACACCGGTATCCAGTAGATCTTCACCGGTGAGTGCCAGATACGCCTGACCACCACCAAACACCCGTGGGAACAATTCCTGCAGACCAGAGTTCACCTTATCAAAGGTAGTCTTAAATCGTTGTCTGGTTTCTTTATCGATTTTTCGGATCGCGTTTTCCAGCGTATTCAGCGCAGACGTCAGATCCTCATTCTGCGCATCAAGATAACGCTTTCGTTCTGACTGAGTTTCGTATTCTTCAATAGCGGCAAGGTTGATTGCGCCCAGTCGTTCAATTCTGGAGGCGATGCGTTGCAGCTCCTCTTCCCACTGGGATTCTGAAGCCTCTTCCGGCAAATTTTCCAGAACCGTTTCCAGATCAAACTGATCCTCTTTCAACTGATCTGCCAGTGTCGTGCGACGAACCTGCATGCCCTGCCAGTCCATACGGAGCTTTTCCAATCGCTCGCGAACTTTCTGCGCTTCCTGCTCGGCTCCGTGACGAATCTTTTCTCCGGCGCGAATTTGTTGCTCAACTTCTTCCAGCGCGATCCGTGCTTGCTGCATGCGCTCTTCTTCTTCAAGACGACGGCCCAGCAATTCTTCCAGCTGCGCTTTCAACTCACCTTCGGGTGAGTTTGATTCCGACACCGACTCCAGCAGAAACTCTTTACGCTCACGAAGCTTGGTGGCTTGCTGACTCAAACGTTCAATAGCCGCTTTTAAAGACGCTATCTGAGTGTTAATAGACTGTTGTCGTAAAGCCAGCTGATGAGCACGTTCTTTATCAAACCGTGCCTGATGACGAACCTCTTCCAGCCGCTTCTGCAATGTTTCTTTCTGCTCCTGCAATACTTCCCGACGTTCAATGTCGTCTTCCATATTGTCGAGCGCTTCCTGCAGGCGCATTCGGGATTCGCCAATCACTTCCTGCTCAAGCTGATACTGTTCCCGCGCTTCCTGAAGCTCACTGTCTAATCGACGACGACGTTCGGCAAACTGTTCAAGTCGCACTTTACGGGCACCGAGGTCAGCCCTGACTTCGCCCTGAGTGCGGTTCAAACCGGACAGTTGCTTTTGCAGTTCTTCCCGCTGCCCTTCCTGTTTTTCCAGTTCTGCTCTCGCTGTCGCCAGCTGTGCTTTCAGAGATTGACTGCTGTCTTCCAGCGTGATGATTTTTTCTGCCAGCGCTTCCATCTCTTTCTGTCGCTCAAGCACACCGGCGTGACTGTCCACACCTCGGCTGACACGCAACCAGTTGGAAGATAACCAGATACCTTCCTGGGTAATGATGGATTCACCCGGTTGCAGTTTCGTCCGCAGCGACATGGCAACACTCAGGGAATTTGCAGCATACACACCTGCCAAGAGAGTCAGTGCATCCTGTCCACTTTGAATTTTCTCCGCCAGCAGCGGTAACTCACTTAATGAAGGGTTGTGCTGTTGTTGGCCTGCTGCTTCCAGCAACACCAGTGAACCCTGCTCCAAACCATTGAGTGCTTCTGACACGGGATCAAGACTGTCCACACAAACCGCCTGCAGACTGTCGCCCAACACCGTTTCAACGGAACGCTCCCAGCCACTGTCTACCTGTAATTTATCCATCAGGCGACTGTTGCCTGTCAGACCCTGCTGCTCCAGCCACTCGA
Source organism: uncultured Endozoicomonas sp. (assembly GCF_947495845.1). GTDB lineage: Bacteria > Pseudomonadota > Gammaproteobacteria > Pseudomonadales > Endozoicomonadaceae > Endozoicomonas. The sequence continues at coordinate 327,635 of NZ_CANMAO010000001.1, read as the reverse complement.
TCGTGCCGGTGTCTTCATTCATGGATGCCTGATGCAGCGCTTCCAATGATGCATGACGACCACGCACCATACTCAACTCATCACGGTTGCTGTCCAGCTCGGCGGTGAAGTTTTGAGATTGCTCACGGTATTTTTCCAGCGCCTCAGAACACTCTTCGATACGCATCTCGACGGTTTCGGAGGTCAATTCCAATTCTGTGAGCTTTTCGGAAAGAATCGTCAGTTCTTCGAGATCCTCATCACCACCCAGAGCTGAGGCTTCTTCTCTTAAACGGCTTTCCCGCTCCTGCAAGCGCCCCATCACTTGTTCAGCATGATTAATACGGGACTGCTCGACTTCAGCCACCCGTTTGGGCTCATGGGATTTCTGGTTAAACTGATCCCACTCCCGCTGCCAGCGCTGCATATTGTCTTCAGCCTGAGCCAATACATCGCCAGAATCCGCTTCCTGATCCTGTAACATGGCCAGCTCCGGCTCCAGCTCAATCAGCTCTTCCTGAAACGCTTCCAGTTGTTGCTGATCATCCGCCAGTTGCTCCCGGGCTTCTTCCCAGTTTTGTTCTACCTGTCGCAGGTCACTGCTTAATTCTCTGGCACGCTCTTCCCGGTGCTGCAATGTCTGCTCAACCCGGGTGACTTCATTACCGGTGGCATAATAACTGGATTGGGTTTCGTGGAATCGATCGCTCAGCTCCATCTGCTGCACACGATCATCTTCCATGGCCGCATCAGCAGAACGCTGTTGGCTGATCGCCGCTTCCAATTGAACTTCAAACTCGCGAATCGCGTGCTCCTGAGATTCGGCGCCTTCATTAATGGTTTGCCAACGCAACGCTTGCAGCTGCGCTTTTTTCAGTCGTTCTTCGGCTTTGAATTCTTTGTATTTTTCTGCAGCCTGCGCCTGTCGCTGCAGATGGCCAAGCTGACGGCCGAGTTCATCCCGAAGGTCAGTCAGACGTTCGAGATTCTCATTGGTTCGGCGAATACGGTTTTCCGTTTCCCGGCGACGCTCTTTATAGCGGGAAATACCGGCGGCCTCTTCAATAAAGACACGAAGCTCTTCCGGCTTGGATTCGATCAGGTTGGAGATAATGCCCTGTGAAATAATGGCGTAACTTCTCGGACCCAGACCGGTGCCCAGAAAGATATCCATAATGTCTTTACGGCGACATTTGCTGCCATTGAGATAATAGGTGTTTTTGGCATCGGAATTCACAGTTCGCTTAACGGAAATCTCCCGATAAGCCGCGAACTCCCCCGTCACCCGACCTTCATTGTTATCAAAAATCAGCTCTACCGCTGCCTGGTTAGCGGGCTTCCGACTATTGGAACCTTTGAAGATAACGTCGGTCATGGATTCGCCACGCAGGTGTTTGGCGGAAGACTCCCCCATTACCCAGCGTGCGGCATCGATGATATTGGATTTACCACAGCCATTCGGCCCAACAACCCCACACATATTGGAAGGGAAGTGCACAGTGGTAGGATCCACAAACGATTTGAATCCGGCCAGTTTGATGGATTTTAAACGCATCGTTTCCTTTTGCTCTTAACTGTCGGGCCCGTGTTTGACCAGTATTTGATGGTTTCCGCTATCTCTACTTGGGTAAACCAGCCATTACCGTTTTCGTTTCGGGCTCCGGTTCCTTGTTATAGCGATTCGATGTTGAATTTTATACGTTACCACAGTTAATAGAAAAGTCGCCTTTTCCGAATTTAGAAAGGCATTTTTTGTATTGGAAGTGAATAACACTTTACAGCTGCATTTCAGATAGGTTCAAGGTTTGCAGCCATAACCTGCTCATAATCCTGAATTATCCGAAATGCGGCCTGAGCTCCCAACCCCGGGCCCTGAAAGTCAGTCTCACCCTTCGCATTATGCCGTACGATACATTCTCTTGTATAATCCAGACACAGTTTGTGTAGCTCTGATTTTTGTTCAGTAAAATAATTGAAACAATACTGTTCTAGTTCTGTTTCTGGTACATACTTTGCCCTGCAGGCTTCTCCCACACCACAATGTCTGCACTCAAGTGCTTTTTGCACACTTCCTTGACCATTCACTTTCTCATATGCCTGAACATCTACAACTTCTTTGGACAGGTCAACGCCCAAGAAACGACCATTTAACATTTCCGGATAACAAAGTCCCTTTGAATTCATCAATGAAACAGCATCATCTTTATCTATTTGCAGGTTTGCTCTTAAAGATAAAAAGGATGAACCCATTGGGCGTGAATGATTATAGAGCGCCACCAACACTTTACATTTATCCCTCTTCGCAATAGACACCTTATATGAACCGAATGATGCATCTTCCCCTCTGCCGGAGGCAATAGATCCTGAATTGACTAAGTGCTCATTTGGAATCAGCTGCCCTGTACCTGTAATCATCTCAACTCCATACCTATTTATTAGCGACTACAGGTTTGACAACGATTGGGCACGATAGTTTCATTCATGAATCATATACTTCCGTAGGCTCAATCTGGCAGCTCTGTTCACCTGCCATTTATCCAGCTGGAGCGATCACCAACCTAACCGGATCAGAGTAATCAGTATTCACACCGTTCGCATGCACCTGATAATCCGGTGTCATCACATCGCCAGACAGACTTAGCCGAGCCGTAATATCCAGTTTATCCAGTGAAGACAGCGATTGCCCGCCCATCATCATGGCGCTGCTGTCATCCAGCACAATCTCGCCGGGCAAATCCGTCAATCTCATGGGAATAGCGGCCACCGGCGGTGAGCCTGGTTGATCCGATACCCTGGCAAACACAATCACCCGCGCCGTTTCTGGCAGATCTTTTAACTCATCCGAGAGAGCAACCTGCACCCTTATAGAAACCACGGTTTCACCCAGCATGGTTTTTGCCTGATTGATACCCGCAGTCAAGGATTGACGCGCCGTTGGGTTCATTTCAAGGCGAAGTGCTGTCTGCCACGCGGTAACGGCTTCCTGATATTGGCCATTGGAAAATGCATCAATGCCTTGCAAGCCCAGAGCAGTGGTGTTTTCGCCATCCTTACTCAAGGTTTGCTGATAAAGCTGACGCACCTCAGGGGTGATGACATTATTTGATGCAAGAAACAGAACCTGAGCCAGTTCCGCTGTCACCTGTGGATGACCGTTGCTGACACGCACCAGTGTACGATAGGTTTTTAACGCTTCGTCCATTTTACCGGTGCGCATATAGTGACTACCAAGCATAAACAGCGCCTGATTATTCTCCGGGCGTTTTTCCACCCAGGATTCCAGAATCTGTTCAATCTGCTCGCTGCTGTGGTCACCCTTTTCCATCACATCAATGACCGCCATTTCCGTTGAAGCCCCCAGACGGAAATAGAGCAAAATAGCCAGGGCAGGAATCAACACGGCAATCATGACAGCCACTGCCGGCTGCTTAAGTTTTGAATACCGGCTGCTGGCTTGAGCAGGGTTTTCCAACTCTTCTGCCAATTTTTTCTTTAACTCCAGCTTGAGCCGATCGCCTTCTTCTTTTGATAACAGCCCTTGATCAACCTGACTATCAAGATCTGCAATCTGCTCTTTGAAATTCAAAATATTCGCAGTTTCATCATTGATCTGCTCTTGCGGCTCAGTCACCCGACTTTTCAACAATGGCCAGGCTGCCAGCAGTACTGCAGCAGTAATCATCACCAGAGAAATTAACCAGAACGCCATCATGCCTCTTTCTCCCCGGAAGACGGATTGCCTGACTCTTCATCGGACTGGAACTGTTGCAATCGACGCTCCAACGCCTTTTCCTGCTCTTCCGTCAACGCTTCCTCAGGCATTGCGTCCTGAGTATTAACAACAGATGTCTTATGTTTTCGTGCCACCATCAGAACTACTATCAGCCCGATCAACAATAAAAAGACTGGCCCCAGCCACAAAACCAGATTCACACCGGTCCAGCGTGGTTTGTAGAGCACAAAATCGCCGTAACGAGCCAACATAAAATCAATAACGGTGTCGTTATCCGTACCATCCACTACCATCCGGTGGACTTCACGACGTAAATCCTGAGCGATGGGGGCGTTGGAATCGCCAATCGTCTGGTTCTGACACTTTGGGCAACGCAGCTCATTGGTTAATTCAAAGAACTGCTGTTCCTGTGCAGCATTATCAAACTCATAGGAATCAATGGTGGCGTAAGCGCTACCCATAAACAGTAGCGCTGTAAACGCCAAGAGAGACTGTATCAACACCTTTCTCATGATGGATCAGCCTCGCTGCTATTCTCGCCGCTATTGCTCTGCTGTGCCTGCTCAACCAGAGCCCGGTATTTAGGCTCAATATCGTTTTTCCACACATTGGCATCCACAATGCCCACGTGCTTGTAGCGAATCATGCCCTGATGATCAATCAGATAGGTTTCCGGTGCGCCGTAAACGCCAAGGTTAATCCCTAAAGAACCGTCCTGATCATTAATGCTGAAACGGTATGGGTCATGAAGCACTTTCAGCCACTTTCTGGCTTCCGGCTGATCATCTTTGTAGTTCACGCCGTAAATGGGCACACCCTTATTGGCGAGATCCACCAGATAGGGATGCTCCACCCGACAAGCCGGACACCACGTTGCCCACACATTCAGCAGCGCCACTTCTCCCAACAGATCATCACGGGTGACGGTTCTGGCAGGATTTTTCACCGTCGTTAAAGAAAACGACGGCAGCGGACTATCCAGCAATGCCGAGGGCAGTTCACCTTTGTTATCGCGAAACAGGGCGATATAAAACATCAGGCAAAGGCTCAGAAAAATCGCCAACGGCAGAAACAGCTTTAGACGACGATTCATGCATTAGCTCCTTTAAAATCCGAGCTGCCTTCACGCCCCTTGTTAAGTACTTTCGAACGCACTTTAAACCGGTAGCGACGATCAGAAATAGCCAGAATGCCACCCAATGCCATCAGTACTGAGCCCGCCCAAATCCAGCGCACAAAGGGTTTGATATGAATCCGAACCGCCCAACTGCCGTCATTCCCCAATGGTTCACCTAGAGCAACATAAAGATCGCGGGTAATGCCCGGATCCAGATCCGCTTCGGTCATGGGCATGGCCTGTGCGGTATAGACGCGTTTTTCAGGATGCAACACCGCAATTTGACGACCATGTTCGTACACGGTAATTGAGCCATAATCCGAAGTGTAATTCGGCCCTTGCACCGGGCGAACGCCATCGAAACGGAATTGATAACCGCTAATGTCTACCGTGTCGCCAGGCGCCATACGAAGGTCACGCTGACTGCTGTAGCCACTGACAATCGCCACACCCACAATAGCAACCGCCAAACCAATGTGTGCCAGTTGCATACCATAATAAGCAGGTTTTAGTCGTTTAAGTGCCACCACAACACCGGATTTCGCCCGGGCATGGCGGGTCTTGTTCAGAAGGTCTTTCCCCATGGTCAGAACAATCCAAAACACCAACCCGATCCCCAGCACTTCGCTGATCATAAAGCTGTTGCCGTATATCAGGCTGAAAGCCAAGCCGCCAATCACACTGGTCAGCAGAATCCATCGCGTCTGCTGATACAGCCATTTCACAGAGCCGGTTTTCCAGTTAAGCAACACGCCAGCACCCAGGGCAAAAGCCAGCAGCATCGCCATGGGCACAAACACCGTATTAAAGTACGGAGGGCCTACGGAAATCATGCCCATATCCAGCGATTCCAACAGCAGTGGGAACAGTGTTCCGAGCAACACCGTTGCACAACTGGCGGTGAGTATAATGTTGTTCACCAATAACAGGGTTTCCTTTGAAACCAGGGTGAACTGAACACGACTGCGGACTTCTGGAGCGCGCAGCGCAAACAGGGTTAACGAGCTACCGATGACCACCATCAGGTAAATCAGGATAAACACACCACGTTCAGGATCGTTGGCAAACGCATGAACCGACGTCAGTACACCGGAGCGAACCAAAAAGGTGCCTAACAAGCTGAGCGAGAAGGCAAAGATGGCCAGCAGCAACGTCCAGCTTTTAAACAGACCACGTTTTTCAGACACGGCCAGTGAGTGCATTAGCGCCGTTCCTACCAACCAAGGCATCAGGGACGCATTTTCAACCGGATCCCAAAACCACCAGCCGCCCCAGCCCAGTTCATAGTATGCCCACCAGCTGCCCAGAGAAATCCCGAGCGTCAGGAAAACCCAGGCCGCTGTGGTCCATGGACGCGCCCAGCGAGCCCAGGCACTGTCGAACTGTCCGCCAATCAATGCAGCAATAGCAAAAGCAAACGCAACGGCAAAACCCACGTACCCCATGTAGAGCATGGGAGGATGAACGATCATACCAAAATCCTGCAATAGCGGATTCAGGTCAGCACCGTCTTGCGGCGGAAAAGGTAAAATACGATTGAAAGGACTGGATGTGAGCAAAGTAAACAACAACAGTCCAACAGACACCATGCCCATCACCGACAACACGCGAGCCGATAATTCCGGTGGCAGTCGATAACTTTTTAAGGCAACTGCCGCCATCCAGCCCGCCAAAATCAAAACCCACAACAGCAACGAACCTTCGTGCCCGCCCCAGGTGGCTGTGATTTTATATTGCAGCGGTAACAGACTATTGGAATGTTTTGCTACGTAGTCAACGGAGAAGTCGTCAGTAACAAAAGTCCAGATCAGACAACCGAATGAAAACGCGACAAACACAAAGAATCCCCACGTCAGGGGACGCGCCTGATTCATTAAACGCAGGTTACCGTTGAAACTACCCCACAACGGTAAAACACTTAACAACAGACTAAGGCACAGAGCGATGGACAGCGCCAGCAAACCAATTTCAGCCACCATTATTCAGGCTCTCCAGTTGCTGCACTTCCAGCTCCCGTGCGGAGGTTTGAAGCGCTGGAGACGAATAGCTCGGAGATGAATAGCCTGGATGGGCATCATCAATGGCTTTCTGTACTTCCGGCGGCATGTAATTTTCATCGTGCTTCGCCAACACTTCAGAGGCGGTAAACACACCCTCTTTATTCAGCATCCCGGTTGCCACAATGCCGGAGCCTTCGACAAACAAATCTGGAAGAATACCGTCGTATAATACGGTCACCTCACCAGCGCCATCGCTGATGCGGAAACTCACCTGCAAGCTTTCAGTATCACGCTCCACCGATCCGGGCACCACCAATCCTCCACCGCGAACCCGTTGGCCTGTGGGCGCTTCACCGGATTCCATTTGTGCGGGCGAGAAGTAATGATTGATGTTTTCCTGAAGCGCAAACAGCATCAAGGTAACGGCAGCACCGACACCCAGCAGTAGCAACAATACTAGAATCAAACGCTGTTTACGGACTGCGTTCATTGCGCACCTCTGCCGTCTTGCAATAAAGAGCTTTCTGTTATTGAGGACATCTTCCCGACACCTTTCGCTAATCGTTCCTGCCGTTGGATACTGGCAATCACTTTTCGTTTGGCCATCATAGGGGATAACACATTATAAATGACCACCAGCAAGCCAACGGCATAGGCGCTCCACACATAGAAGCCATGCCCATCCATTGCCAGAAATTCAGACCAGTTTTCGAAATACAACACTGCCGATTACTCCCCCACCAGCGCTTTTACCCAGCGGGTTTTCTTTTCACGACTGAGGATTTCAACCCGCAGCCGCAGAAACATCACCAGAGTAAAGAACAGATAAAAACCAAGAATAGAAAGCAACAGCGGCCACAGCATTTCCGGTGCCATGGAAGGTTTCTCCGTCAACTTCAGGGTCGCGCCCTGATGCAGGGTGTTCCACCAGTTTACGGAATACTTAATGATCGGAATATTCACCACCCCCACCAAACTCAAAATGGCGCAGGCTTTAGCCGCCACTTCGGAGGTTTGAATGGCGCCTCGCAGGGCGATGATACCAATATAGAGGAACAACAAAATCAACATGGAGGTAAGACGTGCATCCCACACCCACCAGGTTCCCCAGGTCGGTTGCCCCCAGATCGCGCCGGTAGCGAGAGATAAAATACAGAACGAGGCACCAATGGGCGCCATCACTTTCAGCGCCATGTCCGCTAGCTTGATTCGCCAGATCAGCAAAACGGCCGCCGCCGTTGCCATCATCATATAAATAGCCTGGGCAAGGAATGACGCCGGAACGTGAATAAAAATAATTCGATAACTGTTGCCTTGAAGATAATCCGGAGGTGTGAATGCCAACCCCCAGATCAGAGCAACAACGAGGGATAACAACGACGTAATCTGCAGCCAGGGCAGCCACTTACCGCTGATATCGTAAAACCACTTGGGAGATCCCAACTTATGAAAAAAAGTCCACTTCATCATCTTGTTCTTTGTACAGATGCATACTGTCCGATATTTCCACAAAATAGAAAATACCACTGCGACACAATGCTGGAAATCCGGTGCTATTTCAACACATTGACCAAATCATGACATTATTCTCAGTCAATACATAATAGTGAGTTCACTCATTTATCACTCTTAACGCACCAGCCGCTGCCAACGGCGCCAAACACAGGCCAAGCAATAAAAATACAGACAACCATAGAAGGTGGCCGTTCCAGGGCAAAGACTCTGCTGCTGCATTGACCGCGCCAGTAGCAAAAATCAGTACCGGAATATAAAGAGGCAGAGAAAGCAAGGTCAGAAGCACACCTCCTCTCTGTATCCGAACCGTTAAGGCTGCACCAATGGCACCGGCAAGACTTAAGACAGGAGTACCTAACAACAAGGTCACGAATAAAGGCAGAATCGCATCGGCAGGCAAGTGCAACATAATGGCGAGCAACGGCGCCATAATCGTCAAACAGAAACCGCTGGTAAGCCAGTGACTGAAGACTTTGGCAAGCACGAGAAGGGGCAGCGGGTGTGGCGACATCAACAACTGATCAAGGGAGCCATCATCCTGATCACTCTTGAACAGTGAATCCAGAGACATCAGTACAGATAGCAAGGCACCAATCCAGATAATCCCTGGTGCCAATTGAGACAACACATCACGATCCGGCGCAATACCTAGTGGAAACAACGACGCCACCATCAGAAAAAACGCCATGGGATTTACAATCTGCCCGGGAGATCGAAAGGCCAGAGTCAGGTCTCGTTTTATCAGTGCCAGACACGCAGCACCGCCTCTCATGGATTGTTGCTCAGTAGTCGCCATCGAAAACCTCCAGAGCATCTCCGGCAAAGTCTTCCAGCTTTAATTTGCGCAGATTTCCTTTACGGTCTGAAAGCGGCTGATGACTGGTAATCAACACCATGCCACCGTTGGTGGCGTGCTCATCAATCAAACTTTCCAGCCATGCCACACCATCAATATCAATGGCGGTAAACGGTTCATCCAGAATCCAGAGCTTTGCTTTGCTGGCGATCAGACAAGCAAATGTCACTCGTCGTAATTGTCCGGCAGAAAGGTGACTGCAGGGAATATCTTCGTAGCCATAAAGACCAACCTGCTCAAGTGCTTCACACAGTAATGACTCAACCGGCTGGATGTTTTTCAGCTGAAGGCGCCAGTGCATATTTTCCAGAGGGGATAGATCCATTTTCACGCCGGGCTTATGTCCCAGGAAAAAACTGGCAAGACGAAAGTCCGCGTAAGCAGAAGCGAGAGGAAGGTCGTTCCAGAAAATATCACCACGGGCATGGGAAGACAGCCCCGCAATAATCCGCAGTAACGTGGTTTTGCCTGCACCGTTTCGGCCTTCGATCTGAAGAACGTCTCCGGGGGAAAGCTGGAATGAGAGATTATGGAACAGCAAACGTTCGTCTCTCTCACAGCTGAACTGGCTAACTTTTAACAATCAATCCCCCGCAAAATCAGACTCCTTTACACTGCGGCAGATTATACATAAAAAGTAAGAATGTACGTTATCCCGAGAGTAGTTCCATTATAAATGCTAAGTTTTCTTCAACACCTGCTATCCAACCAACCAAAATAATACCCACTACATCATAACCAAACACTTCTACGCTTTATCAGGATTGGCAGGCTTAATTATATTATTGCCAACATAGTTTATTATGTCAGATACCTCTGTCAGCCTAAGCTCTAAGCCTTCTTTAAGCGCGCCCTCTCTTAAGGCGCCTCTTGCTTCAGTTGCATTGACATGACTTGATAGTTTTTTGCAAAACTCCACACGATCTTTTGCAGGATTTACTTCCATATCCGACAATTCAATCGCAGCACTTAAATCCTTAAGATGCCAAGGATCGAATATTTCTTTATTTTTGAGGATAGCGTCATATATTTCCATCTTCCCAACTACTGTATTTTCTTTTTTTACAAACTCTTCCACTGTACTTTGAAAAATACCGTTGTTGAACAATCTGGGCAACAAGTTTGATAACATGTTATGCCTTTTGATCACGGCCATCTCATACTCATTCTGTAATTTTTCAAGTCCTGTTATAATATCAAAGCAAGAGTTTAGCCTTTTCACTGTTAAGCATTTCTCATTTTCCCTGATGTTATTAAAACTAGAAATAGACTCTCTCAACTTTACTAGACGCGATGTAATCTGTTGCTCTGTCAGGCTTGAAAGCTTAAGGTTAGAAAGCGCTGGTTTAATAGAATTCTTTTTGACTTCAGCGACATTAAAAGCTCTAGCCGACGAACCTGAAAAAAAAGGTCTATGGCTAGAGCGTGTTGCAATAGAGCGATCCTCATTAACGATACTATTATCATAATTGGTCAAGCTTGTAGCTATACCACCAGTCCCATTTGCGATCATCACAACTAACCCCCCACCGTCATAAAACACCCTGCACCAACACTTGCTTGCATATTGAGAGTGCAACTTAATCATCTGATCAACCGATCAAATAATAGTTCCCATCAGGGGTAGCGTATTGCCAAAAAACAACCTATCCGTTTAAGAAGATCAAGACTTATAACAAAAACCCTGCTTTTGCAGGGCTTTCGTATCAAAAATATCAAGCTTCATAGCCTGAGCTTTAGCTACTTATTTCAAATTAATAGTCAGATTGGGCTGACCATCAAGCAAAATAGCCTCTTCATCATAATTCCAACGTGAAGTAATCGTCTTAGTCTCAGTATAAAAACGCACCGCCTGCTTACCATAGGCATGCAGATCGCCCATAAACGACCCTTTCCAACCGGTGAATGAGAAAAACGGAAGAGGCACAGGAATGGGAACATTCACTCCAACCTGACCCACTTCCACTTCATACTGATACTTACGCGCAGCAGCACCGGAACTGGTATAAATAGAAGTACCATTACCGTATGGGCTGCTATTCACCACCTCAAGCGCATCGGCTAACGTATCCACTGTGATACAGCAAAGCACCGGACCAAAAATTTCTTCCTTGTAAATGGTCATATCGGTAGTGACATCAGTAAACAGTGTTGGGCCAATCCAGTTACCATCGGGCAAACCTTCAACCGTACAATCACTGCCATCCAGCAAACAGTTTGCTTCCTCTTTCCCTTTGGCGATCAAACCAAGAATTCTTTCTTTTGCAGGAACCGAAATTACCGGCCCATAGCCTGCTTCAGGATCATCCCATGCGCCCGGGCGAACCAGAGAAAACTGGTCTTTCAGTTCATTAATCCACTCTTTGCTGTCGCCCACGAACACGGCAACGCTAATCGCCATGCAACGCTGACCAGCGGCACCAACCGCAGCACCCACCAGACCATTCAACACACGACCTTTGTCCGCATCCGGCATGATGACCATGTGGTTTTTAGCGCCCGCCATGCACTGGGCACGTTTCATATTTTCGGTGGCGGTTTTGTAGATGTATTCGCCGACAGGCACCGAACCAACAAACGACACGGCTTTGGTATCAGGATGCTTTAATAGGAAATCCACCTGCTCCTTGCCACCGTGAACAATTTGCAACACGCCTTTGGGGGCGCCCGCTTCTTCGAACAGTTCCACCATGCGCATTACTGTCAGCGGAACCTGCTCAGACGGTTTCAAGATAAAGGTGTTCCCCGCAGCAATAGAAAGCGGGAACATCCACAACGGAATCATCGCCGGGAAGTTGAACGGCGCGATGCCCACGCAAACACCTAACGGCTGATGATAACTGTAGGTATCAATATTGCTCGCCACATTTTCTACCGTCTCTCCCATCATGGATGAAGGAATATTGGCAGCCTGTTCTACGACTTCAATCCCCCGCCACACATCGCCCTTGGCATCAGCAAAGGTTTTGCCCATATCCTTGGAAATCAGTTCACCCAGTTCATCATGATGCTCTTTCAACAGTGCACAGTAGCGCATCATTAAACGAGCACGCTCGGATACCGGCACCTTTCGCCAGGTTTTGAAAGCTGCTTTTGCCCCTTCAACGGCTGCGGTCATCTCGCGTTCAGAAGCAAAAGGCAGCTCCGCCAACTGCTCCTGTGTAGCCGGGTTGATTACAGGAATAGATTGCGAGCTTTCACTGGTGACAAACTCGCCATTGATAAATAGAGGGATTTTCTGGGTCATGGCACTACCTGTTTTCTTTATTATTGTTACTGATCGGATGTGCAACTGCTACAGCCTGAATGCCAGCACGGTTTAGCGTATGTTCAGAGCAAGCCGAATGAAAGAAGCTTATCAAATCACTCCGGAATGTTCATAATTTTTTACACGCTGATGCCATATTATGAACATTCGAACTTCTGCTTCCTCAAATTCTCAAGGTAGCTGGCTTAGCGTATTCACAAGCTCCGATGAGCTTTGAACTTTATCGCCACCAATATTCCAAAGCATGCTTATACCGAGGGATCGGCATAACTCAACTTCCGGCGTATTGCTGGTTTGCCGATCTCCGCCATTGGCAAAATAATCGGGTTTGAGATGCTCAAGTGCATTAATGACAGAACCATCAGAGTCATCAACGCCAACAACCCGGGAAACGCAGCCAAGCCCTCTTAATAATTCGCAACGCTCACCAAAGGGCATAAACACATAACCTTTCTTTCGCAGCAACCAATCGTCGGAGTTTACTATGACGACTAGTTCTCCATATTGCGATGCTGCCTCCATCATCCGAAGATGCCCCACATGAACGGGATCAAAGCCGCCAGACACACAGATTATTTTTGTACTCATTCCAAATCCCTGGATAACAGACTTTAAGTAGTTAACCACCTGAAATCATATTTTCTGACTCATTGATCAGGCTCTCTGACTGCGTTGCAACTCTGGTCACATAGCTCGCTATGCTCCCGACGTTGCGCCTTGCAGAGAACCTGGTCAATAAGCCAGAAATATTCGATTCCAAATGGCCAACTGCTTACTCTTTAAAGAACCATACCCTTAAACAAAAAAGCCAGCTTTTTATAAGCTGGCTTTTGGTGGTGACTCAACGGCTTTATCAAACGCTAACCGCCATAAACGTCATTAGCCGCCTTAACAGCCAGCCCCGGAGTAAAGGAGTGCCCCTGACTCAACAGCGCGGACTCCAACGCGGAAAGGCAGTTCAGAACATTCGTCTGGCTGGCTGCATAGCCCATCAAACCAATACGCCATACTTTTCCGGCAAAAGCACCGAGACCGGCACCGATTTCCAGATTGTACTCTTTCAACAACTGCTGTCGTACAGCAAGATCATCCACACCTTCAGGAATCACCACCGCATTCAACTGCGCCAGACGTTCACTTTCAGGCACCAGCATTTCCAGCCCCATGGCGGCTAAACCGGCGACCAGCGCATTATGATGCAATTGATGGCGCTGCCAGCTGTTATCCAATCCTTCATCTTGCAGCAGACACAGCGCTTCATGCAGCGCATACAACTGATTGACCGGCGCCGTATGGTGGTATGCACGCTTACCTTCACCGCCCCAATAACCCATCACCAGATTCATATCCAAAAACCAGCTTCTGACTTTGGTCTTGCGGCTTTCAATTTTCTTGATAGCCGCCTCACTAAAGCTCACCGGAGAAAGGCCTGGCACACAGGAAAGACACTTCTGGGAACCGGAATAAATAGCATCAACACCCCATTCATCCACTTCCAGCTCAGAGCCAGCCAGAGAGGTCACTGCATCAACAATGCTCAGGCAATCGTATTTTCTGGCCAGATCACAAAGCACCTTGGCATCAGAGCGAGCACCGGTGGATGTTTCCGCATGAACAAACGCCAGAATTTTCGCGTCGGCATTCGCCTTGAGGGCTTCTTCAACAGCAGTAGGATCAACCGCTCTGCCCCAGTCGGATTCAACGACCACTGCCGTACCGCCCATGCGCTCAACGTTCTCTTTCATACGACCGCCAAACACACCGTTGATACAGACAATCACTTTATCGCCTTCATCCACCAGATTGGCAAAACAAGCTTCCATCCCGGCAGAGCCCGGAGCGGAAATAGGCAACGTCAGACGGTTATTGGTTTTATAAGCAAACTGAATTAACGCTTTCAATTCATCCATCATGCGGATGAACTCAGGATCCAAATGACCGATAGTCGGGCGGGACAGCGCCTCAGTAATTCGTGGGTGAACGTCGGAAGGACCTGGGCCCATCAATGTTCTTCTGGGAGGGTGAAAGGATGTTATTGTCATAGTTGCCTGCTTTCGTTTATCTGCATGTTAACGGAGACGATTCCAGAACAGTCGCCGTACGTCTATTGTTCTATATTCTGTACCTGACAATCCCTGTCAGGCTGCGATCTGAGATCAACTTATCGGGCAGGCTTCAGTTCCACATCGGGCAATGGGTATTCATCCACCTCGACATCGCCGGAAGACGGCATAATTTCAGCCTTACCCTTCACTACTGTTTTACCGTCCTGATTAACAACGTTTGTGGATACCGTTGCACGCTGTCGTCTTTCATTGATTTCCAGCACTTCCAGTTCGACGGTTACAGTATCCCCGACTTTCACGGGGCGCAGGAATTTTAGCTCCTGTCCGAGGTAGATGCCACCGGGTCCTGGCAATCGTGTTGCCAGTGCACAGGAAATTAACGAGGCAGTCCACATACCATGGGCGATGCGCCCTTCAAACTGAGTAGTTGCCGCAAACGACTCATCCAGATGAACCGGGTTGGTGTCGCCAGAGACTTTAGCGAATAACAGCAGATCTTCTTCTGTCAGGGTTCTGGTCAGAGAAGCATCTTTTGCCCCCGCAGTGAGCTCTTCAAAAGGAATATTTTTCAGTTTGCGCATGTATGATCACTCAGCAGGATGGTTCCCAATGGCTGGGGATCTCCCAGCAACAGCTTCTTATTCTGGCACAAAATGTGAGTCTATTCCTCATCCACTTGTACTACCTGGGTATTCATCAGCACGGCATAGATACCAGGCACCACTAGCGCCATGCCCAGTACAATCAGCAACTCCTCAACGTTGGCTGACGCAAAAGCGGAAATAATGAAAACAGACGAGACCGTAACAATGAACAGGTTGGACTTGGAAATCTTCTTCTCCATCCGGTCTTGCTTGATCAGTGCCATGCCAGACCAAAAATACGGAAACAGCAACAACAGCACTGATATTGTCACCGAAACATTGAACGCTTCCGCAATATTACTGCCCATCAACATCAGCACCACTTCCATCACGGTCATGATAACGCCATTAATCACCAACCCCTTTGCCGGTATATTAAAGCGGTTCACGTGGGTATAAGCCTTGGGAAGAAAACCATTATCCGCACTGGTTTTGGCGGCACTTACGGAATTCAGCCCCCAGACAATAAAACTGGCTATACAAGCCACAGACATCACCAGAGACACAATCTGCCCAACGGACGGAGAGTGGGTGATTTTCTCCATGGACAAAGCAAAAGAGGCGGGCGCTTCCTGAATATCTTTGGCAGAAAACATGCCCTCCATCACGGTGGTGGAAAGAATGTAAAACACAGCCACCACTAAAAAACCGATAATAGTCGCAACAGGCACCACTTTATGAGGATTTTTGATTTGGGCTGCATTGGTGGCCACACTCTCTACGCCCACATAAGAAAAAATGAGAATGGCAAAACCGGCCATGATGGCAGAGCCATCCCCTTCTCCCGACACATTCCAGTTCTGTTTAAACTGCCCGGGGTTGAACTCAAACCACCCTAAGACACTGGTCAAAGCCACCGCAATTAACAACAGAGTAACGGTAATGGATACCACTTGGGAGATGATGCCGATGCCCCGCAAGGACAACGCCACAAATACCCAGATCAAAACAATAATCGTCACCCCAAGCACAATCGGATCATTCAATTCAGGGATAAACATGGCCAGGTAACCAAGCCCTGCTATAAGAATCGACACATTGGAAATCAGGTTGCCATAGACATAAAAGAACCCACACTGGGCACCAATAATCGGACTGATCGACGTTGCCAGCGCCGTCGGACTGGGATCGTCAAACCTATCCCCTGCCCGCACATAAACCAGCGTTAGAAATAATGCACCGATGGTGACCAAAATAAACGACACCAGTGTTATAGAACCGGTAAAAGCCAATTGTTGCGGTAGTGCGATCACACCGCTGCCGGCAAGGCTGGAAATGATGAGAAACGTCGCTCCGATCATCCCCAGCTTTTTCGCTTCGCTGTTTGGCTGAGCATTTTCACCAGACATAGCAATGGCCCTCCCGAGCTCAGCCGAGTTACTCTTTTACACAAAGGGTTTGAAAGTAGGATTTCCCGTTTCGTTCCACACGCTCTACACCGTGTACATCACTCTCATAACCGGGAAACAGGTTTTCAAATTGCTGTCGAGCTATCAGGTAGTCATAAATTGGGCGAGCTTTGTCGTTCATGGCTTCACCGCCCATCATAATGGGAATGCCCGGCGGGTAAGGCACAATCATGACCGCCGGCACCCGCCCCATCATGGCTTCAAGTTCGACATACTCCACTTGTTTCTTAACCACATGATGATAGGCCTCTGCAGGTTTCATTGCCGGGTCGGGGATAACCTGAAAAGCATCCTGCATTTTGTCCAATATTTCATGCTTCTTGAAATAACGGTGGATCTCATTGCAATGATCTTTTAAACCAACGCCCTGATAACGCTCCGGATAATCATTTACCAATTTTGGCAGCGCCTGCTCAAGGGGTGCATTTTCATCATAGAGCAGTTTGAATTGCAGGAGCGCCGTCAGCAAAGAACATTGTTTCGCCCGAGTAGTGCCAAGAGAATTCAACAGGAGGAAGGAGTAATAGTCGGATTTTTCACACACTATCCCGTGTTTAATGAGATAGTCCGACACAATGGATGCGGGAATGCCCTCGTCACTCAGGTTCCCTTCATCATCCAGCCCCGGTGTAATAAACGTCAGTTTAATGGGATCCAGCATGGCATAGTCGTCTTCCATTTCATGAAAGCCATGCCAGTTGTTTTTCTTACTGAATACCCACGGATGCTGGTTCGCCGCCAGGTATTCCGCTGGCACATTTTCAAACGCGGTTTCACTGCCTTCGTAATTTACGATTCTGGGCTGCCACATTTCAAAAAACCAGCTCTTCTCCAGCTTCATCTCCCGGGAAATTCGAGTGACTTTCTGACGCAGTTCAATCGCTTCCAAAATGATGTCATCCAACAATGCAAAGCCATTGTCTTCCATCATTTTGGTGGCCACATCCAGTGAGGCAATCATGCTGTATTGTGGTGAGGTCGAGCCATGCATCATGTAGGACTCGTTCATCTCATCGGGATTAATCGTCACCTTGCTGCCATTACGGATATGCAACATGGAAGCCTGAGAAAAGGCGGTCAGCAACTTGTGGGTAGAGTGAGAGCAGAATATAGGAGGGTGATCACTGTTTTTGTCATCATCCGACATACCGAAGTGATCTTTATAGATCGGATGAAACCGTGCGTAGGCATACCACGCCTCATCAAAATGCAAGTTTTCAACACTGCGCTGAAGCTGCTGTTTTATATTGATGACGTTATAACAAATACCATCATAAGTAGAGTTGGTGAGCGCCGACATTTTCACCGGTTGTTTTTTTAACTTTGCTGGTATCAACGGATTCGCCTGAATCTTTTCCTGAATAGAATCACTGGAGAACTCTGATAAACGACATGGGCCGATAATTCCTCGTTTATTACGGCGGGGCACCATATACACAGGGTAGGCATCCGTAATCACCATGGAGTAATTCAGGGATTTGTGGCAGTTTCGATCCACAAAGGCAATGTCGTCCCGCACCAGCTGACTGCGCCAGATAATCTGGTTTACGTTCGATGTACCATTCAGCACATAATAGGTGTAATCCGCACCAAAGACTCTGGCCGAGTTTTGTTCTGCATCGCCAACCACACCGGAGTGATCTAAAAGAGAGCCCAGCTCCGGCACAGAAATGGAGAGATCTGCCCGAAACACGTTCTCACCAAAAAAATTGTACATAGCATGGCCTGCCGGGCTGTGGAGAAAACCTTCCCCTCCCATATGACCCGGGGTATGCCAGGCATACTTGTACTCATGGGCATACTTCACCAGCGCACCAAAAAACGCCGGGTGTATGCTGGTGATATAATCCATGACAAAAGTATCAATTCGGCCTGCATGAAACTCCACCGTGTCGGAGTTTTTCCACAGCGTATCGGTAATGATTTCCAGCACACTGGTTGGCATACTGGCCATGGCCAATCGATCGGTCATCAATAGAATAGGAATCTGTTTGTTACGGCGTCGTATACATTCCAATAACTCTTCTGGTTTCATGGATTCGGAGGTGTCGGTAACCACCATATCCCAGTCAATAATAACGGCTGCCAAATCCGACCGTGATGCAAAAATCTCGGCACCATCTTCGTAGTTATAGGATGGGTAAACTTTCAGAGCATGAAGCTCTTTAAGCTTATCGGTCAGTTCTCTGAGCCGAACCCCCTCATCATTTTTGGCATCAAATTGATCAGAAATAATGAGCACAGGCCATGCCCGTTTGGTTAACTTCATCACTGACTCCTGGTGGATTCAGTCAACACCAGGCGGGCTGGCGAAAAACTGAAAAGCAGAAAAGAAAATGCTAGAGATCCCCATAAAAGTAGACGGCAGATACTATATATACCAGAACAACAAACTTTCGGATTCGGTGTCGTGCTAGAATCTTAAGTCGACATAAAAAGAAAAGCGGTAAAGCCTGTTGATAGTGATAGGTGCAGGAGTATGTACATGAAAACAGTGCCCCTCGACTTCCAGCTACAGAATGAAGAACAAATGCTGGATAGTGCACGAACTTTTTCTCAAAGAATCACTAAACGCCGGACGGTGAGGGAATTCTCAGATAAGCCAGTACCTCGAGAAATCATTGAAAACGCTATAAAAGCAGCGGGCTCTGCTCCCAGCGGCGCCAACAAACAACCCTGGCATTTCGTAGCCATTTCTGACCCAGAAGTGAAACGCCAAGTCCGTGAAGCCGCTGAAGAAGAAGAACGTGCATTCTATGGTGGCCGCGCTTCCGACAGCTGGTTAAAAGATCTGGAGCCTTTTGGCACCGATGCCAATAAATGTTTTCTGGAAACCGCCCCCTGGTTGGTTGCCGTTTTTCTGGAAAAGAACACCGTGGATGAAGAAGGCGTCAAGCACAAAAACTACTACATGCCAGAATCTGTGGGCATTGCCTGCGGCATGTTGCTCACCTCATTACACCTTTCCGGGCTGGCAACGCTGACCCACACGCCCAGCCCCATGAAGTTTTTACAAACTCTTTTAAAACGCCCTGACAACGAAAAACCTTACCTTTTGGTGGTGGTTGGGCATCCTGTTGAGAACGTGGAAGTACCTGATATACAGAGAAAATCTCTAGATCAGATCGCCACATTCATTGACTGAATGACAAGGGGGCGTTCCTAACTGTGCGTGCGACCAGCCGTCCATGATTTTCGCCAGGCGAGGCACGAGCTGCGCAGTGTGGTTATTCCACATAAGCAGTGAGTAACGCTGCATGGCGAAAACCATGGACGGCCCTTCGGGTTGATCACACAAGCACTCATGCCGCGTTGAACCCCTTGAACATGGAGCAACCATGTTCTGCGGGCTTCGCCTTGCCTGAGTGCTTGTGTGATCAACTGGTCGAACGAACAGTTGGGAACGCCCCCTAGCACTAATACGTAAACCGATCCGTAGTATCACGAACTGGCCTTATACCAAATAAAATTCGATATTGGAGTGGACAGCATTAACCGGTCTATGGAAGATGGTTTTCACAATGAGGGTGCGTATAAATTAAGCACACCTTCTATATAGATAGCCTACCAACAAGAAAAAATAGTCTTCTATCAGGAAACACCTATGACATCGAGCTTGCTGAACCGTTCATTTCTCAAACTTCTGGACTTCACGTCAGAAGAGATCCAGCAGCTGCTGGAACGTGCTGCGGAACTGAAAGCAGCCAAACGTGCCGGTACTGAACAGCAATTTCTGAAAGGTCGGAATATTGCTCTGATTTTTGAAAAGGCGTCCACTCGAACCCGTTGCGCCTTTGAAGTGGCCAGTTTTGATCAGGGAGCCAATGTCACCTACATCGGTGGCGGTTCCCAGATGGGCTCTAAAGAGACTGTCAAAGACACTGCTCGTGTATTAGGCAGAATGTACGACGGCATTGAGTTCCGCGGACATTTACAGCAACACGTAGAAGATCTGGCGGAGTTCTCTGGTGTGCCTGTCTGGAATGGCCTTACTGATGATTGGCACCCAACTCAGTTGCTGGCCGATTTTCTGACCATGCTGGAACACGGCAATGGTCGTAAACTCAGCGAGATGAAACTCTGCTATCTGGGTGATGGTCGAAATAATGTTGCCAACTCCCTGATGGTTGGCTCCGCCAAAATGGGTGTGGATTTTCGCATCGCCGCACCGGCGGATTATTTGCCAGACGATGGGCTGGTTCAGCAATGTCTGGCCATTGCCAGCCAAACAGGCGCGAAAATCACGGTTACCGAGTCTGTAGAAGATGCCGTTGCCGATTGCGACTTTTTGTACACCGATGTCTGGGTCTCTATGGGAGAACCAACCGCAGCGTGGGATGAGCGGGTAAAACTGATGACGCCTTATCAAGTTAATGCCGCGCTATTGAAGAAAACCGGTAACCCGAATGTGCGCTTTCTTCACTGCCTGCCCGCTTTCCATAACGATGAAACCACCATCGGTAAAGAAGTGGCCGACAAATACGGCATGAATGGGCTGGAGGTGACGGAGGACGTTTTTGAGTCTGACGCGTCCATCGTATTTGATCAGGCAGAGAACCGGATGCACACCATAAAAGCGGTGATGGTGGAGACTTTAGCGGGTAGCTCATAGCCTCGAAATACGGCGCAAAAAATGACCTGTGTCAGTTACAGCCGGGTGTGCTGACTCTACAATCGATTCTTTTTTCATATCAGGCGTCAACAGACGTCTGACATTAACTATCAAGATAGCGGCGCACCTGCAAACTGTGCGGAATTGACTACTATCTACTATGGAAAGTTTTTTAGCAGGAGGTCTGGATATAGCCGTAAGGTTCAGATCAACATCCGAAATACGACATTCGATGAATGTTATTTCTCCGATGCCTTTCTGATGCTTTTTCTACACTGTTTTAAACAACACCTGAAAAAGTAGCCTTCCTGAGCCTGATCCACGCCCCCGGGGTTGTCCATGATCATTTGCGATTAGCGAAAGCGGAGAGAAAGCTCGTCTGCTTTTCAGTTTTTGGAGGCGCATAGTGGTGCTATGCAACGAGGAAAACTGAAAAACAGGGGTGCTTTATCACCGGTTGCAGCTTGCAAAAGATCATGGACAGCCCTTCGTATTTTCCCGGCAAAATAGAGGAGCAGTAATGCCCCAGAGTCTATTGCGATACACCAACATTCTCAGCATTGTTGGTGACCTGATTCGTGTCCATGTACCGAATCTGGCTGAAGGTACTGCACAGGCCAACTACGGTGACCTGGCGCTGATTGAGCAGGATGGGCAAACCTACTCCATGGCACAGATCATCAAGATCGACCATGAAGAAGTGTCTCTGCAGGTCTTCACTGGTACCAAAGGTCTGTCCACCGGTGCTTCTGTCTGCTTCCTCGGTCAGGCCATGAAGACCACCTACTCGCCCAATGTTCTGGGTCGAATTTTCAACGGAGCCGGTGAGCCCATCGATGGCGGCCCTGCGCTGGAACAAGATCCGAAAGTCGAGATCGATGGTCCTTCTGTAAACCCGGTTCGTCGTGTATTAGCGTCCCGCATGGTGCGTACCAACGTTCCCATGATCGACGTGTTCAACACGTTGGTGGAATCCCAGAAAATCCCTATTTTCTCCGTTGCCGGTGAGCCTTATAACCGCTTCCTCGCCCGTATCGCTATCGAAGCTGAGGCGGACGTCGTCGTATTTGGCGGCATGGGTCTGATCTTCGACGATTACCACTTCTTCCGTACAACCTTTGAAGAAGCAGGCGTCTCCGCTCGTACCGTTATGTTCACCAACCTGGCCTCCGACCCGACGGTTGAACGTCTGCTGACGCCGGATATGGCGCTGGCGGTGGCAGAGCATTTTGCGGTGGAAGAATCCAAAAAAGTTCTGGTTCTGCTGACCGACATGACTTCCTACGCCGACGCCATGAAAGAGATTGGTGTCGCCATGGACAAGATCCCGGCGAACCGTGGCTATATGGGTGATCTGTATTCGCAGCTGGCTCGTCGCTACGAAAAAGCCTGCGACTTTAAAGGTGCGGGTTCCGTTACCATTCTGGCAGTAACCACCATGCCGGGTAACGACGTAACCCACCCGGTTCCGGACAACACCGGTTACATCACCGAAGGTCAGTTCTACCTTCACGAAGGTCATTTGGATCCATTCGGTTCCCTCTCCCGTCTAAAGCAGATGGTTCAGGGTAAAGAAACCCGTGAAGATCATCCGGCCATCATGAACACCATGATCCGTTTCTACTCTGATTCCGTGAACGCGGCGCAGAAGCAGGCGATGGCGTTTGAACTGTCCAACTACGACTTGAAAACCATCAAGTTCGGTAAGCTGTTCAAGCAACGCTTCATGTCTCTGGATGCCGTTATGCCTCTGGAAAAAGCACTGGATCACTGTTGGGAGACCATGGCTGAATGTTTCGGCCCTGAAGAAACTCTGATGAAGCAGAGCCTGCTGGAAAAATACTGGCCGAACTTTGATCAGCTGGCCAATGAAGATGCGACAGAAGCTGCGGCCGAGGCGTAATCATCATGGCCAAGGTAGCTCTCAACAAAAGTTCATTAAACAAAGAGAAGCGCAGTCTAAAAACGTTCAACCGTTATTTGCCGGCTCTTGAGCTCAAGCGCCAGCAGCTGATGATGGAACGCAAAAAGGCCGAAGAAGCCCTGGCAGAAACCCGGGAAGAACTCGCCGATGTGGAAAAACTGGTTAAACAACAGTTGCCCATGCTGGCACGACAAGATGTGCAGGTCGAAAATCTGGTAAAGGTCACGGACGTGCGCCTGAAACAGGAAAACATCGTCGGCACATCGGTTCCTGCGGTTGAGCATATTGAAATTGCGCTGACACCTTACAGTGATCTGGCAAAACCCCACTGGGTGGATTATCTGGTCGAGCTGTTGCAAAAAATGATTCGCCTGAAAGTTGAACTTCAGGTGCGTCAGCTGCGACATAAAGAGCTGGACAAGGCGACCCGAACCACATCACAGCGGGTAAACCTGTTCTCCAAGGTGCTGATTCCTCAGACCAGGAAGAACATCCAGAAAATCCAGATCTATATGTCTGACCAGGACAGAGCCAGCGTCATGAACGCCAAGCTCTCCAAGGGCAAGGTTCTGGCCCAGGAAGCCAAAGGAGGTCGTTCGCAGGCGAGTTAAACGACTCACACAGTGTATTCGTGGGAACTCCATGTGGGAACTCCATGATGTTACTGAACTGCGAAAGTATTGATTATGGCTATTAAACGACTTAACAAGATCACGCTTTACGGTCCCAATCACGAAAAAGATGGCATTCTGAAAGGGCTGCAAAAGCTCGGTTGTCTGCATCTGATTCCGCTGACTGAGAAGCCAGTCGAAGTGCAGGTACAGCCCGGTGAGGCCAGTGAGGCCAAGATCTGGCTGGAACGAAGCCCCAAGCAAAGACGACAGGTGCGTAATTTCCGGGAACGGAAAGAAGTGGCACAGATTGACGACATTGTTCATAAGATTCTCGACAACAAATCGAAGTTTCGTGAACAGTCCGACATCCGTGACAAACTTCAGGAGCGCATCCGTGACGTTCGCCCCTGGGGGGAATTTGCGTTTCCTGCTCTGAACGATCTGGATCATCAACGACTCTGGTTCTACGTGCTGTCTAACGGCGAACTGGCTGCGATGCAGGATGCTCTGAAAGAACATGAACTGGCCTGGGAACTGATTCATCAGACCCAGAAAGACAGTTATGTGATCGTGGTATCTGACGAAGAGCCTGACGAAACCCTGATTCCTTTTCCTCGTTCCCACGTGGGCAAGATTCCACTGTCCCGCCTCGAAGAGATGTTGGATGAAGCGGAAGATGCGATTGAAGATCTTCTGTCGGAACGGGAATCTCTGACTCGCTGGAATTATCTGTTGGATCAGGTATTGGCTGCCCGTATGGACAGTGCAGATCTGCAACAAGCCAACAACAGCACCATGGATGAAGAAGAATTCTTCCTGGTGCAAGGTTGGGTGCCGGTGTCAGAGCGGGAAGCGGTAGAAGCCTTTACTTCGGCTCATGGTGTCGCGGCGATCTTTGAAGCACCGGCAAAAGACGACAATCCACCCACGCTTCTGGACAAACCAGCCGGAACCGGTGGTGGTGCCGACGCCCTTGGCTTCTTCCAGACGCCAAACTATCGCGCCTGGGATCCGGGCAATGTGGTGTTTTACTCGTTCTCGCTGTTCTTTGCGATGATCATGAGTGATGCCATGTACTGTCTGATTTTCGCCCTGATCATCTTCCTCTGCCGAGGCAAGCTGAACCAGAGCGAAGCAGGTAAACGACTGATGAACCTTGGTTACTTCATGTCCGTCGTTGGTGTGGTCTGGGGTGTATTTATCGGCAGTTACTTTGGAGCGGCACCTTCCGAGGGCAGTTTCCTTGGACAACTGGCGTTTATCAACCTGAATGATTACAACGCGATGATGAAGTTATCGGTGATTATTGGTGTGTCCCACCTGGTGGTCGCCAACGTAATGACCGCTGTCGTCAATCGTGGCTCCAGTTATGCATTAGCCCCTCTGGGCTGGGCAACACTGATGGCCGGTGGTACCTCTATCTGGCTGGGCATGACAGATACACTTCCAGCGTCGTTCGAGACCACCATTGGTCCCGGCATGATGATTGGCGGTGCTGCACTGGTCTTCCTGTTCTCCAGCGACCGCGCCGTATCATCGTTTAAAGATCTGATTCTGAGAATGCTGGATGGCCTGAAAGCCGTCTACAACATTACCGGCGCCTTTGGTGATGTGCTCAGTTATATGCGCCTGTTTGCTCTCGGCCTGTCCGGTGCATCTCTGGCCATGACGTTTAACTCTTTGGCTATGGACGTTCTCAATTCCAGCCCCGTCACCGGTGTGCTGTTTGCGGGAGTCATTCTGCTGCTGGGCCACATTCTTAACTTTGCGCTCTGTATCATGAGCGGTGTGGTTCACGGTATGCGTCTTAACGTCATTGAATTTGTTAACTGGGGACTGTCTGACGAAGGCTACCCATTCAAAGCTTTTAGTAAACGAGAGGATTGAAAATGGAAGGTTTGATTATTGCACTGGGTTGGGTAGGTGTTTTCGCGCCGGTTGCTCTGGGTGCTGTTGGTTCAGCTATCGGCTGTTCCGTTGCAGGTCAGGCTGCCTGTGGTGCGATGCTGGATGTTGAGAGTGGTTACGGTAAGTTCGTTGGTCTTTCTGCGATGCCTTCCTCTCAGGTTATTTACGGCATTGTTATTATGTTTACTCTCAGCGCAATCGGCGTTACTGACGCCAGTGCGCCCGGTCTGTTCGGTATTGGTCTGCTGACGGGTATTGCGCTGATGTACTCTGCTATCTATCAGGGTCAGGCGGTTGCTGCAGCGATCAATGCTTCTAAAAACAAGCCGGAAGTGTTTGGTCTGTCCATCGCACCGGCTGCTATCGTTGAAGGCTTCGCAGTATTCGCCTTCGTATTCGCTTTGGTAATGGGTCAGGGCATCGTTGCCTGATGACGGGTTCTGCCACGAACTCACTACACCTCGTTCCCATGCTTCGCGTGGGAATGCATACCTGAGGTTCAAGTGGTTCCCACACAGAGCATAGGAACCAGAACAGGGTTTGTGGTCGGCCTAAAGCCCCAAAGATACAGGATTCGAATATGAGTATTGCAACCCCCGAAGGGAAAACCGTTTCCGTCGGCGTTCAGGAACTGATTGAAAAGCTGCGCAACCAGGGTGTTGACAGTGGTCGTCAGGAAGCCAGCAAAATTGTTGCGGGTGCAGAAGCCCGCGCAGCAGAATTGATTGCCGACGCCGAAAAGCGTGCCAGCGCCATCGTGGGCAAGGCCCGTGAAGAAGCCGGCTTTATCACCAA
This sequence comes from uncultured Endozoicomonas sp., assembly GCF_947495845.1. Taxonomy (GTDB): domain Bacteria; phylum Pseudomonadota; class Gammaproteobacteria; order Pseudomonadales; family Endozoicomonadaceae; genus Endozoicomonas. Next base: position 301,195 of record NZ_CANMAO010000001.1, on the reverse strand, counting down.
GGCTGGCACCGAAGCGCTGCAACTGGCAGAACGTAACGCCATTCTTGAGCTGAAAGATTATCTGCTGAAAACCTTCTCCAACCAGATCCGTGCGGTGGTCAGCCACTCCATGGAAGGCGATCAACTGCTGGAAAAAATGATTGTCGAAGTCGCTGGCCAGAACAACCTGCACGGCGAACAGAACATCGAAGTGATTCTGCCCAGAAAAGTCATTGGTGTGGATGAACTCCGTGACAACCCTGAGTTACTGAAAGCGGGCGGCCTGCTGGAGTTCGCCATGAAGCGCGCCAGCGATATGCTGGAAAACGGCGTGACCTTTACCACCGGTGGCGTAAGCCAGACAGGTATTTCCTTCCGCCTGAAAGACAAAGACATTCAGGTTGAGCTGACCGATGAAGCGGTTGCTGAAGTTCTGCTGAAGCACTTGCAACCACGCTTCCGTGCGCTCCTGGAAGGTATCATTAAATAATCAGTGATGTCCGTCGGTAGTCGAATTAAACGACTGCCGACTGATTCCATACTGAACTAGGAGAGTAAGATGGCAGACAATGCCTACTATACCCTGCTGACATCGCTGCCCCATATCGACTCGCTGTTTAACAGCAAGATTACGCCGATCTCTCGCATTCAGCTGGATCGTCGACTGTCCATGTTGTCGACCGCCGATCAGGAAACCCTGGTTAAGGTTGAGCAGCTGGTTCACTGGAGCCATTTGGGCGACGACGTTAAAGAAGAGTATCTGATCAATCTTGCGGAGCGTCTTCTGCAGCAGCTGGACAGCACTGACCTGAAAGAGCTGGTGAACTGGCGCCTTGATATGCGCACCATTGCCGCAGCCCTGAGACGTAAAGCCCAGGGTATTCAGGCACCGACGTCTGCTCGCTGGAGTTACGGCAGCCGCTACGCTTACATTCGTCGCAACTGGAACCACCCAACCCTTGGTTTGCAGAACGCGTTTCCCTGGATTCCCACTGCCGTGGAGTGCCTGAATAAAAAGGATTACCTCACGCTGGAAAAAACGGTCATGGAAGCGGTTTGGAACAAACTGAATGAGCTGAGCGCCCGTCATCGTTTTGATTTTGAAGCGGTCGTGATCTACTTGCTGCGCTGGAATCTGGTGGCACGGTGGACATCCTATAACGGCGATGAAGCAGTGGTTCGATTTAATGACCTGACTCAGCAAGCACTGGGCACATTTGCTCACCAGCTACCAGGTTCTCCGAATTAAAACGAAATTCGACGAAATACGACAACGGTTATACACATGACTGAAACAAATGATCTGATGCAACAGGCCACTGCCCGAGTGGTCGCGGTGATGGGTGATATCATCACCATTGAAAGCATCGCAACCGGCATCGGCCAGGGCGAAGCACGCAAGCCCCTGGTAAAGAACGAGGTAGTCTACGTACTACCAAGCCGCCGTTCCAATGAAGCGGTGGAAGAACAGCTGATGGCTGAAATCCTCCGGGTAAAAGGCAACACCGCAGACATTCAGGTATTCGAAGAAACCCGTGGCGTTGCCGTGGGTGACCTGATTCTCCAGACCGGAAAAATGCTTTCTCTGGATCTGGGTCCAGGTATTCTCAGCATGATCTACGATGGTCTGCAGAACCCACTGGAACAGCTGGCCAATTTACACGGCAGCTTCCTGCAGCGTGGTGTGCAGGTTCAGTCTCTGGATCATACACGCACATGGGCGTTTACTGCCGTTGCCAAAATTGGCGATAAGCTCCACGCCGGTGAAACATTTGGTACCGTACCGGAAGGTCGCTTTACCCACAAAATCATGATCCCATTTGAAACTGTGGGCGAAGTGGAAGTGGTGTGGATGCAGGAAGGCAACTTCACGGTGGACACCGTGGTTGCTCGCGTTAAAAACCAGAAGGGCGAAGAAATTGCTCTGACGATGTATCAGAAATGGCCGGTTCGTAAATCCATTGCTGAAACACTGGCCGCTAAAGGTAAGACTCACCGTCTTTACCCAACAGAGCCACTGATCACCACCACACGTATTGTGGATACTTTCTTCCCAATCGCCCGTGGTGGTACTGGCTGCATTCCTGGTCCATTCGGTTCTGGTAAAACCGTGTTGCAGCACGGCTTCTCCCGTTATTGCGACGCGGACATCGTCATCGTCACCGCCTGTGGCGAACGTGCCGGTGAGGTGGTGGAAACCATCGAAGAATTCCCACACCTGCAGGATCCAAAAACCGGCGGTGCATTGATTGATCGAACGGTGATTATCTGTAATACGTCGTCCATGCCGGTAGCTGCTCGTGAAGCGTCTATCTACACGGGTCTGACCCTTGGCGAATACTACCGCCAGATGGGTTACAACGTACTGGCGTTGGCAGACTCCACCTCTCGCTGGGCGCAGGCCATGCGTGAAACCTCTAACCGTTTGGAAGAAATCCCGGGCGAAGAAGGTTTCCCAGCTTATATGGACTCCGCCATTAAAGGTGTATACGAGCGTTGCGGTGTCGTTTGCAACGAAGATGGTGATCAGGGTTCCCTGACCATGATCGGTTCCGTATCCCCTGCTGGCGGTAACTTTGAAGAGCCTGTGACTCAGGCGACACTGAGTACGGTAAAAGCGTTCCTCGGCCTGTCTTATGATCGCGCTTACAAACGCTTCTACCCAGCGATTGACCCACTGATCTCCTGGTCACGTTATCTGGATCAGCTGGAAGGTTGGTACAACAAGAACCTGTCGCCTGATTGGGTTTCCAACGTTAAGGAGATGCAGGAACTGCTGGTTCGTGGCGACAGCATCAACCAGATGATGCAGGTAACCGGTGAAGAAGGTATTACCCTGGAAGACTATGTGACCTTCCAGAAATCCTTCCTGCTGGACATGGTTTATCTGCAACAGGACGCCTTTGACGATGTAGACGCCTCCTGTCCGATTCATCGTCAGCAGGAAAACTTCAACCTGATCGTCAGCCTGATTCGTCAGCAGTACAACTTTGCTGATAAAGAAGAAGTGCGTGATTACTTTGTGAAGCTGACCGGCATGTTTAAAAACATGCACTACGCGCATCACGCTTCTCCGGAATACAACAGCTATATGAGCCGTATTCAGGAGTTGCGTAATCAATTTGCGGTTGGCGCGATGGCTGCCTGATAAGAGTTATTCCTCTGTCCATCCGGTTGATATCCAATCAACCGGATGTGACTCCAAAACCATCTGTTAACGCCCGCCACCAATAACATAAAGTATCACTGACCAGCCAACAACTACTGACTACTGCCTCACGAGGAATTTCAACAGGTATTTTACCTCTGTACTTGGTGGGATACTCTAAGGGCATTTCTTTTGCCGGTGTGGCACAGGGACAAATTCCTTTTGGTTGTTTCGGACAGTTTGCAGTATCAATAATAAATGGCTTGCTGCCTATAGAGCGCATGATCAAATAATTAAAAAGCACTCTAAAGATATTCATGTAGATTTCTTTCTTTTTCAAACGCTCAGATTCTTTTCCCTGCAAGTATGGGATCAGATCAATACATTCTTTTATTTTTCCCCAGGCAAACCATCCTCCATTAATATTGCTATATACGTGAAGTAAGGCTGCACATAGAAAAGGAGGGATTTCTGAATAGTTTATTTGTGGAATCAAACCAGGGTTTGATAAGTAAAATGATAACCGGGAAACTAGCTCTGGCGTCAACGTTATGACTAACTCCGCTCCATTTAGGCAATATAGACAAAGTGTCGCCCCCGACATGACAAATAACGCAGTGACCGCAATAGACGTCATATTTAAGTGGCGTTGCCCACCCTCACCTTTTGGAAGGTACATCTGTAATACTCCGGACCCAAGCTTCATAACGCCTCGACACCAAACTCTCCCTACTTCTGCATCAAAATCTACTCTTGGGTCTATCTTGGTTTGAGCAACACCACTGATAGTTGGTGATTCATCTACTGACAAGCTTGTCGGATTTAAATTACCCCCAGAGCTTGCGCTTGCCGCACCTCCGAATAACTGCATAATAAATACTTATCCTGATACTGGTAGCTCCTCAAGGGGCCTGATTTATTTAGGTGTCATCAGACAATATAAGACAGCAAAGGAAAACGCACATTAAAAACTAGATTCTCACTCCTATTTAAAAAATAATTCTAGTTATATTACTTTCTAAACTTCAGTTCCTTGCGCATTAAGGGATAAAGTCCAACCTTTAACGGTTATCATCCTTCCAGTGCTATCAGCGCCAAAAAGGCTCCATTTACCATCACGCGCACTGCCGTCTAGTGTTTTGGTAAAATGAAAAATTAGATCACTGTCATTCTGTTCCCTGGTAAAACTGTCCTTTTCAGTATCCGAACCATCATACAATGAGATATGTTGATTATCTGGCGTGATCAATGCCAGTTTAAAGGTAGAGAGCTCATCGCTATCAACACTGTCGAACCCACCTAGAGTCACATCAACCGTTACTTCTCCTTTAGCAAAGTAAGGGGCTACAATGTAATTGCTGACAGGGGTAATCTTTATGCAATTAGCTTCCTTATTAGTACGCACTCTGTGTGTTGGAAACTCATCGCTGTTATATGTACCAGTCGGGAACCATGCGCTGACATACTCCAGACACCCATTTTTTTTGGGATCATCAAGAACTAACCTCCAATCACCATGTTGTTGGTCTTTATCTAATTGAAAATTGAAGTCACAAGACAGTACGCCATTAGATCCTACTGGAGCACAGTGTTTAGAATTGTCTACTTCTCTGTTTAGTGCGTAATCAATACCTATATCTTTTGATAAAATCGTTCGATTACCTTCTGTACTAATCAGAGTAAGTGACATGCCATTAAAATCTTCAGCCCTTCTATTTAAAGACCTTCCCATAGTTGTCAGCTCTGCTACAACCCGAACGGTCCCTACTCGGGTCGGTTCATAGTTATGCACATGACTTTCAGCATGATACGTGAATAGAAGTTTTGGTTTATCCTTGGTAAATACCATCTTTCTATACCACTGTTGTACATCAGTTTTAGTCTCGGTAGCCGACAGTTGTCCATCTGAAATTCCAGAGTATGCATTAGGGTCATCGCCCTGCATCATATTTTCATCCTCATCAGCAGGCTTATCAATATTTTCCATGCTTTCTACCTCACCCACCTTGCTGCTATTTTTCTTAGATTGAGAAAAATTATTCTGACCTACAATGTCAGATTGCGAAGCATCCCTTCCAGCGCCCTCCTTCTGCTCGTTGACGACCTTAGCAGTAGAGCTCGTTTTTTCCGTTGTAGTTGTCACCGGTGTTGAGGCTGTAGAAGAAACAGTTTTTACATCAGCATCCGCTTCCTTTTCATGGTTACGTAGCGAGGGGGTTAACATTGAATTACCGGGCTGGCCTGATTGTATTAAAGGAGAGAGCATGGAGTTACCAGAACTCGAGCTAGTGACATTGAGACCTGTCACATTCCGATCTGACAGAACAGCTTCAAGCATATTTCCACTATCACCAGATTGAGTACCAAGATAAATCGCTGCAAAAGTCGCCCCTACGAATAGGCATCCGCCAACAACAGCTATTACAACTTTCCTAGGCCCCCAACCACAACTGTTCTCGCCGGACGCCTGCTTACTGCCTTCAACATCACCATTGCACACATTTAGCAGGGCTGTTTCATCGGAAGGATTTTTTGTAATATAACTAGTTGCAGAATCGGATTCAGATACACCATTGTTCATTTTAAACACCTCAAACCAAGCATCAATAACTGCCATTAGATCTAATGGCTACTGAATTTGACATTCAGACAGTCACAATGGTTCAAGGCTGCATATAATACTTTATTTATCAAAAGCCATTTAAAATGCTATTCACTCATAATTACAAAAACGACATAAAATCACACTTTAAATAATAGGAAAATCCAATTCATATCAAAACTGATCACGTTGCACCCAGCGTTTACATATCCATTTTCTGAATCAACAACAAAGGTAGATATTGATTTACCATTTATAAATTTCAAGTCAAGAAGTTACGAAACTGCGTCTCAGTTAATCACCGATTTATTGCGCTGGCAATACACAACAGAGTATGTACAATGCGAACTGTTTCCTCGTAGAACTATTTTATTACGAGGTGTAGCAGACACGGAACAGTCAGCAAGATAATAAAGATAATCGGCATCGGATAAACAGGAGATCCGGCTGCTTTAAGGAGTAATAATGAAAAGAATAACCACCCTGCTGGCATTCTTGCTGGCATTCAGCTCTTCGCTGTTCGCCTCTTATAATCAAATCTGGGAAGAATCCACCCTGAACCAAATCATGGAGCGTAAAGTTCTGCGTATTGGTTTGGATGCAGGTTATATGCCTTTCGAGATGACCAACAAGCAAGGCAAGATCGTTGGCTTTGATGTAGACGTCGCTCGTCAAATGGCTAAAGCCATGGGCGTTAAGCTGGAAATTGTGAACACTGCATGGGACGGTATCATTCCTGCACTGATGACGGACAAGTTCGACATCATCATGGCCGGCATGACTCTGACTTCTCAGCGTAACCTGCAGATCAACTTTGCCAATCCTTACATTGTCATTGGTCAAAGTGTACTGGTTCGTGAAGGCCTTGAAGATGAAATCAAATCTTATAAAGATCTGAACGACCCTAAGTACATTGTTGCATCCAAGCTGGGCACCACTGGCGATATCGCCGCTAAGCGTTACTTGAGCAAAGCCAAGTTGAGATTATTTGAAACTGAATCCGATGGCGCTATCGAGGTTCTCAACGGCAAAGCAGACGCTTTTGTATATGACTTCCCATTCAATGCTATTTACGCAAGCCAAAACCCTGGCAAACTGGTTCACCTGGACTCACCATTTACCTATGAGCCTCTGGCTTGGGGTGTGCGTAAAGGCGACCCGGACTTCATCAACTGGCTGAACAACTTCCTGACCCAAATTCAGGGTGACGGTACTTACGATAAAATCTACGCTAAATGGTTCGAAAGTTCCGAATGGCAGAAGACGTTGAAGTAACGCCTGGTGATGAACGGTAAACCCGTTAAAGGCCAGCCATTGCAAATGGAAAAGCAGCCTAACCAGGTTCTCTGGAACCTGGTCTTCGCTGCCTTATTGCTGCTGTTGGGTCTGGGTATCTACAAATCAAGTCAGGCTATTGACTACATCTGGCGCTGGGACCGAATCCCCCAGTACATTCTTTATCAGGCTCCGGAAGAACTCCGGGCTGAATTCGACGGCAACATTGAGGTAGACGATAAAGGACAACTGACACTGGTGAATGAGTATGACAGTAGTGAACAAGTGTCTTTTACTGATTATCAGGAGATTGCCGTTTTTGAAGGAGACCTGATTTTTGAAGGTGACCTTCTGGCGACCAATTATCAATGGCAACCCGGGCCTATTGCTACCGGCCTATGGATGACCATTAAGTTATCACTGGTCTCCATTGTTTTTGCCATTGTGCTTGGGGCATTAGCAGGGCTTGCCCGTATTTCACCCAATCCGGCACTGCGGCATATGGCAACCGTGTATGTTGAGTTGGTTCGCGGTACGCCATTGCTGGTTCAAATCTTTATTGTCTACTTCTTTATTGGGACGGTATTGGATCTGGAGCGGTTTACCGCTGGCGTTGTGGCGCTGTCAGTCTTCACCGGCGCCTATGTTGCAGAAATCATTCGTGCAGGCATTGAGTCCATCAGCCGAGGGCAGATGGAAGCAGGAAGAAGCCTTGGCATGAGTCGCTCCATGACCATGCGCTACATTATTCTGCCACAGGCGTTTAAGCGGGTATTGCCACCTTTAGCTGGCCAGTTTATCAACCTGATAAAAGACTCTTCGCTGGTATCCGTCATATCGTTAACCGATCTGACCAAAGCGGGTCGAGAAGTAGTCAGTGTGACCTTCAGCCCCTTTGAAGTGTGGTTCAGCATTGCACTGCTGTATTTACTGTTAACGGGCACCCTGTCCTGGCTGGTGCGTCGTATGGAGGTGAAGTATGCCGTCAGAGACTGAAGTCATCATCCAGGCGACTGGGGTAGAAAAGATCTACCCCAATGGGGTTCATGCGCTGCGTAATGTTTCCCAAACCATTTATGAACAAGAAGTGGTGGTAGTAATTGGCCCCAGCGGCTCAGGCAAATCCACTTTTCTTAGAACCCTGAATCAGCTGGAAACCATTAACGACGGTGAAATTGTCGTTGATGGTATCTCCCTGACCACCCCCGGAGACGTCAATAAACTCCGGGAAGAAGTGGGCATGGTGTTTCAGTCATTCAACCTGTTCCCGCATTTATCGGTGATGGACAACATCTGTCTTGCACCTATGAAGGTCCGAGGAATCAGTCGTGCCGAAGCGCAAGAGCGCTCTAGAACACTGCTGCAAAAAGTCGGCCTTTCAGATAAAGCAGACAGTTTCCCCGCGCAATTATCCGGCGGCCAACAACAACGAGTCGCAATCGCCAGAGCATTGGCAATGCAACCTCGCATCATGCTGTTTGATGAGCCCACCAGCGCACTGGACCCGGAGATGGTCGGCGAAGTGCTGGATGTTATGAAACAGCTGGCAAAAGAAGGTATGACCATGGTTGTGGTTACCCATGAAATGGGCTTTGCCCGGGAAATGGCCGACCGGGTGTTGTTTATGGATGCTGGCGAACTGCTGGTAGACAGTGAGCCCAATGCGTTTTTTGATGCTCCGAAAAACGAGCGCTTGAAAACCTTTCTTAGCCAAGTTATATAACCCTCCTCTCTCTTATTGGTTGATGATTTACGTCTCAACCAATAAGTTTCCTTCCTGATTTTTTCAACCCTTTAGCCATCAACACTGGAAATAAGCTGGCCCTTAGTTTACGTTTACGTAAAGGGAATCTATACTCTGCATTATATAAGCGCACAAATTATCAGGGTTGCCTCCGATATGCCTGAAACGACGTTTACCATCTCAGAGCTGGCTCGAGAGTTTGATATCACCCCTCGAACCATACGCTTCTACGAAGATGAGGGATTACTAAACCCTGCCCGCAAAGGCATGCAGCGCGTGTACAGCAAAAAAGACCGTGTGCACCTTAAGCTGATCGTCAGAGGTAAGCGGCTGGGCTTCAGCCTGGCTGAATCAAAGGCTTTGATCGAAATGTACGACCCAAGCTCACAGAATACCGACCAGCTTCAAGCTTTACTGGATGCTATAGACCTCTCCAGTGAGCGTCTTGCACAACAGTTGGCGGATATCCAGATTATGAAAGATGAATTAGCCAACGCCAAAAAGCGTTGCCAGAAAGCGATGCGAGACAATAAAAAGTAAATACCCACAATCCTGAATTAATAAAAATAAAAGTGAGGATTACCCATGAGCCAGTACAGCCAACTCAATTACAACCTCGGAGAAACCAATGACCTGTTAAGAAATCAGGTCAGGCAGTTTGCTAAAAAAGAAATCGCCCCCCGGGCAGCGGAGATCGATCAGAGCAACCAGTTCCCCTCAGATTTGTGGCAAAAAATGGGCGACATGGGATTACTGGGGATTACCGTCAATGAACAATTGGGCGGTTCTGATATGGGCTATCTTGCCCATGTTATCGCCATGGAAGAGATCAGTCGTGCATCGGCCTCTGTGGGGCTGAGCTACGGAGCACATTCCAACCTCTGTGTTAACCAGATTCATCGCATGGGAACCGAAGCACAGAAAGATAAATATCTACCTGACCTGATTAGCGGAAAAGCAGTTGGTGCTCTCGCCATGAGCGAACCCGGTGCCGGTTCTGATGTGGTCAGCATGAAACTCAGAGCGGAAAAAAAAGGCGACAAATTCATTCTGAATGGCAACAAGATGTGGATCACCAATGGTCCCGACGCTGCCACTTATGTGATCTATGCAAAAACAGAACCGGAAAAGAAATCCAGAGGGATAACAGCCTTTATTGTTGAGCGGGATTTCCCCGGTTTTTCCAGAGCACAAAAACTGGACAAGCTGGGCATGCGAGGTTCTAACACCTGCGAACTGGTCTTCGAAGATTGTGAAGTGCCGGAAGACAATATTCTCGGTGCCTACAACGGTGGCGTTGAAGTATTGATGAGTGGGCTGGATTACGAACGGGTTGTTTTATCCGGCGGTCCAACCGGCATTATGCAAGCCTGTATGGATGTGGTGGTGCCCTATATTCATGATCGCCAGCAGTTTGGTAAGGCCATTGGTGAGTTCCAGCTGATTCAGGGCAAAGTAGCGGATATGTACACCCGAATGAATGCCAGTAAGGCTTATCTTTATACGGTCGCTGCCGCCTGTGATCGTGGTGAGACAACTCGAAAAGATGCCGCTGGCACGATTCTCTATTGCGCAGAACAGGCAACCTCTCTGGCACTGGATGCCATTCAGATTCTGGGAGGGAATGGCTATATCAATGATTATCCAACGGGTCGCCTGTTAAGAGATGCCAAGCTTTATGAAATTGGTGCTGGTACTTCTGAAATTCGTCGTATGTTAATTGGTCGGGAGTTGTTTCAGGAAACCGGCAACTAATTGATGGATCAAGGAGTTTCTTATGGTTGCGCTTACCACCAACATTAATATCGACAGTGCCAGCTTCAGTGACAACCGTCGTCAGATGCAGTCACTGGTTGATGAGCTGAATAAAACTTCTGAGCGCCTGAAACAAGGGGGTTCAGAGAAAGCCCGGCAAAAGCACACCAGCAAAGGTAAATTGCTCCCTCGGGATCGCATTGCCATGCTTATCGATCCCGGTTCACCCTTTCTCGAAGTGGGGCTGCTGGCCGCTGAAAATGTCTACGAAGATTATGTGCCCTGCGCCGGTGTAGTGGCTGGTATTGGACGAATTTCTGGCCGTGGCTGCATGATTGTAGCCAATGACGCAACGGTAAAAGGTGGGAGCTATTTTCCCCTGACAGTTAAAAAGCATTTGCGGGCACAAACCATTGCCGAACAGAACCATTTACCCTGCATTTATCTGGTGGATTCTGGTGGCGCCAATCTACCACGGCAGGATGAAGTCTTTCCCGATAAACACCATTTTGGCCGAATCTTCTTTAATCAGGCCAACTTATCCGCCAAAGGCATTCCACAGATTGCTGCTGTGATGGGTTCCTGCACTGCCGGCGGAGCTTACGTGCCCGCCATGGCCGACGAAAGCATTATTGTACGACAGCAAGGCACTATTTTTCTGGCTGGTCCTCCCCTGGTAAAAGCAGCGACTGGGGAAGAAATCAGTGCCGAAGCATTGGGTGGTGCCGATGTTCACTGTCGTCAATCCGGGGTTGCTGATCATTACGCCAATAACGATGCCCATGCTATTCAACTGATTCGCCAATCTGTCTCCCGGCTAAACACCGTGAAAAAGGCAGAGTTAGATTTGAAACCGAGCCGTGAACCTTTGTACGACATCAGTGAACTCTACGGCGTTGTGCCAACGGACTTGCGTCAACCCTACGATGTGCGGGAAGTGATTGCCCGAATCGTCGATGATTCCGACTTTGATGAATTCAAAGCCTTATTTGGCGAAACATTAGTCTGTGGGTTCGCAAGGATTCACGGCTATCCGGTAGGCATTCTTGCCAATAATGGCATTCTGTTTTCAGAGTCGGCTCAGAAAGGCGCACACTTTATTGAATTATGCTGTCAGCGTCGTATTCCACTGGTGTTTCTGCAAAACACCACCGGCTATATGGTGGGTTCACAGGCAGAATCCGGTGGCATTGCACGCCACGGTGCAAAAATGGTGAACGCTGTCGCTTGCGCGAAAGTGCCCAAATTCACAGTCATTATTGGCGGTAGCTTTGGTGCCGGTAACTACGGCATGTGTGGGCGCGCTTACGATCCACGATTTCTCTGGAGCTGGCCAAACGCCCGTATTTCCGTCATGGGCGCAGAACAAGCGGCTGGTGTTCTTGTTCAGGTCAAACGGGATGCCATGGACAAGCAAGGCACGCCATTAACGGAAGAACAGGAAACAGCCATCCGTCAGCCCATTCTTGATAGCTATGAGCATCAGGGAAACCCTTACTACGCCAGTGCACGGCTCTGGGATGATGGGGTCATAGATCCGTTAGAGACGAGAACGGTCTTAGGGCTTGGTCTTTCAACCGCCATGAACGCACCGATTGAAGACACCCGGTTTGGCATATTTAGAATGTAACAGGACTCATTACCATGACCGCTTCGAATAATAATAATCTGGTGCTGGATGTAGAGCCCCTTAAAAACGGCAGTGGTGTTATAGCCACGCTGTGTTTAAACCGACCTGAAATGGGCAATGCGCTCAATGAAGCTCTGATTGCGGAGTTTCACCGAGCATTGGATGAGCTCGACCAACTGCCTGTTCGATTGTTGATACTGAAATCCAGTGGCAAGCACTTCTGCACCGGCGCTGATCTCAACTGGATGCGCCAGTCAAAAGATCTCAGCCAAGAAGACAATTTCAAAGACGCGCAACAATTAGCTCAACTGATACAACGTCTGGATCTTTTCCCTGCCCCCACACTCGCCTTAATTCAAGGTGCCGCTTATGGCGGTGCGCTGGGGTTAATCACCGCCTGTGATATGACCATTGCAACAGAGTCTGCCCGCTTCTGTTTAAGTGAAGTGAAGCTTGGGTTAATGCCAGCGGTCATCAGCCCCTATGTGGTTCGCGCGATGGGCGAGCGTCAGGCCAGACGGTACTTCCTCTCCGCTGAAACCATCAATTGCTGGCAGGCTCAACAATTGAACATTATTCACGAACGTTGTCGTGAAGATGAGTTAGCTGCAACTGCACAGGCGATTGCAGAACAACTTTTGCAAAATGCTCCCATTGCCATGGCCGAAGCAAAACAGCTGATCCGTACGGTGAGCAACCAAACTATCAACGAATCGTTAATCAACACTAACTGCGAGAAAATCGCCAGGGTTCGAACCTCTGAAGAAGGCCAGGAAGGTTTATCCGCTTTTCTGGAGAAACGAACGCCTGCCTGGAAAGCGGGAGGCAACTCATGATTAAACGACTGTTGATTGCCAACCGTGGTGAAATTGCCTGTCGGGTTATTAACACCGCTCGCGCCATGGGCATCGAAACCATCGCTATCTATTCAGATGCGGATGCTCAGGCCCTGCACACCGAGCTTTCGACCAAAGCCATCTATATTGGGCCGAGCCCTGCGAGCGAAAGTTATTTAAAGGCTGACCACATTCTGGAGATCGCCAAACAGGAAGCGGTTGATGCGATTCACCCGGGCTATGGTTTTTTATCCGAGAACGCAGGTTTTGCTGAAGCATGCCAGAAAAGTGGAATTATCTTTGTTGGCCCACCCGCATCTGCCATCGATGCCATGGGCTCAAAAAGTGAAGCCAAAAAGATTATGGGGGAAGCGGGCGTTCCGTTAACGCCGGGCTATCACGGGGATAATCAATCCGATGAGCAGTTAACAAAAGAAGCGCAGCTCATTGGTTACCCATTATTGATTAAAGCCGCCTATGGTGGGGGCGGAAAAGGCATGCGGGTTGTGGATAACCCATCTTCCCTGCAGCAGCATCTGGACTCTGCACGACGGGAGGCAAGTAAAGCGTTTGGTAACGACAAGCTATTGCTGGAACGTTTTGTCACTACGGCTCGCCATGTAGAAGTTCAGATTTTTTTCGATCACCACGGTAATGGGGTTTATCTCTTTGACCGTGATTGTTCATTGCAGCGTCGCCACCAGAAAGTCATTGAAGAAGCGCCGGCACCGGGCTTATCGGATGAGTTACGCAAAGCGATGGGAAAGGCCGCCGTTGCTGCGGGTAAAGCGATTGGCTATCAAGGTGCCGGTACGGTGGAGTTTCTATTGGAAGGCGAGCAGTTCTATTTTATGGAAATGAACACTCGCCTGCAGGTAGAGCATCCGGTAACGGAGATGATAACGGATCTGGATCTGGTGAACTGGCAGCTTACCATTGCCGCCGGAGAACCTCTGCCGCTTCAACAACAGGAACTATCCGTCAATGGTCATGCTATAGAAGCGCGTCTTTACGCGGAAAATCCCCGACAAGATTTCCTCCCCGCATCCGGTCGAATTTTCTCACTGGCATGGCCTGAAACCCACGGCAATCTGCGCATTGATACCGGCATTAAAAAGGGCGACAGTATCACCGCCTGGTACGATCCGATGGTTGCTAAAGTGATTGCCCGGGGTACAACCCGTAATGCTGCCATCCAACGATTGCACGAAGCGTTAATGGAATACGGTCAGGCGGGTGTTTACGATAATCGTGATTTCTTAATACATCTGCTGAAAACGCCGGACTTTCAACAAGGGCTGTTGAACACTCACTTTATCGAGCAACATCCGTTTTCATCTGAACTAGACGATCAATATCAGGTACTTTCCCTTGCCGCTATTTATCAATATGAAGATCAATGTCAGCGTGTTGAGATAGCTTCCGCTTCCCTACAGCTTCAATCGATCGTGCATCTCACATTGGATGAACAGCTATATCAGATTCGTATCCATAAAGATGTGGATACCTATCATCTCCACTTCAATGATCAATCATTAAGCGTGATTGCCCACTGGCAACAGGAAAGTGAAGGCAAGTCGTGTCAGTTCACATTTTCCGCCTCCAGCAACATGGCAAAGGGTCGTGTGATTCCAATGCCCGGCGAGCAGCTAAAAGTTTTTCTTCCTGACACCAGTTATGAAGTCACTCTGCCTGGCCATAAGATTGACCATGATAACGATCAGGATCATAAACCGGTCGCACCCATGAGCGGAGCGATCACAGCCATTATGGTTAAAGAAGGTGAAATGGTTGATCAAGGCGCACCCCTGGTCATTATGGAAGCCATGAAAATGGAGCACTGTATTGCAGCCCGCGAAGCTGGGGTGATTAAGCAGATTCACTTTCAAACCGGTGATCAGGTGGCGGCAGGTGCAACCCTGCTAACGTTTAACGAATAAAAAACTGGAGACGTCAGATGACTGATAAATCTGTCACGTCATTAAAAGGATTCCCAAAAGCGGTGTCGCTGGTAGAGATGGGAGCAAGAGATGGTTTACAGAATCAGCCGGAAACCTTTTCTGCAAGCCAGCGTGCTGAACTGGTTGATAGTTTAGCCGCAAGCGGGCTTAAACGGATTGAAGCGGGTAGCTTTGTGTCACCTAAGGCGGTACCACAAATGGCTGGCTCGCAGGATGTTTTTTCAGCATTGAACAGAAAGTCTGGTGTCGTTTATAGCGCCTTAACACCAAACTTAAAAGGTTTTGAAGCTGCAATAGCAGCAGGTGCTGATGAGGTGGCTGTTTTTGCTTCCGCCTCTGAGGGTTTTAGCAAGAAAAATATCAACTGTACAATAACAGAGAGCCTTCAACGGTTTGAACCGGTCATGGACGCAGCTCAAAAGCATCACCTGAAGGTCAGAGGGTATGTTTCCTGCGTGATGGGGTGTCCATACGATGGCGAAATATCACCGGAACAGGTTGCCAGTGTTGCTAATGCACTTTGGCAAATGGGTTGTTATGAAATCTCTCTGGGCGACACGATTGGCGTAGGTACACCGCTCAAAGCAAAACGCATTTTTGCAGCCTGTTCCAGAAATATTCCAACTCAATCGCTTGCTGCTCACTTTCACAACACTTATGGTCAGGCCTTAACCAATATTTATGCACTGTTGGAAGAAGGGTTAACCGTGATTGACTCATCTATCGCTGGGCTTGGTGGCTGCCCTTATGCACCCGGAGCATCCGGTAATGTGGCGACGGAAGATGTCGTCTACATGTTGGAAGGCATGGGGATCAAGACCGGCATTGATCTAAAGGCACTCTTAAACACCGCCCGCTTTATTCATAGGGAGCTTGGCATTCCATCTCGCTCCAATGCAGGTGTTGCTCTGATACACTCAAACCTGAATTCATAAGAAAAAGAACAAGAGATATTCCATGACTGCATTATGGAAACCTGATCAAGAAGCCATAGCTTCATCGAACCTTCATGGGTTTATTGAGTATGTGCAAAACCATACTGGCTTATCCATGCCGGACTACCCAACACTTCATAATTGGAGTATCGAGGATCGCCCTCGTTTCTGGCAGTCTCTGTCTGACTTTTACCAAGTCATTTTCCATCATCAGCCATCTGCCATTCTGATCAATGATAAAATGCCCGGCTCTGAATGGTTTCCTGATTCCACTTTGAATTATGCGGAACACCTCCTGAAAAGGCGCGATGATAAAACAGCACTGATCTTTCGTGGAGAAAACGGCCATCGACGTACACTGAGTTATCAACAGCTGTATGAAGCCGTTGCTTCAGCTCAGCAAGGCTTGATGAATGCCGGCGTATCAAAAGGCGATCGTGTTGCCGCGTTCATGCCCAACTGCCTGGAGACAGTTACCCTTATGCTGGCAGCAACTTCTCTGGGCGCTATCTGGTCATCATGTTCACCGGATTTTGGCATTCAGGGGGTAATGGATCGATTTGGTCAAATTGAACCAAAACTGTTGCTTACCGTGGATGGCTATTTTTACGGCGGCAAACAGATCGACTGCCTTGAAAAAGTACGCACTATTTTAGAGAAGATTCCATCTATTCAGCAGTCCGTGATAGTTCCGTTTCTGAACACAAAGCTGGTGACGACGGATTTACCAAAGAGTGTGCTCTGGTCAGATTTTTGCAGCAGTAGTACGACTACAGATGTCATTTTTGAACCCGTTGCGTTTAACCACCCTCTCTTCATCATGTACTCATCGGGCACTACCGGCGTGCCCAAGTGCATCGTGCACGGCCATGGTGGAACATTACTGCAACATTTGAAAGAACTCGGGCTTCATACAGATTTGAAACCGGATGACACCATTTTCTACTTCACCACCTGCGGCTGGATGATGTGGAACTGGCTAGTGTCGTCACTGGCTATTGGCGCGACAGTTGTCCTTTATGATGGATCACCCTTTTATCCAGAACCGGCATCTTTAATAGACATGGGCGACGAAGAGGATGTTTCTATCTTTGGCACCAGTGCGAAATACATTGCCGCATTACAGAAAGCAGGTGTGAAACCAGCCGAATCCCATAATCTTGATAATTTGAAAGCGTTGCTTTCCACCGGTTCGCCCTTGCTTCATGAAAGTTACGACTACGTTTACCGTGATGTAAAACCGAATATTCGTCTTTCCTCCATTTCTGGTGGAACCGACATCATGTCCTGCTTTGCTTTAGGGTGCCCGATACTGCCGGTTTATCGGGGCGAGTTGCAATGCAGAGGGTTGGGCATGGACGTGGAATTTGTCGATCATGAAGGCAACCCTCAAGTTGCCGTGAAAGGTGAATTGGTTTGTCGATCCAGCTTTCCATCCATGCCCATTGGGTTCTGGAACGATCCTGATGGGAGCAAGTATCACGGCGCTTATTTTGATGATTTCAATGGCGTTTGGGCACACGGTGATTATGGCGAACTCACCAAGCATGATGGCGTTATTATCCATGGTCGTGCAGATGCCGTGCTGAATCCTGGTGGAGTGCGTATTGGCACAGCAGAAATCTATCGTCAGGTGGATAAAGTCGTTGAAGTGCTTGATAGCATTGCGGTGGGTCAGGAGTGGGGGGATGACACCAGAGTCGTTCTTTTTGTTCAGCTCAGAGATGGGCTTGAGTTGAACGAAGCGCTGACAAATAAAATCAGCACGACAATTCGCAGCAATACAACCCCGCGACATGTGCCAGCTAAGATACTGCAAGTGACGGATATTCCCCGAACGATCAGTGGCAAAATTGTTGAGGTGGCGGTAAGAGAAGTGATTCACAACCGTCCGGTAAAAAACACCGATGCTCTGGCAAATCCAGAAGCATTGGCGCTTTATAAGAATCGGCCTGAGCTATCAAGCTGAGCTATCAAGCCGAGCTATCAAGCCGTGCTAGCACAGTGATAACTCATTCTTTGTCCCAGCCTGCTTCAAGATATCCCAGCCTTGGTTCAGTCAGGCTGGTGACAATCAGTTCACCATCCGGGCCGGAGATCGCCCCCGTATTCATGGCATAGCGACCTTCTGCATCCTGCAATGTTTCCAGTACCTGACCATCGCCGTCAATATGAACAATATGAGCGTATCGCTGCGGTTTTGGCCTCAGGCTTTCAGGCAGCATTTGTACGATTTTACGAAGATATGGCCAGCTGGATAGCTTATCAATCGCCGCTGACCTTGGGCTAACCAACCCGAGCCAGAAGGTATTGTTTGCTGCCCGGGTCAGGTTATCCGGAAAACCAGGCATATTGGTTAACACTGCTTCACGCTGTCCCTGCTTATGCCCATCTAACCAGATACGATGAACTTTATAGGCTCCCGTCTCAATCACCAGAAGGTATTGTTCATCCTCGGAGAGTGCAATGCCATTGGCAAAGTTAAAACCATCCGTCACCACGTCCACCGTTTTAGACGCCGGGTCATACTTCAAAACCCTGCCGGTGGTTTGATGTTCCATCAAATCCAGCATGGAAGCCGCAAGGGTATCGCCACTGGCTGCAGCCCCAAAACGGGTACTGGAATCGGTAAAATAGATGACACCTGTCTTCGTGATATCCAGATTATTGGCATAGAGAATCGGTGAACCGGACGCTGTTTTATCCGCCAGTAACTCGACTTCATTCTTTTCATTCAGAACCATCAAGCCAAGAAAAGCATCTGCAATATAGAGCAAACCATCAGGGCCAAAAGCAAGGCCTAGAGGACGTCCACCAGTAGAGGCCAATGTCTCAGTAGTGCCTGTCTTTATATCAATTTGAATGATGGCACTGTCATGGGTGGCACCATAAAGATAACCATCGTTGCCTAATACGACGTCTTCCGGACCAGACCGGCCTTTAAGATCAATATACTTAAGGTCTGCCAACCTGTTATTAGTTGCAAAGCTGCCTGTATAACCTTTGCTTGATGGTGCTTCCCACGCTATTGGATCGATCTGAGCAGCCAGCAAAGTTGAACAGGAGAGCATCATCAGGAAAGCGACTATCTGAGGTTTCATATTATGTCTCTACCTGCGTATTAAATGGCCCGTTTGGCCTTTTCACCATACCCGTTAAATAACGCTCTCATTCGTTGGCACCAGATATTGACAGGATCATTCTCTGCCAAAATTTGTATCGCGGAGACACAATGCACCCACTGAAAGGCACCAAATAAAATATAATCTGCCCCTGCCGCCTGCTCGCCACTGAGAAATGGCTGCCACTCCAGCGTTTTTCTTACGGGTTCCAGCAAACGTCTGAAGGAGGCAATCGCTTCGTCCGATCGGTCACACAGCGATTCCAGGCTCATGCCCAATCGCTGCTCTCGGGTCTCCCGAAAGTACGCTTTATCTTTCTCATGGATGGCGTTGTAGATATCCAGAATCGTTATTTTTAATAGCGGTAAAAGTAATGTTTTATCCCCCCACTCTTTCAAATTAAAAGCGGCTTCTTTTGCTATCTGGTCGGCAAACAAGAGGGGCTTATCGCTATAAGCCGTATCCAGATAATTGATAATAGTCCATGAATCACTAATGATTTGGGCGCCATCCACCAGCACTGGCACTTTGCCTTGACCTGACAAAGCAATTGTCTCTTTTTCAGTAAATCGCCAGGGCCTGCTATCCACCTCAAGGCCTTTATGGAGCAAAGCCATTTTTACTCGCCAGCAATAAGGGCTGAAGCGCAGATCATCATTCTGACCGGCTAGATCATATAAGGTCATTCTCGTCATTATTGTTATCGTCCACTTCTAAGACATTAGACAAATGTATGTTAAACCGTAGGTAGATTCAGCATACATTATTCAAAAGAAGATGGCATTTCAGCCTAAGAATGATTTCATATTACATCGGGCATCAGTTCACTTTCCGCGATGTGCTGGTAGAGATTTTCGTACATTTCCCAGAGGTGGGCGCCAAACAGCGGGTCAGCCATCTGCTTCAAATCATCCTGAACTTGAGCCAGGTCATCTTCAGAAAGTAACGCCTGCATGGCCGGAATCATATACTGGTTTTCCAGCTCCATATGCTCTCTTTGCAACTCGCTATAAAGCACGTATTCAGAAAGCAAAAGATTAATCGGAACCACCTGATCTTTGGCTACGCTGGAAAAAGCCGCATTCAATTTCTGGGTCATCGCGGTGATCTGTTGATGCTGGTTTTCAATAAGGTCAAACTGTATACGATCATTCTGTCGTTCAAGTCGTGGACGTAGTCTGACCATCAGTCGAGACTCAATAGGGTGATGAAATGCATCCGGGTAATGATGGAGATAGTCCAGTGCCTCGAGAATCAGATTTATTCTGGGGGCGTATTCATTATCGTCGCGATACCTCGACACTTCCTGGTCGAGAAAGTCCAGCAGCCTGGTCATGTGCTGATGGTCTTTAATGATTTGCTCAATGACTGTCATCTTTCTATCCCTCATTCTATTTGTTCTTGCTTTACTTTGTATAAGGGTAGGCAGTGCCGTGTATTGACCTATATCATATTTTTCCTTTAAAACAATACACTCAGAAAGATCAAGGCCTTTGTTCTTTCTTACATTGCCTTTTCAATACACTACCTTCTTTTTATGCTCTGCATCAAAAAAAACAATATTCTCCATGGTAATATTCCGGCCATATTTTTACCCAAAGCACTTCAAGTTGCTACGCGGCGGCAAATGAGTGAAAACCCATGAGCTTACAGCTAGTAAGTGATTGGGGAGAACGAGTGCAGCCAACAAAGTAGCAACTTGAAAGGCAAAAGATATAACCCAGCCGGAGGACATTGTGCTTAACCCTCTGCACATGCTTGAGTACCTGGAATATGCAGGTATTGATATAAAACCCTTGATTGATGCCAGTGCCATCGAAAAAGAGTATCTGCGACAAATCTACCGCGTTGATTCCCGAGAGAAGGTGCTGGATAGAGAAGGAAAGGTCATCGGCAAGCCTAAGTGCCCGAGATGCCTTCATTGATCAACTGCCGCTTTATTCTCACTTTTTTTCAGCATAGAATGCCTCAATGGATGTATTACTCTGGCTGACCCTGCTTTTTCTCCTGCTCTATTATTGGTTTGATACCGCCAGAGCAAAAGAGGCCGCTGTCGTTTATGGCAAAAAGGCCTGTCATGATATGAGCGTTCAGTTTCTGGATGACTCCGTTGTTCGGTATCGTACCCGTTTCCGTCGTGGTTATTCTGGCCAAATGGTCTTCGAGCGTTTTTTCAGGTTTGAATACACGTTGAATGGCCAGGATCGAGTACAGGGGTTTATCCAGATGCTGGGTACACAACTCAAGCAGATCGATATTGATGACCCTGAAATAAAGCAGCGTTCTGACAATAGCCAGCATTCACCCCGATTGTTTTTGCACACTGAGGAATCCCATGCCGTACGCTCGAGAGCTGGCGTGTCTATTTGCAAAGAACTTCGAGAGGATAATAACTGAATAGATGGCTGTTGTCCTCTGGCTTTCGCCCCTCCGTCGCAGTAACGACTTTTCCACCACTGGTGGATAACTACTTTCCCTTCACCGCAGTAAAACCCAAGCCCTGCATCTAGCCCGATTCGATTCTGAATTAGAAATTTCTGTGAGCGTTTAAGACTGGATAATTCTGTCCGGTGCCCCGTATGGCTTGTTGCTGCATTCAAATTATTTGAACGAGAGTTCGCCTTGATTAAAGTTGCTCTATTGAACAGGGGATACTTCCCGAGAAAGTCGGAGCAAAGTATTCCCTTTACTGAAGCGATGCGGATTAGCTGTGCTTGTGCCTGCTGGCTCGGTGCAGGAGTGGGAATAGTCCCCTAAGTATCTGCTGTTGAATTTGATTTAAGACGCCTGAGAGGGCGTATACGGAGGTTTATTATGAGTGAGAAGAATGTACCAGCTAAGGCTAAATGGCTGACTGAGGAGCGTGTACGGGCGATTTATGACGCTCTGGTAGAGAATGCAGACCGGAAGCGAAAAGGGTACAAGACAAAGACTATTAACCAGATCGCTGAAGAGCATGGCACTACTAATAAGACTGTGCAGAAAGTGAAGAACGGGAGTCATCGAGTATTGCAGCAGATGCAGGAACGAGGCGAGCTGAATTATCAACCGCTGGCTATGGTCGGGAATCATACACAGAGAGCAGAGCTGTATAGGGAATCTACTATGGCAGACCTGAAGCGTATGGTTCGAGCTGGGTTGATTACTAAGGAAGCCAGTAAGGAAGCTGCCAAGGAGATTATGACTGAGTATAACCGCTTGTGTCGTATGAGTCTGTACCAGAGACGGAAGCAAGCCCCTGAAGCCATTGCGAGAGCTAAGGCAAAGATGCGGAGTCTTGAGGGTATGGCACGTTCTGAGGAGCTGAAGAAAGAGATGCGGAAGGAAGCCCGACAGAAAGCGTACTGTAAGCGGATTGAGAATGTAGCCGCTAATCTGGTGACTGCTATTGCTAAGGAAGAGATTAGCCCGAAGTCTGCTAAGAAGATGATGTTCTCAAAGTTCAGAAAGGAAGAAGCCCAAAGCTATTGGGATACAGCTGTTGAGGTACTGGCTGAGCAAGGGATTGAGGTTGCTTGCTGAGAGTGATTGGGCTACAGGGCTGAGAAGCCCAGAGAGTAGCCCCGCTCTTGGGATTCTGGAGCGGATAGAGATAAAGTGTGACACCTTGAAAGCTCGACAGACCAAGAGCCGCAAGGGATTGCGGGGATTCTGGAGTGAGATATACCCCTCTAATTTCCCTTAAGTGAATTGTCTTTCAAATACCCCAAATCTGGGGAGTTTAAACCCCGCAAATTTGCCTGTATTTAACAACCACCTTTTACACCTGATTATCAGGAGAAGATTTATTATGTCTACACCAAAGAACAAGACAGAGTTCAACCAACTTATAAACGAATATATACAGATGGCTGTTGAAGCTGCAACAGTTGCATGGAAAGAACAGAACGTACCGCACACTATTTATTTCTCTCATTTTAAGAAGAGACTGAAAGAGGTGCAACCTACATGGAGTGATGAACTTATTATCAGGGTTGTAATAGCAGCTACTAACACTTGGGAGCAGCTTAATCCGATAGAGGAGGAATGAAGGTGACAACTATTCGTAAACGATGCAGTAATAAGGAGTGCCGTAAACAATTTAGAACCACGGATAAAAGAAAGAAGTATTGCACTGAATGTAAGCCCACCAGCAAAGCAAATAGAAAAGAGTTAGAAAGAAAACAGAAAGCTAAAGTTTGTATTAGGTGCGGTAAACCCACCAGCAAAGGAGCAATCTTTGAGGGAAAGAAACGTATCTGTGAGGAGTGCCAGCTTGAGAATAACTCTATTGTGCTTACTGTTTATTATAAGGCAGAAAGATATGGAACTACCTGTTGCCTTCCAGAGTGGGGAGATGTACTCAACCTAAT
The DNA here is from genome assembly GCF_947495845.1 of uncultured Endozoicomonas sp. GTDB lineage: Bacteria > Pseudomonadota > Gammaproteobacteria > Pseudomonadales > Endozoicomonadaceae > Endozoicomonas. The sequence goes on along the minus strand of NZ_CANMAO010000001.1, from coordinate 277,856 downwards.
TGAAGAAGTCAGAAATCAAAATAAATTCTGTTATGTTTTGACCTTTACAGAAGAACAGCAGGAAAAGCTAGGACTAAAGAAGAGAGCTTTCTATATGCCGGGTGATGTTCACCTATGTCATGCTGTTTCCTTCAAAGCTGGAGGGAAGCTCCAAAAGGAGAATATATTCCCGTGGCCTGCTAAAGACAATCAAGGATTTAAAGAAGATCATAGCCGAGTGCTGGAACCTTTGATAAATACTCTTGGAGAAGTTACGCCGCAGTCTGTTAATAGAGAGATGCGTGTAAGGTTTGGCGATAAATGGCTGAAGTTGATTAAGTCAGGAAAGATTAAGGCTGCTGCTAGCAAGAACTGGAAGAAGGAAATTGAACCAGCTATAGGGAAAGTATTCACAACTAAAGAACAGGCTGTGAAGGATGTAATAGCAAAAGGAGGAAAGCTCTATAAGGATGGAAGTAGAAAGGCTTTCTTTGATGCTTACATTCAAAAAGAGCTTATGAGCTATTGGCAACTTGTTAATCACAGGTTTGATTATGGCGTTCCGGTTCTGGACTTACCGCATGAGGTATTAGGTTTTCAGAATGAAGAGGGTCAGCCTGTTAAATGGGCTGAGAAAGAATGGACTGTTGCAATTCACAGAGAGAATGCACAGAGATATATAGAGCTGGTGGCTTAAGCCAGCTCAAAGGAGGTTAATTGTGTTGGAGTTTATTGGTACAACTTTTGAAGTTAAAGGAAAGAAGTTAAATGTAACCGCTGCAATGAGAAAGAATGCTGCTGAGATGCTGGGTGCTCTTATTTATGCTGAACCTGAAGTAGTTAAAAGGAGACAGGATGCTTTGCTATGGGCTACTGAGAATCACGGTGCAGGAAATAAATATAAGGTTCCGCTGCTTGCTTATGCTGGGTACTGGAATTATAGACGTTTGTGCAAAAGAGAGATGAAGCCGAGAGTCGGAATGATGGACAATTACGCTCGGAGTCTTGTAGCCCTGCCGAGAGCTGATGATATTCTTGATTCAATCGAGAGCCGATTGTAAGCCTGCCGCCTGCATAAGCACCTTTCTAAAATTCTGCTGGAAATATTTCTGAGGTCTGCACTCTTGGTTTGTTCTGAGAGTTCGGAATCTATCAGGTTATCTTGTACTTGCCCAAAGCTGGCTGTCCCCGTATGCCGACTAGCCGCTACTTGTTTCTGAGTGGCGGTGGGTATTGCTTGGTTGTCTGGCTGGTGGCTGGATAGTCGAGAACAAAGCAGGAGGATAGTAACTGAATAATCGCTTGTGTCATTTGGGTATAATCTAGTGACACGTGTCATTACTTAGAGAATAGTGTGTCATTTAAGTTGACTTTGATTTATGACACAGTAGAATGAATCACATCTTAGATGTATATGACACACCTCATAAAGATACAAGGAGAGAGAATGACACAAGTTAAGACACAGAGCAGAGAGACAGCTATCAGAATGCAAGACTTAGCTGAAGCACTGGAAGCTAAGACAATGACTCTGAAGGATGTTAAGGCTATTGCTGCTGAAGAGTTCCCAGAGCTGGGAATACATAAGGGAAGATGCACCAGAGAGATAGCGTACAACGTACTTAAGAATAATGCTGAAGGTATCTTTAAGAAGTTGGAGCAAGGAGAGCCAGCCAAAGAAAGCACCAGCAAGCCAGAGCATAAAGGACAGCAAGTAGCTTATGTTAGGGTGTCTACTGTCTTGCAGAATACAGATAGGCAGTTTAACGGGCTGAATGGAAAGATGAGCTTTGATAGGACTTTTACTGATAAAGCCTCTGGTAAAGATGCGGATAGACCAGCACTCCAAGAAATGAGAGAATATGTACGCTCTGGCGATACTGTGAATGTATGGAGTATTGATAGACTGGCTAGGAATCTGGATGATTTGCGGGAGCTGGTTAATAGCTGGCTGGCTGCTGGTATCTCTGTCAGGTTTCATAAGGAGCAACTTTGCTTTGATGCTCAGGCAGAGGGACAGGCTAAAGCAATGCAGGTAATGATGCTCTCTATGATGGGTGCATTCGCTGAATTTGAACTTGCTATCAGAGCTGAGAGGCAGAAGGAAGGGGTAGCCATTGCTAAGGCTGCTGGGAAGTATAAAGGTAGACAAAAGTCAGTGGATAGACAGGCTGTGCTTGATCTGCTGGAAGCTGGCAAGGGTGCTACTGATATTGCTAAAGAGTTGGGCATAGGTCGAAAGACTGTTTATAGGATAAAGGCTGAAGTGGAAGCAGTATGAAGTATTTAGAAAAGCTAGCTGTTGCTGGTACTCTGGTAGCTGGTTTGTCGGTGCAAGGGGCTGTAGCTGGGACGATTATTGATTGCAAGGAAGTTAAAACAGGTGAGGATGCTAGCTTTTATATTGCTGATGATGGCTGGCAGATTACTCATGAGGTGCGGGAGGGAAAGAAGCACATCGGTAGTATGTACAAGATTGTTGAGAGGTCAGAAGAAGGTATACGGGCGAAGTACCAAGGGAAAGAAGACAGAGAACTTGTGTTTAATAAGGAAGGAAACTTTATCGTAACAGTCAAAGGCCAGAACAAACACTATCAAGAGTGTGACGTTTCAGGATCTTACTAAGGATTTATTGAAGTAGAAGAATAATGAGCAAGAAGTTTAAAATTGTAATTGGTAGTTTGTTTGCTGTGCAAATGGTTGTTAATGCTGGAGGCTTTATCCTGTACAGAGAAACTATCAGGAAACTAGACAGTGAAGCGATGAGCATATATAAGGCTACCTCTTCCGGTGATAAGAATACAAAGCTTGAGCTTAACTCTGAGTACAAGAGTGAGCTTGAGTGGTTGACTTATAGGTTTAATGAGCATTTATTGTGGTCGCATAATGAGCGAGCTTTGAGGAAGTTCTCAACACTGGATGAAACTACTATCAAGTTGATGGTAGATCAGAAGGAAAGGGAGCTGAGAAAGTATCCTGATATTAACCTGCACGATTAAAAAGAATGGGGCTACAGACTGAAGTCAGAAGTAGCCCCGCTCTTGGTATTCTGGTGCTCTTTTGTGACGAGCTGTGACACCTTGAACTGCCCATACCCCTTGTGGCTCTAGGAATGGAGGCGTATTTAGGAGCGAGGTATACCCCTCTAGTTTCCCTTAAGTAAAACCTGCCGTTAGGCTGCTGTTTCCTCTGGCTGCATTCTCTCAGATTCACTTTTCAGGCTGGAATTTAAATCACTAATATCCTTGTGTATTAGCCGAATTGTTCCAGTACTGCCGCTCTGTTTCTTTCTGTAGTTAATTGCCTCTGCCTGCTGGCTGGTGTGCTTGCTGGTTAGTACAAGTCTGTACTTCACTTCAGAGTCGTCCTTGTTTACTTGTAGTCCTATAGTTGAGCAATGACGGTGCAGTAAGGCTCTGGCTGTAATTCTATTGTCGTCTGTTATCCCGTTGATGAAGGCTGCTGCCTGCTGTAGGTCTGAATCGCTCTGTGCTGCGTTCTGGGCGGCTTTCTCCTGTTGGAGTAGTGCTAAGTCGGCTTGTGCCTGCTGTAGCTCCTGAGCCGCTGCTGTGAGTTTCTGCTGTATAGCGGGGACAGTGCCAGAGTCCACCAGCAGGAGCGTACTGGTGAGGCGTTCTGTCTGATCTTGGAGGCGTTCTATTTCGGATTGCTTGAGCTGGATTGCATCGGCTTTAGAGTTGTCCTCTGAGCTGCTGTATACGCCCTGTATCAGCCTTTCGAGTGCCAGTAGTGCATAGCCTTCAGCCTCGTAGTACGGCACAGAGGGAGCCTTACAGGTTCCTTCTCGGAGCGATGCCCGACAACGGAGATAATGTTTGTAGCCTGCCCTTGTCTTGTACCTGCTGTACTGTAGCGAGTAGCCGCAATGGTGACACTTGCCAATGCCAGTAAAGACAGAGTTACAGTTACCCGCTGCTGAGCCTGCCAGCTTTGTATTAGCTTTCCTCTGGGATTGCAGGAGGTTGAATTGATCCTCTGTTAATACTGCTGGATAGCAATCCTTGATTAGTCCTTGCTTACTCTGCTGGTGGCCGCAAAGAGCGGGAGACTTTATATACTTTGATATGGTTGTCTGGAACCAGTATTGATTACCTGTTCTGTTATTGGTTCCAGAGGTAAAACCCTTTGTACCTTCAGAGTTAAGTAGCCCTGCTATCTTCTTGCAGCCGTAGCCAGACTGATAAAGCTTTATTATACGTCTGAGTATTGCTGTCTTCTCTGGGTTGAGGCTGAAGCCTTCAGAGGTTTTATCTAACCATGCTGGGTAGCTCCTGCCGTAGACTTGCCCTTGCTGGTATTTCTGCTGATACGCTGCCTTGATACGGTCGCTCTTGATCTGACTTTCTTCTCTGCCTCTTGCCATTACTGAGAGGGAGATTATTAGTTGTGTCCAGTTGTCATTAACTGACGAGGCAGAATAGACCTGCTTATCGGATAAGGTGTGAAGTTCACAGCCTGCGTTTATTAGTTGCATGAAGACGGCTAGAGCGTCGGTTATGCTGGCTCTGCTTATTCGGTCTAGGGATTCAACCACTAAAGCACAGGGAGTTTGTACCTTGCCTGATTGGATAGCTTCAAGAAAGGAGCCGAGAGCCGCTGTGCTTTGAAGGTTCTTCTTGTGGTAGCCGGATAAGCCTACATCTTGCAGGGACTCGATAAGGTTTAGCCCCTTCTCGGTGCAGTAGGTTTCAGTCTGCTGTAGCTGTCTGGCTATGCCTGAGCCTTTAGCTTGTTCTGGTGTTGAGATACGGAGGTATGAGTAAGCTTTCATTCTGATATAGTACGCTGCATAGATTTCAGTTGTTATAAGGAGTTATGCAAATATGTATGCTAGAGAGCTGAAGAGAGGCCAGATCGTATCCATTGATGGCCTGTATTATCAGGTTCGTCTGGTGGAAGCCAAAAGCCCTTCTGCCCGCGGTGCCCAGACACTGTATAAAGTGCGTTTCAATGCTGTACCCGGTGGCCAGAAACTGGAGCAGACATTAACCGGTGATATTCTTTTAGCGGATGTTGATATGCAACGCCGTGGAGTCACACTGCTTTACCGTGAAGGCGATGAATGCACCTTTATGGATTCTGAGGATTACAGCCAGTATCTGGTGAATGCCAGCACCATTGAAGAGCAGTTGCTTTATATCGCTGATAATGCAGAAGGGATTGTTGCTTTGCTGGTTGAAGGTCAGCTGTTGTCTATCGATTTACCGGCTTCTGTAGCGCTGGAGATTGTGGATACCACTCCGGGCATTAAAGGGGCTTCGGCTGCAGCCAGAACCAAGCCTGCAAGGCTAAGTACCGGCCTTGAGGTTCAAGTGCCTGAGTATTTGAGCAATGGTGAAGTTATAAAGGTGAATACTGAGACTGGGAAGTTTATGTCCCGGGCTTGATAATTAAAGCGTTTCTCAGACTTTATTATGTTGAGAAACGCTTTTGCTTTTTATGCTTTCTGACGTATCTGATTCAGAAATTCAACAACATTCTCTATTGTTTTAGGATTTTTAAGGCTTTTGATGAAAGAAATCTCTTCTGTTGGTCTAAGTCCTCTATCATCATAAAGACTGGCACCAATGGAAATAACCAGATTATCCCCATTAACAACTTGAGATCCCTTGGAATGATATTTATCCGCCTTTTCAGCAAATTCTGCCAGCTGTTGAAGCAATAACTGTTGGTATTTGGTTTTTGAATCAAATATTTTATTTGTAGTGTCCTTCACCGTCTCTGGTGTAGAATCTCTAATTCTATCAAAATCATTCATAGAGAGTATCTTTTCATCCTTAAGAATTGATTTGAAAGCACTAGAGACTGCATGAGGTTGAGTACTTTTCAAATACTTGGCATCCAATTCACCGCTCTTGGCTTTCTCTTTTATAGAGTTAATATCTTTTACTGTTCCTGGTTGTCGAAAAAGATTTTCTGTTAACTCCGATAATTTTTCATTAAGAAAACTAGACATTGTACTTAAAGATCGAAGATCCACTTTATAATCACTAACAACCTGATAACTAGACAACTTTTTTTCAGTTAACGTTTCCTTTGCTTTTTTAATACAATAGCTTTTCAAGGAGTTGGGAAGCCTAGTGGTACTTTTTCCCAGATATAGTTTGATACCCTTCCGGACCACCTTCTCTTTTATCCATTGTTTAGGGCTATCTCGAAGCTCAACCTTTAAAGCAAGAAAATCACTCACATACTTAGCATTTTTGGTAACATCATTGGTAAAATGTTTTTGACAATACTGTTCAGTGACAGAGCATCCTAGCTTATCTTGACCTGCTGCTTTATTTAACACTTCCTTTGAATAACCAGTACTGCTGACACCATTACTATTTACCTCCATAAGAATAACTCCTATCCATGTGAGTACACCTTTATTTATACGACATAAAATACATTTCAAACATTATTATTTAGTCGAACATCACCCATACGCACACCAACCTTTGCTTCATTACTTTTCCCGAGTTAAACCCAACACGCTGTTTCCAAAAGCATTTTTCAAATCCAACCTTATACCTTTTTTGAATATAATACTTTGGTTTCAAGGAGTTATTACGAAAAGACCATTAGAATTAAATTTGTAACACGACATTCTTTACCGATTGAAGGATATCTAATGGAACGAATTTTCCATACAGCTATCTCATAGAAATGACATCGGAGATAAAACCAACGTAACTGTGAACGATATATTTAGGAAGGACGCCATGAATATTACCAACCCAGTGAAATATATCATCCATACGCTATGTCTTGCATGGGCGATTACCCACGCAGTCACTCTCCATGCAACAACGCTTCATTCAGAGCCTGTTTCGTCGCTGGAGTATTACACTCCCTACACCCACGGGCTTGCTGACAGCTCAACAGAGATGCCTGAAATAAGCGCCCAGACAACCGGCGCCAACAACAAGCACAATTTTTTCAGGCGAGAAAATAAACGTAACTCTGAACGTGCGGGCTCCTTTGTCTACAAGTCAATCGACGATCCTAATAAGGTAATAAACCAGACTGTCGGCACTGTGCTTCTTTATGGGCTTGATGGGATCGGGCTTGGGGAGAGTGTCAGGGAAGGTGTTGAATTCATCAAAAAGAACACCCGCTACTCTTTTGGCGATTGCGCTGACCTGAAATTGAACCCCGGCAAACTCACTGCTACCAGCTGTATGGCAGATGGTGGTAACGTTGAACTGAATTCCGATTACGACTTCGACGCTGTCAGTGTAAAGTTTCGTTGGCCTTTATAATAAAATTTTGCCGATCATGAAAAAGTGACTGAAGAAAGGTTAAAATAATGCTTGCTTTAACTTACCTCGGAAGTCACATTTGAACACCCGCAGCCTATACTCACAATTCCATCGACAGCTCCAAACGTTCTCCTCATTGCAGCTGACCGCTATCGCCAATGCAGTCACAGAAAGAGCATGGCCCAACTTCGCCCTATTTTGTGAAATCACCGAGTTTGGAGAATCAGCTGAACTACGCCATTGCCTTGATATGCTCTGGGACTTCGTTGCCGGTCTTCAATCATCAAAAAATTTTGAACGCCTGCTTGAACGGCTGGACGAACAATCACCGTCACCAGACGATTTTGACATCTTTGGCGTGGAACCAGCCCTGGACTTTACCGTCGGCCTTCACTGCACAATCAACTGTGCAATGAAAGCGTCTGTTGATGAAGCCGCCAGCGCACTAACCGTATCGTTAAGCACCATCGGCAAATTTATCAAGTATGCGGAAGCGGAAGATCTGAACGGTACGGAACTATCCCAATACATCGAAAATCACGAGCTTTATCAGGTACAGCTGGACTTCATCCATGAACTGATCACTATGATCAGTGATCAGCCCACGCCTTCAAAAGCACTTTCAAAGGAACTTAAAATATTCTCAGCCAATGACTGTATCAGCCAGCTGGGTATCAGTGTGGACTGATAAGTTTCCTCATCAACGTCCAATATTACCCATAATATCTCGAAGCAGGTTGTATATTCTCTGCTGGGCGTTAGACATAGCTTCATAGTTCTGATTGTAAGTCTGCATTGCCCGCTGCAACTGGACTGTTTGCAGCTGGCTACTGCCGGTCAGGTTGTCTCTGACATTGTCTAACGTTGTCCTCAGTGCACCCCAGGCGGCTGGTGTCAGGTCTCCATCGCCAGCAGGGTCACTGAAAGGAACGCCCAATTCAGTCAGAATATCTTTCTCCCGTTGGGTCAGTATGGGTCTTCCCTCAGAAGTAAACTCACCAGCAACCGATCCGTTAAAGGCCAGTTTGCGGGCAAAAAATCCATCAATGGTTTCCCCATCATGGGTTGCGGTTAGATCGCTGACATTTTTACCATTGTATTCCCAGTTATGGAGGCCCCCAGATTCATACAGAACGTAGCCGTCGTCACCGGAGTTGCTGTCATGGGCATAGCCGTTGAGATCAGGTGAAGGTATTGTCGGTGTGGTGGTATTTACATCGGTTATCCACAACCCCTGATTTCTTCGGGTAATAACAACTTGAGAAATATCATGGGTACCCCCGGACAAATCATCAGGATCAAGACCGCCGGTGGCGTTTGGAATTAATGAAATTTCAGTACCATCTTCCAGTAACAAGGTCATCCTTTCCGTGACAGGAATACCCACCTCTAATGCATCTACGGTCGTTCCACTAGGCACAGGAATTAATAATTGATTCCGATAAATCAGCTGATTGCCCATTGCATCCGATAAAACAAAGGATGAATTTGAATCCCCATCTTCACTGAATTGAAGGCTATAACCATTTTCCAGCGTGATATTGCTACCATCCACGCTCCAGGTATTACTGGCATAGTCAGCAGCACCAAACTGCGCCACATTTGACTTGGCAATCATGCCATTAATGGCATCAGCCGCTTTGTTACTGACATCTATTTCATCGATAATCCGCCGGACTTCAGTATCCAGCATCTCGCCTCTTTCCAGATACACAGCGGCAATAAAATCCTGCTGGCTCATTTCCAAAGGGTTTAGGGTACGAACGCCGTTGTTCGTTGTTACGCCGCGAATTGGATCCATACTGTTCTCATCCCTGAAAACTGTTTTTGATTAAATGGCTGACCGTGACTGTGCTGCTAAACAAAACCAGAACGTTTCTTCTTTACCCGCTGGCCTTTTACCACATCGTTTTCCTGCTTGAGTAAGCGCCGGCCAAGTGCCATATCCTTTCGCTTTTCATCGGCTGCCTGCTTCATATTACTTTTCAGCTCTGAATGAAAGCGAAGAAGCTCTTCACGAGCCTTCTGCCTTTGCTTGGCAGACCAATGGCCGCTATTAATAAACGCTCTCAGTTTTTCTCTGTCCATACCGCCTTTTTCCATAAACTCTTCCTGCTTTGCCAGCATTTTTCTGGCACTTTCAACAACGGCCTGAGATTCAGCCATGACTACTGAAGAGGTTTTCTGTAATTTCCGAACATCCACAAGTTTCAGTGTTATCGGCATTGTACCCTCCGTTGTCCTTATGCGTTGCCCTGATGGAAACTCTCTGGATACCTTTATCGGTAAATCTTCACATCTATATAGGGGCTATTAGCGTTTCATTGACTACTCAGCGGGGCGTAACAGCAGGAGAATGACTTTACTTTGAAGGGAAACCCGATAATCTTCACCGGATAAAAGTAAGACACAGCTAAATAGCGAGCAGAATAAAGATGGATGTAGCCGAGTTCGAAGCCCTGATGTTACCAGTCCTCGTGGGTGGGCTTGTACTGTTCATGGCCTTTATCGTTTATGACCTTGCCAAAAAGTCCAATGCTGGAAAATGGGGTACCTTTGTACTTTTTGGCGCACTGGGTCTGGGAGTGCTTGGGTTTTTGATAAAGACCGTATTGGTGGAATTTGTTCTTTAAATGATCGGCACCTTCACAGATAGCCCAGCCATTCCAGCCACAAAATGCCTGGGCCAAGCCATATGGACAAATAGAGCAGGCTCATGATGATACCGGCAAACCACCAACAGCCCAGAGAAACATAACCCGCTCCGAATAAAATGGGGGCAGGGCCATTACCGTAGTGAGTGATCACTCCACACAAACTACTCATAAATGCCAGCATCAGTGCGCCCCCCAACGGCGAAATGCCAGCGGCGAGAATGATCAGCAGAAAGCTGGTATACATTGCACTGATCTGTGCTGTGGCCGCGGCAAAAAAATAGTGAAACAGGTAATAAATCACACAAAGCATCAATAGGGTCATACTTGCTGAAAAGCCGGAAAATAATCCTCCTACGTGGTCACATGTGAACTGCACAACACCATAAACGCTGAGGTAATGAGCCATGGTGATAAAGGCGCCAAACCAGATCATGGTATCCCAGGCACCTTTATTGCCAATCACGTCTTGCCAGTCCAAAACGCCTGTAAGAATCAACAAACTCACACCTAGCATGGCTACCAGCGTTGGCACAACACCAAAGCCTGACCCGAATACCCAAAGCAGTAAAAGTACGATGAAGGTAACCAGCATGATCCACTCATCCCGTTTTAATGGCCCCAGCTGAGCCAGCTTCTCTTTTGCGAGACTGACCGCTCCTGGTGTTTTTGTCATCTCTGGAGGAACCAACTTATAAAGTGCCAAAGGCATAATAATCAGACTGATGATACCGGGTACAATGGCCGCCAAAGCCCAACTTCCCCAGGTAATCTCAATTCCCTGACTGCCCGCCAAGCTTAGAATCATTGGGTTGCCCGCCATTGCCGTTAAAAACATGCCACTGGTAATGGCATTTCCATGAAAAACAACGAGAGTAAGAAACCGACCAAGACGATTTGCCGTTGGCCCTGGGTGGCTGTCATAGATATGGGCAATTGACTTCATAATTGGATGAACAACGGCACCCGCACGGGCAGTGATGCTTGGCATGGCAGGTGCAAGAAGCAAATCCGTAAGTGTTAAACCATAAGCCAGAGTCAGCGTGCGCCTGCCAAGAATACGCATAAAACAATAGGCTATACGCATTCCAAGACCCGTTTTAATAAATCCATGAGAGATAAAAAAAGCCAGTACTGATAACCAGGTAACCGGATCGCCATAGCCCGACAACGCTTCCTTAATTGACAGTGTACCTGTCAGGCCCAGAACAGTTAGCCCAACCAAGGTTACTGCTGACATCGGTGCCGGTGCCAGCATCACACCCAACAATGTTGATAAGAAGATAATCAACATATGCCAACCGAGGTCATCCAGCCCTTCTGGAGCGGGTAATAACCAGAAGAAAAGACCAAGAGAAAAGGGAATCAAATAACCCGATAGCACTTTAAAATTGATTTTTTTTGTATCTGTTTCTTCGCTACCTGCTGCTGACTGCCTCACAATCTGTCCTTCTCGTGTCTGATATTATGAAGGCAAAGTCTAGTAGAGGTCTGGTTATACACTTATAATTCCAACTCTGTTTATTCATTATGCCTTCCCTGCCAATGCACCTACCCAGTAAAAAACAGCCAAAACGGCCCGGTCAATCACCCAGATTGTTTCTGGTCAATAAACCCTATGGCGTGTTGACACAGTTTACGGATCAGGATGGTCGCCAAACGCTGAAGGACTTTGTTGATATTCCGGGTATATACCCTGCGGGCAGGCTTGACCGTGATAGCGAAGGTTTGCTGCTTCTGACCAATAATGGTCAATTACAAAATCTGATCAGCTCGCCAAAACACAAAATGCCAAAAACTTACTGGGTACAAGTTGAAGGGATTCCTGATGAGGCAAGTTTGGAAAAGCTGAGACATGGTGTGATTTTAAACGATGGTCTGACCTTGCCAGCAGAAGTAGACATTATTGAGACGCCTGCCGTCTGGGATAGAAACCCACCCATCCGGGAGCGGAAATCGATTCCTGATTGCTGGCTCCAACTCACCATTAAGGAAGGTAAGAACCGTCAGGTAAGAAGAATGACGGCAGCGGTGGGCCATCCAACTCTTCGGCTTATTCGTGCCAGAATTGGTCCCTGGGATTTGAATAATTTGGAACAGGGGATGTGGAGAGAAATCGAAGTCCCAAAAGATATGATAGAAGTAATTACAAAATACAAACATCAGGCACAAAGAAAAAAGCCCACTTATCAATAAAGTGGGCTTTCAGTAAAACACGTTATCAACTGATATTACTTTTAATACACTCTTCCATTTTTTAGAGACACAGGATAATCCAAAGCTAACCAGGAAAAGTAACCATCCCTGAGGAAGAAAACCCGTTCATATCCCCACAAGGCTGCCAAGTAGCTGCCTATCGCACCTCTCATGTGATAAGTACTATTCCCATAAATAACAATTGGGGTTTCTTTATCAAGTATCCCGGGAACCAATAGCTGACGAAAGCTGCCTCGCAAATCAAGATGTTCCGAACCATCAATATGGCCGTATTTCCATTGCTTTACCGGCCTGACATCAATAAAAAGAGCGCCAATATCGTGAAGACGTTTGGCCTGATGGGTATTAATAGTAATGACACCGTTGATTTGCTCTGGTGCCTCATCTTGCGCAGCAACATTTGTGGATAACAGAAAGCAAACTATCCACAGGGGTAAAAAATTCCATTTCATGATATGCGGATCCATTATTAAACAACACTAATTAAGAATTATATGGAGCTAAGACCCGCCTACTTGGAACGATTAGGATTTAAAAACTCAATGTTCAAAGCAATGCAGCATATAAGCGGCATATATTCCTCATCACGGCCAGATTCCGAAGATTCTTGTCAGAATTAAAGATGAATTACACCAGCCACTGAAGGACCGACAGAAAAATGCCTGAGGACTAACTAAGGGCTAAAAAGCCAACCGAGTAATTAACTCAGCCAGCTTTGCAGCTTGCCTCTAAGGCGTAAGGCAGCCTGTGAGTGAATCTGACTGACACGGGACTCACTGACTCCCAGTACTTTCCCAATCTCTTTCAGATTCATTTCTTCGTTGTAATACAACATAAGCACCAGCTTTTCCCGCTCTGGTAACTTATCGATAGCCTCTACAAGGGCTGTTTTGAACTTATCTTCCTGTATATCCCCTGATGGTCCGCGATCACCAGAGCGGGCCTGCATTCTGGACTCTTCGCTATCGAAAAGCTCTTCATAGCTGAAGAGACGGCAACCTCTTAGATCACTGAGAATGGTGTAGTATTCATCAATCTTCACATCCAGCTCTTTTGCCACTTCCGAATCTCTGGCATCCCGCCCTAATCGAGCTTCAACCACCTGGACAGCTTCAGTAATCTTGCGACTGTTTCGATAAACAGATCTTGGACCCCAATCCCCTTTACGAATTTCATCCAGCATCGCCCCGCGAATACGGATACCGGCAAACGTCTCAAAGCTGGCCCCCTTATCCGCATCGTACTTCGAAGCAGCTTCCAGCAAGCCAATCATTCCAGATTGAACCAAATCATCAATCTGAACACTGGCCGGCATCCTGGCCGCCAGATGATTAGCAATTCGTTTTACCAGAGAGCGGTGATTGGTCACCAACTCATCCATATTTATGTTCTTTTTTTGTATGTCCTGTGCAGTCAACGTCATGATTAGATCCTCTCCTTGATCCTGTCAGACATAAAGAATTCAATACGGCCTTTAGGCTCAGAAATTGGAAGCTTAGCCAGTTGATGTCCTATCCGGTGAAACGCTCTTGCTGCACGACAATCATCATTGACTGTCAGCAGAGCCTTCTGCTGCTGCGTTGCTTCACCCACTGCTTTATCAAATGGTATAGCGCCCAGAAAACTGATCACTATTTGTTTGTCGTCTTTAATAAGTTCCTGCAGTTTTTCAAACTGTTTGGCTCCGCCACGTCGACTACTTACCAGATTCACGACGATGAAAAACTGGTGAACATTGAAAACCCGGTATAGAAGTCGAATCTGTTTAACAGCATCGACAACAGAAACATCTTCCTGACTGATTACAATAATGACTTCGGTGGCTGCCTGAATAAGTGTTACATTATCCGGCGCCAGCCCAGGTGCAGTATCAACAACCAATGTATCCAGTTCTGACTCAAGAGCATCCATGCCCTGGATCAGTTCGACCGCTTTAATAGTCTGGATACTGTCCTGCCACTCGCCATCTTCCATCGGTGTATACAGTCTTACACCAGACGGCCCATCCTGTAATCCCTTATGCTTTTCTTCAATCGTAGAGAACAGCAAATTCGACGACAATAGATCTCTATTATTCTTTTTATTTACTCCAAGAGTAAACTCAACATCAGGAACAGAAAGATCACCATCCATAAGAACGACACGTTGTCCAAGCTTAGTCAGAGCCAGGGCCAGATTAACTGCAACGACGGTTTTTCCAACACCACCTTTACAACCTGAAACCGCAACCACTCTCTTATTTACTTGCGTCATCATTCTCACTTGAATTTTCTATGGTTTAAAAAAACGCATATATAAAAACGACATAGTTTATATATCAATGTGCATGCCAATTTTGTTTCAACACCAAGAAATACAACCATAATCAACGCCAAAAACCAGCAAACTCGTAACTTATTGTTTTTTATGTACTTATAATTATCAATTTCTTTTCAATTTCGTTATTTTTTTGACATAAATTAAATTTCGGTAACCCAAGGAAAAACTTGAGGGTTTTTTCGCTCTCGCCAAAGATAGATATTTGACAGTGTCACTATATAGTGACGTTAATTCGTCGTTTAATATTTTAAAAAAGATGAAATACAGCGGGAAAAACAATGGAAACAAACAACCAATATTGAGAAACACCTGAAAATCAAAAAACCGAAAAACCGAAAAACCGAAAAACCGAAAAACCGAAAAACAGAAAAACAGAAAAACAGAAAAACAACTAGACCAACAAAAACAAAAAAAAACCCTATCTCTAAAAATAAAACAAAAAAAATGGCTACCAATTGGTAGCCATTAAATTCAAGTCAAAACTTAATCAGTCTTTTACCGCTTCCTCATAACGCTGTAATCCATACTTCCTCATTTTTTCAACCAGCGTCGTTCGTCTAATTTGTAGTTTATCTGCTGCTCTGGCAACAACACTATTACAATCACTCAACGCCTGCTGAATCAGACTTTTCTCCAGCCGAGTTAAATATTCTTTTAGATTTAAACCACCAACTGGTAGAACGGCTAAATCTTCAGAAGAGGCCGTACCTGCTGGTTGAATACTATCAGGAAATAAATCAGCAACCCCATCGTCATCTTGATTCATCATATCAAGATGACGGAAGCTGTCTGGTAAATCCTGAACACCAATAACCCCGTACGGATACATTATGGCTAATCTTTCCAGTAAATTGGCCATCTCACGAACATTGCCAGGCCAATCATGCCGACACAGAGACAAAATCGCTGCAGAACTTAGTCGAATAGAACCACGCCCCTGTTTTTCCATATTGTGCGTCAATTCATTGATCATCAGAGGAATATCTTCAGGGCGTTCTTTTAGCGAAGGCATTTCAATAGGGAATACATTTAATCGATAATAAAGATCTTCTCTGAAGCTACCTTCAACAATCATTCCCTCCAGATTTTTATGGGTGGCGGCGATAATTCTGACATCCACCGCAATAGGCTCGGTACCACCAACACGTTCAAACGTTCGTTCCTGTAAAACACGAAGAAGTTTTACCTGCATATGGAGTGGCATATCACCTATTTCATCAAGAAACAGAGTACCACCCTGAGCCAGTTCAAACCGACCTTTTCTGGTCGTTACAGCCCCCGTAAAGGCGCCTTTTTCATGCCCGAAAAGCTCACTTTCCAGAAGATCTGTTGGAATAGCACCACAATTTACCGGTACAAAAGGTGCGCTTCTCCGGTGGGATTGCTCGTGTAAATTTCGCGCAACGACTTCTTTACCTGTACCAGATTCACCGGTGATCAAAACATTGACATCACTTTCTGCCACCTGCGCCATGGCAGATCGAACCTTGCGAATTCGCTCACTTTTCCCCACAAGACCACGGAAAAGCTGAACCTGTTGAGTATAACCAGTTTGATGTGCCTGCTTCCATTGCTCACGGTATACCTGTCCATAATGCAGACTGGATAAAAGCTCTGGTTTGCTGCAAGGCCATTCAACTCTGGAGATAATCTGTCGGGCTAATGAATTAGGAAGGTTACTTGGAAGGTCATCGGCAATTCGGACAACAGGCACCCCGCCACACCAGTTTTGTATTCTGGAGAGCATACCTTGAAGGGAGCTTTCAGCCTGAAGAAAATCACCAAGAAAAAGTGCAGAAAAAGACTCAGGAGGATACTCACTAACCGTATCCTCCCAATAGACCGCACCAATTGCGACGGCTCGATAACCCATAAACTGCAGTATTGTGCTCAGATCATGACGGCGAGATTCGATATCTTCAATGATCAGTACCTGTTCAGCTGTTTCCATAAGACGACGATCCTTGTCATCCAGTAAGTTAGTACAGCGTAGATACAAATATTCTGAATTAAACTACCTCTTTATATTTCAGTAAAGATGCAAAAAAACTTTACGTCAAATTTTTGTTTATTTTTTATTTCGAAAAAATATAAAACTTTTTCTTTCAGATCATATAAACACAAAAAAGCCCCGATGTGAAATCGGGGCTTGATTTAAATCAAATCAGAAAACGTATTGAATTCTACCCACCAGTGCATCGCCACTATCATCGGCATTAGCCACGTTTTCAATAGATGCATGATTATCAACCTGTCCAGTCACGTAATTCATACTCGCCCGTACATTCTTGGTTGGAAAGTAATTAACGCCTAATGTATAGCTTGAAGCTTCTATATCTTTCCCATTAAGTCCTTCAGATACTGCACTACCAGCATCCACGTCCATTACCGTATAACGAGCAAATACCTCCCACTGGCCACCTTTTGGCTTACTGAAGCTGCCTTTCTTATAAGAACGCTTACCGCCATCAATCATGTAAGAGATTTCTCCATAATAACCGCTGAGTTCTACATCTGAATTGGCATCTTTGGAGTCAATTTCTCTTTTGAGGTATTCAGCCTGCAGTTTCAATGACTGCATTTGGAATGCGGCTTCAAGGGCATATTCCGTATCACCGCTGACATTAGATACATCGCCAAACAGATCCACCTTCTCACCTTTTTTGATACCGATCCGGTCACTTCCGCTGGCAGATCCCATATCCGGATTAGCATCGAACAAGCTAAAGCCAAGATGCACTAGCATATCGTCGTTCATAATAGGAGCGTAGGTGCCTCGGAAGGAATAACCCATGGTATCCATGTTGTCATTGTCTTCTTCCTGATACCCCATATTCATCAAGGTAAATTGTGCCGTGTAATTTTTAGCGACACTGGACACCCCAACGCCATAGTCATTGCCATCACCGCCCTGCATAAAGTTATAGATGAAAGGTCTTTCAATGGCAGTAATCCAAGAGGAACTGGTGGAATCCTCAAGGCCAAAATCCAAATCCCAACGGCCAACTTTTAAATTGATCGGCTTGAACCCTGTGTAAGCGATATACGCATCATCCAGCTTGATGGTGTCGTCTTTATTTTTCAGTTTCAGTGCGTACTTCCAAGTGTTATACGCCTTACCACTGAATTTCACCTCGCCTCTACGAATATAGGAGGTCTGGCCATCTCGCTTTTCATCAGCAGACGGCATGCTCTGCCCATAAAGCCCATCGTAACTGGTAATATCCCACTGCAGCTTCCCGCTGACTTTAAAGGAGAAATCGCCATTTTCCGTTTTCAGCTGCAGCCCACCATTCTTGGTGCTGACAATGATGTCTTCACCTTCCGTTTTTACTACACCGGCATTGGCTTGAAGAACAATCCCCATTCCCAGAAACAGAGCAATTGGCTTGAGTTTCATGTTGAGCACTCCCACTTGTAGTTATTGTTGATGCCATATCAGCACAGCCTGTTGGCTGCTTCCCCTTGGCATTTTTTGAATACTGCGGAAGGTATCTTGTAGGTTGGGTATGTCAGATTCGTTAACGGGAAGTGAACGTTTCGTTGCAAAAAAAGCCCTTTTGATGACAAAAGGGCTTTTAAATCAGGATTACACCTCTTCAACCTCCTCCCATAGTTTCCGGAGTCGTTTATCAGAAACCGGGAATCGAGTGCCCAATTGCTGAGCAAACAGGGAGACTCGATATTCTTCAATCATCCAGTAAAACTGCTGAAGATTAACATCGACGATTCTATGCTGAGCATGTGCTTCCTGTCGTTTTTCATACTTCTGCTGAAGCATTGCCAACTCTTCAGTCCAGGCTCGGTCTTTATTCACCTGGGCAGGTAATTTTTCAAACCGGGTTTCCAACGCCTTAAAGTACCTGGGATAGTGAGTCAGCCACTCCATTCCAGCATCTGCCATAAATCCCGGGCGCAACAGCCTTTGCAAATGCTGTTTGATATCCGCCAGAGCCAAAGCCCGATCAAAGCTGATCTTGCCTTTTAACTGTTTACTGACTCTCTGCCCAATTTTGAAGACTTCATTGATGATGGGGTCAATCTTCTCAGCAAAGGGAACAATGTCGCCTTTTCGGCTTTCCAACAGCTCAACAAAGGCCTCGCGATTCTTTGGCAACGCCTGACTTTCTCCCAGATACACAGCACTGATGATCAAATTTTGCAGATCATCTTCCAGCTGGTTCTGATTCATCAGGTTGGTCGCCAGCAGCTTGGTTTCTTTCAGCCCTTTCATCTTGCTCAAAGCAAATTTTAACTGCGTAGACAGCCGAATTCTTAGCAACCTGGTCAACCCTTTTCTATTCTCAGCCTCCGCCAACGCGGGGCTTTCAAACAGCTGAACCGCCACAGAATCCTTTTGATCCACCAAAGCCGGGTAAGATTTCAACACCAAACCACCGGCTTTTCGGGTGATTTCGTGGGGCAACTCACCACAAGTCCAATCCAGTAGGCCTTCCTGCTCCACGTGGCTTTTTGACAACTTACGGATAGTCTCTTGAGCATGATCAGCAAACTGCTTTCGCAGCTCATTCAAGTCTCTGCCCTGACCAATCATGTCACCGTCGTCATTAACGATGCGGATATTCATCAATAGATGTTTATCCAAACTCTCAGTCTGCCAGTGCTCTTCAAGAACCCGTACACCGGACATACGCAGCAACTGTCGTCCGAGCATCTCCGTCAATGGCTCATCACAGGCGGTCAACGATTCCAAAGCGCCATTGACAAAATCCGGAACCGGCACAAAATTCTTCCGCACCGGTTTCGGCATGGCACGAACCAATGCCACGCACTTATCAAACAGCATTCCGGGTACCAGCCACTCCAGACGATGTTTGGGCAGCAATCGCAGTGCTTCCACAGGAACAGTCAGAGTGACACCATCATCCACCTCACCCGGCGCAAAATGATAACTGAGCGGTAACTCCAAGCCTTCAAAGCGGAAGCGATCCGGGTACCGGTTAACCGTCACATGCTCTGCGTCGTGTTTCATCAGATACTCTTTCGTTAGAAAGAGTATCTGTGGCTGTTTACGCTCAACATCCCGCCGCCATTTTTCAAAACCGGCACCATTACTAATCTCAGCAGGAATTAATTCATCGTAAAACTGATACAGCGTCTCGCTGTCCACCAGAATATCCCGTCGACGGGACTTGGCTTCCAGCTCATCCACTTCTTCAATTAATTCAAGATTGTGCTGCTGGAATGGGCCTTTGGAATCAAAATGCCCTTCGACCAGGGCCTCGCGGATAAATATTTCTCTGGAAACCACCGGGTCAATCAGCCCGTAATTAACTTTACGACGGCCGACCACGATCAATCCGTAAAGCGTGACTTGCTCGAAAGCCACCACCTGGGCACGTTTCTTTTCCCAGTGAGGTTCAAAGTAATTGCGTTTCACCAAATCCGTAGCCAGCGGCTCTATCCACTGGGGCTCAACTTTGGCATTGGTGCGGGCAAACAATCTTGAGGTTTCTACCAGTTCACCGGACATCACCCATTTTGGTTTGCGCTTATAAAGGGTCGACGCCGGGAAAATCCAGAAACGACGATTTCTGGCACCCATGTAATCCGCTTCATCATCCTTATTGCCCAGCTGTGATAAAAGGCCAGACAGCAACGATTTATGCACATCACCATAACTGGCAGGGGTATCATTAAACCGGAACTGAAGGTCTTTACAGGCTAACGTCAGCTGTCGATGAAGATCACGCCATTCACGCATCCGCATAAAAGACACAAACTGCTTAGTACAGTATTTGCGAAGTTGGTTTTGCGACAATTCCTGTCGCTGCTCTTCATAGGCTTCCCAAAGGTTCACATAAGTCAAAAAGTCAGAGTCATCGTGGTAAAACTCACGATGCCGTTGATCTGCGGCTTGTTGTTTGTCTTGAGGTCGTTCTCTTGGGTCTTGCGCTGCCAGGGCACTGACAATAATCGAGACTTCATGAACTGCATTATTTTTGTTCGCCTCGATCAGCATCCGCCCAAGCCGTGGATCAACCGGAAGCTGGCCAAGCTGTCGACCTACCGACGTTATACGACGATCTTTACCAACAGCGCCCAGCTCCTGTAACAACTTGAAACCGTCGTTAATCGCTTTGCTGTCTGGCGGATCAACAAACGGAAACGCGGCAATATCTCCCAATCCCATACGCAACATCTGCAGTATAACCGCTGCAAGATTGGTGCGCAGAATCTCGGGGTCCGTAAACTCTGGCCGGGACAGAAAATCCTCTTCGGAGTAAAGCCGGATACAAATACCTTCCGACACACGGCCACAACGGCCTTTCCGCTGATTAGCCGATGCCTGAGAAATCGCTTCAACCGGCAGGCGCTGAACCTTGGAGCGTACACTGTAACGGCTAATTCGAGCGGTACCCGGATCAATCACATAGCGGATACCCGGAACTGTCAACGACGTTTCTGCCACGTTGGTGGATAAAATCACACGACGACCAGAGTGTTCCCGAAAAATACGATTCTGTTCAGCCGCAGAAAGTCGGGCATAAAGCGGTAAAATCTCGGTATGGGCGAGCTTGACATCTTTGAGAAACTGATGGGTTTCACGAATATCCCGCTCACCACTGAGAAAGACCAGAACATCCCCCAGTCGTTTACCCTTTCCAGATCGTTCAAACCCGTCAATGTCTTCCAGGGCAGCCAAAATACTTTGCTGTAGTCGCTGATCAGCATCCCGTCCTTCCAGCTCAAGATCTTCCATTGGGCGGTAAAGGGTTTCGACAGGATAGGTACGACCAGACACTTCGATCACGGGTGCATTATCAAAATGCTTTGAAAAACGATCTACATCGATGGTGGCAGAGGTGATAATCACCTTAAGATCAGGACGCTTAGGAAGAATCAGCTTGATATAGCCCAGCAGAAAATCAATATTCAAGCTGCGTTCGTGGGCTTCATCAATAATCAACGTGTCGTATCGATTCAGGAACCGATCATTCTGAATTTCGGCCAGCAGAATACCGTCGGTCATCAATTTGACCAGTGTCGTATCCGTAGAATGATCCGTAAAACGAACCTGATAACCTACCTGCTCGCCCAACGTTCCACCCAACTCTTCCGCAATTCGAGTGGCAACAGAACGTGCAGCAAGGCGGCGAGGCTGGGTATGTGCAATGGTTCCGAAAATACCGCGCCCGGCTTCCAGGCAGATTTTAGGAAGCTGAGTGGTTTTACCCGAACCGGTTTCACCGGCAATCACAACGACCTGGTGTGACTGAATGGCTTTAGCAATATCCGCTTTTCGATCAACAACCGGCAGTTCTTGTTCATAGCGAACTTCCGGCATAGCAGCCTGACGTCGCTCAACCAGATCAATAGACGACGCAATTTTATTGCTTATCTTTTCCAGACTCGCTTCATCATTCTGTTTGATTCGACGCAATTGCCCCCGCAACCGGTAGCGGTCACGCAGCATGCACTGCTGAATGGATTGGCGAAGTTGTTTGTCGGAAAAGCCGTCACTCAAGCCGGATACTCCAGTAATTACATCGTGATGGAAAAAAGCGACCGGAAATGGTCGCTTCTATTCTTTAGGTAAGCGGCATTAAAACGTACCACCGTTCGTGCTGAGCCTGTCGAAGTGCGTTGCTACAATCCTTCGACAAGCTCAGGATGAACGAATTATCTCGTATTTTTTCTTGCCCCCTATCCGCTTACTTATACGTCAATCGTATAGCGATTAACGTTTACGAACGCCAGTTCTTCGTCACGCAGCTGACGATGGAGAATTTTCCCCACACTGGTGGTTGGCAGTTCGTCACGAAACTCAACCAGTCTCGGGATTTTATAGCCGGTCAGATTTTTCCGGAAGAATTGAATCACTTCTTCGCTGGTCAAATCCGGGTTAGTGGATACCACAAACATCTTAATGGCTTCACCCGATCGTTTATCCGGCACGCCAATTGCAGCGCATTGAATTACATCTGGATGAGCGGTCAATACATCTTCGAGCTCATTAGGATAAACGTTAAAACCAGAAATGCAGATCATGTTTTTCTTACGATCAACAATCGTGACATAACCTTCTTCATCAATATGAGCAACGTCACCGGTCTTCAGCCAACCATTAATCATCACTTCAGCAGTGGCTTCTTCACTCTGCCAGTAGCCCTTCATCACGTTCGGACCTTTGATGCACAACTCACCAATTTCACCCATCGGCAAATCGTTATCATCACCATCAATGGTCTTAAGCTCACAGGAAGGCACTGGCAAACCAATGGTTCCCAGTTTGATTTTGGCCAGCGGGTTGATGGTCACTACCGGAGATGTTTCGGTCATGCCATAACCTTCACAAACACGACAGCCGGTTACTTGTTCCCAACGTTCCGCTGTATCCAACTGTAAGGCCATGCCACCGGAGATGGTGTTTTTCAACCAGGAAAAATCCAACTTACGAAACGCTTCCTGATTCATCAACCCAACAAACAACGTGTTTAAACCAATAAACATGCTGAAAGGCTTGCCGGTCAAGTCTTTAATAAACGACTTCATATCCCGGGGATTGGTGATCAACATATTGTGTGCGCCCAGAAGCGTCGCCACCATGCAGTGCACTGTAAAAGCAAAGATATGGTACAGCGGCAAGGGCGCAATAATCAGTTCTTCGCCTTCTTTCAGGTTGCCGCCCACCAGCGCCTTAACCTGAAACATATTACTCAGAATATTCTTGTGGGTTAGCATCGCACCTTTTGCCACACCCGTTGTGCCACCGGTGTACTGCAGTATAGCGACATCGTCGTTTTCTCGACGGGCATCCACACAATGATGAAGTGCACCGCGGCGCAGAACCGCATTGAACGACACCGCACTAGGCAGTGAGTATTCTGGCACCATTTTCTTAACATGGCGCACCACAAGATTGACAACGGTGCGCTTAATAACAGGCAGCATATCGCCAACCTGAGTGACAATCACATGCTTGATGGCTGTTTTGGACAACACCTTTTCAGCCATATTGGCCATGTTCGCCAGAACCACCAGCGCTTTCGCGCCAGAATCCCGGAATTGGTGTTCCATTTCCCGCTCGGTATACAACGGGTTGGTGTTCACCACAATTAAGCCTGCACGAAGAGCGCCAAACACCGCCACCGGAAACTGCAACACATTAGGCAGCATAATGGCAATACGGTCACCGGGGCGCAAATCAGTATGGTTCTGCAGATAGCTGCAAAAGTGTCCACTGAGTTCAAACAGACGACTGTAGGTCAGCTCGTGGCCCATATTGCTGAACGCTGGTTTGTCAGCAAACTTACGGGTACTGTATTCCAGAACATCGATAATTGAGCGATACTGCCCGACATCAATGGTTGCAGGAATGCCTTCCGGGTACTTGTCTTTCCAGAATCCGGCGATCATGGAATCAGCCTCCTGCATCCCTGATGAAGCTGTAAAGGTATTAAACTAGCTCGCAAATTGTTTGACCTGTCGTTTATAACAGTGGTGTTCACTAGGTGAAAAAATGAGGCTGAGATTACCAGTTTTCTGGCTTTGCTGGTAGACGACTAGTGGAAAATAATACCAATGGCGCTTTTAAATTTTGGAGTGAGCAAGTTATTTTGAGGGACTGGGCAAGGCGAAGTGACGAGGCATAGCTATGGTGAGGAGCTTCAACGCAGATCCAGTCGCTCAAAATGGCTGCACAGCCCATAATTGAAAAGCAGAATTGGTATATAACGCCTTTACTCTCTGAATTTCCGGATGCCTGATAACGAGAAGAATATGTCATACCCGAAACCTGAGTTTTTACTGCCATCGACGAACAATGAACACACCATTCCTGTTTACTGCTGGAAGACGGACCAGTCATCAAAGGGCGTTATTCATATCAGCCACGGCATGGGTGAACACAGCGCCCGCTATGATAAGCTGGCCAAACAGCTAAATGCCATTGGTTTTAACGTGCTGGCCCATGATCATCGAGGTCATGGCGCTGCTATTGAAAACAACCATGCCACCGCCGGTGAGTTTGGTGCAAATGGTTGGAAACATGTCATTCTCGATACAAAACAGATGGTGGAATATATCGAGGAACATTATCCCGGTCAGCCTCTGTTTTTATTGGGTCACAGCATGGGCAGTTATATTCTGCAGGGCTACCTCAATCGTTATAACCCGAAGGTTCAGGGTGTAATTCTTTCTGGCTCAAACTTTGTTCCTACGCCACTGTTAATGCTGGCAAGACTGGTTGCAAAATTTGAGGTTTGGCGTCAGGGAGGTGTTGGACACAGCGCCATTATTAATCAACTGACGTTTGCTGGTTTTAACCGACAGTTTAAACCAAATAAAACTGAGTTTGATTGGTTGAGCAGAAATCCTGAATCCGTTCAGCAATACGTTGATGACCCTCTGTGTGGCTTCCGTTGTTCAAATCAACTTTGGAGCGATGTTTTTGATGGGCTTTATGAAATATGCTCTACAACCACGCTTGAGAAAATTGATAAGAACCTTCCTGTGCTGATTATTGGTGGCGATAAAGACCCGGTCAGCGCTCCAAACGGTTTAAAGCAATTGCATAAAGCCTGGCTGGATTCTGGTCACCAAGAATCACAGTTAAAGCTCTACAAAGATGCTAGACATGAGTTGTTTAACGAAACCAATAAGCAGGAAGTATTTGATGATTTAATGGCCTGGCTTCAGCAGCGCGTTTAAATAGTCAAAGCTTAACCCAACCTCGTTCCCACGGTCCTGAGGTTGTCGCGAAAGGGTGAAAAGGGCTAAATATTCTAATATCGTCTTTCCCGCGTAGGCGGGAACCCACCACGAACAGTGGATCTCCGCCTGCGCGGAGATGACGACTAAGTGTTTTATCCTTATCAATATACCTTTTGCGACATCCTCGGTTCTCCGTGGGAATGCATACCCTAAACATCAGAATTTCCGGCTCCCACGCAAAGCATGGGAGCCAAAGCTAGAGGGTTTAGCGACAACGCCAGAGGATGAAAACAAAGCTAAAATCAACAAACCTACGCAGAACCACGTGCAGCCCTAGTCAATACCCCCCATTTTATCCACAACCCATTTTTTATTAATAAACCATTAAGGTTGGCTGTGCATAATGGCCTCACCAAAACGGTACATGGTGTTTGCAAAAAAGCTTTTCTTAATTAAAGCAGTATTGGATTGCAGCGTTTATTGACAGGAATGTTAATTAACCACCAGACAACACTTAACACAATGATGGCAGATAAATTCACATCGATGACTTTCTGCTTGAACAACTTGGGTAATTCATATGTTAAAACCTATTGCTTCTGCACTGATTGCTTCTTCTGTATTAATGGCTTCCTCCGGTGTAATGGCTGATGATTGGTTTGTTGGTGGGACTGTTGGTAAAGCTAAGATAAAATCCGACACAAAAATGACTGCGGTTGAAAAAGATGGTACTAGCGAAAGCCTTAAAACTCCTGGAGTATCATCCAGTGATAACTATTTTGGACTGAGAGCCGGTAAGTTCGTGAATGATAATATTCGCGTATATATTAACGCTGCAAGAAACAGCGCAGGTGGAGAGAAAACGCTTTTTACTGATGAAGACAAGAAGACTACAGACACACTAAAAGGTGGAAAAATCAAAAACACCGAATTAAGCCTGTCTATGGATTATGTCGACAATCTCTTTAGCATGAAAAATACAAAATATTTTGCTGGTGGTACTCTAGGCCTCAACAAAATGGAAGTAAAATCGACATTCACACACATTGATCACGGTAATCCCGATGAAAGTGGATCAATGTCAAAATCCAAGAAAGACACCGGTTATATTTACGGCGTTCAATTTGGTGTAATCCAAGAATTTACTGACAACTTCTCTGCGGAACTTGGATATAGATATGCTCGTACAAATAACAAAGCAAGCATCAGCTTTCCTGGAGACGACGGCGATAGCATCAAGTCAACTTTCAAACAGAAATCCCAGAAAATGCCTTACATGACTGTCAGCTACCACTTCTAATTTGAGTTAAGACAACGCTGTCAAAAAATCTCCCAACCCCGGACGGGAGATTGCCAGCCTCCGGATGCAAACCCGAACCTTGTTCGGGCTGGGGCTGGCTTTATTCAAACACCTATCCACTGCTCAACATATACCAACAAATTGATTTAACCATCGAATAAAAGCACAGCAACTATAATCCCTAATATCTACCTACCGAAATCAAACTCCGTCGTCTATTATGATCAATCTCAGTCTAAAACACATACTTACTCTCTTTGCCGTCATCTTCCTGCTTGCCGGTTGCACTACGCTAACCACAACTCTGAGATACACAGAAAGTGGTGATCAGGTCGCCATTGGTCAATTTCCTCCCAAGCCCGAATCAGAATGTGTGATGGTTCATAACGAAGAGCTTGAGCAAAGCTTGATCGAACGTTATACCGACACTGGCATGATGATGAATGCTTACGCAAACTCTGAAAAAATGCTGGCACTTGCAGAGAACAAATCCGCCAACTACGTTCACTTCTATATTCCACCCAAAAAAATGCTATTCGGTATCATCGATCTAAACTATGGAGACAAACTACGAGCGACGTATTACCAGTGTAAAGAGCTGCCCTACCTTTAAGGAGCCGAATCCATGAATGTACTTGTGGTGGAAGATGAGGCGCTGCTGCGCCATCATCTGGGCTATCAGTTGAAAGAGGAAGGCTACAATACCTTCGAAGCCGACAGTGGTGAAACCGGCCTTCACTTCCTCCGGGGATTTAAACCGGATATCGCCATTGTTGACCTGGGGCTTCCTGGCCTTGATGGCGTCCAGATGATTGAAAAAGCTCGAAAGGAAGGGTTAACGACACCGATTCTGGTACTCACCGCAAGGGATAACTGGCGAGATAAAGTCACCAGTCTGAATGCCGGCGCGGATGACTATCTGGTAAAGCCCTTTGAACTCGAAGAGTTGAAGGCTCGGATTAATGCACTCATACGACGAAGTGCAGGTTTCTCCAAACCGGCAATGGAGGCGGGACCTTTCAAGCTAGATACACTGTCCAAACAATTCTTTATTAATGAAGAACCCGTTGCTCTTACCAGTTACGAATTTACCTGTTTCGAGCTCTTTCTGCGTAATCAAAATAAGGTGCTTTCCAGAGCCGCTCTGCAAAATCAACTGTACGGCGCAGACCATAGCCCTGAGAGTAATGTGCTGGAAGTGCTAATTAACCGACTGCGCAAAAAAATCAATGAACACGCTGGCTTTAACCCAATAGTGACGGTGAGAAGCAAAGGCTACCGGTTTGATTTACCATGAAAAGACTCACCGGCTCTTTGAAAAGTCGAGCCATCATAGCGCTGTCTATCTTGCTGGGGTTCTCTTTTTCATTGATTCTGCTTTCCGTTCTGGAATCTTTTGATGAAACCATTGATCAAGCCACTCGCGAGCAGATGGCCTCCAACGCCAATGCGTTAATGGCAGCGGCGGCGAAAGAAGTGGATGGTCAATTATTGATGCCAGAGCGTACTGGCGTTAAACGTTTTGATAAACCCAATAGTGACTTACTGAGAGGTTATATCTTCAGTGCTAACGGTAAACTGCTTTGGCAGTCTATTTCCAGCAATGGCAAGCCCATCGATTACCAGCCTGTCTTTGATCTTGACCATAGGGTCGAACTCACAACAATAGAAATGGATGGTAAGACTTATCTGGTCTACGAGGTAGACACCTTACTGGGCAGTAGCTCTTCGGGTTACTGCTTTGTCACCCTGGTGCCCGCCAATAAATATCTATCTATTGTGGAAATATTCACAAATCATTTACGAATGTGGGTATCTATTGCGGTATTACTGGTCGTTGCCGTGTGCTGGATGGTGCTTTGGTGGAGCCTTAAGCCGTTTCGGGAAGTCGAAGAACAGATCAGCGAGATTGAATCTGGTCACCGTGATTCTATTGAAGGCTCATTTCCATCCGAGGTAAAGCGGCTAACGGACAGTATTAATACCCTAATCATCTCAGAACAGCAGCAGCGACAAAAATATCGCACGACCATGGATGATCTTGCCCATAGCCTGAAAACACCACTAGCGGTTTTACAAAGCTTCAGCAGCAGTTTGAAAATTCAAAGCAAGGCACCGAATGAAGCTGAAATCGTGAACCTGTGTAAGAACATTAATAGTCAGGTACAACGTATGAACCAGATTATTGGCTATCATCTGCACCGATCCGTGACGGGGCATCATGGCCTGCTTCGCCAGTCCGTTCAGGTAGAACCGGTAGTAAATGAACTCAAGACCACGCTGGAAAAAGTATACAGTGGAAAACAGATCAACTTTATTACTGCCTTAGATCCATCCTGTATTTTCCATGGTGATGAAGATGATCTTCTGGAAATGCTGGGCAACCTGCTGACCAATGCTTTTAAGTTCTGTAACAACACGGTTTCCCTAACAGGCTATGTTGAATCAAAACAACACAATCAACCAGCACGACTGACGCTCTTGATTGATGATGATGGTTCAGGTATCGACCAAGAGGACAGAGAACAGGTATTCCATCGAGGCATACGGGCTGATTGTGAGAAACCCGGCCAAGGCATCGGACTGGCCGTTGTAAAAGATCTGGTTGAAGGCTATCAGGGGCACATCATCATAGAAGACTCCAGCCTTGGTGGCGCCAGAATAAAACTCATTCTGCCCACCAAAGCCTGATTCTCTATTTAGGGTATCCGGTGATTTCCCGAATGGATTGATACAGCGGCTTCATCCGCTTATACATTTGTAAATACACTTCTTTATACAAACGATCATAGAGCTGCACCGTCGGGTAGTTCGGCTCGAACACATCGCCTTTACGGGTCATATTCTGGATGGCTGTCTGATAATCCGGATACTCCCCAAGCCCTACGGCACAATTGATAGCCGCACCAAGCCCTGAGGCTTCATAGGTATGGGGGCGCTCAGCAGCAATACCAAAAATATCCGCCGTCAGCTGCATAGCCGCATCGCTTTGCGAACCACCACCGGAAACCCTCAACCGTGTGATGGGTACACGACTGCGTTTTTCTATTTGTTCTTTGCCCAATCTAAGCTCGTAAGCGAGCCCTTCTAAAATCGCCCGGTAAATATGCGCACGCTTATGCACATCCCCAAAACCAATCAATGCACCCTTTCCTTCAGGGCCTGGTTGTCGGACACCCGGCGACCAATAAGGCTGCATCATCAGTCCCATGGAACCAGCAGGCACCTGATTTAACAGATCATCAAACAGCTGCTCAGTCTCCAGCCCAAGTTCTTTTGCCTTGCGCTGCTCATAATGAGCAAACTCCGTCTTAAACCAGCTCACCATCCAGAAACCACGGTACACCATCATCTCGGTGTTATAGAAACCGGGAATGGCTGCCGTGTAAGGAGGAATAAACGGAATGGTTTCAATGTACTTTGAGGTCGTCGTATTGATCGTGGCCGTAGTGCCGTAACTTAAACAACCAATATGAGGATCAGAACCACCAGCACCGAGCACTTCACAGGCTTTATCTGAAGCTGCTGCAATCATTGGTAAACCAACAGGGAGCCCTGTTATTTTGGACGCTTCAGCTGAAATATGACCAAGCAACTCTCCGGTTTTTATCAGCTCTGGCATCATATCCCGGGTACAGGATAATAACTTCCATTTTAAATCCGACTTTTTAGCCCAGCATTGTCGCTTATAATCATAGGGTAGATACCCCATGGTAGAGCCAGTGGAATCTTTTAACTCACCAGTCAGCTGATACGTTAAATATGAAGACAGATTCACATAGTGTTTCGTACGGCACCACACTTCCGGCTCATTTTGAGCAACCCAGTTGCATCGCGATTTTGAACGTAAGTCGTTTATAAGATTGCTCAACCCCAGCAGCTTGATACCAACACCTATAAGCCCACCGACCGGTTTCTCCGGTTCAGCTTTTCGCTGATCCATCCAGACAATAGCCGGGCGTAACGGCTTTTTGTTTTCATCAAGATTGATCATGGTGTAGCGCTGAGTCGTCAGAGATACACCTCGGATATCTTCTGGTCGAACAGTTCCCAATGCCCACAGCCCATCAAAGGCTTTACCCATGGACTGCCAATAATATTCCGGATCCTGCTCAGCCCAGCCTGGATGTTCTGAGATATAGGCATCCAGCTCTATTTTGCTCTTTGCAACTTCATTGCCCTGATTATCAAACACCAGAACACGGACACTTTGGGTACCATTATCAATGGCTAAAAAATACGGTGACTGCTTCACATCCAACTTCCTATTTCCTGATTCTTATTATTCTTATTCAGGCTGGGACACTATAATGCCGTTCCCATATTTGTTGATATCGGGCTTTTTCTTCAGCCCACTTTTGCTCTGTCCAACCTAGAGTTTCACGACAGATTTTGTGTATTTTATCTTCGTAGATCATACCGCCCTTTGCCAGCAATAAACCAAGGCGGGTTCGGCGAAGCAGCAGATCATCAAGGTGTATAATGGCTTCATTGGCCGCTGCCCAGCGAAATTCGGCCCAGGTTGAGCGCGTCCCGGGAATCAGTTCAAGCTCAGAGCTTTCCGCATTCGACACCAGAGATTCTGCATCTTTGCCATAAAAACCACAAAGCCTGTTTTTCAAATAGGAAGGTAACTCTGAAAACAGTGATGCCTTCGGCAAATATTGCGAAAAAATCGTCTTCGCGTGAGGCTTGGTTTCATAGCTTGGCAAATATTTACTGGCTACGGATAACACATCCAGCGCAATCAGACGGAACGTTGTTAACTTACCACCACTGACGGACACCAAACCTTTATCGTCCCAAACGCTGTGATTTCGTTTTTCCTTTGAAGGATTCAATGCACCAGAAGCGATCAATGGTCTTACACCCGCCCAAGATGAGAGGATATCACGCTCTTTCAGTTTTGCGGATGGGAACTGATACTGTACGACGTTAATCAGATATTCCATTTCTGCACGGGTCATACTCGCTTCGACGTTCTCAATAGACTTCTCATCAAGATCCGTTGTGCCGATGACGATTCTACCCTCCCAGGGATAGATAAAAATGGGGCGCCCATCTTCTGGATGATGAGTCGTCAACGATTGTGAAACCGGTAAACGCCAGAAAGGCACAATAATATGACTGCCACGGGCGGGGCGTATCTTTTTCTCATCAACCATTTCACTGCGCAGCTCGTCAGCCCAAACGCCGGTTGCATTGATGACCACTGCAGCTTTCAATTCGCAGCATTTCCCAGTGATTCTATCTTCGATAACCACACCGGACACATTCCCGTCTTTTTTAAGAAGCTGCTTCACACCCACGTAGTTGAAAATTGCGGCACCGTCTTTCTGAGCTTCTCGCAGCACGCGCATCACCAGTCTGGAATCATCGGTCACGGCATCAGCAAACTGGGTTCCCCCAAGCAGATTTTCTTCGTTGATATAGGGGCATACTAACCTGGTCTCTTTCAGAGAGTGGTATTTACGGTAACGCCGGCCTGCGAAAAAATCATAGATTGTCAATAACGAGTTAAAGATAAATGGACTGGGAAATGATTTTTTGTAGTGCGACATCATAAATGACATCTTCTCCACCAATCCCGGTGCCTCTCGCATTAAACGTTCACGCTCGTGTACGGAGTGAAGGGTTGTTTTGATATCACCTGCGGCAATATACCTCAACCCACCATGCACCATTTTTGAGGATCGGCTAGAGGTTCCCCAGGCAAAATCCTGACGCTCTAACAACAGGGTTTTCAGTCCTTGTCGGGCGGCTTCCCGGGCAATACCAGCACCGGTAATGCCACCGCCGGCAATGATGACATCCCAGCCTTCTGATTCATTTTCCAGACGACTTAACTGTTCTTCCCGTTGTCCTGACTGCCAGTTCTCTTGCCACATAGGTTTATCCCTGCTCGGTTGTCTGAACCAGCAATGTCCCCGGATTCAGGCGACCATCGCTATCAAAGTCTTCCGTCATTGTGCGGATTAGCCGCATTCCCAGCTTGCCTTTCTCTGCTTCCAGATAAGGTGCATGATCCTTACCTACACCATGCTGATGGGAAATCGTTGCACGACTACGGGCGATCACTTCCGATGCAGATAACTTCATTTTCTGCCAGCGTTGCAAAGTTGCCTCATAACTGTCGGCACAGCGGAAAAAGTATGTCGTATAAATGCTACAACCCTGTGAATACATATGAGAGAGATGGGTAAATACCATCACGTTTTCGTTGTCATCCTTCAGGGCATTTTCCAGGCTGACTTCTATGCCCTGAAGAACGGTGTCGACATTTTCCCAATCGGTAGATGTTTCCAGGGTGTCAATGGCAATGCCTTCCTGCCATGTGGTTTCACGAAGGTATGGAAACTTAAAGCGCCCTTCTGCCCAGATTTTGCCCATTACCTGAGCAATCGGGCCACCAATGCCACCATGCCCTTTTAAGGTTTTACGAATCTGTTTCAGGGAGGTTTTATTTTGAGCCTTTGAACCGGTTACGCCAAATGTCAGCATACAACGATCATCGCCTAACCCACGGAACCGCAGATAACGATCCATCAGCTTAAACTGTGATTCTTTCGTGCCAAGGTGGATATGCGCTTTCGATTCTTTCGCATTACTTACCCGCATCATGGACATGGGCACGTTATTCTGAACCAGCTCACGAACCGCCTTCTTTGCTGAATTCCAGTTCGGCATAAAGACGACGAAGAACTTTTCTTCTTCTGCCAGACGCGTCACCCGCACTTGCACTTCGGTGAAAATTCCAAGCCGACCTTCGGTACCCATGGTCATTTCCCGGATATCAGGTCCTGCGGAGGAGGCTGGAATGCTTGGGATATCCAAAGTTCCATGGAGCGTTTCCATACGACCACCGGCAAACATTTGCTCAATACGGCCAAAACCCAGTGACTGCTGTCCGGAGGATCGTGAGGCAACCCAACCACCCACGGTTGAAAGCTCCCAGGATTGTGGATAGTGGCCAAGAGTATAACCACGAACTCTCAGTTGAGATTCAACCAGAGGCCCCGGTGTACCCGCACCAAACGTTGCGACCTGACTTTCTTCGTTCAAATCCAACAGCTGGTTCATTCTGCCCATATCGATGGTGAGAATGGCACGCTGACTTTTCTGCGGTGTAATATGGCCTGCAACTGACGTTCCGCCGCCGTAGGGAATCACTTCAAAATCATGCTCAACCGCTAGATCTAATAACTCTCGAACCTGCGAACTGCTTTCCGGATAGGCGACACCATCCGGAAATATATCATATTCGCCATTGTGCATGGCAAGCCAGTCAGGGAAGCTCTGTCCGCGGGCATGACGAACACGCTCCTCCTGATCTTTCGAGATCAAGGCATGATCTGGTAAACGAGATGCCGGCACCTTAGCGACGACCTCTTCAAGAGAAACACTGGGTAATGGTTTTGGCTTACCTATAATTGAGTGAATTAAACGACGACCATGTTCGGATACTTCTTTGACATAGCTCTCATCACCCCAGCCATTCCAACGTCGGCCCATGCTTTTTCACCTTCTTATTCTGATTTTTTGTTCAAGCTTGTTTTATCTATTTCTGGCAAACTATAAAGACACAGTGAAAAAACTCACTGACCGAACGGGACAGATGAAGTAGCAAATTCAGCCAGACTATGAACAACAAATGACCAGTTCAAGTACCTTGGGCACTGTTTCAGCCAATGCCATTCGCCAGTATCTTCGTACTGCACAAGACTATGACATCCAAGCGGAATCCGCTCTACTGGCTGCCAGTATTCCTGTTGGTATTTTGGATAACTCAGTTACCCGAGTGCAGGGGCGCGCATTTCAAACGTTAATTCACTGGCTGGTCAAAGAGACCGGTGATCCTCTGTTTGGCTTGAAAAGTGCCCGTTATGTTCAGCCGGGGTCTTATAACCTACTTGGTTATATGGCAATGAATGCCCATTCCGTTGGGGAAATTCTCAAACTTGCCCCTGAGTACGAAGCCATCGTTGGGGACATGGGCATTACTGATATTCAGCAGAAAGATGGCTTGATGATTATGCGCTGGATTTGTCAGTACGATGATCCTGTCGTACGACCCCATATGATTGATAACGTCATGGGTTCATGGTTGATTTTTTCCCAGTGGCTAACCGATTTACCGGATAAAAAGCCGGAGAGCGTTCTTTTTGAATACCCGCAACCCGATGACCGATTGATTCAGACCTATCGAGAAATTTTCGGAGACAACCTGACATTTAATGCCGGGAAAAACGCCTTACTATTTTCTGAAGATGTGCTGGATATTCCTTTACGGCAGCCTGACCCCATTTTGCTAAACACGCTGGAGCAGCAAGCCAGCACCTTTGTTGCCGAACTGCAGCAAGACAAGCCGATTGTCGTCCAAACCCGTGAACTGCTTCGTTCCCTGATGGAGGATGGGATTCCCAGAAGAGAAAAAGTCGCAGAAAAGCTGAACATAACGGAACGCACTCTGCAAAGAAGACTGCAGGAAGCAGGGGCTGGCTATCAGCAATTGTTAGATGATCTCCGGCAGGAAACCGCCATTGAATGGCTGGCTTCCACAGAGCTGCCGTCTGGTGAAATAGCTGAAAAACTGGGGTTCAGCGAAGTTCGTTCCTTTCACCGGAAGTTCAAAAGCTGGACAGATTTAACACCCGGCGAATATCGACAGAAACACAGCCACTTAAAAAAAGGAAGAACCGATTAAAAAGACGACCCCGGCTGTTTAAGAAACTCAACCTCTTCTGTCATGGATTCACGACCCAGTATTTTATTGCGATGAGGGTAGCGCCCAAAACGATCAATGATGTCTTTATGCGCCTGCTGCCAGCGAAGTTCTAGTCCATATTGCTCCCTTAGCTTCATCGCCTCTTCATGGATAACCGAAGATTCACTGTGCATATAGGGCATGATCAGAAAATTCTGTTGCGCTTCATTGAGCTGATCCAAAGCGCCCGAGCGTACCGCTTCCTGAGCTAACACAAGGGACAGACTGTCATATACAAACGCTTTAGCATCATTTCGAAACATGTTACGGCTAAATTGATCCAGAATAATCACTTCAGCCAGCCGTCCTTCCGGCTTATCTCGCCAATGAGACAGCTCCCCTTT
Organism: uncultured Endozoicomonas sp.; assembly: GCF_947495845.1. GTDB lineage: Bacteria > Pseudomonadota > Gammaproteobacteria > Pseudomonadales > Endozoicomonadaceae > Endozoicomonas. The sequence continues at coordinate 242,334 of NZ_CANMAO010000001.1, read as the reverse complement.
AATCGCCCGCTCATGCAGCACTGAAAATTGACTTAGAATCCGCTGATCCAATTCAGCATCTTTCTTAAACCACTGCTCAGGTTTTAATTCATCAAACCAGAAATCCAAAACGGAATGATATTCTTGCATGGTCTCGCTCCCTTTCATGGCAGTACAGATACACAACAGTATCAAAGTAGCTATCTGCCATCACTTAACGAGTTTCATAGCTGACAACCTAAAACTCTGCTTTCATTGGCATTCGTATAATTTGAGCACTTCTTCAGCGATGATCGACAATCCTTTCTCAACGGCTGCATGATCCCGGGTATACGTTAATCGCAGGCACTCATGTTTATGAGGCCAGTCATCATCAATCCCCGGGAAGAAGTAATGCCCGGAAACTACCAGCACATTTCTCGCTTTCAATCGTTCATACAACTCAAGACTGGAGACCGGTAATCCTTCAAACCAGAGCCAGAGGAACATGGCACCTTCCGGTTTATGGACGTGCCAAGGCACCGAATCACCTAAACGCTGCTTGAGGATATTCACCGCAAACTCAGCTTTTTCCTGATAGTAAGGGCGAATCACGTTTTCACACAGTGTGTTGATGCTGTCATCACGAATCATATCCAACGCCAGCAAGCTACCGGTGCTGTTCGGTGCCAGGTTCATAATGGCGTTAATACCCGACAGTGCTCTGATAACTTCTTCGTTCGCAACCACAATACCGGTTCGAGCGGCAGGTAAACCCAATTTGGAAAGACTCAGGCAAAGAATGGTATTTTCATTCCACACAGGCGTGGCTTGGGTAAATATCAATTTGGGGAATGGTGTACCGTAGGCACCATCGATAATCATCGGAATGTCGTGTTGCAAAGCAAGCCCATCAAGGCGCTCAATTTCCTGATCCGTCAGTACGTTGCCCGTTGGGTTCGTCGGTCTGGAGACGCAGATGGCACCTATACTGTCGTCTACTACCAGCTCCTGAAAATCCACCCGATATTTGAAAACATGTTGATCCAGATGTTCGATATCCGGTTTATTCGCCGCAAAGAAATCATGGCTCAGACCCGCATCGGAATAACCAATATATTCTGGCGCCAGTGGTAACTGAATGCGTTTATGACTGCCATCGCCATAGCTGCCGGCAAACATATTGAAGATCATAAAAAAGGCGGACTGGCTGCCATTAGTCAGCGCAATGTTGCGTTCAGTGAGCTTCCAACCAAACTGCCGGTTCAAATAACTCGCCATTTCACGAACAAAATCTTTTTCCCCTTGTGGTGGGTCGTAGGTACCCACCAGCCGGGTAAACTCGGTCTGGCTATCAGTGATTTTTTGCAACCGCTGGCGAAACACAGCCTCCACTTCGGGAATGTGGGCAGGATTTCCACCGCCCATCATGATCATATCCTTGCCATCGGCGAGTGCGTTGCCGAGATCATCCATTAAAGAAAGGATGCCGGAGTGACTGGTAAATTTTTCGCCAAAGGCGGAAAGCTTCATGCTTACCCCTGATTATTTTGGTAAGTACCCGGCCATATGGAATCGAATATTTCTGGCTTGTTGATCAGGTTCTCTGCAAGGCGCAACGCCGGGAGCATAGCGAGCTATGTGACCAGAGTTGCAACGCAGTCAGAGGGGCTGATCAATGAGTCAGAAAATATGATTTCATATGGTTGGGTACTTAACTAGGTAAAAAAGGCTTTATAACAATGCAAACAGCAAACTTCTAGGGGTTTACCACAATTTAGTGAGTTTGAGCCAAAGGACGAGTCGTCAATTCCAGTTCATTGGTTTTCATATTGACGGTCATCAGATACTCAACTGTCGGATCACCATAATGCAGAAATGAGAATGTATAGAGGTGTGCTGGCTGAAAGATCGGGACATCTCTAACCAGTTTTAACTGGTGGCCATCCTGCTGATAAATCTCACTAGCCATCGCCTTGGCGTGAGCCGCTTTGATTTCAAGCTCATTATGATAAACAGGCTGCATTGATGGGTTGCCCGGGTACTTCTCACCATCAAAGTTCATTTTCCGCATAGCGCCATCATTCCAGACGTAGATCGCCCGCCACCCATTATTTTTGTTGTCAGACAGTAAAACAGGCTCATCAGTCACGCTCATCTGGCTCAACTCGTTGCCTTGATTATCAAAAATAAAGGCAGAACAGCCTCCCGTTCCACAAAACCATAGGCTTTGCATCAGAACAAAGATTTCTTGACGACCATCGCCGTTTAAATCAGCACAGCCAGCTTTGTAACCTATGGGTTTCTCGCTGTTTGATAACCCTTCCGGTGCCAGAATTTTCTGTTGCACCAAAAGTTCAACAACATCGGAATGACAGGCTGATAAATCAGAAAGTGGTTTTGTTGATACCTGGCTGCAGCCAGCAAGCACAGTCAGAAAAAGCACGGGAATTCGTTTGATGGGGGAAAAGAGATGCACAACGTCCTCTCTATAAGCGCTTAGGAAATCATATCACTAAATGATAACTCAGCTTGAGAGAACTTTTTAAAAATAAGAGACTAAAAATAAAAGGCTAAAAATAATCGGAGGAAAAAAAAGAAATGGCGTCCCCTAGGGGACTCGAACCCCTGTTACCGCCGTGAAAGGGCGGTGTCCTAGGCCACTAGACGAAGGGGACGTAAACCTTCGTGCATTGGTGCAGCGGATGCGTATACTAATGACCCTCAGGCATTGAGTCAAGTACTCTGATGTGACCTATTTCCTTGTAATTACAATTGATTACCGATTATAAAGGTTGTTATGAGACATTCCGTCTCGATGTTTAGGGTCTGTTGATGCTACGTTGCGAGGCTCAGTGCCCCAGAAAACGTCAACCACGCGGAAGGCTTGTGCAGTGCGTAGTTATTCTACGCCAAGCAAGCCTGACAAAGTGGGTGGCGTTTTTCTGGGGCACCTGCTGAGCCCGCAACGAAGCATCAACAGACCCCAGCCAGGGATCGGCCGAATAATGAATTTCAGAGACAGACTTTCGTACAAGCAAGTCAGGTACACGGTTACCGTTGCGTTTATTCTGGGACTAGTGTTTGGATCGCTAGAGGTTACCCACGACTATCTTACTCAGGACAACAGTATCGATGCCTCGATACAGGCCTACCTGGATGTCAGTATGGCTCCAGCCTCCCGCATCGCCTATAACCTTGATGAAGAGTTGGCATCGGAGCTGGTTAGCGGCCTCACTGAATCGCCGTTGATCCTTCAGGCAACCATCGCTACACCTGAACAATACCTATTGGGGGATGCAACCCGCCCGGTTGACACTGTCGAACAGGTAGACGACAGCCAACTGGTAGAATATTTATTTGGCACTACCCGTGTATATCAACAGCGACTCTCAGTCCCTTATGACCGCGAAGAAGACCTCGGCAACCTGACAATTGTTGCTGACACCCGAGCCTCTGCCCAGGCTTTCATCGACCGTTCCGTACTGACTCTAACCTTTGGTATTGCCAGAACTCTGCTTCTCGCCCTTGCCCTGCACTTCATGCTCTACATCATGCTCACTAAACCCCTGCAGAGATTGACCCAGCATGTGCAAAGAGTCCGCGCAGGTAGTACACGACAACCAATGTCTATACCCCGAAGTCATCAACATGATGAAATTGGCCAGCTCAGTCAGAGCTTTAACGACTTCCAGGAAGATATAAAACAACAGTTATACCGCCGGAGTCTGGCGGAAAGTGAGCTACGTGTTCACACTCAGGAACTTGAGAACCGCATTGCTGAGCGCACCCAGGAACTGCAGAAAAATAACGACGCCCTGTTCAAAGCCAACAAGGCATTAGACAATGCAAGACAAGCGGCGTTGCAATCCGCAAGAATTCGCGGCGATCAACTTTCCAGCCTTAGCCATGAAATCCGGACACCACTCAACGGTATTCTTGGCATGCTGGAGCTGGCCATTAATGACGAACTGAGCCCGGACCAACACTCCCGGCTTGAGCTCGCTCACCAATCCGGTGCCAGATTAGTGAAGCTATTGAACAATATGCTGGACCTGGCTCGCTTGGAATCGGGTAAAACCGTTGTTGATCAGGTGCCGTTTAATCTCAAAAAAGTGCTTGAAGAGTCCGTGATGGTCATGGGTCAAAAAGCCCATATGAAGGGAATTCCACTCACCTGTCAAGTTGACCCGGCATTGCCTGCAACCTTGATGGGAGACCCTATTCGCATCACTCAGGTAGTCAATAACTTGCTTGGCAATGCGATCAAATTCACGCACTCTGGCATGATTAGCCTGTCACTGGTCAGCGAGTCACTTGAGGATAATAAGGAGCGTATTGCCATTCATGTGCGTGACACTGGAATAGGCATATCCAAAGACGCCCAACAGGCAATTTTCTCTCCCTTCACTCAGGCCAACAATGATATCTACCAGCATTACGGTGGCTCCGGTATGGGCCTTGCCTTAACGAAAGAAATCATTAAAGTGATGAATGGCACCATTGAGGTTAAGTCATTAGAAGGCAGTGGCAGTACCTTTACGGTCCAATTAACACTTGGGGCGATTGTTGCTAAAACCAGCGATACCAGCACAACATCTGTCGTTCAAAATTTTGAACCCACAGAACAACTGTTTTATCAGAAAAAGAAAATACTGGTGGTTGAAGACAACGCCATTAACCGACTGGTAACAGAAGGCATGCTGGAACAACTGGGCCACGAAGTAACCCTTGCCCATAACGGTGAAGATTGTATTTCAGCCTGTATCAGCGATACGTTTGATCTTATTCTGATGGACTGCAACATGCCCGTTATGGATGGATACACCGCAACACAGCAACTTCGGGAGCGCTCAGAAACGCGAGATATTCCGATTGTAGCGTTGACGGCCAATGCACTGAACGAGCACCAGGAACAATGCAAGCAAGCGGGTATGGATGACTACCTCTCCAAACCCTTTAACAAAAAAGCATTAAGTAAAGTGATCTCAGACTGGCTATGAACGCCGATCCTTAAAACTCATCGCCACAGAGTTAATGCAATATCGTAAACCGGTGGGCTCTGGCCCATCGGGAAACACATGCCCCAAGTGGGCATCGCAGTTTGCACACATGACTTCAATACGCTGCATTCCAAGACTGTTGTCTTCTACCGTTTTCACCGCATCACTATCGACCACTGCATAAAAGCTTGGCCAGCCACAACCGGCATCAAACTTAACGGTGGAATCAAACAGCGGTTGCTGACAACAAACGCAATGGAAGACGCCCTCTTTTTCAAAAAAATTATACTCTCCGGTAAACGGGCGCTCCGTTCCTTTTTCCCGGCAGACCCGGTATTGCTCATCGGTCAGCGCTTCCCGCCATTGCTGTTCTGTTTTTTTTGTCGTCATTATCAACTCTTCACAATCGAAAACACTATTTACGGGTATACCCATCGCCTTTCAAGTTGCTACTTTGTTGGCTGCGTTCACTCACCCCGATCACCTACTACTTGTAGGCTCTCGGGGATTCACTCACTTGCCGCCGCGTAGCAACTTGAAATCCTTTGGGTATACTATGCATCCAGATCCAAATACACAAAATATCGGAAAGGATATCAATGGAAGTTACCCAGCTGGCCATCTACCCCGTGAAGTCGGCTCAACCAATAAACCTGAATTCAGCAAAGGTCACTCTCAGAGGCTTTGAGCATGACCGCCGATGGCTACTGGTGGATGAAAATGGCCGGTTTTTGACTCAGCGTCAGCATCACAAAATGGCATTAATTCATATCTCTGTTGAAGCAGATGGACTGCAGGCATCCGCTCAGGGGGCAGGCAAACTGCATATTCCAACTCCGACGACAGATGCCGCTCATAAGCCAGTAACGGTCTGGAAAGACAAATGTGACGCACTGGATGCCGGCGACCAGCCTGCCGAATGGTTCAGCCGTTTACTTGGCTTGCGCTGCCGACTGGTCTATCAACCTGTTGAGGCAATCAGGGTTACTGACCCACAATTTTCCAACCCCGGTGACCACACCAGCTTTGCCGATGGTTTTCCATTTTTGCTCACCAATGAAGCCTCATTGCAGGATTTGAATCAGCGCCTTGAACAGCCAATTACTATGAACCGGTTCCGCCCAAACATCGTTGTTAATGGTAAAACCCCATTTGATGAAGATAACTGGAATACCCTGAAAATTGGTGATATCACCTTTCGTGTAGTCAAACCCTGCTCCCGTTGCATTATGACCACCATCAACCCTGAGACCGCTAAAAGAGACGGTACTGAGCCACTGACGACTCTGTCCAAATATCGCCGTACCGATATGGGCGTTATTTTTGGGCAGAATCTAATTCCGGATGGTGAGGGCGTCATTCATATTGGTGATAAAGTTTCTATCTTAAGCTAGTGCAACAGAGGCCATATCCCTTCATAATCCAAGGCTGAGTCACACCCAGCACCGGAAAAGCACCAATGAAGGATATAGAGAAATCCACCAAACTGGATAATGTCTGTTACGACATCCGCGGCCCTATTCTTCGGGAAGCCAAACGGCTTGAAGAAGAAGGACATCGTGTTATCAAGTTAAACACGGGCAACCCTGCGGCGTTTGGTTTCGATGCACCGGATGAAATCACTCAGGATGTCATCCGCAACTTGCCTGTCTCCCAAGGCTACTGTGACTCAAAAGGCTTATTCTCTGCCCGCAAAGCCATCATGCAGTACTGCCAGCAGAAGAACTTTCCGCCCATTACCGTGGAAGACATCATCGTTGGTAACGGTGTCAGCGAACTGGTCGTAATGACCATGCAGGCCTTGCTGAACAATGGCGATGAAATGCTGATTCCGTCTCCGGATTACCCACTGTGGACAGCTGCCGTTAATCTATCCGGCGGCCGCGCCGTGCATTATCGCAAAGATGAACAATCCGACTGGTATCCGGACATTGACGATATCCGCAGTAAAATCACCGCAAAAACCCGTGGTATTGTGGTAATTAACCCAAACAACCCAACCGGTGCCGTTTATCCAGATGAGATTCTGAAAGAGATTATTCAGCTGGCCAGAGAACACGACCTGATCATCTTTGCCGACGAAATCTACGATAAAATTCTTTACGACGGCGTTGAACACACTGCCATGGCGTCTCTTGCTCCGGATGTGCTTTGCATCAGTTTTAACGGCCTGTCCAAATCTTACCGCGTAGCTGGCTACCGTGCTGGCTGGCTGGTAGTTTCTGGCCCGAAAGACCATGCCAAAAGCTATCTGGAAGGTTTAGAAATGCTGGCCTCCATGCGCCTTTGCGCCAACGTACCTTCCCAACACGCCATTCAAACGGCATTGGGTGGCTATCAAAGTATTAATGAATTAATCGTTCCGGGTGGTCGCTTCTACGAACAAAGCCATCGCGCCTGGGAAATGCTGGAACAAATCCCCGGGGTCAGCTGCGTAAAACCCAAAGGGGCACTCTACCTGTTCCCAAAACTGGACCCGAAACACTTTGGCATTATCGATGACCAGAAGCTGGTATTGGACTTTCTGCTGCAAGAGAAAGTACTGCTGGTTCAAGGCACCGCTTTCAACTGTCCAGACCCGGATCATCTACGCATCATCTCACTGCCTCGGGTTGACGAGCTGGAAGATGTGATGACTCGACTGGAACGTTTCCTCAGCCGATACAGACAGTAATAGAAGACGGATCGCCCATGGCTGATATACACATTGACGAGTTCTATCAGGATTGTTTGAAAACCCTGGTTCAGCTGTACAACGCTTTTCCAAGGCTGACCACAGTGTATGTGGATGACCTGATCAGTAATGCCGGCACCGATGAGTTTGGCATTCCCAATCGCCGCCATAAAGCGTGCTTCGACACACTGCTATGGCTGGCGTCGGAAGGCTATATTCGTTATCAGGACAACATCCGCCAGGATGCTTTGGACCAGGTAGTTCTGACCGAGAAAAGTTTTCTCCGACTGAGCTTGCCGACCTTCCAGCCAGCATTGGAGGAACAGGCTCTCAACCTGCCACCATTGGTTGCCAGAAAACAATCCACCCTTGCCTGGCAGTGCAGAGAGGCTTTAAAAGACAAAGGTTCCGACGCCATTGCCGCCGCCGCACAAAAGTTCTTCACCGCTGATTAATGCTGCTAACCGTGGCTGTGTCAGCAGGTTGTAAAAACCAAAATACGCACTCCATCAATGCTTGAAAGGTGGGGTGCGCATCTCCATACATACCCAAAGGATTTCAAGTTGCTACGCGGCGGCAACCGAGTGAATCCCCATGAGCCTACGAGTAGTAGGTGATTGGGGTGAGCGAGGGCAGCCAACAAAGTAGCAACTTGAAAGGCGACGGGGATACCCCTTAATGATAATGATGACGATGAGGTCACCCTAAAGAATGAAGAGGATTCTCTTGTTTCTGGCCACCAACATGGCAGTTATTCTGCTGGCCAGTGTCACACTGAATATTCTCGGCGTTGGCAGCTACCTGACCAGTGAGGGGCTGAACCTGAGCTCTCTGCTGGTGTTCTGTGCGGTATTTGGCTTTGCCGGCTCTTTTGTGTCCCTGCTACTTTCCAAAACCATGGCAAAGATGAGCACTGGCACCCAGATTATTGACCAGCCACGAACTGCTCAAGAACGCTGGTTGCTGGATACGGTAAAAGAGCTGTCGGACAAAGCCGGTATCGGCATGCCGGAAGTGGGTATTTTCAACTCTCCGGAATCCAATGCGTTTGCGACGGGCTGGAACAAAAACTCAGCACTGGTTGCGGTCAGCCAAGGACTATTAGATCGCTTTAGCCCCAGCGAAGCCCGGGCAGTGATTGGTCATGAGATTGGTCACGTTGCCAACGGCGATATGGTGACATTGACGCTTATTCAAGGTGTCGTGAATACCTTTGTGATGTTCTTTGCCCGCATTGTGGGTTATGCCGTTGACTCGTTCCTGCGCCGGGATGATGAAGGTGAAGGCGGTGTGGGTATTGGCTTCTACATTGCAACGTTTATTGCCGAAATCATTCTTGGCTTTCTGGCCAGCGCCATTGTTATGTGGTTCTCCCGTCTACGGGAATTCCGTGCCGATGAAGCCGGTGCCGAACTGGCCAGCCGTGGCGATATGATTGCCGCCCTGGAAAGACTTCGCTCCGAATACGAAGCCCCTTCAGCCATGCCAGCAACCATGAGTGCTTTCGGCATTCGCAGTGGCGGCAAGAGTGGACTGGCAGCGCTGTTTACCAGTCATCCGCCGTTGGATCAGCGTATCGAGGCATTGCGTAACCACGGTTAACACTCTCAACCTATTCCCCCTTCAGACCGGCTTTCGCCGGTCTTTTTTTGTAATAATCTCAACGTATTAACAATCAGCACTCCACTCTAAATCGCTTTAATGGGAAGAATGTATAGTTATATCTAACTTAATGGAACTAAAATCGCTTTTTTATATCCGAGATAGTAATGACAGCTGCGGCTATTGCACCCCAAACCACGCACAAATCCAAGTAACGGTTACATGGCTGTGTAAAAAATAAATCAAATAATGATTGCAGGAGAAACTCAAATGGACAGAATACGCATTTTGCTAAATACTCAATTTAAACAACGGGGTACGAGCAACCCTCCGGAAAAAACTGAAAATAACATAACGCCCATGATGGTGGATGATGCATCCAACACTTTTGATGGGCAATCAATCCGTAATCGGCATGCGACTGAAATCCCGCCAGAACTACGACTTTCTCAAGAGATATCGAAAGTAGCGAAACACCTATCAGCGCTGGCAGGCTCTGCAAAAACCATCAACCCGGATATTCAAGCACAGCTAACCAGCATTTCAACCCACTTGCAAACCATTGCGCCACAAGCGCTACAACCTTTTAGTGACTCTCTGAAGCGCCAATCGGACGTGATTGAGTATCTGCAACTGATGAAACAGGTGCAATCAGAGATTACTGAGCACAGTAACCTGGCAGCTTATGACAAAGCCTTTCTGGTGTATCAGAAAAATTTGACACAAACACTCAATTCTTCACTGGATCATCAAAAACGGGTTGCCAGAAACCCGGAGTACAGACCAAAACTTTATGCCCACGACACCACTGAAGGAAAATTTGTATCCGCAAAGATGGAGACCCTCTCATATTATTTTTATTCCAACAAACTGCATAATGTCGATGGCTATGGTATATATGGCAACTGTAGTGTTATGGCGCATAAACTCTATGTCAGCATTAAAAAATCCCACCCTGAAAAACACATATTTCTTGTGCACTTAAATCATGATAAGGCTGGTGACCATCAGTTTGTTATCGTTTGCAACACTCCTGATATAGACGACCCTGAAAACCTTGTATTAGACCCGTGGGCAAATATCATTTTCAAACTTAAAGATCGCGCTACCTACCTTTATAATCCAACCAATGCTAATCTTATTTTATCAACCCCCTCCAATAAATTAATAAGCTCTTTCTCGGGAGAAGACAATTTTGAACCTGAAAAGCAGTGTGCCAATAAATCTCTCGCATACAAAATTTCAGCATCTAACACAGATGTCGGTATCATTAGCTATGGATATTCAAATTCTAAAAAAGGAATAGCGGAAATACTGAGTGACATGAAGCTTCCCGATTCTGAACAGTACATACTCATCTCTATAGATAACAGCAGTAGTGGCTTTACAGACAGAGGCAATGTAAGTGACATTGTCATGACAGATCACAATAAAAAAGAATTGGATAATGATAACAGACTCATTCTCGCTTGGCCGGCAAAAAATAAAAACCATTTATTCCATTTTTCGAAAACATACACAGAAAATACATTAAATGATAAGTACTTGAGATTAGATCTTGTTTCAAAACTGTTGAGACAATTGATCGATTGCCGCCCAGGCTATGCAGACGAGGCCGTAAAGGCATGCGCCCAGCACTGCACTCAACAGATCCTTAAAAAACTAGATACAGTTTCAACATCTAAACCAGTAGAATTGATAAAAAATAAAGATTTCATCTACCTTACAAACATCATATTAAAGCTTTCCAGCAAGAAGGAGGTAAATAATTATTTTCTTGACTTTAACACACCGATAAAAAAATTATTTGAACATTATTCAAATAAAGTGGGATTAGGTTTCATCGTTGAAGAAAGTGTCTCTTTACACTTATGTTCAACGCAATGGATTCAGCAAGCTGTAGATATCATCCAATCCCATTTGAAAATACACTCCTCATACTTTGAAAGATATGATCACACACGTATCAAAAATATGAAAAAACCATTAAAACAATGCTATCAAGCATTATCCGCTTATAGCTGTAAACTGAAGATTGATATAGCTGGGCATCTGAGTACGTTCAATGACCTGATAAATGAATTAATGAATAGCCCAGAAGCAGATGAAAACGTCGACGCTGTTCTTAACAAGTATAGAAAACTTGCTGCATACTTAACGCAACAGGACCCTGACAAAAATCCTTCTTGGACAGGCTTTGAATTATAGGCACTCTGTAGCCCCCAAAATGTAGCAACGTTCTCTGCCTGTTTTCGACATCCTATGGTAACAGCAAGGCCTTTGGGTATAATGAGATTTTCTGATCTAACATCTGATGATAAAAAATCGCTTACCCTCGCCAATCTGGATAAACAATAATCAAACACTGGAAGACCACTGCCAGCAGTGGTCCGAGCTGGACGCCATCGCTCTGGATACAGAGTTTATCCGCACCGACACCTTCTACCCGCTGCCTGGCTTAATACAGGTTGGGACTGGCACAGAAATTTTCCTGATTGACCCACTGACCATTGACCAGTGGCAACCGTTAGCGATGTTGTTTGATAACAACAGTGTCATCAAAGTGTTGCACGCCTGCAGTGAAGATCTCGAAGTGTTCAAACTGCTCACCGGCACCGTTCCACGACCACTGTTTGATACCCAACTGGCCGCAGCCTTTGCCAATCTTGGCTTCTCTCTTGGCTATCAAAAACTGCTCAATCAATTGTTAAACATTGATGTACCCAAGGATGAAACCCGCTCCGACTGGCGTCAGCGCCCTTTGACCGACGCTCAAATCAACTATGCCAGTCTCGATGTTGCCCATCTTCTGGATGTGTATAAGACATTGGATCAGAAATTACCCGCCAGCTCTAAAAAAGCATGGCTGGAAGACGAATGTCTTGCGATAACGTTGAACGTGCTACCCAATGATCCGGACAATGCCTGGCAGGATGTGAAAAAAGCCTGGCAGCTTAACCCACAACAGCTTGGTGTACTGAAAGCGCTGTGTACATTTCGTGAAACAGAATCACGGGCGTTGGATGTACCAAGAAACCGGGTCATCCCCAAAGGCAGCCTTTGGCCTCTGGCAAAATACCAGCCAAAAACTGTCGGAGAACTGCACCGAATACCGGATATGCGTTCCAATATTGTTCGTCAACAGGGCGAGCAGATGGTGGCCGTTATCAAAGCCGGCAGTCAAATACCTGATCACGAGCGCCCTGGCAAACTACCGCCTCCGCTACCAAAAGCCGCCAGAGACTGGGGCAAACGTATCAAGACTATATTAACGCAGCTGGCCGACGAGCTGGATTTACCCCTTGAGCTGCTGATACCGGGCAAATTAACCACGCCAATTCTGAGAAACTGGCTGAATACCGGACACTTTGCCCTACCCGATACCCTCACCGGCTGGCGACGTGATATCATCGGCACCCCGCTGATCAAGCGTCTACATCAATTAAGCGAATCGGATCATTGAATGAAGTCTCTGGTTTCCATCTACAAAAGCCCGAAACGGGATGAGATGTACCTTTATGTCAGAAAGGGTACGGTACTGGATAAAGATCTGCCGGAAGCGCTGATTCAAGTCTTTGGCAAACCAGCACACGTATTTGATATGTTACTGACGCCAGAAAAAAAGCTGGCACGGGTTGCAACGGCAACCGTTCTGCAATCCATTGAAGACAGTGGTTTTTATCTGCAAATGCCGCCCGCAGAAACGGAGCAGGATGATTACCTGATCAAACTTCCCGATGAATTTCTGTCGTTTAATGACCCGGTATGAACAACTCACTTAATAGCTCCCCCTTCTGGCAGACCAAATCTCTGGAAGAGATGTCGGCGGAGGAATGGGAAAGCCTGTGCGACCGCTGCGGAAAATGCTGTCTACACAAATTGGAAGACGAAGACACCGGTGACGTGTATTACACATCCGTTGCCTGCAAGTTGCTGGATACCAAAAGCTGCCAGTGTACTGATTACCCAAATCGCAAACAGATTGTGCCGGATTGTACTGTGCTGACGATTAAAGATATCCGACACTTTCACTGGCTGCCGGATACCTGCGCCTATCGGCTGATTAGTGAGAACAAGCCTTTATACGACTGGCATCCACTGATTTCAGGCTCTGGAAAATCCATTCACACCGCAGGCATTTCGGTAAAAGGCTGGGCGCTGTCGGAAAATGATATTGGGGATGACGATCTGGAAGATTTTATCATCCCTCATCAAATGGTTTAGGACCTACCCTTAGGAACTGTCACAAAATAACTTCCACCTTTAACCAGAACCGTTATCCGTTATCCGTTGTCCGTTGTCCGTTGTCCGTTGTCCGTTGTCCGTTGTCCGTAAAAGCCTTGCTGCTTGTGCTTTTACGGACAACGGAATACGGAATACGGAATACGGAATACGGTAAACGGTAAACACTTCTCTGACCAGTGAAGTTATTCAGTACCAGCTCCTTAATTACCCGACCATTCACTGACAAAATCGGAAACCTCCATCACCGGCAGCTTTTTCTGGCTGCCTGATGGTGTGCCCAGATAAATAAAGCCCATTAATGCTTCATTCTCCGCAAGCCCTAAACCCTCTGCCACCACCGGGTGATAGCACAAATCACCTGTCCGCCAGACTGCACCTACGCCCTGAGCATAAGCCGCCAGCAGTAATGACTGCACAGCCGCAGCTAGTGACATTTTCTGTTCAATCTCCGGTACTTTGGGGTGCTCTTTGACCGGGCAAATCGCCAACACCAATGTGGGTGCTCTTAAGGGCATGCCGCGAAAACGACTAAGGGCGTCTTCTGAAAGATCCTGCTGATCGAACCTAGCCGCCTTAGCCAGTAATTCACCCAATGCTTCCCGGGCTTCTCCACTCACGGTCAGGAAACGCCAAGGCCGAAGTCGAGCATGATCCGGTGCTCGCAATGCCGCCTGAAACATAACTTCCAACTGTTCAGGGGTTGGCCCGGGGCTTTCTAAAACGGGAGACGATCTTCGATTCAATAAAAGCTCTATTCCATCCATTATTCTTTTCTCGACTATTCTTTTTCAAGCCTGCGTTTTATTTAACGCCATAGACAACACGATTTCAGCTAACTCAATCAGTGAAAGACCTCCATCGGGCTTGTACCAATTAATCGTCCAGCTGATGGCGCCCGTTAATAATCGTCGGAGTACGACAGGTTCAACAGACGTCATCTGTTGCTCATAAGCTTGACCCAGTATATCCAACCATAACTGCTCGTAGGTGTCTCTAAGCGAGAGAATCTCTGCCTGATTTTCTTCGTTTAAACCCCGCCACTCATAAACCAGAACCACCATCTCAGAACCTGTGTCCACCAACACCGATTGCAACTCGCACACAATTAAAGCAAGCAGCTGTTCTCTTACACCGTCATTTAAGACAAGCGACTGCTTCATGATTTCAAGATTGAGCTGAATGGTTTCTTCCACCACGCTGCGAAGAATAGCTTGTTTGCTGGGATAATGATGAAAAAGGCTGCCGGACTGAATACCGACTTCTCTGGCGATATCCCGCACCGTCGTCCGCTGAAACCCTTGGGTTTTGAAAAGCTGAGCGGCCTGTTTGAGTAAACGCCCTTTGGCACTTTGCGGATCAACAATCGTACCCTGCGCGATGAGTTGTTGAGTCAACTGCTCAATGTCCTGGGAGCTCAATAAAATAAACGACATATAACGCTTGAATGATACCTGATTAATTATTCTGTTCTTGAAATGAGTATGCCTGAGAAGCACAACAAAGCAAACGCTTGGTTTTTTTGCCTCAAGGTATTCCCAACCAATCATGTGCTTGGTAGCCTACGCGTTATAACAATTTATAATGATCAGGCTTCACCATGTCTGCAGAATTTTCCAAAGAAAAAACCGTCCGAATCGGCTGTGCTTCCGCCTTTTGGGGAGACACCGGCGCCGCAGCCCACCAGCTCGTTCATGGGGGGCAGCTGGATTACCTGGTTTTTGATTATCTGGCCGAGATGACCATGTCCATCATGGCCGGCGCCAAAATGAAAAACCCCGATGCAGGTTTTGCGCCCGACTTCATCGCTACCCTGAAACCATTACTCAACGATATTAAATCCCAGGGCATTAAAGTCTGCAGCAATGCCGGTGGCATCAATGCCAGAGGCTGTGCTGAAGCCCTTGCTCATATCATCAAGGAATCCGACTTAGAGCTGACCGTTGCCGTTGTGGAAGGAGATGACCTATCACAAATTATCAATTCCGGTGACTATAAGACCAATGTCGTTGATATGTTCAGCGGTGAACCTTTCCCGGAACGGCTGGCCAGTGTTAATGCCTATTTGGGCGCACCCGCCATTGCCGAAGCGCTTGATGCCGGAGCCGACATTGTTATCACTGGTCGAGTCGTCGACAGCGCCGTGGTGCTCGCCCCGCTGGTGCATGAATTTGGCTGGTCATGGCAGGATTACGACAAACTGGCACAAGGTTCTCTGGCCGGTCATGTCATTGAATGTGGCACTCAAACGACAGGTGGCAACTTTACCGATTGGCATCTGGTCAAAGACGGCTACGCCAATATGGGCTTTCCCATCATTGAGTGTCATGAAGATGGCAGCTTTGTCGTGACCAAACCCCCGGAGACCGGCGGACTGGTCAGTTGCCATACCGTCAGCGAACAGATTCTTTACGAAATCGGCAACCCACAGGCGTATTTATTGCCCGATGTGACCTGCGATTTCAGCCAGACCTCACTACAACAAATCGACAACAATCGAGTTCTGGTAACCGGCGCCACCGGACGACCAGCGTCTGACAAATACAAAGTCAGCGCTACCTATATTGATGGTTATCGCTCTATCGCCAGCTTTATGATCGGCGGTATTGATGCGGCGGAAAAAGGTCAGGTGGTGGCGGAGTCCATTCTTAAACGGGTGCGCGATTTGCTGTCAGCTCGTGGATTCAGTGACTTCAGCGATACGGCCATAGAAGTGCTCGGTAGTGAAGCTACTTACGGTGCAAATACCACCGCACTGTCTACCCGCGAAGTGGTGGTAAAACTTGCTGTTTCCCACAGTGACAGAAAGGCACTGGGTTTATTTGGTTTGGAAATTGCCCAGGCGGCAACGGCCATGGCGCCCGGAATTACAGGCCTTGTGGGAGGCCGACCGAAAGCCAGCCCGCGAATTTGCCTGTTTTCATTTTTGCTGGATAAAACAGCCATCGCACCCACATTCACCCTGATCAATGACGATGACAAACCACAAAGTGTCTCCATCCATACCGGCGAATCTGTTCAGTCATCACCAGCACAGTGGATTGAAAAAACACTCCCTGAAAAGCTGGACGACACATCTACAATAACACTTCCTTTGATCAAACTGGCTCTGGCCCGCAGCGGCGATAAAGGTGACCACTGCAATATTGGTGTGATCGCCAGAAACACGCTTTTTCTACCTTATATGGAGGCCGCTCTGACACCAGAGAACATTGCCGCCTACTTCAGCCATATGCTAAGCAATAAGAGTGAAGTCACCAGATACCAACTTCCCAACATGGAAAGCATCAATATTCTGATCACCCACTGCCTCGGTGGCGGTGGTATGGCCAGCCTGAGAATTGATGCCCAGGGCAAAGCCGTTGCTCAACAACTGCTATCCATGCCAATCCCCATCAATAAAAAGCTATACGAACAGGTGACGGGAGAAGTCCAATGAGAGTCATCGAATCTCAGATAGACGTCTATGGATCAGAGTTTAACGATAATCGTGCATCCATGCAGGCAGCCATTGAACAGTATCGCACTCTGGAAAAGGCTGTTTTTGATAAAGCAGACAGTGCTCGTGAGAAATTCCATAAAAAGGGTAAGCTTTTACCCCGTGAGCGACTGGCACTGTTGTTAGACCCCGGCTCAGGTTTTATTGAACTGAGTTCATTAGCCGGTTATAAAATGCACGATGATAAAGATGGCTCTTCTGCCGGTGGCGGTATTATTGCCGGAATCGGTTATGTGGCCGGTGTCCGATGCATGTTGCAGGTAAATAACAGCGCTATTAAAGGCGGCACCATTTCGCCTGCTGGCCTTGATAAAACACTCCGCCTTCAGGAAGTAGCCAGAGACAATAAATTACCACTGATCACTCTGGCAGAAAGTGGCGGCGCTAACCTGATGTACGCCACCGACGTGTTTGTTCCCGGCGCTCGTGCTTTTGCCAATCAGGCTCGACTCTCTGCAGATGGTATACCTCAAATCACTGTCGTACATGGCAGTGCAACGGCCGGTGGTGCTTATCAACCCGGGCTTTCGGATTATGTAATTGCCGTAAAAAATCAGGCCAAAATGTTTCTGGCAGGCCCTCCCTTGTTGAAAGCGGCAACCGGTGAAATCGCTACCGATGAAGAACTGGGTGGCAGCGATCTGCATACTTACGAAGCGGGAACTGCTGACTATCAAGCTCACAACGATCACGAAGGCATCGCCATTGCCCGGGAAGTGGTTGAAAGTCTGGGTTGGAATGAGCAACTGACATTACCGGAAAAAGCGGTTGCCAAACCTCCCCGCTACGACATTGAAGAACTGCTGGGCATCATCCCTTGTGAAAGCAAAAAGCCCTACGATGTTCGCGAAGTCATTGCCCGACTGGTGGATGATTCCGCCTTCAGCGACTTCAAAGGCGATTTTGATCTGCAAACCGTCTGCGGATTTGCAGCGATAGATGGCCATCGAATCGGCATTATAGGCAACAATGGCCCAATAACTGCCAAGGGCGCCAACAAAGCCGCGCAGTTTATTCAACTCTGCCAACAGAGCAATCGTGCCCTGCTCTTTTTACACAACACCACTGGTTTTATGGTCGGCACAGAGGCAGAGCAAAGCGGAATCATTAAACATGGTTCAAAAATGATTCAGGCCGTTGCTAATGCCACTGTTCCCAAACTGTCCATTTTAATTGGCGGCTCCTATGGCGCAGGTAACTATGCCATGTGTGGCCGAGGCCTAGACCCACGATTTATCTTCTCCTGGCCTAATGCCAAAACGGCCGTTATGGGCGGTGAACAGGCGGGCAAAGTACTCCGGATTGTCAGTGAAGAAAAACTTCGCAAGATGGGACAGGAACCAGACGCCACCCAAATGGAACAACTTGAAGTAGCAACAGCAGCAAAACTGAATGCCGGATCCACCGCAGTCTTTGGCACTGCGCGCCTTTGGGATGATGGATTGATCGACCCCCGGGATACCCGTGAGCTGTTGATTAATTTTCTGGACATCTGCTGGCAAGCTGAACACCGGAATTTGCAAAAGAATACATTTGGCGTCGCTCGTTTCTAACGAACCTATTTTAGGCGTCTCGTTCCCACGCTGTGAGACTGCCGCAAAAGGTGTTTAAAAACAGATCTCGTAGGTCGGTAACACTCAGGGTTGCCGACAATCAGCCTCTACAGCGCGGCGAGATGTCGGCAATTCTTGCAGAATTACCGACCTACGTGGTTTTGCGACACCCTCGCTGTGCTTGGGAATGCATACATAAGACTCCCACGCACAGCATGGGAGCCAGATTTTTAAAACCAACTATAAGAATGAAGGACTAACCATGCTACTCACTCAGGAACACCTTGAACTCAAGCGCACCATCGCCAATTTTGTCGAAAAAGACATCAACCCTTACGTAGATGAGTGGGAAGCCTCCGGCATTTTTCCAGCCAAAGAAGTCTTCAAAAAGATGGGAGACCTTGGTCTTTTAGGAATAAGCAAGCCTGAAGAATTTGGTGGCATGGGACTGGATTACACCTACGAAATGCTCGCCGCCGAAGAATTTGGTGCCATTCGCTGTGGCGGTATTCCCATGGCCATTGGCGTGCAAACCAATATGGCAACACCAGCGCTGGCTCGTTTTGGTAGCGACTATCTCCGGAAGACTTATCTGGCACCTGCCATTGCCGGTGATATGGTGGGCTGTATCGGCGTCAGTGAACCCGGCGCTGGCAGTGATGTAGCCAACATAAAAACAAACGCCGTTAAAGACGGCGATGATTACGTAATCAATGGCACCAAAATGTGGATCACCAATGCGACACAGGCAGACTTTATCTGCCTCTTGGTGAACTCTTCTGACGAGCCGGCCCATAAAAATAAATCGCTTATCGTGGTACCTACCAACACCCCAGGCGTTTCGTTCTCAGAAAAACTGAACAAACTGGGAATGCGCAGTTCTGACACAGCCCAGATTTTTTTCGACAATGTTCGCGTACCTCAAAAGAACCTGATTGGTCATGAAGGTGCAGGCTTTGTCATGCAGATGCAGCAATTTCAGGAAGAGCGGCTTTATGTGGCGGCCATGTCGATCAAGGGCATGGAAATCTGCATCAATGAAACCATGACCTACACCCGAGAGCGAAACGCATTCGGTAAGCCGTTAATTGCAAACCAATCTGTTTTATTCCGTCTGGCTGAACTGCAAACCGAAGTGGAATCACTTCGGGCACTCACCTATCAAGCCTGCGAGCGTTACAGTCAAGGCGAGGATGTTACAAAACTGGCTTCCATGGCCAAATTAAAATCCGGTCGCTTGTCCAGAGAAGTGAGCGACGCTTGTCTTCAATACTGGGGCGGTATGGGCTTTATGTGGGACAACATTGTCAGTCGCTTCTATCGAGACAATCGCCTTGGCTCCATTGGAGGCGGTGCCGATGAAATCATGCTGGGGATTATTGGCAAATACATGACATCCACCCAAAGGTAAGCGCCATGACGACCTTCAGTGATTATAAGACATTGCTCGTTGAACAAGCGTCAGGCGTGACAACCGTGACTCTGAATCGCCCGGAATTGGCGAATGCCATGAATCTGCAGATGGTAAAAGAACTGTCTCAAGTCATGAGCTCTATTGAACATCACCCCACCAGAGCGCTGGTTATTCATGGAGCCGATGGCAACTTCTGTGCCGGTGGTGATATTCGTGAAATGCAGTCTATTGCCAATGACAAAATTGAGTTAGCAAATTTCAATCGCTCTTTTGGCTTGATGATTGAACAGGCGGATCAACTTCCCTGCGTAGTGATTACTCTCTTACAGGGCGCAGTGCTCGGTGGTGGCTTTGGTCTTGCCTGCATTTCTGACGTTGCTATTGCCGATCATTCCGCGCGCTTTGCCATGCCAGAAACATCACTCGGAATCATCCCCGCGCAAATAGCGCCTTTTGTCGTGCAACGCATAGGCCTTACTTCAGCACGAAGGCTTGCCCTTCTTGGCGTGAGAATCCAATCAGAAGAAGCCTTACGGCTCGGCATTATTCACCAAATTGCTGATGATCAGGAAGCACTTGAACAACAACTGACGTCGGCGGTTAATCTTGCTCTGAACTGCGCACCGGTTGCTACCGTAACCACTAAAAAACTCCTGCATCAAATGTCCATAAATAATGACCTGCCCTCTATTCTGGATCAGGCCGCCGTCGATTTTGCCAATAGCATTCAAGGCGAAGGTCGTGAAGGTGCCATGGCATTTGCCCAGAAAAGAAAGCCCAACTGGCAATAGGAAAAGACCATGTTTGACAAAGTATTAGTGGCAAACCGTGGTGAAATTGCCAAACGAATTATCACGACGGCAAAAGCATTGGGCTACAGGACAGTGGCAGTTTACTCCGAACCTGACAGCCAAAGCCCTCATGTGTCATTAGCGGATGAAGCGGTTTGCCTCGGCGCTGGTGCTGCCAGCGACAGTTACCTGAATATCGATAACATTCTGAAAGCGGCCAGAATGACGGAAGCGAATGCTATTCATCCGGGCTACGGCTTCCTGTCTGAAAACAGTGCATTCGCAGAAGCCTGCCAACTGGAAGGCATCATCTTTATTGGCCCAAATACGTCGGCCATTGAATTGATGGGCAGCAAGCGCGCAGCCAAAGAAGCAATGATTACAGCCGGCGTGCCCTGCATTCCCGGTTACGAAGGAAAAGACCAGAGTGACTCTGTTCTGATAGACGCGGCAAATGACATTGGCTTTCCTCTTATGGTGAAAGCGTCTGCTGGCGGTGGTGGCCGGGGAATGCGTATTGTTGAAGCTGCCTCGGACCTTGCCGGCGCGATTAAATCAGCGCGTTCAGAAGCTCTCAATGCCTTTGGCTCTGATGAGCTGATTCTTGAGAAAGCATTACGCGCCTGCCGACATATTGAGATTCAGATCTTCGCTGATAATCATAACAATGTCGTACATCTCGGTGAGCGGGATTGCAGCATGCAGCGCCGTCACCAGAAAGTCATTGAAGAAGCACCTTCTCCGGTCATGACACCAGAGCTGCGTGACAGCATGGGAAAAGCCGCCATCGCTGCGGCAAGAGCTTGCAATTATCAAGGCGCTGGAACCGTTGAATTTTTGCTGGATCAGCATAATGAATTCTATTTCCTGGAGATGAATACACGACTACAGGTAGAACATCCGGTCACCGAACTGATTACCGGATATGACCTTGTTGAATGGCAGCTCAGAGTCGCTGCTGGTGAGCCACTGCCACGCACTCAGGATCAGCTGACCATTAACGGCCATGCCATTGAAGTCCGTCTTTATGCCGAAGATCCCGCCAATAACTTTATGCCGCAAACGGGAGAAATTGCGCTTTGGCACCCAGCTTCCCATGATGATCAAACGGGTGAAGCTTATCCCGGCGTACGGGTGGATTCAGGCATTCAGGAAGGCAATACCGTTAACGCTTTCTATGACTCTATGCTGGCAAAGTTTATTACCTGGGGAGAAAACCGGGAACAAGCGCGCCGTCGTCTGGTTCGGTTAGTTCAGGATTCCCACCTGCTCGGCCTTCGAGATAACCGCAGCTTCCTTAGTGAACTTCTGCACAGCGATACTTTTATTCAGGGTCAAACCACAACAGATTTCATTGAAACAGAGTTTACGGCTAACCCAAGCCTGTCTGTGCAAGAAGTATCCGACAATGAATGGATGCTGGCTGCTCTGCTGCTAAGTCATGGCATTGAAAACGACAATAGCCGATTACAAACCAGCATGATAGGAGAGCGGCAACTGTCTTTGGGCTGTGGGGATGTCAAAAAGATCTGTCGGATTCAGCAGATGGACAGTCACCAGTTCTGCCTGCAGCTGGATGACACAGTATCCATTTTTCATGTGATTAGCACTGACGACAATCAGCTGTGTTATCAACTCAATAATGTGCGAAAAACCATCACCTTTCACAAATCAAAAGCCAACGGATTCTGCTACAGCCTTTGGTTAGCATGCGCAAAGGGTAACCTTCATTTTCATGATCTTACTTTTCAAACCAGCCAGGATGAAAAAGCAGGTTCCAATAAGGTGCTGGCATCCATGGACGGTGTGGTGATTGACGTGCTGTTCAGTGAAGGCCAAACCGTGAAACAGGGCGAAGTGGTTGCCATTATCGAAGCCATGAAAATGGAACACCCATTGAAAGCCGGCGTGGATGGCAAAATCCGCCAGATTCTCGCGAGCCCCGGTGATCAGGTCAAAGGTCGACAGTTACTGATCGAAGTAGAAGAATAAGGAAAGCTGAAATGATCCAATCAATATTACCCGAACAGTGGCAAGACAGATTATCAATTCCTGTGGTGATGGCACCTATGTTTCTGGTGTCTGGCCCTGAAATGGTCATTGCTGGTTGTAAGAAAGGTGTCGTCGGTACGTTCCCGGCTCTTAACCAGCGAACCAGTGAAGGCTTTGAACAGTGGCTGATTCAGATTACGGAAGCTCTGACAACGTTTGAACAGGAAACCGGTAAGAAGGCAGCACCTTTTGGCGTTAATCTGATCACACATCCATCCAACCCACGAATGGAAGCGGATCTGGCACTTTGTATAAAATATAAAGTGCCACTGATCATTACCGCCTTGGGTGCTATGCGCAGTGTGACGGACCAAGTGCATCAGTATGGCGGTGTCGTATTTCATGATGCCATTAATATTCGTCATGCCAGAAAAGCAGCCGACGCCAATGTGGATGGTATTATCGCCGTCAGTGCAGGAGCCGGTGGCCATGCGGGCGCCATCAACCCTTTTGCATTAATTGAAGAGATCCGCGGTTTCTGGACTAAAACGTTACTACTTGGGGGCTGTATCAATCGAGGCCATCAGATTCATGCTGCGCAAGTGATGGGTGCAGATCTTGCCTATGTGGGTACTCGTTTTATCAACACATTAGAAAGTCGGGCACCGGAAGGCCACAAAACAATGATTCTGGAATCCACTGCCGACGATGTTGTGCATACTCCTGCAGTCACAGGCGTTCCTTCTAATTTTATGAAGCAGAGCCTACTCAATTCTGGTTATGATATGAAGGCACTGCTCGATCAAGGCCATATTGATTTCGGGAAAAAACTCACACCCTCTGGTTCCGACAGCTCTAAGGCCTGGCAGGATGTGTGGTCTGCTGGTCATGGTGTTTCAGGCATTAAAAACATTGTCAGCTGTGAGCAGTTAATTGAACAATTAGTCCTTGAATATAAAAACAGCAACTGTCGTTAGATTGCAGGGGTTATGCATGGGTTAGTATTGTATCAATCGGCACTATTTCAGGGTCACTTATGAATTTTCATTCATGAAAGAGCATGAGTCCCTGAAGATTCCTATGATATTCCATGTTAGAATAACTAAATTACTGAATCCATCGGACAGTCATAAAACCTGAGAATCATGCAAGCCAAAAACTACACCCCTGCAGCATCCTTAAGCACAACGGCGCCTATTCAACCACGAGTACTTGCCTACTGGATTGCTGCGTCTGTAGTTGTCTACTTTCTCGCCAACGAACTGCTTTCCTGGACATTTCTGAGCCTTGTTGGCTACTTTTCTATTTTCCCCTGGGCTTCTAATAAACTGGTCAACAATTTTATTCAGAGTGAAAACAAAGCTGTTGTTGAGAATAGAAGACGCCTTACCCTGTTCCTGCTCGACAGCCTGAACACAGCGGCTGTGATCACCTTTATGAACTTCCCGCTGGTCAGCAGCATGTTGATTGCCGCACTGATGATCTCCAGAGCCCTATATCTGCAAGGAGCAAAAGGATTTCTTCTATTAGTGCCTGCTGCCGGTCTTGGGTTTGCTATACAACAGTTTATTGATATTCAGACCAAGATTACCAAAGGTCAGGATTTAGTTTTTATCAGCCTGCTGGTCTTTACGCTATTTTCAGCCTTTCTGGCTTTTGTCATGCGGGATAAAGAAAAAAAATACCAAGAAATTCAGATGAATGCCCAGCAACAACGACAGCGTTACAGCAAACTCGCCAGTAACCTTTCCAAATACCTTCCCCCTCAAGTGTGGGAATCTATTTTTGCCGGCAAGCGCAATGTAAAGCTGGAAAGTCAGCGAAAAAAACTGACTGTTTTCTTTTCGGATATCAAAGGCTTTACGGATCTTGCTGAAGAGTTAGAACCGGAAGCCCTGACCGGCCTTCTGAATACCTATCTGAACGACATGTCACGTATTGCCATGAAGTATGGTGGCACCATCGATAAGTTTGTTGGTGACAGCATCATGATTTTCTTTGGTGACCCCAAAACCAAAGGTGCACGCAAAGATGCGCTGGCTGCAGTAAGCATGGCCATTGAAATGCAAAAGCATATGCAAGTACTGCGCAAACAATGGATTGGAGAGGGGATTGAAAATCCACTGAGGATCCGCATTGGTATCAATACCGGCTTTTGTACGGTGGGTAATTTTGGCGCTGAGTTCCGGATGGATTACACCGCTCTCGGGCGGGATGTAAACCTGGCAAGCCGTCTGGAAAGCTCTGCAGAGCCTGATCAAATTCTGGTTTCCCACGAAACGTGGTCACTGGTAAAGGATGTTGTTCTGTGCCAATCCAAAGATGAAATTCAGGTAAAAGGCTTTAGTCGTCCAGTTCCGGTTTATAGAGTCATTGATCTTCGCCGGAATATGGGCCTGCAGAAAAGCTATTTGGAATACGATGCTAAAGGGTTTTCTTTAAGCCTTGATACTGACGACATCAATGTTTTTGAACGCAAAAAAATTCTGCAGAAGCTGGAAGAAGCCACTCAAAAGCTCTTGAAGGATGATGTAGCGACGACAGCAAACCCGGAAGTATAAGAAAGAGAAATCATTGACGATAAATCTATAAATATTTCATCCATCCAATCTGCTGCCAATAGCTAAGCTGAACTGATTTATATAAAGGCTTTTCAGCGCTTCATGGATCAGTTACTACATCAAACCTGCAGCCTTGGCTCAGAGACTTGTTCCAGCTATTGGGAATCGTCTTCACGATCAAGCTCAGTGAAAACAGTCCTTGCTTACAGAAACCATAAAGTTACAAAACCGGATCCGGAAAAAGTCCCCACCTCTGTTCAACTGGCTATGGCCCGCGTCAAAAGCGAGTTAGGTGGTGCCCCTGATTATTGTTCGAAGTTGGCTATAGCAGGATATGTGATTTCAGTCGTTAATAATTCCGATATAAATAAAGGGCTTTATATAGCGCCCAAGAATAAAACAGAACACGAGCAACCAATCAAAGAATTCATACCAAACCCGCCTTGCTGGCATGAACGGCTTGACGCACTTATCGAACAGTATAAAGACACACAGGATAAGAAGGACATCAAAACCAGTTGGCGACATCGTCTTCTAAGAAACCCCTTTACACGACACCAATCCAGCCACGTTTCACACCTATGTAAGGAAATGAAAAACCACCTGCCTGATGACACCTATAAATCCATCCATAAATATTACAAAGCGGGCACTAGCAAACAAAAGCTTGAAAACCTAGCCAAAGCAATAAAGAGTCATGGTGGTGATGAGGTTGTCACAGCCTTTGAAAAGGCAATGGGCATACAGCATACAGACGCTCTTAATCAAGATACCCAGCCTCATTCATCAGGTTATTCCCTTCCCAGCCCCCCACTCGATGAAACAAAGAATGTTGAAGTTACTCTTGAGGATTTTAAACCCAAGGAAAGCGAGTCAAACTTTGCAACCATCAGGCGCACACCTTCAGGGAGCAGCAGAAGGCACCAACTAAGGGGAGAAGCAAAACAGAATTTACCAGCCACCCGTCATTCCCACGCAGGAGGGAATCCACCACGAACAATGGATCCCCGCCTTCGCGGGGATGACGATGGTAAGAAACCGAATGCCTCTCCCCTAAGGACGCCTATGCTCTATGGCACGCCAAGGCTTGGTGAAAATACAGCCAGCACCGATCTACTTCCTCATAGAAGCAATCACAATGCATATCTACAGCCACAGCGCCCTTTTTCCATTGCCGAAGAACCTCGAAGAAATAAACCTGAAGAAATGACTCGACACTGGGCCTTTGACAGCAGGAGGCAAACAAGTGGCACTCAATGTCAAAGCAGTGAGTCGCGCCCCGTGTCACTCAGTGGTACTTTGCCCACTAATAAACTTAAGCCACTAATACCAGAGCGGCGTTCTAGCCGTGCTTCAACCATCTCTAATTACACGAACGTCAGGGCTGACCAAAGACCTTCCGGTCAGCAGTATCCATCCACGCATTCTTATCAACAATCATTATTAGAATATAAATATCCAAACTTAGACCCGGATGATAAAGAAGAGGATTATTCGTTCATGTGGGGTAGCCCTTATTACCCAGAATCTCCAGAGGAAGGTTCATTTGACTTCTGGTCATCATCATCAAATGCAGCCCAGCCCTCAGGCGTTTTGCCACCCTTATCATCAGTAGCCGGAGTAGGTTCATCGAACACATTAAAAGCTGTGCTCATTGAGTCGCCTTTCTCTGCGGAGCCATCTTCTGACACTCCTGAAAGCTTGCTTGATGAAGCAAAAAGTACACCTCCACTTCTATGCTCTCGATTCCCAACGCTGGTCTGATGAGCCGATAGCTTCAGTCTGCTTGCGGCAGAGCCTTGATAGGAGGAGCGCAGCCCCCCTCTTGTAAACATGCCAAAACTGGTTTCCGATGAAGCTGTTGTAACTAGACAATCAAGCCTGGAACTGGCAGGACTTCTCCTTTCCAAAAATGGTGTTTGCAACAAAAATCGGCTTGAGCTGACAGGTATTTGTCTATTGAGTACTCTTTCGACATCACCTCTCAGTGATGACATGCCAGCCTGCCCCAGCACTGCCAAAAAAGCATCATACGCCTCTATTCCAGTAAGCTTGATTGCTTTGAGTAGCCTATGTGAGTCAGATCCCATTTGTTTTTCAAACTCCTGTTTTAACTCTTTGGACTTATCTGGCTTTCTTTGTATCTCAAGTTCACTGCTGATGCTTTGAAGCAGATTTTTCCCATAAACATCATCGCTTCCCAATAATGACTTAAAAGATTGTTTTTTTGTTTTCCTGGGAAAAACGCTTTCCATTAATAAAGTAATTTCGTCATGCCAGCATATTAGTTGATAAGGAATATCTTGATTTTTAACATCTACTTCTTCCACTGTTTCTTTTTTGGGGTTACCCCTGAGAGTTTCAATTATTAAGGGGGGGGAGTTCTCCTCCCATCAGCACTGCAATGGCTCTCTGTTTATGTTCGGGCATATCAGAAGCAAGCGCTCCAATCTGTGTAATAAGACTAAAGACGTGTGAAAATTCACCGCTATCAGACACTATGCTTACATCATGACCGAAAAAAGCGTTTTTTTTCGGTGTTTCAGGAGCAGACCCATTTTGACAAAATGGGTTCGTGCTTTTACTGAGATTCACTTCTGAGTTTGTAACATAGCTATCAAAGTATGCCGAGTCTGATCCACTTCCAAATTTCACTTCCATAGTGAGCCTTACCACCTTAAAAACTGAATTTAGATAGTCAAAATAGCAGCTAATTTCACTCTAATATGCAATTTATGAGATAGCACATTTTACTTTTATAAAAAAAGCTCATAGCGAATAAGATAATAGAAAACAATATCTCTGTCGATTGAAAAATCTACTATGCTAAATCACCTAATTACTTTCATAATCAAGTCATGGATAACTCTTCTTCATTAAGCCGAACTTCGTCTGACTCTTACGGTTTACATAAAAAACCAGATCAATCAGTCGGGAGCCGACCCACTTCTGTTAAATACAGTTCAAGTCAAAGTACATATTACGTAACCTGTGTTTTTCTGGCGGAAAATCTGGCGATATACAGCAAAGAACTTCCCCCCGAAGAAAAGAAAGAGATTAATGTTCTTTTAAGGAGAGTCATAGAACACTCATCTTCTCCCACAAAAACATCCACTAACCAGGCACAAAACAGCTCTAATGAAACTCAACTCTGGCACGATGAAGTGAGTAAATATTTCACCGATTTAAAGCATGGCATTGAAGCAAAAAAGACGACCTCCACCTTGTCGCTCAATAAAGGTAAAAAAGGTATCTCAGAATCAACCATATGCAGAGAGCTTTGCGATATAATAATTCATCAGGTAGGACTAACAGACAAAGCATCAACAATAAAAAAGTTAACCTCATTAACTAAATTCGAGAAATTTCTGTTAGAAAATGAGAAAAAAACATATGACGCTTTTAGAACAGTAATAGCTCTTAGTGGGCAACTCCAACAATATTTTCCTTTGAAATCTGAATCGGAGCAACTTCAACTAAGCTCTGTTCCAATGAATATAACACCCTCTCAGGAAAGTCATTTTAAACGTGGAGGCAACAGAGGCAACAGAGCCATCGTACCATCAGGGGATAGATATGAGATGCCAGCACCAATGACTGCAAATCCCTCCGATTCCTATATAGAGCGAGATGAACGTAGCCGCACTGGCTCAATGTCACAATATGAGCAAAATAGAGTAATAACACCTGACAGGCCCTGTAGAGCTACAAAAGATAGCACTAGCTCTCCTTTAGCAAGGCATACGCGCCATCCATTAATACCAGTAGCAAGCAACCCCCTGCCCAGAATAGATAAGAGCTTTCCGGAAACATCTATAGTTACTGCTACAAACGTTCACTCATCTCCGGTTTCTGCTCCTTGTTTTCCTATACATTTTTCACAAACCGGAAATATAGACCGGACAGGTCAGGAGGAGCCAATATTATCTTCCGGAAATGTTCATAATTTTACGACCCAAAAGACTGAGCAGCCCAATAGTGTTAAGCAACCTCCTGCTAAACCAAAAAGAAATAAATTATTGCAACAAAGTAATCATGGCTCAGCAGTAGTGATCACAAACCAGCCAGCAGATGGTAAATCAGGAAGAAATCATGCAAATATTGCGTCGGTGTTAACAAATGAATTACATTCCAGCAAACACCAAAATCGTAGAGATATACCGTCAACAAGTTTTATAAGGGACACTGGTGATAGCGATGATGAGGTATTCCCTGTCTAACCAAGGAGAAATATGAGCAGAGCAAGAAACACTCTGCTCCATCACTGAATCAGCACTACATGTACGTAATAATAGATAGAAGTTACTGCCGAACAAACCGAAGCGCTTCCGGATTCACATCCAACGTGCTGCGCCAGGGGTTTATGTCCAACCCTCCCCGTCGCAGGTATTGGGCATAAACCGTCAAGACATCCAGCTTGTAGTGTTTCTGCAAATCCACAAACACCCGCTCGGCACATTGTTCATGAAACTCTTGATGGTTGCGAAAGGAACAGATGTATTTCAGCAACGCTTCACGATCAATGGCTTGCCCACGATAACTGATCACCAACGTGCCCCAGTCGGGCTGATCCGTTACCGGGCAGTTGGATTTCAGCAGGTGGGTATTCAGGGTTTCGTTGATCATTTCCCCATCATTGGGAACACTTCCAGCCAGTAAATCCGGGTTGTATTGATAGCAATCGATGGCAATATCCAGGTCATCAATATTCACTCCGGGAGTGCTATCAACACCGCGGTCTTCGAATGCTTCTATCGTCATCAGCATTACTGAAACCTGCGCCTGAGCCGTGTTGGAAAGATCACAGATCAGGGCTTTTTCAACATCGTGTTCACTGTCGAACCGGGTTTCATTGAATGAGTTCAGATAGAGTTTGAACGACTTGGATTCAATCACACAGGCGGAATCGCAGGGAATTTCAAACCGGGCAACCCGCACCATCGGCTTGCCGGAAGCACTCAGCCACGAGAGCTCATAGGCATACCAGAGATCACGACCAAAAAAAGGCAGGATATCTCCAGAAATGCCCAGCTCTTCGCGCTTCTCCCTGCGCTCAATAGGATACAGAATCGTCGGATCGTATTCGGATTTGTAGCCACTGTTTTTACCCAGCGGCGAAGCGTGCAGAGCATCAGACATAATTCAACTTCTTATGGAACGAGCTACTTATAAAACAAGCAATTTCCTAAGCAATCAACTTCTCAGCCCCCGGCCACTTTTCAGCAGGTGCAAACTGAACACACCCAGTGCAACAATGGCCAGTAGCATCACAGCAAAAGCAAAACCGGTATCAATGCCACCGGCTTCACCCAGAAGTCCATAGCGAAAGGTATTCACCTGGTACAAAATCGGGTTCAGCATGGATGCTTTCTGCCAGAACGCCGGAAGTATCTCGATAGAGTAAAATACACCGCCCAGATACGTTAGAGGCGTCAGGACGAATGTCGGAATGATGGATACATCATCGAACTTTTTAGCATAGACGCCATTGATAAATCCGCCCAGTGAAAAGAGGCTTGCCGTCATCACCAGCGCAAGAATCGTAACAGTCAAATCGTATAACTGGATATCGACAAAAAACAACCCGAGGGTCATCACTATCGCACCGGTGATCACGCCCCGGGCAACACCGCCAAGCACATAACCCGCCAGGATAATCCAGTCCGGCACCGGCGAAATCAGCAACTCTTCAATGCTGCGCTGGAATTTATTACTAAAAAACGACGATGCAACATTGGCAAAACTATTGGTAATGACAGACATCATTACCAACCCCGGCAATACATAGGTCATATAATTGAAACCGCTCATGGTACCGATTCTGGAACCAATCACTGCACCAAAAATCAAAAAATAAAGCACCATGGAGATGGCTGAGGGCAGCAGCGTCTGCGGCCAGATCCTCATAAATCGACGGACTTCTTTGACAAATATAGTGACAAAAGCGACCCAATTATAATAATACTCTGTGCGCCACTGTCGTTTTTCACGGTAGGATTTCATACTGCAGCCTCCTGCCCTGACGCCCTTTCCTCACTATTTGCCAAACCACCATTGGTCATGTTGACGAAGAGTTCCTCAAGTCGATTACTTTTATTTCTCATACTGGCGACTTCTATTTGATACTCGCTGAGCTGACGAAACAGATCATTTACTCCGCGATTTTTATCCACTTCCACTTCCAAGCTCATCGGATCTAATTGGCGCACTTGATAGCCGGAAAAGGTCGGTAGCGCTTCCATTGGCTTACTCAAATCCAGAACAAAGCTCTCTTTTTGCAGCAAACTCAGCAGTTCTTTCATGCTGGTGTTTTCAACAATGTCGCCCTGATCGATGATGGCAATATTCCGACAAAGTTGTTCTGCTTCTTCCAGGTAATGTGTGGTCAGGATGATGGTCGTGCCCTGATCATTTATCTCTTTAATAAACTCCCAGAGACTTCTTCTCAATTCGATATCCACACCCGCAGTGGGTTCATCGAGAATCAACAACTCCGGTTCATGCACCAGCGCCCGGGCAATCATCAGCCGTCGTTTCATACCACCGGAGAGCATTCTGGATTGACTGTGTCGTTTATCCCAGAGGCCAAGTTGCTTCAGGTAATAATCAATCCTTGGACGAGCCTGTCGAGTAGAAAGGCCATAGTAGCCGGCCTGTGTGTACAGAATATCTTCCACTTTCTCGAACAGGTTAAAATTAAATTCCTGGGGAACCACACCAAGAGATCGCTTGGCTTTCACCAGATCATGGTCAATATCATGCTCAAACACAGAAACTGAGCCCGATGTCTTACGAACCAGTGAAGAGATAATGCCAATAGTGGTGGACTTGCCAGCACCGTTCGGGCCCAGCAGGGCAAAGAAGTCACCGCTGGAGACATTGAGATCAATGCCTTTGAGAGCGGTAAAACCGCCGTCGTATATTTTCTTAAGATTTTTAATGGACAGAGCCTGGGTCATGATCCTCAGCCTTGAGATCGTTTTATTCTGTCCACGATTGTATTACAAATTCATATCTTAATTTTCATTTTTATAATGAATATACCCAAAGGATTTCAAGTTGCTACGCGGCGGCAAGTGAGCGAAGCCCGTGAGCCTACAAATAGTAGGTGATCGGGGTAAGCAAACGTAGCCAACAAAGTAGCAACTTGAAAGGCGACGGGTATAGTACTTTTCATTCATCTCAAACCTGAGTAATCCAAGGTTACAACAGAGATGACAGGGCTTGAGTAATATTGCGATAACTAAACGTAAAACCAGCTTCCTGCAAACGCTTGGATTGTACGGCCTGCCCTTCTGTTAATAACTGAGCCGCTTCACCAAGCGCCAACTTTAAAGCACAGCCTGGCACCGTAAAAAAGGTTGGCCGCCTCAGCGCTTTTCCCAAAGCCTGAGTCAACTGTTTGTTCGTCAATACCTCGGGGGCAACACCGTTAAAGATGCCACTGGCACTGTCTTCTGAGATCAAAAACAGCAGTGCATCCACCAGATCCTGTCGGTGAATCCATGGCATCACCTGTTTGCCATCACCAATGGCGCCACCCAGCCCAAGCCGGAATGGCGGTAGCATCTTTTTAAGTGCACCTCCGTCCGGATGCAACACCACACCAATGCGAACGATACAGGTTCGGACGCCAAAACGCTCAACTCGCTTGGCGGCACGTTCCCAGTTTTCACAGAGCTTGGCGGCATAATCCTGCCCGCGACCTGCAGACTCGTCTAATGGTTCAGAGCTGATATTCACGCCGTAATACCCCACCGCTGAGGCACTGATAAAGCAATCCGGCTTGTTTTCCATCTGATCAATAAGATCCACAAGCTCTGTCGTTAAACCTATACGACTGTCTTCCAGTGCTTTTTTACGGGCTGGGGTCCAGCGTTTATCCATTATCCCCTCACCAGCAAGGTTAATAACGGCATCGAAGTAGGTAGAAGGATTCACCGCAGAAATGGACGAGACTGACTGCACCCGGTTAGACAGTTTGGATCGAATAGTAGATGCTGGCTGCCGACTAAGCACCATCACCTGATGGCCACCATCCAGAAGGTGGTTAACTAATTGACTGCCAACAAATCCAGTTCCGCCAGTAATTAGAACTCGCATTATTCAGGAAACTCCCATAATTGAGACAGCCTTTAAACTTTATATCAGCAGAGCAGCATAAGTTCCATCATAAAAGCTTCACCTGATGCCTACAAAGACCTCCGGTGTTATCAGTACAGATTAAAGCCCCAACTTCTCAACAACAAAATCGAGATCTTTATCACCGCGCCCACTAAGGTTAACCAGAATACTCTGGTCAGAGGGCAGGTCTCCTGCCAATTTCATTGCATACGCAACCGCATGAGCGCTTTCCAACGCCGGAATAATGCCTTCTTTACGAGACAACGCCATAAATGCATCCAGACACTCCTGATCCGTTGCGCTCTGATACTCCACACGACCAATGTCTTTCAAGTAACTGTGCTGAGGGCCAACACCCGGATAATCAAGACCGGAAGCAATAGAGTGAACCGGTAAAGGCTCTCCGGCTTCATCCTGCAACACATAGCATTTGAAACCATGGATCGCACCCGGTTTACCCAACGTCATGGTTGCTGCATGTTCTGGAGTGTCCAGCCCTTTACCGGCTGGCTCTACGCCGATAATCTTTACATCGTTATCGTTTAAAAATGCGGTAAACAAACCAATGGCATTACTGCCACCGCCGACGCAGGCCATCAAATATTCTGGCAGCTTGCCTTCCATCTCCTGAAACTGATCACGGGCTTCTTCACCGATAATCTGTTGAAAATCACGAACCATCATGGGGAATGGGTGTGGGCCAACCACTGAGCCAATGGCATACAGTTGAGTTTCCGGATCAGCAAGATAGGCTTCAAAAGCACTGTCTACCGCATCTTTCAGCGTTCGGGTACCAAAGGTCACAGGCACCACTTTACAGCCCAGTATTTTCATACGTGTGACATTGGGCGCTTCTTTTTCGATATCAACCTGACCCATGTGGATTTCACACTCAATCCCCACCAGGGCACAGGCAGTTGCCATGGCGACACCGTGCTGACCCGCACCGGTCTCTGCAACCACCTTTTTCTTGCCCAGGTATTTTGCCAGCAGTGCTTCACCAATGGCGTGATTGATTTTATGGGCGCCGGTGTGATTCAAATCTTCCCTCTTGAGGTAGATTTTCGCGCCACCGATAGCATCTGATAGTCGTTTGGCATAAAAAATCGGGCTGGGCCTGCCTACGTAGTGCTTGTATAACGTATGCAATTCTTTGCGGAAAGCGGGGTCCTGACGAATAGTTTCGTAAGCTGCTGTCACGTCAGCAATGGCTCTTTCAAGCGCCGGGGGAACCATGGAGCCACCATACTCACCAAAATGGCCAGTGGCATCTGGCATGGGTGCGAATTCTATTGTTGTACTCATGTCGCTTACCTGCTGTTAGATAATCTCTGTTATCTTGGGGCTAATCATTGCCCTGACTTGTTATCTTTCTATCATTGTAAGAATGCCATTATTTACAATATTTGTCCTACCGTTTTGAACTCGTTAAGTACCCGTCCATATGGAATCGAATATTTCTGGCTTGTTGATCAGGTTCTCTGCAAGGCGCAACGGCGGGAGCATAGCGAGCTATGTGACCAGAGTTGCAACGCAGTCAGAGGGGCTGATCAATGAGTCAGAAAATATGATTTCATATGGTTGGGTACTTATATGAAGTGATAAACAGAATCAAAGCCATCAGGACGTTTTCTGTTTGTACTCACATAGGTCTTCAATGATACAACTGCCGCACTGGGGCTTTCTGGCTTTACATACATATCGGCCATGCAAGATCAGCCAGTGATGAGCATCCATCAAAAACTCTTTTGGAATAAGTCTCACCAAACGCTTTTCAACTTCCAGTACATCTTTGCCAGGCGCAATGCCGGTCCGGTTGGAAACCCTGAAAATATGGGTATCCACCGCCATGGTTGGTTGTTTAAACGCAGTATTTAAAACGACGTTTGCCGTTTTTCTTCCTACACCCGGCAAGGCCTCAAGGTCTTCACGACTGTCCGGAACGATACTGTTGTGTTTTTCTATCAGGATACGGCAAGTCTTGATGACGTTCTCCGCCTTAGCGTTAAACAAACCGATCGTCTTTATGTATTCTTTCAACCCATCGACTCCCAACGCCAGAATAGCCTCTGGTGTATTGGCTGCCGGGTAGAGCTTATCCGTCGCCTTGTTCACTCCAACATCGGTTGCCTGGGCAGACAGAATAACCGCCACCAACAGCTCAAAGGGTGAGGTGTAGTTTAACTCTGTGGTTGGATTTGGATCAGCATCACGGAGCCTGCTGAAAATCTGGGTGCGTTTTTCTTTATTCATTTTTTCCAACAAAAACAATCGGTTAAAAAAAAAGCAACAAAAATCGATTGATATTTGAACGTTCGTATCATTTTTTGGTCTAAAGAGTAAACCCAAATGCGACGGAGAAGAATATCATGGATGTCAATAATGTCACCCCAATACCAGATCAAGCTCAACTTCACAATACCCAATACCGTTCAGTCAGGAAAGAAACTAATAATTCCGGTACGTTTACCAATCCAAAAAAAGTAGAGCCCACATCTCATTTATCATTTCAAACGATGAAACCGACCAGAGGTGAAAGTATCATCTTTAGAGAAGTCGCTCACAAAAATAATGGTGCACTCTCTCTTAAGTTTAAAGAAGCCTTGGAGGATGAATTTTCCACAGCTGCAGAGACGATACTGGAAGACACAGAGTTATTTGCTGACAGCATTGTTATTGAGGCTGAGCAGTTGAACGAACCTGAAGGACCGAGTCCAGATACCCGAGCCATTGAGGACATGATAACTCACACTGAGCAGGAGGATTTGCGGATACAACAAGCTGCCGAGGAGCTCTCTGGTGATGCACTCAATAGCGCTATGTCGGAACTTATGGATGAAGAGCTTTCCACCAGCACCCAGCCCCACCTTGCAGATGAGCAACCTACAACGTCCTCTGCAATACAGAACAATGAACATCCGGTAAATTTCGAAGCGACACCTTCTATCGTGACACTATGCAATATGTTGCAACACTCTACCTTCTCTCATGATCAGATAGAGATCGTTCACAGTGTTTTAAACGAACAATGCAGGCTCTTTAATAATAAGCATTTGGGAGACCTGGATGAAGCCAGCCGAAGAGCATTTGTTACTGAGCGCTTTTCTGCCTGCGACTACCCCAATATGCCTAAAATCTCTGACATATTGTCCCCTTTGAACAGTCATCATATTAACGCAGAGTCGGTGCTAACTATTTTACTAAGTTACGACTATCGACTGGAGTACAAGCTCAAGAATACGCCTGAAAGTTCAATGACAACATCAATGGGAAACCGCCTTCAACAGCCTTCATCCCTGATAACATTGAGCGGAATGCTACAGTATTCACGCATAAACCCATCACAGCTTGATTATATCCACTCTGTTTTAGAGGCAGAATGTCGACTATTTAAAAAATGTAAACTCATGGAACTGAACGCTGTCGATCAAAGACAATTTATTTCGCAGCGATTTGACGTTCGGAATTATTCCAAGCCTGGCAATATCAGCAAGGTTCTTGAGCGTGAAAGAGCACAACAAGTAGAACCTGAATATGTTGTTGAACTGTTTACAGAATATAAATACAAGCTGGAACATGCGATCCAAGTTTGGATGAAGAACAATAAAACAACATCGAGTGATCCCCTCACTCTATACCGGTTTGGTCGATGTGACCTCATCCCTGGACGATTAAATGAAGCTGGAAGAATCACTGAATTTAAGCTGGGTTTAGGTGCGCCGCTTTACGATAGTGACTACAAGACACCCGCCAATCAGTTTAATGGCAAAGGGATAAATGCAACGGACAGAAGAGTAGGTACTTACGAATACATTGATTATGCCCATAACAAGGGACAATGTGGCATTCTGGAGATCGAACTCAAATCAAAAACAACAGTGATTGACCTGACTGAAACATCAAAAATATTCACGAAAGAAGACCTCTCCAAGTTCAGGACCGCCATCGAAAATGGTTATTGTCATAATACGGGAGTGATCTATAAAACCCAAAATCATAAAGATAATCTTGGTCACCCCCATCATTATTACCTGATTCGGGATGATAAGGTTATTGCCAATTTGGAACTATACCATCCAAGCATGGCAGCTAAAGCTCATTATAATTTTCGGCCTGAGCACTTTGAAGGCTTTTCCTTATTCCCATGCATGACTCAATATCCGACATCTGAAAAGATTCCTGACTGCAAGTCTTTAGGGAAACGGAAAGTATACTCTCTTCGGCAATCGGGTGGTTTCAAAACAAAGGTGTATGCTTATAAAGTAGGTATTTTACAACCCGACTTACACAGACGATGTGTCACTTTTGGAGACTATGAAACCCGCTATTGCATTAAAGGGGTTAGTAACGAGCAAAATTACGTAGAGGTCAGACCTGCAGCACCTTTCAACAAAAAAGGTGACACATACTTTGATGAACCAACTTTTAAAGATTTTCATGTCCAGTATGGTTTACGCAAAAGGTAAGTTATGACTCCTCAAAGCAAGTATGTTGTTTTAAATTCCCATGGAGAATCATATAGTCAAATATGCATTTCATAAAAAATGCACCATCGCATGGTAGTTGCAAAATTCAAGACCTCTGCGAATATATGACTTCCTGATTATTTAAGGACAACAGCTGATGGCATTCACCTACGGCGTCATTGAAGGGCTGTACGATAAAGAAAACCTGTGGAATTGGAATTCTCGACAGGCGTATGCAAATTTCTGTGCCAACCGTGGTATGGATTTCTTTATCTATGCGCCTAAGAATGATCCCTATCTTCGGGAGCAATGGCAGCAGCCCTGGCCTGATGCTGAATTTGATGAATTGAAAAAGCTGGCCTCGGCGTTTCAAACAAAGGGGATTCGCTTTGGCATGGGCTTCACACCGTTCAATGTTCGTGAACTGGACGATGACAACCGCAAGCAGCTGAAAGAAAAGATATCCACAATCAACGAACTGAAGCCGGATATCCTCTGTATTCTCTTTGATGATTTCACCAATGATGTGGGCAACCTTGCCATGGTGCAGGCAGACATTGCTGACTATATTGCCAGTGTCAGCACGGCTCAGCAGTTTATTGTTTGCGGCACTTATTACTCAAACGATCCACTGTTGCAGCGAGTTTATGGCCCGATGCCGGAAAACTACCTGTCAGACCTTGGAAAATTTATGGATCCCCGGTTTGACCTTTTCTGGACCGGTGACCACGTCATTTCGTTGGGTTATGACCAGCCGGGGCTGCAACAAATCGCAGATGACTTCCGCCGAAAGCCTTTTCTCTGGGACAACTATCCGGTAAACGACCCTGACTGGCTAAAAAATCGCCTGCGCATTTACACCTTCACCGGGCGACCCTGGCAAATCAGTGAATGGTGCAGTGGTCATGCTGCCAACACCATGATTCAACCCTGGTTATCCATGATCCCGATTGCCACGTTGAGCGATCTTTATCAGCAGAAAGAGCGCTTTGACGGTCACGCCAGTTTCAGAAACACGGTTCATGATCTTTGCGGTGATTCACTTGCGAAGGCTATTATCGATAATCTGATTTACCTCACCGAAGAAGGCACCCTGAACTTTTCGGAGTTTACCCGACAACGATTACAGGATACCTTTTCCGTCCTGCAGTCACCGGTTGAAAAACCTTTTTCTGACGAAATAGTGCACTGGTTGAGCCTGAAGCAGTGAACTAATCCGATAAATTTGAATCCAACAAAAACAGCGACGACTTACAGGAATAGTGAATGTTATCAAAGACGCTTGAGCTGGCCATAGATTTGATGAGCCGTGCATCGGTTACCCCTGATGATAAAGGTTGTCAGGAGTTAATGATCAGCCGCCTCGAGCCCCTTGGCTTTAAAGTAGAAAGACTGCGCTTTGGTGAAGTGGATAACATCTGGCTGCGCAAAGGCGATACAGCCCCCGTTCTCGCCTTTGCCGGTCATACCGATGTCGTACCTACCGGACCAGAAGAGAAATGGGACAATCCGCCTTTCAAACCGGCCATCATTGACGGCATGCTCCATGGCCGTGGCGCTGCTGACATGAAAGGTAGCCTCGCTGCAATGGTCACAGCCTGCGAAGAGTTTCTTTCTGCCCACCCGGATCATGAAGGCTCCATTGCCTTTCTCATCACCAGCGATGAAGAAGGCCCGGCAAAAAATGGCACTGTGAAAGTCATTGAGCATCTGGAAGCACGCAATGAAAAAATAGACTGGTGTCTTGTGGGTGAGCCTTCCAGCACCAATACTGTGGGTGATGTGGTCAAAAATGGCCGACGCGGCTCTCTACATGGTCATCTGACCATCAAAGGCATTCAAGGTCATGTGGCTTATCCACATCTGGCCAGAAACCCGGTGCATGAAGTGGCGCTGGCCATTGCTGACCTGACTGGCGAGGTTTGGGATGAAGGTAATGAATACTTTCCACCGACCAGCTTTCAGATTTGGCAAATTCACGCAGGCACCGGTGCCAGTAACGTGATTCCCGGTGAGTGCCAGGTGAACTTCAACTTCCGCTTCTCTTCGGAGCTGACTGCGGATGATATCCAAAAGCGCGTGCTTGGCATTCTTGATGGCCATCAGCTGGAATACGATATTGAGTGGCACCTCAGCGGTCAGCCATTCCTGACGCATCCGGGCGCGCTGGTTAACGCCGCCCGGGAGATTATTCGTGAAATCACAGGCACTGAAACCGAACTTTCCACTTCTGGCGGTACCTCTGATGGTCGCTTCATTGCGCCCACAGGTGCCCAGGTTGTGGAGCTTGGCCCGGTGAACGCCACAATTCACAAAGTGAACGAATGTGTTAAAGCGGAAGATCTGGATACCCTTCATAAAATATATACGGGTATACTGAAGCACCTGCTCAGCTGAAATCATTTCTTCTGGTTCTCTGGTCATGCGCTCTACTGTGTTGCAACTTTGGTTACATAGCGTTGCTATGCTCCCTCCGTTGCGCCGTGTATAGCGCACAACCCGAAAACCAGCTATAAATGCTTTCAACTAACCAGGTACTTTCCGCTTACTAACCAACAAATGATGTTTTACGATGTCTGCTTCCCATCAAACTGAAGTGGATGACATTGAGATTTACGCCAAAGGCCTCTCGATGGAATCCATTCAACAATGGCTTGAAAACACCTTCGAGCACCTTGCCACCCTAAACAGCGGCAAGGTGGTTCATGATCTGGAAGTTACCTACCAAGGCAACACAATCCCAGTCATGATTGTGGCCAATGCCGTTGGCAAAGCCTGGACCAGTATCTGGTTCAAAAGCAGCGGCACCCCCTGGGAAGATGACACCCAATGCGCCAGAAGTCTAAATCAATTTACCCAGTGTCGTGTACGCTGCAACTCCGGCCCATGGCAGGAAGGTGCAGATATGGATGAATGGTGGCAACTGGATGAAAGTGGACAAGACAGCCTGATCAAATGGCCGAATGCCAGCTAATCTGATCTTCCATATTGGGTTTCATTGATTTGATACCAATGTCGTTTTTAAATTGTGGAGTGAGCAAGTTATTTTTGACGACTGGGCAATACCCACAGGGCATAAAGGCGAAGCGACGAGTCATAGCCTTTATGCCCTCGGGTAGTAGCTATGGCGAGGAGCTTCAACGCAGATCCAGTCGCCTAAAATGGCTGCGCAGCCCATAATTTAAAAACAGAATTGGTATTAGACCCTTTTCACAGGATTAAAACCTGTGGTTATCTTTGCGTAACAATAGGTAATCACGCTAAAATACCCTATTAAATCACTACAAACTTGAGTAGAGGCTAAGCCTCTCAAGCCAGAGATCACTGGCAATCCACTTGCCTTCTGATCGTTTTTATCTCCTTTTATTTGACGGATGCAGGCCAAGAGCCAATTCCATGCTGAAGCCTATTACCCTGAATCGCTATGTCTTTCATAGCCTGAGAAAACTGTTATCCACGTGGGTTCGCCCTACCGTTGAGAATAACAGTACCGAAGCCCTGGGTCTGAAACCTGGGAAACCTGTCGTCTACGTTATGCATCAGCGATCGCTGACAGACCTATTGGTTCTGGAAAGCGCCTGTATTAAAGCTGGCCTGCCGCGTCCTTATCATGCCATTGACGCCAATCATCCGGAAAAGAAATCCCACTTCTTTCTTAGCCAGCACGAAGGCTTGATTCTCCAGCGAGAACGGCCGGAGCCACCAGAGCTACTGGAAAACCTGGTTAGCCAGGTCGAGTCTCAGCAGGATGACATACAACTGGTACCGGTAACGATTCTCTGGGGACGCTCTCCTGAGAAAGAACAGTCTGCCTTTAAATTGCTGTTTGACTGGAACTTCAGCCTTGGCGGGCGTTTTCGCAAATTTTTGGCGACGCTGCTTCATGGTCGTCAAACTATGGTTTACTTCAGCCCAGCCCTGTCTCTGCAAGAAATTGTAGGCGACAGTGACAACGTGTCCCGCAGTGTTCGCAAAGTAAACCGTATTCTCCGGGTTCACTTCCGCCAGAAAAAAGCGTCAGTTCTGGGGCCTGATCTGTCTCACCGCAGGCAGCTGGTGAATACGCTGATCGGCACACCGAAAATTAAAAAAGCAATTGCCGCTGAAGCCGCTGCCCAGGAAATCACCCTGGTTGAAGCAGAGTCTAAGGCGCGTAAATACGCGAACGAAATTGCTTCCGATTTCTCCATGCCTGCGATCCGTTTTCTGGATATTCTGCTGACCTGGTTCTGGAACAAACTCTATAGCGGCGTCAAAGTCAGCCATGTTGAGCCTCTGAAAAAACTGGCTCAAACCCATACGGTTGTTTATGTGCCGTGTCATCGCAGCCACATTGACTATCTGCTGCTCTCCTACGTGCTGTTCTACGAAGGTTTACCACCGCCGCATATCGCTGCTGGCATCAATCTGAATATGCCAGTGGTGGGAACCATTCTTCGTAAGTGCGGTGCGTTCTTTATGCGTCGTACCTTCCGTGGCAATCCGCTGTACAGCACTGTGTTTCATGAGTACATGTACACCCTGACCAGCAAAGGCTTTGCAACGGAGTACTTTATTGAAGGTGGCCGCTCCAGAACCGGACGAACACTGACGCCTAAAACCGGCATGCTGTCCATCACCGTAAGAAGTTATCTGCGAGATAACCGTAAGCCACTGGCTTTTGTTCCCGTTTACATCGGTTATGAAAAGCTGCTTGAAATGGCCAGTTATCTGGGAGAGCTTCGTGGCGAAGCCAAAAAGAAAGAGTCGCCTTTTGATATCGTGAGAACCCTCGCGGCTCTCAGAAATGAATTCGGTAAAGCCTGGATCACCTTTGGTGAAGCCATTGATCTGAACAGCTTCCTTGATCAGCAAGCGCCGCACTGGCGAGACAGTTCATTGCCAGAAGAGAAGCCAGAATGGCTGATCAAAGCCACCGGCAACCTTGGTGATCTGATTGCCAGCAAGATCAACTCGGCGGCAGTCATCAATCCCGTAAACCTGGTTGCCACGGCACTGTTGTCTTCACCTCGGCATGCACTGGGTGAAGAAGAACTGATCCGACAGCTGGATGCATATACACGTCTTCTGTCCATGGTTCCGTACAGTGATAAAACGACAATGACAGAGCTTGATGCCCGCAGCATGGTTCACTATGTGGAAAAACTGCAGCTGGTCACCCGTCAAACGGATGCCCTTGGCGATATCATCAGTATGGATGAGAAAACCGCCATTTCCATGACCTACTATCGCAACAACGTGCTGCACATGTTTGCGATTCCATCACTGATCAGCTGCTTCTTTGTTAACCATGCGGATATCGCTGGCAAAGACTTATTGCGCATCTGTCGTATTCTCTACCCATATCTGAAAGCGGAGCTTTATCTGCAGTGGACTGAGGAGGAGATCGAAGCGGTTGTACAACAGTGGTTGGATTGCATGGTGGATGAAGGCCTGATTACCTGCACTGAAGACAATGGAGAACGCTATTATCATCAGCCAGATCCAGCCTCCTCCGAGTACATCATGCTGAATGTCATGTCCCGCGCTATTATGCAGACGCTGGAACGCTTCTACATGGTGATTAGCCTTCTGCTCAGAAATGGCAGTGGTAATATCGAAGCAGAAGCTTTGGAACACCAAAGCGGTGTGCTGGCTCAGCGCCTGTCAATTATTCATGGTTTAAATGCGCCAGAATTCTTCGATAAGGCACTGTTCAGAAGTTTTATTACTCAGTTGCAGCTTCATGGTGTTCTGAACATTACTCAAACCAACAAACTGGTATTCGACGACAATGTTCAGAAGGTGGCTAATCAGGCGCATATGCTGCTGACGACGGAAATACGTCACAGCATTGATCAGACCAGCCGCCACGGTGTGAGCAATAGTAGCGAGACAGTAGCGAGCCAAGGGTAAAAACATTTAAGTGTTTACCCTCGTTATTCCCGCACAA
Source organism: uncultured Endozoicomonas sp. (assembly GCF_947495845.1). Taxonomy (GTDB): domain Bacteria; phylum Pseudomonadota; class Gammaproteobacteria; order Pseudomonadales; family Endozoicomonadaceae; genus Endozoicomonas. The sequence goes on along the minus strand of NZ_CANMAO010000001.1, from coordinate 198,523 downwards.
GAAGTTGTCGGAAAACGCCAGAAACCTCGCTCCCATGCTTTGAGGTTTTCGCGAATCCTGTAGATACAAGGTCGGTAATTCTGTAAGAATTGCCGACATCTCTCAGGGCTGTAGGTGCTAATTGTCGGCAACCCTTTGGGTTACCGACCTACGACACCTGCTTTCAATAATCTATCGCGACAGCCTCAGCACCGTGGGAACGAGGATTAAAGTGAACAAAGCTCAAACGAGCATTTGAACAGAAAAAAAGCCCTAGAGAATAAACACTGATTTGATACGATTAAATACAAACAAATAGACGTGTAATTACAAATACCAGGCACAGTAATTACGATATTGTGTCAGGATTTCTTAAACCTATAATCCTCTGACTTTTTAATATATCAGCGTTGTCTATTGCATGATCAAGAATGTAATTAAAGCTGTATCTGCAGTGATTATTGCAGCTCAATTATCCGGCTGCATGGGTTCCATGGGCGTTTCCCAAAAGGTCACTGACTTAAACCTTAAGCTAACTGATAACAAATATGGCCGTGCTGCCATTTATGTTCCAGCGTGGTTGGTTGTATACCCTATTGCAGGTTTATCCGATGTTGTTATTTTTAACAGCATCGAATTCTGGAGTGGTGAAAACCCAATTACAGGAAAGCCTGCGATTATTGATGTTCCCTACAGAAACATTAAGAAGTAAAAAAATTAACAAAGGACGCATTGGCGTCCTTTGTTATTCAAAACCACGTTATTCATCCTATCAAGAATAGACATTGCGCTGATTGGTATCGTCAGTCAGGTACTCAACAAACTCCACTTCAATACCATCCGGATCCAAAAAGTAGCGGTTTTTTCGATGTTCCTCATCGCCACCACTGTCAGTCGCTTCAAAACCGGCATCCTGCATTCTCTTCACTAAACGATCAATATTGTCCGTCACATAGGCAAAATGGGCCAGACCTGGCTGGGTTCCCTTGAGGTCACGGGATTTTCCCTGACCATGGTCGCTTATCGCAATATATTGGTAGTCATCGCCCAGATGAACCCACTTTCTTGGCCTGCCATACCATTCACCTTCTCCACCACCCCGTATTCGCCAATGGGGGAAAGCGGCCTGATAAAATTCCAGAGATTTTTCCAGATGACTGACCACCAGGTTAACGTGTTCTAAATGAATCATTTGTAGCCTCCTGAGTTTATTTATCCTTGTTATAAAGCAATAAACTCAGTCTAATACTTAAAGTTAAGTTTAAGTAAAGGGCTTTTTTACTTATCAACTGTCATTCAGATCCGAAGGCTTTCAATGCATAAATATCATGGCGACAGGATTTACCTTCGAGGCGATAAGTCGGTACTTGGCCATTCAAATCCGGAGCCAACTTTGGCCTTTTCACTACAACGCGATAGCGAGCAATTGCCAGTGCGGGCTGCAACAATTCGTCCGCGTCCAGATCCTCGCCAAGAAGATCCTGAAATAAGCGCATCTCTTTTTTGACCAGTGCGGATTTTTCCCGATGGGGAAACATTGGATCCAGATAGACAACATCGTATCGCTGATCCGTTGACGTCATCCAGTCAATGGCATTGTGTTTCATCAGTGACATTCTTTTCGCAATATCACTGATCTCATTATCTGCCAGCCCTCGACGTAAACCATCTTCAAGCAGCGCCGCCACAATGGGAGAGCGCTCCAATAGAGTGACGTTGCAACCCAACGTTGCTAGCACAAACCCATCCCGTCCCAGCCCGCCCGTAGCGTCCAGAACAGAAGGGGTAGCCCCCTTATTCAGTCCGACGACTTTGGCGATATCCTGGCCTTTGCCACCACCAAACTTGCGTCGATGCCCCGCCTTACCGCCGACAAAATCCACCAGTATGGGCTTGTCTTTATTGCCTGAACGAGCAACAGACAGGGCACCAGAATGTTCAGAAACCACAATCACACCGTCAGGTATAGGGGCGTTATCGGGATGAAAATCAATACACAACTGCTGTGCCAGTGACTCCAGTGTTTTCTGTATATCCGGGTGGCTGGCGGGAAGAATCAGGCAGTGAGTGGACATCGGAGGAAAGTACTTTCTATGGAAAGTGCTGAATTTACCACCTCACCGCCGATAGAAACAAATGAAGCACCAAGATTTTTCCAGCTAAGCTTGGTATTGATTCAACACGTTCAAGGAGTGAACCGCCATGTCTCAATTAATTCAAGAATTCAAGAATGAGCATTTACAAATCAGTGACTTACTGGTTCAAGCCAGTGCGATCGGGGTAGAAAACCCGCAGGCAAAAGACCTTCTATTTTCCGCAAAAAAACTGCTTCTGGCGCATCTAAATAAAGAAGACCAACATTTATACCCTGTTCTGCGGGAAGCGGCGGAAAAGGATGACAGCCTAAGGTCAACCCTGACCGATTACGCGCTGGATATGGATAAAATCTCCACCGATGTGATGGCCTTTTTCAGTCTTTACGAGTCGGGTGAAAACACTGCTGCTAACTTCCAGTCCGATTGCAAAAACATTCTGACAGCCCTGAGTAAGCGTATCGCCAAAGAAGAAGCTGTGCTCTATAAAACCTACGACAAGATCAAGCCAAACTGATTCTACCTATGACTGGTATTCGGCCTGGTTTCCGGGCTGGCTTCTCAGTAAGCCAGCCGATACCAACAATACCCAATATATTCCCGCACCGCTTTCTCACTGTCCATTAGATGCCTCGCACTGGGTATCCACCGGCGAAGTTTGAAGCCGCTGTCGGCTTTTTCGGTCAGCATGCCCGGCGCGGGAATCACATCAAACCCTGCCTGCTCATAACTGTAAACCGCCCTTGGCATATGCCAGCCATGGGTCACTACTATCACACGGGTGATTGTTTCTGGCAGCACTTCCCGAGAGTAAAGAGCATTTTCCCAGGTGTTGATACTCTGATCTTCCTGCCAAGTGACAGGAATGCCAAATTCCTCATTCAGGCTGTGAGCCATGATCTCCGCTTCCGGTCGAAAACCACCGCCACTGACCAAGACTGGTAAATCGGTCTGCTTTTGCAACCAGGCACCGTATCGCAAACGTTCCAGAGTGAACGTTGAGGGACGAAATCCCTGCGTCTCCGGGCTTGGCCTGGGTAACCCACCACCGAGAATAACGATCGCCTGAGCATCCGATGTCGTATGTGCGGCAGGTTCAAATACAGGATAACGCTCAAGGCTTCGGATCAAAAACGATGAAACGGGCTGTGTAGACGTGAGGTACACAATAATCAGAGCCAGCCAGGCAATCCATGATTTAAAAAGCAATCCCATTACCAATAACTCGCAAACCAGTGGCGTGATAGAAAGTGAACTTCTCAGTATGCTGCGCATGTTCATCATCGGGTTCATTCTTTCATTTCAGACATTGTGACATTTAACTCAATTATCGGGCAATCACCGTCTATTCTGAGAGACCAATGACGTTTATTAAACGGTTTATCGACAGTGCATGGATCCTTTGACAATCTGGTTCTGGAGATGGCGATCATCTTTGGTGGCGCCTCAATACTGGGCACACTGTTTGTCTGGCTGAAGCAGCCTATTATCCTTGCTTACATATGTTTGGGAATTATTGCCGGCCCCTACGGGTTCCAATGGATCAGCAATAACGGTCATATTGACGCCATCTCAACCATGGGCATTATTTTATTGATGTTTCTTCTGGGATTGCATCTTCATCCTAAAAACCTCCTGAAACAGCTGAAACAAACGGCACTGGTCACGTTGTTGTGCCTCAGCATAACCAGCTGCCTGATATGGGCATCCATGGTCTGGTTATTCCAGTTCTCAACCATGGATGCGATCATTGCCGGCGTTGCACTCTCCTTCTCCAGCACCGTGCTGAGCCTGAAACTCATTCCGACCACGACTCTGCACCACCAACGGGTAGGGGAAGTGATTGTCAGCATCCTGCTGTTTGAGGATATTCTGGCCATCATTACCATTCTAATTTTATACAGTAATGGCGAAGCCGCACATATGCAGGTACTTCTGCTTCCACTGAAAACGCTGCTGTTTGCGTTAGCCGCCTGGTGCTTTGTTCGATATGTTCTTATCTCTCTGATGTCTTGTTTCGACATTATCTCCGAGTATATTTTTCTGGTGTCTCTTGGCTGGTGTCTGACGGCGGCACAACTGGCACATATGGTTGGTTTATCCCATGAGATTGGTGCATTTATTGCCGGCGTTAGCATCGCCACTTCGCCTATTTCTTTGGTCATTGCCGAGGGGCTGAAACCGTTGCGCGAGTTTTTTCTGATACTTTTCTTTTTTTCTGTGGGTGCGGCGTTTGACCCTGTTTTACCAAGCCGACTACTCTGGGCCATTGGCTGTTGTGGATTGATTGTCTTGATCACAAAGCCATTGTTGTTTAAGTATTTTTTGAGATACTTTTCTGGCGAGAGCTCAGGCAATGCACGGGAAATGGGCTGGCGACTTGGCCAGAGCAGTGAGTTTTCACTGCTTCTGGCCTATGGGGCATTAAATGTGGGGCAGATTCACCAGGATGCCGCCCTGGTGATCGAAGGAGCAGCCATACTGACCTTTATTATCTCTACCTATCTCGTGGTTTTCAGATTACCCACACCTATTTCACCCACCAAAGCGCTTAGAAGTGATTAGCCTCTCAGCGCTCGGCCACACCCGTTATGCGTTACACCATCCAGAGTAATATCAACTCTCACAGAATAAGTTTCATCGGCCATGGAATCGTTGCAGGTTTTTCCTTCAAGCTTCACTTTTAGAGTATGTCCGGCAGAACTGGCCATGTACTCGGTTATACCTGACCGTTTATCAACCACTTTTTGTGCTGATGAAAAATGATAACTTTCCTGTCCATAGGCGTAGCGCAAATTCAGCTCATTACTGTTGCGAATGGTCAGCACCCAGCCCGGCTCATTGCCAACCCCACGAAACTCATAGCCTTTCAGTTTCGCATCCTCCCAGATGGATCGTTTGCGATTTATCTTGCACTGTTTATAGGCTTTTCCCTGATACTCGACCAGCGCTTCCTCTTTAGAGCTCCAGTAAGTATTCGCACCATGATTAAACTTGGCTCCGGAAGCTGAAACCGCTCTGGGTAAACTGATGGTTTCACCAGAGATAAACAGCCAGGCATGATCTGGCTCGACACTGGCAACAAACCGAAAACCATGCTCGCAGTCATAAGCCAAGTTCGTCGCTTCCGCTGTACTCAACACGCGAGTATCTCTCTGAACACAACCAGACAAATAGAACACACTGACCACTATCAACGAGATGGCGCAAAATGATTTATAAGGAACAAAAGTAGCCATTAAAAAATCCTCTAAAAACTTTTCTCGGAATAAGAAAGCAAATCAGTGAGTTACCCCACAACCATACCAGCAAAAAGGCATAGGATAAGAAAACCTTATGACCGTAAGGCTGTACTGCAGCAAATTTGATCTATGCTTGCGTTTGCGATGAAAATTTGATCGATATGTCAGGAGGTGGCCATGATTAGTTTTATATGTGCTCTAGCAATATTGATTGGTGGTTACCTTACCTATGGAAAGTGGGTCGAACGGCAGTTTGGCGCTGACCCTGATCGGCCAACACCCGCCATCACCCATAATGATGGCGTGGATTTTGTGCCACTGTCCTGGAAAAAAATTTTCCTGATCCAGTTTCTTAACATAGCTGGTCTTGGCCCTATTTTTGGCGCCATTTTAGGTGCACTTTATGGGCCAATCGCATTCCTCTGGATCGCCTTTGGCTGCATTCTGGGTGGGGGGGTGCATGATTATTTTTCAGGCATGTTGTCCATTCGCCATGAAGGTAAATCTATTCCTGAAATCGTAGGGCACTACATGGGTGACAACACTCGCCTTGTTATCCGTGGCTTTACCGTTGTGCTTCTATTATTGGTCGGTGTTGTCTTTATGGTAGGCCCTGCCGAACTACTGGCCAGTCTTGGAATGGGCGGTGTGTTTGCAAAATCCGGCTTCTGGCTTGGCGTTATTCTATTCTATTATTTCATCGCTACCATTCTTCCTATCGATAAAGTCATCGCTCGGATTTATCCCGTATTCGGCATCACTCTTCTCATCATGGCCTTTGGTGTTGGCGGTATGATGCTGTTTAACGATTTACCCATTCCTGAAATCACTGCCAGCCATTTGCATCCAGACAACCTACCCGCCTGGCCGATGCTCTTTGTCACCATCGCCTGTGGCGCGATCAGTGGATTCCATGCCACACAATCACCACTGATGTCTCGCTGCTTACCCACTGAAGCTTATGGTCGTCGGGTTTTCTTCGGTGCCATGGTTGCTGAAGGTATTGTCGCGCTAATCTGGGCGGCGGCGGCTATGTCCTTTTTCCCCAATGGTATTGGTGGGCTGGCTGAAACTCTTAATAAAGGTGGCGCTGGCCTGGTGGTCAATGAGATATCTATGGGGCTGCTCGGCAGCTTTGGTGGCCTGCTTGCCATCCTGGGTGTTATTGCCTGCCCCATCACTTCGGGGGATACCGCCTTCAGAAGCATACGGCTGATCTTCGCCGATGCCTTTAAATTAAATCAAACCAGCATATTATCCAGACTATTGCTGGCCACCCCCGTTTTTGGTTTTGGCCTTGCCCTGGCCTTTGTGGATTTCAATGTGATCTGGCGCTACTTCGCATTCTCCAATCAGGCCTTGGCAACCATTGTGCTCTGGACATCGGCAATCTTCATGGTTCATCACGGAAAAAGACACTGGATCGCTTCTTTACCCGCAACATTTATGACCGCAGTTTGTGCTACATACCTATTGATTGCCCGCGAAGGACTCAACCTGCCGACTTCCATTGGTTATCCGTTGGGCATCTTGTTGGCACTGGGCTGCCTGGTGTGGTTCAGTTTTTCTTCTCAGAAGGAAGAGAGTCCTACCAGTAGTAGCTCACCATCCGTATAGGCCGCAGAATGGAAAGGTAGTATTGCTGCATTTGTTGATGTATATCTCCATAAGCATAGGTAGTTAGTGATAAGTAGGTGATCATTTGGAATCGAATATTTCTGGTTCATGGGGCAGGTACATGGCAAGGCGTCACGACGGGAGCATAGCAAGCTATGTGACCAGAGTTGCAACGCTGACAGGTGCTTGAACAAGGAGTCAGAAAATATGATTTCATGTGATCACCTACTTAGCCCGGATATTTCATAAACTGCCCCGAATCTCGCACAGGCATTTGTCGTACTAAGGGATTTTGCGATGGAGCGCCGTACCCACAGGGCATAAATACCGGGGAGTACGGTCGACTGAGTAAAGCTCCCTTAGTGCGGCAAAGGGCAAGTGAGAACGGGAGCATGTTTATGAAATATCCGGGTTAGCCCAAATGACAAAGTCAGGAGTTAAACATGGCAAAAGCAATCAATACTGAACAGGCACCTGCCGCTATCGGCCCTTACGTACAGGCAATGGATACCGGCTCGCTGGTCTTCACTTCCGGCCAGCTGCCTATCGACCCAGCGACTGGTGAAATGCCAGCCGATGTTGCCGAACAGGCACTTCAATCTCTGAAAAATGTTCAGGCGATCATTGAAGCGTCTGGCCTGACGATGAACTCTGTGTTCAAAATGACTGTGTTTGTTAAAGACCTCAACACCTTTGGTACCGTAAATGAGGTTTACCAGAAATTCTTTGACGACATGGGTGCTGGCTATCCAGCCCGTTCCTGCGTAGAAGTTGCTCGTCTACCTAAAGATGCTCTGGTAGAAATTGAGGCGATTGCTCAGCGTTAAACGTAAAACGCACTAAGTACCCGGCCATATGGAATCGAATATTTCTGGCTTGTTGATCAGGTTCTCTGCAAGGCGCAACGGCGGGAGCATAGCGAGCTATGTGACCAGAGTTGCAACGAAGTCAGAGGGCCTGATCAATGAGTCAGAAAATATGATTTCATATGGCTGGGTACTTACATTAAGAAGCGGGTCTATGGGCCTGCTTTTTAATGAGCGTTTATCTCACATAATCTGACAGCATGATGTTTATTAATATCTGCCTCTCGCCTTCTTATAAGGTTCAATTTGTCCGAATATTGTAATTTCCTTTCACTTCTTCTTGCACTTATTTTGTCCGTCGCTACATTGAGAGCTGCATCTGAATCGATAACGCTCAAGACCTCTTTAAAATCTTTCAATCCAAAATACATGCTCGCATGCATAATTATTTCAATCTGAGTTTTTTCATTTACCCCTTCAAAGCTACCTTTCGCCTTTAGAAATTGAAAACAATTAAAACATTTATATTCCATGGCACTGATAAACGTTTGAACCAGACATTCTTTTTCCCAAGAAAGCTCATCATAGAAAAAATCGAGAATACTTACGTTATCTTGCTGCAACACCTCCTGTAAAAGAGACATCTTCATCTCTTGAGCTAAAGGTACTTGAAGCTTCCCATAAAGGTAACGAACAGTCTCAAGCTGTCCTGAAGCAGTTGCCACCTGAAGATAGTTATAAGTGGTCGGACGAATAGCATTTAAGGGCCATAAGTTATGATCCGGATGATTATTTTCCAAAAACTCAAGGTTACCCTCCTGACATGCCAGCTTCATCCTTCTCTCCTGTGACAAACTTTCTTCCCAGTCCACTGGGGAAGAAAATAATATCGAACTATCTAACTTTTCCACTTGTATTTCTTTCGCATAAGATTTAGCAGAGCAGAGATCAATTTCCCACGGATCATCAGGCATTTTCTTAACAAAAAAGCCTTTCCTTAGTAAGAGGAATGTCAGGAGTATAAAAAATGTACGACCATTTCCATCAGCAAAAGGGTGCAGCCTTTGAATATCCCTACATGTTGCTACTGTTGCTGTTAAAAAACCAACATCATCCAAAGACTCAGACATAGAGTCAAGCCATTGAAAATAGGTTGCCAAAATACTTTTCGCCTTTTCTTTTTTTGGCTGAGCGCCTATGTATTCAATTTTAATCTGGCCGGCCAGGGGATGATTACTATTTTTAAGAACCAGCAAATAATCATACTTCCCGCTAGACCTTATCACTTCAGAAGATGGCTCTCTATTGATCGAGTCTTTTAAATCTGGGCGACATTGAAGAAATTGTTTTTTCAACTCTTGATCAAAATCACATAAACTCGATTTCAGTAACCTCCTGAGCTCTTCTTCATCTAGCTCATTTTCTGGTTTTATTTTCTTTACGCCAAATCCGTACCAATACCCTTCCCCAAGCACTATACCACCCGTTACTCTGTTGAGCTTGAGTAGCTCATCATAGGAAAATACTCCCTCCATACCAACCATGTTGAATGAGCATATCAATGCACAAAATGCATTGACCAGATATCCCGGTTCATCTTCAAATGCAAAGCGTCCATAGTGGTGTGAGCGATTATCTATGAGTAGCTTCCATAGTTCGTCAACCTGCACAGCATCAGACACAACCTTGTCTTTACATTGCTTAACTACTGATTCATAGTTAAAAGCATTAGTAAAAAACTCTCTCAGTAGATCAGGCAAACCGAGGCATGCTTGATTTAGCGTTACTTCATCCCCATAAGTTTTCGCCAAAAGCACAGCAAATATGTCACATCGCCAACCATCCATTGAGCGATCTTCATAAATAATCCGCTCAAGCTCTCTCGATAAGTTTTTTACAAGCCCTCTGCCCACCGAGCAAAGTCTCTTTAGCGTCCCCGAAGCGGCTTGAGATAGTGAATCAACCCTAAAACTACAAAGAGGCTCATCCATAAAGGTTTTACTATTGCTTCCAACGCTACAACCATGAGCTATATTATTTGCACCATCCTTGATTTCTTGAATGTCATCCAGAACAGTCTTGAGAACCTGATCAGCTTTGTCTGTTATGTTCCTTGTTCTGACAAGAGTCATGACACTTTTTTCACTGCCAGTATTTAAAGCTTCACCACCTCTTGGGGTTTCAGGAAGGGTCCCACCTAAAACCTTAACTTCATGAGTAGCAAATGAAGATACTGCGTTGCCAGAGCCTTGTTGGATACTCTCTTTAAAATGTACTGTGCTGGGTATCAAAGATAGTTGCGTGCACGATGCCATTACACCTCCTACAGGCAATAAACATTTTTATAAAATAATTATTAATAGAGGTATTTTAAGAGCAAAAGTTCCTAAAACCGTTGGCGGCGCTGGTCTTTCCTTCATAAGTACCCGGCCATATGGAATCGAATATTTCTGGCTTATTGACCAGGTTCTCTGGAAGGCGCAACGGCGGGAGCATAGCGAGCTATGTGACCAGAGTTGCAACGCAGTCAGAGGGCCTGATCAATGGGTCAGAAAATATGATTTCAGATGGCTGGGTACTTAAGTGACTGAGATTGAACAGGAACAGTGCAGTCAAGCATGCAGTGTTGTATCCTACCCGATTAGTATGTATTACCGACCTCTTACTGCTGAAAACAGGCAGTACACCTTAATTGATTAAGCCCGTTGAGCGATGATGGAAGAGCATTACCAACCGCATCAGATTGAGAGCGAAGCCCAGAAATTCTGGGAAGACAACGACAGTTTTGCTGTCACCGAAGACACTTCTTCAGAAGAGAGCAGGAAAGAAAAGTATTATTGCCTCTCCATGTTCCCGTACCCCAGCGGTCGGCTGCATATGGGGCACGTGCGTAACTACACCATTGGTGATGTAATCTCCCGTTACCAACGCATGCGTGGCAAAAACGTATTGCAGCCCATGGGTTGGGACGCTTTCGGTCTGCCAGCTGAAAACGCAGCGATCAAAAACAAAACCGCACCCGCACCATGGACTTACGAAAACATCGAATACATGAAAGGTCAGCTGAAGCGTTTAGGCTTTGGTTATGACTGGAACCGTGAAATCGCCACCTGTAAGCCCGACTACTACAAGTGGGAACAGTGGTTCTTCACACAGCTCTATGAAAAAGGCCTGGTCTACAAAAAGATGGGCACCGTTAACTGGTGCCCTAATGATCAGACGGTGCTGGCCAACGAACAGGTTGAAGACGGCCGCTGCTGGCGTTGTGATACCACGGTTGAGCGCAAAGAATTACCTCAGTGGTTTGTAAAAATCACCGCCTACGCGGATGAACTTCTGGCGGATCTGGATAAGCTGGAACACTGGCCTGATCAGGTTAAAGCCATGCAGCGTAACTGGATTGGCCGCTCTGAAGGTGTTCAGATGACCTTCAAGGTAGCCAACCCTGCCGACGGTACTCCAGAAGAATTCAAGATTTACACCACTCGCCCAGACACCCTGATGGGTGTGACCTATGTGGGCGTTGCGGCAGAACACCCTCTGGCGAAAGCAGCAGCGGCTAACAACCCTGAATTGGCTGCCTTTATTGATGAATGCAAATCCAACGCAGTCACCGAAGCCGAAATGGCGACCATGGAAAAGCTCGGTGTTGATACCGGCATTCGCGCCATTCACCCAATCACTGGTCGCGAAGTGCCCGTGTGGGCAGCTAACTTTGTATTGATGGATTACGGTACTGGCGCCGTTATGGCAGTGCCAGGACATGATCAACGTGATTTTGAGTTTGCCACCCGCTATGGCCTTAATATTGAACAGGTCATTGCACCAACCAATGGTGAAGAGATCAGCGTTGCTGAAAGTGCGTTCACTGAGAAAGGCATACTGGTCAATTCTGGTGAGTTTGACGGTCTGTCTTCAGAAGAAGCCTTTACTGCGATTTCCGACAAACTGGTTGCTGAAGGCAAAGGTGAGAAACAGGTTAATTACCGCCTTCGCGACTGGGGCGTAAGCCGTCAGCGTTATTGGGGTTCTCCAATCCCCATGCAATATCTGGAAGACGGCACAGAGGTACCTGTTCCTCTGGAAGAACTGCCCGTTCTTCTGCCAGAAGATGTAGAAATGGATGGCGTTCAGTCACCGATCAAAGCGGATCCTGAATGGGCGAAAACCACCTACAACGGCCAGCCTGCAACCCGTGAAACAGACACGTTTGATACCTTTATGGAATCAAGCTGGTACTACGCCCGTTACTGTTCACCAAAATCCGATGATCAGATGTTGAACCCGGAAGCTGCCAACTACTGGCTGCCAGTGGATCAATACATCGGTGGCATCGAACATGCGGTGATGCATTTGCTTTACTCCCGCTTCTACCACAAGCTGCTCCGTGACGCCGGCTTGGTTAACAGCGACGAACCCTACAAGCGCTTGCTTTGCCAAGGTATGGTGCTGGCAGATACGTTCTACAAGCTGGATGAAAAAGGCGTTAAACAGTGGATTGCTCCTACTGACGTAGACTTTGAATTAGACGATAAGGGTCGTTTGGTAAAAGCTACCCTGAAAGATACCGGCGAAGCCGTTGAGCATGCGGGCATGAGCAAAATGTCCAAATCCAAGAACAACGGTATTGACCCTCAGGAACTGATTAATCAGTACGGTGCAGACACCATTCGACTCTACACCATGTTTGCCTCACCACCAGAGCAAACACTGGAGTGGTCTGAAAGCGGTGTTGAAGGTGCTAATCGCTTCTTGCGCCGTGTCTGGAAACAAGTTGCTGAACACATTGCCGACTGCGAAACCAGCGGCAATCCTGTTGCACTGGACTCCAGCGCACTGACCAAAGAACAGAAAGACCTGCGCCTTAAGGTTCACGAAACCATTAGCAAAGTGTCTGACGATTGTGAGCGTCGATTGACGTTCAACACCGCTATCGCGGCCATCATGGAACTGAGCAACGCCATCAATAAATTCAAGGCTAACAGCGATCAGGATCGAGCTGTGATGCGTGAAGCTGTTGAAGCGACGACCTTGATGCTGGCACCTATTGCACCTCATGCTATGCACAGCATTTGGAAAGCACTGGGTCATGGCGATTCGGTATTAGACGCGAGCTGGCCTGTAGTCGACCAGGAAGCGCTAAAGAAAGACGCTATCACCATGGTCGTTCAGGTTAACGGTAAGGTGAGAGCTAAGCTCGAAGTACCTGCAGAGTTAGACAAAGATGCTGTCGAGAAACTGGCTTTGGAAAACGATAACGTGACGAAATTTACGGATGGCCTGACGGTTCGTAAAGTAATCGTCATCCCAGGAAAGTTGGTGAATATTGTTGCTAACTAAGTGAACGGGTTACAGTTCAGGGTGGAACATCACCTTGGACTGTAATTTCTAATCATCAAGATTATCGTAAAAGTCGTCGTCATCAAACTGACCATAAGAATCTTCTTTTTCTTCTTCGTTATCATCTCCACGATCGCTCTTACCTTTTTTCTTCTTATTTATTCGACCGTTGTTTCCTCCGCTACCCACTCCCGGAATAATAATATTGGTTGGCAATTGTTTCTGCAAACCTTCTATCATAGCTATAGGAGCAGCCATCGTTGCCATATTCAAAGCCATCGAACCCACTAATGAGGCTGTTGCTGCTGATGCCAAAGGTGCTGCCTGATTGAGAGCCGAGCTTGAAAAAAGCGTTAGGCTCGACTTTAAAGCTGCTTCCAGCATCGTCCCTATTTTTTGTTGTCCCTCTTTTAATAAAACTGCGTTTTTGTTAGCCAGACGATGATCCGAAGCAAGATCCGATTTATCATCAGACTGACTAGACGACAACAGGCTAGAAAGCTTGGGGTATTCGGGATCACACTCCACTTGCGAACAAAGTGTTAGCAGCTCAGGCAATTGCTGTTCCAGTGCTGTGGCTAAATCAGCATCACTGACCATTTGATTGACAGTCTGAGATTGATCACCTCTTGAATCCTGAATATCAAGATGACTCGCTCCGGGCGTCTGTTCCCTGAGAATCATCGATAAATCCACCCCCTCATGTACCTTCACACCAAGGCTCAAAAGCACATCACAGAGCAACATTTGCATAGAATACATATGCGCTCTAATTCCCAGATGACCACCCTGCAGCATTCCCTTGCACAGCTCCGGGTTATCCGAAATCCCCAAAAAGCACTGAATCACTCGAATGATTTGCGCACTCTCATCTGAATCAGCACCCTCCATCGATAAAATCAGCCCAGGTAACATCAACAGCACAGGCCGGATTTGCTGGAACTGGAAGTCACTGGGAGAAAAGCTTGGTGGCGGCAACAGTGATAGTCGCGGCGCAAGCAGCATTGGGCGAGCCAGAAGGTCGGCAGGTGTCAGCTGAGGTGTCGGGTAAAAACCCATCAGCCTGGAAGGGCTTGGGGACATCGGACAAATTTGCCGATTAACCATCAGCAACGAAGACTGAGCCCGGTACTCAGCCCTTTGCCCAATGAAGGCACTCTTCACATTCAACGAGGCAGAAATGCCCCGCATTTCGCAGGAGCCTGCTCCGGTTTTACTGAGCAACGAAACGGTTTTTATGGCTGTCTGTGAAATCACAGCCGCTCTGTTAGTGCTTACTCCCACTGTCATAATGAGGCCAAAATCCCCCAGCAAAACGCTGACACGTCTCAAATCCCCCCATTTTCCTGATAAAACAATAAAACAAAGGCTCCCTGTAGTGATATTTCAGACCCTTGAATAACAAATAAGTTCCTGTTTTCGATTAAAAATCAGCCATTTATTGTAACCATCGCACATAGTTACAATTCCCCCTATAACAAGCTGGAATCAATGAGCATTTGCTGGCAGAATTTTGCAACATATAACCCATGCTCAAATCAGGACTCATACCGTGTTTCGTCTATTAAAAGGAATTTTCATTGTTTCAGTTCTGCTGGCTTCCATAGCAGCGGGCATGGGCTATTTCTTTTCCAATAAAATCGGCCTGATGGCCAATCAATGGGTAGCCAACCTATCCCCTTACGTCCGTATAAGCTATGAAAATCTAGACGTGGATCTGAGCGGCAAGGTCATTTTGAATAATGCCTATGTGGATATCCAAAACGATACCCAGCCACCCATTCATGTTCAGCGTATTGTCGTACGATTCCCGGATATTTATGGCCTTTATCAAATGGCCATGAGTGGTGATTTCTACCACGTCCCTCCTCGCCTGAATATCGAGTTTCAAGGTGCCAGACTGTTCTTCCTGGACAACAGTCGGCTGGCCTCACACTTTACTGTTCGAAATGCGTTGCTCAACAGCAACTCAGTGGCAACCTGTGGCGCTAATTATCTGATGGGCCCGGAACAGCTCAAACGCATGGGGTACTCTTCAAATACATTGTTCAATCTCGGTGTTAATTTCGAATATTTTGCCTTCAATCAAACCATGGACCTGGTGTTTGATGCCGAAATACAAGGCCTTGGCTTTTCGACTCTGGGTATGACTCTCAGCAATGTAGCTGGATTACACTACGAAGCACTGGACGCTAGCGATAAGGTGGCTATCCAACGATTATCGATCAATTATCTGGATGATGGTTACACTGATAAAAAAGTCAGCTTCTGTGCTAATGCTTCAGGCATCAGTAAAGCGCGCTATATAAACAACCTAGTGACTCAGGACGATGCTTACTTCAGTTCCGTTTGGGGTATTATTCCCGGTCAGGAGTTCAGAGCGACCTACGGAAGCTTTTTCCAGAATCCACGTCGCATCGCCATCAATTTGGAACTGCAACAACCGCTCCCTCTGGCCAAGCTCAACTGGGACAGCACACCTCCTCCTATTAGCCAGCTCTATATCGCCATCAATAATGAAGAGCTATTGATGCCGGAGCTGGCACTGAATCCTGTGGCGCTTGGCAATCGGGTAGATGACATACTGATGGCTTTCACTCAACCTGAAGTACCCAAACCCCTACCTGAAACAAAAGCAACGCCTGTCGTCGATACTCAGGTGCCGGCACAACCTTCAACAGAAGATCGTGGTCAAAGAGAGATGTATACGGGCCAACACCAAGTTTTTACACCGATATCTATAGAAGAACTGGCAGAGGGTGAACCACGCCCGATACGAATCACATTGTTCAGTGGTCGACAGTATGAAGGCTTTCTGGAAAGCCTTGATGAAAGACTGATGAAACTGAAAAGTGATCAGGCCGGCGGTGAAGTGATCAGACCAGTAACCCTCAGTCGTATCGCCTCTGTGGAAGTCTTAATGTAAGACAGATTGCTTTTAATACCTGCTGGCATAAACAAAGCTTCTGCCAGCAGGTATTAAACGAATACTCAAAATCGCTCAACCCTCACCTTTTGTTCGCAAAGACAATCAAGCATTAAAAAATACACCTATCCTTATTCGATATTTACAAAACAAACACCGCTTTATCGGTAGAAATACTGACCAAAATCAAAACTCACTCACCCAATGTTTTTGATAATGATTACAGTTAACCTTCACGAAGAACTGGAAAATGAGTAATTCTCACGCTGGAAAATGCCCTGTGATGCACGGTGCCGTCACAGAAAGCGGCAAGTCTAATATTGATTGGTGGCCAAAAGCCCTCAACCTGGACATTCTGCATCAACACGATCAGAAGACCGACCCGATGGCACCGGAATTTAACTACCGGGAAGCGGTAAAAACCCTCGATTTTACTGCTCTAAAACAAGACATCAAAGACCTGATGACCAACTCCCAGGAATGGTGGCCTGCGGATTGGGGACACTACGGCGGCCTGATGATTCGTATGTCCTGGCATGCTGCCGGCACCTACCGAACTGCCGATGGCCGTGGCGGTGCTGGCACCGGCAACCTGCGCTTTGCACCATTAAACTCCTGGCCAGATAACGTCAATCTGGACAAAGCCCGTCGTCTACTGTGGCCAATCAAGAAAAAGTACGGCAACAAACTGAGTTGGGCTGATCTCATTGCCTATGCTGGCACTGTCGCCTATGAATCCATGGGCCTGAAAACCTTTGGTTTTGCCTTTGGTCGGGAAGATATTTGGCATCCAGAAAAAGATACCTATTGGGGTTCAGAAAAAGAATGGCTGGCGCCTTCTGGCGCGGAAGGCAGCCGTTACTCCGGTGAACGTGATCTGGAAAACCCTCTGGCTGCCGTCATGATGGGACTGATCTACGTGAACCCGGAAGGCGTTGACGGCAACCCTGATCCGTTGAAAACCGCTCGCGATATGCGCATCACCTTTGAACGCATGGCTATGAGTGACGAAGAAACCGTGGCACTGGCTGCCGGTGGTCATACCGTGGGCAAATGTCACGGCAACGGCAAAGCTGAACTGCTGGGCGAAGCGCCAGAAGGTGCGGAGCTGGAAGATCAAGGTTTGGGCTGGCTGAACAAAACCAATCGCGGCATTGGTCGCAACACTGTGTCCTCAGGCATTGAAGGCGCCTGGACCACCAATCCAACGAAGTGGGATAACGGCTTCTTTTATCTGCTGTTCAAATACGATTGGGAACTGAAGAAGAGCCCAGCCGGCGCCTGGCAGTACGAACCTATCAACATCGAAGAAGCCGATATGCCGGTGGATGTGGAAGACTCTTCCATTCGCTATAACCCGATCATGACCGATGCGGATATGGCACTGAAGGTTGATCCGGAATATCGCAAGATTTCCGAGCGCTTCCGTGATGATCAGGCGTACTTCTCTGAAGTGTTTGCCCGGGCATGGTTCAAACTGACCCACAAAGACTTCGGGCCAAAATCCCGTTACATCGGCCCGGAAGTGCCACAGGAAGATCTGATCTGGCAAGATCCAATTCCTGCCGGTAAAGCGGATTATGATGTAGATGCCGTTAAAGCCAAAATCGCAGCCACTGGCCTTAGCAACAGCGATATGATTGCCACTGCCTGGGACAGCGCCAGAACCTTCCGCGGCTCCGACAAACGAGGCGGTGCCAACGGTGCCCGCATCCGTCTGAACTTCCAGAAAAACTGGGAAGGCAATGAGCCTCAGCGCCTTGATAAAGTGCTGACTGCACTTGAGCCGATTGCCGCAGAAACTGGCGTCAGCATGGCGGACTTGATTGTTCTGGCGGGTAACGTAGGTTTGGAGGCATCCATTAAAGCCGCTGGCTTTGATGTGAAAGTGCCTTTCGCTGCAGGCCGTGGTGATGCCACCCTCGAGCAAACCGATGTAGCGTCTTTTGAAGTACTGGAACCTCTGCACGATGGTTTCCGTAACTGGCTGAAGAAAGACTATGCAGTGGCAGCAGAAGAAATGCTGTTAGACCGTGCTCAGCTTATGGGATTAACCGCCCATGAAATGACAACACTGGTGGGTGGCATGCGTGTTCTGGGTACTAACCATGGCAGCACAAAGCATGGCGTATTCACGGATCGTGAAGGCCAGCTGACCACCGACTTCTTTGTCAACCTGCTGGAGATGAATTACAGCTGGAAGCCTTCAGATAACGGTCTTTATGAGATTTGTGACCGTAAGACCGGCGAAGTCAAGTGGACTGCTACTCGGGTTGATCTGGTGTTTGGCTCAAACTCCATCCTCCGGGCTTATGCCGAGGTGTATGCTCAGGATGATAATCAGGAAAAATTCGTGACTGACTTTGTTGCCGTCTGGACGAAGGTGATGAATGCGGATCGGTTTGATTTGATCTAACTGGAATACTTCTGAAAATAAACACCGCCGCATTCATTGCGGCGGTGTTGTATGTTTGAATTTTCTTTTCCCGCCCTATCCTCCTCGTGATAAAGTTAGCCGTTATTGTTCCTGTATCAGTGATACTATCTATGAAGAGAACATCGGACTATGAAGAGAGCATCGGAGAGATCATGAAACACACCCATCGTTCAGTAGCGTTGTCCATGCTGCTGCTAATGACCAGTCTGTTGACCGCCTGCGGCTTCCAACTCCGAGGGCAGATGAACGCTACAGGCGATCTCAAACAGATTGCCATTGCTGGTGAAAATGGTGGTGGTGAATCCGTGTTCAGTCGTTACCTGTCCAGAGCCATGGAAAACAGCGGTATCGATGTTTCGGCTGATGCACCCTACAAAATCCACCTGCTTGAGGTAGAACAACGCTCTGAGCAGGAAAATGTGGCTATTGCCGATCGGTATGAACAGAAAATCAATTTCTCCGTCACCTATCAATTAGAGACGATGTCTGGTCTGCCGTTGTTTGCGCCGGTTAAATTGAACCGTGAGCGTTATCTGACTCTGAATGAAAACACCACCAACGCTTCTGATTCCGAACAGGCGGTTGTATTCAACGAACTTCGTCAGGAGCTCATCGCTGCCACGCTGATGCGCATCAGCAGTTTGAACAAAGCAGACGTTGAAGCCGAAGTTCAACGAATGCGAAATATCGAAAAACAAAAAAAGGAAGCTGTTAAGCCTTGAAGCTTCGAGTTGACCAGCTTGAGGGGCAGCTGAAAAAACAGCTTGCCCCCGTTTATATTATCAGTGGTGATGAACCTTTTCAGGTATCCCAATGCTGCGACCAGGTTCGCCAATATGCACGGGCTGCCGGTTTCTCTGAACGACACGTTTACCACGTTGAGAACAATTTCGACTGGGGCGATTTTCTAGCCACAGCCAACAGCCTTTCATTATTCGCCGAAAAGCAAATTCTTGAAATCCGTATGCCCAGCGGCAAACCAGGCGATGCTGGCAGTAAGGCGTTCATGGAATATACCAGTCACCTGTCTCCGGACAACTTGTTGCTGCTGATCACCGATCGACTGGATAGCACCCAGCAAAAAGCCAAATGGTTCCAGACATTGGAAAAAGTGGGCAACTTTGTCGCTATCTGGCCCGTTGAGTCTGCACAGCTGCCAAGCTGGCTGGGGCAACGATTGCACTCTGATGGTTATCGGGCAACCCCTGAAGCACTTAGCCTTGTGGCTGAACGAGTGGAAGGTAATCTTCTCGCCGCCTCTCAAGAACTTGAGAAACTAAAACTGCTGGCAAAAGACCAAACCATTGACGAAGAAACGGTTCGGAACTCTGTTGCTGACAGTGCCCGCTACGATGTTTATCAGCTTATTGATACGGCACTTGCCGGTAATACACGACAGTGCACTAGAATCCTTGGGGTATTAAAAGGTGAAGGGCTTGAGCCGCCAATTATTCTCTGGGCTTTGGCTCGAGAAATTCGGCTGTTGAGCCAATTGAGCCGATCCCTGTCCAGAGGGTTGGCACTGGATCTCGCCATTGATCAATCGGCAAAAGCCATGGGCTTCAATGCCTTCCTGTTAAAACGCAGAAAAGGGTTGTTAAATAAAGCGATTACCCGTCATAGCGAAAGAGACTTCCGGGCGATGCTGAACGCCTCCGGAAACGTCGACCGTTGTATAAAAGGCATTGAGAAAGGCAATGTCTGGGATCAGCTCTTATCGCTCACCCTGTATCTTTCTGGCCTTCCCCCCATGGCAGTTATTCGATGAGACTGCTTTGACCATGATAAAAATACCTACGACCACCCCCTTATAGGCGACATAACTTTTATTTATAGTGGGATCAAATTGTCATTATAATGCTCGACATAAATCACGGCTTTTTTAATCAAAACACTATTTACGGCCTATCTTGATGCAAAACCCAATACTCAAACTCTGGTTAGCGTTCTGCACACTGTTGCCGCTTGGGATTTTTCTGCTGATCGGCGCCAGCTATAAACCGCCCGAATCCCTGTTTTATTGGTCCTGGATTCCATCACTGGATATTAACTTTTCGCTGCGTCTTGATGGTCTCAGTGTTTTGTTTGCCAGTTTAATCAGTGGTGTCGGGTTTCTGATACAGCTTTACGCTGTCGCTTATATGAAACCCTATAAAGGCCGGGCTGCGTTTCATCTGTACCTGACGCTGTTTATGCTGGCTATGTTGGGATTAGTGCTGGCTGATAATCTACTTCTGTTATTTGTGTTCTGGGAGTTAACAACACTCACCTCCTATCTATTGATTGGCTTTAACCACGAAAAAGAAATTTCACGTAAAAATGCCCTGCAAGCCATGCTGGTCACTGGTTCCGGCGGTCTGGCAATGCTGGCTGGTTTAATTATGCTTGGCGAAATGGCGGGTACCTACAGTATCAGCGCCATCATTACTCAAGGTACATCGCTGGTTCAGCACTCGTGGTTTACCCCTTCACTGTTGCTTATTCTGCTCGGCGCATTTACCAAGTCGGCACAGTTTCCCTTTCATTTCTGGTTACCCGGTGCCATGGCTGCGCCAACACCGGTCAGTGCTTACCTGCACTCCTCTACTATGGTGAAAGCTGGCATTTACCTGCTGGCGCGAATGCTCCCTGTATACGGTGACAGTGCCTTATGGTTCACTCTGCTGTGCAGCGCCGGTGCCTTTACCGCGCTGTGGTGTGCGATACAGGCTTACCGTCAAACTGACTTAAAGCTGATGCTCGCCTTCAGTACCAATGTCATTCTCGGTCAGTTGGTGATGCTGATCGGTATTGGCAGCAGTTATGCGGTCACTGCCGCTTTATTGTTGATTGCCGCTCATTCCTTTTATAAAGCCGGGCTGTTTATGGTGGTCGGCAATATCGATAAAGCCACCGGCACCCGCGAATACCATGAACTGGCAGGCCTGCGAGCCGTGCTTACGATCAGCTTTATCGCCGCTTTAGTGACCGCTGCCTCCAAAGCGGGTCTGCCACCGTCGTTTGGTTTTCTGTCCAAAGAATATCTCTACAAAGCGGGGCTCGAATTTGGCTGGTTGCTGTCCGGTTCCATGCTGCTGGCTAACGCCATCATGGTTGCACTGGGACTGTTGATCATCATCAAACCGTTCTTAAGCCCCCATCACGAAAAAGCAGCACCGATGAAAGCGATTGAGCATAACCAGCTGTTATGGATACCGCCTATCGTGCTGGCACTGTTATCTGTTGTTGTTCCTGTGGCACTGCTGAACTGGTATCAGGGGCTGGTGATTGATCCGGCTGCTGCAGTAATGCTGCCTGACACTCAGGTGAAAACCGTCAAACTTTGGGAAGGGTTCAACCTGCCACTGCTGCTCAGTGCGCTAACGCTGATATTGGGTATTGTGCTCTATGTCGTTTATCCACGTTTGAAGCCACGGCTCGATCAACTGATGTCTGGATTACCATCAGGTCCGGGGGTTTACCAGCATATTCTGAACGCTGTGATTAAATTGGCGAACTGGCAAACCCGTATTTTACAGCACGGCCATCTGACTCAATACAGTTTGCAGTTTTTCATTGTTCTGTTGGCTTTTCTCGGGACAGCTCTCTGGAAAATAGTACTCTGGCAAGTACATCCATTGCCGTCTATTGAATTGGATTTATATTACTACGACATCATACTCGCGGCATTTCTGGTTATTGCCGCTTTTGTGGTGGTCAAGGCGCGAACCCTGCTGTTGGCGGTTGCCGCACTCGGTACCATTGGCTTCCTCACCACAATGGTATTTCTGGTTTACAGCGCACCGGACGTGGCCAAAACGCAGCTACTGGTAGAAACCTTGATGGTCGTCTTTATCGCCATCGTGTTGCGCCACTTATCCGCAGTCAATTCCGTCCCCAGGCATTCAACCTCTCGTCGTCTGGTTCATGCCTGTGTCGCCATCGGCATCGGGGTCAGCATCAGTCTGGCGTTGTGGATTATTACTGCAACCCCCATGAATCAGGAGATTTCCGAATTCTACGCTCAAACCAGCGTCAGCGGTGGTAAGGGACGCAATATTGTCAATGTTATCCTGGTGGATTTCCGCGCTTTCGACACCCTCGGTGAAGCCGTCGTTGTCGTGATCGCCGGGCTGGCTGCTGTCGCGGTCATGGCCGGTAAACGGATTAACAAACTGGTCTCTGAAAGCACCAGGGAGAATCGTTAATGTCATCGATTATTTTTCGCACCAGTGCCCATATTGTCACGGTGCTGATGCTGGTGTTTTCCGTTTACCTGCTGTTGCGTGGGCATAACAATCCGGGGGGTGGGTTTATTGCCGGCCTTATTGCTGTTATTGCCTTTGCCCTGTTAATGCTGGCCGAAACCACTGACTACGTTCGCCAGCGTCTGGTTTATTCGCCCGCCGCCTTTGCAGGCTCAGGTATTCTAATCGCACTATTGGCCGGACTGCTGCCATTGTTTTTCGGGCAGCCTTTTCTTTCTGGTCTGTGGTGGGGAAAAATTGGTAGCCCACTGTTGTTTGATATTGGTATTTATCTCGCCGTCATCGGATCCGTGCTCATGGTTCTGCTGAATGTGGAAGAGGAGTTAAGTTAATGGAATTTCTCTGGTGCCTGGTGGTCGGCCTGATGACTGCCTGTGGCGTATTCCTGATGCTGGAGCGCCATATTGTGCGCTTCCTCTTCGGCATGATTCTGGTGAGTAACGCCATCAACCTGGCTATTTTTGTCGCCGGCCGCTTAACCCGCGGAAACCCACCGCTGATTGCCAGCGATGCCTTACTGCCTGCGGCCGGTTATGCAAACCCGTTACCACAGGCGCTGATTCTTACCGCCATCGTCATCGGTTTCGGTCTATTGCTGTTCACCCTGTTATTGGCCTATCGAGCCATCAAAGAGCTTGGCACTGCTGATATGGATAAAATGCAACACGCGGAGACTGAGCAATGATGCAATGGCTGCTCGTTATGCCTATTTTTATTCCGTTGCTGACGGCAACGGCCTGCGCTTTCAGTTTTCGTAAACAGTCACTGTCGTCGGTGATCAGCTGGACGGGGGCCATTGCTAATCTGCTGGTTGCCATACTGTTGATTCAAACGGTTATTTCCAATGGCCTGCAAGTGACCGCTTTTGGCGACTGGAAAGCCCCCTTCGGGATTGTCTTTGTAGCCGACCTGTTGTCGTCCAGCATGGTGTTAATTACCGCCATCATCGGTATTGCCATTGTGCTGTACAGTACTGCCGATTTGCGCAGCAAACCTTTCTACGCCATTTATCACAGTTTGATTCATGCGCTGCTGGCCGGTGTGATGGGCAGCTTTTTAACCGGTGATATTTTCAATCTCTATGTGTTTTTTGAAGTCATGCTGATTACTTCTTTTGGCTTGATGGTATTGGGGGCGAATAAAGCACAGATTGATGCGGCGGTGAAATACGTTGTGCTCAACCTGATCTCCACCATGGTGTTCCTGCTGGCCATCGGGCTGCTGTATGGTGCCACCGGTACATTGAATATGGCCGACCTGCACGCCAAGGTTGCAGAACTGCCTGATACCACGATGATGCTGATTTCCGGCCTGTTTCTTTTTGGCTTTGCTATTAAAGCATCTGCGTTTCCAGTTTTCTCATGGCTGCCTGCGTCCTATCATCACCTGCCCAGTGCCATTGTCGCCTTGTACGCAGCACTGTTGACCAAAGTGGGTGTTTACGCATTGATTCGCGTCTTCACCATTGTGTTTGACTTGGTTGATAGTGGCTACCAGCCTTTACTGATTGTGATTGCCGGCCTGACCATGCTGACCGGCGTTCTCGGTGCTGCCAGCCAATTTAATATTAAACGTATTTTGTCGTTTCATATTATCAGTCAGATTGGGTATATGTTGATGGGACTCGCCATCTACACACCACTGGCCATTACGGGTGCGATTTTCTACATCATTCATCACATCATTGTTAAGGCGAATCTGTTCCTGATTGGCGGCTTCCTGAAACGCAAGCAAGGCAGCGATAACCTGCGTGAGCTGGGTGGCGCTTATAGCGCCATGCCCTGGCTGGCGTTGCTGTTTCTGATTCCGGCCTTTTCTCTGGCGGGCTTTCCGCCTCTGTCCGGTTTCTGGGGTAAGTTTCTGGTGATTAAGGCAAGCCTGCAAACTGAAGAATATCTGCTGGCAGCAACCGCTTTGTTTGTTGGCCTGATGACCATTTATTCAATGACCAAAATCTGGGCCGAAGCGTTCTGGAAACCGCTGCCGGAAAATGCGCCTGCACCCGTCACCCTGTCCTGGAAGGAAAACTGTCTGTACATCACACCTATTGCGGCACTGGCGGTGATTACCATTCTGATTGGTTTTATGGTCGAGCCGATTTACCAGCTGGCTGAAACCTCCGCAATGAACCTACTCAATCCACAGCCTTATATTAATGCCGTGCTTGGTGGCGACAGTATTTCACACACTGCGCCACTCTCTGCAAACGGAATCGCAGGAGGATCGCATTAATGAACCTGTTTTTATTAAACATTCTATTAGCATTTGGCTGGATGCTGCTAAACGGTAATTATGCCAGTACCGATTTTACCATTGGTTTTGTGGTCGGTTTTTTTGCACTGTTATTGACAGAGCCTTTCAGGAATAAACCTCATTATGGGCGCAAGTTTCTGGCGGCCCTGAAACTCTTGGTTGTTTTCCTCTATAAACTGCTGACCAGTAGCCTGCAAGTTGTTTGGGATGTGATCACGCCAACCCATCTGAGTCATCCGGCCATCATCAAAGTGCCGCTGGCAGTGGAGTCTGATTTAGAAATTATGTTACTGGCGAATATTGTGTCGCTAACGCCAGGTTCTTTGACGCTGGATGTCAGTGAAGATCGTAAATTTTTGATCGTACACGCCATGTTCAGCAAGGACGAACAATCGGTGATCGACGATATCAAAACATCATTAGAGCGTCGTATTCTGGAGGTAACCCGTGACTGATATTATGGGTTTTGCGATCAATTTTGCCTTTGCCGGTTTGCTGGCTGGCCTCGCCCTGGCATTTATACGACTGTGTAAAGGTCCATCACTGGCGGATCGAGTAATCGCTCTGGATCTGATCGCATTTATCACTATTGGCTTTATTGGCGTGTTTACCATTTACAGCAACGCAACCGCGTTTATGGATATTGCCATCACCCTGGCACTGGTAGCGTTTCTCAGTACGATTGCCTTTGCGCGTTTTATTATGCGTTTGCCGCAGAGCCAGTCCGATGAGCATTCAGACTCAGGAGAAAAATCATGATGGAGTGGATCGTTGCCCTCTGTTTAATCACCGGGGTGCTGTTCAGCTTTTTCTCAGCACTGGGTATTTTACGGATGCCGGATGCCTATATTCGAATGCATTCGTCGACTAAGGCGGGCACAATCGGAGTTGGTTTGATTATGGTGGCGGTTGCGCTGCACTTTCACGACACGTCTGTTATTTCACGGGCTGTGGGAATCATCGCATTCATTCTGATGACGGCACCTGTTGCCGCACAATTGCTGGGGAAATCGCTGTTGATGAACAATTACAAAATGTGGCGTGGGCATCAGCAGGACTGACTCTTCCAGCCCTTCTTCTTCAATAGGACTGAATATTCAAACCTGTTGAAGAAGGCACTCATAAATGCAGAATGCTGTGGGCAACGCATTAAATATGCCACTATAATCCTGCAGACTAGGGTCTGTTGACGTTTCGTTGCGAGGCTCAGTGACTCAGAAAAACGTCAACAGACCCTAATAACAATTTATTCAGATACAGAACATCATGTCAGCTTCTTCCTGGTTATCCCTTCTTGCTATTTGTGCACTTGGTGCCATGTCTCCTGGTCCAAGCCTTGCTGCGGTGATGAAAAGCACCGTTCAGGGCTCCAGAGCCCACGGGTTGGTGACTGCGGTATCCCATGCGCTGGGGGTGGGCATTTACGCGTTCCTGGTCACGGCGGGTATCGGCATCATCATTACAGAAACACCCTGGTTGTTTCATTTTATTACCTGGGGCGGCGCAGCTTATCTGGCGTGGATGGGGTTTAAGGCGATTACTTCAAGTTCATCTTTAGTCAATGAAACCCAACGTACGAATGCGCTGTCTATCAAACAAGCGGCAATGGATGGGTTTATGGTGTCGTTTCTCAACCCAAAAATTATCGTGTTTTTTCTGGCGCTGTTCAGTCAGTTCGTAACACCACAATCAACCCTCACCACGCAATTATTGATGGCACTTCTCGCGACACTGTGTGATGGCATCTGGTATTGCATTGTTGCTTCGATAGCAGGCCACGGACGTGTACTGCCCACACTGAAAAAAAGAGCTGCGCTGATTAACCGGCTCTGTGGAGCGCTGTTAATTCTGGTAGCTCTTCGTATTCTGGTGATGTAATTGTTAAGTCACCAATCGTATGATCAGTGACTTAAGGGAAGTGGCATTGGAAAACATACCACCGCTCGCACTGAGCTTGTCGAAGTGCGGTGCAACCATCCTTCGATACTTCGTCAAGCTCAGCACTCAGGATGAACGGATTACTTGGTATTTTTCTAACTGCCCCTACCCTAAGTGATCAGTCGAACAAATCTAAATCGCGAATTGCGCCTTTGTCTGCACTGGTCACCATTTTGGCGTAGGCTTTCAGAGCCGTAGAGACCTTTCTTGGACGAACTTTTACCGGCTTCCAGCCATCTTTGCCTTTTGCATCCATCGCTGTTCGGCGCTGAACAAGTTCATCAGCAGACAGTTTCACATTAATGGTTCGGTTTGGAATATCAATACGAATAATGTCGCCGCTTTCAACAAGCCCGATGGCACCACCACCCGCAGCTTCCGGAGAAGCATGACCAATAGACAACCCTGAAGTACCACCGGAAAAACGCCCATCCGTCAGCAGCGCGCAGGCTTTACCAAGCCCTTTGGATTTCAGGTAACTGGTTGGATACAGCATCTCCTGCATACCCGGTCCACCTTTAGGACCTTCATAACGAATGATGACCACTTCACCAGCTTTTACCTGATCCTCCAGAATGCCTTTCACCGCGTCTTCCTGACTTTCGAATACGTGGGCGGGGCCTTCGAAGACGAGGTTGTCGTCGTCTACACCAGAGGTTTTCACCACACAGCCGTCTTCTGCAATGTTGCCATAAAGCACAGCCAGACCACCTTCCAGACTGTAGGCATTATCCAGAGAACGGATACAACCCGCTTGTCTATCCTGATCCAGAGTATCCCAGCGACATGACTGACTAAAAGCTTCTGTCGTACGAATTCCTGCCGGGCCAGCCTTAAAGAAAGTAAGTACATCGTCGTCCGATGTCTGCATAACATCCCACTGCGCCAGAGCATCTTTCACTGACGGACTATGAATCATCGGAAGATCATTGTGCAGCAAGCCGGCACGATCCAACTCACCGAGAATACCCATAACGCCACCAGCACGATGCACATCTTCCATATGGTATTTCTGGATATTAGGCGCCACTTTACAGAGTTGAGGAATCCGGCGAGAAAGCTCATCGATATTCTTCATATCAAAAGGCACGCCGCCTTCCTGCGCTGCGGCCAACAGGTGCAGAATGGTGTTGGTGGAACCGCCCATGGCGATATCCAGGCTCATGGCATTTTCAAAAGCTTTGAAGTTAGCGACAGATCTTGGCAGAACAGAATCGTCATCCTGCTCGTAATAACGGCGAGTGATCTCAACAATGCGTTGCGCTGCATTCAAAAACAACTGTTCACGGTCTGCGTGGGTTGCCAGCATGGAACCATTACCGGGCAACGATAAACCAAGGGCTTCGGTCAAACAGTTCATGGAGTTGGCGGTAAACATACCTGAGCAGGAGCCACAGGTCGGGCAAGCAGAACGTTCATATTCCGCAACGGTTTCATCATCCGCATCAGAAGCGGCAATAACCATGGCGTCTACCAGATCCAACCCATGTTGAGCCAGCTTGGTTTTACCCGCTTCCATTGGACCGCCGGAGACAAACACCACAGGAATGTTCAGGCGCATGGCTGCCATAAGCATGCCGGGGGTGATCTTGTCGCAATTGGAGATACACACCAATGCGTCAGCGGTGTGAGCATTGACCATGTACTCTACGGAGTCTGCAATGATGTCACGACTTGGCAATGAATAAAGCATGCCATCGTGACCCATGGCTATACCGTCATCCACCGCAATGGTGTTGAACTCTTTGGCAACGCCGCCGTGTTTCTCAATTTCACGGGCTACCAGCTGCCCCATATCTTTCAGGTGAACATGACCTGGTACAAATTGAGTAAATGAGTTGGCAACGGCAATAATCGGCTTTTTGAAATCCCCATCGTTCATTCCGGTGGCGCGCCACAATGCGCGGGCACCGGCCATATTCCGACCATGGGTTGATGTTCTGGAGCGATAGACAGGCATGAAACAATCCCTCTATGTGGCTTTATTCCTGATCAGCAGGTTCTGATTCAGCATCTCGGTTACATTCTTGATTATGGAAATACTGATTAAATTCATTCGGCACCATTATAAAAGTATACACGTGCCGTTTAGGGAAAATGCTGGCCTTGTAGGCGCTTCAGCAGTTTTCTTGTTTTTCTGTATTGCTGTGGTGGGTTAACCGCAGATTTCGCAATAGGATACCAAAGCCAAGCTGAAATGGCAGAGATA
Organism: uncultured Endozoicomonas sp.; assembly: GCF_947495845.1. GTDB lineage: Bacteria > Pseudomonadota > Gammaproteobacteria > Pseudomonadales > Endozoicomonadaceae > Endozoicomonas. Next base: position 169,436 of record NZ_CANMAO010000001.1, on the reverse strand, counting down.
TCCTTCGGGAAAGCGGATAAATATGAGGATAGAGATAACAACGACCGCTTTTTACGCTGAATAACGCTGCTGCCGGGCTCGATGACTTTCCACCATGGTATCAATGGTGTCCTGATCGTAAGGCCGCAAACCAGAGAGAATCATAGTCTTTTCACCCATTCCAACCACCTCACCATTATCACGGTAGGCAAAGTTAAAGGTGACTTTCCCTCGTTTGCCATTAACGGCCAGCGTTGCACCTGTTGACTCCAGCTGCGGGTTGACCAGATCAACATGCTCCATTTTCAGTGTCATGCTATCGTAAATCACCAGGGGTTTAACGGCATTGATCATAACCCCTTCGGACTTCATCAGGGGAACCAGCACGTTGGGAAAGCTCTCTCCGGAAAAGGCCACATAGCCTTTGATCAGTTGCTCGATCATTGCAGTATCACGGTTGCAGCTTCCCTGACTTTCAATCTCAAGATACATTTTGCCGTTCAGGTCACAAATACGTTTGCCGCCATCATCACCAGAAACAATCTCCAGTTCCACACCATCAGTCAGCATATCTCTGAAATGAAAGCGCATGCTGGCGTGCAGACCCTCATTTAACAAGACTTTGGCAAATAGTAGATCCCCGGGAACACAAAAACGGGTGTTATCCACGTCATGGAGTGGATTAAAGTCATTAGCAACACGCTTGGCGAATTCGCTGGCCTGCTCGCGGGTAAACGAGAAATGATCCCCTGCCAGAGTAGTACAGTATTCTTCTAGAAACATAATTTTCAGTTATTAAAAGCCAGTTATTAAAAGCCGCGCACGTATCTTAAACTAGCCCACAATGGCAAACCTACCAGTAATTCGTAGCTTTTTGTTTTTTTCTGAAATTGACGTAAAGGCCACAACTGAGTCAACAGATTGCGCATCAAGGCCATCTAAGGCATTGTTTTATCTCTGGTTTCACATACAAAGCCAATCCGTCATTACTTATGCTTCGATCACCTTATGCTTCAATCACCTGCCCCCGGTAAATTCTCTTTGGTACTTTTTTGGCTTCCACGGGTGCTGCCACCACATCATCACCCAGCGCATGAACACACGCTTCCAACAGTAAGCGCGTATCATCCATTTCCGTTTTCAACCTGTATGTCTGCAGTTGATCAACCAGTTGATCGTCAGACAAGCTGATCACCTCATCAAACTCTTCCTTAATGCTCCGTCTTAAGGTCATTAGCTGTTCGATAGAGGTTCTTGATAGGTGAGTTACATGCACTGTTTTATCTCCTTAGTGAAACTAACGAATGACAACGCCCTGTCCTGGTGCCAAAAGAAGCGAGACTTCCCTTGAGCTGCCCTGCATAAACACTTTGCACTGTTTAGAAGAGCAAAACAGATGCCAACTTACTGAACACAGTTCTCACACTTTGAATTTAAAGAATCCACCCCTTGTCTGATAAATTGTCTGATAAACTGCGCGAAAATAATGAAGCCATAATAAGGACATTCCATGTCACTTGATGACAACCCACGCACGCATCCTGATCCCGACCGACACAATCCTGTAGAGGCAGGTATGGCCGGTGATTACTCCATAGCCATTGGCAATATTCTAGGTGAAGCCTGGCAACGCACCGGTGGCGCCAAATGGATTATCCACCTGGCGATGTTCATCTATTTCGGCATCAGCATTCTTGCAGGTATCGGGATCGCCATCATTGCCATGGTACTTCCGGAAAGCGGGATGACGGAGATGTTCTACCAACTACTGATGATGGCGGTCACCACTCCGCTGTGGGCAGGTCTCTGGATGATTGGTCTGCGTCGAGCTGTGGACGCCCCCGTTCGTGCCAGTCAGATTCTGGATTATTTTCATCTGACCCTGCCATTGCTTGGCCTGTATCTACTGATTACTGTTTTCACCGTGCTCGGCTTTTTATTGTTGATTCTTCCCGGCATTTATCTGGCCATTGCTTATTTATTGGCGATACCGTTGATGGTGGATAAAGGCCTTGCCCCCTGGGAAGCTATGGAAGCTTCACGCAAAGCCATCAGCAAGCGCTGGTTTACGGTATTTGGGCTAACACTGGCGATCTCATTTTTGAATCTTTTTGCCATGATTCCCTTCGGCCTTGGTTTGATCTGGACGCTTCCCATGACCAACATTGCCTTTGGTATTTTGTACCGAAATATTTTTGGTTGCAGTGATAAGTCCATGACGGCGACGTTTTAAACAACACAAGGTCAGATAGAATCTGGCCTTAAATACCCGCCATTCCGCAAATTATATTGACCCATATCAATTCCTTTTTCTGCCCACCCTTTACCCTGAACGCATACAAACATTCCAAAAACAATGCATAAGAAGGAAATGACTATGTATCTTGACTCTGTCGTTATCGCAGGGGTTCTCGCGGTTCTGGCAACCATTATCGTTGTCGGTGGTGTTGTCGGGTTTATCATTAAAGATGCCCGCAGAAAACGCTGAAAACCTTTCGCCTGAATCGTGCTGTATCAGGCTATCTATTTTGATTAACCAGTACTGCCTGCTAATATCCGACCAAATAGCAGGGCAGTATGACAATGCAGAAACAAATTCCTACCAACATCATCACCGGCTTTCTGGGTTCTGGTAAAACCACCGCCATTCTTCACCTTCTAAAACAAAAGCCCCCCGAAGAAACCTGGGCTGTGCTGGTGAATGAGTTTGGTGAAATCGGAATCGATGGTGCGTTGCTTGACGGCGCATTGCCTGATGGCGTCACCAAACGAGATGACATCGCCATTCGGGAGGTACCGGGCGGCTGTATGTGTTGTGTTGCCGGCCTGCCCATGCAAATCGGCCTGAATATGTTAATTGCCCGTAGCAAGCCAGATCGCCTGTTGATAGAACCTACCGGCCTTGGTCACCCTCAAGAAATCATCAATACTCTGCAGGGTGATTATTACAACGAACTGTTATCACTCGAAGCCATTGTCTGTCTGGTGGATCCTAGAAATCTGGATCAACCTCATTATCTTGAAAACGATAATTTCCAGGATCAAATTCATCTGGCCGATGTGCTGGTAGCAACCAAAACAGACCTCTGTTCTGATCAACACAAAACGCTATTTGAAACATTTGTAACCCAACTGCCAGAACCATCACCCAAAACAGACTGGATAACCGCCGGTAAGCTACCTGAACAGTGGTTAAGATTACCCCATCAAGCTCGACAGGCCACCAACCCAAAAGCCCATCACTCCGCCAAACAAACCAGCCACCAGCATAATCAAGAGAGGCCAGAATCACTCTCCATTCTCGAAGGGCAGAGCTTTGTACGCAAAGAAAATAAAGGTCAGAACCATTTCAGCTGCGGCTGGCTCTTTGATAACAGCACCCTATTCTCTTTTGACCAACTCTACTCACTGATTCTTGCCCAGAATGCTGAGCGCTTTAAAGCCGTTGTCATCACCGACCAGGGTATAAAAGGCTTTAATATGCAAGATGGGGTTGTCAGCATTATTGATCTGGAAGATGCCATGGACAGTCGGCTGGAAATGATCACCAATCAACCCGTTGACTGGAATGACCTGGAGAAGGCATTGTTAGCCGCTATCGTATAAGTGCCCGATCTATTGACTGGCCATCTTTGCTAGCAAAACTGCCAGTTAATGGAACTCTCATCATTATATCCAGTCCAAAGGTCATTATTTCTTATTTCATTAGCTGTATTAATGAAGCTTTTCTTCTTTATTGAATTCGAATGGACTTATGAGCTTTCCTGCAAACACCCCACCGTTAATGGATCGTGGATTTTCATTACTTCGTAGTGAATCTACAGACAGCAGTGAATCTGGCGGTCGCCTGTCACCGATACAAGCAGAACCAACTGGTGAGGCTTTCGCTTGCAGAAAAGCAGCAGTGCTAGAAGCATTCCGAATTTTGAAACCTGTTTCAGAAGATGCCCCTATCAGAAAAGCCATCAAAGCCATGCGAATCACGGAGAATCCTGCTCATCCAAACTACTCTACCAGAGAGAGTCGTGATGCAAGCTTCCCAGACGGCTTTTCAAACTTTTTCCTTGGTAATATTGATCAGTGGACAGAATCCGGAGCCTTCTATATTGGCCCTGATGATGCTATGAAGTGCTTTTATTGTGGAGGAGGATTCTATGAAATTGAATCTGAAGATTATGCATACGCATGCCATGCCGGACTGTATCCAAATTGCGGCTATATGCAGGAATTACTCGGCCCAAGCACTGTGAGAGCTGTAAATTATTTAACCCCATCGGTTGCCCCATACACACGTTTCCCGCCCCCAAACCCTGACAACGCTGTCGACTACGATAATTTGGACATAAGAGTAGCTCGCTATCTAGCCGCAGAGCCCAATATTCGACATAAAATGAACAGTAACGTAACAGATACCCTTATTGAAACATTCAAAACAGATAATGAAACAATAGATCAGGTTGAAGAGCGCATTGATACATTAGAGAGGCTCGCAGCTTCAGAACAGGTTGACTGCAGTGAATGGACAGCAGAAACCGCAGGTATTAAATACACAGAAGCGTTCTGGTAAGGTCACTTTCGTGACATTCACTGTTTATCTTCTTTCCAAGTGCCGCTATTGTTAGTGATTAACTCTTTCTAATGCCACCCAGAATGCGGGAAAACAATAATGACGGACACTACAGACTGGCAGGCCTTCTGGAAAAACAACGATATTGGCTTCCATCTGGATCAGCCAAACCCTCTACTGGTAAAGCACTGGCCTAAGATTCGTGCCATGCCCGGCAACATGGTGTTTGTCCCTCTGTGCGGCAAAACACTGGACATGGTTGAGCTTCATCAACAAGGGCATTTCGTACTGGGTGCCGAGTTGAGCAATATCGCTGTTGAGGCATTTTTTGCTGAGCAAAAACTCAAAAGCAACCGTCAGCCAGCTGGGGAGCATGAATACTGGTCCTCTGATAATCTCGCTATCATCCATGGTGATTTCTTCACCTTAACAGAGAGCAGTGTACCGGCGCGTTTTGTTTATGATCGAGCTGCACTTGTGGCACTTCCACCAAAGATGCAAGAGCAATATGTTGCCCAGCTGTTACGGATTGCTCCAGATATTGAACAGATCCTATTGCTCACTATCGAATATGATCATCCGGAAAACATCGCCCCACCTTATGTCATCACTCCAGACAGAGTGCATGCGCTATTTGGTGAGCATTTTGAGATAGACCTTCTGGAAAGCAAGGACACCAAGCCCTCAGATAAAAAGCAGAAAATGGGACTTTCAGTTATTACCGAACATGCTTTTAAGCTCGATCGGAAATAATTAAATACCCATCACATTTTTGGACTGATATGATTGACTTTCTCGATTAGCTTTCAAGTGTTGCAAGACACCTGACTCACATCATATCAAACAAAAATGATTAGAAAACTGGCGTCACTTTTCTTAAAAGCAATAACTGCTGTTGCCGTTGTCGGTTTTGTTATTATCCCTCCTTTGCTGCATATAGGAGTCTCTTTGGCTGGTAATCAATTACTAACCAAAGAAGTTAAGCTTGGGGCCGTCTACTTCAACCCATTTACGCTTAACCTGACTCTGGTTGCTCTGGATATTGAAGACACTGCGCAACTGTCGTCAATCTCCATTGATGCCCAATGGCAGGATCTGGCTCAGTTTATCTTTCCGCCTTCTGGCCAACAGCGCACTTTTGCTCTGAACAGCATTCAGATCGATGAGCCGGCCACCAAGCTGATACTTGATAAAAATGGCATCATCAATGTCGCCGCTTTACTCGCGCCAACAGTACAAGAGCCACAAGCTATTCCTGATGAGCCGGGCAAACCTGTTCACTTTCTCGTCAGAGAGACCACACTTCGTAAAGGCAAGTTCCAATTTACGGATCATCAATACACTCACAAGGCGTCACCTTTTCACCTAACCCTTGATCATATTAATCTTGTGGGTCATAACATTGGCTGGCCAGAATCCAGCGCCGACATCACAATCAATACTCACTTAAACGACAGTGCAATCCTAAAAAGCCAACTGCATCTTCAGCTGGCAGAAGACCCATTCAACACCATTGCTTCAGGGGCCATCAGCCTGAAGAAGCTGAACCTACCGGATTTTCAGCCCATTATTTCTAAGTATGCCAACGCAGAGTTAAAAAGCGGCAATTTAAACGTCGAAGCGCAGGTAAACTGGCAGCCTACTGATGGAATAGAGATTGAAAGCAATGCATCGGTAGACAAGCTCCGGATTGATAACACTATCAACCAGGAGCCAGTGGTTCGCTGGCAACACCTGCAAGTAAATGGATTGGCTTATCGTGAAAGTGACAACCGCTTAACTGTCCAGCAGATCGCTTTGAGCGGTCCTGAAGCCGTCATTGCTATTGATGAAAATCTACAAGTTAATCTTGCCGCACTCGCCAAAGAAACGAACAGTACCGCCCAACAACCCTCAGCACCCGGCTATTCTCCAGAAAGCTCTCCAGAGAAAGATAACGCCCGGGATTTCAGCCTGGCAATAAAGACATTTTCCATCGCAAACGGTGCCATGGACTTTTCCGATCGTTCTTTTGAGCCGGGTTTTGCAACCCCTATCGTCAACCTCAATGGTAAAGTCTCCGGCTTTGATTCCAAAAGTCAGACACCAGCCACCATCGACATCGCTGGGAGAGTTGACCGCTACGCCCCGGTAACGATTCAGGGAGCCATAAACCCATCATCGCCCCTTGACCAAACCAATCTCTCAATGTCGTTCAAAAATCTTGAACTAACGACACTAACACCCTATTCCGGACGATTTGCCGGATACTCCATTCAGAAAGGTCGGATGCATCTGGATCTGAATTACGGTATTCGTAATCACCAACTTTCCGCCACCAATGAGATGTTGCTGGACAAACTGATACTGGGCAGCAAAGTCGACAGTGACGAAAGCGTTGACCTGCCGATTCGCCTTGCAATTGCCCTGCTCAAAGACCGAAATGGTCAAATTGATATTAAGCTGCCAGTCAGTGGTGATTTGGATAACCCGGAATTCAAGCTTGGCCCTATTATCCGCACGGCGTTGTTTAATTTAATTACCAATCTTATCTCAGCTCCCTTTGATCTGCTGGCATCACTGGTCGGCGGCAGTGCTGAAGAGATGCAGTTCATCAATTTTGCACCCGGTGAATTTTCACTCCAGCAATACCAGCAAATCGAATCTCTGGATAAACTGGCAAAAGCACTTCAGGAAAGACCTGAACTGCAACTGGAAGTAACAGGCAAAACCGCCAACCAGTCGGACTGGCCTCTGGTGGCAGAAAAACTGCTGAATGAACAACTGTATAAATCTTGGATCAATACGCTGGAAAGCCAGCAGCAGCCAATTCCGGAATCCACATCCTTATCCATGATAAATCCAGATATTCATTTGCAACTGCTGACCCAAGTCGCCACTAAAATGAATGACTCTGGTCGTGCAACTATCGCGCTGGAAAACAATAATATAGCCAGTATTACTGAACAGCTGATTCAGCAATGGCCCTACAATGAAGCAGCCATGAGAGAGCTTGCGATCGACCGAGCTAAAGAAATTAAAGACTACCTGATGAACGAGGGTGGTTTGGCGCCTGAGCGTATCTATCTGCTGGATGTGCAACACCTGGCGAAAGGCACTGAGGAACAAATAGCTACGGAATTACAATTGGATGCAGGGTAAGCAGCCAGCCAACCAATAAACGTCAGTGAACTTTTTCTACCGAGCCATCTGCAGCACCTAATACCAATGACGTTTTGAAATTTTGGAGCGAGCAAGTTATTTTGGGCGACTGGACAAGGCGAAGAGACGAGTCATAGCTGTAGCTATGGCGAGGAACTTCAACGCTGATCCAGTCGGTAAAAATAGCTGCGCAGCCCATAATTTAAAAACAGAATTGGTATAAACTACACAGGAGACTGATATCTAATCTGGAGGTCTCCAGTGCTTCGAACTTTACTTCTGTCACTTTTCTTCTGCTCATTAGTTAATGCCGCCGACAATCAAGACTCGCCTCAAGAACCCAAAGCGCCACCGCCGCCATTAACGGCTGAACTGCAAAAACAATACAAAACCGCATCTGCTGCCATCAAGGCAACAGAAATCAAAATGAAAAAAATGGAGGCTAATTGGGGGAAAACACAATCCGAAGTCAACAGAGACCTCATACAACAACAGACATCCGTCGATATCAATTTGTTAACGAAGCAAATAAACGACACCATAAAACAATTACAAGCCAGTCCGGCAACCATTGACGCGCCCAAACGCATTGTTGATCTGGTCCATGCAGAAAACCGTTTCTTCGAGCAGCGGTTAACGTTTGCCTCCACCGATCTGCAAAATCTTTTTGCCAAATACGAACATGCCACCATCGATCAGCAAGTCCTGACTATTTTCAATATTGATGATTTTTACCACTACATCAACATCCTGATGGTTGAGCGCGAAAAAAATCTTAAATTACTGCAAAGCATGGGTATAGACGTCACTGATCAAGAAGATGAATTGAATCAGGAAATCACCCTGTACGCCGATTTCATGGCCTCTTTTCTGCGCAGCAATGCCCGCCAGAATTCACTGTTACAGGATGAGTTAAAGACGCTTCCTGCAGATGCACGAAGCACATTAGAGGCGAAAGCCGCCTCTCAGAACCGATTGGTGCAAAGTGCAGTGGCCAACCTGAAAGACGTCGTTATGATTATGGAAGACCAAGATCTGCCGGTTGAGCAATATAACGAATTGCTGTTCAAAACCACCGGCAACCTTGCCGAAGCCGTTTTCAATCTGGATACCATGAAAGCGGTGGTTGCCGGGCTTTGGGTGGATCTCACCGCATGGTTAAAATCCAATATCTCCAGCATGCTCTCAAGGATCATTCTTTTTGTTCTGTTAATGATTGGTGCCGTGCTACTGGCTCGACTGGTTCGTCTGCTGATATCCCGGGCTGTCACCCATAAAAAAGCCGGTTTCAGCACATTGGTTCAGGATTTTTTTATAAAAGTCGGTGGCAATATCGTCATTATCTTTGGCGTCTTGTTTTCGTTAGCCCAAATAGGTTGGGATTTAACGCCGGTACTGACCGGTCTCGGAGTCGCCGGTATCGTGATCGGTTTTGCCCTGCAAGATACCCTTTCTAACTTTGCTTCTGGCATGATGATTTTGATCTATCGCCCGTTTGATGTGGGGGATTTTGTCGAAGCCGGTGGCGTTGCGGGTAAAGTGGGCAAAATGAGTCTGGTAAATACCACCATCCGAACCTTTGATAATCAGGTGTTTATGGTTCCCAATGCAAAAATCTGGGGTGAAACCATTAAGAACATGACCGCTGAGCGGATTCGCCGGGTGGATATGGTGTTTGGTGTCGCCTATGGCGATCAGATCGAGCGCGTCGAAACCATTCTCTGCGATATCGTCACCAGCCATCCAAGTACTTTGAAAACACCAGAACCCATGATCAAGGTTCATGTACTCAATGAGTCTTCAGTCGACTTTATTGTACGACCATGGGTAAAAACAGATGATTACTGGGATGTTTATTGGGATATCACGCGGGAAGTAAAGATTCGGTTTGATCGGGAAGGTATAACCATTCCATTCCCTCAAAGGGAGCTGCACTTTCATGGAAGTGAAGATAAAAATAAAGATGGAAATGGGACCGGAAGCTTTCCTTCCGGCGATGTTAACATTGCCTAAGTAGTTGGCCAGGTTCTCTGCAAGGCGCAACGGCGGAAGCATAGCGAGCTATGTGACCAGAGTTGCAACGCAGACAGAGGACCTGATCAATGATTCAGAAAATATGATTTCAAGTGGTTAACTACTTAAGGTTATTTTTCCCCGCAGCACTTCTTGTATTTTTTACCGCTGCCACAGCTGCATGGGTCATTCCGCCCCACCTTAGTCACCATAACCGGGGCGGTTTTTGCAGTAGATACCTGCCAGATCTTACGAATATCATGACACATGACGGCCATTTCCCGAGCGACGGCAGGCATGGCATCAAGCATTTTATTCACATTTGGACCACCGGGCTTCTTTGCTTTTTCCAGCAGGCTATCTGCACGACTCCAAACGTTCAACAGAAGCATACAGCTGGACCAGGATTCTTCCATAGGCTTAACCTTGGGGTGTTTCAACACCTGAGTCCATACATCCATCAGCAGTTCACTGCCCTGGCCATAACCCATGGCCCATTCCTTCAGACGAGAAAAGTTCGATGAATAAATATCTTCTGCACGACACTCTTCGGGCAATACTTCCTGACCAGAGGTAATGGTGTGCCTTATTTTTTCCAGAAGGTTGAAAAGGATGTGACGAACATCATCCTCCTGCTCCTTAGACGTAAACACCGGTTGTTTCGATGCCAAAGCCAACGCCATCCAGCGATCGGGAGTGACAGTGACCGGAGAGTTCGCAATAGCAAACATAAGCCCTTTAATGGCGGTGACCGTCATGGTTCTACCATGATCCGGCGGGCAGGAAACAAGATAGGCTGACAGCATCTTTTCCTGCATAGGATCATATTCACAGTTTGCCAGGGCAACTTTTCCGTGACTTGGGCTCAACTCACTCTCCACATCGATGTTCAAAAAGGGTGGCTGATCATCGCACCAACGCTGCCTTTCAGCAATAAGTACCCAACCATATGAAATCGAATATTTCTGGCTCAGTGGTTGGTTACTATGCAAGGCACATTGGAGTGAGCATAGCTGTAGCTATGTGATCGAAGATGTAACGTAGCACGACTGAATTGATACAGGAGGTAGAGCAACGCAGGAGCAAGTTGCCGAGAGTGGCTAACCAATGAGTTAGAAAATCTGATTTCATATGATTGGGTGCTTTTGTCAATTAACCCAACATAACGGTATCTACCTAGACGACATATATCCTTTGATTGCACTTATGCTCCGCCGTCAGTGATCCCTGACTTTTCTACTCAACAAGGTAATTCCGGTGAATTTTGCGTTTTGTCAATATTGCAGAACGCGAAATTTTGGAGGATCATTACCACCGAAAACACTACATCTAGTGCTTAATTAAACACCACACCACAATCTATTGACATCGCTCGGTACTATGAGTCAGATGCCTTTTTCTTATTCTCGGAGTTACCCATGACAGAGATCATCAAACGTGATGGCTCACGGCAGCCTTTTGATGCAGAACGAATTGTCAAAGCCGTCGCCAGCGCCTTGAATGATGCTCATATCAAGGATAACGATTTTGCGGAATACGTTGGTAAAAAAGTGGCCAACACCGTTGCGCCTCAGGAGCAGGTGGACATCTACGATATTCAGAATCAGGTAGAAGACCTGATGATGAGTAGCGAACACCACAATGCTGCCCGTAAATACATTGAATACCGCCAGACCCGTGATATCGAACGGGAGTCGCGTAATGCTCTCAGCAAAGACATTCTCAGCATTATCAACCAGGATAATGAAGAGATCATGAACGAAAACGCTAACAAAGACAGTCAGATAATCCCAACTCAACGGGATTTGCTGGCAGGCGTTGTTGCTCGTCATTATGCTAAGCAGCACATCCTGCCAAGGCACATTACTGAAGCCCATGACCGTGGTGAAATTCACTATCACGATCTGGACTATTCTCCCTTCTTCCCAATGTTCAACTGCATGTTGATCGATATCGAAGGGATGATGACCAATGGCTTCCGTATGGGTAATGCGGAAATTGAAACGCCGAAGTCCATCACAACCGCGGCGGCCATTACTGCTCAAATCATTGCTCAGGTGTCCAGCCATATCTATGGCGGCACCAGCATCAATGATATTGATCGAATTCATGCGCCCTACGTCACCAAAACCTACGAAAAGCATCTTCAGCAAGGTATGCGCTGGATTGGCGATGAGCAGAAAGCCCGCGACTTTGCCATGGAAATGACCGAGAAAGATTGCAACGACGCATATCAGGCGTTGGAGTACGAGGTCAACACACTGCACACCGCTAATGGACAGACGCCGTTTGTTACTTTCGGTTTTGGTCTGGGAACCAGCTGGGAAGAGCGTCTGGTGCAGAAGTCCATTTTGCAGAACCGTATTCGTGGTCTGGGCAAAAACCGCAAGACACCGGTATTTCCAAAACTGGTCTTTGCCATCCGTAAAGGCGTGAACTTTGCCCAAGAAGATCCTAACTACGATATCAAACAACTGGCTCTTGAGTGTGCCAGTAAGCGTATGTATCCGGATATTTTGAACTACGACAAGCTGGTAGAAGTCACTGGCAGTTTTAAAACCCCTATGGGCTGTCGTTCATTCCTTGGCGTTTATGAAGAAGAAGGTAAGTTAATTCACGACGGACGTAACAATCTAGGCGTGGTTTCCCTGAACTTGCCGCGTATTGCTATTGAAAGTAGGGGCAGTGAAGAAACATTCTACCAATTATTGGAAGAGCGCCTGAAGGTAGCTAAAGACGCCCTCATGAGTCGCATTCATCGACTGGATAATGTCCGTGCCAGAGTCGCGCCAATCCTTTACGTCGAGGGTGCTTGCGGTGTTCGCTTAAAGCCAGACGACAAGGTCAGTGAGATTTTCAAAAACGGTCGTGCCTCCATTTCTCTGGGCTATATTGGTGTCCATGAAACCATCAATGCTCTGTATGGCAATGGTGATATCTACGACAGTGAAGCGCTCCGCCAAAAAGGTGTGGCCATCATTGAAACACTGCGAGCGGCAGTCAATCAGTGGAAAGAAGAAACCGGGTACGGCTTTAGCCTTTACTCGACACCCAGCGAAAGTCTCTGCGACCGCTTTTGTCGCTTAGACAAGAAAAAGTTTGGTGTGATTGAAGGCGTAACGGAAAAGGGTTACTACACCAACTCCTTCCATCTGGATGTCGAGAAAAAAGTAAACCCATACGACAAAGTAGACTTTGAGCAGGTGTATCCTAAACACGCCAGTGGCGGTTTTATCTGTTACGGCGAATACCCGAACATGGTCAACAATCTCAAAGCTCTGGAAAACGTCTGGGACTATACTTACGACAAAGTGCCTTACTACGGCACTAATACCCCTAATGATTCCTGCTACAGCTGTGGCTACGAAGGTGAATTCAATGCCACCAGTCGTGGCTTTGAATGTCCACAGTGTAAAAACCGGGATTCAGACCGCATGTCGGTTACCCGTCGTGTTTGTGGATATCTCGGCCAACCCAATAGTCGCCCTTTTATCAAGGGTAAGCAGGAAGAAGTGGTTCGTCGTGTGAAACATCTGTAATCCGCTATGAATTATCTGCAGTATTATCCTATTGACGTGGTCAATGGTGAAGGCACTCGCTGTACGCTATTCGTAAGCGGATGCGAGCATTTCTGTAAAGGATGCCATAACTCATCAACATGGGATGCCCGCAAGGGGCATCCTTTGGATCAGACTATGGAAGACAGAATTATTAAAGACCTGGGCGATGCGCGCATCAAGCGTGATGGGCTGTCACTGTCAGGCGGTGACCCACTGTATCCCGGTAATCTCACGGGGATTCTTAAACTGGTTAAAAGAGTCAAAGGAACCTATCCAGAGAAGAATGTTTGGCTTTGGACGGGTTACACCATTGAAGAGCTGAGCACAGCCCAGAAAGAGATCATCCAATACGTTGACGTGATGATTGATGGTCGTTTTGAGCTGGACGAAAGAGACTTAAGTTTACCTTGGAGAGGCAGCAGCAATCAGCGCATTATAAAACTCACCAATGGCTAGAAGGCGTTTTGAATTTAACATATGTCGAATTTTTAATTGAAAGTACCCCATGATCGCCAAAAAATATGAATTTTCGGTATAAGGAGAACTTTCAGGATCAAATAGAGTCCCAAAAAAGCACTCATCTTCTGTAATTGCTTTCCACTGAGCTCAGCATTAGCCAAGGAAAACGTGGAGCAACTAACCGGAAGAACCGACAAAATCAGGCAATTAATCAACGAGGCTTTCAGCCCGGCAGACCAGTGAAACGCATGTTTTTACGGCCTCTAAGCAATTACCCGAGTTGTTCGAGTAATTTTTCTGCCACCAACGCAGAGCTGGCTGGATTTTGACCAGTAATCAACAAACCATCCTGCACAGCAAACGGATACCAATCGTCAGCTTTCTGATAGTTACCTCCACGCGCTTTCAGAGCATCTTCCAGCAGAAACGGCACTACCTCCGACAACTGCACCGCATCTTCTTCAGTGTTACTGAAACCGGTCACCGCCTTACCTTCTACAACAGAACTACCATTGTCGTTTTTAACGTTCAGCAATGCGGCACTGGCATGACACACTGTTGATACTGGCTTGCCGCTCAGCAACATTTTCTCAATGAGATCAACAGAGTCTTTGTTATCTACCAGATCCCATAGCGGGCCGTGACCACCGGGGTAAAACACAGCATCAAACTCAGATGCATCAACCTCAGATAACTTCATGGTCTGTGCTAACTGAACCTGAGCATGGTCGTCTAAGTCAAAGCGGCGAGTGGCATCGGTCTGAAAATCGGCCAACTCACTCTTTGGATCAATGGGTGGCTGACCACCGGCCGGAGACGTTAAAAATACTTCAGCACCAGCATCACGAAAGACATAGTAAGGCGCTGCAAACTCCTCCACCCAAAAACCCGTCTTCTCACCCGTATTACCCAGTTTATCGTGAGAGGTAAGTACCATTAATATCTTATGCGCCATCAATATTTCCTCATCATCTGTCACTTAATTTTGGTTGCAAGATGCAGTTATTCCTATCTGTAACGAACGAGTAGAACCTGAGCTACTATAGTTCAATTTTTGCAACAACAGTCATTACCCAACCGCTAGCCAGACACCAACGCCCATCATTAAAGAGCCGGCGATTCGGTTCATAACTCGTACATTTCCACTCTTTTGTAAGAAGTGTCGCAACGTTCTACCACCAGCGGCGTACATCATCAGGCACATAAATTCGATCAATAGAATCAATACAATCAGAATGGTTAACTGTGGTGCCATTGCCTGATCCGCTGAAATAAACGGCGGCAACAATGAAATGAAAAATGCCCAGCCTTTAGGGTTGGCAACGGCGGTGACAAACCCCTGAACCACTAATTCTTTAATACCCGTATGCCGCGGCTGTTCGCCTTCCAGAGGTATCGCCATCTTTCCTTTCGACAGCCACATCTGTACACCAAGATAAAACAAATAGGCGCCACCCACCCACTTAAACATAGAAAAGGCTTCCGGATAGTTCAGCATGACGGCCGCAACACCCAGAACAGAAAGGGTTGCAACCAGACCAACGCCTACTAATTCACCCGCCATCATCCACAATGCACGACGAAAGCCCACTGTCATACCCAACGTCATCGAGAGCGTCATGCACATACCTGGCGTGGCAGAAACAAAGAAAAATGTCGGAACGAAAAGCGCCAGCAAAGAAGGACTGACCATACAGAATGTACATCCCTGTTAAAGTTAAGTGTAAGGAGCCGTGCCTGAATAACTTCAATGCTCAGAGACGTGTTTTCCGTTTACCGTTTTCCGTAAAAGCACAAGCATCAAGGTATTACGGGTAACGGAACACGGACAACGGTTCTGGTTAAATATGGAAGTTATTTTTGGCAGTTCCTAAGTAATCTAATTAAAGGTTATCGACGGAGAATAGCGATCCACCGACCTATATTCAGCAAGCTGGCAAGAGCAGCGGCCACATAAGTCATCGCTGCGGCCTTAAGCACCTTTCTTGCACCCGGCATATCCTGGCTGGAGAGATACCCGTCTTCAAGAATGGGCAGTGCCTTATTAAAACTGGCATCCATTTCCACCGGCAGATTCATCAACTGAACCCACAAAGCAGCGACCATACCGGAAGCCCCCAACAATAGCGTAATTAGGGTACTTTGAGGCAATCGTGTCAACAAGAATATAAACGGAGTGACCATCAACGCCAACACACTGAAGCGCTCAATCATGATGGCAGTTTTAATTCGACGCTGTCGCCGCATAAAACCGGGATTCTGCTCCTGATGCTGCAGCGCATGGCTGACTTCATGGGTTGCAACAGCGACGGCAGCAACGGTTTTACCGCGAAAGTGAGAAGCGGAAAGCGACACAACTTTCCCTTCCGGGTCATAATAATCTTCGCCTTCCTGGCCTTCTCGAACGCTCACCCCTTCGAGGTGGTAACGCTCAATAAGATGTTCTGCCAGTTCGCTTCCAGTGCCTTGGAGATCCGGCCGGTCTTTTCCATATTTGCGAAGGGTACTTTTTACCCAATACTGGGGACCAAAAACCAGCGCTAAAATAGCCAGCATTAAGATAATCAGAGGCATTCAGACTCCCTTGTCTTCAGTCTCCAGACGATCAATTTCTTCCCGGAACTCATTTAAATCTTTGAAGTGTCGGTACACTGAGGCAAAGCGAATGTAAGCCACTTCATCCAGCTTTTTAAGCTCACGCATGACTTCTTCACCAAGAATTCGGGAGCTGACTTCCCGTTCGCCCATGGCGCGAAGGCGATGAATGATACGGCTCAGGGCTTCTTCCAGCGGCTCAACACCCACAGGGCGTTTTTCCAGAGCGCGAGCCATACCAGCCCGAAGCTTATCTTCATGGAAAGGCTCACGGGTGCCATCCCTTTTTACCAATCTCGGCATTAACAGTTCCGCCGTTTCGTAACTGGTAAAACGCTCAACACAGGTCAGGCACTCACGACGTCGACGTACCTGACTGCCTTCGGCAACCAATCGTGAGTCAATAACCTTGGTGTCAGCTGCACCACAAAATGGACAATGCATTGAGCAGAATAATCCTTATTAATTGAATGAGCCTAGAACGTGCCTGAAGTAAGCAACTTTTAACAATAATAACCACCTACAGCTTTATTACAAGACGGCTTTACAGGGTATTTATTGGTTTAACATCATTTAAACAAAATCAATTATTTGAGCTCTGCAACAATCTCCTTACTGAAGATTTTTTCACAGTAGCGACATTTTAACTGGGTGTCATCTCTGACATGACGAAGATAAAAAAAACTGTCCACCGGCTCGTTATGCGTAATGCAATTTGAATTAGGGCACGAAAAAGCGCCACTGAGTGTCTCCGGTATTGTCATGGCAAACTTATCAACAACCCGATAATCATCGATCACATTAATCGTGGCTGAAGGGGCAAACAACGCCAGTTCGTTGGCTTCCTGCTCCGTAAACATTCTGCCTTCAACTTTGATAATGTCCTTAAAGCCCAGAGCTTTGCTCGGCAGATTAAAGCCTACGGTAATTCGCGCTTTGCTATCCAGCAAATGAAGACGATCCAGAATCTTAACCCCTTGCCCTGCGGCAATATGATCAATCACCGTCCCCTGGCAGATGGCCTCAACCTGAAGTTTGTTTCCCATTCAATAATCCTCAAATACTGTTCGGTAGATTGCCTAAGCAGTTGGCCATATGGAATTGAATATTTCTGGCTGAGTGGGCTGTTACTATGCAAGGCACAACGCAGGGAGCATAGCTGTAGCTATGTAACCGGAGTTGTAACGCCGCAGAGTGACTGTCCACTTAGTCAGAAAATATGATTTCATGTGGTTAACTACTTATAAACCCGTTTCGTTCAGAATCAGTGCCAGTAACGCCTGTCTTGCATAAACACCATTACGAGCCTGTTCAAAATAGTAAGCGTGGGGCGTTTGATCCACTTCAACGGCAATTTCATCCACCCTGGGTAATGGGTGCAGCACTTTCAAATGCTCGGGTGCGGTTTTCAGGGTTTCGTTGGTCAGCACGTATTTTGAGGCGATATGTTTGTACTCCGTTTCATCAAATCGTTCTTTTTGTACACGGGTCATATACACAATATCCGTATTGGCGATCACCTCTTCAATGGTATCCGACCTTTGCCAGCGAATGCCTTTTTCATCCAGCTCCTGCAGAAGGTAATCCGGCATGGCCAAAGCGTCCGGAGCAATAAAATTAAACGTAGCATTAAAATGAGTGAGCGCTTGTGCCAGAGAGTGCACTGTTCTTCCGTACTTTAAATCACCAACAAACGTCACTGTCAGATTATCCAGCTGCCCCTGACATTCTTTGATACTAAATAGGTCCAGCAGCGTCTGTGTCGGGTGCTGGTTAGCACCGTCGCCACCATTAATGATGGGTACGCCCGAAAACTCAGATGCCATGCGCGCCGCACCTTCCTTCGGGTGTCGCATAATAATGGCATCCGTGTAGGAGCTGACCATTCTGATAGCATCCGCCAGGGTTTCTCCTTTTTTTGCCGATGTATTGCCGCCATCGGCAAAACCAATCAGCGTTCCACCTAGCCGATGTATAGCGGTTTCAAAAGAGAGCCTTGTGCGGGTAGATGCTTCAAAAAAACAACTGGCGATGACTTTGCCATTAAGCAGGGTGGGATGAGGTGTTTCTTTTAAAATTGCCGCAACGTCCAGAATTTGTTCCATATCTTCCCGAGATAAATCGGCGATCGATACAATATCCCGGTTATAAAACCTGTTATCCATAACCTTGTCCTTCATAAACTGCGTTCGCACCATTATCTAAACAACTATTTAATCAGCTTACCCCGTCCTCGATTAACATTCAGCCCTATCTTCATCGTGCTCTATATTCTTACAAGGTCGGATAGACCAGTAACCGGCAAGGGCAGCACCAAATATGTTCTGAAAAATACTGAAAATAGCCGATGGAATCGCAGTTAAAGAAGAAAAATGCTGGATAGCAATTGCTGCCGACATACCGCTATTTTGCGTACCCACTTCAATGGCAATGGTTCGAGCAGACGCAAAATCCTGCCCACTGGACAACGCCAGTATATAACCCAAAGATAAGCCGAGCAGATTATGCAAAACCACAGCAACCACCAGCATTACACTGAGATGAGCCAGATTAGCAACATTTAAAGCAACAATAATGCAGATTGCACTCGCTATGCCAAAGCTGGCAATACTCGGCAAAATCGGTACCACCCGGGAAACCAATTTAGGCAGCCAGGCTTTACAAAGCATTCCACCAAGGACTGGCAATAAAATCATTTGCGCGATACTGAGTAAAATACCCAGCCGGTCGACCTCCACAACCGAGTCGAGATAGTAGCCTGCAAGCAATGGCGTAAAGAGGATAGACAGTAACGTTGATACTGTCGTCATACTAACGGAAAGCGCAACACGGCCTCCGGCCAAATAAGCCAGTACATTCGATGCCGTCCCTCCAGGCGCAGCTCCCACAAGCACCATGCCTGTTAGCAATTCAGGCGACAGCCCCAAGGCAATACTGACCGCCCACGCGACAGCAGGCATCACCAAAAACTGAAGCAATACACCAATTGCCAGAGCCTGCGGTTGTTTAAGTGTTCGCAGTACATCTTCCATTGAGATAGTCATCCCCATGGAAAACATAATCGTTGCCATAATAGGAATTAATGCGGGTTTGAACGTTGAAACTTCTACATGGAAATAAAAGCCCACAGTGCTGGCAATGATGATCCATAAAGGCAACAACAAACCTAACAACGCTCTCATACCAGTGCCTCAATGGGTGGTGTTTTCGACGGGCAACTGCAACTCAAGATGTGAGGCCTGATTCAGTTTCACGATTCCAGAATCCGTGATCAACTCCAAAACATGCCCACCGAAGCTGCGACCAGTATCGATAAAATGGAAGTGATAGCCCGCTACATTGATTCCACTCATAGAATCAGGCGCTCTGAACCCGACCAAGGTGCCTTCAACATCTTTGTATTCAAAGCGCACTTCATCTGTTTTCAGAACATCTGCCAAAGGCCGGAAGGGCTTCGACTGTTTTGGAACACTTCTAACCAGCAACTGCTTAAACCGCCCATCAATGCGAATGGCATGAATCAAATCCTGATCACGGATGCGCTGATCAATAAAACGGCCAAGCTGGTTGAGTGTCAGTGCTTCAACCACTGAAAATGTCTGTGTGGCACGGAATGGGATAACAATGGCAAATGGGGTTTTGCTGTCTCCAGCCACCAGCGATGCCACCCCATGATCATCAACCCGATAGAACTGACCATCAACCGCCACCATCTCACCATCGACGCCGCTCAATGTGCCCAGCCCAAAGTCACCATTTTTGGCCAGCTCTGACAATGTTAGCCGTCCTTCCAATTGCCCCTTTAGCAGAGCATCAAGCGTTGAATATTGAAAAACACGGGAGATTGCTGGCTTATGCTCGGCAAAAACCAAAGTAGGCAAAAAGAATAGAGATAGCAACGCAAAGAGGGCTGCGTGAGTCAATGTCGATAAATAGTGCTTCCCCATGGGAACCGCTCCTCTTATCAGTCAACCAGTCCACCAAACCATTGGCAACTGAAGGCTTTCAGGATTGGACTTTTTCAACTTGCCTTAGTTCCCAAGAAGTTAAAAGCACCTTCATTTCTGCACCTCATTTTATAGTAGAAATACTGCACAAACTCAGACTAATGTCTAATCGTAAGCCACCTTTCTATAAGCTACTATCGAATTTTTCAGGCATACATGGAGGAATAGCAATGAATTTTTGCCCTTCTATCAACCTGATCGGCAACCGGTGCCTATCAGCACCTTTGATTCAGGATACTCAGCTGGCCAGAAGCCAGAAATTTGCGGAAGAGATGTCATTTGCCGCAGCCCTGTTCAAGCAGTTTCATATTCGGCATATACCGGATACCGGGCAAGCATTTGTCTTGCACCGACTGTGGCTGAAAATGAAAAAACGCCGGGTCACCAAAAAAGAAAAATCCGAGCAATTATGGTTTGGTAAAAGGCAACCTGAAGAGCACCAAGACAGCTTTGACAGTCAGCACTCAATAGATAGAGTCCTGCCATAATCGCCTCAAAAACCATGGGCAGTGTTGCATCACTGCCTTTTAAAACCCTCTTTTTATGACTGCTTGTATAGTAATAGCCTCTCCCGGTTTGCTTTGAGCATCCTATCGGCGCGATAATAGCGCTTTTATATTTACCGCAAACTGAAAACCAGCTGACTCCACTTAACGATATTAAGTGGCACTTCACCTACTTTGGCTGGCCCACTGGGCTTTATAAACACTGAAGCCTTATCAGTACCGACAGGAATGAGAGTAAAGCATTGAGTGGTTTTCTAGGATTTTTCAAGAAAAAACAAGCAGATAATGGTACTCAGGCTTCTGACAAGTCCCTGAACAAAGCCCCTGTCAGCAAGCAAATAGAACCGGCAAGCACCGGTAAAAAAGCCGCCCCTAAACCACGAAAAAGCGGCAACAGAAAATCGATCAGCCAGGACAAACCTCAGCACGACAACTGGAGCATTGATCAGTTTCAGGTCGCCCCGGATCCTGAAAAGAAGCGCTTTCACGATTTCGAACTGCCCAGTGAGCTGATGCACGCCATTGCTGACCAAGGCTTCCAATACTGCACCCCAATTCAGGCCGAAGTTCTGGGCAGCACCATTGCCGGGCGAGATGCCATTGGTAAAGCGCAAACAGGTACCGGTAAAACCGCCGCCTTCCTGATCAGTACCATTAAGCAATTAATGGATACGCCAGCCCCGGATACCCGTTACATCGGTGAGCCCAGAGCCATCATCATTGCGCCTACCCGGGAGCTGGCTCTGCAAATTGGTAAAGATGCCGAAGCGCTGACCAAATACCTGCCATTGCATGTGGTCACTGTGGTGGGTGGTATGGATTACGAAAAGCAGCGAAAGAACATCAACTCCAATTATCTGGATATTCTCGTGGCAACTCCGGGCCGACTGCTGGATTACTGCGAACGTAAAGACCTCTTTCTGGATCTGATCGAAGTGATGGTCATCGACGAAGCTGACCGCATGCTGGATATGGGCTTCATTCCGCAGGTTCGCCGCATCATCCGTATGACGCCCCGCCCCGGTGATCGCCAAACTTTGCTGTTCTCTGCCACCTTTACCGACGACGTGCTGCGCCTTGGTGAGCAATGGACGTGGGCACCAGTAAAGGTTGAAATTGAACCTGAAAGTGCTGCAACCGATACGGTTGATCAGAAGGTTTATATCCTTTCCTCTGATCAGAAGTTCCCACTGCTGGTAAATCTGATCCGTCATCTTAACCTTGAGAAGGTCATCGTCTTTACCAATCGCCGGGATCAGACTCGTAAGCTAACAGAGAAGCTACAACGCATTGGTGTGAAAGCGGATCAACTGTCCGGTGAAGTGCCACAGAACAAACGACTGAGAACACTTGAGAACTTCCGTTCCGGTAAAATCACCGTACTGGTGGCGACGGATGTTGCCGGTCGTGGTATTCATATTGATGGCATCAGTCACGTCATCAACTACAACCTGCCTGAAGTGCTGGACGATTATGTTCACCGCATTGGCCGAACCGGTCGTGCTGGTGCCAGTGGTACTAGTATCAGCTTTGCTTGTGAGGATGATTCCTTCCTGATTCCTGACCTGGAAGCCATGATGGGAGATAAATTGAAAAAGGATTACCCACCGGAAGAACTTCTGGTGAAGCCGGAAAAACAGCACTGAGAGTGTTTTCAGGTTCGCTGTAAATAGTCTGTCAGGCAGTCAGTCAACAAAACCGGTTGATTGCCTGTTAAGGCCGAATCGAGAGAAGGAAAAACGTCAAGAAAAAGGTCTCATACTTTTGTGCGATAGTGCGATATAACTTTTGAAGTGTAGAATTAAAACAACCTAATTAAAACCATTTAAAGGAGGAAAGTAAGTTTTTTATTCTTAATTGATATTTGGTCTTGCCGGATGTCGTTTTTTCGATAAGAATCAAAAATGAGTCACCCAAAAACAAAAGCGACAAGGGAGCTGCCTATGGGACATGCCCTGGAAACCAGGCCACAGAACTCACCCACGTCAACCACCTACATTCTGGACAGTAACGTCCTGATACACGACCCCAACTCAATCCTTAATTTCGAAGAACATCAGGTTCTTATTCCCATCACCGTCCTGGAAGAACTGGACAAACTGAAAAACGGTAAACAAACCATCGCCGCCGATTGCCGGCAAGCTATACGACTCATTGATAATATTATAGGCACGGCAACACCCAGCGATATTGAAGAAGGTGTACCCATTCATCGAGGAGGCAAAGCAGAACCCAGCGGTACACTGTCTATCATGATGAGTCATGCGGACGACAAAATCACAACCCTACCCACCAGCAACAATGACAATCAAATAATAAACGACATTTGTCAGTATCAGAAAGCCCATCCAAACCAGCAATTCATTCTGGTCACCAAAGACATCAATATGCGTCTAAAGGCCAGAGGTTGCGGAATCCTGACGGAGGATTATCACAGCGACCAACTGGTCAGCGATATTGGTTTACTCACGAAAGGCTACCTCCATTACGAAGGTAATTTCTGGGACCGTATTAATGAAGTCAATACAATTCAACTGGATGGAAAAACCCTTCACACCATCAACAAGAGCGATTTTGAAGAAGAGCTCTACCTGAACAAATTCCTTTTAGACGACCAGGGTTTTGTTGCCAAAGTCGTCGACATTAAAGACGACAAAGTAATCCTGCAACACCACAGTCGGGAAAGCCTGATGAATCAGGATGCCTGGGGCTTAAGACCACTGAACATCCATCAGGCCATGGCGCTGAATCTGTTGCTGGACCCGGACGTTCATCTGGTCAACCTCAACGGTGCCGCCGGTTCCGGTAAAACCATTCTTGCTCTGGCAGCGGCCATTGAAATGACCATCGCCACCAAGCAGTTCCGGCGGATCATTGCCACCCGCTCCACCCGTGGGCTGGATGAAGATATCGGATTCCTGCCCGGCACGGAAGCGGAAAAGATGGAACCCTGGCTCGGCGCCATTACCGATAACCTGGAAGCCCTGCACAACGATGATGAATCCACTAACAGCAGTGTGGAATACATTCTCGATCGGGTACCTTTGCACTTCAAATCTCTGAACTACATTCGAGGACGAAGCTTCCAGCAGAGTTTGATCATTATTGATGAGTGTCAGAACCTGACGCCTCACCAGATCAAAACCATCATCACCCGTGCCGGCGTGGGCAGTAAGGTGATTTGTCTGGGCAACCTTGCTCAGATTGATACGCCTTATCTGGCCGCTACCAGCTCCGGCTTAACCTACATGACTGAACGGCTGAAGCATTTCCCTAACGGAGGCTCCATGCAGCTTCAGGGCGTGCCCCGTTCACCACTGGCGGCTTATGCCGAAGCTCACCTATAACTTGCTCATGACACAATAAAAAGCCCCGGAGTATCTTCGGGGCTTTTTATTGCCCAATAACTCGCAAACATTAAATCAGCTGACAACGATTACCTCACCCAACTAATTCCGCATTACTTAAAATACACAACTGGAACTTTTAACTGTTTTATTGGTCAATAACTCATCTACTGTATTCTATTCATTGACACAGTGAGCCTTTAAATATGCATGACTTACGCCCAAGCAGCCCCTCTTTACCAACTCACAACTTAGTTAATCCACTTAACTCAGACGCACAAGATATTCAACATGATCGGAGTTCCACTACAACGGGTGGTGTCAAGGTTCAAGAAAATGTGGCCTGCCAGATCCCGGAAACGCCAAATGAGCAACACAGTGCAGCGCCAGAGATCGGAGAAAGACGCCGCTCTGTCAGCCATTCACCAGAGCAACCAGAATCACCAACACCCCCTTCTTCTCCAAATACTGCCAAGCAGACCGTTCCTCGTCCAAATGTAACCATAAAGCCGTTAGACTTAAGATGCAGTGAGCAAGCGAAAAAAAAAATCATAACGGATGTTCTTAATTTTTATCTGGGAGAAACGAGCTCAGGTAAAAATTATGCCCCGTTAAGCGAAGGTACACCTTTGGTCTGCCGCCAGATACTCACAGATCCAGAAAACCAGCCCGCAACCATCCAGTTTATGATCAAAGGCATTAATGCATCGATAGACATCAAAGAACTCATAAGAAGCGATTTTTACCAACAAGAAAAAGGGTTTAATTTTTCAACATTTAATGCCCTACTCTACCCTCACCTATCGCTAACAAAAGAAGAAAAAAAGGAAGCTAAATCAAGCGAAATAGACAAACAGGCGCTATTTACCAATAAGGTAAAAGACATCCACCTTGATAGAAATACAATCACAGGAGTGATCCCAAATACTGAAACATCAAAAGCCTTAGGGATGAACAACCTCTCCAATGAAGCCAGACAGTTTTTTGAAAACCATCCAATCGCATTATGGGAGTGGTTAGCTACGAGCCTTAATGTACTCCAAGAGCTAAAAGCTTTGCGTGACGTCATCAAATCAGCAGCGCGTGAAATCAATTCATCGAAATTTGAAACAATCAAAAAACTTGAACAGGCAATATGTAGCGATTTATGTATAAATAATGAGGACAGTATTGAAAAGCTGAGAGGTGCAATTGGCGTATTCGCAGAACCCACCAACCGCTTGGGCGAACTGGTAGAAGCGCTTGAAGAGAGCCTGTCACCAAATAAAGAAATTCAAGCTAAAGTGATCCATGGAATTCTTTTGGATAGTTTACTGTCTGAAATGCAGAATGCACTCCCTATAAACCCTAAATTACTCAGCATGCAATCTGGGCGACTCTGTTCCTTGGATGCATTGAGGCTAGCCGACAGTATTTTAAATGCTTCAAGGAGTAGTGAGCCTCCAATAAAGCCTGACTCCGATTTAGCATTCCCTGTTAGAAAACTGGGTAACGCCCCCATTTCACTTCGAGAAATCGCTAAAAAAAATGGTTTCCCATTAGGCGCAATCACAGACAGATCCAGTCTTTCAACGCTTGCTAATGCAATTGGTTTAAATGTGGTATGGTCTGCAAAACTGAATACACCTGATGACTATTTGCAGTTTATTTCGAATGCCATTATCCATCAAAAAAAACCTGTCTATTTGCACTGCGCTGTTAATGGGGAAATGGAAATGACAGACCAACAAGGACTACAGGAGTTAATATCCAAATCAAAAAACTGGAAAGCAGCAAACTGGCCCTACGGAAATGAAAGAAGACTTAAGGAAATCAAAGCATTTCAAGACAGCAGAGAGCATGCAATCATTATTTTCAACGTCAATCCAGAACAAAGAACTGTCGACTACATTGCCACTGATAGACACTCACAACAATATCCTGTGCGGAATGTAAAAATTGAAAAATTCTTCAACGCCAATCATTTTCTATCCAGCACCAGGAGCCCTGAAACCTATATAAAAACCAGAGAAAAAATGCACGATGGCCATGCAAAATATCATATAGACCTGCCATTTTTCGATAAAATTTCTGGCCTGAGCGATCGCTGCACAGAAAAGCTTCCTATTCCGACACCAAAAGAGGCTGGCGGCTTTGGCGGTTATTTATGTTATATAGAGAGACGTCCCGACTACGTCACCATAAGAGAAAACCTACTCCCAAACCAAATGGATACCACCACCTGATCAACATACTCAGCCTGCAGGTGGTTTCCATTGCCTTCAGGCTTCCTTAAACACTCCACACACTGTCTTCTATAAATTTCAGCACCATGTACCAATTGCGGCTATTTTTTAGATCTCAGCATCCGGAGAAACATGATGAAAAGTTTTGCTCTATCTATTGCAACTGCATTTACCTTATTCACAGCTACCAGCGTAATAGCAGATACTGTAGCCAACTTCACCGGCACGTGGATCAATCAGCGAGGGTCAACGCTGATTCTGGAAGCGGCAGATGGTCATAACCTTAATGGCACTTTCAACACCGCGGTTGCCAACACTAAATCGTGCATTGGCAAAGCCGTACCACTGCAGGGTGTACACAATGGTAATGCTGCGGCGTTCAGCCTGAGCATGGAAAGCTGTGGCTCCCCTGTCACCATCGCACTCAGCGGCACACTGCAAGTGGATGAAAACCATCAGGAAACACTGCACACCATGGATCTTGTACAGTGGAAAGGACAGGAATCCTGGAAGTCCAAAGTCATTGGTACAGATACCTTCGTCAGGGCAGTAAAGTAATCTGATTATCTGGGTTAATGGCGGCAATAGGTATTATCAAACCTGACCCCCTACTAAAGGAACGCTCCCTGCTCTACTATTGTCTTCATTACTATAGAGATTCAGGGAGTGTTACATGCTGCTGGTTATATCCCCCGCCAAAACACTGGATTTTGAAACACCTGCCACTACGCAGACCTTCACCCAACCAGATTTTCTGGATCATTCGGCTCAGCTGATTGATGAACTACGGGATTTAAGCCCTGCAAAAATCGGCAGCCTGATGAGCATTAGCGAGAAGCTCTCACAGCTCAATGCCGCTCGTTATGAAGCCTGGTCAATGCCATTCACCATGGGTAACGCCAAACAGGCCATACTGGCCTTTAAAGGCGACGTGTATACCGGGCTAGATGCCGAAACCCTCTCTGAGCAACAACTGGATTTTGCCCAGCAGCATTTGCGCATGCTTTCCGGCCTTTATGGCTTGCTACGCCCTCTCGATTTGATGCAGGCTTACCGACTGGAAATGGGCACCAAATTCGCCAATCAGCGAGGCAAAGATCTCTATCAGTTCTGGGGTGGCTTGATTACAGAGCAACTAAACCAGGAGCTCGCTAACCAGAAGAAGCCGGTGTTGGTGAACCTCGCTTCAAATGAGTATTTCAAATCTGTTCAGACGAAGGACATTAATGGTGAGATCATTACACCGGTGTTTAAGGATTTGAAAAACGGGCAATACAAGATCATCAGTTTTTATGCGAAAAAAGCCCGTGGCTTGATGTGCCGCTACGTGATCGATAAGAAAATCACTCAGCCAGAAAAATTGAAAGCTTTTGATTATGAGGGCTATGAATTTAACGAAGCCATGTCTTCCGGCAATGAGTTGGTCTTCACTCGGGATTCTCAAGCGTAATTTGAAGTAGCCCGCTCTGACATACAGCGGGCTGCTTTCTATTCAATTCGCAGCCTAATCATTTCAGCAGCGATGGAGAGTCAATAAAGAAGTACACACTCCAGCTGTTTTTAAACAAGCCTGATGTATTGACCTTCCTTAGCGCGCCTCTCACATTGCCATGGTAGAGGTATTGCGTTTCTTCTCCCCGGCCTTCCAGCATTTCCTGCTTCTCGTACCAGTCATCAGTACTTTCATTGGATTCACATTGATTGATTAACGCCTGTGCTCTTTCGTAAGTCTCGTGAGCGGTTTCTCGATCAGGGTAGGTTGCACTGCAGACATAGCTGTACTTATCGCCCCATTGCCATATCTGACAACTGTTCTCTATCAGTTGATAACGGGTTTTCCAGAGAGTGATTTTGTCTTTGTAAGATGGGTTGTAGCGTATCTGTTCGAAGTTGTAGTTACTTTCGCTGAACAGGGTTGCCAAAGATTGGCAGTTAGCTTTGTTGGCAACGGCAGGGGTTTCGGAATTGTATTGGTCTTGAGTATCGATTGAGCTACAGCCGGACAAGACGGCTCCAAAGCACATCGATGTTAACAATTTGGTGGTGGCGCGGCTTTTCGGAATGGCTTTGTACAACATCGCTGCTTTCCTGGTACATCTGTGTATTCAAGGAAGAGTATAGAGTTGTATTTAGCAGGGGAAATTGAAAAGTTGAATGCTTGCGGGCATGACCTGCGGGTGCCTCGCTCCCATGCTGTGCGTGGGAGTGTATACCGGAGCTCCGGAATTTACCGAACTGTTAGGGTATGCATTCCCACGCGGAGCGTGGGAACGAGGTTGGTGTTTATGTCGTATGCTTTAGAAAAGGTAGTTCAGCTGAACACCGAAAATGTGGGAGCTGCTGTCGTAATCGCCAGAAATACTTCCATAATCAGAATCAAGCTCACCTGGACCTTTGTATTTAGCTTCATCAATAGATGCACTATTCAATTTAACGTAGGCGTATGCGAAGTCCATATTCATGTTCTCAGCAAGCTTCAGGTTTGCACCTAAAGTAAACCAGTTGCGATTCGCATCTGGGGAACGCACTGTACGAGTATCATTACTTACTGGAGATTCATCAAACATATAGCCTGCGCGCAGCAACCACTTTTCGTCTAATTGATAAGAGGTACCAAGAGACAGAGCCCAAGTATTTTTCCAGTTCATTGGAACATATGAGTCCAAATCAGGATTTGGGGACGTTACATGAAACTCTTGGAATCGGCTCCAACGAGTCCATGTAGCGTCAGCCATGACAGTCCACTGTTCATCAACTTTGTGTGTGGCACTGAACATGATTTTTTCTGGCATGGTAATTTTTAGGCTAGCATCATCACTCTTTGAACCAACCACCGGAATATCTTCTACATCGAAATCGCCCTCCAACGTGAAGTCCAATTTAGAGTGGTATGCTAACCCAAGAGTAGTAGAATCATTGACATTCCAAATTGCACCAAGATTCCAGCCAAGGGTATTATCATCACCCTTGATAGTTCCATCACCAGCTATTACACCTGAGGGTATACCTAAGTCATCAGAGGCCACCCATGACTTCTGAGTCAATTCACCAGCTACATGAGAACCTATCAAACCAAAGCCGATAGCAAGATCGTCGTTAAACTTATAGGACAGTGTACCCTGCAAGTTCATAACCTTAACACTAGTCTTGTCAGCAAAGTATTCGCCTCCCCAGCCATTCTCGTAGTCCAACTCAATACCATATGGAGCATATCCAGCAAGACCAAAACTCCATTTTTCATCAATAGGCACTACAAAGTAGCCAAATGGTACAAATGAAGTTTTCTGGAAATCATCTGTACCAGCATCAGTTGTTATATTTCCTGAGCCTATTTGACGAGGTCTTGTATATTCTCCATCAAAACTACCCCCTTCCAAAATAACATCCGCACCAACAGAAATCTGCCTACCACCTTCTAAAAAGCTGATACCCGCAGGGTTCGTTGCAGAAATAGATGCATCAATAGCATTGGAAGCGCGGCCAGCAAAGCCGGTGCCTAAATAACTGGCGGACTGTTCGTTAATACCGTAACCGGCGGCTTGAACAAAAGAAACCTGAGATGCCATAGCGATGGCAGAGGCCAGAACGACCTTACGATTGAGTGGAAACAACACCATACCCTCAATTTATTGTAACTTCGGTGAGCCTTCACCGAAATGTATAATCTGTATCAAATTGACGCGGATATTACATTTTCTGATACGGGTATTCTGTTATGTTTTGTATCAAAAAACACGGGTAGGGATACGAAGTTTAACAAACCGGGTGGAGCGCCACGGAGAGTAAATGATTTATCATGAATGGCTTTTCTCCACACTGAAGCAATGCGAAGGACTCAAACGCTTTAAGGTTGTCGCAAAAGATTATTGAAAACAGATGTAGTAAGTCGGTAACCCAAAGGGTTGCCGACAATCAGTACCTACAGACCTTCGAGATGTCGGCAATTTTTACAGAATTACCGACCTACAGGTTTTGCGACAGCCTCGCTTTGCTTGGAAACGAGGCATTTGGAGGGAGTTCTATTTAAAAGAGGTAGTTCAGCTGAACACCGAAGATATGTGAGCTGCTCTTATACTCACCTACAACTGTTCCATATGATGGATCCACACCACCAGCAGGTCCTACAGCTTTAGACTCACTGATTTTACCATCCTGCAACTTCACATATGCATAAGCAAAATCAATGTTCATATTTTCAGAGGTCTTTAAGTTGGCACCAAAAGTAAACCAGTTACGATTTGCATCGGGAGCACGGACTGTACGGTTATCATTATTCACTGGCGCTTGATCAAACATGTAACCAGCTCTCAACAGCCAGTTTTCATCTAGTTGATAAGAAGTCCCCAGAGATAAAGCCCAAGTATCTTTCCAGTTCATTGGAACATAGTTGACAGATGCACCTGAAGAGTTAACAACATTAAACTCTTCAAACCGACTCCATCGAGTCCAGGTTGCATCTGCCATCACAGTCCATTGATCATCAAGGCGATGAGTTGCACTGAACATAACCTTCTCAGGCATAACCAAATTTAGTTCAACTTTTTCTGTTCCTGTCTGAGCACCTGATTTGGTGAGATCACCACTTAAGTTAAAATCGAGTTTTGAGTGGTATGAGGCACCAACAGTGGTAGCCTCTGTTACATTCCAGATAGCTCCAACATTCCATGCAAGAATTGTATCATCACCATCCATTTTGGTATTAACTGCACCAAATGGTTTACTGGTCAACTCACCTTTTACATGTGAAGCAATCAAGCCAAAGCCAACAGAAACATCATCTCTAAACTTATAGGAAACGGTACCTTGAAGGTTCATAACCTCTACAAGTGTCTTACCACCC
This sequence comes from uncultured Endozoicomonas sp., assembly GCF_947495845.1. GTDB lineage: Bacteria > Pseudomonadota > Gammaproteobacteria > Pseudomonadales > Endozoicomonadaceae > Endozoicomonas. The sequence goes on along the minus strand of NZ_CANMAO010000001.1, from coordinate 138,197 downwards.
AGCCATTCACCAGCCCAGCCATCTTCATAATCCAAATGAATCCCGTATGGAGCATAACCGGCCAAGCCAACGGTCAATTTCTCATCAACAGGTATTACGTAGTAACCGAAAGGAACAAAAGATGTTTGTTGGAAATCATCTGTTTTTGTATTTCCAGTAGGTGCAGGCGAACCTTCACGCTCCCCCTCAAAACTCCCCCCTTCCAAAATCACATCCACACCCACAGAAGCCTGCTCACCTTTCAAAAAGCTGATACCTGCAGGGTTAGTCGCAGAGATAGAAGCGTCGATAGCGTTTGAAGCACGGCCTGCAAAACCAGTACCGAGGTAGCTGGCGGACTGCTCATTGATGCCGTAACCGGCAGCCTGAACGTAAGAAACCTGGGAAGCCATAGCGATGGCGGCGGTCAGAACGACCTTGCGATTGAGATGAAACTGCATAATGCCCTCAATTTTTTGTGTATTCCGGTGAGCCATCACCGAAACTGTATGATCTGTATCAACGAAGCACTCGATCACACATTTTATTGTTAGTTTTTCCGGTATGCTTGCTGCAAAAATCGGGGCAACTATACGCTTATTGTTATTTTATGTAAAACCTCCAAAATGTGAAAAAACTCTCATTTTATGCCGGTGATCTTGACGAGATTACCGGCACCTCTGTGGATTAAAGACCTACGTCAATGGTTTAGTACCTGCCCAAGGAATTTCTGGGTGCGTTCTGAACGAGGGTTATTAAAGAACTCTTCCGGCGGAGCCTGTTCAATAATTTGTCCTTCATCCATAAAGATCACCCGATCCGCCACGGTGCGGGCAAAGCCCATTTCGTGGGTAACACAGATCATGGTCATGCCTTCTTGTGCCAGTTCGATCATTACGTCCAACACTTCTTTGATCATTTCCGGATCAAGCGCTGATGTCGGCTCATCAAACAGCATCACTTCAGGATTCATACAAAGGCTTCGGGCAATCGCCACTCGCTGTTGCTGACCACCGGACAACTGTCCGGGATATTTAAGCGCCTGATCAGGAATACGAACTCGCTCCAGATATTCCATTGCTAATTTTTCTGCGTCTTTGCGAGATTGTTTGCGAACCCAGATCGGTGCCAGTGTGCAGTTTTCCAGAATGGTCAGGTGCGGAAACAGATTAAATTGCTGAAACACCATGCCCACTTCACGACGGATGGTTTCTATATTTTTCAGATCATTAGTAAGACGAGTGCCGTCTACCACAATGCTGCCTTGCTGGTGTTCTTCTAGGCAGTTGATGCAGCGAATCAGTGTGGATTTACCCGAACCGGACGGGCCACAGATAACAATCTTTTCGCCCTTGCGAACGTTCAGATCAATATCCCGCAGCACATGAAACTGACCATACCACTTATTCAACCCATTGATTTCAATGAGGTTGGCTTGTGCCTGCGTCAATTCACGCTCGATGCTTACCGTGGGTTTTGCCGCACTGTCTGCGGTTGTCGCTTTTTGTTGTAATTCAGCTTCACTCATTGCTCAGTGCCCCTGATGTAATTGTTGTTCGAGTCGCTGGCTGTACTTCGACATACCAAAACAGAAAATCCAGAAAACAAAGCCTGCGAAGAGATAACCTTCTATGGAGTTACCCAACCACTTGGGATCGTTCAATCCCGCCTGAATAATCGCCAAAAGATCAAATAGCCCAATAACCAATACAAGGCTGGTGTCTTTAAATAAGGCAATAAAGGTGTTCACCACACCGGGTATGACCAGTCGCATCGCCTGAGGCAGAACAATCATAATCATTCCCTGCCAGTAACTGAGGCCGAGGCTATCAAAGGCTTCAAACTGCCCTTTAGGAATGGCCTGCAAACCACCACGCACCACTTCGGCCATATAGGCGGACTGGAACATAATAATGCCGATCATCGCCCGCAGCAGCTTATCGAAAGAGACTTCCACCGGCATGAACAGTGGCAACATAACCGATGCCATAAACAGCACGGTAATTAATGGAACACCGCGCCAAAGTTCAATGTAAGCCGTGCACAGAGAACGAATCACCGGCATGTCGGAGCGACGCCCCAGTGCCAGCAATACACCAAATGGCAAAGAAGCAATCATGCCGCACAGAGCCAGCAGCAGAGTGAGCATCAATCCGCCCCACTGATGCGTATCCACTTTCGCCAGTCCGAAAATATCTCCATACAGCAGGAACCAGGATACAACTGGCATAATCACCAGGCTGTAGCCCAATACCCACTTTTTCCAGGGTGTCGATTTGATACTTAACCAGCCAACCAGTACCGCTAACTGAGCAAAGAACAGATTTGGCCGCCAGTATTCTTCGGATGGATAGAACCCATAGATAAACTGATCCAGTCGTGCAGTGATAAAGGCCCAGCAGGCACCTTCACGGTCGCAGGCTTCACTGCTGGCACCAAACCAGGTGGCGTCGAGAAACAGCCATTGCACCAGTGGAGGAACGGTCAGAATTAAACCGTAGATAATCAGCAAGATTGCCGCCGTCCCCAATGGGCCGGTAAACAGATTTCCCCGCAGCCAGGCGATAGTACCCACTGCCATTTTTGGTGGCTCGCGGGCAGGAATCATTTTTAATTCTTGTTCGATCATATGATTGCCTTAGCGCTCAATCAGAGCCACACGTTTGTTATAGATATTCATCAACAGCGATACACTTAAACTGATGGTGAGATACACGGCCATGGTCATGGCTATCACTTCTACGGCCTGCCCCGTTTGGTTCAAGGTGGTACCCGCAAACACGTTAACCAGATCCGGATAGCCGATAGCTGTCGCCAGTGACGAGTTTTTTGCCAGATTCAAATATTGATTGGTCAGGGGTGGCACAATCACTTTCATGGCTTGAGGAATAACCACCAGAGACAGTGTTTTTCCAGGCTTTAATCCAAGGGAAGCTGCTGCCTCTTTCTGACCTTTTTGCACCGATTCGATACCTGCCCGCACCACTTCAGCAATAAACGCCGCAGTATAGATAGTTAATGCCAGCAGTAATGCACCGAGCTCAGGAATGATGGAAAGACCACCACGGAAGTTAAATCCTTTCAGCTCAGGCATATCAAAGGTCATGGTTGCGCCAGAAAGCCACCAGGTGATTGCAGGAATGCCCACTATTAGCGCAGCCATCAAATAAGGCGCACCAGAAATGCCCTTACCGGTTTCAACCCGTTGCTTACGATGCTTGTAACGCAGAAACAACGCTAGCCCGACGGCCACCAGACAGCTGATAAATACTGCTGAAAGCCCTTGTTCCATCACAGGTTTTGGAAAAAAGAAGCCGCGAAGGTTCAAAAACAGTGCATCGCCCAATGCATAACTTTGCCGAGGGTGGGGCAACGCCGCCAATACCGCGAAATACCAGAAAAAGATTTGCAGCAATAAAGGAATATTTCGGAAGGTTTCAATAAATACGGAAGATAACCGGGCCAGCAGCCAATTAGGCGACAGCCTCGCGACACCCATCAGAAAACCAAGCACAGTGGCAAAGAAAATGCCCAGAACCGAAACCAGCAGTGTATTTAAAATACCCACCGTAAATGTACGACCATAGGAGTGTGATTCATCGTACTCCACCAGCGATTGAAGAATACCAAAACCCGCTTCCTGCGAGAGGAAGTCAAAACCCGTGCTGATCCCCCGGGTTTCCAGATTGTTCATGGTGTTATTGATCACCCAGGCACCCATAGCAACCACGAGCAGCACCACCACTGCCTGCATGATCAATGGGCGAATGGATGCATCACGCCATAATAATAAAATTGAATTAAGCAGACGATTCACAGGGCCTGACGAGGTGTTGTTGATTGATGCGCCTTCAGGATCACTCACAACATGACTCCCTTTTTCTTATTGTGTCGCTTCTATTCCGTCTTGGGGCGTAGGCCGTTAACCCATAGGGTTGCCGACATTTTCCACAGGACGGCTGCAACAATACAGTCGGCAATCCTTTCAGGATTACCGACCTACAGCATGCTAAGCAGTTTTAGAGATTGATTTACCAATCAACGGAAAGGAGGCGCGTACAGGATACCGCCGTCGCTCCACAGGGCATTCAGACCACGGTCGATCTGCAGAGGAGAATCAACACCTACGTTGCGCTGGAAGACTTCATCATAGTTACCCACCTGCTCGATGATGCGCAGAGCCCATTCATCATCCAGGTTGATACCTTTGCCTTTTGGCCCATCGATGCCCAGAAGACGACGAACGCCCGGATCGGTAGATTCTTTCTTGGCGGTAATATTTTCAGAGCTCAGACCGAGTTCTTCCGCATTGATCATGGCCGCAAGGCTCCATTTCACAATGTTGAACCAAAGGTCATCACCCTGACGAACCAGCGGCCCCAGAGGCTCTTTGGAAATAACATCTGGCAGAACCACTGCAGCGTCTGGTTTGGTGAGACGAGTTCTCAGAGCATAAAGCTGAGATTGGTCAGAAGTCAGCACGTCACAGCGGCCGGCATCAAAGCCTTTGGCGGTGCCATCAGACGTATCAAATACCACTGGCTGGTATTCCATGCCATTGGTACGGAAGTAATCCGCGAGATTCAATTCCGTGGTAGTACCTGCCTGAATGCAGACAGAAGCCCCGTCCAGATCTTTCGCACTCTTAACGCCCAGGCCTTTCTTCACCATAAAGCCCTGACCGTCGTAGTAGGAAACGCCGGTAAAGTTCAGGCCCAGAGAGGCATCACGGGTCAGCGTCCATGTAGTGTTTCTGGACAACACGTCAATCTCACCAGATTGCAGCGCTGTAAAACGCTCCTTAGCGTTCAGCGGGACAAATTTCACCTTGGAAGCGTCCTTCAGGGTTGCCGCAGCCACCGCACGGCATACGTCGACATCCAGACCGTTCCAAATACCCTTGTCATCAGGGTTACTGAAACCAGCCAGACCTGTGCTGACGCCGCAGGAGAGATAACCTTTTTCTTTAACCGACTCAAGGGTCGTTGAGGCACTGGCAACCTGAGCGAAGCCAGCGGCAGCAAATGCGCCCAGCACTGCTACTTTTTTGAGGGAGCTCAAACTCTTTAGCATGAGATAGCGTCCTTTTGTGTTGTTGTTATTGGGTCAATAAGCCGTAACGAATACAGCCCATTCACTGCTGTTCAATTTTGTTAACACAAGTCCCCTTATATCAACAAAATCTAACTCATGGCTTATCAACCATACCTGCAAGAAAAAGCTCTAGCAAGGTGCAAGCCAAAGTTCGTTAACCGACCCTCAAAATTGGCTCTACCGTCTTATACCAATGGCGTTTTTAAATTGTGGAACGAGCAAGTTATTTTGGGCGACTGGGCAATACCCGAGGGCATAAAGGCGAAGTGACGAGTCATAGCCTTTACGCCCTGTGGGTGGTAGCTATGGCGAGGAACTTCAACGCAGATCCAGTCGCCCAAAATAGCTGCGCAGCCCATAATTTAAAAACAGAATTGGTATTATAAGAACGGGTAATAAGATCCCGTGGAGTTGTGATAGAATCGGCGCAAATCAATAACGTATATTGAAAGTCTCTTTAAATGTCCCAGCAAATCAGTGAACACTACAAGGCCATTATTGAATCAGTCGGTGAAGATATTCATCGCGATGGCCTGAAAGACACGCCTCAGCGTGCCGCCAAAGCCATGCAGTATCTCACCAGAGGCTACAATCAGACGCTGGACGAGATCGTCAATGGTGCGGTATTCGAGTCTGATATCAGCGAAATGGTGGTCGTGAAAGATATCGAGCTTTATTCCCTGTGCGAGCACCATTTGTTACCGTTTATTGGCAAGTGCCATATAGGTTATGTGCCCCGTGGCAAGGTGCTCGGCTTGTCTAAATTTGCCCGTCTTGTGGATATGTTTGCCCGTCGCCTGCAGATTCAGGAAAACATGACCACCCAGATCGCCGATGCCATTATGGAAGTAACTGATGCAAAAGGTGTCGCCGTGGTGATTGAAGCACAACATATGTGCATGATGATGCGTGGTGTGGAAAAACAGAACTCGAAAATGACCACTTCGGTCATGCGTGGTTTGATGAAAGACAACCAACCTTCTAGAGAAGAGTTTTTGCGGTTTATTCGATAAATTGCTGTATCTCATTTACTAATAGCTGTACGTCTAAAGCGTCAGCTATTGTTTAAAGTCGGAACACTAAAACTAGGAGCCTGACCGAGAGTAGGTTGCCCTACTGCGGTGGTAGTAAATTGGTCTAAAAACTCTGTTTTGTTCAGCAAATAGCACCACTATTCACTTCACAAAACAGATTTTTTATCCTCAATTTTCTACCATCCTCGCTACGGGCGCTATTCTCGGTCAGCCTCCTAGTGCTCCCTATCCTCAAATATCTCTTTTGTAATATCATTAAAATCAAAACGTTCTCTAAGCAACCGTTTTATACCTGGCTCCCGATGATACTCTGCGATGATCAACATCAGTTGCTCTTCAGGCCTATTCTGAAACGCTTTAATCGTATTACCCACCATTAAGCTAGTGCGGTAATCATTCATCCAATATGATAAAGGGAAAATATAGGGTGATAATGTTTTAGACTCGTTATCTAAGAACACATTGTTAAAATGTTTATAAAGAAAGTGGGATGCCTGAGTAACCGAATACAAAATAGCAGTCAAACCAACAACATGTTGCAGTGTAAGACTCGGGCTAGAGTTAAGAAGTGCCAGATATGCTATTTCTACCCCCAATGCTAAAGGCATGGAGCCAAGTGCTGCAATCGTTGCAATATCACTACTACCGCTTTCCAGCAGAATATTCACTGCATTAGCCGTTCGGCAGTCATCCGGTTTTACAGTAATTAAATTTTCTGTGGCATGAGTGGCGTTATTAAGGTTTATGTAATTCTGAGTAAGCTCTTTATCCACCAGCAATCCTCCCAACCTGACAACAGCATTAAAAGGTAACATGGCAATGTTTATGGGTAACACAGCCAGAACACTCCAGTCATTGGAAAGTTGTATTCCCTCTAGCCCTCGAAAAGTAAATAACGATGCCAGCTTTTCCCCAGTTCCTGCAGACGAGTAGTTTTTTAAAGCATCTTCGCCAACAATGACTGCGACTCTATCAATACCTGAGACATTGCCAGAAAGAATACTGACTCGATAACCTCCATTCCTTGCTCGTTGTAAAGTATCGATTCTATGCTGACCAAGAAATTCTTCTGCACCAGAAGCCGCTACAAAACCATCACCAAAAGCATTGAGACTTATCAGAAAAAAACAGAAAAAAAAGAACTTACCAATCTTCACGTATAACCACCAACCAACACATTACAGATCAAGACCTTCCACTATTGGAAATAGCATCCATAGTAATGTGTAGCTCATAACCAATACGCTGCACGTTTTTTTCATAAAAAAGCCAGCAAAGCTGGCTTTTGGGCAGTAATTTGATTAATTAGTTCCAGTCTAAAATCACTTTGCCGGATTGCCCGAAACCCATGATTTCAAACCCTTGCTCAAAATCATCCACTGCAAAGCGGTGAGTAATGATTGGAGAAATATCCAAACCGGACTGCAGCATACTGGTCATCTTGTACCAGGTTTCATACATCTCACGACCATAAATCCCTTTGATCACCAGACCTTTGAAAATCACCTGATTCCAATCAATCACCGTATCGCTGGCAGGAATGCCCAATAAAGCGATCTTGCCACCGTGGTTCATGTTTTCCAGCATTTGCTCAAATGCACGACCATTGCCGGACATTTCCAGCCCTACATCGAAGCCTTCTTTCATGCCCAGCTCCGCCATCACGTCGCTCAGGTCTGTGTTGGCAACGTTCACAGCACGGGTTGCACCCATTTTACGAGCAAGATCCAGACGGTATTCATTCACATCGGTGATCACCACATTGCGAGCACCTACGTGCTTACAAATCGCCACCGCCATAATACCGATGGGGCCGGCGCCAGTAATCAGAACATCTTCACCTACCAGGTCAAAGGAAAGCGCTGTGTGTACTGCATTACCAAATGGATCAAAGATAGAAGCCAGTTCATCGCTGATATCATCAGGGATCGGGAATGCATTCTCCGCTGGGATGACCAAATACTCAGCAAAGGCACCATCACGGTTCACACCCACACCCACGGTGAAGTTACACAGGTGACGACGACCGGCCCGGCAATTACGGCAATGCCCGCAAGTGATGTGACCTTCACCGGAAACCCGCTGACCTTTCTCAAAGCCACGAACGCCGTCGCCCATCTCAACGATTTCACCGACAAATTCGTGACCAACGTGCATGCCTACCGGGATGGTCTTCTGTGACCATTCATCCCAGTGATAGATGTGCATATCCGTACCACAAATAGCGGTCTTGCGGATTTTGATCAACACATCGTTATAGCCCACTTCTGGCATTGGGCGATCAGCCACCCAAATGCCAGGTTCTGCTTTTAATTTTGCTAATGTTTTCACAGTATTCTTTATCTCAACTATCTCAACACGTCTTAATTAATGACGCCCAGCTCTCGGCCAATTTTGGCAAAAGCTGTAATGGCTCTATCCAGATGCTCACGACTATGGGCAGCGGACATCTGAGTACGAATTCTGGCCTGACCTTTTGGCACTACCGGGAAAGAGAACCCTACTACATAGATACCTTCTTCGAGCATTCGTTCCGCAAACTTGCCTGCCAACGACGCATCACCCAGCATAACGGGCACAATAGGGTGATCGGCACCGGCCAGGGTAAAGCCCAGTTTGGTCATTTCTGAACGGAAGTATTCGGCATTGCCACGTACTTTCTCACGCAACTCGCCACCTTCTGCCATCATCTCAAACACTTTCAGAGAGGCAGCTGCAATACTTGGCGCCAAGGTGTTGGAGAACAGGTAAGGACGGGAGCGGTTACGCAGCCAGTCGATCACTTCTTTTTTACCCGAAGTGTAACCGCCAGAAGCACCACCCAATGCTTTACCGAGCGTACCGGTCAGAATATCAATTCGACCCATAACATCGCAGTATTCAGGTGTACCGGCACCATTTTCACCGATAAAGCCTGTCGCGTGACAGTCATCCACCATCACCAGAGCACCGTATTTATCCGCCAGATCGCAGACACCTTTCAGGTTGGCAATCACGCCATCCATGGAAAATACACCGTCAGTGGCGATCAGTTTGGTTCTGGCACCGGCTTCGTCGGCGGCTTTCAGCTGGGCTTCCAGATCCGCCATATCGTTATTGGCGTAACGGAAACGCTTAGCCTTGGACAAACGAACACCATCAATAATACTGGCGTGATTTAAAGAGTCGCTGATAATGGCGTCTTCCGGGTCGAGAATGGTTTCAAACAAGCCGCCATTGGCATCGAAACAGGAAGGATAAAGAATGGTGTCTTCCATACCCAGAAAGGTAGAAATTTTTGCCTCCAGCTCTTTATGCACGGTTTGAGTACCGCAAATAAAGCGCACGGACGCCATACCAAAGCCAAACTCAGCAAGGCCGTGCTTTCCGGCTTCAATCAACTCCGGCGAATTTGCCAGCCCCAAATAGTTATTAGCACAAAAGTTCAGCACTTCTTCGCCAGTGCTTACCTTAATTTCGGCCTGCTGCTGCGAGCTGATTACCCGCTCACTTTTATAAAGGCCTTCGCTTTTCAGTTCTTCCAGCTGATCGCGCAGGCGACCGTAAAAATCAGCCTTCATTGTGGCTCCTGATAGAGGGTGGTTAAAATCATTAACAGCTAAGTACCCGGCCATATGGAATCGAATATTTCTGGCTTGTTGATCAGGTTCTCTGCAAGGCGCAACGGCGGGAGCATAGCGAGCTATGTGACCAGAGTTGCAACGCAGTCAGAGAGTATGATCAATGAGTCAGAAAATATGATTTCATAGGGTTGGGTACTTAATAGTGAATCAGTATGGCACGCCATTGAACAGGCATTTGTACGTATTTTAGGCGCACTACCTTAGAAGAACAGAAGGAATAAAAGAAATAGAAAGGAGGTAAAGAAGACACTCTCGCCGAGAGTGCCTTTAATAAAGCTACTCAACCAATGAAATGGATTGGGTAATTTGATCAGTAAGACGTACCAAATCCAGCGGCTCTGATTCTGATAAATCATCACTTGCTAATAGAATTACCGTTTCAGTGTTGGATAACACTTCAAGCTTAAGCTCAAGAAACTCATCGTTGTTATTGATCACAACAGGGAAGAAGCCACGATTGAACAACAAACGTTCAACAGAAACAGCGTACTGGCCGGGCACCTCAAAAACGCCGCCCTTTTGCCCTAATCTCTGCTGACGTTCCCGCTGGTTCACCGTTTTAATGTCAGAACCCTGCTTGCTGGCTCCGCGTACCATGCCTGCAGCAACCGTCGCATTACTCAAGCGATCAATCACAATAAAAGCGCCGGTCTGACGATTATCCTGATAACGATCCGCTGGAATATCTTTAGTCAATTGCAATTGGCACTGACCAATTTCATTAAGCTGCAATTTATCCGCTTCATGCTCGCTTAATGAATTAATATCCACACGGTATGAAATATCAGAAAAAGCGCCCGAAATCTGGCTACCGGCAAACTTGATCAGATATTGCCTTCCCAAAGAAAGCGGTTCCTCTGCCATCCAGACCACATCGGTATCCAAAGTGGATGACACCGTTACATCACCACTGTTGTGTATCAGCATATCGCCACGGCTGATATCAATTTCATCTGTTAACGTCAATGTCACAGCCTGACTGGCAATCCCCTGAGGCAAGTCGCCATCCCAGGTCACAATACGTTCGACAGTGGACGTCTGTCCAGAAGGCAATACCTTAACCTCATCACCCGGGCGAACAGTGCCAGAAGCAATGGTTCCGGAGAATCCACGGAAATCCAGATTCGGTCGATTCACATACTGAATCGGAAAGCGAAAATCATCCAGGTTGCTGCTTCGGCTTAGCTCAACGTTTTCCAGAATCTCCATCAGGGAGCTGTCCCGATACCAACTCATGTGCTGGCTTCTATGCACCACATTGTCGCCATCCAATGCAGAGATAGGAACAAACTGCACATCACTGAGTTTCAGCGACTCGGCAAAATCCAGATACTGCCGACGGATTTCTTCAAAACGCTCACGACGGTAATCCACCAGATCCATCTTATTGATGGCGACGACAAGGTGCTTGATACCCAGCAGATTGGCAATATACGTGTGCCGACGGGTTTGAGTCAGGACACCTTGGCGAGCATCAATCAGAATAATCGCCAGATCACAGCTTGAAGCCCCCGTTGCCATATTTCGGGTGTACTGTTCGTGACCCGGCGTATCCGCAATAATGTATTTACGTTTTTCTGTAGAAAAGTAGCGGTAGGCCACATCAATCGTGATGCCCTGTTCACGCTCTGCCTGAAGACCGTCCACCAGCAAGGCCAGATCAATCTTCTCACCTTGAGTACCTACACGCTTACTGTCGTTTTCCACCGCAGCAAGTTGATCTTCATACACCATACTGTTGTCGTGCAACAGGCGGCCAATCAGTGTGCTTTTTCCGTCATCAACACTGCCACAGGTCAGGAAGCGCATCATCTCTTTGCGCTCATGGCGGCTCAGGTATTCGTCGATATCCGTGGCAATTAATTCAGATTGATGCGACATCAGAAATACCCTTCCTGCTTTTTCTTTTCCATGGAGCCCGCGCTATCATGATCAATGACCCGCCCCTGTCGTTCCGATGTTCTGGTCAGCAGCATTTCCTGAATGACATCGGTCAATGTATCCGCTTCGGATTCAACCGCACCCGTTAATGGATAACACCCTAACGTTCTGAAACGCACTTTACGCATTTCTGGTACTTCACCTTCATTCAGTGGCAGGCGATCATCGTCCACCATAATTAAATTGCCATCCCGCTCTACCACAGGGCGCTCCTTAGACAGATAAAGTGGCACTATAGGAATCTGTTCAAGGTGGATGTACTGCCAGATATCCAGCTCAGTCCAGTTAGACAATGGGAATACACGAATACTCTCGCCTTTCTCGACTTGGCTGTTGTAGATATTCCACAACTCTGGTCGTTGATTCTTTGGATCCCAGCGGTGGTTTTTATCTCTGAAGGAATACACTCGTTCTTTCGCTCGGGAGCGTTCTTCATCTCGGCGAGCACCACCAAAAGCCGCATCAAAACCGTACTTGTCCAATGCCTGCTTAAGAGCCTGAGTTTTCATGACATCCGTATGCTTTGCGCTGCCGTGGGTGAAAGGGCCAACACCTTGTGCCAAACCATCCGGATTTGTATGCACCAGCAACTCAAGCCCAAGGTTTTTTACGTGATTGTCACGAAACTCAATCATCTCCCGGAATTTCCAGGTGGTATCTACATGAAGAAGTGGGAAAGGTGGTTTACCCGGATAGAACGCTTTCATAGCCAGATGGAGCATGACCGCCGAATCTTTACCAATGGAATAAAGCATCACCGGATTTTCAAACTCGGCCGCGACTTCACGAATAATGTGAATGCTCTCAGCTTCCAACTGTTTCAAGTGGTTAAGGCTGTGGTTTTGATCGAGATCTGACATGCATGGCAACCCAAAGCGAAATTATTGTTCTCTAGTTAGAATACTATCAGCGTAAAAAGAATAATAAATTCAACAGCTAGATCGTTTACATATATGAATATAGCGCTTGGCGAGGTCGATGCTGCAGCCATTGCCACACTTGAGGAGAGGTAGAAACGAGCCCTTTTTTGACAAAACATCAATGGGAAGGGCTTTTCTAAAAGAAGCTGACAAACTATTGGACAAGTGCACCCAGTGCCATCAGTGTACTGGCAAGAACGCTCAAGGAGCCAGCCAGCATAACTACTTCCATTCGACTTAATTTATCGTATTCAGACTTCATACTGCTTTCCTGTACTGATACAACTTACAGAAATTATAGCTCTGAGGTTTGAGGTATCGGTACAACTTTTGTCGTAATAGCCAATAATCTATTGAAAATCAGACAGATAGCTAACAAGACATTTTTTTGCCGGTCTATACACCTCCCAAGGCTAATAAAAATCAGCCTCGTTTTAAAAGATGAATCTCCTCTTAAATAGTCCACTACTGGTTAAAGGAGAGATCCTTAGAAATGAAAGAAGCTTACCCTCCAAGATAAGCCTCCCGGACAGACTCATTAACCAACAACGCTTGCCCAGTGTCCTGCAGCACAATTTTGCCATTCTCCAGAACATAACCACGATCCGCCAGTTTCAGAGCCTGATTGGCATTCTGCTCTACTAGAAAGATCGTCATGCCTTCATCCCGCAGCTTGGCAATAATGTCAAAAATCTGCTGAATAATAATCGGGGCAAGCCCAAGGGATGGTTCATCCAACAACAGCAGTTTAGGTTTACTCATCAACGCCCGGGCAATGGCCAACATTTGCTGTTCACCACCAGACATCGTACCGGCCCGCTGGTTAAGTCGTTCTTCCAAGCGTGGAAATAGCTCAAGTACATGCTGATAGATTTTTTCGTAATCCTTTTCGTTCGTGAAGAACCCACCCATGCTCAGGTTTTCTTCCACGGTCAGTCGTGAAAACACACGACGCCCTTCCGGTACCAGCGCAATCCCCTTACGCATGATATCCGCCGTATCGTCCCGAGTGATCTCACGACCTTCGTAAAAGATTCGACCACTGCTGGCTCTTGGATCACCACACAACGTCATCAGCAATGAGGTTTTACCCGCACCGTTGGCACCAATCAGAGTGACAATTTCACCCGCATTGATCTCAACGCTAACGGAATCCAGCGCCTGTACCTGACCATAAAAGGTAGAGATATTCTCAAGGCTTAATAGTGAATTCTGGTTGCTCATACGTCCTCTCCCACTATTCGCCAAGATAGGCTTTAATCACTTCAGGGTTATTGCGAACCTCTTCCGGTGTACCGGAAGCCAGAGGACGCCCCTGATTAATCACATATATACGATCAGAGATGTCCATCACCAGTTTCATATCATGCTCGATCAATAGAACCGATACGCCGTGGGACTTTCTCAAATCGGAAATCAACTCATCCAGTTCACTGGTTTCATTGGGGTTCAAACCTGCGGCAGGTTCATCCAACATCAAAAGCTCCGGATCAGTCACCATACAACGGGCAATTTCCAACCGGCGCTGCTGCCCATAGGCAAGGTTTCCAGCCTCACGGTTGGCAAACTCCGTCAGCCCAACCTTATCCAGCCAGAACGCTGCACGTTCTGTGGCCGCTTTTTCACTTTTCCTAAAAGACGGTGTTTTAAACAGGCCGGCTAATAACCCGGTATTCAAGTGACGATGTTGTGCCACTAGCAGGTTTTCCAAAACGGTCATCGCCTTGAACAGACGAACATTCTGAAACGTTCTCACCACACCCAGGCGGGCAATTTTGAAACCGGGCAGTTTTTCGACGGCCTGCCCTTTAAAAAGAATTTTGCCACCGGTTGGCTGATAGAAACCGGTCAAACAGTTAAACACTGTCGTTTTTCCGGCACCATTTGGGCCAATCATGGAAACAATTTCACCCGTGCGGATATTCAGCGCCATTTGATCCACTGCCAGCAGACCACCAAAGCGCATACTGAGATCCGATGCTTCAAGCAAACATTGACTCATCTTACAACTCCTCCCAATTACACGCTGCCAGCCGCTGGCTGACCGCTGGCTGATTCGTCTTCCTGATCTTCATTCAGGCTTAAATGTGGGCGTTTCATTGGCATCAACCCTTCCGGACGCCAGATCATCATCAGCACCATCATCAAGCCAAACATCAGCATCCGATACTCCTGAAATTCCCGGGCAAATTCTGGCAGCACGGTCATAATCACCGCTGCCAAAATCACACCCATCTGCGAGCCCATACCACCCAACACCACAATGGCGAGAATGATGGCAGACTCAATAAAGGTGAACGACTCTGGGCTAATAAACCCTTGTCGTGCAGCAAAGAAGGTGCCGGCAAAACCGGCAAAAGCAGCACCAATGGTAAAGGCAGAAAGTTTGATAGCTGTTGGATTCAAGCCGAGAGAACGACAGGCAATATCATCTTCACGGAGCGCTTCCCAGGCACGACCAATGGGCATTCTGAGCAGGCGATTGATCACGTACAGTGTTACCAGAACCAGTAACACCGCCAGAATGTACAAAAAGATGACCTTATAGCCACTGCTGTAATCGATACCAAAGAATTCATGGAAAGGCACATTGCCTTCTTCTTTTGCCCTGCGAGTAAACTCCAAACCAAATAAAGTAGGTTTTGGAATCTGACTAATGCCGTTAGGGCCACCGGTAATCGCCGTCCAGTTATTCAACAGTATTCGTATAATCTCACCAAAGCCCAAGGTGACAATGGCGAGATAATCCCCCCGAAGCCTTAACACTGGAAAGCCAAGAATAAAGCCAAACAGTGCTGCCATTGCACCGCCAATCAGCAAACAACTCCAGAAATCCAGACCAAAATACTGATTCAGCAATGCATAACTGTAGGCACCAACGGCGTAGAAACCAACGTAGCCAAGATCAAGCAGCCCTGCCAAACCAACAACGACGTTCAGCCCCAGACCCAGCATCACATAAATCAATGCCAGTGTTGCCAGATCCACAGCACCGCGAGAAACAAAAAACGGCCAGATCAGCAAACCCGCAATGGCAAAACTGATCAGCAAGCGTTTCAGTGGCTTATTGTCGTCCAATGAGGGAACACTGATTTTTGGAATCGCGTTATGACCCTTAACGCCACTCCATAAAGCCGTTAAAGGATCACGAAAGAGCTGCACCAGAAAAACAAAAACCGCACCAGACACAATCCATGCCCAGCGTTCACTGGCTGCAAAATCAACCACCAACTGTGTATTTTCTGTTGTGAGCTGAACACCCAACATCAACACGGCCAGTAACAAAAGGACGCCAGCTGCCATAAATGCCGGGAACCACCGCAAACCGGATGTAGCGTTATAGTTATTCATACTTTTTCTACCTCCGGCTTACCCAGAATACCTGTCGGGCGGAACAGAAGAATCAGCACCAGAAGACTAAAGGCGACAACATCCTTATATTCCGTACTGAAATAGCCAGCTGTGAATGCTTCAGTCACACCAAGAATTAATCCACCCAACACTGCACCAGGAATACTTCCGATGCCGCCAAGCACCGCTGCGGTAAAGGCTTTTAGCCCAGCCAGAAAACCAATATAGGGATTGATCACACCGTAATAGAGACCAAGTAGAACACCCGCAACGGCGGCTAGTGCAGCACCAATGACAAAGGTCAGAGAAATTACCTGATTGGTATTAATGCCCAGAAGACGAGTCATTCCCAAATCTTCAGCACAGGCGCGGCACGCTCTGCCCATGCGGGAGCGGGAAATAAACAAGGTAAGCAATGTCATGGTGATGAAAGTAATAATGAAGATCACCACCTGCATATACGACAACGTAATATTGAATCCGTCTTCCGGCCCAAAACTCCATCCACCGGTAATCAGGCTCGGCATGGCGATATCCCGAGAACCTTGGGCAATACGCACATAGTTTTGGAGGAAAATAGACATACCAATTGCAGAGATCAGCGCTATCAGACGATTACTGTTGCGCAATGGTCGATAAGCTACCCGCTCTATGGCAAAGCCATAGGTACTGGTAATAATAATACTGATGATAAAAGCGGCAGACAGCATCAGGGTGACACTATCAATGCCCATCAAGGCAAGAGCAGCCAACACGGCGAAGGCAACGTAACTGCCAATCATATAAATTTCGCCGTGTGCGAAGTTGATCATTCCAATGATGCCATAGACCATTGTATAGCCTATGGCGATGAGGGCATATGTACTGCCTACAGTCAGCCCGTTCAGCAACTGCTGTATAAAATAAAACCCAGCTTCCCCCATAATGTACACCTTATTATGTTTATTCTTTTAGTTGGTTTTTTCGGGTTATTTCACCCTTGGCTAATAAACAATCACTGTCCTATACCCGTCGCCTTTCAAGCTGCTATTATATTGGCTGCATAGCAACTTGAAATCCTTTGGGTATATAAGCCAACATCAGGAAAGTAAAATTCCCTGCAAAATGTGACACCATCCTAAATAAAAGCTAAAGATTTCGAAAGTAAAAAGTTTATCACTAGGAGGCTGACCGAGAATAGCGCCCGTAGCGAGGATGGTAGAAAATTGAGGATAAAAAATCTGTTTTGTGAAGTGAATAGTGGTGCTATTTGCTGAACAAAACAGATTTTTTAGGCCAATTTACTACCACCGCACGACTGCATGGATGCAGGAGCTAGAGCAACGCAGGAGCAGTTGCCGCGTAGGGCAACCTATTCTCGGTCAGCCTCCTAGAATCTATTGACATTTTGCTGCGTGCTCATCGTTCTTTTTTTAATCCACTGGCCTGCTTTGTGCATACCAGAGGCTTCAAACACACGTTTGCATAAAAAATTTAAATCTGGTTTTATAAGCCCACGTTCGCCTATCCAGCGATGCTTTGCTTCTAATAAAAACTACGATGTCGGGTACGGATACCATCTACACTTGAGTAGTTTGACAGTCCTTATAACAGAAGAAGACCATAAAAAAGAGGAAGTGACGACTGTGAAAATCAAGCACTTTAAAAATCTAAAAGCCAGTCTATTGGCCATTTCTGTAGCCTTCTCCGGAGCTATGCTCACAACCGCCGACAATGATGCCTATGCTGCCGGCACACTCCGAATAGGTAACATGGGCGAACCAGCATCACTTGACCCTCACTTTGTTTCAGGTACATGGGAAAGTGGCATTGTTGGGAACCTGTTTCTGGGGCTAACCACTGAAGCTGCTGATGGATCAATTATTCCCGGTGCAGCAAAAAGCTGGACAGTATCAGACGATGGACTGGTATATACTTTCTCCCTTAGAGATCATACTTGGTCTGACGGAAAACCTGTGACCGCACAGGATTTCAAACTTGCACTCCAGCGCATTTTGAAACCAGAAACTGCAGCCGGTTACGCATCACTTCTGTATACCATTAAAGGCGCCGAACAATATAATACCGGCAAAGCTGGCGCTGACGCTCTCGCTGTAGAAGCTATTGATGAAAAAACACTGGAAATAACTCTCTCTGGCCCTGCTCCTTACTTTATTGCCCAGCTTTCTCATTACACCGCTTACCCTGTTCCAGCCCACAAAATTGAAGAGTTGGGCAAAAACTGGGCTAAAGATGGCAATATGGTCAGCAATGGCGCATTTACCCTCAGCGAATGGACTCCAAATGCACAGATTCGTCTGGAAAAAAACCCGAGATTCTATGACGCTGAAAATGTATCTCTGGACGAGCTTGTCTTCTACCCTCAGGAAGATCGTTCTGCAGTATTGAAGCGTGTACGTGCTGGTGAAGTTGATATACAGACAGACTTCGCCTCTTCAGACTTGAAGTGGCTTGAGAAAAACATGCCTGACTATGTACGCATCGCTCCGTACCTTGGTGTCTATTACTACCCCCTGAACCTGGATGACGAAGTACTGAAAGATATTAGGGTTCGAGAAGCATTGGCCATGACCATTGACCGAAAAATATTGACAGAGAAAGTATTAAAGACGGGTGAAATTGCAGCCTACAGCTTTGTACCTCCTGGCACCGGAGATTATGGTTCATCGCCAGAAGTAAGCTGGAAAAACATGACTCAGAAAGAGCGTGTTGCTGAAGCCCAGAAGCTGATGGCTGCAGCTGGCTACGATAAATCCAATGCGCCAACCATCAAACTAAGCTACAACACATCAGAAAACCATAAGAAAGTGGCCATTGCTGTTGCTGCCATGTGGAAAAAGGCTCTGGGTGTGAAAACCGAACTCTTCAACACTGAGGTGAAAGTTCATTACGACAACCTGAAAGTCAGAGATTTCCAAGCAGCTCGTGCTGGCTGGATTGCTGACTATAACGACCCACAGAACTTCCTGAGTTTGATGGAAAGTCGCAATACTTCCCAGAACTACGCAAACTTCAATGATGATCAGTACAACGAACTCATGAGAAAAGCAGAACTGGAAGCCGACCCAGTTAAACGTAACGAGTACATGCGACAGGCTGAAGTTATTGCGCTTACCGAAGTGCCTAACATCCCCATTTACCATTATGTTTCCAAGAATCTGGTAAATCCAAAAGTTGTAGGCTGGGTTGATAATGCTTCTGATATCCATCGGGCGCGTTATCTCTCAGTGAAATAATGACTGGACAGTCTCCTGCCTGATGGCAGGAGCTAGCTCAAAGCTGTCGTGCGCCACGGATGGCCATGAAACATATAATGAAGAGGGATCTCAAAAGGAAAGAGCGAATAGTTCCATGTTCTCCTACATACTCAAGCGATTGCTAACGGCGATTCCGACGCTGTTTATCATCATTACAATCGCATTTTTCATGATGCGCATTGCACCCGGGGGCCCGTTCGATCAGGAACGACAGCTGCCGCCGGAAATTGAAGCCAATATTCTCAAAGCCTATGATCTGGATAAACCGGTCTACGAGCAGTATTTCATCTACATCAGCAAACTCCTCCAGTTTGATTTTGGGCCCTCTTACAAATTCAGGGATTTTTCAGTTACTGAACTGATTCTTTCCGGCTTGCCTGCCAGTTTTCAAATCGGTGGCCTTTCCATCCTGCTCGCGACGTTTATTGGCATTGGGCTGGGAACGCTGGCAGCACTCTATCAAAACCAGAAAACCGATTACGCGATTATGGGCGTTGCCATGACAGGCATTGCCATTCCAAACTTTGTTGCAGCCCCCATTCTTTCCTTGGTGTTTGGTGTCTATCTCGCCTGGCTGCCCGTCGCTGGCTGGGGTGATGGCGCCGCCAGAAATCTTGTACTGCCCGTGATCTCTCTGGCATTGCCGCAAATCGCCTACATCGCCCGACTGACAAGAGGCTCGATGATTGAGGTTCTGCATTCCAACTACATCCGAACCGCCAGAGCCAAAGGCATTCGTGAAAGATTGGTGGTGGTGCGTCATGGTATCAAAGGTGCTTTGTTGCCGGTTGTCTCTTATTTAGGCCCGGCGGTGGCTGCCGTGACTACCGGCTCTGTGGTGATTGAATCCATTTACGATATACCCGGCGTTGGTCGTTATTTTGTAAATGCTGCGCTGAACCGTGATTACCCTCTGGTCATGGGTGTGGTGATTTTCTACGCAACCTTGATTCTCATGATGAACCTGATCGTGGACGTGATTTACAGCTTCCTGGATCCGAAACTGAGGGTTGGCGCATGAGCAATGCATTGAACATGAACGACAAGCTGGCGTCTTTTAATGATGACTCTGCAGAAGTTGCAGGCCGCTCTCTCTGGCAGGATGCCCGTATTCGCTTAATGCGAAACAAGGCAGCTGTCGTTTCGATGGTGATTCTATCCATCATTACTTTAATGGCGATCTTAGCGCCCTGGCTCTCAGCCCATCCTTTTGATGAAGTCTACTGGGACTTTATTCAAGTGCCGCCAAACTTTGCAGAAGGCTTCTGGTTTGGTACCGATGAAAATGGCCGAGACCTGTTCGTCCGTACGCTTTATGGCGCCAGAGTGTCGTTAATGGTTGGCCTTGTGGCGACCACGGTGTCGCTGGTGATCGGTGTCGTTTATGGTGCTGTCGCCGGTTATATGGGTGGGCGTGTCGACAACCTCATGATGCGCTTTGTGGACATCCTTTATTCACTGCCATTTATGTTTTTCGTCATTATCCTGATGGTGATTTTTGGCCGGAACATTTATCTGATCTTTGTCGCACTCGGTGCCGTTGAGTGGTTAACCATGGCGCGAATCGTACGCGGTCAGACACTGGCGGTTAAGAAAAAAGAGTTTGTTGAGGCGGCTCATGCCAGTGGTGTATCCACTACGAAGATTATCTTCCGCCATATCATTCCCAATATTCTTGGACCGGTGATCGTCTATATGACGTTGACGATTCCTCAGGTCATTCTCACGGAAAGCTTTCTTTCCTTCCTTGGTCTTGGTGTACAGGAACCGTTAACCAGTTGGGGCGTATTGATTTCCGAAGGCTCCAAAGTAATGGAATCTGCTCCCTGGATGCTGGCATTCCCTGCCACCTTCCTGGCTCTCACCCTGTTCTGTTTCAACTTCATTGGTGACGGTCTGCGTGATGCGCTGGACCCCAAGGATCGATAACTATGAACGAGAACAACATCATTCTTGAGGTCAAAAACCTCAACACTCGTTTCGATACGCCGGATGGCGAAGTATCTGCAGCCAGCGAGATCAACTTCTCTTTGAAAAAAGGGGAAAGCCTCGGTGTCGTCGGGGAATCCGGGTCCGGAAAAACCCAGATATTTATGGCACTGATGGGCTTGCTGGCAAAGAACGGCAAAACCACAGGCGAGGCCATTTTCAAAGGACAAAACATTCTTGGACTGCCCGTAGCCCAGCTAAACAAGGTTCGTGGCGTTTCTCTGTCCATGATTTTTCAGGACCCAATGACATCATTGAATCCCTATCTGAAAGTCTCACGACAGATGACGGAAGTTCTGATTGAACATCAGGGGATGAACAAAAAAGCGGCCCTGGAAAAATCCATCGATATGCTGGAGCTGGTCGGTATTCCAGAAGCGCGCAAGCGGGTGCATATGTACCCTCACGAGTTCTCCGGCGGTATGCGACAACGAGTCATGATTGCCATCGCCCTGCTCTGCGAACCGGACCTGTTGATTGCCGATGAACCAACTACAGCTCTGGACGTAACCATTCAGGCGCAGATTCTCGACTTACTTCAAGATCTGAAAGAAAAGCTGGGCATGTCCATTGTGATGATCACCCACGACCTCGGTGTCATCGCCAATATGTGCGACCACGTAATGGTGATGTACGGTGGCCGAGTGGTTGAAACCGGCTCCGTTAGCTCACTCTTTACTGATGCCAGGCACCCTTATACACAGGGACTACTGAAATCCATGCCAAGGATTGATGGCAATCATAATGAAGACTTGTATGCGATCCCAGGCCAGCCTCCTAACCTTCAGGCCTTACCTAAAGGCTGTGCCTTTCAGCCTCGTTGCCAATATGCGACAGAGCGATGTCATCAGGAACAACCAACGACTACCTACATCGATGAGAATCGTACGGCATCGTGCCATCAGCTAAGCGCGGTCACCGCCAGTCACCCGATGAATGTTGTAGAGGGCGCCCTATGAATACTGTTGAAAAAGCCCCCATCCTGACCGTCGATAACCTGAAGGTTCACTTCCCTGTGGATGTCGGCACTATTTTCACACGGAAGAAAACCCTGAAAGCCGTTGATGGCGTAAGCTTTCAACTCTATGAAGGGGAAACACTGGCAGTCGTGGGCGAGTCAGGCTGTGGAAAATCCACTCTGGGCAGAGCTGTGCTGCAGCTGCTGCACAACACCGACGGACAAGTGGTCTGGATGGGCCAAAACATCACGGGCAACTCAGTGAAAGAGATGCGCCCTCTGCGTAAAGATATGCAGATCATTTTTCAGGACCCACTGGCCAGTCTTGATCCACGCATGACCATTGGCGAAATTATTGCAGAACCGCTGGTCACCCATCACCCGGAATTATCGAAGGATGCCGTAAAAGACCGTGTTCGTGAAATGATGGATATCGTTGGCCTGCTGCCAAGAATGATTAACCGTTACCCTCACGAGTTTTCTGGAGGACAGTGTCAGCGCATTGGTATTGCCCGGGCGATGATTCTACAACCCAAAGTGATTGTCTGTGATGAACCCGTATCCGCACTGGATGTGTCCATTCAGGCACAGATCATTAACCTGCTGGGCGAACTGCAGAAGAAGTTTGGTCTGTCATTGTTGTTTATCAGTCATGATCTTTCAATCGTGCGACATATCAGCCATCGAGTCATGGTTCTGTATTTAGGAAATGTGATGGAGATTGCGGATAAAGATGATCTCTACAACTCACCACAGCATCCTTATACCCAGGCGTTAATTTCAGCGGTTCCAGTGCCGGACCCGGAAGCGAGAAAGAAGCGGGTTGTACTGAAAGGTGATCTTCCGTCGCCTATTAACCCGCCTTCTGGCTGCGTGTTCAGAACTCGCTGCCTTTATGCAGATGAGCAATGCGCGCAAACAAAGCCAGAGTTAATCAATATGGGTCATTCAACGTCAGGTGAAAACCATCAGGTTTCTTGCCACAAGGTCTCGGTGCTTGATCAGTAAGGCAGCCAACAGGGCTAAAGTATTCATTCTCTCCGGAAAACTCGTTCCCATGCAGTGCGTGGGAATGCATATCCCTGAATATTCAAAGAGATAGAAGTATGGGAACCATGGCTTTTGCGACAACCTCAGAGCCTGGAAACCAGGTTTTTTGCAACATCCTCATTTCGCGTGGTAACGAGTCCCACCAAAGGTGGGGAACGGAGGTTACTGCCCACACCACTGAAACCATTCAACATCTCAACCATCTTCTTATACCAATGGCAATTGCCAGCTGGACCTAAGAGCGCTAAGTTAAGTGATTGGATATGAAGATGGCGCATTATGCACCGATACTTCATCGCCTATTTTTTTGCTGCAAGGAAGTCAGCAAATAAATCTACAACCTGATCTGGAAGGGAATCTCTTGAAACTGATCCGAACCATACTGCCGGTATTATTAATGCCCCTGGCCTCTCAAGTCTCCGCTGCGCTCTATAATGCCAAAACCATTGGTCAGGGAGGGGCTGGTGTCGCCGTTGGTGACTACACCACTTTCATGACCAATGTCGCCCATCTCGCAGAGTTTGATGAAGATGATGATATTGGCTTCAGTCTGGGTTTTGGCCTGCTTTTGCAGGATAAAGATGACATGGTCGATCTGGCGGATAAAGCAGCCGATGCCATTAATGATCTTGAAGGCAGCCCTAACTCGACTGAACAGTTGGAACTGGCCAAATCCAGCCTGCAGAAACTGAGCAATAAAACCCTCAGTGCCAAAGCAGGCACGGGTGGTTATGTCGCTATCCCCAACAGCGTAATGCCTGCCAGTTTGTTTGTGGATGTTGAACTCAAAATGGCCACCAGCTTTATTTTTGATGAAGACGATTTGACGGATATAGATGGCGCGAGTGGTGGCCTTGATCTTGATCTTCTGGAATCAGAAATTATTGCCAGTGCCATTATGATCACCGAAGTGGGTGTTGCCATGGCAAACCGCGTTGAAACACCACTACCAGGACAAGTGAATTTGGGTGGTGCTGTCAAATATCAGGATGTGTCGCTGATTGATTACCGGGAAAAAGTGGCAGCTTTTGACGATGGCGATCTATTGGATACCGAAACCAGTGACAGCAGTATCAACCTGGACCTCGGGGCCAGTTATCAACATAATGACTGGTTATCCTTTGGCCTGACTGCCAAAAACCTGATTGCCAAAACCTATAAATCTTCCAACTCTGATACAACTTATAAAGTTAAACCTCAGTTGACTGCCGGTGTTGGTGCCCGTTACGGTATTGCTACTATCACGGCAGACCTGCAACTGGCTAAAAACGAAGGTTACGGAGCGGTTCAGGAAACCCAATATGCGTCTCTGGGCGTTAACTTGGATTTCTGGGAAAATGCCCGTCTTGCAGCTGGCTTTCGTCAGGATCTCGAAGACAACGATGTGAATGTAATGACCGTGGGTATCGGCATTTCTCCCTGGGATATTTTTGGGTTGGATATTGCGGCCATGATTGGGGAAGACAATGCGTACGGCGGGATCGTTCGTTTTACGGCTAAATTCTAGCTCTCCGTTGTAACCCCATCGTTCCGGTGGGATTTTTATACGATTTAAGGAATAAAAAAACAGCCAGGGCCACCACAACCCCGGCTGTTATAAGGCAAAATTTTAGAAAGCGTACTTCACCGTCAGGGAAACGTTATCCCGGTCGGTGAGTTTCTTTTCTTTGTAAGCTTCTGTATCAGCATCATGATCTCCCATATAAGCGAGATACTTGACCCCTACCTGCACACCCGAGCGGTGATGGGTAAAGTCCGCACCGATACTGAAACGATGATCACCTTCACCCCCAACACCACCGGTCATAGTTCGACCTTTCACCTGGCGTGAATAGCTTACAGGAACGCCCATATCCCAGGATTCAGTGATCCCCGGATAAGCGAGATTTAAGGACGCGGATGCAGCTAAACCATAGCTAGTCCATGCAAGTTCATCACTTCCAATTACGGGCTCATCTTCAACACTCTGAATATCAACATAAGCGACTTCCGTAGTAAGTGTTGCACTATCAGAAATCGGTGAGCTACCAAAGTTCACTATCGCATTCAGGTTCGTCTGCAGCACATCGCCTCGAGTTGGATTAGACAATGCTCCAGCCAGTACAGGCGCACCTTTCTTATAAGTCACCTCACCTGCGATTGAGGCTATCCCCGCACTCGTCGTAAACGTTAAACCATACAAGTCAATGTCATCCATATATTTGACCTGATACGTAGCTGAACGCAGCCCAGTCATTGTGGTTACAGGTGTTGGAATACGAGAGTTATAGCTTAGGTAGTACAAACCAAGCTCGGTTAGATCACTCATACGATAACGAGCACCGACTCCCCACTGATCATGATCAGGTGTAATATCTGCCTTGCGTTGTCCAAAACCGCACCCATCGGGTGCCAGCGCACTGGGTATCAAACAAACAGCGCCATTACCCACCGCTTCACTGGTGCTAAGATAAGAGCCGGGTTCCGATACCACAGTCTCATGCCAGTCATACTGATAATGAGCCAAGAGAGAAAGATCAGGTGTAATTTCCAGCTGCATGGAAACCTGCTCTTCTGGCAACAAGATATCTTTCACCTCTGTGCCCGGTATACCGGATTTAATCGCATCAGAAGGCCCCTGCGCCAGAGACATGCTTGGGAAAAACAGAGCCTCGCCCCATGCCACTACATGGCTACCTAAACGAAAATCGGCATAACCACTTTCACCAAAAGGAAATGCAGTGTAAACATATGCATCCAGGAGACGGGTGTAACCACCATGATAGCGTTCAGCATCATCAGTAAACTTATCATCGTGGTAAACGCCGTCGTAAAAAGTGCTACCAGACAACACCAGACCACTATTACCAAATCGCAAATGGCTTTCCATTAATAATGAAAGGCCATTATTCACCAAATCACCTTTATCAAAATTGGTGTTACCACTGCTGGTTAACTCTTTATTCTGGTCGTCCAGCCGTTGTGCTGCCGAATACGTCAGCGTGCCTTTCCAGTCCAGGGTGACGTCATTTCCCAGTTCAATGGTTTCGCCAGCCAACGTGTTACCGGCAAGACCAAGGCTCAACACAGCCATGGCCAGTTTGCTTTTCTTGAATGTATGCATTTTCTTATTATTCCTTGTAGGCCGGTAACCGTAAGGTTGCCGACACCACCTCAGCAATTTTGATCGGCAATCCATTCAGGATTGCCGACGGACGAGCTGTGGCATTCAAAACAATTAATGGCTTAAACGACGAAGCGCCGCTGGCGTGTACATATCTTTGGTCATGTTGCCGGCATTAAGAATTGGGCCTTTAGCCTTTTCCTGGAACAGGTTGTAACCCACATAGCCGCCAGAGGTCAGATCATGGTAAAAGCTGCTGCCCGCCTGCCATGCCTGCATATCGTAGGCGTAGTAGTAATTGATGTAAGCGTGCTGAACCAGCTCATCACGAGTGTCATAAAAATCCGACACCACGCCATGCCAGGTATCTTCATCAATGTACATTGTGCGTCGACCATACTTATGGCGATAGTCGTCTTTCAAGCGACCTTCAAGCACCCATACACGACGCAGTTCGTAACGCATGAAATCCGGATTAGCATGGCCTGTCTGAAGCAGCTCATCATACTTCACATCGCTACCATGAACTTTGTAAGCATTAGCTGGGATATAAATCTCTTTTTTACCCAGAGAGTGCCATGTGTAACGTTCCGGTGAACCGTTCATCAAACGGTCTGAATCCAGTGTCAACTTGCCCGCTGTAGAAGCTAGCGGTGTATCAAAGCCGTACTCCGGCAACTGTCTTACACGACGAGTGCCCGGATTATAGTTCCATGCCAGTCGTTTACCCTGGGCAAAGTTCACCGGTTCAATCGATACTGTCGCGCTGCCTTTACTCCGGATGGGTTTGGTGGTGGCAGTGATGCCGTAAGCCATAATGTCCAGCATGGGCTGGCCAATGTAATCCGGATGATTTACCAGACTCAGACCTTTGTTCTGCTGGGCACCCCAGCTGATCTTGCCTGTAGAGCTGACGTCGGCCACATCCCGGTCTGTCTGATAGGTATATGCGCGGAATGGAAAGTTATGGTTTGCGAGAATCTGCATAGGCTGATCTGCATCAGGAATGGGAAACGGAACCCCGCCCATATAACCGGTAAAACCAAAACCTTCATCAGTCAATTCTGAGTCTGCAGCATTCCTTTTCACTACGTCACAAACCACATCGGGATAACGGAAATCACGACGCCCTGCATATACCGGAATTTCAAAGGTATCAGGAAAACGCTCAAACATAGCCTGCTGACCAACGGTCAGGTTTTCCTTATATTCCTGCCAGTTAGCGCCGGTAATGATCAAACGAGGATTGTCGTCTTGATACGGATCAATTGGATGTTGGCCAACATTTGGCGTGTATTCAATGCCTGGAGGTGTTCCGAGCCATTTGCCGGAAAAAGGAGGAATCGTGCCATCTGCATTGCCAGCGGCTATCGCACCGGTACACGTCAGTTCATTTCCAAGCTTGGCGATATCTTCAGGTGATGCTTTTGCCAGAGCGAAGCCACTACCGGAGAGCAGCAGTGCCGTCATTATGGGCGTCACTAGCCGGTTAATTTGCATTCTTATTATTCTCCCTGGGAAGAGATTCAGCATGTATTAATACATCTGAATCTCTAACACGGTTGGTTTATTATTTTTCTTATCCCGGGATCATTTTTTTGCAATTACACAAGGGCGTGAATCGTCCTTACGGACTAGGCCAAATTTTCAATAGACACCAGTAACCACGAGGGTTATAACCATATTATAAACAGGGTTATTTTATCGCAGACAACAAAAAACTCCCACGCTTACGCATGGAAGTTGGAAATAGAAAAGTAGAGTCTATTGGTTATTCAGTAGACTGCCCTACCGAGAAATCATGCCCCCACATACTCACTCTGGTGAACTCAAACGCGCTGTGCTCTTGCCAATCCACCTGCAGGCCGCCATAACCAAATTCCATATCAAAACCTGACGGTGTTTTCATATAAAAAGAAGTCATTTTGTCGTTTAAATGCTGACCGATTGTAGCTGATAGCTTCACACCATGAGCTTGATGACGATCATGAGCACGACCAACCTCGGTCATGTTTTCCACTTCCACCATGGCATGCACGCAGCCAGAAGGAACAGGAAATGCGCAGATAGCCAGACTGTGATGACGTGGGTTACTGCAATGCAGAAAATAGATTGGCAGCGGATCAGCATCAGGCGCTGGCTTGAAATTGAAAATATCAGACACGGCAAAGCCCAGAACCTCTTTCAAAAAACTCAGGGTTTCATCGAAGTTCGGCGCTGGCAGTACGGTATGCCCCAACCCCATATCACCAGTGACAAACTTTGGCACACCTTGAGGTGAAATAAATGGCTGGCAGTCTGAACAATAACCCCAATAGAGCTCATGAAGATTACCGGAAGGGTCACGAACCAGAGCAATATCCTGAACGCCGCGCTGCTGACACATCGTACTGTCGCCTTTTTCCCAGGCAATGCCTTTTTCATCGAGAAGCTCTGTAGCATTATTAAATGCTTCGAGAGATCCCAACTCCCACCCTGACGACAAATAACGTTTATCATCACCTTCAACAATCAACATTCTGAACGGGCGGTCATCCATTTTAAGATAAAGACCACCATTCGGGGCTTCAGACGTCATCATACCCAGCACATTTTCTGCATAGGCTTGCCATTCCGGCAAGTTATCCGTCTGAGCAACAAAGTAGCCAAGGGAGCGAATATCCATCATGAGTTCATCCTCTTCTTATTATAATTTGATAGTGTCGTTTTCTTTTTATGCGTCAGCCTCAATGGCCGACAATCCAAGCACCTGTAAAAGCAACTCATCGTAGGGAAGATAGCTTTTTGCCCGACTGTCCCTGATGTAAATGGGCTCCTGGCACAGATCAGGATCATACCCCTGCTTTTGCAGGTCTATTTTTCTTAATTTGAAGGTACTGGTCAGATCAGCAGACTGACATATTCGTAGAAACTGTGGCGCTGCATAGTCGGGTAACTTTTTTGCAGTTAAAGCATAAAATGCCTCAGGATCAAATCCGCCCCCCTTCTGCATAACAATCGCAGCCATGCCCGCCCGGCCCTCATGCCCCGGAACCTGAACACCATAGACATTAATCAGCTCTATACCTTTAGCATCACCAAGAGCGATAGCCACTTCCTGAGTAGAAACATTCTCACTTTTCCAACGAAAGGTGTCCCCTAAACGATCAACAAAATAAAAGTAACCATTGTCGTCAAATTTCAGAAGATCACCGGAACGCCAGAAGCTGTCCCCTTGCTGGAATACATTACGAAGTATTTTCTGCTCTGTTGCTTCTGCGCTGGTATAACCTTCAAAGCGGCCGCCGCCCATATCAGGGCTGTTAATGATATAGCCCAGAGCCTCACCGATTTCACCTGCCTCACAGGGAATAAGATAACCCTGTTCATCCCGAAGGTATTCATTGCGTTCCAGGTCAAACCGAACCAGCCTGAGATTGGTTTTATTCCAATCCGGAATTCGACCACAGGAACCCGGATAGTTATCCATGTTCAGAAGATTGGTGTTCGCTTCGGTAGCTCCCCAACCTTCATAGATATCCATCTGTCCAAACTTGGTGAGCCATTGCTGCCATGTATGCTCGTTCAAGCCAGCACCAACAATGCAGCGCAGACTGTGCATAGGCGCATTGTCGTAGAAGTTCAGGAGATAGCGGCAAATCTCCCCAATGTACTGACAAACCGTGATCTGATAATCGCAAACATCATCCCAGAATCGTCGAACACTGAATTTTCGCCGGAGTACAATGGTCGCCCCTGCCGACAGTGCAGTAGAGGTAACAGAGGTTGCTGCCGCACCGTGATATAGCGGTAAAAAACAATAAAACACATCTCTCTGATCCGCCTTGATGCTGACTTCCATCACATCACCAGACGACAACCAACGCATATGACTGTAGATGGCGGCTTTCGGTAAGCCTGTGGTACCGGAGGTGTATATCAAAATGGCTGGGGATTCAGCCGTTATCGATGCTCTCAGCTGAGCATCAACAGGTTCAGCAGATGCGGTATTTATAGCCTGATAAAATGCTTCATCCAAACACTCAAGATCGGTGCTTTTGGCAGGTTTTTCCTCATCAGGTAACAACCATAACTGCAACCCCTGTAAACCTTCTGCGGCTGAAAAATGATGAGCACACTCCTCACCCACAATCACAGCACGAGCACCAGAGGCATAAATAGCATGCTTTAACGCGCTCCCACTCACCTGCGTGTTCAGGAAGGCGATCACCACACCCACTTTCACCAACCCAAACCATGCATGATAAAAGTCTGGCCGATTCTCCAGAGCCATCGCACAAACGTCACCGGCAGTAAGCCCCATAGCCAAAGCCGCACGGGCTACTTGATTTGCTCTGCAATCCACATCGCGGTATGAATGAGACTGGTCTCCATAGAGCAGAAAGGGATGATCTCCGTGCTTATCCACCCTTTCTTGCCAACGGTCAGCAATCGTATAGGCAGCATCAGGCTGAACACGATTAGCAACAGCAGTCCTCTCATCCATTTTGGCCTGAGTCTCTGCTCGCTTGGGAATTATTACTTGACCAGTGTCTTTCATCACAAATCAACGCACCCGGATTTTCGGAGCAGGCGTATCTTTACGCATACTCAGCAGAAACTGCTCTAAAGGTGCAGGCTCAGCAACCTCCGGTAGCTGATCATCAACTGGCCGGTTGGCCCAGAATTCTTTCCAGGAAGGAAACAGGTCATGA
Organism: uncultured Endozoicomonas sp.; assembly: GCF_947495845.1. Classification (GTDB taxonomy): domain Bacteria; phylum Pseudomonadota; class Gammaproteobacteria; order Pseudomonadales; family Endozoicomonadaceae; genus Endozoicomonas. Next base: position 107,204 of record NZ_CANMAO010000001.1, on the reverse strand, counting down.
AAAGTGCCTTCATAAGGCTCACGACCTGGCCACCGCATCTTTAGATCACCAATGGGTTGCTTATTTAAATCTGATGCATACCAATAGCAGGGCAAACGACGACGAAAATACCAACGCCCATCAATGCGTTCATAATCGTCCCAATACAGCATCTGCATGGTTACCCATTCCGGGCCGGTTTCATGTTCGTTTTTTGAGTAAACGACACCAATAGCATGATCCGCATCCACAAACTCAATAATATGCTGACCAAGATGATGAGAGGTGCCGGTGAACTGATCCCGAAGTGTTGAATCAACCCACTGTTTCAGATGTTCTCTTCCGGTTCTACCTCGACCTACCCGCACATCTGGCGCAAACAAGCCTACATGGGCATCCAGATCCCGCATATCCAGCGAGAGAGAATATTTACCGGCAAGCTGTCGAATTTCTTCCGTTGATTCCAGACGGTCAATCCGTTGTGCTAACGATGAGAGCGATGACTCAGGCATATCGACTTCCACTTTATTTGCCGCTCATGGCTGTTGTTATATAAATGCCATGCCACCGTTGGCAGCAATGTTTTGTCCGGTGATGAATGACGACTCATCGGAGGCCAGAAAAGAGGCAACGCTGGCAATTTCTTCTGGCTCACCCATACGCCCAAGCGGAATGCCTGCAATCATTTGATTGGTCCACTCATCCGGAATATCCGCCATCATTGGCGTATTTGTCGGGCCAGGCACAATGGTGTTTACACGAATACCATTAGGCGCCAGTTCGCGTGCAATACTGCGGGTCAACCCCATCACGCCAGCTTTGGCAGCGCAATAATGGCTTGGGCCTTCACCAGAAACAGCAGCGGTGCTGGAGATATTAATAATGCTACCACCGCCGTTTTTCTCCATCAGGCGGGCACCTTCACGACAGCAATAAAATGTGCCGGTCAAGTTAACACCAATGACTTTCTGCCAATGGGCATCGGGGGTATCCAGAAACGCATCCACAGAACCAACACCAGCATTATTAACGACCACATCCAGTTGACCAAAACGCTCCTCAACCTTTGCCATGGCAGCCCGAACGGATTCTGCATTGGAGATATCACAGCCTACGGGCAGCACACTGTCTCCCAGATCACTGGTGGCATTGGCGACGGTTTCTTGATTAAGATCGACAGCAGCAACCCGGGCACCTTCCGCAACAAACTTTTTAACCACCGCCAGCCCCATACCCTGAGCGGCGCCGGTCACAAAAACGACTTTATTCTTATGCTTCATGACTTCCGTTTTCTCTTATTATTTTTCTGATCAACGCAAATCACATTAACGGTTTTGATATGCCCGAGACTGGTCTGAATGGACGATGCTGAAAATGGTGGTGAACCTTGATATTTGGCAGTCAGGAATTTGCCATTTGTTCTGTCTGCGACCCATGACAGAACGCTAAAACAATAATAAAGAAGGGTATTAACATGTCTCAGAATGACCTGCCGCTGCCAACCGGTGAGTTTGCCAAGCTTGATAATGGCATCACTCTGCATTATTTGGATGAAGGACATGGAGAGACTATTATCTGGCTACACGGCAGCGGTCCAGGCGCCAGCGGCTACAGCAACTTTAAAGGCAACTTCCCTTCTTTTATTGAAGCAGGCTATCGCAATATTATTCTCGACCTTCCCGGTTTTGGCCGTTCCGATAAGCCAGACGACATTCAGTACAATCTGGACTTTTTTGTTGAAACCCTGAACCTGTTTATCACCCAGCTAGAACTCACCAATTGCATTTTGCTCGGCAATTCTCTTGGCGGAGCCATTGCCCTCGGTCAGGCACTGAAACATCCGGGCACTGTGAGCAAACTTCTGTTAATGGCACCCGGAGGGGTTGAAGAGCGCGAAACCTACTTCCAGATGGAAGGCATTCGACGTATGGTTGAGGTGTATCAATCTGGCCCAATGGGTGTGAATGAAATGCGTCAAGTCATGCAGCTGCAGCTGTTTGATTCTTCACAGCTTTCTGATGAGCTACTGGAGGAACGTGCTGCCGTTGCCAAGACTCAGCCGGCCAATCTGTTCTCCACCATGATGGTGCCAAACATGACCGAACGGCTCCATGAACTGGACTGCCCGATTTTAGGTTTCTGGGGCACTAATGACCTGTTTAACCCACCAGAGGGCATGTTCAAGTTCCTCCATAACGCCAAAGAGTGCCGTTTCCTGATGCTGAATCAGTGCGGACACTGGGTGCAGGTGGAACACGAAAACCTGTTTAACCGCACCTGTATCGATTTCCTGAAAAATAATTAATACCAGAGAGTCGTTGTATGTCTACTTTCGAACATCTGTCTAAACCGGGCCGAATTGGTTCTCTGGATCTGAAAAACCGCATAATCATGGCGCCTATGGGCTCAAACTTCGCTGAAGCGGATGGTCACTGCGGCGAACGCATTCAAGCCTATTACGAAGAGCGTGCCAAAGGTGGAGCATCATTGCTGACCATGGGCGTCTGTTCTGTGGCATACCCCCACGGCACAGCCGAGCCTTATCAGGTGGGTATTTCTGATGATCAGTTTATTCCCGGACTGAAACAGCTAACCGACAGAGTGCACAAGCACGATGCCAAAATTGCTATTCAGCTTCAGCATGCAGGTAAGACTGCAGTAAGGGATCTGGCTGAAGGTCGAGAGTTATGGGTGCCTTCCCTGCCCAAGCCTCAGAAAACCGATATGATGAGCTCCCTCACTCTGGGAGAGCTTGGTTCATTTATTCGTCCAAAGGCAGGCACCAAACCCACTATTCGGGTGATGGATAAAGACGACATTGCACAAATGGTTGAATGGTTTGCCTCAGCAGCAGAGCGTGCCGTAAAAGCCGGTTTTGATGGTATTGAGTTACATGCAGCCCATACCTACATTATTGCAGGATTCCTTTCTGCCTACTCCAACGTGCGGGATGATGAATACGGTGGACCATTAGAAAACCGTGCTCGTTTTTTAATGGAAGTGATTGCCGCGGTTCGTGAGCGAGTGGGTAAAGAGTTTCCGGTCTGGCTCCGCCTGGATGCCCATGAACTCAGAATGGAAGGCGGTATTACTGTAGATGACTGCATTGCCGTCGCCAAAATGGTCGAAGCCGCAGGGCTGGATGCCGTGCATATCTCTGCCTACGCCAATACCAACAGTGGCGATGCGTTTACCGAAGCACCATTAGTTCAAAAGCCAGCCGGCTTTCTGGATTGGACAGCAGAAGTTAAAAAGCACATCAAGATTCCGGTGATTGCCGTTGGCCGACTGGAACCAGACGTTGCAGACAAGGCCATTGCGGATGGTAAGTGCGATTATATTGCTCTGGCTCGAAAGCTGCTTGCCGACCCTGAATTTCCAAGAAAGGTCATTGAAAACCGCCCACAGGATATTCGCCCCTGCATTTACTGTTATGTTTGTGTAAGCCAGATATTTGTCAATGAACGTGTAAAGTGTGCTGTGAACCCCATGACCGGGCACGAATCAGAAATTCAGCTGATCGCAACCGATCACCAGAAGCACATTGTCGTCATTGGTGGAGGCCCTGGGGGCATGGAAGCGGCCAGAGTCGCTGCCACTCGCGGGCATCGAGTCACTCTGATCGAACGCAGTCAACGATTAGGGGGAACCTTGTTTTTTGCCTCCCTCGCTTATCCAGAGAATGGTCCTTTACTGGATTATCTGGTGAATCAAGTAAAGCAGCTTCCTATTGATGTTCGATTGAATACTGAAGCTAATGAAGCTCTTTTAAACGAACTGAAACCCGATGAAGTCATTGTTGCCACGGGTGCTCTGCGTAATGCACCCAATATCCCTGGCGCTGAGCAGAAACATGTTTGGTCCGGAGATGAACTTCGTCGCCTGATGACGGGTGACGGTGACGATATCGCTAAAAAGAAACTCAGTGTCGCTCAACGGATGATGATGAAATCCGGTTCAATGATTGGAGCCACCAACAGCACAGAAGCCATTCAGCAACTATCAAAACTTTGGATGCCTCTTGGTAAGCAGGTCGTCATTGTTGGCGGTGGTCTGGTTGGACTGGAGCTGGCAGAGTTTTTGGTGGAGCGCGGTCGGTCAGTTACGATTCTGGAACCAGAAAGAGATCTTGGCACCGAATTGAGCATAGTTCGCCGCTGGCGGGTACTTCACAACCTGAAAACCCATAATGTTGATACCGTTACGTTTGCCAACGTTACTAAGATTGATACGTCAGTGGTTTACTATCAGGATAAAGACGGCATCGAGCATCAATTGCCTGCAGAATCTGTTGTTCTGGCCGTTGGCGCTGAACCGGATCATGGCTTTGCCAGTCAATTGGCGGAAGCAGGGTTTAATGTTACGAACATCGGTGACAGCTCCGATGTCGCTTATATTGAAGGTGCTATTAAATCAGGATTAAATGCAGGGATGCAGTGCTAATACCAATTCTGTTTTTAAATTATGGGCTGCGCAGCCATTTTGACCGACTGGATCAGCGTTGAAGTTCCTCGCCATAGCTACGGCTATGACTCGTCGCTTCGCCTTTATGCCCTGTGGGTATTGCCCAGTCGCCCAAAATAACTTGCTCGTTCCAAAATTTAAAAACGCCATTGGTATAACCATATAATGACAGGGCTTCATGCCCTGTCATTTCTTAGCCAATTTAGAGATTGTATGTTCCGGGAGAAAGATCCTGTAGGTTGGGGAAATTGTCAGACTTATGTGACATGAGCCTACAAGCCCTTCATCAGGCAAAATCCGGTCTGAAGTGACATTTTGAAGTATCCACTGATTCAACAAGAATAAAATCGTATTGCAGCCCTTTAGACTCATCCACAATGACACGAATACGCTGCTCTCCATTGTCGTTATTTTGGAGGCTCCCATGATTACCTGATATCATTTTTGTCACACTGTCCAAAGGCTCAACAACTCGCCCCTCAAAGCTGTCTGACGCCTGATTGTATTCAAGATTGGTATATATGCAGTGAAGTTTTTCATTGTTGCCATAGAAATAGCTCAGAATTAAATGTGGTTGACGAACCTCCCGATCGGCTACTAAATAAGCTCTGGAAACCTGAATCTGAGAAACATCTCTGCACCAAGCCGTACCATTCGAACTACTCTGATCAGTACACTGCTCTGATGCTGTAAAAACTTGGTTGATTCCAGTAAATGACGGTGCCACCTCCATTCTCAAAAATGCTCTCTAATACCTTTGACCGCATTAGCATAGACGACTTCCTAACGGCCAACAGCCTTACTAAAACACAAAGATACGACATTCAATTCACCAATTAGAGGCTTAATGAATAGCAGACGACTGAAGAGGAGGAGTCAGGCCATAAGACCTGACCATCTCTATTTAAAAAGCGACAGAACGAACCATGGCATCCATTCCACCATCCACAAAGAACACGCTGCCATGGATAAAGCTGGCTTTATCCGACTGCATAAATGCAATCACTTCCGCAATTTCTTCCGGGCTTCCTGCACGACCAAGAGGTGCAACAAAGTTGCGGGTCACTTCACCAAAGCGTGGATCTTCCAGCGTGGCATTCAATAGTGGCGTTTCTACCGCACCGGGTGCCACCACATTGATGCGGATACCCTTCTTGCCATACTCAACTGCTTTTTTTCGGGCAAAAACGGTCACTGCATACTTGGAAGCTGAATAGGCAATGTGTGGCATACCACTGTCGTTTGCCTGCTTAACAGCACTGGCTTCATCGTTATCCAGCAAGAATGGCACCATAGCATCCTGATTTGCCAGCTGCTGATTAGCCGCGACGGAACCAATAATCAGAATCGCGGGCTTTTCCCCTTTTTCCAGTGCTGGTTGCAGCCCTTCTACCAGAGAAGTAGCACCAAAATAGTTAACACTTACTACAAGACCACTGTCTGGAGCTGTTACACCCAAGCCAGCGCAACAGATCAGACCATCGAGTTTGCCATCACACTGGGTGAGCACTTCATTAATCGCAGCATCTCTACCGGCTGGTGTCGACAGATCCGCATTCACCTCGGCATTGGCTCGATCGATACCAATAACCTGATGACCAGCGTCTGACAGTACTTTACAAACCGCGGCTCCGATACCAGAGGCAGAACCAGTCACTGCAGTAACAGGCATAATCAATCTCCCTTTATTCGTTGTTATTGTCATTACTGTTTGACCAAAGATCCGGCAAACCAGGATCTGTTTTCGAAATAACCCGTTTCAATAACAGTTTTAGCGCCATAATATCGCCCGCCCCCAGCTGATCTCCGAGGGATTCTTCAATGGCTCGAGCCTGAGCAATATTATGAACCGAAACTTCTCGTCCTTCGCCAGTCAATTGATAAATCTCACCCTGCTTATCCAGTGCGACCAACTCCTTCTGAATCAATGTCTCCATTTCATCCGCTGTCACGGATTGACCGGTGTAATCAATAAAACTGTTTAGCTGCTCAAGGCTCTGTTTGTCTTGAATACAAAGAACGGAGAGAATGAAAAACTGCAGTTCATCCAGTTCATGCTCCTGCAACCGGGCACGCATACTATGAATCATCTGGAAGTGAGCTCGTCCCAGCAAGTAACCCAGTAAATCTTCGGTATAGCCGGATTCCACGGCATCCGAAGAAGACGACAGATTCACTCCTTCATAGGGCTTCTTTGCAGTCAGCGCGTAATGTCCATCCTGATAAACCAGGGGAGGCAGGTCATTTTTATCAAAGCTCAACACCTCACCCACCAGGATAATGTGATCACCGCCATCGTAAGTAAACGCTGTACGACACTGGAAACGAGCAGTGCAGTTATTCAGCAGCGGCACATTGTTAATACCTTCTTCATAATCCAGTCCGGCAAACTTGTCTTCGCCTTTAGTGGCAAAACGGGTGGACAAGTCTTCCTGTTCCACCGACAGCACATGCACATTCCAGTTTTTGGATTCCGTGAAAAAGGGCACTGCAGCTGAGGATTTCGCCAGACTCCAGAGGATCAGAGGTGGGTCTAAAGACACGGAATTAAAACTATTAGCCGTAAGACCAATCAGATCACCGTCTTCAGATACGGTCGTAATAATGGTCACCCCCGTTGTAAAGGTGCCTAATGCTGAACGAAAAGTTCTTGTATCAAATGGCGTTTGTTTCATAACAAATCCTTTTATAATTATATTTATTATTTTTTAAAACTGATTCGCCAGCTCCGCCTTGACCACCTTGTTCGAGGCATTCATTGGCAGTGTTTCCACAAAGCGGATATGTCTGGGCACTTTATAGTTCGCCATGTTGTTGCGAGACCATTGAATCACGTCATCACTTTCTAATTGGTGGTTAGGTTTCAACACGATGAAAGCACAACCCACTTCCCCCATACGTTCGTCAGGCACACCTATCACCGCTGTTTGTGCGATGGCAGGATGCGTTACCAGCGTGGCTTCAATTTCTGCGGGATAGCAGTTAAATCCACCGTTGATAAACATGTCTTTTAGACGATCAGTAATTCTCAAATACCCACGGTCATCCAGCGTGCCGACGTCACCGGTATGTAACCACCCGTTGTCGTCAATGGTTTTTTTGGTCGCTTGAGGATTATCCAAATAGCCTTCCATAATGTGGAAACCTCTCAGACAAATTTCTCCAGCTACACCCGCCGGTAATGGCTTGCCTTCCGGATCAAGAATCGCCACTTCTGTATTGGCAATGGCTTTACCACTGGTCGTCGCAATGGTTTCAGCGTCATCATCCGGCAAACAAATCGTGGTGAGCCCGCCACATTCGGTCAGTCCATAGGCGGTCGTTACGGTTTTAAAGCCTAACTCATTGCGCATTCGCTCAATCAACACCGGCGGGATGGTTGAAGCCCCGGTAACAGCCACTCGCAAAGACGACAAGTCCGCTTCAGCTAATCGTGGGTGTGCCAGTAATGACAAATACAGCGTGGGCGGGCCTGGAAGAACATTGATCTGCTCTTCTTCAATACGCCGGAAAACATCGTCTGCATCGAACACGGTTTGCGGGATAATCGTAACGCCAGCTAACAGTGCAGAAAGCCATCCAGCCTTGTAGCCAAACGCATGAAAAAATGGATTCACGATCAGGTAACGATCACCGGGTTGCAGGCCAATAATGTCGACGTACTGGGAAAATGCCTGGATACAGGCACCATGACGACTCATAACCCCTTTCGGTTTTCCGGTCGTACCAGATGTAAACATCACATCTGAAACATCACTGCCTGTGACAGCTTGTGCACGACGATGTGCTTGCTCTTTGTTGCCCTGATTACTGTCGTTTATAAAATTTTCCCAGGACAGTGTTTTGGAAGGTTCTGTACTGGCTCTTGAACTGATTTGAACCCTTAACCGGACACTCTTTGGGCAAGACGTTTCAATGAGTTTCGGGTAATCCACATTCAGGAAATCACCCACGATAAACAATGCTTTTGCACCGCTGCGCTCAAGAATATCAGCGGCTTCACGGGCTTTCATCCGGGTATTGATGGGTACCAGAACCGCACCTGCCATCTGCAAACCAATGGCCGCCAACACCCAGAGTGCGGAATTAGGTGCCCAGATAGCTACACGATCGCCAGCATCTATTCCGTGGTGAATCAGACTGGCCGCTACTGCCAATGCCTGTTCTGGTAGTTCGGCATAATCAATTTTTGTACTGCCATCTTCGATGGCGGGGATACCGGCAAACTGTCCGGCAGCCTTGAATACTGCATCAGGAATTGAACAAGCCTGATGACACTTCTTCTCTATCATTATTCGTTCCCTGCCGTTTATCCAACAGCGGCCTCGATCGGAGGTTTACTAACGCTGCTCATTTTCTTTTCCAGGCCAGCCATGGACTGCCCCGCCCGGCGACCAGAGAACACACAGTCTGCAAGCGATAATCCACTGATATAAAGATTGGACGGAATACCAATTGCTGCACGTCCAGCGGCGTATAAACCATTAATGCCATTACCATGATCATCCAGAACCTGACCGGTCTCTTCGTTCACATTCATGCCGCCCAGGGTCAGCGAGCCCAGAGGAAACACCGGACTTTTCACGGAGATATCCAGCGCATAAAACGGCCCTTGTTTTACTGGAAGACTGTAGTCTTTTGATTTACCAAAAGGATCCACTTCACCATGGGCGATTGCCTGGTTATAAGCATCAATATCACGTTTAAACGCTTCTGCATCCATGCCACACCTTGCTGCTAACGCCTCAAGAGTTTTGCTTTTTCTTGCACCCAGAATCATCAACACCAAAGCGGGAACCGACTGAAACCACCAGTAGCCTCCAAACAGGCACTGCTTGATTGAAGCCCAACGCAGATTTTTATCCAGCACCAGCCAGGCTTTGCCTTCCTGATGCTCGCACATTTCATAACCCAGCGTTGCGCCATACACTTCTTCATTACAGAAGCGTTTACCTTGTGAGTTCACCACTATGCCTTTAGGCCAGTAACCGGGAGGATTTATAAAACGCCAGGCCGACACTCTGTCCATACGGTCTGATGAGGCATCGACACTGGCACCTAGGCGCACACCACTACCATCACAACCCGTAGCGCCAATTTTGAAGTTTCGTGTGTATTTCGGCGCCTGCTGTTTCAACAGCTCCCGGTTAAAAATAAAGCCACCGGTGGTTAAGGCAACACCTTTGAGCGCACGTACAAGCATCGGCTTAGCATGCTGCTGCTCAATATCAGCCACTCGTCGTCTTAAACGGTCGCAATAGGCGGGGGACAGGTTCTGCAACTTCTCTGCTCGGGCAGAAAGCTTATGATGCAAACGGGCTTCTGGTGTGTCTGCAGGAATACACATCATCTCGGCACCAATGACTTGGCCAGAACCATCTATCACCAGTCGTCTAGCTGCAGATTGAGTCATGGTTTTGATGCCTTCTTTCAGACAGGCTTCTTTTAAGTGATGATACAGCACCACACCGCCATGACCTTTCCCAACCGTGCGATGGCCTCTGGGCGCATGTGGATAACTGGATTGATACGCGGGAACCTGCTCATTCCCGGAGTAATAAAGATAGTAACCATCCGGTGGATACGAGGTCTTTCCACTCGGCGGAACTTCATGGCTGTAGGGTGTGCCTTTTGATTCCAACCAGGCCAGATTGTCACGGCTCTGGTCACAAAAACGTTTCAACGTTTCATCAGAAATAACGCCTTGGGTCTCATGTTTAAGGTATTCAAACATGGCTTCAGGAGAATCTTTATATCCAGCTTTCTGCTGCTGCGTTGTTCCACCGCCGGCATAAACGACACCTCCGCTTTTAGCCGATGCGCCACCACCATCAAAGCGATCAGCAATAATGACGTCGGCGCCATTGGCTTTAGCTTCTAATGCAGTACAAGCCCCGGCAGCTCCCCAACCAATCACAAGTACATCACAGACCTTACCCCATTGAGCAGACTCCGGCCTTTCGATGTGAATTGGTGGAAGTATTTCTGTCGTATAACTCATGCAACAGCTTCCTCTTCAACCCTAGGCTCACGAATGCCTTTCGGTTTAACTGCTGCAATATGATGAGCAGCAATGTAGCCAAAAGTCATGGCCGGACCAATGGTTGAACCTGCTCCCGGATAACTGGTTCCCATCACGGAAGCTGCGGTGTTGCCAATGGCGTAAAGGCCACCGATAACAGAACCATCTTCTCGTACTACCTGACCATGTTCGTTAGTTACCAGTCCGCCTTTAGTGCCGATATCACCGGGCTCAACACGCATGGCATAAAATGGCCCTTTACGCAGTGGCGCCAGACAAGGGTTGGGTTTTACATTGCGGTCACCGTAATAGCGGTCAAATACATTGGCACCTCGCTGGAAATCTTTATCTTCTCCATCTTCAGCAAACTGATTAAAACGATCCACCGTCGTATTCAGGCCTTTTGGATTCACGCCAATCGCTTCCGCCAGTTGATCCAGACTGTCCGCTTTCCAATACAGAGACTGACGCCATGCCTTGGGAAGACGACTATCGGGCATTATCTGCGCTGGCATTAAAGGGCCCATGGCATAATTGAAGCGGAAGTGACCATCAAAAATGACCCAGGCTGGTAATGATTGACCTTCGGTCTTCTGGTTATCGCGATAAATGGCATCACCGCATTCAAGATAAGGCTCGGACTCATTCACAAAACGCTGGCCTTCACCATTCACCATAATGGCACCAGGAAATGCTCGCTCAACAAACAGAGGTCGAGCTTTTTTCTCTCTCGGTACCTGCATGGTGGGCGTCCACCAGGCCCAGTCCAAAAGATCCGTTGCAGCGCCAAGCTTTTGCCCGGCAATTAATCCGGCACCGGTATTCTGGCCTTCTGGTGTTGCACTCCACTCAACGCTGGTGGGCTTAGGCAGATATTGCTCCCGGAGCTGCTGACTCTGCTCAAAACCACCAGCACCCATAATCACACCTTTGCGAGCACTGATTCGCAAGGGCTTACCGTCATGTTTCACCATGACGCCAGATACACGACCATCTTCAACAATGAAGTCTTCAAAGTCAGTGTTGAGCCAAAGGGGAATATCGCGATCCAGCATAGAATGGCGAAGTGATGCTATCAGCGCACTGCCCAGCGCTGCACGACGATCACGTTTCGTCTCGTGCTTTTTGCGCCAGCGGAAGTCCAACTGATATCGCAACATTTTCCACAGAATCATCAAACGCCAGCCGGACTCTTTGGACACAGCCTTATGGGCATCCCGGGCAGTCCAGGCGATCTTACCCATTAACAATGTGGTCGGTGAGGCTTCACGCAGATTGCTCAGCTCATCACCCAGCGCGCTGGTGTCGTACAACTCAGGATCCAGCGTTCTGCCACCTGGAAGTGCGCCAGGAAGCTCAGGGTAATAATCGGGGTATTTTTCCGCAACGGCGTATCGGACTCGACTGTTCTGCTCCAGATAACGCACCATTCTGGGTGCGGATTCCAGATAGGCTTGCAGCTTTGATTCTTCCACCTTGCCGCGAGTCGACGCGTTCAGATAGACCATCGCTTTTTCAAAACTGTCATTTCCACCTTTCTTTTTGAACTGGTCGTTATTGGGAATCCAGATACCACCGCCAGAAATGGCCGATGTGCCGCCATACTTATCACTCTTCTCAATGACCAGAACGGATAACCCCTGATCCACTGCAAAAATAGCGGACGACAATGCACCGGCACCAGAACCAACAATGACAACGTCAGCAATCGCATCGCGTTCCTGAGGCACTTCCACTTGAGATTTCATCCGAATCTCCCCCCTTTATTTTTATTCTTTATTTGCAGGCTCTTGGCATGAAGAGAGAGCAGGCATGATGTCAGGGTCTGTTGACGTTTCGTTGCGTGCTCAGCGGGTGACTCAGAAAAATGCCCCCCGCTTTGTCAGACTTGCTCGGCGTAGAATGACTACGCACTTCACAAGCCTTTCGCGCGGTTGACATTTTTCTGAGTCACTGAGCCTCGCAACGAAACGTCAACAGACCCTTGGCATCATGCGCTGTCTGGTGAAATTGACTCATCGTCAAAGTGGACTATTACGCTTGTTGAAACGCTTTTTTGAGGTCAGCTTTCAGGATTTTACCGGTCGGATTTCTGGGAAGTGCATCCGTCTGCAAATTAATAATGGCGGGCACTTTATAGGCCGCAATATGACTGGCGACAAACGTCTTCAGGTCCTCTGGAGACAGCGCCTCAGTATTTTCAACATGAACGGTTGCGACCACCGCTTCACCGGTTGCCTCATCAGGCACACCAAAAACGGCAGCCTCCAGCACTTCGTCATGCTGCATCAGGCAGGATTCCACTTCCGCTGCAGCAATGTTTTCACCGGCCCGGTTAATAACATCTTTTAAGCGGTCAACAATGTAGAGATACCCGTGTTCATCGCAATAACCAAGATCACCCGTTTTCAACCAGCCATCGCGGGTAAAAGCACTGTTGGTCGCATCCGGGTTACTGAAATAACCATCCATAACCGCAGCGCCCTTCATCTGAATTTCACCGGTTTCCCCTTCGGGAAGCACTTCACCTTCCGGTGAACAGGTGCGTATTTGCATGATCGGAGATACGACACCTGCCGCTTCAGGACTATGACGGAAGATATCACCAGAACCTGCAGAGGCAACGCCATTGGTTTCAGTCATACCATAACCAATGCCCACCATCTGATCTTTTAAATTATCCAACACAAATTCAATAGTACTGCTGGGGATGCCCGCACCACCAAAACCAAGGCCGGACAGATTTTGTCCAACCTCTTTAAACTCAGGCTGTCTCAATAACTGCAACACCATGGATGGCGCGCCATTAAACTGAGTAACCCTCTCCGTTTTAATCAATTCAATCACCGTTTCAGAATCCCACCGGTGCATGAAGATAACTCGTCTGCCGGACCTCATGGCAGTGAGCAACTGGGCATGCAAACCACTGACATGGAAAAGGGGAACAGCAGTCAACAATACTTGGGGAGCTGCTTTTGCCATGATTTTGCCCACCAACTCCGGTGAACTCATACCCGACAATGCCGCAATATAATCGATATTAAACAACGCCTGACAAACCGCACGCTGGGAAGAGACCACCACTTTTGCGCGACTGGTGGCACCCGATGTAAAGAGAATCAGGGCGGGATCATCCCCGGTCAGGTTCAATTCAGGCAGCTCTCTCTGATACCCGCTAACGACATCAGCAAAGGCATATGTAGAAATGCCTTCAACCTCATCACCGACCAGCAGGACCTCACAGGACGGCGCAACACTTTCTGCTTTCAACCGGTTTAAACGCTCGTGGTCGCATATAAACAGAGCCGGCTGAAGGTCACTCAAGGCGGTAACCAGCTCTTCCCCAAGACCAAAACTGTTCAGCGGGGCAGGCACAGCACCAATCATCGCCGTAGCCATAAATGCAACCGCCCACTCCGGACGATTCCGCATAGCAATAGCGACACGCTGCCCTGGCTGAATACCTTGCTGATGAAGCCAGCCAGCCACTGAATCCACCGCATTAAAGAACCGCTCGTAAGACCAATGGTCGTGCATATAAGAGAGAAACAGCGCACTTCCCTCTTTCTGAACATCGCCATTTCGCGCTGCTCGAATAACATCGATCAATGTCTGGGGTGCGTTTTTGTATATCTGACAAACACCACGCTCCGTGGTTATGTCACTCAGTTCAAAAGGTGCACCCGGCGAAACGAGAGTAGCCCGCGCCTGAGATAACCGGTCAATAAACTGCATGACTTGCTCCTTTGTTATTATTTTTGTGTTTCTTTTTTAATTCTTATTTTTATTCTGAAAATGTAGCCACGACAGTATCGAAAGCCATTTTCTTTTTTAGCGTGAGCCTTCCTTTTTACTCACCGCTTTTTGATATTTCTAAATTATTGAGTATTGGTTTACACCATTTTCATCAGTCTTAAGCGTAAGTTCTTTATTTTCGATCAACCAGTTTATATGAGCCAATGTTTCGCCCACCGCCAGAATTTGATCCATCGGAGACAGTTGGCGACGGAATAGCCAACCCATTACCTGATAAGTCGTTGCACTGCTTACTCGCAGCATTTTCTTACGAATAATCTCCAGCTGCCTTATGTGATGGTTTCTCAACTGCGCCGTTCGCTCATGAATATTGAGAAATACAAGACCGTGGGCTGGTAAAGCCAGTGTTTCCCGGTGAAGCCCATCGAGCCGATCCAATGAATCCATCCAGAAAGCCAACGGATTGCCATATGGCTCAATATCCGTGACCAGCACGTTGGAGCTGATCGTTGGCAGCAACTGATCACCGGCAATCAGCAGTTTATCTTGCTCACTATAAAGACAAGCGTGCTCTGGAGAGTGCCCATTACCAATGACTATCTGCCACGCCCTATCACCAATATTGAGCGTTTGCCCTTCACTCAAACGAATAAAAGACGATGGACCGTCAATGATAAAAGGGTCATCAGAACAAACTCTGAAAATATCCTTGATCAACGAATCTTCAAGCCCAGCTTTTTGGTAATACCGATACTGATCTGATCCACCCAGTTCCTGATGCCTGGAAAAAAAGACACGCATCGTGAAATACTCACCATGGGTCATGTACACCGGCACTTTAAAATACTCACTAAGCCACCGCGCCTGACCAGCATGATCATAATGAAAATGGGTACAGATGACCGCCTTCAATGGTTTTTCCGAAAAAACGGTCTCTGTAATTTTCAACCACAGGTTACTGATCTCCTGAGAACAGAGACCAGTGTCTACTATCCACCAACCATCATGATCTTCGAGAAGATAGACGTTGATATGGGATAGCGACCCTGGCATTGGCATACGAGCCCACAACAATCCATCCGCCAACTGCACAACTGAGCCATCTGCTTCCGGTGCCGTATGGGGATATTCCAATGCTTCCCGCTCCCTTACTTTCCGGGACTTTTCCGTCTTCACATCTGTTGTGCTCAATGGCAACCTCGGACAGTCCGTTTCCAGAAGGCTCTGCAATTTATTAATCGCTTTTTATTGATCGATTGTTCTTCGAACAGAGCCCCAAAGTAATTACTTTTGACCTGGATCAAATAAATGAAATTACAGCGTTCTTAACTACGTCCATAAGGACGATGTTCATAGCAGAGCATATAGTGAATCCTTGTCGTGCACAGTAAAAAACAGAGTTGAATTACATTCTGTAAAAGAAAAATAACAATAGGTGCCCAATGCAAAATACCGCTGTTGAAGCAGCACCGGAAGTGTCCAGCAATGATCGTCCTGCATGGCGAACTCATCTCACACTTGTGCTGCTTGCATTGATTTATGTCTTTTCATTTATTGATCGCAATGTCATTGCCATCGTTCTTGAGCCGATCAAACAGGAGTTTGGTGCATCAGACACCATGATGGGGCTGATCAGTGGACTGGCCTTTGCAATTTTATACGGCGGCCTTAGTTTACCTCTGGGACGACTGGCCGATCAGGGCGCTGATCGCCGTAATATGATCGCCATCTGCTGTTCATTATGGAGCTTGGCTACCATGGCCTGTGGCATGGTTGGTCAATTCTGGCAGTTGTTTATCGCCCGTATGTCCGTTGCAGTGGGTGAAGCAGGCGGCATGGCACCTTCTGTTTCCATGGTTTCTGATCTTTATCCAAAAGAACGCCGCTCCCTGGCCATCAGTGTTCTGATGATGGGACCTCACATTGGCGTACTCGCCGCCATGGTGCTGGGTGGCTGGATTGCGCAGGAGTTCGGCTGGCGTTACGTCTTTATCATTTTTGGTGCACCAGGCATCGTCCTTGCGTTGGCACTTCGCCTTATCGCCCGCGACCCGGGTCGTGGTGGCGTGAATAATCCTCAGTCACAAGCTGCGGCGCTTAACAATGAAGAGAGTGCACAGAAAACGCCTTTTATTGAACAATTAAAAGCCATTTGTCGTATTCCAGGCTTTCTTCCGATCAGCCTGGGAGCCGCTGCGGCCGGCATGGCCGGTTACTCCTTCGGTATCTGGACGCCGACGTTCATGGTGCGAAACTGGGATATGTCCCTCGCTCAGGCAGGGCTGATCTTTGGTTTATCCAGTGGTGTACTGGCGGTGATTGGTTCCACATTCAGTGGCTGGTATTGTGATCGTTTGACCAAGAAGGATGCGCGTTGGCAGGTTCGCTTGCCACTGATTGGGCTACTAATCAGCCTGCCATTTGCCCTCGCCTTCCTGCTATGGCCAGCAGAAAAATCATTCAGCTTCGGCGGCTATTTATTGCCACAAGCCATTATCTTCGCAGCAGTGTTCAGTTTCTTTAATAGTTGGTGGCCCACGCTAACCTACGCTGCTATCAGCCATGTGACGACAGATAGACAGCGGGCAACGGGCGCAGCTGTGCTTAACCTCCTCATCACACTGTTTGGTGCAGGCCTTGGCCCATTAACCACCGGCATTCTCAGCGATCAATTGTCCGGCACCTTCGGAGATGATGGGCTGAAGTATGCACTAGCCTGCACAACCCTTGTTTTATTTACGTTATCTGTCGTGTTCTACAAATTGGCATTAACACCTTATAAGCAGCGCATGGCTGATTTACAAAGTCAGTAATATTTTATTCATAAAAAGCGAAACAAAAATAAGAAAGAAGGAGCGACTCACTATGGCAACAACGGCTGATTACAAAATCGGGGAGTATACCTTCCCCCGCGGCTGGTTCATGATTGCAACCTCCGAAGACATCAATACCCATAAGCCTTTGGCCATTCGTTTTTTTGGTCAGGAACTTGCCCTGTATCGTGGTCGTGCAACGGGTAAGCCTGTGTTGATGGATGCTTATTGTCCTCATATGAAAACTCATCTTGCTGCACCAAACGACACTTCCTATGTGATTATCGACGGTGGGGGCACCAACATTGAAGGCGATAGCATTCGCTGCCCATATCATGCCTGGCGCTTCAACGACAAAGGTGAGTGCGATGATATTCCATACCACTCAGGCCCCATTCCAAAAAAAGCCTGCGTTCGTACATGGACAGTCAAAGAAAGCCTGGGCGCTATCTGGGTATGGCACGATCCGGAAAACGGCAAGCCCGACTGGGATCACCCAAGCCTGCCAGAATGGGATGATAAAGCCTGGGTACAGTGGAAGTATGATGACCTCGGAGAGCTGGAGCAGCACCCCCAGGAAGTCATTGATAACATATGCGACTATGGACACTTAAGTCCGATCCACGGCTCGACCGTGCAGCGCTATGAGAACGAATTCTCCGGCATCTATGCCATTCAGCGCCAGTGTGGACCTCACAGAACTCTGGTCGGTGAAGATGGTGCAAGTCCGGTGCTTCATACCAATACGGTATATCACGGACCTGGCGTATTGATTTCACATCTTACCGGGTTCTACGAGTCTATCCTGATGATCAACCACACACCGGTTGAAGATGGAAAAATTCGCGTATGGCACGCCTTACTGGTGAAGTCGCCTAATGGCAATGAAGAAGTCACAGTAGAAGATGGCATTGCTGCAGCTCAATTTCAGCACGCCAGTAAACTGGCCTTTATGCAGGATTTTGAAGTGTGGACAAACAAAGCACCTTGCCTAAACGGTATGTTTATCCCAAGTGACGGACCTTTTATGAAAGCCCGTATCTGGTATAAGCAGTTTTATAATCCACGGAGCATGAGCCAGGAATTTCTTGAGCGCTGTGAAGGGGTTTATGTGCCTAATGGTACAGAGCCTTATACGGCCTGAATACGACAACGCTCCGGTTTAACCGGGGCGTTGTCTTTCAACAATGCTTTCCAACTTGGCCTGACTACTTTTAGCCCGCCATCATACGAATAATGACATTATCCGTTTCTGCCAGACCCTGATTAGCAATCAAGCCGATATTATCGATTGTCTTTTCAACACTGTCTTCAATAATACCTTCATGGGATGTAATTCGAATCCCTTCCATTGCCAATAGTGCAGCCTTAATAGCAGACTGTGCTGAAGTGGATACTTTCAGAGAGCAACCAGAACCGGCACCATCACAAAGGATACCCGTTACATCTCCCGTCATATTAAACAATGCAGACTCAGCGTGCTCTTCATTGCCACCCAGAAGCCACGTGATCGCAGCAGATGCACCTGCAGCAGCAGTGGTTGCAGCACAGAGCGCAGAAAGCACGCTCATATGGGATTTGATATGAATAGCCGTCAGGTGACTCATAATCAACGCACGGGTTAATTGCTCACGAGAGGCGCCAATCGTTTCAGCAACAGCAACAACCGGCATGGTCGCTGAAACCCCCTGGTTACCACTGCCAGAATTGCTCATAGCGGGTAACAGTGCGCCCCCCATACGAGCATCGGATGCAGCGGCAGAACGGATCATCGCCTGTGACATCAAATCCGTGGTTTGAAGGCCGTCTCTGGTGGTTTTCAACAGAGTTTTACCAATTCGAAGACCATAATCCTGAGCCAAACCTTCGGCGGTCAGGGCAGAATTCAACTCCGCTGCCTTCATAATAAACTCAAGCTTCGCAAGATCACCCTGAGTAGCAAACTCAAAAATAGCAGAAACACTTAATTCGGGTTCTTCTTTACCGGCGCTAGCTGCATCACTATCCAAGCCACTGAACAGAACATCGCCATTCAATGTTTTGCGAACCATATTCGTATGGCCATCTTTAATAACGACAGATGCCGTTGATCCAGCCCCATGGCAGATCACTTCTGCATAAAGCTTGGAATCCGTATCCACCATTCGCACAGACACCTGATCGCTCTTCATCATGGTTCGGGCCTGTTCCACATCATTTGGTGCAACATTGCCGAGCACTTCAAGGCCTTGGTCAGGATTACCACACACCGCTCCCAGAGCCGCGGCAATATGCAAACCAATTTCACCCGTGCCAGGAATACCCACACCCATGCCATTTTTCAGTAGATTGCCACTGACTAATACTTCAATTTGTTCCGGAGCCTTGCCCAAAATTCGCGTAGCTTCTGCAGCGGCCAGAGCTGTAGACACAGGCTCAGTACAGCCAGTTGCTGGCGCGACACGGTCATTAATTAAACGGACATAAGCATCCCATTCATTACGCCACATAATTCTCTCCCCCAAGATCCTTTAAATTTGATAACTAGTGTAAAAAGAGTGATTGGAAAAAATCTGTTCGTTCTGATTTCGGATTTCAGTATATTGAGCAAAATTATTTCGCCTTAACTGCTATTCGAGAAAAAAAATGATCGACCAGAAAGATATCGCCATACTTTCAGCGCTGCAGGAGAACGCTGATTTATCCATAAATGATCTGGCTGACAAGGTCTGTCTGTCAGTGGCTCCCTGTTGGCGACGTTTGAAAAAACTGGAAGACAGTGGCTTTATTCGTAAACGAGTAGCGCTTCTCGACCCTGATAAGGCCGGCGTGCCTTTGTCGGTATTTGTGCAAATTAAAACCAATAACCATTCCATTGACTGGCTCAATCATTTTGCAGAAACCGCCTCTGCCTTTGCTGAAGTTATGGAGCTGTATCGTATGGCGGGCGAGTGGGATTACATGATGCGAGTTGCCGTGAAGGACATTCATGCCTACGACCATTTTTATAAAAACCTGATTCAATCAGTGCCTGGGATTTGTAACGTTTCAAGCAATTTTGCCATGGAACAAATAAAGTACACGACAGCACTGCCTCTTAGAAGCTGTTCATGATCTTTTGCGAATAGCGAAAAAGAGGAGAAAATGTTCCTGTTTTTCAGTTTTTTGAGGCGCATAGTGGCGCTACGTAACGAAGAAAACTGGTAACCAGGGGCGTTTTATCATCGTTTACAGCTCGCAGAAAGATTGTGAACAGCTTCTTAAGCCGGCTATAAAGTAAAAAGCCCTCAACATGAGGGCTTCATCATTATGATATGCACTTATTTAACGGGCATCTCTGATGCTTCAAACACGCCACCAGTATCTTTAGATGTCTCCACCTTGATGGTTTTGTTTACCTTACGTTCAGGTTTCACATCCAACCAACAGGCCAGAGCCGGCAACAGAAAGATCGCACCCAACACATTCACCAGAAACATAAACGCCAGCAGAATACCCATATCCGCCTGAAACTTCAGCGCAGAAAATGCCCAGGTGCCAACCCCGATAGACATAGTCACGGCCGTAAAGACGGCAGCTGTCCCACGTCGATACATGGCTTCGTAGAAAGATTCCCGAAGGCTGTGCCCTTGTTTGAGGCTGTGCTGCAAACTTTCATAGATATAGATGCCGTAATCCACACCAACCCCCACACCCAAAGCAATAACGGGTAATGTTGCCACTTTAAGCCCAATACCCAACAGTGACATCAACGCATTGCAAAGTATGGTCACCAGAATCAGTGGAACAACTACGCACAATACCCCACGCCATGACCGGAAGGTAATCCAGCAAAGTAAGGTGATTGCACTGAAGATGGCGGTCAGCATTTGAGCTTCTGCCGTCTCAACCGCCTGATTGGTCGCTACGGCAACTCCGGCATTACCACCCGCCATACGGAACGTGGCATCGGATACGGATTGCTCAGCAAGGTATTTCTGAATTTCACCGGAGACATGTTTCAGCGTGGCATCCTGATGATCGTCCAGATACACCATCATATTAATAATTTTACAACCATTGTCGCTCAATCCCTGCTGTGGGTGCGCCGCACGAGCACCGGCAACCAGTGCATAGTTATCTCTCTGCAAGGTTCTCCAGCGTGGGTTCCCTTCATTATTTCCAGAGACGTATAGTTTGCTGAGCCCAGCGACCGTACGTACCGACTGTACCCCGTCAACACCCCGCATATGCATATCAAAGCGGTCAACAGCGTTCATGACTTCCCAGTCCAGACAAGCTTCTTCACGGCCACTGGTTTCCAGATACACCGACAACACATCCATACCAATCTGGTAGTTTCGGGCGATCTCATCATTATCTTTATTGTACCGGGACTCTGCACGTAACTCGGGCACACCTGAGCCTATATCGCCTGTCAGCAGTGAACGGGACTGCCACGTTCCACCCACCAGCAATACCAGCATGCAGGCCAAGCTGATCATGGCGGCTTTGGGTGTTGCCAATGCAGAAAGTTTCCACCAGATCGGGTGCTTTACATCAGGCCGATCCGGCCCACTGAATGCCATATTCTCAAGCTTCAGGTGAGAAAGAATAATCGGCATAAACATTTTGTTGGTAACGATCATCATGGCAACACCCAGGCAAGCCGTCACACCCAGCTCATGCACCATGGGAATATCGATGACCATGATCACCATAAAACCCAGCGCATTCGCTAACAATGCGACAGTGCCCGGAATAGCCAGCTTACGAAATGCGCTCTCAGCAGCATCGATTGGCGTCATGCCCATCAGCACATCCTGTTTCCAGGTATTGGTCATCTGCACAGCATGGGAAACACCAATGGAGAAAATCAAAAAGGGAACCAATACGGACATAGGATCAATGCCGTAACCAATCAACGGCAACGTCCCCATCAGCCAGATGACCGGCAACAGAGCCACGGCAATAGCCAGCAGAGTCAGTTTAAGTGAGCGGGAATAAGCCCACAGCAGCGCCATGGTGATGCCAAAAGCCACTATAAAAAAGATCAATACATTGACCAGGCCGTCCATGACATCGCCCATCACCTTGGCAAAACCGATGATGCTTACTTCAATATTGTCATTCGCCAGCGCCGTACGAATGCTTTCTAAATGTGCGGCTACTGCCCGATAATTTGTTTTATCTCCGGTAGCCTGATCAAACTCCAACAGCTCTGCCTGCACCATGGCAGATTTCAAATCCGTAGATACTAGGTTTCCGACTTGCCCGGATTTATTCACATTCGAGCGTACGGCTGATAGTCCTGCCTCGTCTGCAGTGAATCGGGATGGAATCACTTCACTGCCCATAAAACCAAATTCTGTGACTTCTACATAGCGGACTTCGGGTGTATAGAGTGATCTGACAGTGGTTCGGTTAACGCCCGGTATAAAGAAAACTTCATCTGTCGCTTTTTTTAACTGCGCCATAAATTCGGGGTTGTAAATATCGCCTTCACCTTTCCACTGCAGGTTCACCATGATTCGGTTAGCACCTGAAAACTTTGGGCCATGATCAAGAAAGGCCTTCATGTAATCATGATTCATCGGAATCAATTTATTAAATCCGGCATCGAAGCGGGTCTGCATCGCTGAATACGAAAAACCAATGGTCATTAAAATAAATAACACACCAAAGAAGCGTCGTTTTGATATGAGTAGCCTGGCAATGCCATCGACAAATCGATCCACAAAGGATCCGGGCGAGTTGTTGGATTGGTTAGCCATAAGAAAGATCCTGAAAATTATTATTGATATCAATTAAGCAGATTAGACAGAGCAACAGACTGCACACCGCTATCGCTACTCATTATTAAGTCGCCATTTTCAAGAGGCTGTAGATCGGTTACCGACATTCGCCCACCCCGGTAAACCATTTGGAATGACTGACCATTGTCGCTACTACGAAGTATCATTCCCCCTTGGCCAGCAAGGAGAACACTTCCGTCGTTTAAAAATTCATGGGCAAAAATTGAAATAGGAATAGTAAAATCGAGCTTCTGCCAGCTTTCACCATTATCACTGGTGCGGAACAAATTGCCTCGCATGCCATAAAGCAGCCAGTTCTCACCGCCCAGATGCAAGCCACCATAAAAAGAACCATGGTAAAACTCAGGAAGTGGCTCCCAACTTTCACCTTGGTCCAGTGAACGGAACACCGTGCCCGCTTCACCGGCAATCAACCAGGATTGAGCATCGTCTGAAGACAACAAGGCATTAAGATGCCAATCGGTACCATTGGGTGGAGGCTCGATATTCCAATGCTTTCCCTGATCGTCTGAGCTCACGAGCTTGCCAAAACCACCAATGCCGACCCAACGACCAGAAGGCAGCTGTTTTATATCCAGAATTGGTTCATTTCTTTCTTTATCAAACGACACTTCAGACCAACTCTCACCACCATCTTCGGTTCTCAGAATCCAACCTTCATGACCGGTAGCAAAACCCAGAGTGTCATTCTGAAAGTGTAAGCGGGTGATCAGGGCGTGGCGCTGCTTATCGATCTCTGCAAAATTCCAGCTCTGCCCATCGTCTTTAGAAACCAGAATATGCCCTAGCTCGCCAGCGGCAACGAGGCCAGCAGCACTGCTGCTCAGGCTGGTAATGTTCATATTATTAATAGGAATATTACGCTCAGCCAGAGACTCAGGAATGCGTGGGGAAAATGCGAAAATCCCGGCTGCGGCAACAACAATCGAAATACCAATGCCAATGGCTGCTCGCATAATTAATTCCTCTTTTATTCTTATTTTTGATTCTCACGCATTATTGCCCCCACGGTAAAACCAGCATCGTCCAAATGTAGTAATACCAATTCTGTTTTTAAATTATGGGCTGCGCAGCCATTTTGACCGACTGGGTCTGCGTTGAAGTTCCTCACCATAGCTATGGCTATGGCTCGTCGCTTCGCCTTGCCCAGTCGCCCAAAATAACTTGCTCACACCACAATTTAAAAACGACATTGGTATAACCCCACCATTCACACCACTTTCCATGAGCTGGCGATAGTCCATATTAACGATGAGCCTTGTCTGTACCATGTGGAAACCTGTAGTCAGTATCCAATCAAGTCGGCCAGAATAAGCCGCAATCTTTCGGCCAAAAAAAGTCAAAATAATAAAGAGGGCTTTAACGATGAGTGAACAAACCAATCTTTTCGACATGTTGGACGGGGACGATTCTTACATGACTCCGGAAGCCGTCGCGCTGGTCAAGGCCGCCAGAGAAATTGCTCCCCGCCTTAAAGATCGAGCAAAAATGACAGACGAAACCGGTTCGGTACCGGTTGAGTCGGTGAAAGAAATTATCGAAGCAGGTCTATTCCGAATTCTCCAGCCTAAACGTTGGGGCGGTTCTGAAATGGATCCGCGCGTGTTTTATAAAGCTCAAATGGCACTGGCAGAAGGGTGTATGTCCACTGCCTGGATCTTTGGCGTCATCGGTGTTCACTACTGGCAGCTCTCTCTATTTCCTGAAAAAGCACAACAAGAAGTGCTTGCTGATAACCCGGCAACGCTGATTGCCTCCACCTACATGCCTACAGGCCAAGCCACCAAGGTAGAAGGCGGTTATCGTTTTTCTGGTAAATGGGAATTCTCCAGCGGTGTCGAACATTGCTCATGGATTTTCCTCGGCGGCCTGTTGCCAAAACCCAACGGTGAAGAAGGTCTGGAACACACCACCTTCCTGTTGCCTGCTTCGGATTTCAAGATTGAGCAAAACTGGGATGTCCACGGCCTGCGCGGTACCGGCAGCCATGACATCGTCGTTGAAGATGTTTTTGTGCCTGAGCACCGTACTCAACGTACTAATAATTACAGTGATGCCGGCTGTCCGGGCCGCGAGACCAATTCAGGCTGGCTTTACAAAATCCCGTTCATCCAGGTATTCCAGCGTGCAGTATCCTCCGCCTGTATGGGTGCCCTGGATGGCGCCGTAAATGAGTTCCGCACCCGCGCCGCCGCTCATATTGGTAAGCACGGTGCAAAGACGGCAGAAGACGTAAATGCACAAATGGCGGTGACTGAAGCCATGATTGCGTCCGATCAGCTTAAGCTGGTACTGACCAGAAACTATCAACGCATTGTGGATAACGCCATGAACGGCACCACCATGGAAGTGGAAGAGCGATTGTTACAACGCGCGCAATCTGCACGGGTACCAAAAATCTGTGCCGAACTCGCGGATGAACTGCTTCGTGCCAGCGCTGGTGCCGGATTGAGAAAATCAAACCCCATTGAGCGCATTAATCGCGACCTGAAGCAGGCGCGTGCTCATATTGCTAACAACGCAGATGCCTATGCACGTGCCCACGGCGCCGTTATGCTTGGCTTGCCCAATATGGATCCTTTTGTATAAACGATCTTAGAAAATCCAACACGGCTGGCTCTCACTTTGTGTCGGAGCCAGCGTTATAAATGATAAGAACATTGGAAGCGCACCATGACACGGTTAAAAAAGGCTCTGCTTTTTTCCGGCCTGGTTATCACCACTATCGGTGCAGGTTTTATCTATCACATTGAGACCGAGTATGCCGGTATAGGCCTGCCCTGGACGTCATCCATTAAACTGCCGGATTTACCGGAGCTGCCAGCGCCTAAAACGACACTGACTGAAGATCAGTCCGGAGATATCTACTTTTCAACACGCAGCCCTTACGATTTCTCGGAACTGCTGACGAATTTTGATAACACGCTGCAACACACTGGTAAAGGCGAACTGGTTCTACCTAAGGGTGCATCGGCAGAAAATCCTGTACCTGCGATCATCATTCTGCACGGCAGTGGTGGTATAGAACCCAACCGGGAACCCGTTTATGCACAGCTGTTTGCTGAGAATGGCATTGCATCACTGATTATCGATTACTATTCAGTTCGAGGTGCCACCAAAGACTCCACCTACCTGATGAAGACGCTATCAGCCTCAGAAACAGACATTCTGGTGGATGCCTATTCTGCACTCAAAGTACTGGGAACTCACCCCGCTATTGATGCCAGTCGAATTGCCGTCACTGGATACTCATACGGTGGCATGGTCACCCGCTACGCTCTGGACCCCAGAGTCAAAGCGATTATTGCGCCAGAAGTCCCACCCTTTGCCGCCCATATCGATGTATACGGACCCTGTCATCAAACGCTGGGAACCACAGAAACGACTGGCGGCGCCTATCTAGCTATTTTCGGGGACGACGATAACAGCGTTGATATCAATGTGTGTGAACAGGTTCATGGTGACATTGCCAAAAATGGCCCGGTCGAAACACTGCTGATTCCCGGGGCCGGGCACGCATGGGAGTCTGACCGCCCACGGGATCTTTACGACTTCCCTTACATCACTAATTGCTCTTTTTCTTTCGATGAAAAAACAGGCTCTGCTCTGATTAATGGTCAGCCTGCTGCCACCGCTCCGCAAGACGCTGGCCGAAACGAAAGAGCCTTTGCTCGCGCTATGGTGATGGTGGATGCTCCTGAGTGCATCGGCAAAGGCTATGTCATTGGTAGCGACAAAAAAGCAGATGCAGCGGCAAAACAACGCATGCTGTCGTTTATGGACACTTACCTGAAAGACGCTGGTTAAGTTTTAGATAAGAAGAATAAGAAAAGGAAATAACTATGGCAGGTTCACTGCAAAACAAAATTGCCTTTATTACTGAAGGTGGCAGCGGCATTGGTGCTGCCACGGCCGAACGTTTCGCCAGGGAAGGCGCTACTGTCATCATCTGCGGCAGGCGGCTGGACCCGCTACTGGCCGTTGAGGAGCAAATCAAACAACAAGGGGGTTCTGTGCACTCTGTGGTCGCGGATGTCAGCAACGAAACACAGTTTGTTCAAGCCCTTGAGAAAGCATCTAACGACTATGGTCGTTTGGATGTTCTGGTGAATAACGCCATGGCTTTCACTTGGGGTGGCATTGAAGACATGACCACAGAACAGTGGCATGAAAACTTCGCTACCTCCGTTGACGGCACCTTTTGGGGCACACGAACCGCCATGAAGCTAATGCGCCAATCCGGTGGTGGTGCCATTATCAACCTTTCATCCATTTGTGGTGCTTTGGGCACAGCTTATATGGCTGGCTATTCCGCATCCAAGGCCGCCGTTGTTAATTTCTCCCGTGCCGCTGCAGCAGAAGGTGCCAGAGACGGTATCCGGGTCAATGTGATTACCCCTGCCATTGTAGAAACACCAGCCACTGCGGGCATGCTTTCTGACGACAACAGTCGTCAGAACACAGAAAAGCTGATTCCTATGGGCCGGGTTGGGCAGCCAGAAGAACTGGCCAGCGCCATTACGTTTCTGGCCAGCGATGATGCTTCCTACATTACCGGCGCGGAATTGCCTGTTGATGGCGGACGCTCCGCCGTATTGATTACGGCGCTGGATTGAGGTGACCACTTTGCATAATTCACTCTCATTATTATCGCCAGTCACCATTGGCGATATTGAACTGAAAAACCGTGTAGTCATGGCACCCATGACGCGTAACCGGGCATCGGCTGACGGCATGCCTAACGAACTGATGGTTCAATATTACGCCGACCGTGCTCAGGCAGGATTGATTGTTGCGGAAGGGACATGGCCGGTGGTGACCGGCCAGGCGTATTGCCGTCAACCGGGTATCGAAAGCGAAGAACAGGTGCTTGCCTGGAAAAAGGTGACCGATGCCGTGCATGCCAATGGTGGCAAGATTGTGCTTCAGGTGATGCACGCTGGCCGTATTGGTAGCAACAAGATCAAACCTGCGGGTATAGAAACAGTAGCTCCTTCTAGCATTCAAGCTCGTGGTGAACTTTATACGGATCAGGCTGGCATGCAGCCATTTGATATACCACGGGAACTGTTGACCAGTGACGTACAATTGGTGATCGAAGAACATCGAGTGGCAGCAGAAAACGCCAAACATGCGGGCTTTGACGGCGTAGAACTTCACTGCACCAGTGGCTACCTGCCCATGCAGTTTCTCTGCTCCGGAACCAACCATCGGACCGATGAGTTTGGCGGTAGCGTTGAAAACCGGGCACGGTTTGCTGCTGACTGTCTTAAGGCCATGGCCTCAGTGTTTGGCAGTGGTCGTGTAGGCTTTAGAATGAATCCCGGCAATGCCTTTAATGATACTCAAGACGACGATTCGGCAGGCAGCCACATTGAATTGCTCCGCCAGATTGCCCCCCTCAACCTGGCTTACCTTCATATTATGCGTGCTCCCGTTGAACATATTGATGCCTTTAAGTTAGCCAAGACTCACTTCAGCGGTTCAATTATTCTCAACGATAACTTTGATTCGGACGCCGCCAATCAGGCGATCAGCTCAGGTCAAGGTGATGCGGTGTCTTTCGCACGACACTTTATTGCTAACCCTGATTTGGTTTACCGAATCAAAGAGCGTATCCCGTTAACTCGATTCGACCGGAAAACACTCTATACGCCGGGAGAGAAAGGTTATAACGATTACGAAAAAGCAGTTTAAGCCCTGATCGGCTTCACCCGTTGTGGTGCAGCCAGACTGATTAGCAAGATTATTTTTCTTATCCCGATGAATACTTGTTATGACGCTGGTTGTGTCCACTTTTACCTCTTGTGAAACGTGAACTCAAACGCAAAAGAGCTGCCAACAATAACAACGAAAGCCTCACTATCTAAACAACGGATATTAGATCCAGCGTTATTACAGAACATCCCCATTTGGGAAACTATTCTTCAAAGAAGGCTGTTTCCAGTCAGTGAAAGGTAATTCACTTGCTACCTGCCAGTATTATTCATACAGTATGGGCACAGAATGGCTATCTCCCTGACAGACGGGGAGACTCGTCAAGCCCCATAATAATAACCTGGCATCACTGCACCTAACTAAACGTCAGTGGTCTGTAGCCTGATAATAATATGAGGTCCGCTTTGACGCACATCACTCAAGATTTTGATCAGTACGATTCTCTGATTGGTCTTATATACGACGCAGCTCAGGGAGAGACCGGCTGGGAAACACCGCTTCGGGTGTTGAAATCCATATTCAAAGCCAATTACGTCACCCTGATTCTCAAAACCCCCAAGCATCAGAACGAAGAAGAACTTGGCCTGATGATTGTGGTTGGCGGCACTTTTGATAATGAAGTGGCAGTGCAGTATCGACCATATATTCATCAACTTACGCCCTTTGCCGGTCGTGAACCGGACACAGTTTTCACTGTTGCCGACTTAATGACCGAAGGTGAATGGCGCAACAGTGATTACCGTATGCACTGGTGTGCGCAGAAAGACGTCTATCATGTCATGTCCGTTGATATCACTGTGAACAATGGTGAAAGGCTCCGCTTCCGAATCACCCGCCCGGAAAGTAGTGACGATTTTTCAAAAGAAGATCGTGAATTCTGCGAGCTTATCGTTCCTCATTTGCGCCGTGCACTAAACGTCAATAATCGTTTGGTTCATAACCAGTCTCTGCGAAACCTTTATTCGCAGGCAATCGGCAAACTCTCCATCGCCACACTGATTATTGATCGACAGGGCAACATCCTTGAGCAGAATCTGTTTGCGCGTCATATTCTGGAATCTGGTGATGGCTTTAAAGTCATCGCCGGCCGACTGGAAGCGTATTACCCAAGTGACAACAAAGCGTTAAAGAAGCTAGTCAAAGAGGCTTTTGACCGAGCCGAAGAGCCAAAAACCCCTGGACTTCCTCTGGCAATGTCGGTCGCACGGCCATCGGGCGAAGTGAATCTGGGCTTGGTAATAGAAATGATCCCCCGGTTCGATATGTCAGACCACGACAATAACTCATCCGCTATTGTTTATATTCGGGACTCCGCCGGCACCTCTCAGGCCAGCAGTGATATTGCCAAGAAGCTTTTTGGCCTGACACCTGCAGAAACAGCACTATCCTTACAGCTGGCCAACGGCAATTCGCTGGAAGAGTCTGCTGAAGCGTTGGGCATTCGTCGTAATACGGCTCGCGCTCATTTACGCTCCATTTTCTCCAAAACCGGAATCAAGCGACAATCCGACCTTGTTCGTATATTCCTCAACAGTGTTGCCGCTCTGGGACAAACAGCCCACGAAGAGCTACCTGAAGAAGCAGAAGCTTAAGAGTTCAAAATTACAGTATGTTTGAAGTGACTGACTACCCAAATGAGAAAGCCGCTTTTTACCGTCTTCTCAACCAACAGGCCACGGCATTGATCTCTGGTGAAGAGGATGCCATTGCCAATCTCGCCAATATTTCCAGCCTGCTCTATCTATCGATGCGGGATGTAAACTGGGTCGGATTCTATATTGTTCGGGGCGATACCCTGGTTCTTGGACCGTTTCAGGGTAAGCCGGCCTGCACGAGAATTCCTGTTGGCCGAGGTGTCTGCGGAACCGCTGCAGCACAGAAAACAACGCAATTAGTTGATGATGTATTGGCCTTTCCGGGACATATTGCTTGTGATGCCGACAGCCGCAGCGAACTGGTGATTCCGGTCATGGTTGATGGTGTTGCAGTTGCCGTTCTCGATATTGACAGCCCAAACGCTTCCCGCTTTGACCTTGAAGATCAAGCGGGTCTTGAGGGTTTGGTATCTCTGATCAACAAAGCAGTTAACTTCAAGCAACTTACCTGACGTCTATATCGCATCCCATAGTCCATTTATGGGATGCTCCCTCCTTCACTATCGCTGATTGTTTTCCAGTTAAATCGATTTCTTTCGTCTGGAGAATAATAATGACAATGACGGGACGACCACTGCTGGCATTGATGTTAGCCGCAAGTTTTGCCTCCACCATTGGTGGCTTACCTTTTAACGCATTGCCAATCCTGCTTGGCTCACTGGCAGATACCTTTCAACTCACTCCCAGTCAGGCTGGCTTCCTTGGCTCCGCCTGTTTTACCGGCTACCTGACCGGCACCTTTGCTGCGTTTTTCCTGATGAAACACACGTCGCTGAAAAAACTGACCATTGTTTCAGCCGTCATCATTGCCACTTTACTGTTTCTGTCTTCTATTGCCGGTTGGCAGTTCCAGATGCTGCTTTGGTCTGCTTTAGGTTTCTTTGCTGGATTGATGACATGTCTTGGCCTTCACATTATGGGGGAAATGGCCAACAAAGAGCGGGCTCTTGGTTTAAGGCAAGGCGTCGAACTGGGGGTAACAGCACTGGTTCTATTTCTCCTACCCGCTTATGTCACTGCCACCTATGGCTATCAGGGAACTGCTCTGACGCTACTGGCCATTGTATTACTGCTTGGTATCAGTGCGATTGTACTTCCGGAAAAAGTCAGCGCATCTGTCGAGCCATTCAGCTTTCGCAAACAATTAAAAATGCCCCCCGTCGTTTGGTTGGCCGTGTTCACTTTCTTTATTTTTGGTGCTGGCAATATTGGTCTCTGGGCATTTCTGGAAAGAATGGGTAATAGCCTTAATCTTGCCCCAAATGAGCAGGGCATTGTTTTTGCTGTGTTGAAATTGTTGGGAGGCGCCGCGGCATTTTCAGTGGCCATTGTCGGTAATCGTCTCGGTCGGTGGTTACCCTACCTGATCGTATTTGCCGTTCTTAATGGCGGCCTTGCGCTACTCTGGTATGCCAATGGTTTTCTGCCTTTTGCCATGGGCGCGTGGATTTGGGAAGTGGGCTTTACTTGGGGTTGCGTGTATATGACGGCCATGATCGCTCAACTGGACTCTCAAGGTCGTGCCATCATGCTGATACCTGCAGCCTTTGCATTAAGCTCAATGGTCGGGCCTGCTGTTGCGGGTATGCTGATTGAAACCAGTTTTGTGCCTCTGTTAATGTTTGCGGCACTCTCTACAATATGCGCGATTTTTATCTTTACGACGATTCTGCCTTCAGCCTTAACAAAGGCTCGGGATGATTCAGGCAGCAGTGAACCCGAATTGGTTTCCTGAGACTATAAGAAAG
Organism: uncultured Endozoicomonas sp.; assembly: GCF_947495845.1. Lineage (GTDB taxonomy): Bacteria > Pseudomonadota > Gammaproteobacteria > Pseudomonadales > Endozoicomonadaceae > Endozoicomonas. Next base: position 75,275 of record NZ_CANMAO010000001.1, on the reverse strand, counting down.
GGAGCTAATCGCTCCTTTTTGTTATTGACCATTAAACTTCGGATGACGTTTTTCCAGAAAAGCGGTCATCCCTTCCTGCTGATCTCTGGAAGCAAACAGCATTGCATTGGCTTTACGCTCCATAGCCAGTGCACTTTCCAATGAGGCATCCATGCCCAACAAGATCACTTCCTTAATTTGCTCAACTGCCAGAGGTGGCATACGGGCAATATTTCTGGCGATACTCAGGGCTTTCTCCTGAACATCCTCATCAGGCACTAATTCACTGACCAAACCAGAAACCCAAGCTTCTTTTGCTGTGATCGGTTTTCCGGTCAATGCCATTTGCATGGCTTTGGCTTTGCCGACAGCTCTTAATAAACGTTGGGTGCCGCCTATGCCCGGCATAATGCCAATACGAACCTCTGGCTGACAGAAACTGGCACCTTCCCCAGCCACAAGAATATCTGCATGCATAGCCAGTTCACAGCCGCCACCAAAAGCGTAACCACAAATCGCAGCGATCACAGGTTTTGGACAATGCTGAATGGGAGCCCACAGTCGTTCAGTATGACGCTGATAAATTTCAATAGGATCTGCATCCATCATGGTGGTGATATCGCCACCGGCAGCAAATACCTCGTCTCCGCCGGTTAAAATAATACAGCGAACTGCACTATCCACAGTCAGTGCAGTAAATTGTTCAGACAGTTGCTTTTGCAATTCCAAACTCAGCGCGTTAGTAGCATCTGGACGGTTAAGCGTCAGTCGGGCAACACCTTCTTCCGGATAATCCAGCAATAATACGTTCTCTTCTGCCTGCGACATGCTCGCACTCCACACCTTTTAAGACTTATGTAAATACTCGTAATAGAGCCTTCGAGCAACATCGTCCATTTAGACGAAGCTATGAGGTTGGCCTGATCATTAGACTGCTTTCCAATGAAAAAAAATAAGAACAGGAGAGATAACTTGGCTAGTGAATGGTTATCCGAATTGAAGGCCATGGTCGGACGGGAATACGGCCGTGTTTATGCATGGGATAAAGTCAACGCGCCCATGGTTCGCCAATGGTGTGAGGTGATGGGGATTGATAACCCACTCTACACCGATGAAGAGTACGCCAAACAAACCGAATTTGACGGTATTGTTGCACCACCGGCGATGCTGCAAGCCTGGTGCCTGGAAGGTTTGCATCAGAACAATTATCCACAGGGATCGACTGATGAGAACCCTTATGGTGCCCTGAAACTGATTGAAGAGCAGGGCTATCCCGCGGTTGTCGCCGTTAACTCGGAACTGAGTTTTGACCGCTATATCACCATGGGGGAAAAGCTGTACTACGTCACAAAGCTGACGGAAGTGGGCGATGAAAAAACCACAGCGCTCGGTACCGGGTTCTTTGTCACACTGGTGATGACCTTCTTTTCCGAAAAAACCTCAGAAGCCACCGGTGATGATGAAAAGGTTGGAGAATTACTGTTCCGGGTATTCAAATTCAAACCACACCAGCAGCCAGAAAAAAACAGCGCACCTGCTGAAGTGCCGGTAATCAAACGACCAAAGCCTGGTATAAGCGATGACACCCGTTTCTTCTGGGAAGGCTGCGAAGCTAAAGAGTTACGGATTCAACACTGCAAAACTTGTGATGAGCTTCAACATCCACCTGCGCCAGTGTGCATGCACTGCCAATCTTTTGAGTTGGACTATCAAGTTGTTTCCGGCAGCGGTGAACTCTACTCTTTTGTTGTGATGCACTACCCGGAAGTACCGCCATTTGATTACCCAAATCCCATTGGCCTGATTCAGCTGGACGAAGGTGTTCGTGTACCTGCCGGTCTGGTCGGCGTTGATAACAAGAATGACCTTAAAATCGGACAACGGGTGCAGGTAGAGTTCCAGACCTTCGATGAAGAGCTGACTCTGCCCATGTTCCGGATCATCGATAGCAATGCGCAGGCACGGAGCTAATCCATGGATTTCTCACTGAATGATGACCAGCGAGCCATTGCCGATATGGCCACTTCGCTGTTTAGCGACAGCGGTTCTGATGAAGCTCTGATTGCCTTTGATGAATCTGGAAAAACGACTATGGATGACCTTTGGCAATCCTGCATCGAAACCGGACTTCACGCCCTTTATCTACCCGAACAATTTGGTGGCAGTGAACTGGGTATGACGGAACTGATGCTCGTTCTGGAAGCTCAAGGCGCAGCGTTAGGTCAGGTTCCCCTGTGGCGCCATCAGATTGCCGCCGCAGCCATTGCCAAATTTGGCAATGAAACGCTTTACCCTCTGGTGCACAGCGCTGCTTCTGCTGAGCTTTTGCTTACGCTATCTCAAGCCGATCAAAGCCGCGCACGTGACGTCACCGTGAAAGCAGACACGACACCCGATGGCTATTTGCTGAATGGTCGTGTCGAGGGCTTACCCGAGGGCAATAGCACCAATATTGCCATTATTTCTATTGAAACTGCTGACGGCATTATCCCAACGGTTTTAGATCTTTCTACTACAGGCATTCAGAAAGTCGAAGGTGTTTTCACTCAAGGTGAAGGCATTGCAGACCTGGCTCTGGATAACGTGATTATCCCACGCACACATGCTTTATCCGTAGAAGCATTGGAATGGTTGGAAGTTCACAGTATTGCTGCGCAAGCCTCCATTCAGTTAGGCGTCAGTAGTCAACAAATTAAACGTACTGTTGAGTACATCAACGAGCGAGTTCAGTTTGGTCGCCCCATTGCTCAGTTTCAGGCAGTGCAGATGACCATGGCTGACTGTCATATTGCGCTTGAGGCACTTCGCTCCAGCCTATGGCACCTTTGTTACCGACTGGATGCAGGACTGCCCGCGCAGTCAGAAGCATTGGCCGTTGCCTGGCAAGCCTGCGAAGCCGGCCACAGTATCGGTCATAAAGCTCAACATGTTCACGGTGGTTTTGGCGTGGATATAACGTATCCAATACACCGTTTTCTTTATTGGAGCCGCGCATTGAGTCTTGGCCTGGGCGGCAGCCGGGCTGTTCTGGAGAAGCTGGGGGACTGGCTGGCAATCAACGATAAACTGGGATGGAAGTATGACCTCGATGAAAACACGACAGTTTAATGACGTCAGCCTTGGTGACAGGCTACCAAAAATGGAAGTCCCGATTACCTCCACCCTGATCACTGCTGGCGCTATTGCCACCCGTGATTATTTTCCGGGTCATCTGGACAAGGACGCCGCTCAGGAGCTGGGTTCCCCCCATGTCTTTATGAATATCCTTACCACCAGCGCACTGGTTCAGCGTTTTGTGGAAGACTGGGCTGGCCCAACTGCCCGCTTCAATGACCTCAAGATCAAACTGGGAGCGCCAAATTATCCCGGAGATACCATGGTATTCAACGGTGAGATATCCGATGTAAGCCCTGAAAAGAATGCCGTAGAAGTGACCCTGAAAGGCAAAAACTCCATGGGGAATCACGTCACTGGCACTGTTTCTGTCGTGCTGCCCAAAAACGATTGAGAGATTAAGAGAATAAAAATAATGGATAAATCACTCAGCGGCCGGGCTGCCATTGCCGGACTCGGCGCCACAGAGTTTTCAAAAAATTCCGGTCGCACAGAGCTTCGACTGGCCATGGAAGCCACTCTAGCGGCATTGCAGGATGCAGGCATTGACCCATCAGAAGTGGATGGCTTCAGCAGTTATTCCGTTGATAAGGTACCGGAATACGAAATCGCACGACTGCTGGGCTGCAATAATGTGAAGTTTTTCTCCCAGATTCCTCACGGCGGCGGTGCTGCCTGTGCCCCCATTCTTCATGCAGCCATGGCGGTTGCCACTGGTGTTGCAAAAACGGTTGTCGTTTATCGAGCGATGAATGAACGCTCCTGGTATCGCTTTGGTTCTGGCGATTACGGTTTTGCCAACACACCGACCTTTGAAAATGTGAACTATGGCTGGTACATGCCCCACGGTTTTCATACGCCAGCAGCCTGGGTAGGCATGTTTGCCCAGCGTTATATGCATACCTACGGCGCTACTTCAGAAGACTTTGGTCGTGTAGCCGTCGCTGCCCGCGATTTTGCAGCAACTAACCCTGAAGCCTTCTTCTATGAGAAGCCAATTACTTTGGAAGATCATCAAAACTCCCGCTGGGTTTGTGAACCGCTGCATCTGTTGGATTGCTGTCAGGAATCCGATGGCGCTGTGGCCATGGTTATTACCAGCGCTGAAAGAGCTAAAGATCTGAAGCAAAAGCCGGTAGTTATTAAAGCCGGTTCTCAGGGCATTGCACAGGGACAGCAGATCATGACTTCCTTCTATCGTGACGACATTACCGGCCTGCCAGAAATGGGCGTGGTTGCCAAAGAACTGTACGCACAATCTGGCCTTGGCCCGGATGCTTTCCAGACAGCTGTGATATACGACCACTTTACGCCATTCGTACTGACTCAGCTGGAAGAGTTTGGTTTTGCGCCACGAGGCGAAGCTCGCAACTATGTAATGGATGGTCATCATGCCCGAGGTGGCACACTGCCTATCAATACTCACGGTGGTCAGTTGGGTGAAGCTTACATTCACGGGATGAACGGTGTTGCGGAAGCGGTTCGTCAGGTGCGTGGTTCTGCCATCAACCAGGTAGACGACGTAGAAAATGTATTAGTTACTGCCGGCACCGGTGTGCCGACCAGTGGCCTGATTTTAAGCGCAGCCTGAGGAGGTTCGGATGTTTGTTGATCTGACACCGGAACAGCATCAGCTGCGCCGGGAGATACGAGACTATTTTACAGAGCTGATGACGCCGGAATTAAAGGCATCACTGCGCGGTAAAGAAGGCGGTGATGAATACCGTAATGTCATTCGTCAAATGGGCAAAGATGGCTGGCTGGCGGTTGGTTGGCCAAAAGAACATGGCGGTCAGGGTTATCAAGCCACTGAGCAACTGATCTTTTTTGAAGAAGCCAACATTGCCGGCGCACCACTGCCGTTTGTTACCATCAGTACCGTGGGTCCGGCGTTAATGCAGTTTGGTACCGAGCTTCAGAAGGAGAAATTCCTGCCGGGCATTGCCAACGGTGAGCTGATATTTTCCATCGGTTATTCCGAACAAGGCGCAGGCTCTGATCTGGCGACGTTGAAAACTACCGCTACTCTGGATGGCGATCACTTTTATGTCAATGGTAGTAAGCTGTGGACCTCCGGTGCTGAAGCCGCGGATTACATCTGGCTCGCCGCCAGAACTGACCCCGACCTTCCTCGGCACAAGGGCGTTTCCATACTGATTCTGGATACCAAAGAAGAAGGCTTCTCACAAACCGTCATTCCAACGACGTCTAATCCAACGGCAGCAACCTATTACGACAATGCTCGTATACCAAAGGAGATGTTGGTTGGTGAATTAAATGGCGGCTGGAGACTGATCACCTCTCAGTTAAATCATGAACGCCTCGGCCTCGGCTCCTGGTCTGATAAAGTCACCGGACTATTCCGGAAAGTTTATCTATGGGCTCGGACTGAAGATGAGTTCGGTAAGCGTGCCACTGATAAAGCCTGGGTTCGTTCCGCACTGGCTGAATGTTACGCACGGCTGGAAGCCATGCGGATGATTAACTTCCGTATTGCCGCGGATCTGGAGCAGGGGCGTATGGATATCGCCCTGGCATCATCGACCAAGGTTTATGGTTCTGAGTCAGCCATTGAGATTCTTCGCCGCCTGATTGATATTGTTGGCGCCAATGCCATGGTGCGGCAAGGTTCTGCAGCCAGCCTATTGATGGGTGAATTGGAGTATGAAGTGCGAGCTTCGGTGACTCTGACCTTTGGCGGCGGCACTAACGAGATACAACGTGAACTGATCGCTCAGTTTGGGCTTGGAATGCCAAGACCGATGCGTTGATATTTCTCCCTGTTAACAACTTTATATAGTTAGCCAAGGAATTGGCCTTGAATAACTTCACCGCTCATAGAAGCGCTTTCCGTTTACCGTTATCCGTAAAAGCACAGCCAACACGGCTTTTACGGATAACGGTTCTGGCTAAATGTGGAAGTTATTTTGTGACAGACCCCAAGTTATTATATAAAGTTGTTCCTCTCCTATACTCCAACACTACCCTCTCTTATCGCACGCTAAGCCTAAATAATTTCCATTTTTAATCCTTGAACAGGTTCCTGCACAAATCTCTTTATTCATAGTTTTTTATTTATCCAACAACGGAGACGACAGTTGATGTTCAGTCGTAAAAAAGAGGCCGACAACAGCAAGTCTACAACGACCCTCATATCACCAGAGACTAATATTACCGGTGATATTGTCTTTGCTGGTGCCGCGCATGTTGAAGGTAATATTCATGGCAATATCAGTTCAGATAATGGCCAGTTAATCATTGTTAAAACGGCCACTATCACCGGGGATATTCATGCTCGGCATGTGGTCATCTATGGCACCGTCAATGGCAACGTTTATAGTGAAAAGTATCTTGAGCTGGTTTCTGGTGCAGTGATTAACGGAAAGGTTTTTTATAACGAGATCGAAATGGAAAAAGGCGCTCAGGTCAATGGCAGTATAGAGTATCGGCCTGGAAACGACGCCTCAGAAAACAGTTAACAACCAACGTCATTTATATTTGGTGGAGAGAAGTTAAAAAGGTCTTCGAGATTTCAACCCGAAGACCTTGTTTGAATGTTAACTACGAAGAGACTTCGCCGCCTCCACCATATTTTTCAGTGCTGCTTCAACCTCAGGCCAATCTCTGGTTTTCAAACCACAATCTGGATTCACCCAAAGGCGTTCTCTGGGAATCTTTTCTGACGCCCTGCTCATTAACTTTTCGATCCAGGCAATATCCGGCACATTGGGCGAGTGAATGTCGTAAACACCCGGGCCTATCTCATTTGGATACTCAAATGCCTCAAACGCATCCAGTAATTCCATATCCGAGCGTGAGGTTTCAATGGTGATAACATCGGCATCCATGGCCGCAATGTATTCGATGATGTCATTGAACTCGCTGTAACACATGTGGGTGTGAATCTGGGTTTCATCCTTCACACCACTGGCGGTGATTCGGAAGCATTTCACCGCCCAGTCGAGATACGCGGGCCAATCTTCCTTCTTTAGAGGAAGGCCTTCCCGGATGGCAGGTTCATCAATCTGAATGATATGAATACCTGCTTTTTCAAGATCGACCACTTCATCTCTCAACGCCAGCGCTAATTGCTGACAAGACTGCTCGCGCTCAACGTCATCCCGTGGAAATGACCAACACAGAATGGTGACCGGCCCGGTAAGCATGCCTTTCACAGGCAGTGCGGTCTGATCTTGCGCAAAACGACTCCAGGACACAGTCATCGCCTCAGGACGACTGATATCACCAATAATAATGGGTGGTTTTACACAACGACTGCCGTAACTCTGCACCCAGCCATTGGCGGTGAAAGCAAAACCGTCCAGCTGTTCACCAAAATATTCAACCATGTCATTACGCTCTACTTCACCATGCACCAGAACATCCAGCCCCAACTGTTCCTGTTTTTCCAGCGTGACTTTGATTTCACTCTGCATGGCGGCGATGTAGGTTGGCTCATCTAACTCGCCTTTGCGGTATTTCAATCGCTGCTGACGAATTTCTTTGGTTTGTGGAAACGAACCAATCGTCGTGGTTGGAAACAACGGTAACCCCAGTTTTTCCTGTTGCTGTTTCGCTCGTACCGCAAAAGCGGACTCACGCTGATCAACCTGACTATCGTTTTTGATCGCTGCTACACGCTGCTGAACCTGTTTATTATGAACACGGGCAGAGGCCGCTTTGGATTGCACTGCTGCGCTGGATTCAGCAAACGCGTTCAGCACCAACTCATCTTTGGCAGCATCGCCACCACTGAGGGCTTTACCGAGCACCGCCACTTCTTGACACTTTTGCCTGGCAAACGCTAACCAGGATTTCAGCTCTTGATCGAGGCCTTTGCCATGCTTCCCTTTGCCGTATATCAATGTTTCACTTTCCAAGTCTACTGGCGTATGGAGCAAAGAGCAGCTGGGCGCCACCCAGAGACGGTCGCCCAGCCGTTCAGCGGCAGCAGACAACTGCTGTTGTATTTTCTGCAGATCGGCGCGCCAGACGTTTCGACCATTCACGACACCAGCAGACAGTATTTTGTAAGCTGGCAGGCGATCCAACAGCGCAGGCAGTTGTTCCGGGTTTCTGACCAAATCAACATGCAGCCCTGCCACCGGCAAATTAACAACGGTTGTCGTTGAACCATTTAAGCCGCCAAAATAAGTAGCCAGCAATAGTTTCACATTATTGCTCTGTAGCTGGTTATAGGCAGATTCAAACGCCTGATGCCATTCCTGAGGCAAATCCAGCACCAGAATAGGCTCATCAATCTGCACCCATTCCACATTCAGCTCAGCTAATTCATTAAGCACCTGACCATAAACTGCCAGCACACTGTCCAATAATTCCAAACGATCAAACGGTTCCCCTTTGACCTTTGATAACCATAACCACGTCAGTGGACCCACCAGCACCGGCTTGGGATTAAATCCCTGATCCAGGGCCTCACGGGTTTCATCCAGCAATGCACGATTCGCCAGGTAGAACTGCTGACCTTTGGTCAGCTCAGGCACAATATAGTGGTAGTTGGTATCAAACCATTTGGTCATTTCACAGGCAGCGGCCGGTTCGCCACTGGGAGCACGACCTCGCGCCATGCGGAACAGTGTGTCGATATCCGATGGAGCCGCAGGGATAAAACGCTCGGGAATCGCCCCAAGCATTAATGAATGATTAAGCACCTGGTCATACCAGGCAAAATCGCCAGTAGGGACAAAATCGAGCCCGGCGTCTTTCTGCACCTGCCAATGCAATGAACGCAGACGAGCACCTTCAGCCAGTAACTGTTCCTGAGACATATCACCACGCCAATAGCTCTCCTGAACTTTTTTCAATTCGCGGTGGGCGCCGATTCTGGGAAAGCCCAGATTATGGGTGGTGGTCATGTTGTGTCTCCCGACAGAGGTTATTGTTTGGGTTGAGAGTGACAACAAGTCTGGGGAATGATCAAAAATGAATCAATCTCATAATATTAATGATATAGTTGAATAAATTTAATAATAAAATGCACTGTACGTTTCGATATGAGTATTCAAAACCTTGGGCTTGAACTTCGGCACCTGAAAACCCTGAAAGCCATTCACCAAACCGGCAGCTTGGTAGAAGCCTCCAGTCGTCTGCACCTAACGCAGTCAGCACTGTCCCACCAGCTGAAAGATCTGGAACACCGGATTGGCATGGAGGTGTTTGTCCGAAAAACCCGTCCTCCCCGCTTCACCACTGCCGGGCTAAAACTGCTGGAGTTGGCGGATGAAGTGCTGCCCATGTTCAAAGCAGTGGAACAGAGCCTGCTCAAGCTGGCGGGTGGGAAGTCCGGTCGGTTGCACATTGCCATTGAGTGTCACAGTTGTTATCAGTGGTTAATGCCCACGATTGATGAGTACCGGAAGCACTGGCCAGAAGTGGAGATGGATTTTTCCACTGCGTTTAATTTTGCGCCATTGCCTGCGTTGTCACGGGGGGAGCTGGACCTGGTAGTCACTTCAGACCCAACGCCCATTGATGGCATCGATTATCTGCCCTTGTTTCGCTACGAAATGTTATTGGCTCTCGCCCGAAATCATCCTTTAGCCGGTCAGGCGTTTGCCAACCCTGAAGATCTGAATAATGAAGTTCTGATTACTTATCCGGTAGGACAGGAGCGTCTGGCTGTTTTCTATGATTTTCTGGACCCTGCCCAAGTGGAACCCGCTTCCATACGCACAGCAGAACTCACATTAATGATGCTGCAACTGGTTGCCAGCCAGCGAGGTGTTTCCGCCTTACCTTGCTGGGCGCTGGCGGAGTATCTCGATAAAGGACAGGTACATGCGGTGCCGCTTGGTGAGAAAGGGGTGTGGTCAACATTATATGCTGCCGTGAGAACGGAGCAGAAAGAACAACCTTATATGGACAGTTTTATTAACTCTGCTCGAGAAACCTGTTTTACGACACTGAATGGCATTAAACCGGCTTGAGATACAAGCCTCGATCATTCAGAAAAATAACGAAATATCAGGCAATACACAAAGTATTCAACTATAGGTTATTTTTAAAAATCTCAAAGTATCTGAGTCAACTAATAATAACCTGTATTGTATTCAATGTTTTTTATTACACATCTTTTCCATTTTTTGAAAAAAGACAGACTGTTTATGATTGTCAGTTTTTTTTCAATCCTATTGCTTCAGAGTCATCTCGCCTTTGCCGACCAATCTGACAACATCTATCAGTTAATTCACGATGAGTTATCTCAGTTGCACTCCGTTGATAATTATCAAAATGCTATCAATTCCCGGCACCAAAAGCAGGAGTTACCGGATATTCTGTTAGCGCCCGGCGAAAAACGCAGCATCTTACTGCAAGCGTTTGCTAAATTTTCCGACAGTGCCACGCCCGTCCTCTCTGCCCAGACCGTTAAAGACCTTCATATTCTCAGTGGCACCCGTCAACATCCTGCAGAAAGCCTCCTCAGTAAAATTGGCCCCAGCCTGACAATCTCCGGTGAAATTATGCTGGCTAAGTTATTGATCTCGCCAATTGCGGATATTCGCGTTCTCGATCAGCGACAGCAGGCCATTAAATATCTGATTAACCACCCCAATGTGTTTCGCCGATTTGAAGAACTGCTCATACGTTACGCCATTGATGAAGATGGGTTGATTGCACTGTTCGATCCCTACGATGCCGTCAATAGCCCAACCTTTGGTGAGATTGACCGCAGAACTCATCTGCCCGGCCTTAGCGGCAGCGGTACCCAGGAAGAGATTGCCCGGCGCTTGAATGACGCCTTTCATATCGGCACCGCACTGAACGCGCCCCTGGGGCTGTTGGGTTCAACTCTGGTGGGTACCTTTACCATCAAAAATGGCATTATCAACGGCCTGTTGAACTCCACTGTTCATCTGCCTTCCCATATGATGAAGGTACTGTCCGATATTCAACTGAAATTCAGCGACCTTTCCAGCCCTATTAAAATTTTCAGTGCTGGCAGTTTTGTCGTACTTCAGGCGGTTGCTCTCTACAAGTCTTATTACCGTTTTCGCGAACACATGCGAGCCTATCGTTTTATTGTCGAACGATCCCGGCGGGCTGGAAGAGCATTAGAAAGTGCGGTTGAAATGGAACAGTTGCTGGAGAAACACCCACCAGTGCAAATGGCATTGGGCTCCGGAAAAGGCTTCCTCAAACTTCACAACTCCACTTCCATGGTGGAAATCATGTCATTATTGAAAGATGCCCCAGAAAGCACACCAACATTTCTGGATTATGTGAGCGCCAATATGGGGCGCTATAAGCGCGGTTTGACGTTATTAAAACGCAACCATTTATCATTAAGCCGGGTCATGGAGTCGGTGGGTGAACTGGGCGCATGGATTACAGCAGCCAATCACCTCCGTTTGTCATTGGACTGGCAACCAAATCGATTAATTTTTCCACTCTACCTTTCTCCGCCAAGCCAGACACAAGTCAGTATGGAAAAACTCTGGAACCCATTACTGCCTTCATTTTCAGCTGTGGCAAACCACTTCGCCAGTGGCAACAACAACCCCATAAGCACTGTTATTACGGGCCCTAATGCCGCCGGAAAATCCACCATGGTCAAAGGCATTGGCTTAAACATCGTGCTCGCTCAAACACTGGCCGTGGCTGCAGCAGAGCATATGGATTTCACCCCTTTCAGCTTGATCCACACCCACCTGGTTAATGAACCCGAAGTCATTTCCGGGGTATCCAGCTTCAGTGCAGAATCAAAAAGAATTATTGAATTGTTGAATACACTGAAATCACTGCCAGCAAATCAATACAGTGTCGTTTTTTTTGATGAGTTATTTTCGAATACCAATCCGGAAGAAGGTGAAACTGCTGCACTGGGGCTAATCGAAGCAATGGCCATGAACCCGAGCAATCTGAGTATTACATCAACACATTATCCCCGAATAGCAACACTGGAAAGCCAATCTCCGGGGAAGCATCAGAACTTCCATTTCAATGCGATGGTCAACCCGGATGGTTCGTTAAGCTATGACTATCGACTATGGCCAGGCGCTTCAACACAAAACGTTGCTTTTGATATTCTCAGAGAGGAAGGCATTGATAGTGGCTTTCTCAACATTATTCAGGGTATGGATCGTCCCCCTGAATAATGTTGAGAATGCATCAGTGACGCTGCTTTCTGGGCCAAACCAGACTAAACCGGGCACCACCCAATGCGCTGTGACTGATCAACGCTCTGCCTCCATGCCAGTACATAATTCTGCGAACAATGGAGAGCCCCAAACCATAACCACCGGACTTACGAGTGCGGCTGTCGTCCAGACGTGAAAAAGCAGAAAATACCCTTTCCCACTGTTCTTCTGGAATCCCCGGCCCATCATCATCCACATCAATACGACAGGTATCTTGTGTTGAGGAGAAACGTACCTGAACTTTACTGTCGGCATAACGACAGGCATTACCCACCAGATTCTGAACGGCTCGATGAATATAACGACGATCAATCTCAACAAAACGACGAGGGTTTAGTACATTACAGGGAATATGATCCAGCTCGATCCGATTCTGAAGACGAAGATGTTCTCCCACCACCTGGGCTACGACTTTATCCACATCATGCCGTTTCAAGCTCAAAGTCGGTGCGCTTTGCTCCAAATTGGCGTAGGTCAGAAATTCGTCTACCAGATGATCCAGTTCTTCAATATCCTGATCCATGCCTTCCAGCTGGGTTTCCCGCTGCTGCTGCGTTTCTGCATCTGCAATCAAGTCGAGACCAAAGCGCAAACGGGCAACCGGTGTTCTCAACTCATGGGAAACACCGCGAATCATCTCTTTCTGTAAATCCAGCAGCCGTTGAATATGATCCGCCATAGCATTAAACGCCATGGATAGACGACCAATGGAATCGGCCCCTTCCACATTGACCCGAACATCAAAGTCGCCGCGGCTGAAGCGGGTGGCAGCCCGCTCCAGTTTTCTCAGACGCGTCTCCATCCCCCGCACCAATATATAAATGGCCAGACTGATTGAGAGCAAAACAAAAAGCCCGATCGTCAGAATTAATTTGAACGGATACAGATTCAGCAAGCGAATCGGCCCCAGCCTTAATACCTGATCACTGTCGGTCATTTGCGCATATAACTGCAGCGTTTCATCACGAATGCTTAATACGGTCACGATGCCGCCTTGCTGGAGCTGATTCTGTTGCAGTGGTGTTAATTGCAGGCTGGCTGGAGACTCCGCCAAAATCACCGGAATACCCAATGATTCGGGCGATTGTTGCGCCAGTATGGCGGATCGCTGCTGTGGAGAGTATTCCTGTAACAAGTGACGAAGGAAGATCATTGTGCCGCTGGCCATCTGTTCAGAGATTTCTGGCACGATGCCCTGTAGCAACCATTTATCATCAATCTGGGAAGTAATGATGGCCGATGTTTCATTCAACATCCTGACATCCACATCACCACGGATGAGTTGTTTGGCGGTGTCTTCGTCAAAACCGGCCTGATCCATGGGCACCATGGAGAACGGAATCGACAACTTATACCCCCAATCCCGCAGCCACTTTTGGCGCTCATCACCGGGCAGAGACGACAACACGTCTGACACCAGCCGAAAGGTGCCACTGGCCATATCTTCGCGATATTCCACCAGCCGCACACTGTTCACAATCGTCACCACAATGCCGGACAACACCGACACCAGAACCAGAGAAAATAACAGGCCGCCATAAATGCGGAGAAAAATACTACTCATATTCGCTGGTCATGGTCGCTGATCATAGTAGGTAGGCGTTATTCACTTTTGACAAACAGATACCCTTTACTGCGCACGGTTTTGATTAACCGTGGATGCATCGGGTCATCCCCAATCTTAGGTCGAATTCGGGATACTCGAACGTCGATAGAGCGATCCTGACCGTCGTATTCAATACCACGGAGCTGAGCAAAGATTTCTTCACGACTCAGCACCCGGCCGGCGTTGGAACAAAGCAGCCAGAGCAAATCAAACTCGGCACTGGTCAGATCAATGCTTTCATCGTTCAACCAGGCTTCCCGTTGTGCATTATCCACCACCAGATTACCGAAGCGGATGCTTTTCGGGGCTTCCGTCTCTTCTTCTAATGGCGCTGCGCTGCGTCTCAACAAGGCACGAATCCGCGCCAGTAATACTCTTGGGCGCACGGGCTTGGCCACGTAATCGTCAGCGCCCATCTCCAGCCCCAGCACTTCGTCCAGATCGTCGGTTCTGGCGGTCAGCATCAGAATCTGGCCATGGTATTGGCTGCGCACCCGACGGCAGATAGACACACCGTCTTCACCCGGCAGCATCAAATCCAGCACCACCAGATCCGGACGCTCGCTGAGAATCCGTTCCACGGCCTTGCCGCCATCACCTTCTACCGTTACCTGAAGGCCATTATTTTCAAGATATTCACGGGTCAGTGTTGCCAGACGCTCATCGTCCTCAACAATCAGGATGCGACCCGTTTCAGCATTATCCAAAGCCATGTTATACACCCCAACACAAAATACGTTTTACTGCCGGCAGTCATCGCCCGCTTTGTTCAAATGATTGGTTTTCCGAATGCTGATGTTACACTACCGGCGCTCTTACGTCCTACCCTGAGCTTGTAACAAACCGTACACTCATGCAGCACGTCTTCCAGCTCTTTTTGAAAGCGCCAAAATCACCCAGAAAAACATTTTATTTTTTCTCGCCCGGATTCTTTTGCTTGCAAATTCTTTACTTTGTCTGTCTAAGCCACTCGGCAGTTAGCAAATACCAACCATAGGTATTACCCACAATTTATCCACAGCATCTCCCCAGCTTTGTCTGCTTGAAATTCTTTATAGGGCGCATTATCTTGTGTATGAAAACAATGACTACACAACATATGGTGTTTTTCGTTTTCTGCCGATACAACTCGTTAACAGCCTCGTTAAGAGCCCCAAACAGGTAATCAACCAGTTCAACGGAACGAACTGGCTTTCCGGGATCAGCGCAGTGAATAGCATGAACAGGGAGTAGGCATTGTTAACAGGGACGTGTGCTCACAATGGGTTTCTTCAGTGTTCGGGAGTTGCTGGCATCGTTGCCAGCACTCTGGCGTCACGTATTTATGGAAACTGTGGCGATCTGGCTCAACAGATCCCCCGGCATTATCCCCGGATACACGCTCCACTCAGGCCAGGGCTTAAGCCCTCTGCCGCAAACAACAGTGGGCGACTCAGAGCAGTTAACCTATTGTTTTGAATAGATTTTACAGGTAATCACTGAATGAACAAAAACCTTCTGGTCACTAAACGCCGCAGCGACAAGGAACCGCTGGATCTGGAAAAGATCCACAAAGTCATCACCTGGGCTGCCGAAGGTCTGGACAATGTATCGGTGTCCGAAGTCGAGCTAAAGTCCCATATTCAGTTTTACGATGGCATCAAAACCACAGACATCCATGAAACACTGATCAAATCCGCTGCCGACCTGATTTCAGCCCAGGCTCCGGATTATCAGTATCTGGCCGCTCGTCTGGCCATTTTCCACCTGCGCAAAAAAGCCTTCGGCCAGTTTGAACCGCCCCGGTTGTTCAACCATGTGGTCAAACTGGTAGAAATGAAGAAGTACGACCAACACCTGCTGACCGACTACACCGAAGCAGAGTTCGATCAGATGGAAAGCTTCATCGATCACGGTCGTGACATGAACTTCAGCTATGCCGCCGTCAAGCAGCTGGAAGGTAAGTATCTGGTACAAAACCGGGTGACAGGTGAATATTACGAAAGCCCTCAGATTCTTTATATGCTGATCGGTGCCTGCCTGTTTGCTGGCTATCCGAAAGATACCCGTCTGGACTTTATCGAGCGCTTCTATAATGCCGTGTCCACTTTCCGCTTATCGCTGCCAACCCCGATCATGGCCGGCGTGCGTACGCCAACCCGTCAGTTCAGCTCCTGTGTATTGATTGAATGTGGCGACTCTCTGGACTCCATTAACGCGACATCCAGTGCCATCGTTAAATACGTCAGTCAGCGTGCAGGCATCGGCATTAATGCCGGTAATATCCGTGCACTGGGCAGCCCGATCCGGGGCGGTGAAGCCTTCCACACCGGCTGTATTCCTTTTTATAAACATTTCCAGACCGCAGTAAAATCCTGTTCACAAGGCGGGGTTCGTGGTGGTGCAGCCACACTGTTCTACCCAATCTGGCATCTGGAAGTGGAAAACCTGCTGGTACTGAAAAACAACCGGGGCGTTGATGACAACCGGGTGCGCCACTTAGATTACGGTGTGCAGTTTAACAAACTGATGTATCAGCGTTTGATCGAAGGTGGCAACATCACGCTCTTTTCTCCAAGCGATGTACCCGGCCTTTACGATGCTTTCTTCGCGGATCAAGAAAAGTTTGAAAAGCTCTATGTCCAATACGAACAAGACCCATCAGTGCGTAAAACCACACTGAAAGCCATTGAGCTGTTCTCACTGTTTGCCTCCGAGCGCGCCAGCACCGGACGCATCTATCTGCAAAACGTGGACCACTGCAACACCCACAGCCCATTCGATCCGGCTGTGGCACCGGTGCGCCAGAGCAATCTCTGCCTGGAAATCGCCCTACCGACCAAACCACTGACTCATATTCACGACGAAGAAGGTGAAATCGCCCTCTGTACGCTGGCAGCATTTAACCTTGGCGCACTGAAAGATCTCAACGAACTGGAAGAGCTGTCCGAACTGATTGTTCGTGCTCTGGACAGCTTGCTGGATTATCAGGATTACCCGGTCGCTGCCGCCTATAACTCCACCATGGGTCGTCGTCCATTGGGTGTGGGTGTGATTAACTTTGCCAACTACTTGGCCAAAAACGGGGTGCGTTATTCCGACGGTTCTGCCAATGGCCTGACTCACCGCACCTTTGAAGCCGTTCAGTATTACCTGCTGAAAGCCTCCAATAAGCTGGCCAGAGAACAAGGTACGTGCACCAAGTTCCATGAGACTACCTACGCTAAAGGCGTTCTCCCGATCGATACCTATAAAAAAGATTTGGATGCCGTTTGCGATCAGTCGCTGCAGCTGGATTGGGAATCCCTACGGGAAAACATCAAGGCTCACGGTCTGCGCAACTCGACACTGACGGCGCTCATGCCATCAGAAACATCTTCGCAGATCAGCAACGCCACTAATGGTATTGAACCACCCCGGGGCTTTGTCAGCGTTAAAGCCAGTAAAGATGGCATCCTGAAACAAGTCGTACCGGATTTCGCCGAGCTACAAAGTCAGTACGAACTGCTTTGGAGCATGCCGAGCAACGACGGTTACTTACAATTGGTAGCCATTATGCAGAAGTTTGTGGATCAGACCATTTCCGCCAACACGAACTACGATCCGAATCTATTTGAAGGCGGTAAAGTACCCATGAAATTACTGCTGAAGGATTTACTGACGGCGTATAAACTGGGCGTTAAAACACTGTACTACCACAACACCCGGGACGGCGCTTCCGATACTCAGGAAGACATGGATGACGGCTGTGCTGGCGGCGCCTGTAAAATCTAAGTGCTAACACGATGTAAATAAGAAAGAAAACTGTCGTGCAGCGCTCCCGCTCACGGCAGCCCGGGAAAAGAGGGAGCACTATCAAAGCCGGTAGCGCAAATGCTTATAGATAACAAACGTCGTACGCTGCATCCTTACCGGCTTCGTCCACGGAAAACATGATTCAGGGCTAATCAGACAATGACATACACCACCTTTAACCAGGAACAGTTTAACGCCACTAAGGAGCCCATGTTCTTTGGTCACCATGTCAATGTATCCCGTTACGATGTCCAGAAATACGCGGTATTTGAAAAGCTGATTGAAAAACAACTGTCGTTTTTCTGGCGCCCCGAAGAAGTGGATTTATCCACCGACCGCCGAGACTTCGCAGCATTGCCAGATCACGAAAAACACATTTTCCTCAGTAACCTGAAATATCAGACGCTGCTGGATTCCGTGCAAGGTCGCTCGCCCAACGTGGCGCTGCTACCTATCGTCTCCTTGCCAGAACTGGAAACCTGGATCGAAACCTGGGCCTTCAGTGAAACCATTCACTCACGCTCGTACACCCATATCATTCGCAATATTGTCAACGAACCCTCCGTCATCTTTGATGATATTGTCACCAATGAAGCCATCACCAAACGTGCTCGTGACATTACCCGTTACTACGATGCGCTGATCGAGGGGGTTAGCCTTTATCATCGCTTGGGTGAAGGGCAGCACACGATTAATGGTGAAACCGTTAACGTAAGCCTGCGTGATCTGAAGCGGAAACTGTACCTGACCATCGTCTCGGTGAACGTACTGGAAGCCATCCGTTTCTATGTCAGCTTTGCCTGCAGCTTTGCTTTTGCCGAACGTTCCACCATGGAAGGCAATGCCAAAATCATCAAACTGATCGCCCGGGATGAAGCTCTGCACCTGAACGGTACCCAGCACATGCTACACCTGATGGCGGACGGTAAAGATGATCCGGAAATGGCAGAGGTGGCCAGAGAGTTAAAAGACCAGGCTCGTCAAATCTTTATCGATGCCGCTGAGCAAGAAAAAGACTGGGCCGACTACTTGTTCCGTGACGGCTCCATGATTGGTTTGAACCGGGATATTCTCGGTCAATATGTCGAGTACATCACCAACCAGCGCATGGTATCCGCCGGGTTTGAACCCGCCTTTGCCACAAAACAGAACCCGCTGCCCTGGATGAACAGCTGGCTGAACAGCGACAATGTTCAGGTAGCACCACAGGAAGTAGAAGTCAGTTCCTACCTTGTGGGGCAGATCGACAACGAAGTGCAGTCCGAAGACTTCAGTAATTTCTCGCTGTAAGCCATTCATGACGTTCAGGGTGCCCTGTTACGAACAGCGCCCTGAATACACACAGGCAATGTCATGGCACACATCATTAAAATTCTGGAAGGCTTCAGCTTTATTCCCCGTAAAGAACAAACGGTTCTGGAAGCGCTGGAACATCAGCAGGTGGAAATAGACTTTCAGTGTCGTGAAGGATTTTGTGGTAGCTGTCAGGCCACCCTAATCGATGGTGAAGTGTCATACACCACGGAACCTATTGCTTTTATCCCGGAAGGTAAAATTCTCACTTGCTGCTGCAAACCAGAGAGTGATTTGGTGATAGAGCTCGCTTTTGGCTGCAAAGTAAAAAGCTCATGATTTGAATTCAGGTTTCAGAAAAGAATGACAATCATTGAAAATAGATTGTCACTTCAGCTTCCTAAGCCTCCGAGGCTGTTAATACAAAAAAAAGCTTACCACTCTCGGTGATAAGCTTTTTTTGAACAGCGATTCTGTGATCAGAGCATGATGCTACCGAATACAAAGCCCGCCGCAACAGAAGCAATAATGGCAATCAGCCCCGGAATCATAAAGCTGTGGTTGAACACATACTTACCGATTTTGGTGGTTCCTGTGCTATCAAAATCCAGAGAAGCGATAATCGGGCCGTAGTTCGGTACAAAGAAATAGCCGTTTACTGCCGGGAACATAGCAACCAGAGAAGCAGCTGGCAGCCCCAGGGCAACACCCAATGGCATCAAAGTAGACGTCGTTGCACCCTGACTGTTCACCATGACGGACAGAACAAACAGTGCAATAGCAAACGCCCATGGAGCAGAGTGAACTAAATCAGTAATACTGCCTTTCAACAGTGCATCGTGGGCACCGAAGAAACTGTCACCCAGCCAGGCAATACCAAAGATCGCAATAATGGCACGCATACCAGCAGTGAACACATCACCACGGCTGGCTTCACCCACATCTGCCTTGCCGACAAATACCATCAATGCAGCAACCGTCAGCATGATGATTTCAATGGTATGCGCCATACCCATGGCAGAACCGTTGAAGTGAGGACGCAGGGCAGGAATTGCACCCATGATCACCACCATTACCGCACCCAGCAGGAACAACAGAACAGAGATTTTTGCACCGGGCTTCAATTCAGAAACGGATACCTTGGTGGTTTCTTCCATCTTACGACGGAATTCAGGATCCTGAAGACGACGCTGGTATTCTGGATCATCCTTCAGCTCTTTACCCAGCTTGTTGGTTACCAGAGCGGCAATAAATAAACCGACCATGGTCGCAGGAATCGTGGTTCCCAGAATTTGCCCAAGAGTTACATCGTACTTGGTGGACAAAATAGTCAGCATGGCAACAGTCGCCGCAGCAATCGGGCTAGCCACAATCGCCACCTGAGAAGCAATAACCGCCATGGACATTGGACGCTCAGGGCGAACACCGGTACGACGGGAAACTTCTGCAATCACTGGCAGCACAGAGTAGGCAACGTGGCCAGTACCGGCAAACATGGTGAAGAAATAGGTAACCGCTGGCGCAATAAAGGTGATCCGCTTTGGGTTTTTACGAAGAATTTTCTCAGCAATCTGAACCAGATAGTCCATACCACCCGCCGCCTGCATACAGGCTGCTGCAGTCACTACCGACAGAATCATCAACATAACGTCAATCGGTGGTGCGGTTGGTTGGATACCAAACAGAAAGGACAGAATGGCAAGACCCACGCCTCCCATCAAACCAAGACCAATACCTCCAATGCGTGCACCCACCAGTATGCACAGAATAACGATGGCTAATTGCAGCCAGATCATATTACTTCTCCCCACAGTTCTTCAGAACTGCCCACGCAAGTAAAAACCCTTCTGCCTCTGCTGTTTTTCTTTACAGAAACAAAAGGAATTAAAAAGACGAGGGGAGTGTATGCCAGTTATTTTTTGATCAAATTGATTTACGACAATGTTTTATTCACTGCTCAGAAACCAACAAAATAGGTAGTTTTACCCACACAATCAGAACAAATATGAGCGTGTTTTCACATGTTAAACCAATGACGTTTTTAAATTGTGGAACGAGCAAGTTATTTTGGGCGACTGGGCAAGGCGAAGAGACGAGTAATAGCCGTAGCTATGGCGAGGAACTTCAACGCAGATCCAGCCGGTCAAAATAGCTGCGCAGCCCATAATTTAAAAACAGAATTGGTATTATACCGGAGAATCAATATCCACGAATGTATGTTCAATGCCGGTTTCATTGTGCAACCATCTCGCTAACGCCTGAACTCCGTAACGCTCAGTAGCGTGATGGCCAGCACTGACATAGTGGATACCATTTTCTCGCGCAAAGTGAACGGTGGATTCTGAAATCTCACCACTGACAAATGCATCTACGCCCAGAGCCAAGGCCTTATCGATCATACTTTGAGCGGCACCAGTGCACCAGGCGATGGTTTTTATGGCATGATTACCACCAGAAATCAGCAGCGGCTCGCGGCCCAGTTTATCCGTTATCTCCTGACCGAGGCTGGCCAGTGATAGTTCACTGCGGGTGGTGCCCCAATTTCCCACGGGCAGCTTTGCTCCGGGCTCCATCCCGCCAGCTGACGTCCACTCCATTAAACGAGCAAGTTCTGCATTGTTCCCCATGACCGGGTGAGCATCCAATGGCAGATGATAAGCGATCAGGCTGATATTATTGGCCAGCAGTGATTCAATACGACGCCGTTTAATCCCGGTAATCACCGACTCTTCGCCTCGCCAGAAATAACCGTGATGAACCAACAGGGCATCCGCTTTTAATTCAATGGCTTTATCAATCAACGCCTGACAGGCCGTTACACCGGTCACAATTTTTTTAATGGGTGCATCAGGCGATACCGATGCATCCACTTGAATCCCATTCGGGCAGTAGTCTTTGAACTGCCCCGGTTGCAATTCCTGATCCAGCAAGGCGACCATATCTTTTAATGTCAGGGCCATCGGTTCTCTCCATCCCTTCATAGATGTATATTGATTATTTACGACAGTATAACCAGCCACGGGGCTATGAATGAAAAAACTGCTTAAATCCGTTGGCCTGCCCATCGCCATCGGGCTTTTTTCCGGGCTGATCGTATTGTTAGTTGTGCCGAGTCTTGCCGGCATTTCTGAACGATCCAGAAATCAGACCGTGGAGCAGTTTACCCGGGTATTCAACCTCAGTGGTCAGGTTTCTTACAGTGATGCGGTAAAAAGAGCTGCGCCCGCCGTGGTCAGTATCTCCACCACCAGCGTTTCTGGACGCGGCGACAGCAATCTTCCCTTACCTGAGCGAAACGCTTCCAGAGATGCGCCTGAAGGCTCCGGGGTTATTGTTAGCCCAGACGGATACATTCTGACCAATCATCACGTGATTCAGAACGCATCACGACTGTTGATCACTCTGCTGGATGGCCGGGAAATAAAAGCCGCACTGGTGGGGACCGATCCGGAAAGTGATTTGGCCGTATTAAAAATCGGTTTAAAGAATTTGCCCTATTTGAATCTGGTGGATTCCAGCAAAGCGGAAATCGGTGATGTGGTTCTGGCTATTGGTAATCCCTTTGGCCTTGGGCAAACAGTGACCATGGGCATTATCAGTGCTACCGGTAGAAACGATCTGCAATTGAACATTTATGAGGACTTCATTCAGACCGATGCCGCCATCAACATCGGTAACTCCGGTGGTGCGCTGGTGAATGCCTACGGCGATCTGGTGGGTATCAGCACACTGTTGTTTTCCCGTGGCGGCGGCAGTGAAGGCGTTGGTTTTGTTATCCCGTCGAACATGGCGCGCTTTGTGATGGAGTCCATTATTAAGTATGGCCGAGTTATACGAGGATGGATGGGTATTGAATCACAATCCCTGAGCGCATCACTGGCAAAAGCTTATGGCGTTAATCCAAATATTGGCATTCTGATTACCGGCGTTTACGAAGGCGGCCCGGCAGATCTGGCGGGCATTCGCAGAGGCGATATTCTGATTGGCATTAATGGTCAGAGTACCCGGGATGGACGCAAAGTCATGAATATGGTGGCGCAGATTCCGCCCGGGCAGTCGATGACCATGCAGGTGTTGAGGGATGGGAAGGCCATTGAGCTGGTCGCCCAGGCGACCACAAGACCGAAAATAGTGAACTGATCAAATATAAAAAAAACGGGTCTTTCGACCCGGAAATAACGCACAGAGCACTTCTTATACCAATGGCGTTTTTTAATTGTGGAACGAGCAAGCTATTTTGGGCAACTGGGCAAGGCGAAGAGACGAGTCATAGCACGTAGCTATGGCGAGGAACTTCAACGCAGATCCAGTCGGTCAAAATAGCTGCGCAGCCCATAATTTAAAAACAGAATTGGTATTACAGAAAGCAGAGAAAATGGGTTCCCATATTATTAACGGGAACCTTTTTAGCCATTGTTTTTAACCAATATTGAGCAATTAGAAGACACTGATATTGTAAGTAGCCATCACTTTGATGTCGTTACGATCATCCTTTACATCCGTATCGGTGGTACGAAGGAAGCCCGGGAATACACCCAGCCACAATCCTTCCATTGGGCCAGATTGAACGGCATAGCTGAACTGGAAGTCCAGTGCGTGCATTTCACCATCACGGTTTTCAGTCGCCTTGTCACGATCGTTGTAATTATCCCAACCGTAATTGTAATTAGCACCTACCGTAAAGCCTTTCAAGTCACCTTCGAAATTGTAGGAGGTAGCAAACTTCACAACTTTCTGACCATCCCACAGGTAGTCATCCAACTGTGCCCACGTTTGCAGGAAGTTACGATGATCGCTGTTAGCCCATGCAGTTAAACGGAGCTGATATTCACCACCGTCTTTGGTTTCTGTCTGACCATATCCGGTAATGAAACTCCAGTTTCCTTTACTCAGCGCAGCACTAGAACTCCACGTATATCCTCTCTCAGAACCGGAAGCCTCATTTTTACCTGACTGGTAATAAGATGTAAGGGTTAGCTTCCCTGTGTCGTTCAAATCAAAACTATAGGCTCCAGCCAGGTGGTGATTGGTTCGATAGTCTTTACCCTCACCATAAGCCACATCAACCCAGCCATTTCCATCCAGATCATAACGGGCACCGATGGAATGAATAAAATCGATCTGCTCACCACCGGTGTTATTTTTGTTTTGATGCCATGAGTTGGTCAGATCACGGAACCTGTCGTCCCAGTCATTTTGAAACTGATCCGCCCGGCCATAAGCCAATTGCAAGTTTTCTATATTGAGCTTGGCGTCAACACCACGATAAGCATGGGCATTAATGCCCGAAGAGGTGCCAATAACACCGGCATTGATATCGGTGTAACCTGCTTTGATATCAGCGCCCAGAGCCTCGTCGCCAAACTTCATTTTGATGCGTGCTTTCGAAATGCGTTCGGAGCTGCGCTCATCACCCGGGTTTTTATTATCGTAATAAAGCACTTCAGACTGACCGTGGCCGCTGCCACCCATCAAATCGATATTGCTTGCTGCCGAAAAGTCAGCGCCCAGCCAGTCGTTATAATAACCAGACTTAAAATTGGCATTCAGACCCAGTGCATGAACACGAATTTGGTTGCCAGCGTTTTCATGATCCCGCTCACGACCATAATACATAACCCCCAAATCCATGGAGGAACCATCAATAAAACCTTCACCGCCATCAGCAACAGCAGTACCTGAAGAAAGAACTGCCGCAGTGGCAATGGCGCTGGCAATCAGTGATTTTTTAAACATTCTAATTAATCCCCATTAACTCCTGGTGTGTGTCTGTTTTTTTAGAAAGACAGCACTTTCTGTTTATGCTGGCTGCAGGAATCTGTACCCCTCCAATTCCCCCCACCTCTGGATATCATTCTTACTGTCAGAAGCAGTTGCCGTATTAAACGCTGGTCAGTTTATTCCAGCGCAAGAAAAATGTAACCGGTTTCTGCAACCGGTTACAAGTTTTTATTTATTGCTTTGCCTTGAGTCAATAATCAAATAAAGACAACAAACCTCAGACCCAACCGTTGATGCGCATCAAAGAAATCAAAAACAAGACACACCAGAAGACAGTAAAAAGCGAAATATCAGCTAAACGACAATGACCCAACAGCCACCTATCAAAAAACAACCCCTTATTTTTCAGACAGTTAACCAAGGATAATGGGCGATAAAAAAACAACGACCATTAAAATGAAACCGGTTACAGAAACCGATTGCATGAAGGTTTTTTATGTGATTTCATAATCCTCAGTTGAATTTTGTTATACCCGTTTCCCCCGGCATTCACTCAACGGCTCCTAGACCCGCCAACAAAGAAGCCCCGGAAACATAACGTTGGAAACTAAGTGATGAAAAAGATTTTCCTATGCTGTAGCGCCGGTATGTCCACCAGCATGCTGGTCAAGAAAATGGAACAAGCGGCAGCAGGCCGCGGTTTGGACGTTGAAATCGCTGCAGTCGCTATGTCTGGTTTTGATGAAGCCATTGAAGCTTACGACGTCTGCCTTCTTGGCCCACAGGTGAAGTTCAAGCTGGCTGACTTTCAGGCTCAGGCGGCGCAACTGAACAAGAAAGTAGAAGCTATCGAACCAATGGCCTACGGCATGATGAATGGGGAAAAAGTTCTGGATCAGGCATTAAGCCTGCTGGAAGCATAAGAAAAAGCAAATGCAGCAATGTTCGCTTACTAACAAATGTTCTTCTGGGGATAAGCAATGAAACTGTACGACCAACTCATAAAATTTGTAGAGCAGAAGCTGGGGCCGATCGCCGGTAAGCTGGGTGCTCAACGACACATTACCGCGCTGCGCGATGGCTTTCTGGTGGCAATGCCTTTCATTATTGTGGGCAGTTTCATTCTGATCTTTGCCAACCCTCCTTTTGCTGCAGATACAACAAACGCCTTTGGTCGTGCATGGCTGGATTTTGTTGCCGCACATCGTCCAACCATCGTTATGCCCTGGACCATGAGCATGGGCATTATGTCCCTGTTTATTACCATGGGTGTCGCGTACTCACTGGCTAAATCCTATAAGATGGACGGTATTGGTGCTGCGGCGCTGTCTGCCATGTCGTTCCTGCTGATTGCAGCACCGGAAAAAGGCTGGGCGCTGCCACTGAACCACTTTGCCGGCACCGGTATTTTTACCGCTATTCTGGCAGCATACTTCTCCGTTGAGCTGACGCGCATCCTGAAGAAGTACAACATCACGATTCGTATGCCTGAACAAGTACCGCCTGCGATTGCTGCGTCTTTTGCCCTGCTGGTTCCCGTTCTGGCCATCTTCCTGACCCTGTATCCATTGAGCCTGTTTGTTCAGACCAACTTTGGCATGCAGATTCCTGAAGCGGTGATGGCGGTCTTTAAACCACTGGTGTCTGCCTCTAACAGTTTGCCTGCGATTCTGGGTGCGATTCTGCTGAGCCAGCTGCTGTGGTTTGCCGGTATTCACGGTGCCAACATTGTTGTTGGTATTTTGTCGCCTATCTTCCTGGCAAACATTGGTGCAAACGCGGCGGCCTACGCGGCAGGCGAAACCGTACCCAACCTGTTCACTCAACCATTCTGGGATTTCTACATCTTTATCGGCGGTGCCGGTGCGACACTGGCTCTGGTATTCCTGATGAGTTTCAGTAAAGCCACTCATCTGCGCAGCGTTGGCCGCATGAGCTTCCTGCCAGGCGTATTCCAGATCAACGAACCGGTTATGTTTGGTGCTCCTGTTGTCATGAACCCAACCCTGTTCGTACCTTTTGTACTGGCTCCGGTCATGAACGCCATCATTGCTTACTTCGCAGTAAACACAGGAATCGTTGATAAGGCGATTGCTGTCACGCCCTGGACAGCTCCGGCTCTGATCGGTGCGGCATGGGGTGCTGGCTGGGCATTTAAAGCCTCTATCCTAACAGCCTTCCTGCTGGTGCTTGATGTGCTGGTTTACCTGCCATTCTTCAAGGCTTACGAAAAACAACTGCTGGCTCAGGAAAACGCCAGCCTGTCCGGCACAACCCAAGCTGAAAAAACTGGCCAACCGGTTACCGCATAATATCTGACCTTTTCTTTCCCGCTTATCTTATGTAAGCGGGAAACCACCACCTGATTATGGAGACGACCATGAACGTAGATAACGTCATCATGGAACTGATTGTTAAATCCGGCGAAGCCAGAAGTCTGGCGATGGAAGCCTTGTCACAGGCGCGTTGCAGCGAATTCGACAAAGCGGAAAAATCCCTTGCTGATTCCCGCGAAGCTGGCAGACTGGCTCATAAAATGCAAACAGCACTGATTGCAGCGGATGGCAATGAAGGCAAAGTACCGGTTTCTCTATTGCTGGTTCATGCACAGGACCATCTGATGACCTCAATGCTGGCACAGGATATGGTTGAAGAGATGGTTCGTCTCTATCAACGACTGGATCAAAACAATTAATCAGACGACTGAACACGGTCATTTTCAGCAGCGCAGTAAAACGCAGCACCAGAAAGTGATCAGGAGAAAATAATGGCGAGCATAAAGGACGTAGCAGAACTGGCAGGGGTCTCAAGAGCCACGGTATCCCGTGTACTCAATGAGACCGGCCAGATCAAAGCAGCAACACGTGACCGCGTCCACAATGCGATGAAGAAACTGAATTACCGGCCTAATCCGCTGGCGCGTTCTTTAGCCACCTCGTCATCCAACACGGTTGGTCTGGTTGTCACTTCCTATCGCGGCTCTTTTTTCTCCGAGCTGATGGCGATCGTTCAGGAAGAGATGGATCAACAGGGCAAATTTCTTCTGATCAGCCGGGGCAAGCGCTCCCGGGAAAGTGAAGTACACGCCATTCAACGGCTCACCGATATGCGCTGCGACGGTCTTATTCTTCATGCCCGCAACTTATACGACGAAGAGCTAATAGAGCTGGCGCAACAGGAAACTCCTTTTGTCATCCTGGACCGTATGGTTGAAGGGCTTGAGGATCGCTGCATCGATTTTCAACATGAAGCCGCAGGACAGCTGGCCGTCAATCACCTGATCGAACACGGCCACCGGAAAATCGCCTGCCTTGCAGGGCCCAGAGAGCGTTTAACCGCCCGCCTGCGTTTCAAAGGCTATGAACAGGCGCTTAGGGAACACCACATTGAGGTGGATGAAACTCTGGTCGCCGAAGCAGACTACGACCGCGAAGGTGGCTATCGGGCGATGGCGGATATTCTGGAAAAACATCCGGATATCACTGCCGTCTATTCCTGTAGTGAAGAGATGGCAGTCGGTGCCTTTGATCTGTTTCGTGAACGAAATATGACTGTGCCCGGTGATATCTCTCTGGTGAGCTTTGACAGTGTTAGCGTCTGTACCATTTTGACCCCTTCAGTGACGACAGTGCATTTTCCGATCAAGGAGATGGCCGAGCAGGCATCCGCCGCTTTATCCGGCCTGATGAAAGGCCAGCCATTACCTGCACTGCCCACTTTCAAACCTGAATTAAGAACAAGAGAGTCCGTTCGCCGCCTTAAATAGGGGAATGAACTCTCGGGAATACAACATGAAAGATCTAAAGCTGACGATTATTGGCGGTGGCAGTAGCTACACACCCGAGCTGGTTGACGGCATTATCCGCAGAATCCGTGAGCTTCCGGTGACAGAAATCTGTCTCGTGGATGTAGAAGACGGTGCTCGTAAAGTGAGCATCATTGAAGACTTTACCAAACGGATGCTGGACAAGGCCGGCGTTAATATCAAAGTATGGTCAACCCTTGATCGCCGTGAAGGTATCAAAGGCGCTCAGTTTGTTATGTCTCAATTTCGTGTTGGTGGTTTAGCTGCCCGCGCCCGGGATGAACGCATTCCATTGAGATACAACGTGATTGGTCAGGAAACCACCGGCCCCGGCGGTTTTGCCAAAGCCCTGCGTACTATTCCGGTGATTCTCGACATCTGTCGTGATATTGAAGAAGTGGCGCCCGATGCCTGGCTGATTAACTTCACCAATCCAGCGGGCATGGTGACTGAAGCGGTTATTAAACACACCAATGTCAAAGTGATGGGGCTTTGTAATGTTCCTATCAATATGCACTACTCCATAGCACGCATGCTGGGTGTTAAGCCCGAAGAAGTCTCCATGGATTTTGCCGGCCTGAATCACATGGTCTGGGTTCATAAAGTGTCTGTAGCCGGTGAAGACAAAACTCAGGAAGTACTGCGCCTATTAGGCGACGGCGCAAGTCTGAATATGAACAACATCAAAGAAGAACCGTGGGACAAAGCGTTCCTGAAAGCCCTCGGTGTCGTGCCCTGCCCTTACCATCGTTACTTCTATCTGAAAGAAGCCATGCTGGCGGATGAACTGGAAGCGGCAAAATCTGGCGGCACCCGGGCTGAGCAGGTGATGAAAACCGAAGAGGAATTGTTTGCGCTGTATGCCGATCCAAACCTGGATCATAAGCCAACGCAATTGGAAAAACGTGGTGGCGCCTATTATTCAGAAGTATCTCTCGATCTGGTGGATTCCATCTGGAATAACAAAAAAGCGATCAATGTCGTTAATACCCGCAACAATGGTGCAATCAACGGTCTGCCTGATGATGCGGTTGTTGAAATCAATGCCATGGTAGATGCTGATGGTGCTCATGCTATTTCGTTTGGCTCCATGCCTACGCATCTGAACGGCTTGCTCCAGCAGGTGAAGGCGTACGAAACGCTGGCTATTGATGCAGCCGTTTATGGCGATTACGACAAGGCACTGATGGCGATGGCCCTCAACCCACTGGTTCCTGATCTGGCAACAGGCCAGAAGATTCTTGACGACATCATCGCCGAGAACCGGGATTACCTGCCACAATTTGCCAATAAGTAACTCTTTTTTCCTATCAATACTCTCTCTGCTCCTGCCTACCACAGGAGCAGCAGAGCTGGAAGCCTAAACCATGAAGCTAATCGTCAACGCCGATGATTTCGGCCTCACCCGTGGTGTCAATCTCGGCATTATTGAAGCCTTTCAACAAGGCATTGTACGCTCTACAACATTGATGGCCGGTATGCCTGCGGAACTGCATGCAGCCGAACTATCTCGACAGAATCCGGAGCTGAAAGTCGGTATTCACTTGCGCCTGACAACAGGTCAGGCCATGGCCGAAGATGTTTATTCACTGATTGATTCAACCGGCCAGCTACAGAACCAGACAATGTTCTGGGAAAACAAAACCATGAGCACTCAGGAAATCGAAAAAGAGCTGCGGGCCCAGGTCGAACACTTCCTGAAACTCGGCATTGAACTCAGCCATATGGATGGACACCACCATTGTCATCGTCATCCGCTGGTTGCGCCGGTTGCCCAAAAACTGTCTGATGAATATCAGGTTCCCCTGCGTCCTATTAATGAACTGACTCAATACAAAAATAAGAGCCTTGGCTTTTCTGATAAATTCTACGGCGATAACCTGACTACCGAGAGTCTGCTTGATATCGTAAAACATTATCTGGGTAGGGTTCAGGTGTTAGAGCTGATGACTCATCCAGCCCTGGTTGATGAACCACTTCTGAAAACCAGTCGCTATGCCAGTGCAAGAACCCGTGAGCTTGCTATTCTGACTACCCCGAATCTACCACAGAAGCTAAACAACATCGGTGTTACCATCTCCGATTACAGCTGCCTGAACGACTGAGATAGAATGTCATCTATGACGAACATTAGAAAAGAAGATGTATTGCTATTGGGTGTAGACGGCGGTGGTACATCCTGTCGTGCCCGTATTTCAGATATCAATGGCGCCACCCTTGGTGAGGGCTTTGCCGGAAGTGCAAACCCAAGAACGGGTCTGGATTCTGCTTGCAACGCGATCATGCAAGCAACCCGTGCAGCCATGGACAATGCAAGGCTTAAAGAAAACGACTTTGATCGTATGTATGCCGGACTGGGTCTGGCGGGCGTAAACCAGCAGAAAGAGCGGGATATGGTTCTGGGCTGGGGCTTCCCGTTTGCCGGAGTTTTTCTGGAAACTGATGCTTATGCGGCTTGCATGGGGGCATTTGAAGGTAAAGATGGTGCCATACTGATTCTTGGTACAGGCTCATGTGGTGCAAGCTTTCTCAATGGTGAAATGAGAACTCTTGGCGGCTGGGGTTTTCCTGTTTCAGATCATGGAAGTGGTGCCAGCCTTGGCTTAGCGGCTATTCGATATTCACTGCTTGCCCATGAAGGCATGAAAGAAAGTACGCCACTTAGTAAAGCTATTATGGCTACGTTTGATAATACTCCAGAGAATGCCGTTGCCTGGCAGGACAGCGCCTTGCCACGGGATTATGGCTCATATGGTCCCCTGATCGTAGAACATCTGGGTTATGGGGATAAACTGGCAGAGCAGCTTATTCAGGAAAGCGCGAACGATGCTGCCATGATGATTCGGGTACTTCATCAACGCGGTGCCAATAAATGTGCACTAGTGGGTGGACTGAGTGAATTTGTTCTGCCCTGGTTGCCAGAAGATGTTTCACCACTGGCAACCTTACCAAAAGGTGATGCTATGCATGGTGCACTATTAATGGCAAAAAGCCTGCTGTAAGCGATACGTTATCCCCAACTCTCTTTCTCAAATATCCCTGTCTATTGGCAGGGAATCACTTGTCTACCAAGAAACTCCAGCCTTGTTACAGCATGATTTCAAATATGAACTAAATTATTAACCTGAGTTGAGTTGGAATCATGCATTAATGTTCTTTCTGCTGGCTGTGCAAGTTCTCATGAAAACTCAGGGTAAGTGCATGCCAGCGATTGAACCGCAGAGAGGGGTATAAGGATTCTGTAGCCCAAACTCCAAGTCTATTTCAATAAATTGAACAAAATACAATAGAGGAAATATCATTATGTCTATGCCCGGAGTCGTTTCAGCTTCGAATGTACGTCAGTCTCCAGCTGTCTTATCTCAAGAACTAGCAGCTCCTACACCCGAAGGACAAACTTATTTTGGAGTTACGGTAAGAGAAGCTAGGGATTCAGAGATAATGCCATTGCCTACTCGAGTCAAAACGGATGTTCCGAGCCTATATGGAGACAGTGAAAAAACTGGAATTAATGTCAGGCTGATTAACTCGTTCAGCGCTGAAGCAGTTTACAACAGGGAAACAAAAAGCGCAGAAGTTCTGGTTAACCCTGCCCCGGGAAAATGCATTAAGCATGGAGGCGATCTGGATCCAATTCTGTTTTATTCAATGACTGCCCAAACATTCGAACTATCTACCCTTGATTCAGAGGACAAATCTGCTCATCTAACACTGCTATCATCATCCGGCGCTGGAAACTACGAAGATTTTGGTCACTTACTTAACAATGAGAAGAATGCAGTTTCAAGAGAACTTTTGCATGAAATGATTGGTGATGGTGATCAACCATTAGTACACCATGCAAGACAAGGCCCTTTCTTCAATAGCGATAAAGAAGTCACTGCTGATTCTTTTAATAAACTATCACAAAGCCCCTTATTCAAAGAGGACGGCACAGCCAGTGATGCGAACTTCACATTAAAGGATGTACAAAGAAGCTGTGATCATAAAGCCTGTGATTTCCCACAAAACTTTAAAGAAAAGGCTAATTTCCTTGCAGAAGAGGCTAAGGATGCACCAAAAACAACTGCCAACCTACAGCTCGCCTTAGTTCAGTACCTTAGAGATCAGGAAAACACCAAAGTGGATACCATGGTGTTGAGCAGAACTTCAAAAAAAGAACTCGAGACACTTATAGAAACGGCTAAAAATGACAGTGACCTTGGTGAACTGGAATTCCATCGGGCTGTTCAAAATGGTTCTCGATGCGAGTCTTTGGGTGAGCTGGATGATAAGATCAGCTTCACTCATACGGCATTCGTAAATATTCCCTCCCACATGGAAGAGCATGGATTTAACAAACCAGCTCCCGATGCAGAGGACGAGATTGCACGCGTTATTGACGAATGCCCGGGGATTGAAGGATTCCCGAACAGGAAAACGGGGGAAAGAGCCGTTACTAAGCCATGTCTGGCTGGATTCTCCTGGGGTGACGAAGAGCCGGGTTCAAAACAAAATATCGCGGTTATTCAGTCTTTCCTTTCACCTCCACATGGTCATTATTCTGAAAAACAGGAAATCCTCAGCAGCAACTGTCAGAAATTATTTGAAAAGCTGAATGCTACAGTCATTACTGGCCCTGTGAGTCAGAAGGACGATAAAAATTCACAGGTAGTCATTGATACAGATGCAAAACTCCCCCATCAACCAGTTCCCAGTGAGCAGGGGATTACGGCGCATCCGCATTACTACATCAGTTCCGAAGCTCATGACCAGTTTGGCAGCAATAGAGAAGAGAACATAAGCTCGCTGAAGCAAATGGTAGAAGAGAAGAAGGGTTCGAAAGAATCAAAATCTACCTCTGATCATTAAGCTACCGACTACAATCGTTTATACGCAGGAGGGTTCAGACAAACGTTCCTGCGTATAAAATGCAAC
This sequence comes from uncultured Endozoicomonas sp., assembly GCF_947495845.1. Taxonomy (GTDB): domain Bacteria; phylum Pseudomonadota; class Gammaproteobacteria; order Pseudomonadales; family Endozoicomonadaceae; genus Endozoicomonas. The sequence goes on along the minus strand of NZ_CANMAO010000001.1, from coordinate 41,908 downwards.
TGCCTTCCTACAGTTTGTTATTCATCAGGTATCCAGAATACGATACTCTGCGGAGCGGGCATGGGCGGTTAACGACTCCCCTCTTGCCAGCACTGAAGCAACTTTCCCCATCTTCGATGCACCATCTGCAGAAAACTGAATCACAGAAGAACGTTTCTGAAAGTCATAAACACCAAGTGGAGAAGAAAACCTTGCTGTGCCTGATGTGGGTAAAACATGATTAGGGCCTGCGCAATAGTCACCAAGCACTTCTGCGGTATAGCGCCCCATGAAGATAGCACCGGCGTGACGAATTTCTGGTAACCACTGTTCAGGGTTTTCTACAGAAAGTTCGAGATGTTCTGGTGCAACGCGGTTCACTAATTCAATGGCAGCGTTCATATCTGGCACGGCAATTAATGCGCCACGCTCTTTTAGTGAAGTCGCAATGATTTCTTTGCGCTCCATTGTTGGCAGCAAACGGTTGATGCTTTCCTGAACGGCATCCAGAAAATTCGCATCTGGTGAGATCAAAATGGCTTGGGCATCTTCATCGTGTTCAGCTTGAGAGAACAAATCCATGGCAATCCAGTCTGGATTGGTTTTGCCATCGCACACGACAAGAATTTCTGATGGGCCAGCAATCATATCGATGCCAACTTGACCAAACACTTCCCGTTTAGCAGTAGCCACGTAGATATTGCCCGGACCAACAATTTTATCCACACGGGGAATGGTTTCTGTACCATAAGCCAATGCGGCAATCGCTTGTGCGCCACCAATGGTAAAGACTTTATCCACTCCGGCTACGGCAGCCGCAGCAAGAACCAGTTCGTTCAACTCACCTTCTGGAGCAGGCACGACCATGACCACTTCTGGCACTCCCGCCACCGCGGCCGGAATGGCATTCATTAGAACCGATGAAGGATACGCCGCCCGCCCGCCAGGCACATAGAGACCAACACGATCCATCGGCGTCACTTGCTGACCCAGCAATGTGCCGTCCGCTTCTTGATAGTTCCAGGATTTTTGTTGCTGGTGCTCGTGGTAATCTCTGATTCGGCTTGCAGCGGTTTCAAGAGCAGACCGTTCTTCAGCCGAAATCGCATCAAGGGCTTTTTGTAGGCGATCAGCGTTCAGAATAAGTTCATCCATCGCGCCGACATGACGTCGATCAAAACGACAGGTGTAGTCAATCACCGCCTGATCGCCGGTTTGACGAACCTGCTCGATAATGGCTTTTACGCGTACCTGAACATCGTCGTTTGATACCGACTCCCATGCCAGCAGCTGATCAAGCTGGGACGAGAAACCCGAGCTATTGAAGTCCAATCGAACAGGGTTTGCTACATCAGACGTCATTCCTGCCTTTCCTCCACAGCCTTGGTCAGTTGTTCCAGAATTTTCCCGATTAGCTTGTGCTTCACTTTCATGGAGGCGCGGTTCACCACCAGCCGGGAACTGATATCAGCAATCAGATCCCGCGGCTCAAGACCATTGGCACGGAGCGTGTTACCAGTGTCCACAACGTCGATAATAATATCTGCCAGACCCACCAGCGGCGCCAACTCCATGGAACCGTAGAGCTTGATGATGTCCGCCTGAGTTCCCTGGGAGGCGTAATATTGTTTGGCAACGTTGACAAACTTGGTGGCAACTTTTAAACGGCCAGTAGACTCGGGAACACCCACCTTTCCTGCAGTCATTAGTTTGCACTGGGCAATCTTCAGATCGAGGGGTTCGTACAGTTCAGAAGAGCCGTGTTCCATCAGCACATCTTTACCGGCTACGCCCATATCGGCGGCGCCATATTCCACATAGGTAGGCACATCACTGGCACGGACAATCAGCAGGCTCACATCCGGATGGGTTGTGCCTATGATCAGCTTGCGGCTTTTATTTGGATCTTCCGCAGGCTCAATGCCAGCCGCCTGCAACAGAGGCAGCGTTTCTTTCAAAATGCGCCCCTTGGAGAGCGCGATGGTGATCTGGTTAGACATACTTCTCTCGGATTATTCTGGATTTTTTTTGCCAAAGCGAAGGTGTATTAAACCTCAGTCGCCCAAAAATGCCTTGTAGGCCTCGTTATCGTTTTCGCACCAATACTGGTAGCCAATGGCATCAAGGTATTCCGGAATCTGGTGACGTTCGTCCTCTGGCACATCAAGACCAACGGCCACCCGGCCATAAGCTGCACCATGATTTCGGTAATGAAACAGTGTGATATTCCAGCGTTTGCCAAGCTTGCTCAGGAAGTTCATCAATGCCCCCGGGCGTTCCGGAAACTCAAAGCGGTAGAGCTGCTCATTTTCAACGACTTTACTGTGACCACCCACCATATGACGCACATGAAGCTTGGCCATTTCATTATCGGTTAAATCGGTCACCGGATAGCCATGTTGTCTCAGTTCTTCGATCAACTGGTTGGCCGGCATTTGATCCGGATCCACCTGAACGCCCACAAAAATTTTGGCTTTGGTATGATCGTGGTAACGATAATTGAACTCAGTGATGCTGCGACGGCCTAATAGTTCGCAGAATTTCCGAAAACTGCCCGGTTCTTCAGGAATGGTCACCGCAATAATTGCTTCCCGCTTTTCACCCAGCTCTGTTCGTTCGGAGACATAACGCAGTCGGTCGAAATTGATGTTAGCACCGCTGGCGATCGCCAACAGCGTCTGACCTTCTGCCTTCTCCCGGGCTACGTACTTTTTCATGCCGGCAATGCCTAACGCACCAGCCGGTTCGCAGACAGAACGGGTATCATCAAAAATATCCTTGATGGCCGCACAGATTTCGTCCGCATCAACCGTGATCACCTCATCAACACAGCTCTGGCAGATACGAAATGTTTCTTCGCCGATCTGTGCAACGGCAACACCATCAGCAAAGATGCCCACGTGTTCCAGAATGACACGTTCTCCTGCTTCCATAGCCGCCTTTAAGCAGGCGGATTCTTCAAACTCGACACCGATGATTTTGATATCAGGGCGCAGGTATTTGATATAAGCACTGACACCTGCCGCCAAGCCACCGCCACCCACGGGGATAAAAATAGCATTCAGAGGACCGGTGTGCTGACGCAGAATTTCCATACCGATCGTGCCCTGACCGGCGATGGTATCGATATCATCATAGGGGTGAATAAAGGTGTAGCCGAACTGATCCACCAGCTCAAAGGCGTGCTTTAATGCCTGATCGAAGGCATCACCAAACAAAATAACATCCGCACCGTAAGCACGAACGGATTTTACTTTGATTTCCGGTGTGGTAACTGGCATCACGATGGTGGATTTAATACCCATCTCTCTGGCGGCCAGTGCAACGCCCTGGGCATGGTTGCCTGCAGAAGCGGCAATAATGCCTTTTTGTTTTTCAGCATCCGTCAGTTGAGCCAGTTTGTTATAGGCTCCACGTATTTTAAAAGAGAATACAGGCTGAAGGTCTTCCCGCTTCAGGAGAACCTTGTTCTTCAAGCGCTGACTCAGGAAGCGAGCCTCATGGACCGGTGTTTCGATGGCAACATCGTAGACCCTGGCTTCCAGTATTTTACGAATATAACTGTTTGGCATGCTGTCCTGCTGATGATGTCGGTTAGCTTTATTGGTTTCAGGCAGTCACAGTAGTTTACAGGAAAGCGGCTGAGGATGGCACATCCCATACGCTCTGAAATGATGTAATATAACGCGGTATTTTTACCGCCTGACCAACAGCCCCAGTCAACAGGAATCACCATGAATCAGGATCAGTTGAAAAAAGCCACCGCCGACGCTGCGCTCCAATATATTCTGCCCCATCTTGAGAAGGACATGGTGATCGGCATTGGCACCGGCTCAACCGCCCGTTTTTTTATCGATGCCCTGGCAGAATACAAAGATGAGTTTGATGGCTGTGTATCCAGTTCCGAAGCATCCACTGAACAGCTGAAATCCCACGGCATTCCGGTTTATGACCTCAATTCCATTGCCGACCTGCGGTTTTATATCGATGGTGCCGACGAAGCCAATGAACATCTGCACCTGATTAAGGGCGGTGGCGCTGCCCTGACTCGAGAGAAGATTATCGCCGCTGTTGCTCAGGAATTTATTTGCATCGCGGATGAAAGTAAGGCCGTCGGCGTGCTGGGTGAATTTCCGCTGCCTGTTGAAGTGATTCCGATGGCGCGTAGTCACGTTGGACGTGAAATTGTTAAGTTGGGTGGTGACCCAGCGTATCGTGAAGGTGTTATCACCGATAATGGCAACGTGATTCTGGATGTGTGGAATATGAAGATTCTTAACCCGGTAGAGCTGGAGCGTCAGTTGAATAGCATTGTCGGTGTCGTCACGAATGGTCTATTTGCTGGCAGACCTGCTGATGTGCTGCTGATTGGTACTTCTGAGGGAGTTAAAACGATCAGAACAAAATGACAGGATGAGGTCACCTGAGTTAGAACATGGTTTGCTCTGACTCAGGAACCACTGAATATAAAGCTCAGAGCGACCACATCAAGAGTGATGGCTAACGCGAGACAAGCGGCCTTTTGCAGTGATGAATTCTTCTTTTCCGTCGGCATATCGATTCCCCAATTTTCTTAAACGTACTAATAACTATAGAGAACTGAAGCCACTCAAACCTTATCCTTTAGTAGACATTTCACACAACCCAAGCAACCCATTGATTTTATTGCAACTTTCAACACTCCTTTCTGGTTTCCCCTTCATCAAAGCTATCTTTGCTGCGTACTGAGCAACCAATCAACATTAATAACCTTGTGTTTTCTCTATTTTTCTTCAAAAAACATTTCATATCACTGGAATGGCTGTAAAAAATCTTTAATATGACTAGGGCTTGGATTTGTTGATGTCTTGCTGAGTGACCAAGACTCTCAACGGCACATCAACAGACCCGAATAACAACAATAACGAGTGACTGACATGCTGAAACCATTCAATAAGACCTTTAATAAGAGCGTGGCTGTCTTGACTGCTGCTATTGCCCTGAGCAGTGCGTCAATCGCATCCGCTGCTGACACCATCAAAATTGCCCTGGCAGGCCCGGTTACCGGTCCGGTAGCTCAGTATGGCGATATGCAATTCGTCGGCGCTAAAATGGCTATTGAGCAAATCAACAAAGCTGGCGGTATCAATGGCAAGAGTCTTGAAGCGGTTGTCTATGATGACGCTTGTGACCCAAAGCAGGCCGTTGCCGTGGCCAACAAAATCGTTAATGACGATATCCGTTTTGTGGTAGGCCACCTGTGCTCATCTTCCACTCAGCCAGCGTCCGACATCTACGAAGATGAAGGCGTTCTGATGATCACTGCTGCCTCTACCAGCCCGGATATCACCACCCGCGGTTATCAACTGATATTCAGAACCATCGGTCTGGACAGCATGCAGGGACCAACCGCTGCTGGCTATATCACCAACGCCATCAAACCCACCAAGATGGCCATCATCCATGACAAGCAACAGTATGGTGAAGGTCTGGCTTCCAGTGTTCGTGACGGCGTAACCGCTGCCGGTATCGACGTAGCTCTGTACGAAGGCGTAACCGCTGGCGATAAAGACTTCTCTGCCCTGATTGCCAAGCTGAAAAAAGAAGGTGTGGACTTTGTTTACTACGGTGGTTATCACCCAGAGCTCGGCCTGATTCTGCGTCAAAGTGCTGAAAAAGGCCTTGATGTGAAATTCATGGGCCCAGAAGGTGTGGGTAACAAAGACATTTCCGCCATCGCCGGTGAAGCCTCTGAAGGCCTGCTGGTCACTCTGCCAAAGAGTTTCGATCAGGACCCTGCCAACGCTCGTTTGGTTGAAGCATTCAAAGCCAAAGAAGAAGACCCAACCGGTCCTTTCGTATTCCCGGCTTACTCTGCAGTACAGGTTATGGCTGATGGCATGACTCTGGCTTCCAGCGAAGACCCGGAAAAAGTAGCCGCTACCCTGCGCGCCAACAACTTCAAGACACCTACTGGTGAACTTGGCTTTGATGGCAAAGGCGACCTGAAAGACTTCAGTTTTGTGGTTTATGAGTGGCACTCAGACGGTACCAAGACTGCACTGACTAACTAATAATATCTATCCTCCACCGATGGTGGAGGATTTCACTTAGACCCACCTCTCTTAATACCGCCTTCTCGCCTCTAAGTACCCGATCATATGAAATCGAATATTTCTGGCTCAGTGGGTAGTTACTATGCAAGGCGCATCGAAGTGAGCATAGCCGTAGCTATGTGGTCGTAGATGTAACGCTGCAGAGTGGCTGACCACTGAGCCAGAAAATATGGTTTCGTATGGTTGGGTACTTAAGATCTCATTTCTCTTTTTACCAGTTCTTATCGTAACCAATACAGGGTTTGATATAATCCGCGCCAGCGAAGACCTATATTCAAATGACTTAGCTTCAGGCAAATACAATGATCGTTCTTGAGCCAGACCTACTGAATTCTTATTACTCCAGGCATCTTGACTGGTATCCAGCGATCAAAAAACCTGCAACACCAGCAAAATTCATTGCCGGTCTGGCAGATATCACAAATTTTTTCGACCTGATTCTTTTAGACTCTTACGGCGTACTTTGCCGTGGAAATACACCGATTGAAGGCGCACCTGAAGCCATTCAATTACTGCGTGCACGTAATATTCCGTTCTGTATTGTTTCAAACGACACCATGACCAATAAAAGCACTGCTGCAGAAAAATACAAAAGTCGTGGCTTTGACTTTACCAGCAATGAGGTGCTGACCAGTCTGGATATTACTGAAGCGTTTCTGCAAAAGAACCCTGTCTCCAGTAATGTGGGCGTTATAGCGCCGATGGAGCACCCATCTGATGCACTACTAAAAGACAGCGCTCGCTTAAACCATCTGATGGGTCATATCCCAGACAATGTTGATACATTGCTGTTTATAACGGGTACCGGCTGGACCAGTGAGATGCAGGAAGGTCTGGTGAACTCTGCAAAAGGTCGTCAGTTCGAATTACTGGTGGGCAACCCCGATATTGGCGCTCCCTACGGAGACAAAGTTCTGGCCACGCCGGGCTACTTTTTAATGGATTTTGTTGAGCGGACCCATCAAGTTGCCAAGCCAGTACTCTTTGGAAAACCTGATCAGGCTATTTTCTCAGATGTATTCAAAAGCCATGGTATCTCTGCCCCATCAAGAGTATTGATGGTTGGCGATACGCTGTACACAGACATTTTGGGTGGAAATGCAATGGGCTTTAAGACTTTACTGCTTCAATGTGGAGTGTACTCAGGTCAAAATATCGAGCAGTTAATTACTGAAACCGGGATACAACCAGACTTTGTTGCGCCGCACTTATAATAACAGCTCCTTCTGAAATCAGGCTCTCAGTTGAGCCTGTTGGGGTAACTCATTTTCAGTATCATTATCTGCCGAGAATAAGGACGATACACCATCAGCAGAAAATAAGTCACTGGATGGACCTTCAGCCCCTTCATCTGATACGTCAGACTCTGATGAGTAACCTCCTTCACTATCATCATCGGAATCTCCTCCGAGATCAGAGAGATTGCCAACATCTGAAACATCGCTTGCAATCGATCCCTTTTCAGAAGCATAGCCATCATCAGCTGAAAGCTGCCTTATAGGAACAGCAACAGAAGATAAAAACTTATCCTTAAATTCAAACGCGGGGTCCATTAGAGCAATCAGATCCGGAGGAAGAACTTCATTAATTAAACCACCATGTTTCTGAAGCTGTTTAGCTGCAATATTGCCAACCTGACTGACGAACTTCTTCTTGATAGCAACCTGCTCAATGCCTTTATAAATACAACCATCAGGACTGTTCTGGCTATTTTCATAGTACTGCAATAACGTCCCTAACTTCTCCTGCTCTTCCAATAAAGGCAGAATCATAGCCTGCTCATAAGGCTCACCCTTCTCAGGCTCAGTGATTCTTGCCTTTATAAAGTCAATAATGCCATTAGAATCCCCGGTATCACGCCCAATCTTCTGAAGCACTGACACCGCTTTTTCAGGTTCAGCAGTCGCTAATAAGGCCAATATTTTCAGGGCACTCACTCTTTGAGAGGATTTTCCTTCAATACGGGCATCTTGCAGCATGGTATAAATGACTTGCTCAGAGACAAGGCGTAGTGACCGGTTAGCCGATGGTACATGCCCTTGCCTCATATCCATAAACACGGTTTGCTTCCAGCTCTCAATACGCTTCAGTCTCTCAGCTTCACTGACATCCTGTTTATCATCAGTCTTACTGATTCCCTGTAACGCGCCCTCGTTACTTTGTTTATGAATCGATACCGGCCATGGGAAAATACTGTCAACGAATATCAGGAAGTTGAATTTACCAAGCAGCCCCTCTTCCCCTGGCTCCAATCTTGAGAAACCCGTAAACGGTATTTTGATTTTGATGGTAGAAATGAAAAACGAGAAGAAGAAGTTTGCTGCTTTCGCAAAAAAATTTAGCACTTTGTTGCCGCGTTTTTCATTAAACAATTTTGCCTTCAGCTTAAGCACATGCCCTTCTCTTAGCCTGAAAACTCCGGGGTCACAGGCCTTAATCGTATTTTTTATCATAGCGTGGCACAGCGGCTGGAAGAATGGCCGGTCACAGTCAATTTTCAGGTTATCCGTACTATCGAGATATCCCACACCATTCTTCACGATAAAACGTGCTTTTACTCGGACATCACCCACCAGCCAGTGGATTAATTTACTTTGCCTGGTCGGGTCAAAAATAAAGCTGATATCTGCATGACCATTTCTTTCATTATCCAGTTTAAGCGCCCCCTGAACCAACTTGACAATACCATCACTGGATAAGTCCAGATTCACTTCCCTTGGAGCGTGGATATTCATATCCATATACCCGGCTGGGTAATGTTTTTGAACATTGAAATCTGCTTCAACATCAGAAATGTCAAAATTAATGGCGGCTGTTGATTGATCGTAAGTCCAATAATCCTTAAAGCCACCTTTAATCTTTCCAGCTGTTATATGAGCCTTGTTTGGAAATAACTCTTTAAACAACGTAGAAGCCAAGTTTTCTGTGGTTAAAGAACCAGCAGCAGCCAGTATAGCGGCCTTTCTGAGTTTACTGTTTTCCGGTAATTGGTAATCCAGTGATACATCACTGGCACTGATCTCCAGACTATCATCCGGAGTAGGCTGGTTTGGCATTTCAAAGCTCAGCTTATCCACCCGGATAGAGCCATCAGCCATAACCTTCAGCTTTGCCTTGATGTTTTCAAAGCTGTCTCCATTAATTATCAGGCGATCAACATACATGCCTTCTTCAGCCTTTCCACCCAGCGCCTTATACAATTCGACTTTCTGAATTAAAAAACACAGGACTTTTGGCAGCTCTTTCGGGATACAAGTCTTTTTACCAATAGAGACGACACCTTCTGTCATCTTTTCAAGATCAAACGTCTCAGGAATGGCTTGAGCAACCTTTTCCGCAAGCTCGCTTACATCCATCTGATCGACTTTTCGAGCAGCATTCAACAGTGCCACGTTTCTGATTTCCTCATGAATGACCGGTGCTGCAGCATCAATCATTTGATCCCCATGAGAAGATAGCTCGGCTACCATTGCTTCACGATTCTGTTTACTCCAGTCAGAGAGCGATTGGACAACCTGATGGCTGACTTCCTTCATCAACGGTTTAACCAGAGGCTTAACCATCGGTTTAATACCAAGACGAACAGACTCAACATCGCCACCAATCTTTTCAGCAATCTCTGCAGCAGCCGCACTGGTCACCAACTTCGTCACCAACTTAGTAACCGTCTTTTCAAGGCTGCTCACCAGAGGGTTGATCAGCTGCTTCACATTTTCATCGTTCTTTTGCCAATCCAGTGCAATGTCGAGCGCTTCTGTCTGAGCCAGCCTCAGCGTATTTTTCATTTGTTCTTTAATGCCGGGGACCACTTCATCCCAGATTTCATCCTGATGTTTACCAATCCAACTTCCGCCCTTGGCACATATATGATCCATGGCATTTTTTGCAAACTGCTGCAACAGTGGGATAGGTAAAGCCGGGTTGTCTCCAGCAAGTGCACCAATCTTACTGTCCACGCTGGCAAAGCTTTTCTGTATCACACCGTTAATCGATGTCGAGAGGTTTCTTCCTAATTTCTCAACATTGAAGCCTTTATCTTTTTTGCCATCCTCATTTTCATCAGGGGTGAGGCCATTGACGATTTCGCCTCGAATTTCTGTCAGACCTTCTTTGCTCGATAGGTAGGCAACCAGGCTATCCGTATTCTCATTTATTAACGTATCCAGATGCTGGGACACATTATTTTCGACATGTAATCTAATGGCTTCCGTTACTTTTTTACGGTTAGCATCCTCAGGGCCTGCTGTTTTCTCAACACCTTTGAATACAGCAACACTCACCAACCTGTTCGCAATAGTCTGCGCATGCCGTTTAACAGCAGGAACGACTGCAGGCTTATTTTTCGCAATAAGTCTGGCGACTTTACGAGTCAGCTTTGTCACACCGTTGGCAAATTGCTGAATCAGCTCACTCTTATACTTGCTGAAGATGTAATTATTTTCATTCTGAGCTGCTGGCGCTTTTTCTGAAGCCTGTTTCGCCTTCTCGGATTCTGCTTTCAGACGATCTGCTAATCCCTGAACACCCGCCCTCTCTTGAGGGGCTATTCCCGAATCTTTCTGAAAGGCTTTAAATTCTCTATTTCCGTTTAAATACAATTGCTCTGATAAATCAGCAAGCTGTTTGAGCTCCTGTAACCTTTTGTTTGCCTCAACATCATGCCGGTCACCAGCAACGCTGAAAATAGGGCGAGGCTTTTGTTTTGCTTCCAGATAATTTTTCTTGTGCAGGTCAGCCACACTTTGAAGCTGTCTTAATGCTTCCTGCTTGTGAACATGCCTGTTCTGCAGGTCCGCAGACGATTGCAATGTCTTCAGGCGATCTCTGGTCACAGTCAATAACTCATGCTCAGATGCTACGACCAACCTTTCAATGCATTCCTGTGCCTCACTACTTCTGGAATCAACATCATCTGCCCATTGAACCAGGCTATTCAATTGAATGTCTACAGCCTCACCAAACACCTTATGAACATTATCACTGATGAATGGAGAAATTCTTGCAATATCTACGGCTCTAGGGGGCTGACCGGTCGCACCCATCAACAATTTATGGGCAATAAAATCAGTCACTATTGGTCGCAGAGCAGGTTCCATTCTGGCAACCAAACGAGTTCTGTTCTCCTGCTGATTAAGCCATTTCACCGACTCTTTTAGTGCCTTTTTCAATTCGTTAACTACAGCTTTATGCACAGGAATCTGGAGGCCTTTAAACCATTTATCATCCATATCGGGGGCTATTCGATTTAATAATGTTGCCCCCTTCTCACACTCTTTACTCAAGGCATCCAAAATGACCGTTTCAATAGCATTGGCTACCAGAGGGTGAGATAAAAATTGATTATCGAGTTTGAGATGACTGAATTCATTGGCTTTATCTGCAGCAAAGCCCGCTAAGCCTATATCGACTTTCTCATTAAGCACCGGCTTTAATTGCTTTTGAAGATATGCCTCCAGTGTCAAGGGTGGCTGCTGATCTTTCTCTATTGCATCCTTTTTATCACCCAGCCCCGCTATGGTTTTTCTGACAAGACCTTCAGGACTCAGTTGCTCTTCTACAAACCCAGCAGTTTGATCCAGAAGGATGCCTGCAAATTGATGTACCAGTAGAGGTGAAAGATGACGCTCAAAACTTTTTTCAATACGCTTTGCATCCTTACCATTCTTGTTCCCCACCTGACTATCAACCCATTGAGCAACCGTGGTCATCGCTTCTGACGTAACCACTTTCAAGGATGATTCCAGTACGTTCTGAATTGTTGCTCTGCTGGCTTTAAAAGCATCCAGTACATCATTTACCGACGCAGCAGCACTTTTGCCTAAAGCAACAAGGTCTGCTTGTCTGTATTGGTAAGGCTCATCATGAGTTGCTGTAGCTTCTGTAGCGGCTGTCTCTTGTACCGCTTGCTCAGCTTGCTGACTATTTGCAGCCATTTCTGCTGTCGCATTTTTTATCTGTAATTTGTCTTCTGACTTAGCTGTTTGTGATTGCAACCTGCCTGCAAAGCGATTAAATCCTTGATCATTTTCTTCACAGTCTTCGGCAGTGGCTTTTAATATTTCCAGCCGTTGCTCAACGGCTTCTAACAACTGCTGTTTTGATTGATCAACTAACTTTCCAAGTTCTCCTTTTATCAAGCGCTCGGTGTTATAAGCTTTCTTTTCCTCGACATCAGTCTCTGAGTCAGCATTTTCCGTAAATAATTCCTTAATACCTTCTAACTCATATTCATCTTCGTCAGGGAAGTCTCCCATCCATTGGATCGCACTATTGAGTCCCATTTGCAGCAGTGAGTCCATACAACTATCCAGAACACCCTCCAGATAATCATCAACCTTGGACCAATCAGCATCCGCAGGGTTGTACCCATCTATATACTCAGTCAGCATCAAACTGATCTGTGCTTTTGCCAGAGGCCGAAAAGCCTGTCTCAGGTTGCTGATCAGCTGACGTGCATTATTTTCTTGCTGTGCCCACTGAGTAAAACTATTTACTCCCTTCTGATAGACACTCCACAACTCTGCTTTAACGACATCAGCAAGCGGGTTGATGACTTTCTCTTTCTTGATTCGGTCAAGCTGATCTTCAGCCTTCGATAGCGATGGGTTCACCATTCCCTGAACAATCTGATCAATACCATTGGTGATGGTTTTGTTCGACAACGGGTCACTCGCTTGAAGAGCACGACTCAAACGATCAGCAGCATCTTTTGCGGAACCAGTCGTTATCTCTTCAAGCTTTGTGTAAGCAGCTGATTTGAGAGAACCAGCGGACAATGTTGAAACACCAGTTCCTTTCTGACGGTCATCAGGGCTTAGTATTCTCTCGTTGCCATCCTTACCAGCTTCTCCTGTTAAGGCCGATCTTATTTTCTCTTTCAGCTCACCGGTTTTAAATCCTTCATCCAGCCACTGAAAACCAGACTCTATTGCCTCGTGAACTTTATGCAGCAATACCTTCTTCCAAATAGGTGCCATAACGCCAGAGAACTGTTTGGCTTCTTTACTTAATTTATTACTTTTTGATGACTTTCCTGTTTGATCAACATATTGAATGCCAGTCTTAATCGATTCATCAATAACTGTCTCGACATTCGATGCTACGGTTTGCTCAACTTGCTTTTTATTCTTATGCATCGATTGAAAAAAAGGTAAAGCTGCTAAAGCAATACCATCAGCGACAGTACTCTTCATTTCAGCAGTTAGTTCATTTGAATGAGCTTCATTTGAAGGAGCTTCATTTGAAGGAGCTTCAGCTTCGCGCCATAGGTGCGCCTTTTGTATTTCCTGAGCGCCAGTGGTAATGGCACGTTTTGCTACTGGCTCCAATACATCAAGCCCTTTAGAAACATTCTCTTGCACCCATTCCTCTTTCTCAGGTAATGAAATAATAGCGGTTGCAAGTTTTTGCTTGATGAGGCTAAAGGAAGAAAAATAATCAACAAGACCCGAAACAGACCTTTGAGAGCGAGAGTCGCGTTCTTCACTTTTATAATCACTTCTGACATTTTCTAACAATAAATCAATATAATTTCTAACCGCTGCCTCCATTCTTCCATCAGCCAATTCAAAACTAAAAAGAGCATGACGGTTTTGATATTTTTTTAAAAACGACGTTTGGAGTTCTTGTCGAAATAAACTGACCAGAGAGTCAATAACCGGTTCATCTACAGATATACATTTCGCACTATCAATACCAGATTGGATGCCTGTGTTTTGGTCATTTGTAATAACAGTCACTGCATCTTTAACTGATCTTTCCAAAATATCCATAATCGCAGTGCTGAAAACTGACTTATCCAGATACAAAGGTAAACTGTGATAAAGCAACTGCCCAATGCCTGATATCTTTTCACTAACGGCATCACTAATCTCTGCTGTTTTTTTCTGTATTAGTTCACTTACAGCATATTCTAATGGATCGACAGATGAGCCTTCTTTTTTCTTCCATGCAATACCCAGAAATTCCGCAAGACTGGATTCAATAACCTCCTTAAGGGTCTCTTTATTTTCAACATTCTTCAGGCCCGACTCTGCAGCATCCAGAATAACAGGAGTTAATTTCTGATATGCGATGGCAATAGCGGTATCAACAACAATTTGACTTTGATTTTCCGTCAGATCATCACGACTATTCAGTCGATTGACAATATAACGAACTGGATTTTGCAATGCCTCGATTAAAATATCATTGAAAATATCTAGAGTTTTTCTGCGCAATAAATTTAATTCATAGTCATCGCTAATCTGATCTTGCGGATCATTTACAGTTACCTCGGTTAAATTCCGAAGGTTCGTAAACTCTTCAAGGATTTGCTCTACAATTTTTTCAGCGACTGATCCTAATATGCGCTTTGTTTCAGCAGGAGCTAAATAATCAAATGGCTTTGCAACCATCTTTTCTACTGAAGGTAAATATTTAAGAGGTGTTTTTAGCAAGCTTATGGCTTTTTCTTTAAGACTCGAACTTTGATTCGAAGTTTGCGGTTCAGAGGACTGGGATTGACTGACTAAGTCAATCTGAGCGTCCGGTGCAGGAGAGACAGCTTGAACATTACGTGATAGATGATCAGCGCTTGATGATGCGCCACTATTCTGAGAAGTGTTATTTCCTGCAGGTACAGAGTTATCTGGCTGATTACTTGCGCCCCCATTCCACCAGAGTTTTATAGTATTAATAGGATTGAATGGCACTTACTCACCTCTGCAAACATCCGATTTTAAAAGGAAAGTGCCTCTGAGTTTAGTGATCAGGCGGTTAGCATGATTAACTATCTGATGGACTTATCCATGGGAGCATACATTGATTCACGGATAAACAGCGCCCTAAAAACAAAAATAATCCGACGGCATTTTTATTAGAATGGTAATCATCAGAAAAGTTCCCCTATCTGACCAAAAGAACAGACAGGGGCGGTAAGGCAGGATAATCAGGCAGGAACGCGACGGATTTTGGCACCCAGCTGTTGCAGCTTTTCTTCAATGCACTCATAACCACGGTCAATATGATAGATTCGCTCTATCACCGTATCGCCCTCAGCAACGAGGCCAGCAATCACGAGGCTTGCAGAGGCACGAAGATCAGTCGCCATGACCGGTGCAGCATTGAGCTTCTCAACACCTTTTACGATCACGGTGTTACCTTCTACGTCCACATCCGCGCCCATACGTGTCAGTTCCTGAACGTGCATAAAGCGATTTTCGAATACGGTTTCCGTAATTCGGCCAGTACCTTCAGCGATAATGTTCAGCGCGGTAAACTGAGCCTGAATATCCGTCGGCATGGCAGGATAAGGTGCTGTTGTCAGGTTAATCGCTTTGGGGCGCTTTCCTTTCATATCCAGCTCAATCCAGTCATCACCCCACTCAACGGAGGCACCGGCTTCGCGGAGCTTCAGCAAAATAGCGTCCAGAATGTCCGGCTGGGCGTCTCGCAAGCGAACACGACCGCCAGTAGCAGCAGCGGCAATCAGATAAGTACCGGCTTCAATACGATCTGGCACTACAGAATAGGTGCAGCCATTCAGGCGCTCAACGCCCTGTACGCGGATAACATCCGTACCATGACCTTCGATCTTGGCACCCATGGTGATCAGGCATTCTGCCAAATCCACCACTTCAGGCTCACGAGCAGCGTTTTCGATAATGGTTTCACCATCTGCCAGGGTTGCTGCCATCAGGATGTTTTCGGTACCTGTCACAGTGACAGTATCCATAAAGATGTGAGCACCTTTCAGGCGATTTTTAACTTTTGCCTTGATGTACCCATCTTCGACAACAATATCCGCACCCATGGCTTCCAGACCACGAATGTGCAGGTCAACCGGACGACTGCCAATAGCACAGCCACCTGGCAGAGAGACTTCCGCCGCACCAAATTTAGCCAGCAGCGGTCCAAGCACCAGAATGGACGCACGCATGGTTTTCACCAGCTCATAGGGTGCTTTCAGTTGTTTAATGGTGCTGGCATGCACCTCAACGTTCATTTTCTCGTTGACCAGTAGTTCAACACCCATGGTGCCAAACAACTCACACATGGTGGTGATGTCATGGAGGTGAGGCAGGTTACAAACCGTTACCGGCTCATCAGCCAACAATGTTGCTGCAAGAATAGGGAGTGCAGAGTTTTTAGCACCGGACACGCGAATTTCGCCATCAAGACGCTCGCCTCCGGTGATGATCAGTTTATCCATGGTTTCTCACTTAGTGCTGGCTATCCAGTTGTCTGGCACGCTCTGCAGTGGTTAGAGCGACCATTGACACTGCATGAATGGCACCACTGGTAATGAAAGGATTCAGATGAGAGTAGATCAGCTGCTGCCGCTTTACTGGTCTCATGGCTTCAAACTGGTCGCTGATTACGGTCAGACGAAAATCACAGCCTTCGCCCTCAACCAATACTTCTGCACCCGCAATCTCTTTTTCCAGCAGCGCCTTGACCTCTTCGGCTTGCATCGTCCAACCTCTCAGGGAATTTCATTCAGGTAAAAAGTAATTGTTCAAATGCCTATGTCATTTGAACAATTACCTAAATATAAAGTGGTTTAAGTATCCGATCATATGAAATCGAAGATTTCTGGCTTAGTGGGTAGTTACTTTGCAAGGCACATCGCAGTGAGCATAGCCTTAGCTATGTGATCGAAGATGTAACGCGGCAGAGTGGCTAACCAATGAGTCAGAAAATATGATTTCATATGGTTGGGTACTTAATCAAACCGTGGAATGATACTTGACTGAGAGCGTCATGAATAGACTGAGCGCCTATTTTGCAGCGCATGTCACGCTATTAATCACATCGTGGAGACCACACACTATAGAAAGTGCATCAAGCTTGTCGGGAATATTAGCAAAACAAAGGTCTTTCTTATGTTTTTTGGCCAGCCGAGCCCAGGCCAGCATGACTGACAGCGCGGAGCTGTCAGCTTTCACGACACCGGCCAGATCAATTTCCCACCGATTCAGATCGTCTTTTAATAAAACCTTCTCACCGGCCAGAGCGATGTTGGGTGAATTATCAAAGGTGATTGAACCTGACAGTTGGAATTTGCCCGGTTCAACTCGGGTCAGCGTCATGATTTCTTTTCCGAAGCCGCGTTGCCTTCCATGATTTTAGTCCAGTTATCAATCACATACTGAACATCACCATGTTTGTTCATAGCGTCAGCAAACTGGTTACGGAACTGAATACCAATATTGATGCCATCGACAATGATGTTTCTCAGCTTCCAACGGTCATCCATGTAAACCATGGAGTAGGAAAGAGCAACAGAGGTAGTCGACGTTCTTACTGACATATCCACCGGAATCAGACGTGCCTTGCCGGCTTCATAATCTTTAAGCACTGACTCCGGAACCGTTTTCACATTTTCGATGGTTAACTGTGTATCATCGAGCTTTAACAGCGCTTTGCCATAGAAATTAATTAGACTTGATTTAAAGACCTTGGTGAACTGATCAAGTTGCTCAGCAGACACTCGTCGTGAATATTTACCCATCACGCCTTTAGCAATGGAGTCAAACGCAACCACTGGAGACAGCTGTCGATCCACCTCTGCTATAAACAGATCAACACCAGCATCACCCTGCTTTTTGTAATTGCCGATATTTTTCTCAAAGGTTGCCAGCAAATCTGTGGTAATCCGCTCCACTTCCTGCTGAGGAGATTCCAATGATGCTACAGCGCTGGATGACCACAGCACTAACGCGGCATTCATTGCCATAAAGAGCGCCATAAAAGGCTTCATGTTCACCTTCATCCATTTCATACCAGGGAACTCCACTTAGTTATCCTTACCCACTGAGCCTAATAGAAACTTGCCTATCAACTCTTCCAGAATCAGCGCTGACTGAGTATCTTCAAAACGCTCACCATTCTGCAGATAAATATCATCACCACCGATGCTGATGCTGATAAACTGCTCTCCCAGCAAGCCTGCGGTCACGATGGCTGCAGTACTGTCGATTGGTATATTATCAACTTTACTGTCAATCCCCATTACGACTTTAGCCATATAAGAGTCCTTATCCAGCTCTACTCGCTTGATCTTACCAATGGTGACGCCAGCCATGGAGATTTTAGCCCGGGGCTTCAGAGAGCCAGTGTTATCAAAATAAGCAGTGAGCTCATAAGTTTCACCTGAGCCACTTGTCGTCAGACCACTGACTTTTACAGCCATAGCCACTAATGCCAACATCCCTGCCAACATAAAAGCGCCTACACTAATTTCTACTGTGCGCATCCGCATTTCCAGCTCTCCTTAAAGCTCTCCGAACATCACTGCGGTGAGAATAAAATCCAAACCCAGCACCGCAAGGGAGGAATAAACTACCGTCCTTGTTGTTGCACGACTAATGCCTTCTGATGTCGGTGTTGCGTCATAACCTTGAAATACAGCAATCCAGGTCACAACAATACCAAACACCAGACTTTTCACCATGCCGTTGCCAACATCATCTATAAAATCAACGGACTGTTGCATGCCGGTCCAAAAAGAACCTTCATATATACCCAGCCAATCAACACCCACCATGGAGCCACCAAGAATACCCACCAGATTAAAAATGGCAGCCAGCAATGGCATGGAAATAACACCAGCCCAAAATCTCGGTGCGATCACCCGCTTCAGCGGATCAACGCCGATCATCTCCATGCTGGATAACTGCTCAGTGGCTTTCATCAAACCAATTTCAGCGGTCAGCGCTGAACCGGCACGGCCGGCAAACAACAGCGCCGTCACTACAGGGCCGAGCTCTCGTACAAGGCTCAGTGCTACCAGCTGCCCCACCGCACCTTCCGATCCGTAACTGACCAGAATGCTATATCCCTGCAATGCCAGAACCATACCAATAAAAAGCCCGGATACTGTCACAATAATTAACGACAGAACACCGACATTGTAGAGCTGACGAATCAGCAGCTCACCTTTGTTCTTGAAACTCGCTCTGGAGAAAATAGCAAGAAACAGAAAAATACCGGATCGCCCAATGGACTGAATATGACCCAGCACAAACTGACCCAGCTGCGCCAGCCGGCCCAGTACGTCAAACTTCATCAAACACCTCCGGTGTTAACAATTCCTTTTGGTAATCATTGGCCGGGTAATGGAAAGGCACCGGCCCATCCGGCATTCCCTGCATAAATTGGCTTACTCTTGGATCAGTGGAGTTAAGCATCTCTTCCGGGGTTCCGCGACCTATGACTTCACCATCGGCAATCAAATATAAAAGGTCAGCGATGCTGGCCGTTTCATGAAGATCGTGAGACACAATGATACTGGTGATACCCAGCGCCTGATTCAATTTACGAATCAGGCCAACCAGCACACCCATGGCGATAGGATCCTGCCCTACAAAGGGCTCATCATACATCACCATTTCAGGGTCAAGCGCAATAGCCCGCGCCAGTGCGACACGACGATTCATGCCACCGGACAGTTCACTGGGCATCAGCGACCAGGCACCACGTAAGCCAACCGCCTGAAGCTTCATGAACACAATATCGCGAATCATACTTTCAGACAGTTCAGTATGGATACGCAAAGGGAATGCCACGTTTTCGAAAACAGTGAGATCAGTAAACAGCGCACCGCTCTGGAACAACATACCCATCTTACGACGAAGGACGAATAATCGTTCTCGGGACAAACTGGCAATATCATGACCATCCACCATGATCGAGCCTTGATCAGGCACCAGCTGTCGGCCTATCAACCTCAGCAACGTGGTTTTACCTGTACCCGACGGTCCCATAATACCGACCACTTTCCCACGGGGAATATCCAGATCGATATTATTAAATATCACTCTTGAGCCACGGTAAAAACTCAGCCCGCGGACTTCAATAAAATTATCCGTGGTCAGCACATCGCTACTGTTATCAGTTGATTGATTAGTTGAGATGGTGTTCATCGGGTAAGCAGATCCCTGCATAAGATAAGTACAAAATCATCCAAGCCGTATATTATGACCTGATTCACAATTTTATTGCACCCTCACTGGCGATTTGTGCAACAAAAAACGAAGATAGTACATCGACAGTTAAAGTTGCATTAAAGCCCCTGTTTTCCATAAACTCCTCTGTTTACTGTCGACACCTTGAGAAACTCTCCGCAATGAACCCTGCGATCCTCGCTATTATAGCCATCATTATTGGCTTCATACTGCTTACTCTGAGCGCCGACCGCTTTGTCGGCGGCGCCGCTGCTACGGCAAAAAACTGGGGTATTTCCCCAATGCTGATTGGCCTTACCGTGGTCTCCATCGGCACATCGGCTCCCGAAATTCTGGTATCTCTAATGGCCGCCCAGCAGGGGCTTGTGGATATTGCTGTGGGTAATGCCATTGGCTCAAACATTGCCAATATCGGTCTGGTGCTAGGGTTAACGGCACTGATAGCGCCACTTCCAGTCAAAACAGCACTGGCCAGACGGGAGATTCCATGGTTGGTCTTTGTTACCCTGATTGCCGGCGCCTGTCTGTGGAACAGCTACCTGGGCTTGCTGGAAAGTCTGGTACTGCTGTCGGGGCTTTTTGTGACCCTGTACCTGATGGTGTACTGGCAAAAGTCACATCCGGAAGAACCTCTGGTTGAAACGGAAGAACTGGAAGAGATGCCAAAAGGCCGCGCCTACCTTGAACTGATTGGCGGGCTGGTCATGCTTTTGATTAGCGCCCAAATACTGGTTTGGGGTGCAAAAGAAATTGCGACGATTCTGGGCATCAGTGAATTGGTGATTGGCCTGACCATTGTTGCCATCGGCACAAGCCTGCCAGAACTTGCCGCGTCGGTAGCCAGTGCGATTCGCGGGCATCACGACATCGCCATTGGTAATGTTGTAGGATCAAACATATTCAACCTGCTGGCAGTACTGTCCATGCCGGGGATTGTAAGGCCCGGCGCATTGAACCCATCAGTAATGGACAGGGATTATCCAGTCATGCTGGCCTTTACTCTGGTTCTGGCAGCGTTAGCCATGATTGGCAAACAACCAAAAACCCTTGGACGCTTTACCGGTGTCGCCCTGATTACTGGCTATTTGGCCTATGCAATCTGGCTTTACCTGCAAACTAATTGAGACTAGTAAGTAATGAGCTCTGACCAAACATTTATCAATAGTGGCCGTCGCACCATCGAAATAGAAAAAGACGCCATTGAAGCTATCCTGCCAAGAATTGGTGAAGACTTCAGCCGTGCCTGCAGAATCATGCTGGAATGCAGTGGCCGTGTGGTCGTAGTTGGCATGGGTAAATCCGGCCACATCGGCAACAAAATCTGTGCGACTCTGGCCAGTACCGGCACACCGGCATTTTTTGTGCATCCTGGTGAAGCCAGCCATGGTGATATGGGCATGATCACCGCAAAAGATGTTGTATTGGCCATCTCCAACTCCGGCGAAACCTCTGAAGTTGTTACACTGCTACCGTTGTTTAAACGCATGGGCGCCCCAGTCATTAGCATGACGGGAAAACCAACATCCACTCTGGCGCAAGCCGCTGAGATCAACCTCAATACAGGTGTTGATAAAGAAGCCTGCCCTCTGGATCTTGCTCCGACATCAAGCACCACCGCCCAACTGGTAATGGGTGACGCTCTGGCCATCGCTTTGCTGGAAGCCCGTGGTTTTACCGCGGAAGACTTTGCTTTTTCCCATCCCGGTGGTGCGTTGGGTCGCAGGCTGCTACTGAAAGTTCAGGACATCATGCATTCCGGAGACCGGATTCCTGCGGTTAACAAAGGCACTGCCCTTGGCGAGGCGCTACTGGAAATGACGAGAAAAGGCCTTGGCATGACCACGGTTGTGGACGACAATCGTCAACTGGTGGGCATTTTTACCGATGGTGACCTTCGTCGTGCATTTGACCAGGGCGTTGATCCTCACAAGACCCTGATTGATGACGTGATGACGGTGCAATGCACCACCATTACTCCAGACATCCTGGCAGCCGAAGCGTTAAAAATCATGGATGACCGAAAAATCAATGCTCTGATCTGTGTTAACGAGAACCGTCAGCCGGTTGGCGCCATCAACATGCACGACATGCTGAAAGCCGGCGTCGTTTAAATAGCTATTTACGGAATCTGAATGACCTATCGTACCACCCTGATTCTCAGTGCTATCCTGCTGGCGATTCTGGCACTGGTCTATTGGCTTGCCGATAGTCCTGCCTCTATCGTCATAAATAGCCCGACAGAAGTCATTGATCAGGACGCCGACTACTTCCTGACAGATGCTCTGATCAAAGAACATGACATTACTGGCTCATTGAAGTACCAACTGAAATCAGACAGCATTACCCATTATCCCTATAATGATCACACGCTGCTGCAAATGCCGGTGCTGAAAAATCAGGGCGACAACGGTCAGATCACGACTTCCCGCGCGGATAATGGCAAACTATTGCCCGGTGGCGATGATATTGAGCTCTGGGATAATGTGGTTGTTATTCAGGACAATACTGCCGGTCGATTCGCTACCGGAATAGCCAATGAAAACAACCAGAGCACCGGCAGAGTTCGAATGGATACAGATTTCGTTACCATTTCACTGAAAGAAGAAGTGGCAGATACCCATCGCCCGGTGCTGATCATTACCGATAATGGTGAAACCCGGGCAACCGGCATGACCGCTTATTTTCAGCAGGGACAAATCCACTTGAAATCGAGAGTGCGGGGGACTTATGAGCCTGAATAAAAGCCTGATCGCTGGATTGCTGTTTATTCCCGCACTGGCACTTGCTTTACCTGAAGATCGTCAACAGCCCATCAATATTCGCTCGGATACTGCGGATATTGATAACAAAAAAGGCATCTCCATTTACCGGGGTGATGTGATTGTCACTCAGGGTACCACCCGCATTGTAGGCGACACAGTTACTGTATTAACCAGTGGGCAGGAAGTCACTAAAGTGACGGCTCAGGGTAAAAAGAAACGTGCCTACTACGAAGAGCTTCAAGCCAACGCTCAGGGAACGGTGCAAGCCTGGGGCTATACGATTCATTACAGCATCAAAAAAGATGAAATTGAACTGATACGCGATGCACAGCTGACCCAGCAAGGTGACACCTTTAAGGGTGATAAGATCAACTACGACCTGGCAAAACAGACGGTAAACGCCAAGGGTTCTCAGTCACAGAGTGATGGTGGCCGGGTACAGATGGTTATTCAGCCGAAACAAGCGACAACAACCAAATAATGGTTGTTGTGCACTATATAAATTACTTGATTTACAGATGAGCGGATGGCAACCCTAAAGGCAGAACATCTCAGTAAGAGCTACAAGGGCAGAAGCGTTGTCAAAGACGTTTCTCTAGAAGTGAATAGCGGGCAAATTGTTGGTCTGCTAGGCCCTAATGGTGCCGGAAAAACCACCTGCTTCTATATGATTGTTGGTCTGGTCAAAGCTGACGGCGGTATCGTAAGCATCGATTCTCAAGACCTGACCTTTCAGGCCATGCATCATCGCGCCCGCGCAGGCATTGGTTACCTGCCTCAGGAAGCCTCAATATTTCGGCGTCTAAGCGTCAAAGATAATATTCTTGCGATACTGGAAACTCGGAAAGATCTCAACAAAAAGCAGCGCGTTGCCAAAATGGAATCCCTGCTGGAAGAGTTCAATATCGGTCATATAAAAGACAGCGCTGGTATGGCTCTGTCTGGTGGTGAGAGAAGACGAGCAGAGATTGCCCGGGCACTGGCAACCGACCCTACATTCATCCTGCTAGATGAACCCTTTGCTGGTGTTGACCCCATTTCTGTGGGTGATATCAAATCGATTATTCGTCACCTGCAGAACCGGGGAATCGGGGTACTGATCACTGATCACAACGTCCGGGAAACTCTGGATATCTGCGAAAAGGCTTATATCGTCAGCGAAGGGCACATCATTGCAGAGGGTGATAGTCATACCGTACTGGCCAATCAAAAGGTTCGTGACGTTTATCTTGGGCATCAATTCAGCCTCTAACTCAGCTGCTATCCTTCTTCTTATTGATATTGAGGCTGCGTTTAATACCGCAGCTTCAATCTTTATAGGAGAAAATAGCCATGATCGAACTACTCCCAGAAAGCAAAGGCGCCATTGTCGGCTTAGACGTCACCGGTAGAATTGCTTCAGAAGAAGAGCAGCGATGGATCAATAAGATACAAGCAATGATCGATCAGTACGGCAAACTCAGCTTTTTGATCGTTTACCACCCCGATGCTCATTTCACCGCAGCAGCAATGTATGAAGACCTGAAATGGACACTGGGGCACCTGAAAAACATCAATAAAATCGCCATTGTGTCAGATAGTAAATTGATCAAACTGCTGGTTCATGCGGACAGCCCATTCGCCAGAATGCTCCACATCAAGGAAAGATACTTTAATAATGCAGAGCTTACAGATGCTTGGAAATGGATAAAGCAATGTGAAGAGTGATAGATCACTCCCCAGTACAAGGTGATTATACTGGGGAGATGACGTGATCAACCATCAAACAAACAAAATCAGATGCAGAACCATACCAACCACAAATGCACCAACCATCGGCACCGCTGTTCTTTTCACCACTTCAAAGGGTGAGATCTTCGCAATACCCGCACAGGCAATCACGACAGCAGCAATCGGCGACATTGAACGCCCCATGGATGCAGCAAAGTTCATTGGCAGCAACATGGCAACCGCTGGAACCCCAAAGGTCTTCGCCACATCTGGAGCCAGCGTGGCAAACGACAGAAATGCAGCATTACCAGAGCCCATCATAATGGCGGCCACTGCGATCAGCATTGCCATAAAGACGGTCATACCACCAGCACCAATGCCAAGACCCTGAGCAGAGCCCAACAAAGAATCAATAGCGCCAATGTGCTTTAAGCCAGTGGCAAACACTTCAGCACCAATAATCAACCCGACAACAGGACCAAACACTGCGCCCATTCCGTTCAGGAAACTATCAAAACCATCCAAAGATTCTTTGATCTTGCGGGAACGAATCAGCTCACACAGCATGCCAGCAAACACACTGATCAACATGGCCACCACCAAGTTCATCTTAATGGACGTCACCATCATCTTGGAGAACGTAAGCAACAGGAAAAATGGAATCATTGGCAGCAATGCATAAAAAGCAGGCGCTTTTGGCTTGTCGTCATCGGATTTTTCGATGCCTTCACCAACATGCTCTGCTGCAATATAACCGTCTTTCAGATCGCAGCGACGCTGCCATACAAAATGCAGCCCTGCCGCCACCAACGCCATAGGGACGGTAATCCAAGCCTGATAGTTCAGAAAATACTCAGTAATCTCAATGCCAGACTGACTGGCCGCAAAGTTTGCGTTAACCTGAGTCACACCAATCTCAAATGCTGCTGGAGATGCGATAACGGCAACCGCAGACGCAGGGCTCAAACCAATGTTTCTTAACACCGGATAGAGCGTCACCATCAATAGAAGACCAAGGCCTGTGGCAGAAGTAACAAACATCTGAAGTACGACACTGAGCAGATAACAAAGTGCCAGGACGGTATACGGTGATTTGAATTTACTGATGGGTTTTACAGCAAGACGAACCAGTGATTCAGAAGCGCCAATATGCGACATATAACTGGCAAAACCACCACAAGCCATAATGGTTAAACCCAGACCCGCCATACGGTTTTTAAACACCGCATTCATCAGTTCAAACAGATCAAACGGCATAAAGCCGGTTGCCTTGGCTTCGGGCAGAATGCTCTGCTCCCCCATCAACGCAGCAGCACTCAGCAATACCAGGCCGGCAATGGCCAGTGATGCTGATGCACTGTAATTTTTAACAATGGCATAAATAACCAGCGCAACGACTGGGATAACAATTAGAAAATCCACAAAATAACCCAATGCTTTTTACAGCCTCGCAGGATATTTTTTGTACAGCGATTTGTAATTGACCAATGTCAAACAAACCTCAGTTCATTTTTTAATCAGTGCAAATAACCAACCATAAGGTTAATGCCGTTTGTTATGACTGCTGTCAGACAATCTTTCGACCCCATGCTTTTTTCAATAGCTACTCTATGGTTATAATCAGGCTCACATGGAGAGTGCTCGCAACAGCATCCGTGCAAATACCTATTTTGAAATGACGAGCCCCTGTCTGAAACTTCATGGCCGTAGACAGGTAAACTCACCGGCACGGACAACGAAGTAAAGGTATACGGTTACCGATGAAGCCTTCTTTACAGCTCAAGATGGGGCAGCAGCTGGCCATGACGCCACAGCTGCAACAGGCGATACGTCTGCTTCAGCTTTCTACACTCGACCTTCAACAGGAAATTCAGGAAGCCCTTGAGTCCAACCCAATGCTGGAGCCCGATGAAGCTCAGTCCGATGAGCCTTCTACCAGCAATGACGGTGAGAATGATGGCAAAGAAAATCTGGTAGACCTAAGCGAAAACAACGCCGAGGCAGAGCCTCAGGAAATGGCTGAATGGTCAGACAGCATTCCCAATGACCTTCCCGTTGATTCAGCCTGGGATGATGTTTACTCCAGCCTGCCAGCCAGTAACCGTGATGATGATTATGATCCGCTGGCAAAATCCAGCTCCACCGAATCCCTTCAGGATCATCTCGAATGGCAGCTTGATCTGACACCCATGGGCGACAGAGACCGTTTAATCGGCCTGGCCATTATTGAAGGCATCAACCCCGACGGTTATTTGACCTGTTCACTGGATGAAATCTATCTTTCCCTGCAAAGCCAACTGGAAGAATTAGAGATTGAAGAGATCAAAGTTCTTCAGCACCGAATTCAACAGTTTGATCCGGTAGGTTGTGGCAGCCTCGATCTACAGGAATGCCTGCTGGTACAACTGCTACAACTGCCACCCTCAACGCCACACTTTGATAACGCTCGTAAATTATTGTCCGATCATCTTGATGCGCTTGGTACGCGGGACTACGCAAAAATTATGCGTCGATCCAAAATGAAAGAAGATCAACTGCGCAATGCCCTGGCACTGATACAAAGTTTCAACCCAAAGCCCGGTAGCAGCATTGACCAATCGGAAGCGGAATACGTTGTGCCGGATATCTCTGTCCGCAAGATTAAAGATCGTTGGACGATTGAGTTGAATTCCGATGCACTACCCAGAATACGCATCAACAACAGTTATGCGTCCATGGTGCAACGAGCCAACAACAGTCGCGACAATGTTTTTATGAAAAGTCACCTGCAGGAGGCTCGCTGGTTTCTGAAAAACCTGCAGAGCCGTAATGAGACTTTAATGAAAGTCGCCAGCCAGATTGTCGCTTATCAGCAAGCGTTTCTGGAGCAGGGTGATGAAGCCATGAAACCATTGGTACTGGCCGACGTCGCAGAAGCAGTCGGCATGCACGAATCCACCATCTCCCGGGTGACCACTCAGAAATACATGCATACGCCCCGGGGTGTCTATGAGCTGAAGTATTTCTTTTCCAGCCATGTCAGCACAGCTGAAGGCGGCGAGTGTTCTTCAACGGCAATTCGTGCTCATATTCGAAAGCTGATCGCCGAAGAGAGTCCCAGAAAACCCCTTAGCGATAATAAGATTGCAGCCATTCTGGGAGAACAAGGCATTAAGGTAGCCCGGCGCACAATCGCCAAATACAGGGAATCCATGAATTTCCCACCATCCAATGAGCGCAAACAGTTGGTATAAGTAGTTGTGCAAATGAAATCGAATATTTCTGGCTAAGTGGATAATTGCTATGCAAGGCGTAGAGCAGGGAGCATAGCCGTAGCTATGTGACCGAAGCTGCAACGCTGCAGAGTGACTGTCCACATAGTCAGAAAATATGATTTCATTTGGACAACTGCTTAAGTCAACAAACATTTTTTTGCTCTGAGGCATTCCAAGGTGGGATGACAGTGGTAGAATCGAAGTTAGCCAGTACGAAGCATCCCGCGCACTGGTCAACATGGTTAACATGTTAGCTTCTTTATAATACAGGGATCAGGAGAGCGTCACATGCAAGTCAACATCAGTGGACATCATGTCGAGGTAACAGAAGCTCTGCACGATTACGTGATCAAAAAACTGGAACGCCTTGCGTCGCATTTTGATCAGATCACCAATGTACAGGTGACTCTCAGCGTCGAAAAGCTGGTACAGAAGGCAGAAGCTACCCTCCATGTCCCGGGTGCTGAAGTCAATGCCACCGCAGACCACGAAGACATGTACGCAGCCATTGACCTGCTCTCGGACAAGCTGGATCGACAGCTGGTTAAACACAAAGAAAAATCCTTAGGTCGATAGCCCGGCGTCAGTCAATTCAGTCCAGTCAAGAATGGTGTCAGATATGTTGTATACAGCCCGTACTGGCACCATCCACATTTTTGACGACTTCGTTTACCGGTTATCGGATTTACCTATAAAATAGCAGCATGATTATTCATCGCATCCTCACACCCGCGCGAACCTTTGATGGCGTGCATGGGGTCAGTAAAAAGAAGATTCTGGAATTTATCGCCGAGCACATCAGCAGTGAGGTGCCCGAGATTAATGGCAAGGATTTATTTGAAGCTCTGATTTCCAGAGAGCGTCTTGGCACCACAGGCCTGGGCAATGGCATTGCCATTCCCCATTGTCGTTGTAAAGCATGCCCGGAGCCCGTTGGCCTGTTTATTCGTCTGGCAGAACCTGTGGATTTCGATTCCATCGATCAGAAACCTGTGGATCTGGTGTTTGCCTTGATTGTGCCAGAAGGTGAAAATCAGGAGCACTTGGAAATCCTGAAAGCACTGGCAGAACAATTTCACTCCGATCGGTTAATGGCATCCGTGCGGCAAGCAGAAAACGTTCAAAACCTGTACGACTGTATTACTCATCATTAGCGTTAATACGGAAGTCTTGGGGTTTTGTTCAGACAAAAAAAAAGCCACTACAAAGATAGGCTGATAAGTTATGCGGCACCTAAGTTGAGCTTGGGTGCCGGTTTTTATGCATGAATTTCAACCACTTAGAAATTCCAAATCCAAGGAAAACCGTACGATGATGTAAAATTTATTTTTAAAAACAAAAGGTTATACAACGAACTAAAAAAAATGAGCCATGAATAATTGAGAATGCTGTCAAACTGCTGGTTTTATATACGGATTCCCATGATTCACATCGAATATATAGGGTTATCTCCACAAGAGAATTCTATACAAGAGGTATTATGGCTATAGGATTTAGTAACAGCCTGATTGCATAAGGAATTTTGTGCTGATTTATAAACCCAGATTCGGAATTTATGGTGCTTTTTTTTGGAGTTCGATGCGTAAGACATTGTTATTAAAGGACAAAACAACATCATCCTACGCTAAATCGCAATTTGCAAAAAGATAACTAACTGATTTATAAGAGATTAAATGGGGACTGAATCAAATTCAGGTGCCCCATAACTTATCAGCCTACTACAAAGAGTGGCTTTTTTCATACCTGCGATTAACTAGCTTTTTCCAGTAAACAAGTTGTACAGACTTTCAACAACCGGAATGCTTTGAAGCACGCTTTCAGCCCCCTGTTTCAGATAGCCTACGACTGGAGCAACAACAGGCTGTTCAACGCTTCAAAGCCTTTAAGATTCTCAGCCGCTTTACGCGCGTATAGCTTTTCATCCAAAGCCGCTTTTCTGGCTGCCATCTTTTCATCAAAAGCTACTTTAGCTGCAAGCATTTTAGCTGAAGCTGGATGTTCAATAACTTCATAGGCTAATCCACCCGCTTGATGCTTCACTGCAGCCTTAGCAATACCTCTGGTTGCGTACACATTATCTCGGGCGTGTTTTTCTTCCAGAGCAATACCTTTTTCAATATAAGCAATGGCACTTTTTGCCTCTTCTGTTTCACCAAGCTCGCTTTTTATTTTTGCAATAAGCGCATTATCAGAGTTGTGCTCAACGAAGTCCTTTCTCTTATCTTCTTCAATCTTGGCACGTTTTGCTTCAATGTCAGCAATTGCTGCCAGCGCTTTACGATCCCTCTCTTCAGCCTTTTGAAGCAGTTTGATGTTGGCTTCAGAGAAAGTATCATCAGCATTTTGACCAACACAAGGAGAACTTGAAGCAGTTTTTGCCATAATAGGCGCGGCTACGCCTCGCGCTTCAAGCTTAGCTTTCAATGGTTCAAGAAGCTTCGCTTCTCTCTCAGAGTTAGCAGCAGCTCTACGCGCAAGATATAAATCTACTTTCGGAGCGACTAACTCCCTAACTTTGTTAACACAAAACTCTAAACCTATTTTTTTGTAAACAACCTCAAGAACGGCAATTACCCTGTCAGTAAGTTTCTTAGCTACTTCTTTCACTGTTTGGAAAAAAGTCTTTGGTTCCAATGCTTTGTGTTCTGCTTTTGTAGCAGCTTCCGTTTTTCTTTCAATATATTTTTCTTCACTCTCGATTACGCGATCTTTGGCCACAACAACTTCTGGCAGCTCTGATGTTAATTTACGCTTAACCTCCTCATTGCTAGCTCTAATAACAGCCAATCTAACTTCGCGTCTATTATGTTTAGCAACCTTTTCATCAGTCTCCTGACTTTCAAAGTTTTTATCGTTAAGTGGGAGCGAATCTGAATTTGTTGGCACTACTTGGGATTTTACTGGAGTCATTTTATATTCCTTCAACTATGGGTTATGAGACAAACAATTAATAAAACACCTTAAGTACAGTTCTTATATAATGTGTTGAAGTAAAAGATAGACGAGAGTCTTAAATAAATACCTAACCAAACGGTTAGTATTCCTAACAAAGTACGAAGAAAAGATTAAAGAGGTTGTTACATTCAGTTTCCGAAGCATCGTTTTTAAAAAAATAACTTCTCTATCTCAGTATTAAACGTAGAATATTAGGTATTTGCCAAATCCTATAAAGGACTAATCATGAAACTGATCATCATCAGCGGGCGATCAGGCTCCGGAAAAAGCTCTGTGCTGAACACCCTTGAAGATGAGGGATTTTACTGTGTTGATAATCTGCCCGTCAGCCTGCTTAGCCAGCTGCCAGGCACTTTGAAGAGCCACAGCCAAGAACCACCAAAAATGGCGGTCAGCATTGATATTCGCAATCTGCCAGGGGCGCTAAACACGTTCCCGGAACTCATTAAAACACTCAAAAATCAAGGGATTGACTGCCAGGTTCTCTACCTGGACACCGACAGCGAAAAGCTGGTCAGCCGCTACAGCTCTACTCGGAGAAAGCACCCTCTGAGCAATGATCAGATTTCATTAAGGGAAGCGATTGAGCAGGAGCAAACACTGCTGAAACCGGTGCTGGTCAGCGCCGATCTGAAAATTGATACCACACCGCTTTCCGTTCACCAAATTCGCGATTTAATTAAACAGACGTTCTGTACGGACAGTAAAAATGCCATGACAGTACTGTTCCAATCCTTTGGTTTCAAAAACGGCATTCCTTCTGATGCGGATTATATTTTCGATGTTCGCTGTCTCCCTAACCCATTCTGGGATGAAACGCTGCGTGAATTTAATGGGCTGGATGAGCCGGTCGGCAATTTTCTGAAAGATGATCCGATGGTCATCGAGATGGTTGACGATATTGCCACCTTTGTGGATAAGTGGCTCCCTCGCTTTGAGTCCGCCCAACGCAGTTATATGACCATTGCGATTGGTTGCACTGGAGGACAGCACCGCTCGGTCTATATTTGTAAAACGCTGGGTGAGCATTTCACCGGAAGACTAGAGCGGATTCAGGTCAGACACAGAGAACTTCATAAATAATGATTACCTATCGAAAAAAGATCATCAATAAACTGGGATTACATGCAAGGGCTGCCTCTAAATTCGTCACTACTTCAGCGGCCTTTGCCTGCCAGGTGGATGTTGTTTTTAATGGCCGGAAGGTGGATGGCAAAAGCATTATGGCTATCATGATGCTGGCTGCCGGTCAGGGTTCAGAGCTGGAGCTCCATTGTGATGGTCATGATGAAGAAGCCGCGGTTGAAGCATTGTCCAACCTGATCGATGAACGCTTTGGAGAAGATGAGTGAGCCAAGTTTGCTCACCCACATACACTTCCTATATCTTGTAAATTCAACCATTTTTTATCCGGGCAGACGTCCATGGCACAACAGCTGCAATTGAGCATCGGTGAAGCCGAGCTGATCAAACTCAATGATGCCCTTGAGCATGGCGTGTCTTCCGAGTTGCGCCATATGCTCAATATGTTGCCGCCTGCCGATACTGCTCACCTGTTGGAATCCTCGCCTCCCAAGCTGCGCAGCCTGCTCTGGCGCCTGATTGACCGGGAGCAGGAAGGCGATGTACTGCAAGAGTTGAGCGAAGAGGTTCGTCAGTTCTTTTTGGACCGCATGAACATTGCGGAGCTGAAAGCCATCACCGAAGGTCAGGACGTAGACGACATTGCCGACCTTCTGCAGCAATTGCCCGACACCATTACCCGGCAAGTACTGGATTCCATGAACACCATGGACCGCCAACGGGTTGAAGTGGTTCTGGCTTATCCGGAAGACACCGCCGGCGGCTTGATGAACACCGATACCATTACGGTCCGGCCCAGCAATACGGTGGATGTTGTTCTTCGTTACTTACGCCGTCATGAAGGCATTCCTGAAACCACAGACAATCTTTTAGTGGTCAACCGCCGTGGTGAATACATTGGTCGCCTGCCGCTTACGGTGCTACTGACCACCGACCCGGGCGCTACGGTTCGGGAAGTGATGTTAACCGATCTCGACCCCATTCCTGCCGATATGGACGACACTCAGGTTGCCCAGTTATTTGAGCGACAGGATTTGATCTCTGCTCCCGTGGTTAATGAAAATGGCAAGCTGCTGGGGCGTATCACCATCGATGATGTGGTGGATGTTATCCGGGAAGAAGCGGAACATTCCATGATGAGCATGGCCGGTCTGGATGATGACGAAGACACCTTTGCTCCCGCACTGAAAACAGCACGCCGCCGAGCCGTTTGGCTGGGGGTTAACCTGATTACGGCATTTATTGCCGCTTCCGTTATTGGCCTGTTTCAGGAAACCATCGACAAGGTGGTTGCTCTTGCTGTTCTTATGCCGATTGTTGCCGGTATGGGTGGCAATGCTGGAAGTCAGGCACTAACGCTGGTGATCAGGGGCATGGCGCTTGGCCAAATCAGCACCACTAACTTGAAATGGTTATTGAGCAGGGAGTTAGTGGCAGGCTTTCTGAATGGCCTGTTATGGGCCACGCTGGTCGCAACCATCGCCTGGTTCTGGTTTGATGACCCGATCATTTCTCTGGTTATTGCCTGCGCTATGGTCATCAATCTGAGTGTGGCGGTGATTACTGGCGCCACTCTGCCCGTTCTGCTCAAGTCTTTGAATATTGACCCGGCTTTAGCGGGAACCATCATCCTCACCACTATTTCGGATGTGGTTGGCTTCTTTTCTTTTCTTGGATTGGCGACGTTGTTCTATGGATAGGAACTGTCACAAAATAACTTTCACATTTAACCAGAACCGTTTTCCGTAAAGCCTTGCTGATTGTGCTTTTACGGAAAACGGATAACGGTAAACGGAAAGCAACACTTCTCTGAGCAGTGAATTTATTCAGGAACAATTCCTTAGTCCCTTGCCCCTCTTTTCTTCACACCATTCTGACCACGCTGTCTAAATTTCCCATCTATTCATCAGATACCTACTGGAAGCACCCTTTTTCTTACGCCAGTCAGGAACCCATCATGCCTGAACCCGTCAAATTACTTAATGCAGAGCAAGTCGCTGCCTTCGATGTTGAATACATTGACGATTCACTGTTTCAATACTTCAACAAAGCCGTCAATGAATTTATAAAGAGCCCCGAAAATCTGCACTTGCTCGATGTGGGTGGTGGTAATGGTTCTTACGCAGACCGATTTCTTAAACATTATGCCGGTAGTCAGGTAACCATCGTTGAGCCCGATGAAGCCATGCTGGGTAAAAACAATGTTCATCCAAACAAGCATTTACGTCACGGTATTTTCCAGAAATTTAATAACAGTGAAACCTTTGATCTTATTCAGTTCAACTGGGTACTGCACCACTTTGTGACATCCGGCTACTCATCGACTCATCAGTTACAACGACAGGGTTTGCTGGATGCCTACGATATGCTGGCTCCCGGTGGGCTGATTATTATTTTTGAGAATTTTTATGAAGGCAAGAACGACTCAAACATCCCCGGAAAACGTATTTTCCATTTAACCGCTTCAAAGTGGCTGAAAAGGCTGACCCGCAGGCTGGGCGCAAATACTGCTGGCGTGGGTGTTTGCTTCAACTCTGCGTATCATTGGCAACAACAACTGCAGGATGTGGGATTTGAGGTTGTACATACCAGCCATTGTTACAATTTTGGCAACCTGTCTCTGTGGCAAAAGTGTTTGCTAGGTATCAAAAGACAACGGGTGGGGTTGCTGGTTGGGCAGAAGCAGATATCGTAGATTAGTAACCTGAAGGGTTGCCGGCATTCAACTCCTGCAGGTCTGCGAGGTGTCGGCAATTCTTACAGAATTACCGACCTTCGGGTTTCACCAAAGCCCCATAAACCGTTAAGCGCCAGCCAGTTTCATTTTATTCAATAAAATAGAGCCGGTTTGAATGGTGCTTCTTGGGTCAACATCATTACCAACCGCCACAATATCCCGATACATATCTTTCAAATTGCCAGCAATGGTCACTTCCGACACGGGGAACTGAATCACGCCGTTTTCCACCCAGAAACCTGCAGCGCCTCTCGAATAATCACCAGTTACCGTATTGACACCCTGCCCCATAAGCTCTGTTACCAAAAGCCCGGTGCCCATTTGCTTCAACAGCTCAGCCTGACCACCCGCATTGCTTTCAACAAAGAGATTATTCACACCGCCCGCGTTTGCAGTACTTTTCATACCCAGCTTTCGTGCGGAGTAAGTACTCAGTATGTAGTGTTCCAGAACGCCGTCTTTAATAAAGTCTTTGGCATAGGTGGCCAATCCATCATTATCAAAACTGGCCGAGCCCAACATGCCTTGCAATAACGGTTGTTCATGAATTCGCATCCATTCAGGGAATATCCGCTGACCAAGATGATCCAACAAAAAAGACGCCTGACGGTACAAATTGCCACCACTGATCGCTCCCAGAAAATGAGAAATCAAACCGGCGGCCATATCCGCTGAGAACAGCACCGGCACCTCGGCAGTATCTACTTTACGAGCCCCAAGGCGGCTGATGGTTCTTTCTGCAGCGGTCTTTCCGACCTCTACGGCATTTTCCAGCAAACTGGCATTACGATTCACTGTGTACCAGTAATCCCGCTGCATCTCCTCTTCCTGCATGCCAATCAACACTGCACTTAAACTGTGCCGACTGGAAACATAACTACCAATAAAACCATGACTATTGCCATAAACACGTGCGCCTTGATGGCTGGAAACACTGGCGCCATCCGAGTTAATAATTTTCTTACTGTAGTTCCGGCCGGCATCTTCACATTGAAGTGCCAGATCAATAGCTTCGGGAGCTTCGATACCCCAAGGGTGATAAAGGTCCAGATCGGGAAGCGCGGCAGCATCTGCCATTAATGCTCTTTCAGCCAAGCCGGAGAATGGGTCTTCTGAGGCATACCGGGCAATATCCAATGCCGCACGTACGGTGTCCTTAATGGCTTGAAGGCTGCTGTCGGAAGTACTGGCCGAGCCTTTTTTCTTACCCAGATACACGGTAATACCAAGACCCTGATCGCGATTGAACTCGACGGTTTCCACATCGCCCATACGGACACTGGCAGATAACCCGGAGTCCAGGCTAATCCCTACTTCTGCCCCATCCGCTCCCTGTCGCGCCGCTTCATCCAGAATATCGCCAGCCAGCCCTTTCAGCCTGGCTTCTTCAGCACGTGGATCCAGTACCGCATTGGAAGTTTCGCCCATGATTCCACCCTGTCTGTTTTGTTTATGCTTTTTTGTATTTTGCCGCCGGAATGAAAAGAATGCACCTGATAAGTAGTTGTCCATACGAAATCAAATTTTCTGACTATTTGATCGTCTGCCTACAACTACTTATACAAAACATCCCAATTCCATCAGATTCTGAAGTAAAATAGCATGTATTAATTCCCGCAATGGCACCCTCCCCCTTAGAGAAAGACTTATGAGTAAAAAAAGCCGTCGTATTCAGGAAGCCTGGGACGATGAAGAGCAAGAAGAAATCATCTACGTCAGCCGCGCTGAGCTGAAGCGAGATATGGATGCGCTTAAAGAGATTGGCACCAGTCTCATGGAGCTCAAACCTTCGCTGCTGGATAAACTGCCGCTGAATGACCGCCTGCGCGCCGCACTGGACGAAAGTAAGCGTATTACCAGCCACAACGCCCGTAAGCGCCATCTTGGATTTATCAGTAAATTGCTGGTCGATCAGGAGATGGAGCCAATCACCGAACTGTTAAATCAGCTGAACTCTTCCAGTGAAGAACACAATCGTCGCTTCCACCAGCTGGAAAGATGGCGCGATCGCTTAATTGGAGATGCTGACGGCAATAAGGCTTTGACCGACTATCTGGAACAGTACCCAAATGCGGAGCATCAACACATCCGCCAGCTGGTTCGCAATGCTCAGAAAGAAGCGTCTCAGAATAAGCCACCCGTAGCAGCTAAAAAACTGTTCAAATATCTGCGGGAAGTGGACGAGCTATAAACGACATAAAGCAGACATTCCCTGTCTGCTTTTTCTTACCTTTATATTTACTTACCTATTTATCCAACTATTGATCCAGCAACGATGACGTGTCTGTATAAACGCCATCAACACCCCACGCCAGTAACTGTTCAAACCGCTCTTTAGAATTCACGGTGTAACAGTAGACTTCATAACCGACAGTCTTCACTTTCTCTATTTTTCTTCTCGACACCTTTGCTTGCCCTAGATTGATCGATCTCGCATTTACCTTTCTTGCCTTCCTTTTCCAGCTTAAAGGCAAGCGCTCAAAAAGGCAGGCCGTTGCGATATCAGATTCATCCGCAAACATTTTCAGAGCACTGTAATTAAAGCTGGAAACCACCAGCCTATCTTTTGGAAATCCCGTGTTTTCAATTTCTTTCAGCAGGGCAGTCACCAGTTGTCGTTTTGAACAGCCATTGACCTTAATCTCAATATTAAGACCTACATTAAGCTGCTTGATTGCAACCAGTGCTTCATGAAGTGTTGGAATCGGCTCCCCGGCAAACTGGCTTGATAACCAGCTACCCGCATCAATGTCAGCAAGCAAAGCCTTGCTCGCAGCACGCAGGCTTCCCTTTTTATTGGTAGTACGATTTAAACGACGATCATGAAACAGTACCGCTGTCTGGTCACCCAATAGAGTGACATCAACCTCTATCCACCGAAATCCCTTTTCAGCCGCCATACGACAGCCAGCTAACGTGTTTTCAGGCGCCTCAGCAGCCACACCCCGGTGCCCGATAACCTTATCCATTAACATATTTATCAACCCTGCTTCTGCTCAATCTGCCGGACCAGACTATTCTTATTTGACGTTTTTACAACAGGCTAGCATAGCTGCTCTGTAATCATGGCCATAAACAGCTAGAAATATAGGAACGCACAGAACAAATGAGCCTTGCCGTACAATACCTTACTTAGTGAACAAGATACGGGGCAATAAGCACTATCAAACAGAAGCTTCAATACTGAAAGAGGATTAACGAAAGCTATGAAGGGAATAATTTGAATGGGGTGGGCGAAGGGGCTCGAACCCTCGACCGCCGGAATCACAATCCGGAGCTCTGCCAACTGAGCTACGCCCACCATCAAAGAATATCTGACCAGAAGATTTCACCCCTCACCAGACGCCGCTGATTATAAGGAAAGCTGATCAGCATGCAAGCATCCATCACGCTTTTTTTATTGGTATTTTCCCCTGTCCACTAAAATAACTCTGCTAACCTGAGTAACCACACTTTGCATGATATCACCCTCCTCTACATTGCTACTTCATGGTTTACTATGAGGAACTGTATGACTGTCCCCCTCAAGCGCTACATACAACAGCTGATTTTTATTTCTCTACTATGTTCAGCCCTACTTACTCACCACCCCGCTGTCGCGTATTCAACCAGTAATTTTTCATCACAAAACTCAACGCCATGTTATGACAACCAGTGCCCTTTCGATGACGATTACTATTTCGAATTCGAAAACATGCATCACATCATGGGATTGTTTACCGGCCAGAATTATGACCACACCCCTGAAGTCCCTACTTTGAACGGTTGTCGAAATGACGCCTGGAATTTTTTCCAATGGGCTGCCATGACAAAGGGTATTCCTGCGCACTCGTTGAATGTTAAAACCGATTTAAGAGAACCAATGGGCAAAGAAAAGTTATTATCGGAAATCCGTAGCCTTGCAGAGAAAACACATGCTTCACCGGGGCCTCACCGGGTAATTATCAGTTTCAGTGGTCATGGTACCCATACAACAGACCGGAATAGTGATGAGTCCGACAACATCGATGAACTTCTGGTTGCCGGAAAAGAGGTGATTGCGGACGATGAATTACACGACGCTTTTAAAAAGTTCCATAAAAGTACCCGGCTGTTAGTCTTTGTTGACACCTGCCACTCCGGTACCATGTTTGATTTACCTTACCGCTACGTCTACAACGCCCTGAATCCGAATATCATCGAAGAAAGTGAAACCCGAGGCGGGAAAGATATTCCGGCATATATGGTCGTAGTCTCTGCCAGTCGAGACAGTGAAACATCAGCGGATGCCTATTTGCCCACACCCGACGATGAACGACACTGGAGCAGTCAAGGGGATTTTAGTAACCGAATGCTCAAAGTCATGACGGATATTTTCTACGACAAACTCTATGTCAAAAATATCCCAGCACTCTTAAGAGATCAGAAACTGGTCAATAACGTCAAATATAACCTTGACCAGCATGCAGTACTGACCAGCAACTTCAAGCTCGACAAGAACCTGAAGTTGTTTGGCTGGTAGTAAAGTGATCTAAAAATGCGAAGAGATGAAGCTCAGGCAGCCTGAGCTTCTTTACGTGAAAAGAACTGGTTAAAGGCCACAGCCATCAAAATCACGCCAAGTGCAACCCAAGTGTATACAGTCAAAGCTTCCCCATTAATGGTTGCGCCCAGCAGAACACCTATCATAGGTACAAGATAGTTATTCATCGATGCAAATACTGGACCTGCGTCGCGTATCAATACCATATAGAGAAAGTACACCAGCCCTGCGCACAACATACCGAGGTAAGTTATCGCCATCAGGCTGGATGTTGTCGGCGTTACCTCATTGACCGGCGACACAATCAACGCAAACAAAACAATCTGAGCAGAAGCACAGCCCAGTACATTTCTGGCAATCACTAATGGGTGTTCACTGTGCACACCTTTCAACAACAAGAGTGCGACTGCAAAACAAGCAGCAGCAAAAACGATGGCACCCGCTGCCAGCAGATTTGCACTGCCACTGCCTGACATTAACTCAGGATAGAACAGTGTTAACAACCCGGCAAAACCCAGCAAGACACTTCCCATACCAGCAAAAGTAATCTTCGCACCACGAATCACCAAAGGCGCAAGAATGACCGTAAAGAATGGAATGGTGCCCATCAGAATGGCGGCAATGGCGGTATCCAAATACTGTTGCCCCCAGGCTACCAGCACAAAAGGAATAGTTGCTTCCAGAAGCCCAATCAGACTAAACTTAAACCACTGCCCGCCATTGCTTTTGATTCTCAATACCTGACAGATGACCGCTAAAGTCATAAACCCGACCAGAGACCGCCCTGCCCCCACCCAAACTGGAGAGAGATCGGCAACAGCCATTTGCTGGAAGATGAACTGTGAACCCCAGATTACGCCTATTCCAAAAAGGAAAAGATAATTTCTTAACATGTTTACTGCTCAATTTTTGATTGCGCTAATAGTAAACAGCTCTATCCTATGCAGAAAATGAAACTTCAGCATTCAGCTATGGTTCATATCGATACTAAGTACCCGATCATATGAAATCGAATATTTCTGGCTTAGTGGTTAGTTACTATGCAAGGCACATCGGAGTGAGCATAGCCATAGCTATGTAATCGCAGATGTAACGCAGTAGAGTGGCTGACCACTAAGCCAGAAAATATGGTTTCATATGGTTGGGTACTTACTATTCTGTAACACTGGAAAGTTATGCGTGACCTGAATCGAATTGATTTAAACCTGTTGAGAATTTTCGATCTCCTGATGACAGAAGGAAGCGTCAGCCGAACGGCTGAAAAGCTAAACCTTTCGCAGTCAACGATCAGCCATGCGCTTTCAAGACTTAGAAGGCAGTTCAATGATGATTTGTTTGTCCCCGTGTATGGCGGTATGGCACCTACAGATCAGGCTCGTTTGATATCACCGGCCATAAGGCAGGCCATGTTACTGCTGGAGCAAAGTCTGACCAATGTTTCCGTGTTTGAGCCAGAAGAAAGTGAAGCCACCTTCAGAATTGCAGGAGGCGACTATGTTGAACTTATTATTGTGCCGGCTTTGATGGGAAAAATCTCAGGACAAGCCCCCAATATTAAACTGGAAATTAAGGATCTTAAGGCCACCGATTACTCCCAAGAGTTGGAAACCCGAGCTGTTGATCTTGTTGTCGGTTTTGAAAAGAGTGGTCGACTGTCAAAAAACCTTAAATCCACCCGTTTTCTCAGTGAACGGTTGGTTCTTGTTTCTCCAGAGCCAATTCATGATGCATCAGCGGTTATCACAGCCGACGCGATCAGAGCATTGAGGTTTATCTACCCTTCGATATGGGGGCACTCTCAAGCACTGATGGATGAATGGTGTGAGCGCCATGGTATTCAACGAACTATCGCAATACACACCACGGGGTTTCTTGCAGTACCTGAGCTTATGCAAAAACTTGGGCTGGTTACTGTGCTGCCGGCTGCTGTGGCAAAATATTATGCTGATCAATTTAATTTCAGCTGGTACCAGATAGAAGACAGTGAACTTTCCTACCAACACCTTCTTGCCTGGCACCCTTTGAGAGATAAAGATCAGAGTCTTCTATGGCTAAAAAAACAGTTACTGCACGTTGCTAAAACAATTGAAGTTCATCGTATTCAATGAACAAACTTCTTTTCCAACAGTCCCTATAAGGGACTGTTACACCTTTTGGCAAAGGAAAATCCATATCTAGTACTTTTTCTGCGCCATTAAGTAGTTGACCATTTGGAATCGAATATTTCTGGCTTATTGACCAGGTTCTCTGCAAGACGCAACGGCGGGAGCATAGCGAGCTATGTGACCAGAGTTGTAACGCAGTCAGAGAGCCTGATCAATGAGTCAGAAAATATGATTTCAGGTGGTTAACTACTTATGCGCAAGTGAGGCGTTGGTAAAAGATGAGCAGACTCATACTTTAATTCAGTGGTTTAATGTAGGTTCGATCCACTACATCCTCAATGCTGGTACCATAGTTTATCATGTTGTTTTTCTGGTACCAGCCAATCTGATTCTTCACACTTACAACGTCCAGAGCACCTTCAGGATTGATGTAGACCGGATAGTTGATAACTTGCTCTAGTGAAATCGGTGGCTTGATAAACTCAGCGATCAATGATGCCGCACGTATTTTCTCAGCACTGCATTTGTCCACATCACATTTGGGCTGTTCAACAAACATACCTAGATAGTATCTGACTGATTTATTGGCTCTTCAGGGATATCTGTGGGTAAAAAATGAACTGATTTAATGAAAAAAAGCACCAGCGATCAATTTCTGATAGATTTTTTTGTTTGCAGACAAAAAACAATAAGAAACGTCGCTGATGCTTATAAAAACTATCCTCAATAAAGTTCATAAACTCAAGTCATTTGTTTA